>NZ_JBFBFJ010000002.1:76161-888915 GCF_040684155.1 Nocardioides sp. NPDC092400 | reverse complement strand
GATGTGCTCCTTCTCGACCGGCGTCATGCTCAGCCAGAACTGGCGGACCTGGCTGTAGTGGTCGTCGTACGACGCCGGGTTGGCGCGCACCTTGGCCCCGGCCCCCCGGGGATTCCGGCGCTTCTCGGGTGATGCAACCCCTGTGAAGTGCCGGTTTCCCCTGAGGGGTCCGCCCCGGGACCGCCAGCGCGACGGCCGGTGGGGCCTGCGCCTAGGATCGACCCGGAGGCGTTCCTCGTCTGGTGACGGGCGCGGTCCTCAAAACCGTAGTGGCCGAGCATCTCGGTCAGGCGGGTTCGATTCCCGTCCGCCTCCGCCAACAACCCTCCCCGGCACCCCCTCCCCCGCCGACGCAGCACCGGCCGGGAACAGATCCACCGCCACCGACGCTGGCCCTCCCATGACCACCATCGGACTCATCGGCAGCGGACTCATCGGCTCGGCGATCGCACGGCAGGCGGTCGCGCAGGGGCACGACGTCGTCCTCAGCAACTCCCGCGGACCGGAGACCCTCGGCGACCTCGTCGCCGAGCTGGGACCCCGGGCGCGGGCGGCGACGGCGCAGGAGGCGGCGGAGGCGGGCGACCTGGTCGTCGTCACGATCCCGTTCAAGGCCTACCGCGAGGTCCCGGTCGAGCCGCTCGCCGGCAAGGTCGTGATCGACACGAACAACTACTACTTCGAGCGCGACGGGCACGACGAGGCGATCGATGCCGGGGAGACCTCGCCGAGCGAGCGGCTCGCCGCGCACCTGCCCACCTCGAAGGTGGTCAAGGCCTTCAACGCCATCCAGGCCGCGCACATCGTCGACGCGGCACGTCCCGCCGGCGACCCGGCCCGGCGCGCCATCCCGATCGCCGGCGACGACGCCGAGGCCAAGCAGGTGGTCGCCGACCTCGTGGACAGCTTCGGGTTCGACGTGGTGGACGCCGGTCCGCTGGTCGAGGGGCGCCGCTTCGACCGCGACCGACCGGCGTACGGCGCCGAGGCGGGCGCCGAGGAGACGCGCGCCCTGCTGGCCCAGGCCTGAGGGAGTGGGCCCGCCAGGCATTTTGGCGGTCCGAGTGACGTGCTTCACGCTGGCCGTCTACGATCAGGACGCGCTACTGCGCAGTAGCCCCTGATGTTCCTGGGAGGGATCCACTTCATGCAGCTCAACCGCACCGCTCGTCGCCTCGCCGTCGCCGCCACCTCCGTCGCCGTCGCCGGCACCGCCCTCGTGGGCGCCACCGCCACCTCGGCGAACGCCGCGACCGTGACCAGCGACTACACCTGCAGCATCCCCGGTCTCTACACCGGGACGTTCCCGCTGACGGTGACCGGCGACCTGCCGGTCGACCAGTACTGGGCCGGCGCGACCGTCCCGGCCGGCCTGCTCAACGTCACCGCGACCGCCACCGTCCCGGCCGACGCCGCGGGCCTGCTCGCCGCCGCCGGCGTCGACGGCGCGGAGTCGCGCGACTTCGGCTTCAAGGTCGGCTCCGCGACCGCTCCGGTCCCGCTGGACGGCAAGTTCACGACGACCGGTGGCACGACCACCTGGAACGGCTCGGGCAAGAACGGCTCGTTCCTCACCCCGAAGCCGGGCGCCACGAACGTCGTGCTGCCGACCAAGTTCAACCTGACCACGAAGCAGGGCGAGACCGACTCCGCCACGCTGAACTGCGCGATCGCCTCGGGCGCCACGCCCGCGACGCTCGACTCGATCACCTTCCTCAAGCAGACCGACACCAAGGTCGTCGGCAAGAACGTGACCGTCAAGAAGGGCAAGAAGGCGACCGTCAAGGTCACCGTCAACGCCTCCGGCGGCGCGGTCACCGGCGGCAAGGTCGTCGCGACCAAGGGCAGCAAGAAGGTCGGCACCGCCACCGTGAAGAACGGCAAGGCCACGCTGAAGCTCGCCAAGCTCCCGGTCGGCAAGAACAAGATCACGCTCAAGTACGGCAGCAACCCGAGCGTCGAGTCCGCCAAGGGCAAGGTCACCGTCACCGTCAAGAAGTGACCCCCGCCCTCCGGGCACGCTCCACCAGCACGACGCACGAACGCCCGGCCGGGTCACCCGGCCGGGCGTTCGGCTTCCCGGAGGCCTCAGGCGCCGCCGCCGGAGGTGCTCTGGAACAGGAACATCGCCCGACCGCCCCACACCTGGCCGTCGCCGCGGGCCGGGCCCGAGACCGTCTGGGCGGTCCCCGCGACGAGCCGGCCCGAGGCACCGCCGCGCTGCCAACCGACCCGCACGAGGTTGCCGGCCGCGGTGGCGACGTACACCTGGGAGCCGGCGAGGAACATCCCCCTCGCCTGGGTCAGGTCGACGCCGGCCACGCCGGTGCTGGCGACGTACCGCTGCGCCCCGACGACGCCGCTCTCCGGGGTGAAGTAGCGGTAGTGGAGGCGGGGGTCGCCGGCGAGGGTGAAGTAGACGCGGTTGTCGTCGAGGAACATCCCGGTCATCGTCCGGACCTCGTCGTGCCAGGCCGCCAGCGCGACGATCCGGTCGGAGGTGTCGACCACCTGGGCGCTGCCGTACGTCGTGCCTGTGAACGCACGGCGGGTGAAGGACCCGTCGGCGTGGCCGAGGTAGAGCGCCCCGTTGACCATGAAGGCCCCGCGGACCGCCGACCAGTCGATGCCGCCGTCGGGCGGGTCCTGCACGGCCCCGGCCGTGGCGCCGTCGTACCGGCGCTTGAGGAGGCCGAGGGGCGCCGCGAGCGACCCACCGGTGTAGACGTCGTTCGGCAGGAGCGGCGTGCGGATGTCGGGCCGCGTGGCGCCGTCCTTGAGCAGCAGGGCGATCCGGCTCTTGAGCTGGCCGGCGAGGCGGGTGGTGTCGGAGGCGACCCAGAGCCCGCGGTCGTCGAAGGTGAAGTCGAAGACGCCGACGCCCTTGTCCCGCCCCGGGTTCCAGCTCAGCGGCAGGCCGTTGACCGGGTCGAGCGCGGCGATGCCCTCCCGGGCGACCGCCCCGGGGCCGGCACGGTCGGCGGCGAACGGGTTGTTCTGCCAGCGCTGGTGCCCGCCGACGTACACCGCGGCAGGGGTGACCTCGACGCCGTACGTCGTGTCGCCGCCGGTGTGGTTGATCCACGACGGCTTCACGTCGGTCGACGCCGTGAAGGTCTCGAACCGGGCGGTGGTGTCGCACGCCGCGGTCGACCCGCCGTACGCCCCGGTGGTCGAGACGACGAAGAAGGAGCCGTCGTCGGAGATGCTGACGTCGCGCATGTAGCTGTCGAAGGCCGACGAGCACGGCGTCAGGTAGAACCCGGTGCGGAACGGAGCGGGCTGGGCGCTCGTGCCCGACGTGTCGAGCACCAGCAGCTGGTGGTTCTGGACGCCCTGGAGGGTGTCGAAGTTCCCGATCGCGACGAGCCGCGAGCCGTCGGGCGTCGTGTCCATCTTCAGCACCTGGGTCACGCCGGTGCCGCGGTGGGTGCCGGCGATGCGCAGCCCCATGTACGGCGAGAACGCGCCGGTCGTGGGGTCGAGGGTCGCCAGCGCCGGCTGGGACCGGCCCGCCACGTGGGTGAAGGCACCCGCGACCCAGAGCCGCCCGCCGCGCAGCGCGAGGTCGCGGACGTTGCCGTTGATCGTGCCCGCGTTGAAGGTCGACACGACCGCCCCGTCGGACACGCGGACCTGGGCGACCCGCGAGCGGCTGACACCGCCGATCGTGGAGAACCCGCCGCCGACGTACACGCTCTGGCCGTCGGGGGCCGGCAGCAGCGAGGTGACGCTCGTCCCCGGGTTGGGGTTGAACGTCGTGCTGACCTTGCCGGTGTAGGCGTCGAGGGCGACCAGGCCGTTGCGGACGACCTCGACGCTGGTGCCCTCGTTGCGGACGCGGGTGAAGCTGCCGCCGAGGACGATGTGGGAGCCGACGCGGACGACGGCGAGGACCTTGCCGTCGAGCACGTGGGGGGTCGCGCCGGCGGGCGTGGTGCGCACGACCGTGCCGCCGGGGACGTCTGCTGTCGCGAGGTTCGAGGTGCCGAGGAGGCCGCACGACAGGGCGAGTGCGGCTGCGACGGCGAGGATTCGTCTGTTCACGAGGACCTGCCTTCGGTTCAGGGGAGGTCGTCAGCCTGCGCCTCCCGCACCGGTCGTCCCGGCGGTCGGCACCAGAAGTTCCCCCGACTTGGGGAGGCGGGCGACGGCCGGGGCCGGGCACGGCCTCACCCGGTCGGGTGTTCGGGCCGCTCGGGCATGCTGAGCAGGTGCACAGCGAGGACCCGCGACGACGTACGCCGCGCACCGACGTCGTCCTGGCCGACCCGCTGCTCGCCGAGGCGCGGGAGCGGCTGGGCGACACGATCGTCAAGCGGGTCGTCGCCGGGGCCCTGGAGCGGTGCCGCGCCGGCGAGGTCACGCCCGAGGACGTCGCGGCCGCCGCGCACGCGGCGCTGCCGGCGCACGCCACCGCCCTGCGGCGCGTCCTCAACGCCACCGGCGTCGTGGTGCACACCAACCTCGGCCGGGCGCCGCTCTCCGGCGCGGCCGTGGCCGCGCTGGCCGTCGCCGCGGGCGCCACCGACGTCGAGCTGGACCTCGCCACGGGGCGGCGTGGACGGCGCGGTCGCTCCGCGACGGCGGCGCTCGCCGCGGCGGTGCCGGACGCGGGCGGCGTGCACGTGGTCAACAACGGCGCCGCCGCGCTGGCCCTGGTGACGTGCGCGCTGGCGATGGACCGCGACGTCGTCATCGCCCGCGGCGAGCTGGTCGAGATCGGCGACGGGTTCCGGATCCCCGAGCTGCTGGAGTCGGTCGGCGCCCGGCTGCGGGAGGTCGGGACGACCAACCGGGTGCGGCTGGCCGACTACGAGGCGGCGGTCGACGACGACGTGGCCTTCGTGCTCAAGGTGCACCCGTCGAACTTCCTCGTCACCGGCTTCACCTCCTCCGTGGGCGTCCGGGAGCTGGCGACCCTGCACGTGCCGGTGGTCGTGGACATCGGCTCGGGGCTGCTCGCGCCGCACCCGCGGCTGCCGGACGAGCCCAGCGCGGCCACCGCGCTGCGGGAGGGCGCGGACCTGGTCACCGCCTCCGGCGACAAGCTGCTCGGCGGTCCGCAGGCCGGGCTGCTGCTGGGGCGGGCGGACTTGGTGGAGTCGCTGCGGCGGCACCCGTTCGCGCGGGCCCTGCGGGTCGACAAGCTGACCCTGGCGGCGCTCGAGGCGACGCTGACGGGACCGGTCCCGCCGGTCGCTGCCGCGCTGGCCTCCGACCCGGCCGCCCTGCGTGCGCGTGCGGCGGCGCTGGCCGCCGCGATCGGCGAGGTGCCCGGCGGCCGCGCGGAGGCGGTGGACTCGACGGCCGCCGTCGGCGGCGGCGGAGCGCCCGGGGTCGAGCTGCCCTCGGCCGCCGTCGCGCTGCCCGCCGCGCTGGCCGAGCCGCTGCGGCGCGACGCCACCCTGCCGGTCGTGGGGCGCGTCGAGCGCGGCCGGCTCCTGCTCGACCTCGTCGCGGTCGACCCGGCCGACGACGAGCAGCTCGCCGCCGCCGTACGCCGCGTGGCGGGCTGACGGCGTGCACGTCGTCGCCACGGCCGGTCACGTCGACCACGGCAAGTCCACCCTCGTCCACGCCCTGACCGGGATGGAGCCCGACCGGCTCGCCGAGGAGCGCTCGCGCGGGCTGTCCATCCAGCTCGGCTACGCCTGGACCGACCTCGGCGGGGAGGACGTCGCGTTCGTCGACGTCCCGGGCCACGAACGGTTCGTCACCACCATGCTGGCCGGCATCGGCCCGGTCCCCGCAGCGCTCCTGGTCGTCGCGGCCGACGACCCGTGGATGCCGCAGGCCGCCGAGCACCTCGCCGCCCTCGACGCCCTGGGCGTCGCGCACGGCGTCGTCGCCGTGACGCGCGCCGACCTGGCCGACCCCGCACCGATGGTCGAGCGTGCCCGCGCGGAGGTCGACCGCACGACGCTCGCCGGCGCACCCGTGGTGGCGGTCAGCGCGCGCACCGGCGCCGGGCTCGACGAGCTGCGGGGGCACCTCGCCACGCTCGTGCGGGCGCTCCCGGCTCCCGACCCGGCCGCCGACGTGCGGCTGTGGGTCGACCGGCGCTTCACCATCACCGGTGCCGGGACGGTGGTGACCGGCACCCTGCCGGCGGGGACGGTGCGTCGCGGCGACGTGCTCGACCTGTGGCCCGACGGGCCGAGCGGGCCGGTCCGCGTGCGGGGCGTCCAGTCCCTCGGCGCCGGGGTCGACGCGGCCGCGGGCGTGGCGCGCGTGGCGCTCAACCTCAGCGGGGACGGCCTGGACCGCATCGACCGCGACAGCGTGCTGGTGACCCCCGGTGCCTTCCACCCCTCGACGGTCGTCGACGTCCGGGTCGCGGGCGAGGGACGGATGCCGGAGCGGCCGGTGCTGCACGTGGGCGCCGCGTCGTTCGCGGTGCGGGCCCGTCCCCTGGCCGGGGACGACGGCGCGCTCGTGCGGCTCTCGCTGCCACGCGCGGTGCCGTTCCGGGTCGGTGACCGGGCGCTGCTCCGCGACCCGGGCTCGCGCCGGGTCTGGGGCGTGCGGGTGCTGGATCCCGAGCCGCCGCCGCTGGACCGCCGCGGCGCCGCGGCCGCCCGGGCCCGCGTGCTGGGCGAGGTCGCCCCCGCACCCGACCTGGCCGGCGAGCTGGAGCGGCGCGGGCTCGTGGCCGTCGGGCTGCTGGACCGCCTGGGCGTCCCCACCGCTCCCCTGCCCGCCGGCGCGGTCGAGGCCGACGGCACCCTGGTCTCGGCGGCGCGCGCGGCGGCGCTCGCCCGCGAGGTGGTCGAGCTGGTGCGCCGCCACGACGCCGCCCACCCGCTCGACCGGGGCGTCCCGGTGCCCGCCGTCGCCGAGCGGCTCGGGGTCCCCGCCGCCGTGGTCGCGGCGGTCGCACCGCTGGTGGCCGGCGGGCGGGTGGTCACCGGTGCCGCCGCTCCCGGCCTGCCGGCCGAGCTGGAGCGGGCGCTCGCCGACCTCGCCGCCGACCTCGCCGAGGACCCCTTCGCCGCACCGCCCGCCGACCGGCTGGCCGCGCTCGGCCTCGACGCGCGGCGTACCGCCGCCGCGGCGAAGGCCGGCCGCCTGCTCCGGCTCGCCCCGAACGTCGTGCTGCTCCCCGGCGCCGACGCCGCCGCCGTCGAGCGGCTGCGCGAGCTGCCCCAGCCGTTCACCACCAGCGAGGCACGACAGCGGCTGGGCACGTCGCGCCGGGTGGTGCTGCCCCTGCTCGAGCACCTGGACCGCACCGGCCGCACCCGCCGGCTGCCCGACGACCGGCGCGAGGTCGTCGACCGCTGACCCGCGACCGCCGGCCCGCCGGTCCGGGGCTCAGTCGCCGAGCAGGGCCCGGACGTCCTCGGCGGTGACCGCCCCGGACATGGCGCCGTCGCCGTCCACGACCTGCGCGAACAGCGCGGCCTTGCGCGACTTCAGCTCCATCACCTTCTCCTCGATGGTGTCGCTGGCGACCAGCCGGTAGACCGTCACCGGCTGGTGCTGGCCGATCCGGTGGGCCCGGTCGACGGCCTGCGCCTCGGTGGCGGGGTTCCACCACGGGTCGAGGACGAAGACGTACGTCGCCTCGGTGAGCGTGAGCCCGACACCGCCGGCCTTGAGGCTGATGAGGAACGCCGGCGCGCTGCCCTGCCGGAACTCCTCGATCACCGCGTCGCGGTCGCGGGTCCGGCCGTCGAGGTAGACGTGGCCGAGGCCCTCCGCGTCCAGGCGGCTGCGCACCCGGGCCAGGAAGCTCGTGAACTGGCTGAAGACCAGCGCCCGGTGGCCCTCGTCGGCGAGCTCGCGCAGGTGGTCGACGAGCAGGTCGATCTTGGCCGAGCCGACCGCGTCCAGCTCGGGGTCGACCAGCGCCGGGTCGAGGCTCAGCTGGCGCAGCTTGGTGAGCGAGCTGAAGATCGCCACCCGGTTGGCCGCGAAGTCCTCGGCGATCAGGCCCAGGATGTGCTGCCGCTCGCGCTGCAGGTGCGCGTCGTACACCTTGCGGTGCTTGGCGCCCAGGGCGACGTCGAGCACCTGCTCCTGCTTGGGCGGCAGGTCGGCCGCCACCAGCTCCTTGGTGCGGCGCAGCAGGAAGGGGCGGATGCGGGTGCGGAAGCGGCGCAGCGCGCCCTCGTCGCCCTGCTTCTCCACCGGGTTCGCGACCAGCTCGGCGAACTTGCGCGGCCACGGGTAGAGGCCGGGCGCGACGATGGAGAGCAGGGACCACAGCTCCATCAGCCGGTTCTCGAACGGGGTGCCGGTCAGGGCCAGCCGGAACGGCGCGTCGACGAGCCGGACCGCCTGGTAGGTCTTGCCCTGGTGGTTCTTGACCTGCTGCGCCTCGTCGAGGACCATGCCGCCCCACGGGAGCGCGGCGTACTCGGCCGACTCCAGGCGCAGCAGCGTGTACGTCGTGACGACGACGTCCGCGCCGGCGACCGTCTCGGCGAGGCTCGTCCCGCGGCGCCGCCGCCCCGAGGTGACCGCCCGGACGTCGAGCCCGGGCGTGTGCGTGGCCGCCTCGCGCACCCAGCCGGGGACGACGCTGGTGGGGGCGACGACGAGGAAGGGGCCGGCCCCGCGGGACCGGGCGTGGCTGATCAGGGCGAGGGTCTGCAGCGTCTTGCCCAGGCCCATGTCGTCGGCGAGGATCCCGCCGAGGCCGGCGTCGTGGAGGAAGGCCAGCCAGCGGAACCCCTCGAGCTGGTACTCCCGCAGCGTGCTCGCCATCCCCGGCGGGTCCACCTGGGGCAGGGTGGTCAGGCCGCGCAGCGCCTGGGCGGCCTCCACCCACTGGGCCGCCTGCCGGTCGACGACGCCGATCTCCGCGAGCTCGCCCCACAGGCCGAGGTCGCCCGCGCCGACCTCGATCCGGTCGCGGTCCTGGCGCTCGGCCAGCTCCTCGGCGGCGCGGACGGCCTCCGCGAGCCGGGTGAGCGCGGGGTGCGCGGCGGGCAGGTGCCGGCCGCTGGGGAGGAACACCAGGTCCTCGTCGTGGCGCAGCGTGTCGGTGAGCGCCTCGATCAGGTAGGAGAGCGGGACCTCCTCGCCGTCGACGTCGATGACGACCCGCAGGCTGAGCCAGTCGACCCGTCCCTCGCCGGCGCCCTTCTCGTCGAGCTCGAAGCGGATCTCCGGCTCCGCCTCGGCGGCGCGGTGGACGGGCTGGACGCCGACGTCCTCCACCTCGACGAGCGGGTCCTCCCGCAGGCGGGGAAGCACCTCGCCGACGAGGGTGAGCAGCCGGCTGCCGCGCACCTCGTGACGGCCGAGCAGCGTGCCGTCCTCGGCCCGCAGCAGCTCGTCGGCGGTCCCGCCGAGCTCCAGGCGGGCCAGGTGGGCACGCTCCAGCTCGGGACGGCGGACGGCGGCGGACGCGGACGGGTCCAGCGCGACCCGCCGTTCCTCCTCGCCGGTGCGGTAGCGCCAGTCCCAGGAGACCTCCGCGGTGCCGGGCCCCTTCCAGGCGATGGTGAGCACCAGCGCGGGCGGCTCCTCCTGGGGCAGCGGCACCGAGCCGTCGGTCGAGGCGACCGGCAGGTGCCGGCGCAGCCGCGGGAGGTGGGTCTCGACGAAGACCGAGCCCTGGGTCGCGGGGATCCGCAGCGGGTCAGGCGTCTCCAGCAGTCGCCGGACGGCCTCGGGGACCAACCGGTCGAGCGGGGCGAGCACGAGGTCGCCGGTCTTCTCGTCGAGCAGCCCGATGCCGTGCCCGCGGCGCCCGACGACGAGGAGCTCGTCCTTGCTCCACCAGCGGTCGGCGTGCCAGACGCCGACGGTCAGCTCGGCCGGCGAGGAGTCGTCACCCGCAGCGCCCTCGGAACGCAGCTCCGCCGTGAGTGACAGCGGCCGCCCGAGCAGGGTCACCGAGCCGATCTCGTCCCCGCCGACGAGCTGGACGCCGGTGGCGACGGCGCGCTCGAGCATCGCCCAGAGCCCCGGCCCGAAGTCGTCGAGCGGGGACTCGCCCGAGCCGTAGAAGTGCGGCGAGCGGCGGGCGGCCGCGAGCTCGAGCAGCGGGGCGAGCTGGTCGGGGTCGTAGGTGCGCGTGTAGGAGACCTTGGTCAGGTCGTCCCAGCCGACGCCGCGGCGTACCCATGTCCCCCGGGCCCCCTTGCCCAGCGGCCGCAGCCGCAGCGAGGGCCGGCGGGCCTGCACCTGCCACGACGGCGCCCTGCGGTGGGCCGATCCACCCTCCCCCGGCCGCTCGAGGGAGACCTCCAGGCCGAGGGGCTGGGTCGTGCCACCGGTCGTGCCGCCGTCGAGCTCGCTGAGCACGCGCTCGAGCCGATCGCTCCACGCCGGCCCGTCGTCGGGCCCGGCCGCACCGCCGTCGCGCTGGCGGCTCACGACGAGCGCGAGCGCGGCGCCGTGCTTGCAGCGGACCCCGACCGGGCAGGTGCAGTCGCTGTAGAGCTCCCACCGGTCGGCTCCGCGGACAGCGCACAGCTCCACCTCGTAGGGCTGCGGCTCCGTGCCCTGCACGACCGCCGAGAGCACGACCTCGTCGCTGTCGTCGGAGCGCACCACGACGTCCTCGACGCGGCCCTGCGCGACGTAGGACTGCGCCCGCGCCAGCGTCGCCGCGTCGAAGGAGCGGCCGACCATCTCCTCGTCCAGGTCGGGCAGGGGTGAGCTCGTCACGGGGCCCTCCTGCCTGGTGGTGGTCGCTCGGTCGGCGTCGGTGTGCATCACCGTTGCTCAACGCTTCGTAGGCGTCGATCATGCCGGGCGTCGCCGACAACCGGGCGACCGGGCGCAGGGACCTGTGGAGAAGGCACCGGGGCCGGACACACGTCGACCCGCCCTCCGGGGGGACCGAGGGCGGGCCGACGTCGTTCCGTGTCGGGGACCGGCACGTCCTCCCAGGGGACCGAGGACGGGCCGACCTCCGTGGTGGTCCGTCGACCAGCCCCCGCAGGGGACCGGGGCCGGGCGACGTTCCGGAAGGTTGTTCACCCTCCACCTGTCGCCTGGCGTCCGAGGTGTTACAGCGGGTTCGCGCCGGTCTGGACCAGCGTGCTGTCGCCGCCCGCGGAGATGGTCACGGACAAAAACGACCTCCGACCGGTCAGCGCCCGGGAGGCCTGCCGGGCCCGTAGACCCGGATGCCGGCGGGGTCGTCGAGGTTCTGCTTGAGCTCGAAGGTACGGCGGTAGCCGGTGTGCCGGATCCGCCAGCCGTCGGCGGTGCGCACGTAGGTGTCGGTGTAGAACGCGCCGCCCTCGAGGGCGAAGCGGTAGGCGTCGACGATGACCTTGTCCTGGAGGTACCAGGTGCCGGTGGCCCGGTCGGGGTCCTCGGGGTCGAGGTCGATCTCGGGGTGGTGGGCCTGGTGCAGGGTCAGCACGCCCTCGCCCATGTTGGTGCGCATGTAGTCCACGATCGAGTCGGGGTCGTCGAAGACCAGCCCGTTGTAGTCGGCGGTCGCGTCCTCGGCGAAGCAGGCGGCGAACCCGTCCCAGCTCTTGGTGTCCAGGCACCGCAGGTAGCGGTACTTCAGCCGCTCGATCGCTGCGGTGTCGCTCAGCGTGCTCATGTCCATCTGCTGCATCCGGTCCGTCCTGGTGGTCATCCGAAGAACGCCTGCCCGCCGTCGAGCGGCACGGTGGCGCCGGTGAGGTAGCGCAGGTCGGGCCCGACGAGGGCGACGACCGCGCGACCGATGTCCTGCTCGGGATCGCCGATGCGGCGCATCGGGATCGTGGCGATGAACTCCTGGGCCTCCTCCGGGTTGTTCTCGGTCCACCATTGCAGGCCGGGCGAGAGGGCGTGCGGGGCGATGGAGTTCACCCGGATCCCGTCGGGCGCCCACTCGACGGCGGCGGTGCGGGTCAGCGACCGCAGGGCCTGCTTCGCCGCGGCGTACGCGCCGTACGTCGTGGGGTCCCAGCGCACCATCGCGGAGGTGACCAGGTTGACGATCGAGCCGTCGCCGGTCGCCTTCAGGTGCGGGTGGGCGGCCCGCATCAACGCGAACGCCGCGAACGGGCCGGTCTCGAAGCCCTTGCGGAAGGCGCGGTCGCTCAACTCCAGCAGCGTCCTGCCCTGCGCGCCGGCGTAGGCGTTGTTGACCAGCACGTCGAGCCGCCCGAACCGGGCGGCGACGGCGTCGACGACCTCCGGCAGCCGCTCGTGGTCCCCCACGTCGCAGGCGAACGGCTCGGCCTCGACGCCGCGGTCGCGCACGAGCCGGCAGGTCTCCTCGAGCTTCTCGGGGGTCCGGCCGAGGACCGCGACCGAGACGCCCTCGGACGCCAGCGCGAGCGCGATGCCCTGCCCGACCCCCTGGCCGGCGCCGGTCACCAGCGCCACCCTGCCCTGCAGCGGTCGATCCGCACCCATGTGTCCTCCTGCCGTACGACGCACCTCGGGCCTCGGATCATCCGAGGCCCGAGGGGAGGGGTACGCCGCGGCGTCCCGGTGACCGGTACGCCGACCGGGAGGTCAGCCGGGGGTCAGCGGACCCGGCCGAAGAAGTGGCTGCGGGTCCAGATCTGCGCGCGGGTGACGTGCTTGCCCGTGCCGGGGGCGTGCCAGATGCGGTTGCCGCCCGCGTACACCGCGACGTGGTAGACACCGCCACCGTCGTGGAAGAACACCAGGTCGCCGGGACGGGCGGCGGCGCGGCTGATCCGGCGGGTGCGGCCGACCTGGGCGCCGGAGTTGTGCGGGAGCCGCTCGCCGGCGGCGACGCGGTAGACGAACTGGGTCAGGCCCGAGCAGTCGAAGCGGTTCGGCCCGGCGGCGCCGTACGCGTAGGCGTCGCCGTTCTGGCGGCGGACGGCGCGCAGGACCTTCTGGCCGCGGGTGAGGCGGTGCTTGCGGGTCTTCTTCCGTGCGGTCGGCTGCTGGTCGACCTTGTCGCCGGTGCTCGCGCTCGTGCTGGAGGCGGGGGCGGCGCTGGCGGTGGGTGAGAGGGGGCTGACGCCGACCGCGAGGCTCAGGGTGAGCGCGGCGGTCAGGGCGACGAACAGCAGACGGGCGCGCAGCAGCGCGCCGGTGAAGGCGTGGTTCACGGTCGTTCCTCGGCGATCGCCTGCGGAAGTGGTCCTGTCGGATTCGGGCGCCGTGCCCGGCCGAGCGCTGCTCGGCTTCACCCCAAGCCCGCTCCCCTGCGTGGTGCACCAGGGGGTGGGCGTCCTGCTCGGGTCTCCCGCGCCCGTCTCTGCTTCCTGTGTCGGTGAGACCTGGCGACGTGACGGGCCTCGGCGCGGTCCAGGTCGGTGCATGGGTCGCCGCCCCGGTCTGGACCGGCGGCAGCGCCGTCCACGGTCACACCCAAGACCGCTCTCACCTAGTCGCCGCGCCCGTGACGTCCCTCACCCGTCGCCGGTTCGGAGAGGCGCGGAGTCGTCGGTACCGTCGAAGGAGATGGCTGACGACGACACCACCCGCTCCGAACCCGCGCTCGACATCGACTGGCTCAAGACCATCGCCGGAGCGCTCGCTGCGATCACGACGGCGGTGCTGCTCTCGACCCTCGGCGCGGCCGGCACGCTCCTGGGCGCCGCGCTGGGCAGCGTCGCGGCGACCGTCGGCACGGCGATCTACAGCCAGGGGCTGGCCCGCTCCCGCGCGAAGCTCGCCGCAGTCCAGGAACAGGCCCTGAGCAAGGTCGGCGCCGCGCAGTCGGAGGTACGCCGCGCGAGCCGCCGCGACGACGCCTCCCGGCTGCCGCGCGCCGAGCAGCAGCTGGCCGAGGCCGCCGACATGCTCGACCAGGGCGAGGTGCCCGACGCGGCCGAGCCCGTCCCGTGGCGCGAGCGGCTGGCGTGGCTGCCGTGGAAGCGGATCGCCATCGCCGCCGCCGGGCTCTTCCTCGTCGTCGTCGTGGTCATCAGCGCGTTCGAGGCGCTCACCGGCCGCACCGTGTCCTCCTACACCGGCGGGTCCGACAAGGACGGCGGCACCTCCATCACCCGGATCACCGGTGGCGGGTCGTCCTCCGAGCAGGACGGCGGCGACCGCGACGGCGACCGGGACCCCGGCCAGTCGCCCCAGCAGGGCGACCCCTCCGACGGGGCGGAGCCGGACGACGGCACCGCGCCCACCGGCGAGCCGTCGGAGGAGGCGCCCACCCAGGAGCCGAGCGAGGAGCCGTCGGTCGAGCCCACCCCGCTGGCGCCGGCGCCCACGCCGTCGACCGTGCCGTCGGCGCCCGCGCCGACCGCCCCCATCGAGTGATCGCGACGGGCTGAGCGTCCGGGCCGCGACGGGGTACCGCCGCTGCATGGCCGGCTCTCACCGCGGACACGACCGCGACCACGACACCGTCGCCGCTCTCCTCGAGCGGCACGGCACGACGTACGCCGAGGACGCCGGCATCAGCCTCGACGACAAGCCGGCGGCGTTGTGGCAGCTGCTGGTGCTGAGCCTGCTGCTGTCGGCGCGGATCAGCTCCGACATCGCGGTGGCCGCCGCCCGCGAGCTGCTCGACGCCGGCTGCACCACACCCGACCGCACCCGGGACACCCCGCGTCGTACCCTCATCGCCGCCTTCGGCCGCAGCGGCTACCGGCGCTACGACGAGCGGACCTCCACCCAGCTCGGCGAGCTCGCCGACAAGGTCCTCGACGACTGGTCCGGGGACCTGCGCAAGCTCCACGAGAAGTGCGACGACGCGGCTGCGATCGAGCAGGCGCTGCAGGAGTTCAAGGGCATCGGCCCCGCCGGCGCGGCGATCTTCCTGCGCGAGGTGCAGGGCGTGTGGCCCGATGTCGCGCCGTACGTCGACGACCTGGCCGCCCGGGGCGCCGACCGCCTGGGGCTCCCCACCTCGCCCGACGGGCTCGCCGACCTGGTTCCCGCCCAGGACCTCCCCCGCCTGGTCGCCGCCTGCGTCCGTGCGGCCCGGGACAAGGACGTGGCCGAGGACGTGCGGGACGCCTGACGGTCGACCGGGCAGGCGCACCGGCCCCGGGTACCGACCGCTCGTGCTGCTCCTCCTCGTCTACGCCGTCGGCGCCTCCCTGCCGCTCACCGCCGGCGCCCTGGTGGGCGTCCGCTGGCGGGTCCCCCAGCCCCTGCTCGCCGCTGCGCTCGCCTTCGCCGCGGGCGCGCTGATCGCGTCCGTGGCCTTCGAGCTCTTCGAGCCCAGCTACCGCGACGGCGGACCGGTGCGTGCGGGGCTGCTCTTCGCGGCGGGGGCGCTGGTCTTCACCACGGCCGACTACTTCCTCGACCGGTACGTCAGCGGCACCGTCGCCGGCTGGGCGCTGCTCGCCGGGGTCACCCTCGACGGCATCCCGGAGAACGCCGCGCTCGGTGTCTCGCTCAGCGGCTCCGGCAGCGTCGCCCTGCTCGTCGCCGTCTTCGTCAGCAACTTCCCCGAGGCGCTGGCCGGTGCCCGGACGATGCAGGACCGCGGCCGCAGCGCGCGTTCGGTCGTGGCGCTGTGGGCCGGCGCTACCGTCCTGCTCGCCGCCGCGGTGGTGCTGGGCCGGCTCGTGTTCGCCGGTGCCTCGCCGGAGGCGCTCGCCTACCCGCTCGCGTTCGCCGCAGGCGCCGTCCTGGCCTCGGTCGTCGCGACGCTCGCGCCCGAGGCGTTCGGCAAGGGCGGCCCGCTCGTCGCCCTCGGCAGCGCCGCCGGGTTCCTCACCGGCTTCCTGCTCGGCGGGTGAGGTCGCCCGCCGCCACGCCCTCGGCTCAGCCCTCCTTGAGCTGGGCGATCCGGACGTGGTTGCCGAAGGGGTCGCGCAGCCCGAAGTCGATGCCGTAGGCCTGCTCGGTCGGCTCCTCGGTGAGGTCCACGCCGCGCGCCTGCAGCTCGGCGTACGTCGCGTGCGCGTCGTCGACGGCGAAGAACAGGTGGCCGCCGGCCGCGCCCTTGCTCACCATCTCGCGCGCCTGCTCGGCGGTCTCCTCGCCCATCGACGGCGGGCCGGGCCGCTCGAGGAGGATCTTGCGGTCCGGGTCGCCGGGCACGCGGATCGTCAGCCAGCGCATGAAGCCGAGGTCGACGTCGCTGTCGACCTCGAGGCCGAGCTTGCCAACGTAGAAGTCGAGCGCCTGGTCCTGGTCGAGGACGTAGATGCCGGAGATGTTCAGTCGTTTCATCATGCGGCCGAACCTAGGGCCCGCCGCCGACCGCGCGCTTCTCCGAAATCGCCCTCCTGGTCGGGCGCTGGCCGGCTCAGCCGATCGGGCGCATCCACGCCCTCGCGAAGCAGCTCGGCACCGGCCCCAGCGGCCCGCGCCGGCGGTGCTGGGTCGGGGTCTCGCCCATGATGTCGCGGAAGACCCGGCTGAACGTCCCGAGGCTCGTGAACCCGACGTCGAGGCAGATCTCGGTCACGCTCCGGTCGGTGGTCCGCAGCAGCCAGGCCGCCCGCTCGACCCGGCGGCGCTGGAGGTAGCGGTGCGGCGTCTCCCCGAAGGCGGCGCGGAAAGTGCGGATGAAGTGGGACTCCGACACGTGCGCGACCCGCGCCAGCGTGGGCACGTCGAGCGGCTCGGCGTAGCTGCGGTCCATGAGGTCCCGCGCCCGGAGCAGCCGCCGGTTGGTCTCCTCGGCGGCGCGGCTCACCCGCGCGCCGCTCCCATCCCGAGCACGGCCGCGAGCCCCAGTGCGCTGCGCGGCGCGTAGGCCGTGCGCCACAGGCCGCCGTGCGCCGCGGCGTACGCCTCGTCCTGCCAGGGGTGCTCGTGGCGCGGGCCTCCCCCGGTGTGCAGGTCGTGGACCAGCAGCGCGGCCATCAGCACGTTCGACGTCGAAGGGTCGAATACCTCGACGCCGAAGCGGTGGGCGCCGGCGTACGCCGCGGCGAGGGCGCGGTTCTTGACCACCGAGCGGGTGCGGGTCGGCGGCGCGACGTTCATCGACACGGTCGCGCCCTCGTGGCGGGCCACCGTCGCGCGCCAGCGCTGAAGCCGCTTGGCGAGCGCGTAGTTGGGGCCCTGCTGCGGCACCAGCGAGTCGTTGACGCCGGGGTCGGAGTCCGGCGCGTACGGGCGGCGCAGCAGCCGTCCGCCCGATGCGGCGCGCAGGGGTCGGCCGAGCGTCTTGGCGGCCCGGGACCGGGTCTCGTACCGCTCGGTCGCCTGCTCCACCGCGTCCCGCGGCACCGCGAACACGTCCGTCGGCGTGGCGAGGAACGCCAGCGCGACGTCGTCCCTGCTGCCCAGCAGGCGGCGGCTCAGCTCGTCGACGGCGGTGCTGACGCGGACGTTGGTGGCGCCGTCGGCGTACACGTAGTTGCCGACCACCAGGGTCCCCGGCTGCTCGGCCAGCCACTCGGCCAGAGCCGGTACGTCGGCGAGCAGGTCCGCCCCGGGCGTACCGTCCTCGCCGCCGGCTGCCCGCGGCGCCACCACCGTGCCGGCGCCGGCGCTCGCGGTGTCCGCGACGCGGTCCCAGAGCCCGGCCTTGGGCAGGTCGACCGCCGCCACCCGCGCGCCCCACCGGGTCAGCGCCTGCAGCGGACCCATCTCCGAGGCGGCGCCGACCACCGCGACGGTGTGCCCCTCGAGCCGGAGCCAGTCGGGGTTGTCGAGCACCGCGCCGACCGCGTCGACCACCGACGGCTCGACCACGCCGGCCTCGACCCAGCGGTCGACCTGGCGCCGGATCTCGTCGCCTCGCAGCCGGTCGCCACGATAGGGCAGCACGAGCTCCTCGACCGGCTCTCCGGCTCCAGGCACCTCGACCTGCTCGAAGCGCTGATCCCCGCGCGGCCACTCGCCCAGCGGGACCTCGCCGTCCTCGCCGAGCACCCGCATCCGGTCGTGCAGCGAGTCGAGCCCCGCCCGCGCGATGCCGAGCGCGTCCTCGGGTGCCCCGAGCCCGGCCTCGACGAGCCGCCGGAAGTACTGCAGGTACTCCCCGCGCCACGCCGTCTCCCGCTCGGCCGCCCGGGCACCCACCGGGTCGGCAGCGCTCAGCGCATCGGCCACCACCGCCCGCCCCACCGCGGTCGTGCTGCGCCGACCTTCGTCGTCGCTCGGGAACACCAGTCCGTGCTGCTCGTCGGCCATGGCGACATCTTGCCCCGGCACTGCAGACCCGGCCTTCACCCCTCGGACGGTCACCACGATCGGACAAAAGGACGGAGCTCGTCAGCAGCCGCCCGGCGCGCGGATGACCCGCGTTCGCCCAGAACAGGACGGGTCAGTATGCGAAGACGTGAGCGCTCAACACGTCGATCTCCCGACGTGGGTCTCCGAAGAAGGCCCCGAGCCGGCGCGCGACCGTCTGAAAAGGACGCTCTCTCGGAGTGCCGTCCTCGCGCCAGTTGTTCCACGGGACGATGAGAAACAGGTGATGGGCGTCGGGGGCCACATGCGCCTTCCAGAGGTCCTTCAGGTCGTGGTTGTTGGTGATGGTGCCGCCCCTCTCGACCTCGGCAACGATCCCCCGGCTCTCCTCGATTCGATAGAAGAAGTCCGGACGCGCTTGGGTCACCAAACCCGTCTGAGGCGTCAGCACTACTTCTTCTCTGAACCCGATGTCTCGGCACAGCAGTTGCTCGAAGTGATCTTGGATCGACTTGCTCTTGGCCCCGTGGACGTGGATGCGGGCCAGCTCGTCCCGAGTCCCCTCGATGTGTCTGAACAACTGACCAGCCAATTGGTCGACCGCAGCCAACTCCGCCGTACGACTCGGCGGAACGGTCGCCTTGACATGCCGTACGTACCCGTCCACGCGGCGCAGCTTGGCAGCCGCATCCTCGGGAAGCTAGTCGGTCGCGGACCGATCGGTTTGAGTGCGAACGACGAACGGCCCCGACACCTCGCGGTGTCGGGGCCGTCGTACGAGCGGCTAGCTATCAGCTGCAGCCGGAGGTGCTGCCGCAGCCCTCGCAGACGTAGCAGGAGCCGGCGGGGCGCATCTTGGTGCCGCAGGTGAAGCAGAGCGGGGAGTCGATCGCGGTGCCGCTGATCTTCTCCAGGAGCTCGGCCGTGGTGTGGGCCTCGGTGGCGGGCTTGGCCGGGACCTCGCGGGCCTCGGCGCCGTGGGTGTCCTTGGTCTCGACCTCGACCTCGACGTCGTCGGCCACCTCGGCGTCGACGACGGCCTGGGACGTCGGGCCGGCATCGATGAGCTCGGCGGCGCCGCCGGTCTCCTCCATCGGCTCGTAGGAACCGGTCTCGAGGTGGCGCTGGCGCTCCTCGGCGGAGTAGATGCCGAGGGCGGAGCGCTGGTCGAAGGACAGGTAGTCCAGGGCCAGGCGGCGGAAGATGTAGTCCATGATCGACTGCGCCATCCGGACGTCCGCGTCGTCGGTGAGGCCGGCCGGCTCGAAGCGCAGGTTGGTGAACTTCGAGACGTAGGTCTCCAGCGGCACGCCGTACTGCAGACCGATCGAGACGGCGATCGAGAAGGCGTCCATCACGCCGGCCAGGGTCGAGCCCTGCTTGCCCAGCTTGAGGAAGATCTCGCCGAGCTCGCCGTCGTCGTGCGCACCCGAGGTCATGTAGCCCTCGGCGCCACCCACGGTGAACGAGGTGGTCCGCGAGACGCGGGACTTCGGCAGGCGCTTGCGGGTCGGGGCGTAGACGACCTTCTCCACGACCTTGGTCGCCGCGGCCTCGGTGGCGGCCACCGCGTCGGCGGCGTCCTTCTTGGCCTTGCCGCCGCCGTCGGCCAGCGGCTGGCCGACCTTGCAGTTGTCCCGGTAGATGGCGGTCGCCTTCAGGCCGAGCTTCCACGACTGGAGGTAGACCTCCTCGATCTCCTCGACCGTGGCCGTCTCCGGCAGGTTGACGGTCTTGGAGATGGCACCCGAGAGGAACGGCTGGGCGGCGGCCATCATCCGCACGTGGCCCATCGGCTTGAGCGCGCGGGCGCCCATCGCGGTGTCGAAGACCTCGTAGTGCTCGGTCTTGAGGCCCGGCGCGTCGATGACGTGGCCGTGCTCGCCGATGTAGGCGACGATCGCCTCGACCTGCTCGGGCTGGTAGCCGAGCTTCTTCAGCGCCCGCGGGATCGTCTGGTTGACGATCTGCATGGAGCCGCCGCCGACGAGCTTCTTGAACTTCACCAGGGAGAAGTCGGGCTCGATGCCGGTGGTGTCGCAGTCCATCATGAAGCCGATGGTGCCGGTGGGCGCGAGCACCGAGGCCTGAGCGTTGCGGAAGCCGTTGGTCTCCCCCAGCGCGATGACGTCGGCCCACGCCTTGGTGGCGAGCTTGTGGACCTGGGCGTCGGCGATGTGGACGGTGCGGACGGCGTCGTTGGCCGCCTGGTGCTTGCGCATGACGCGCTTGTGGGCGTCGGCGTTGCGGGCGTAGCCGTTGTAGGGGCCGACGATCGCGGCGAGCTCGGCGGAGCGCTTGTAGGAGGTGCCGGTCATCAGCGAGGTGATGGTCGCGGCCATCGAGCGGCCACCCTCGGAGTCGTAGCCGAGGCCCATCGCCATCAGCAGCGCGCCGAGGTTGGCGTAGCCGATACCGAGCTGGCGGTAGTCGACGGTGGTCTGGCCGATCGCCTCGGTCGGGAAGTCGGCGAAGCAGATGGAGATGTCCATCGCGGTGATGATGAACTCCACGGCCTTCGCGAAGAGCTCGCCGTCGAAGGTGTCGTCGTCCTTGAGGAACTTCAGCAGGTTCAGCGACGCCAGGTTGCACGAGGAGTTGTCGAGCGACATGTACTCCGAGCACGGGTTGGACGCCGTGATCCGGCCGGTCTCGGGGTTGGTGTGCCAGTCGTTGATCGTGTCGTCGTACTGCAGGCCCGGGTCCGCGCACTCCCACGCGGCGGTGGCGATCTTGCGGAACAGGTCGCGGGCGTCGACCTTCTCGATGACCTCGCCGGTCATCCGGGCACGCAGGCCGAACTCGGTGCCGTCCTCGACCGCACGCATGAACTCGTCGGAGACGCGGACGGAGTTGTTGGCGTTCTGGTACTGCACCGAGGTGATGTCGGCGCCGCCGAGGTCCATGTCGAACCCGGCGTCGCGCAGGGCGCGGATCTTGTCCTCCTCGCGCGCCTTGGTCTGCACGAACTCCTCGATGTCGGGGTGGTCGACGTCGAGGACGACCATCTTCGCCGCGCGACGGGTGGCACCACCGGACTTGATGGTGCCCGCGGAGGCGTCGGCACCGCGCATGAAGGAGACGGGGCCCGAGGCGGTGCCGCCGGAGGAGAGCAGCTCCTTGGAGGAGCGGATGCGGGAGAGGTTCAGGCCGGCGCCGGAGCCGCCCTTGAAGATGAAGCCCTCCTCCTTGTACCAGTTCAGGATCGAGTCCATCGAGTCGTCGACGGAGAGGATGAAGCAGGCGGAGACCTGCTGCGGCGACGGGGTGCCGACGTTGAACCAGACGGGGCTGTTGAACGAGAAGTACTGGTGGACCAGGAGCCAGGTGAGCTCGTGCTCGAAGACCTCGGCGTCGCCCTCGGTGGCGAAGTAGCCGTGCTCGCGGCCGGCCTTGGTGTAGGTCTTCACGACCCGGTCGACGAGCTGCTTGAGGCTCGTCTCGCGGGCGTCGGTGCCGACGGCGCCGCGGAAGTACTTGGTGGTGACGATGGTCGAGGCGTTGACCGACCAGAAGTCCGGGAACTCCACGCCGCGCTGCTCGAAGACGGCCGCGCCGGTCTTCCAGTTCGTCTGGACGACGTCGCGACGCTCCCAGGTGATCTCGTCGTAGGGGTGCACGCCGGCGGTGCTGAACACCCGCTCGATCGTGAGGCGCTTGCCTGCCGCTGCGCCGCTGGTGGCTGCGCCGCTCACCGTCTCCGTCATGCCGTCTCCCTTGTCCCGTGCTGCTTCGTGTCGGCTGTGTGCTGAGTAGGTGCTGAGTCGGGCTCAGCGGTCCGTCGGTGGCTCCACGTCCATGGTGGCGGGCGCCACCGACAGTCCTGCGGGGGAAGGATTGGTGCGCCCGGCACGCAGCTTCCCCACTACGTGCCGGGCGGTCTGTGGTCAGCCCGTGGGCTGGGGCTCGTGGTCGACCGCGGGGCGGTCGGCGCGGAGCTTGGCGATCTCGTCCTCGAAGTCGTCGGCGCTCTCGAAGGCGCGGTAGACGCTCGCGAACCGCAGGTAGGCGACCTCGTCGAGCTCGCGGAGCGGGCCGAGGATGGCCAGGCCGACCTCGTGCGCCGGGATCTCCGCGGCCCCGGCGAGCCGGAGGGCGTCCTCGACCGCCTGGCCGAGGCAGGCGAGCTGGTCCTCGGTGACCGGGCGGCCCTTGCAGGCCTTCCGGACGCCGGCGACGGCCTTCTCGCGGGTGAACGGCTCGGTGGCGCCGCTGCGCTTGAGCACGGTCAGCTGCATCTGCTCGACGGTGGTGAACCGCTTCGAGCACGACGAGCAGGTACGGCGCCGGCGGATCGAGCCGCCGTCGTCGGCGACCCGGGAGTCGAGGACCCGGGTGTCGGTGCCACGGCAGTACGGGCAGTGCATGCGGGTCCTCCTTCCGGGCGCGCCTCGGACACCCTGCGAGGGGTGTGCCGGCCTGTGGATCGTCTGGGGATATCCGGCCCGTCCCTGTGTAGAACAACGGGCCTTCTGTGGGGCTTCCACCCTGGTGCTGTGCACTAGATGTGGATAACTACATCTGTGTAAGTACTAGATGTGGTGGAACCGTACGCCGGGGTGGAGCGGGGCGCAACCTGATCGGCGTGTCTCGCCGGAAGTCCGTGCGGACCGGTCCGGACCACTCCGCGTACCCGCAGGTCAGACGGCTGCACCGTCACCCGGCGACAGGCGCGGTCGCCTCCGCGGCGGCGTGCTCGGTGGCGTCGTACCGGAGCCGGAGGGTGCGCCCGCCGGTGCGCTCGGCCACCACCTCGAGGGTGTCGGGCAGGGAGGCCCGCTTGCCCGTGGTCAGGTCGCGGGCCACGACGCTCCCCCGGCGACACGGCACGGCGCTCCCCCCGAAGCCGTAGCCGCCGTCCTCGTCGCTCGCCTCCACCGCCAGGCTCCACCTGGTCCCGGGGCGGCAGTGGACGTGCGCCCGCGTGAGCCGCCTCCGCGGCCCCGGCGTGGCGACGAAGACGTCGGTGCGGCGGTCGCCGACCACGACGAGGTCGTCGGCCTCGGAGTACGCCACCGAGCAGGCGCCCCCGCTCGGCGCCCCGAGGTCGAGCACGCCACCGATGCCGGAGCCGTCCACCTCGAAGGTCGTGGCGAACCCGTGCCGGCGGGCCCGCACCGACACGCGCGTGTCGTTCGTGTCGTCGACGCCCACCTCGAGCAGGTGCTCACCGCGCCAGCGCCCGTTCGCGATCCCGCGCGCCCGGACCGTCACCGTGGTGGTCTCCGGCCCGACGTCCTGGCGCAGGACGACCCGACCGTGCCGGACGCAGTCGCCACGGACGGTGACGGTGCGCTCAGTGACGGTGCGCTCGGTGGCGGTGCGCTCGGTGGCGGCGGGGGACGTCGGGCCACCGGGCGCCGCGGTCGCCGCGGGGGCGGCGGTGGCGGTGGTGCCGACCAGCAGCAGGGCGAGGGCGGCGAGGCGGGCGGAGCGGCTCATGGGCCCATCCTGCGCCCTGCTCAGCCGTCCGACGAGCCGTCCGACGAGCCACCCGGGACGCCGCAGATCATCGCCAGGTCGCGCCACCACGAGAGCCGGTTGGGGCGGCCGTCGTAGTCGCGGCGCTGGTTGGCGCCCGACGGCCCCGGCAGCACGAACACCTGGGCCGGACCGACGTACCAGTCCTGGACGCCGAGGTGCGGGCGGCCGCGGCGGCCCAGCGCCTTCGAGGCCTCGTGGGCGGCGCCCTTGCCGGTGATCGCCAGCCACTCCGGCTCCCACTGCTCCACCTGCTCGACGAGCCGGTCGATCTCCACCCAGCGCGGGTCCCAGTGCCCGACGAGGTCGGTGAGGCCGAGCGCGGTGCCGGCGACCGGCTCGGCGAGGAGGCGGTCCTCGTGCGGGGCGAGCTCGCGCGGGGTGAAGCCGGCCCGGTGGAGCGACTGCCAGAAGCTGTTGCCCGGGCCCTCGTAGTAGTGGTCGCGGTGCTTGGTGCTGGCCGCACCGGCCAGGCCGCAGAAGACCGCGACCGGCTCGGGCGCCACGATCGGCGGGAGGACCATCACCACGCGCGGCCGGTGACCAGGCCGTCGACCGGGCACACGTTCCGAGCAGGTCCCCCGCGGGCACCGGCGTCGACATGGACGCTCTGCGCGGGCTGCTCGGCCTGGTCGTGCTGGTGCTGGTGGCCGTGGCCTTCTCCAAGCACCGGCGCGGGATCTCCTGGCGCACGGTCGGGGTCGCCCTGGCCCTCCAGGTCGCCTTCGCGGCACTGGTGCTGCGGTGGGGGCCCGGCGAGCGGGCGCTGGACTGGCTCTCGGACCGGGTGGCCGCGCTCATCGGGTACGCCGAGGAGGGCACGGCCTTCGTCTTCGGCCCGCTGACCGAGGTCGGCGAGGAGGGCGAGACGGTCTTCGCGCTGTCGGTGCTGCCGGTGATCGTGTTCCTGGGCGCGCTGGTCGGGTTGCTGTACTACCTGCGGGTCGTGCAGTGGGCGACGTACGTCGTCGGCGGCGCGCTGTCCTGGCTGCTGCGGGTGAGCAAGGTGGAGTCGCTGTACGCCGGCACGGTGGTCTTCCTCGGCCAGAGCGAGGCGCCGCTGATGATCGCGCCGTACCTCCGCTCGCTGCGCAAGGGCCAGCTCTTCACCGTGATGGCCGCCGGGTTCGCCGCGGCGGCCGGCTCGACGCTCGTGGGCTACTCCCTGCTCGGCGCGCCGCTGGAGTACCTCCTGGCCGCGACCGTGATGAACGCCCCGGCCGCCCTGCTGATGGCCAAGATCATGTGGCCCGACAGCACGCCGGACGAGCCGTTCGAGGACGCCCGCGCCGGGGACGACCGGGCGGTCCCCGACCTGGACGAGCTCGACGTGCGCAGCGTGCGCGACACCGAGTCCCGCAACGCCATCGACGCCCTCGGCCGAGGTGCGATCGCCGGCGGCCGGATCGCGGTGACGGTGGGCGCGCTGCTGATCGCCTTCATCGCCCTGATCGCGCTGGCCAACGGCATCCTGGGCGCGGTCGGCGGCTGGCTCGGCGCCGAAGGGCTGACCTTCGAGAAGATCCTCGGCTGGGCGCTCGCGCCGCTGGCCTGGCTGCTCGGCGTGCCGTGGTCGGAGGCGGTCGACGCGGGCTCGTGGATCGGTCAGAAGACCGTGCTCAACGAGTTCGTGGCGTACGCCGACTTCGGTCCGCAGGTCGACTCGCTCTCGCCGGTGACCGTCGCGGTGGTGACCTTCGCGCTGGCCGGCTTCGCGAACATCTCCTCGATCGCCATCCAGATCGGCACCATCGGCTCCCTCGCGCCCGAGCGCCGCTCGGCCGTCGCGGAGCTGGGCCTGCGGGCACTCCTGGCCGGCAGCCTCGCCAACCTGTCCAACGCCGCCATCGCGGGCGTGGTCATCGGCATCGGGACCTAGCGGCCCGACACGGCGCGAACGGCCTCAGCCGGCGGCGACCGCGTCGGTGCGGGCGTAGGTGCCGAGCTCGAGGGTGAACCAGACGGTGGTGCCGGTGACGTCGCGCTCGGAGCCCCACCGCTGGGAGAGGGCGTCGACCAGCTGGAGGCCGCGGCCGTAGACGCGCAGCGGGTCGAGGTCCTCGGAGGGGTGCGGCTCGCCCCCGACGGCGGGCTTGCCGAGGCCGCCGAGGTCGCGGACGGTCACCGTCAGCACGCCGTCGTCGAGCACGACCCGCAGCTCCGATGCCGTGCCCGCATGGACGACCGCGTTGGTCACCAGCTCGGAGAGGCACAGCTGCGCGTCGTCGACCGGCTCGTCGTCGACGCCCCAGGCACGCAGGTGCTCGCGGAGGAACCGCCGCGCGGCGCCCGTCGCCCGCGGGTCGCCCTCGAGCAGCACGCTCGTGGTCAGCGCGCCCTCGGGGATCGCCGGCTCCTCGGGCACCGCGTCGGAGCCCTGGCGCCCGGAGACCAGCCGGACCCGGCGTACGGCGTCCGAGGCGCGGCGGGCCAGCTCGGTGAGCGCGGCGACCCGCGCGGCGTCGAGCGCCTCGGCGTCGGAGAACCAGACCAGCAGGCCACCGATCGGCGAGCCGGTCCCCGGCAGCGGCACGGCCGCCAGCGCCCGCACCTCGCGCTCGCGCTGGGCCTCCAGCAGTGCGACGTACCGACCGGTGAAGTCCTCGAGCCGCCCGTGCACCGCCTCACCGGTCCGCACGACGGTGGTGAGCGGTACGTCGTCGTAGGCGTCGATGTGGCACCAGCGCAGGTCCGCGGGGTCGGCTGCCGCCGCGTTGTCGACGAAGCGCAGCCGGCGACCACCGCCCTCGCTCAGCGCCAGGGCGGCGCGCTGCACCCCGTCGTGGGCCCCGACCCGGGCCAGGACCGACCGGGCGACGTCGTCGACGTCGTGGGCCTGCGGGAGCGCTCCGTCCGGGTGGTACGACTGCGGAGTCGACGCACCGGGAGCTCCACCCGGCGCCGACGACGTCCCCACTTCGCCCTGCACGAGGCACAGCGTAAAGCCTCCGAGCCGATCCGGCTCGGCACGATCACCGCGTCGCGCCCGACGGGCCGGAACCGGGGGCCGACGACCTGCGGGTCGACTGCACCCGGCCGCCACCGATCAGCGATGATGTGCCACGTGGCGACGGGCAAGCGGGCGGGCGCACGGCGGGGCGACAAGCGCCGTGCCGGTTTCTCCCCGCGCCTGGCCCTCCTCGCCCTCGGCATCACCCTCCTGGTGGTCGCCTGGGGCTACCTGGTCTACGCCGCGATCGACTTCGGCGCGACCGCGCGTGGCGGCGAGTCCGGCGCGTGGGCCTTCCTCGCCCTGGCCTCGGTCGGTGCCGTCGCCTGCCTGTTCGTCGGACTGATGCTCGTCGCCCGACTGCTCCGCGAGCTCGGCATCACCTCTCCCCCGGCCTCCCGCGAGCCGCGGTCGGAGCAGCAGCAGCCCGCCGCTCCCGGCGGGCGGCGCGCCGCTCGCTGACCCGCTCGCCGAGCCGCTCCCGGACGGGTCGAGCCTGCTCGATCTTGTTGAGTGGGCGTCGTCGAGCGGTCCCGGCGGGCGACATTCCATCGGCCGGCCGCTGAACCTGTCGGTTGGCCGATGAAGTTTCAGCGGCCAACCGGGAGCTTCATCGGCTGGCCGCTGAAACTTCCGCGGCCGCGCCGGCGAGCGCGTCCGGAGACGCCGCAGGGGCGGGGCCGCGAACGGCCCCGCCCCTGTCTTCCCCGGATCGCCAGCCGGGGTCGAAGCGGCTGGCGACGTCTGTGTCGGTGCTGGCGAGTGCCTTACTGCACCGGGACGATGAGGCGCTGGCCCGCGGCGAGCACCGCGGAGTCGAGGGCGTTCAGCCGCTCG
This sequence comes from Nocardioides sp. NPDC092400, assembly GCF_040684155.1. Classification (NCBI taxonomy): domain Bacteria; kingdom Bacillati; phylum Actinomycetota; class Actinomycetes; order Propionibacteriales; family Nocardioidaceae; genus Nocardioides; species Nocardioides sp. NPDC092400. Next base: position 861,686 of record NZ_JBFBFJ010000002.1, on the reverse strand, counting down.
ATGTGGGTCATCATCTCGCGCACCTCGCCGTCCTCGGCGAGGTCGGCGGCGATCCCCCACAGGGTCTGGCCGGTGCCGACCATCACCACGCGGGTCGGCTCGGGGGTGCCGGCCTCGTCGGTGGCCACCGAGCCTGCCGCGATGGCCAGGCCGAGGCCGAGCACGATCGCGAGCGCCAGGAGGAACACCACGAGCCGGCCCCGGCGGGTGAGCCGCACCTGGCCGGAGCGGCGGGTGCTGCCGGTCGTGCGCGGCAGGGCGGTGGGGGTGGCGGTGATGGTGCTCATGGGGACCTCCTGGGGAAGTGGCGGTCAGCCTCGGGTCGTGTCGATCTCGGTCTGAGCAGATGTCTAACCGCGGCCACCGACAGTGGCTGGCCCGGTTGACGATCGAGCAGACGTTCGATCGAACATGTGTACGACCGTAGAGCACGTGTTCGAACAGTTCAAGGACCTGGGCGAACAAATGTTCGAAGGAACCGACCTGCCTCCCCGGCGACTACCGCAGCCGGCGCCTGCCCTGGGCCGCGAAGACCGCGAGCGCCGGCCCGGACACCGAGGGGGCGAGCTGGCCGACGCGCATCGCGGCACCACGCCACCCGGGGAGGGTCCGCAGGACCCGGCGGGACCCGACCAGGTCGACGGCCGCCTGCGCGGTCTCCGCCACGCCCAGCATCCGGCCTCCCGAGGCGACGAGCTGCTTGCCCATCCCGTCCTCGCGCATCGCGGCGACCATGTCGGTGGCCACGCCGTCGGGGCACAGGGCGTGCACCCGCACACCCCGCGGCGCCTCGAGGGCGACCGAGGAGGCGAGCGAGACGACCGCGGCCTTGGTCGCGGCGTACAGGGAGAGGCCGGGGACGGGACCCAGGCCCGAGAGGGACGCGGTGAGGACCAGGTCGCCGCCGCGCGGGCCGAACGCGGCGAGCGCCGCGCGGGTGCTCCAGACGGCGCCGAGCAGGTTGACCTCGACGAGGCGGCGGACCTGCTCGTCGGTCAGGTCCGCGAGCTTCCCGTCGTCACCCACGCCGGCGTTGGCGAACCACGCCACGAGCGCGCCGTGCCGCGCGGCCGCCTCGGCAGCGGCGGTGTGCGAGGCGGCGTCGCGGACGTCCTGGCCGAGGCCCTCGGCGGCGCCGATCTCGGCCGCGGTGCGCGCCGCGCCCTCGGCGTCGATGTCGGTGACCACGACGCGGTGCCCGCGCGCGACCATGAGCTCGGCGATACCGCGGCCGATGCCGCGGGCCGCTCCGGTGACGACACAGCTGGTGGGTTCCATGCACGCATCCAAGCAGCGGCCCGGGCCGGGCGCCCACCGCGCGACACACCTTCGAACAGGTGTTTGAACACGGCCCGCGGAGGCTCTACCGTGCTGCCAGCAGCACCCCTCGTCCTCGCGCACCCCGGAAGGCACTCCACCCATGGCGAAGAACCCCGGTCCCAAGGTCTCCGAGCTGCCCGACGGCGCACCCGACGTGACCGGCCTGACCCCTCGTCAGACCCGGATCCTCGCCCACATCCGCGACAGCATCGAGGGCCGCGGCTACCCGCCGAGCATGCGCGAGATCGGCGACGCGGTGGGCCTGACCAGCTCCTCGAGCGTGGCTCACCAGCTCAAGGTCCTCGAGGAGAAGGGCTTCCTCAAGCGCGACCCGCACCGCCCGCGGGCGCTCGAGGTGTTCCTGCCCGAGGTGATGGCGGCACGGCGCGCGATGTCCAGCGGTGAGGAGGCCTCGGTCGACGAGACGGGCGTGGGCGACGTGCTGCCCGAGGCGCAGTACGTCCCGATGGTCGGCCGGATCGCGGCCGGCGGCCCGATCCTCGCCGAGGAGCGCGTCGAGGACGTCTTCCCGCTGCCCAAGCAGCTGGTCGGCGACGGCCAGCTGTTCCTGCTCGAGGTCGCCGGCGACTCGATGGTCGACGCCGCGATCTGCAACGGCGACTACGTCGTCATCCGGCAGCAGCCGACGGCGAACAACGGCGAGATCGTGGCCGCGATGATCGACGGCGAGGCGACGGTGAAGACCTTCCAGCGCAAGGACGGCCAGGTGTGGCTGCTGCCGCACAACGCGGCGTACGACCCCATCGACGGCACGCACGCGACCATCCTGGGCAAGGTCACCGCGGTCCTGCGGCGCGTCTGAGCGCACCGCCGGTCCCGGGCCCTACCGGACCGCGGCGGGGGCTGATCCGGGAGAAAAGGCCCGGTCGGGTGGCGCCTCACCCCCAAGAATGGGCAAACGGGGGGCGACTCGGGGGTAAGCCGGATGCTTCTCGGGGGTGGGATACGGCAATGTTGGAGCCGTGAGTCTCCCCAGCAGCACCACGAGGCACCCGCGCCTGCGGCGTGGCGTGGCCGAGCTGGCGCTCATCCTGACCCTCTACGTCGTCTACAGCGGGTCCCGGCTGTTCGCCGACGACGCCCTGGGCCCCGCGCTCACCCGGGCACGCGAGCTGCTCGACGTGGAGCGGCTCATCGGCCTGCACTGGGAGGCCTCCCTCAACCAGTTCTTCGTCGACACGCGGGTCCTCGGCCTGCTCTCCAGCTACTGGTACGCCACCGCCCACTACGTGGTCACCGCGATCGCGCTGGTGTGGCTCTACCGCCTCGGCGAGCGGCGCTACGTGCCGGCCCGGCGCGCACTGGTGGCGGCCACCCTGATCGGCCTGGCGCTCTACCTCCTGCTGCCGACCGCTCCCCCACGCTTCGTCGACGGGTACGTCGACGTCCTGTCCCTGCACGCGGCCGACGGCTGGTGGGGGTCCGAGGCATCGGCGCCCAAGGGCCTGGGCGGGCTGACGAACCAGCTCGCGGCCTTCCCCTCCCTGCACGCCGGCTGGGCGCTGTGGGTGGCGGTGGTCGTCCAGCAGCACGCCCGCCGCCACTGGGTCCGCGGCCTGGGTTGGGGCCACGCCCTCATCACCGCGGTCGTCATCGTCGGCACCGGCAACCACTGGGTCCTCGACGCTCTCGCCGGGTGGCTGGTGATCGGCCTGGGGTTCCTGGTCTCGGCACGGCTGGGCCGGCTCGTGGAGCGCCGGCGTGAGCGACCGGACCCCGCGCCGGCCGCCCCGGAGAAGATGGTCCCGACGGGTCATGCGGAGCAGCACGAGCCTGCGGTTGGCTGAGCGCTGACCTCGAGACCTCCGGGGAGCGCCCCGGTCGGTGACCCCCCGGCCACCGCCGAGCATCCCGGGAGAACCCATGCGTCGCGCACGTCCCCTGGCCGCCCTCGCCCTCGTCCTCGCGACCGGGCTGTCCACGCTCACGGGGGTCACCACCGCCACCGCCGAGGCCCCGGACGGGCGCCCGGACGCCGAGCGCGCGGGGGCGCAGGACTCCTCCGCCCTCCTCGCCCCGGGCACCGTCACCGCCGCGCGCAGCCTCGCCGCCGCGCGGTCCGCCCTGGCCGGGGACGGCCGGGACGCTACCGAGGCCCTGCGGCAGCTGCGCATGGCGCGGCCGGCGCTGGCGCCCGCCGACCGGGCCGCGGCCGGCCGCCTGCTGGCCCGCCCGGCGCAGGACAGGAAGAAGTGCACGGTGGTGTGCGTCCACTGGCGCACGAGCGGCAGGCACCGGGCGAGCGCGTCGTGGGCCAGGAAGGTCCTCGCCACGGCCAGCAGCGTGCACCGCACCTTCGTCGGCGCCGGCTACCGGGCGCCGAAGCGCGACGGCAGGGCCGGTGGCAACGCCAAGACCGACATCTACGTCCAGGACCTCGCCGGTGGTCTCTACGGCTACTGCACCAGCGACCAGCGCACGCGGGCGGAGGACGTGTGGGCCTTCTGCGTCGTCGACAACGACTACCGCGGCTTCCCCACCGGCACCCCGCTGCAGAACCTCCAGGTGACCGTCGGGCACGAGTACTTCCACGCCGTCCAGTTCGGCTACGACTCCTACGAGGACCAGTGGCTCCTCGAGGGCACCGCGGCCTGGGTGGAGGACGAGCTGTTCGACGACGTCGACGACAACCGGCAGTACCTCGCCGCCAGCCCGCTGTCCGACCCCGCCCGCCCCATGGACCGTGGCGGCGACGACGGCTTCCACTACGGCACCTGGCTGTTCTTCCGCCACCTCAGCGAGCGGCTCGACCAGCGCGCGGGCACCCTGCCGACGGTCGTCCGCGACATCTGGCGCCAGGCCGACGCCCGCGCCGGCGCACCCGACCTCAGCTCGGTCGACGCCGTCGCCGCGGTCCTCGAGGACCGCGGCACCCGGTTCCCCGTCGCCTTCGCCCAGTTCGCGACCGGCAACCGCCGCCCGGCCCAGGCCTACGACGAGGGCAGCGCCGCGGAGTACCGGCCGGCACCGCTCGCGAGGTCGGCGACGGCGGCCACCGGTGGCGCGGCCGTCTCCTGGAGGACCGAGTTGGCGCACCTGAGCAGCGCGACCCTCGAGGTGCGGACCCAGCCGTCCGCGACCGGTGTGCGCGTGGAGGTCGACCTGCCCGCGGGCGGCGCCACCCGCGCGGTGGCGACGCTCGTGGGCACCGACGGTGCCGCGGAGAGCCGCCTGGTCGAGCTCGGCGCCTCGGGGAACGGCGCGGTCACCGCCTCGTTCCGCGCCGGGACCGTCGCCTCGGTCGAGGTGACCGTCGCGAACGCCGACATCCGCTACGAGTGCTGGAAGCGCACCGACTACGCCTGCCAGGGCACCCCGCTCGGCGACGGGCAGGCCACGGCGGTGCGCGTCTCGGCCAGCTGAGCCGCCGGCCGCCCGGCGACGCCGCGGCGTACGCCGCCTGAACAGGTGGTGCACACCCGCGCACACCCATCACGCCGGGAGCCGATCGTCGTTGGATGAGGCGTGACCACGACCCAGCCCGGCCGGCCGACCCCCGTCAGCACCCTCGGCCGCCGCACCGTCGTCGCCACCGGGGCCGCCGGCCTCGGGGTGGCGGCCGTCCCGACCAGCACCGGCCACGCCGCCGTACCGACGGGTGCCGCGGCCCGGCACCGCGTCTTCCAGCACGGTGTCGCCTCGGGCGACCCCCTGCCGGAGTCGGTCGTGCTGTGGACCCGGGTGACCCCCACCCGCGGCGCGACCCCGGGCTCGGGGCGCGGGCCCCGGACCGACGTGCGGTGGGAGGTGGCGACGGACCGGGCGTTCCGCGACGTCGTGCGCCGCGGCAGCTTCGTCACCAGCGCCAGCCGCGACCACACCGTGAAGCTCGACGTGACCGGGCTGCGCCCGGCGCGGTGGTACTTCTACCGCTTCACCGCGGCCGGCCAGCGCAGCCGCGTGGGCCGCACCCGCACCGCCCCCGCGCACGACGCGACGCCCTCGAACCTCCGCTTCGGCGTGGTGTCCTGCGCCAACTGGCAGGCCGGCTGGTTCAGCGCCTACCGCCACCTCGCCGCCCGCGACGACCTGCACGCGGTGCTGCACCTGGGCGACTACCTCTACGAGTACCCCGCCGGGGAGTACGGCGCCGGCGACGTCATCGTCCGGCGCCACGAGCCGGCCGGGGAGATCGTGCAGCTCGCCGACTACCGCCGGCGGCACGCGCAGTACAAGACCGACCCCGACCTGCAGGACCTGCACGCCACCGCGCCGTTCGTCACCGTCTGGGACGACCACGAGACGGCCAACGACGCGTGGCGCGACGGCGCGGAGAACCACACCGCGGGCACGGGCGAGGGCGGGGAGGGCAGCTGGCAGCGGCGCCGCGCCCGCGCGCACCGGGCGTACGACGAGTGGATGCCCGTCCGGCTGGACGGGACCGCCCGACTCGGTGACGGCACCCGCCTCTACCGCCGCCTGCGCTTCGGCCGGCTCGCCGAGCTGAGCATGCTCGACCTGCGCACCTACCGCAGCCAGCAGGTCTCCGCGCCCGTGCTCGACCCCGCGGTGAGCCGGCCCGACCGCACGATCACCGGCACCGCCCAGCTGGCCTGGCTCAAGGACTCGCTCGCCCGCGACACCGCCCAGTGGAAGCTGGTGGGCAACCCGGTGATGATCGCGCCGGTCACCTTCGCCGCGCTCCCCGCCGACCTGGTCACACCGGTCAACGACGTCACCGGGCTCCTCCCGCAGGACGGCCTGCCCTACAACGTCGACCAGTGGGACGGCTACACCGACGACCGCCGCGAGCTGTTCGCCCACATCCGCGACCGCGGCATCAAGGACACCGTGTTCCTCACCGGCGACATCCACTCCGGCTGGGCCGCCGACCTCCCCTTCGACCGCGGGCTCTACCCGATCGCCTCGGAGACGGCCGGGGTGGAGCTGGTCTGCTCCTCGGTCACCTCCGACAACCTCAAGGACATCCTCGGCGTGCCACCACGCACCGCGAGCGTCGGCGTCGAGCAGCTCATCCGCGCCGCCAACCCGCACGTCAAGTACCTCGACTTCGACTCCCACGGCTACTCCGTGCTCGACGTGACCCCGGCCCGGGTGCAGATGGACTGGTACGTCATCGGGTCGCGCACCGACCGCCGCACGCCGGCCACCTGGTCGCAGTCCTTCGCCACCCGCGCGGGCACGAACAAGCTGGTCGCCGTCGACGGGCCGGTGCGCTGATGAGCACGCCGACCCCGCCGGTCCCCGGCCACCCGACCGACCGGCGCACCCTGCTCAAGGTCGCGGGCGCCGGGGGCCTCGCGCTCACCTTCTCCACCGCCACCGGCCAGCCGGCGTACGCCGCCCCGAGCCGGGACCGTCGCCGTGCCTACGTCCTCGTCGTCGACGGCTGCCGGCCCGACGAGATCGACAGCGGCCTGATGCCGAACCTCGCCGCCCTGCGCGCGGACGGGCGGCACTTCCCCCGGGCGCACTCGATGCCCGTCATGGAGACGGTGCCGAACCACGTGATGATGATGACCGGCGTCCGGCCCGACCGGAGCGGCGTGCCCGCGAACGAGATCTACGACCGGGCTCTGGGCGCGACCCGCACGATGGACCGGCCCACCGACATCCGCACCACCACCGTGATCGAGCGGCTGGGCAGGCAGGGCTTCCGGACCGGCACGGTGCTGAGCAAGGACTACCTGTACGGCGTGTTCGGCGAGCGCGCCACGCACCGGTGGGAGCCGTTCCCGCTGCTCCCGGTGACCGACCACGCCCCCGACGTCTTCACGATGGAGGCCGCGCTCACCATGGTCGAGGAGCTCGACCCGCACCTGGTGTTCGTCAACCTCGGCGACGTCGACCGGGTCGGCCACAGCGACCTCACCGGCGGCACGCTGCAGGCCCTCCGGCGGGCCGCGCTGGTCTCGACCGATCTCCAGGTCGGCCGGTTCCTCGACCTGCTGCGGTCCACCGGCCGCTGGGAGCGGTCCATCGTCGTCGTCCTCGCCGACCACTCGATGGACTGGTCGCGGCCCGACCGGGTGGTCTCGCTCACCGGCCCGCTGGGCGAGGACCGGCTGCTGGCCGGCAAGGTCGCGGTCGCGCAGAACGGCGGCGCCGACCTCCTCTACTGGACCGGCCCGGACGGGCAACGGGCTCGCGCCGTCGAGCGGATGCTGAGGGTCGCCCGGGCCACCGAGGGCGTGCTCTCGGCGCACGACCGGGCCCGCACCTCCTGGCTGCGGCTCGGCCCGAACGCCGGCGACGTCGTCGCCTACTGCCGCGCGGGCTGGCGGTTCAGCGACCCCGATGTCGTCTCCAACCCGATCCCCGGCAACCACGGCCACCCGGCGACCCGCGCGATCCCGTTCTTCATCGGCGGCGGTCACCCGGCCGCCGCGCGGGCGGTCTCCTCCACGCTGGCGGCCACCGTCGACGTCGCGCCGACGATCGCGGAGTTCTTCGGGATCCGGGGCACGCCGCGGGGCGGCTGGGACGGTCGCTCGCGGATCTGAGGCCCGCTGCCGCTGGTCGAGCGGCGAAGGCGTCCTGCGCCTGAGCGTCGTCGAGACCCGGTGTGGGCTCGGCGCTGCGACCCCGGTCACCGGGTCTCGACGACGGCTCGCCGGCGCTCGCCTGCTCGACCAGCCGGGGTCAGGAGCCGGCCGTGGCCGAGAGCCGGGCGAGGGCCTTGCGGACGACGGCGGGGTCGGTGGTGGTCCACATCGGCGGGAGGCTGGCCTTGAGGAACCCGCCGTACCGGGCGGTCGCCAGCCGCGGGTCGAGCACCGCGACCACGCCGCGGTCGGTGGTCGTGCGGATCAGCCGGCCGGCCCCCTGCGCCATCAGCAGCGCGGCGTGGGTCGCGGCGATCTGCATGAAGCCGTTGCCGCCGGCCTGGTCGGCGGCCTTCTGCCGCGCCGACATCAGCGGGTCGTCGGGCCGCGGGAACGGGATCCGGTCGATGAGCACCAGCTGGCAGGTGTCACCGGGGACGTCGAGGCCCTGCCACAGCGACAGCGTCCCGAACAGCACCGTGTGCGGGTCCTCGACGAACTGCTTGGCCAGCTCGGGCAGCTGGGCGTCGCCCTGGGCGAGCGTGGTCAGGTGCGGCAGCCGCTCGCGGACCGCCTCCGCGGCGGTCTCGGCCGCGCGACGCGAGGAGAACAGGCCGAGCGCCCGCCCGTCGGCGGCGTCGATCAGCTCGACGATCTCGTCGAGCTGCGCGCCCACGAGGCCGTCGCGACCCGGGGCGGGCAGGTGCCGCGCGACGTACAGGATCCCCTGCTGGCCGTAGTCGAACGGCGAGCCGACGTCGATGCCGCGCCAGGGCAGCACGGTGTCGGTCCGCTGGGCGTCGGAGCCCTCGTCCACGACCCGCTCGGAGGGCTTGAGCCCGACACCGGTCGCGACGGACCCGAAGTCGCCGCCGAGCATCAGCGTGGCGCTGGTGAAGACCACGCTCTTCTCACGCAGCAGCTTGTCGCGCATCGGCCCCCACACCTGCAGCGGCGCGACGCACAGCCGCGGCGGCATCCGCTCGCTGCCCTCGGTCAGCCACAGGACGTCGGAGTCGAGGTCGGCGGCCATCCGCTCCGCGGTCGCGAAGACCTCCTGGACCGAGCCCTTGGCCTGGGTCAGGCCGGGGTCGGCGCCCTTGTCGCCCTTGTCGTCGCCCTTGGGGTACGCCGAGAGGCAGGCGCGCGCGGCATCGCGGACCAGCACCAGCGCGTCACCGAGCTCCTGCGGCATCCGCTCGAACCGGCCGGGTCGGGCGTCGGTGATCGCCGCCCGCAGCGCCTCGGCCGCGTCGGAGAGGTCGTCGGCCTCGGAGTCGACGTGCCGCTGGCTGCGCCGCGCGGCCCGCTCGACCTCGGCGGCCCACAGCTCGTCGGTGGCGGCCTGGGTCACCCGCGCGGTGAGCTCGTGCGCCTCGTCGATGACGACCGCGTCGTACTCCGGGATCATCGGGACGCCCTCGATCGCGTCGATCGCGAGCAGGCTGTGGTTGGTGATGATCAGGTGCGAGCGCTGCGCCTTCTCCTTGGCCAGCTCGGCGAAGCACTCCTGGCCGAAGGGGCACTTGGCGGCGCCCAGGCACTCGCGGTGGCTCACGCTGACCTGCCGCCACTCGCGGTCGGTGTGCCGCGGGGCGTTGTCCCGCTCCCCGCTGCCGCCCTCCTCGGCCTGCTCCTCGGCCCAGGAGCGCAGCTCGAGGACCTTCTGGCCCATCGACCCCTCGGGCATCTGCACCAGGGTGCCCTGGTCGTCCGGGACGCCCTCGCGGACGCGGTGCAGGCACGCGTAGTTGGACCGGCCCTTGAGCACGGCGTAGGAGGTGTCGACGTCGCGCGCCGCCTCGTCCTTCGCGACCGCCTGCACCAGGCGCGGGAGGTCCCGCTCGACCAGCTGGTGCTGGAGCGCCAGCGTGGCCGTGGCGACCACGACCCGGTCGGGGTGGAGCAGCGCGGGCACGAGGTAGGCCAGCGACTTGCCGGTGCCGGTGCCGGCCTGGACGAGCAGGTGCTCCTCGTCGGCGAGCGCCCGGCCGACCGCCTCGGCCATCCGCACCTGCCCGGTCCGCTCGGCGCCGCCGAGCGCCTGCACCGCGCCGGCGAGCACCTCGCTGACGCGGGTGGTCGACGAGGTGGCGGTGGAGGGGGTCCCGGGCACCCGAGAACCCTAACGGCGCCCGCCGACACCGGTGCGGGGCTCGACGGCTGCGCCTGTGGACAGGTGACGTGCGCCGCGCCGGGCCGGGCCAGGCCGGGCCGGGCCGGGCCGGGCCGGCTGTCACGCGACGTCCGCTGCACCGTCGACACGTTCCCACCACTGTCGGCACGCTGCAGCGTGCCGACGCAGCGGCGAACCTGTCGTCACAGCCCGGCCGCCACCCCCGCCGCGACGACCCCGCCCGCGCCCGCCTCGGCGACGCGCGCGCCGGCCCGGTCGATGTGCTCGGGCGAGAGCACGTGGCCGATGGCGAGCGCAGCGGCGCCGATGACGCCGGCCCGCTCGCCGGCCCGCGAGGTGGTGACCGCGAGGTGCTGGGTCGCGAGCGGGAGGGAGCGCTGGTAGACGACCTCGCGGATGCCCGCCAGGAGGCTCTCGCCGGCGTCGGCCAGCGAGCCGCCGATGACGATCGCCGAGGGGTTGATCATGTTCACGAGCGTGGCCAGCACCTCGCCGAGGTCGCGGCCGGCCTGGCGCACGGCCTGGACGGCCCGGGGGTCGCCGCTGCGCACCAGCGCCACGACGTCCGCGGAGCCGGCGGCGTCCACGCCGGACTCGCGGAGGGCGCGGGCGACCGCCGGCCCGGCCGCCACGGCCTCCAGGCACCCCTGGTTGCCGCACCGGCACAGCACCTCGGCGGCGCGGGCGACGGCCACGTGGCCGAGGTCGCCCGCCGTCCCCTGGGCGCCGCGCTGCAGCTGGCCGCCGGAGATCAGGCCGGCGCCGATGCCCGTGCTGACCTTGATGAAGACCAGGTCGGCGGTGTCGGGCAGGTGGGCGTGCTGCTCGCCCAGCGCCATGATGTTGACGTCGTTGTCGACGAGCACGGGCACGTCGAAGGCCCGCTGCACGTGGCCCGGCACGTCGTACTCGTCCCAGCCCGGCATGATCGGCGGGTTGATCGCCCGGCCGCTCGAGTGCTCGACCGGTCCCGGGAGCCCCATGCCGATCGCGGCCAGCTCGCCGACCTCGCGCCCCTGGTCGGCGAGGAGGTCGGCGACCACCCGCTCGACCCAGCCGAGCACGTGGTCGGGCCCGAGCGCCACGTCAAGGTCGGCGCGGCGCTCGGCGAGGATGGTGCCGCTGAGGTCGGAGAGGGCGGCGGTCGCGTGGCTGGCGCCGATGTCCACGCCGGCGACGACCCACGCCCCCGGGTTGAGCGCCAGCAGCGAGGGCGGGCGCCCCCCGGTCGAGACCCCGCCGCCGTACGGCGCCACCAGGCCCAGCCGCAGCAGGACGTCGATCCGCGACGCGATCGTGGAGCGGGCCAGCCCGGAGAGATCGGCGAGCTGCGCACGGGTGCGGGGCTGCCCGTCCCGAAGGAGCTCGAAGACGTCGCTGGTCCGCACGGCCGGAAGTGTTCCACGCGGACTTCTGAACGTCCAGCAAGCAACTTTTGACGAGACCTCGACAGAAGTGAGTGACGCGTGCCACAGTGCGCTCGTGACCACCACGTCGCCGACCGAGAGCCCGGGCACCCCCGGCAGCCCCGGCACGCCCTCCGGAAGCGCCGCCCACGCGGGCGCCGTCGTGCTGCGGGCCAGCGGGCTGGCCAAGGCATTCGCCGGGCACACCGTGCTCGAGGACGTCGACCTCGAGCTCCGCGCCGGCCAGGTGCTCGGCCTCGTGGGCGAGAACGGCGCGGGCAAGTCGACCCTGATGAAGATCCTCGCCGGCGTGCACTCCCCCGACGCCGGGACCGTCGAGGTGGGCGGCGAGCACGTGTCGTTCACCCACCCCGTCCAGGCCCAGCAGGCCGGCCTGTCCACGGTCTTCCAGGAGTTCAACCTCCTGCCCGAGCGCTCGGTCGCCGAGAACGTCTACCTCGGCCGCGAGCCCCGCCGCCGCGGCCTGGTCGACGTCGACCGGATGCACCGCGACACCGAGGAGCTGCTCGAGGGGCTCGGCGTCACCGGCCTCCGGGCCGGCCAGCGGGTGCGCACGCTGTCGGTCGCCGAGCAGCAGCTGGTCGAGATCGCCAAGGCCGTCAGCTACGACGCCCGGGTGATCCAGATGGACGAGCCGACCGCCGCCCTCGCCGAGCACGAGGTCGAGCTGCTCTACTCCGTCATCGCCCGGCTCACCGCCCGCGGGGTCGCGATCGTCTACGTCTCCCACCGGCTCAAGGAGATCTTCGACCTCTGCGACACCATCACCGTCCTCAAGGACGGCCGCCAGGTCACCACGCGACCGGCCGGCGAGCTCGACGACGCCGAGCTGGTCCGGCTCATGGTCGGCCGCTCGATCTCCTCCTTCTTCCCCGACCCGCTGCCCGGCACCGAGGTGGGCGAGCCGGCGCTGGAGCTGCTCGACGCCGGCAACGGGTACGTCGACGGCGTCGACCTGACCCTCCGCGCCGGCGAGGTCGTCGGCATCGCCGGCCTCCAGGGCTCCGGACGCACCGAGCTGCTCGAGGCGGTCTTCGGGGTGCGTCCGCTGACCCGGGGCACGATGCGCGTCGGCGGGCGCGACGTGCGCCCCGGCTCGCCGCGTGCGGCCATCCGCGCCGGCCTCGCGATGGTCACCGAGGACCGCAAGGCCACCGGGCTGGCGCTGAACCAGACGATCCTCGACAACGCGCTCGGCGTCGTGCGGGCGGTCTTCCCGCGCCGCACCGGTCCCGCCCGTCGCGAGCTGCCCGGGCTGCTGTCCTCGCTGGAGGTCTCCGCCCGCGCGATGGACCAGGAGGTCCAGTTCCTCTCCGGCGGCAACCAGCAGAAGGTCGTGCTGGCCCGCTGGCTGACCACCGACCCCCGCGTCGTGCTGATGGACGAGCCCACCCGCGGCATCGACGTCGGCGCGAAGCACTCCATCTACGAGCTGATGCGCGCCCTGGCGGCCCGGGGCGTGGCCGTCCTGATGGTCTCCAGCGAGCTGCCGGAGGTGATCGGCATGTCCGACCGGATCCTCGTGATGCGCGACGGCCGGCTGGCCGGCGAGCTGCCCGCGGGCGCCACCGAGGAGCAGGTGCTGCAGGTCGCGACGGGGGTGGGCGGATGAGCACGCTCGCCCGGCGCCGGGCCCCGCTGACCTCCACCGGCATCGTCCTGGTGCTGCTCGCGCTGAGCCTGGTCGTCGGCTTCGTGCTGACCGCCGTCGAGGGCCGCAACTTCCTCAGCCCCGGCAACATCTCCGCCCTGCTGACCGGCATCAGCATCCTGGGGTTCATCGCCATCGGCCAGACGCTGGTCATCCTCGTCGGCAGCCTCGACCTCTCGGTGCCGTACGTCGTCAGCCTGGTCAGCGTGCTTGCGGCCGGCACGATGGCCGGCCAGGACGGCAAGGTGGTCCCGGCGGTGCTGCTCGCCCTGCTGGTGGCCGCGGCGGTCGGCCTGGTCAACGGCGCGATCGTGGCGTACCTCGGCGTCCACGGCTTCATCGCGACCCTCGGCACGGGCCTGGTGATCAGCGGCTACCTCGCCACCAACTACCAGGGCAGCCACGGCTCGGCCCCGCGCTCGTTCCGGCTGGTCGGCGCCACCCAGGTCGGCCCGGTGCCGCTCTCGACGCTGATCCTGCTCGGCTGCGCGGTGCTGGTCGTGCTGATGCTGCGGCGCACCCGCGTCGGCCACCACCTCTACGCCGTGGGCGGCAACCGCGAGGTGGCCCGGCTCTCCGGCATCCGCACGTCGGTGCCGGTGCTCGTCGCCCACACCCTCTCCTCGGTGCTGGCCGCCCTCGCCGGGCTGCTGCTGGTGGCCCGGCTCAGCGTCGGCAGCCCCACCATCGGCAGCCAGGGCGACTACGACCTGATGTCCATCGCCGCGGTCGTCCTCGGCGGCACGCTGCTCGCCGGCGGCAAGGGCAACGTCGTGGGGACCCTCGCGGGTGTCGCGATCTTCTCCGTCCTCGACAACGTCATGGGCGTCATGGGCGTCAGCGCCTTCCTCCAGGACGTCGTCCGCGGCCTGGTGATCGTCGTCGCGGTCGCGGTCTACGCCCGCCGCGAGATCGACCGCCGGCCCGCCAGGTTCGAACGACCGACCGGCCTCGACGCCGCACTGCAGGAGGCGAAGTGACCACCTCGACCCCGCTCCTCGAGCGCGCCGAGCGACCTCCGCTCCCCGACCACCACCGCAGCTGGGGCGGGCGGGCCGCAGCGGCGCTCGCCACCCCGGGCGGCGCGGTGTACGTCCTCGTCGTCGCGCTGCTCGTCGCGACGGTCCTGGCCAACCCGAACTTCGGCGACCCCGGCGTGGTGATCCGCTTCCTGGGCCGCACGGCGCCGATCGCAATCGCCGCCATCGGCCAGTACTACGTGATCGTCTCCGGCGAGTTCGACCTCTCCATGGGCGCGGTCGTCGCCGCCCAGGTCGTCATGGCCGGCAACCTGATCGGCGAGGACGAGAGCCGGATCCTCCCGGTCACGCTGCTGATGCTGGCCGTCGGCGTCCTCATCGGGGTGCTCAACGGCCTCGGCACGACGCTGCTCGGCGTCCCGAGCTTCATCGTGACGCTGGGGATGATGCTCGCGCTCGGCGGCCTGGTCGACCACCTCACCGGTGGTGCCGCGACCGGCAACCCGGCCGACTCCTTCCGCGAGATCGGCCGCGGCGGCATCCAGGACGTCCCCGTCGTCGACGTCATCCCCTACCCGCTGGTCATCCTGGTGGTGCTCGGCGCGCTCGCCTCGTGGTCGATGCGCCGTCCCTTCGGCCGCAGCCTCGTGGCCGCCGGCGACAACGCCGACGCCGCCCGTGTCTCGGGCAGCTCGCTGTGGTGGCTCAAGACCCGCGCGTTCGTGATCTCCTCGCTCTCGGCCACCGTCGCCGGGATCATCCTGGTCGGGTACGCCGGCGTGCACCCCTCGGTCGGCCAGGGCTACGAGTTCACCGCCATCACCGCGGTGGTCCTCGGCGGGGTCGTCCTCGGCGGCGGCCGCGGCTGGGTCCTCTCCGCCGCCGCCGGTGCGGTCGCGCTCGAGCTGCTCTTCGTCCTGCTGACCGCGCTCGGCGTGGAGTCCACGTGGCGCGCCACCGTCCAGGGCCTGATCATCATCGCCGCCGTCGCCGTGGCCGGCCGCGCCTGGCAGCGCGGCCGCCGGCCCACGCGCCGTACCGCCTCTCCCGCAACCCCGTCTCGGCACCCCACCCAACCGCCCTCCCCGGGCACAACCACAGGAGACAACTGATGCGCACACCGTTGCGACGCAGGTCGCTCAGGGGCGCCGTGGCGTCCGTCGCTGCCCTGGCCGCCCTGGCCGCGTGCAGCACCGACGAGTCCATCGACGACCCCGCCCCGCAGGCGGGCGAGGAGTCGGCCTCCGAGACCGAGGGGTCGGGTGAGGAGTGGTTCGTCCAGGCCGACTTCGACGAGCAGGACGAGCAGCGCTCGGCGACCTTCGAGGGCGACCCCGAGCAGCCCTACCTGCAGTACATCGACGGCGAGATGACCGACACCTCCGACTTCGCCTCGAAGGAGCCGCAGAAGGTCTGCTTCGCCAACGCCTCGATCTCCAACCCCTGGCGCCAGACCGGCTGGATCACCATGAACCAGCAGCTCAAGGCGCTCCAGGACGAGGGCGTCATCTCCGAGATGGAGACCCGCGACGCCCAGGACGACGACAACACCCAGATCGCCGACATCGACTACTTCATCAGCGAGGGGAACTGCGACGTCTTCGTCATCTCCCCCAACTCCACCGCCGCGATGACGCCGGCCGTCGAGCGCGCCTGCGAGACCGGCAAGCCTGTCATCGTGTTCGACCGGGGCGTGGAGACCGACTGCTACACGACGTTCATCCACCCGATCGGCGGCTACGCCTGGGGCATCGACACCGCCACGTTCCTCTCCGAGAACCTCGAGGAGGGCGACAAGGTCGTCGCCCTGCGGATCCTGCCCGGCGTCGACGTGCTGGAGACCCGCTGGGCCGCCGCGGAGAAGATCTTCGAGGAGAACGGGATCGAGGCCGTCGACTACTTCACCGGCGCCGACCCCACCAAGATCAAGGGGATCATCACCGACGAGCTCACCAAGGGCGACGTCGCCGGGGTGTGGATGGACGCCGGTGACGGCGCCGTCGCCGCGATCGAGGCCTTCGAGGACCAAGGCGTCGACTACCCGGTGATGACCGGCGAGGACGAGATGAGCTTCCTGCGCAAGTGGGAGGAGACCGGACTGACCGGCCTGGCCCCGGTCTACTCCAACTTCCAGTGGCGTACCCCGCTGCTGGCGATCCAGAAGATCGTCGCCGGCGAGGAGATCCCCAAGGAGTGGGTGCTCCCGCAGACGCCCATCACCGAGGAGGAGCGCGGCGACTTCCTCGCGGCCAACGAGGGCATGCCCGACGGCCACTACGCCAAGTTCGGCGGCGAGGACCTGCCGGGCTACCCGAAGGTCTGGCAGGACCGCCAGATCCCGTGAGCCCGGCCGGCCGGGGGTGGACGGACCCACCCCCGGCCGGTGCTCCTGCTCCCGCTCCTCCTCCCCCTCCCTCCGACCGGAAGGTGTGCCCGTGCGCGCGCTCGACCGCCCCCTCGGCGTCAACACCTGGGTCTGGACCTCGCCCCTGACCGACGCCGACCTGCCCCGGATGCTCGACCTCGTCGCCGGCCTCGGCTTCGACGCCGTCGAGCTGCCGCTGGAGGAGCCGGGCCACCTGGACCCGGCGCGGACCGCCGCCGCCGTCCGCGACGCCGGCCTGGCGCCGTACGTCGTCGGCGCGATGGCCCCCGGGCGCGACCTCGTCGCCACCGACCCCGCGACCGTGGCCCGCACCCAGGACTACCTGCGCAGCTGCACCGACCTCGCCGCCGCCGTCGGCGCGCCCAGCGTCTGCGGGCCCTTCTACGCCGCGACCGGACGGGTGTGGCGGATGACGCCGTACGAGCGCCACGCGGCGTACGACGAGTGGCGCCGGAACCTCGCGCCGGTCGTCGAGCACGCCCGCGACGCGGGCGTCACCGTCGGCATCGAGCCCTTGAACCGCTACGAGACCTCGCTGGTCAACACCGTCGACCAGGCGCTCGCCGCCCTCGGCCCGCTGCTGGGACCGTCCCTCGGGCTCGCGCTCGACACCTACCACCTCGGGATCGAGGAGCGCTCCAGCGCCGACGCCGTACGCCGCGCCGGCCGGCACCTGGTGCACCTCCAGGTCTGCGGCAACGACCGCGGCGCCCCCGGCCACGACCAGACCGACTGGCCCGCACTGCTCGCCGCGCTCGACGAGGTGGGGTACGCCGGCGCGCTGAACATCGAGAGCTTCACCCCCGACAACGCCGCCATCGCCGTGGCCGCCTCGATCTGGCGACCGCTCGCCGCCTCGCCCGACGACCTCGCCCGGGACGGCCTCACCTTCCTCCGGTCGCTCACCGCGACCGACGCC
The DNA here is from genome assembly GCF_040684155.1 of Nocardioides sp. NPDC092400. Classification (NCBI taxonomy): domain Bacteria; kingdom Bacillati; phylum Actinomycetota; class Actinomycetes; order Propionibacteriales; family Nocardioidaceae; genus Nocardioides; species Nocardioides sp. NPDC092400. The sequence goes on along the minus strand of NZ_JBFBFJ010000002.1, from coordinate 844,339 downwards.
CACGCCGCAGGAGGCACCACCCATGACTGACCGGACCGCGGGCGGCGCGCCCGCCCTGGGGGTGGCCGTCGTCGGCTACTCCTTCATGGGCAAGGCCCACTCCAACGCCTGGCGCAACGTCTCCGCCTTCTTCCCCGACGCCCCGGGCGTGCGGCAGCAGGTGCTCGTCGGGCGCGACCCGGCGGCGCTGAAGACCGCCGCGGACCGCTACGGCTGGGCCGACACCGCCACCGACTGGCGCGACGTCGTCACCCGCGCCGACGTCGACGTCGTCGACATCTGCACCCCGGGCCACCTGCATGCCGAGATCGCCCTGGCCGCGCTGGACGCCGGCAAGCACGTGCTGCTCGAGAAGCCGCTGGCCAACACCGTCGCGGAGTCCGAGGCCCTCGTCGCCGCGGCGAGGGCCGCGGCGGAGCGGGGCGTGGTGTCGATGACCGGCTTCAACTACCGCCGGGTGCCCGCGCTGGCGCTCGCGCGCCGGATGATCACCGAGGGGCGGATCGGCACCGTGCGCCAGGTCCGGGCCAGCTACCTGCAGGACTGGCTCGTCGACGAGGCCGCACCGATGACCTGGCGGCTGCGCCGCGAGTCGGCCGGCTCCGGCGTGCTCGGCGACCTCGGCTCGCACCTCGTCGACCAGCTCCACCACCTGCTCGACGAGCCGGTGGTCTCCGCCAGCGGCCACCTGCGGACGTTCGTGCCCGAGCGCACCGGCGACCACGGGACCGAGCCGGTCACCGTCGACGACGCCGCCTGGGCCACCCTCGAGACCGCCTCGGGCGTGGTCGCCAGCCTCGAGGTCAGCCGGATGGCGACCAGCCGCAAGAACGCCCTGCAGATCGAGGTGTACGGCACCACCGGCTCGCTCTCCTTCGACCTCGAGCGGCTCAACGAGCTCGGCGTCGACGACCGCGGGCTGGACCCGGACGGCGGCGTACGTCGCGTGCTGGTCACCGAGGCCACCCACCCCTACCTCGACGCCTGGTGGCCGCCGGGCCACACCCTCGGCTGGGACAGCACGTTCACCTCGCAGGCGGCCGACTTCCTCGCCGCGGTCGCGAGCGGCAACCAGCCGTCGCCGTCGTTCGCCGACGGCCTCGCCGTGCAGCGGGTGCTGGCGGCGATCGAAGAGAGTGCGGGACGCTCGGGCGCCCGCGTCGACGTACCCGCACCGCACCCCGCCGCGCACCAGCAGGAGGACTGAGATGGGCAAGCGCTTCACCCTCTTCACCGGCCAGTGGGCCGACCTGCCGCTCGAGGAGGTCGCGCGGCTCGCCGCCGGCTGGGGCTACGACGGCCTCGAGATCGCGGTCTCCGGCGAGCACCTCGACGCGTGGCGGTGGGACGAGCCGGGGTACGTCGAGGGCCGGCTGGAGATCCTCGAGCGGCACGGGCTCGGCGTGTGGGCCATCTCCAACCACCTCACCGGCCAGGCGGTCTGCGACGACCCCATCGACGACCGGCACCGCGCGATCGTGCGCGAGCGGGTGTGGGGCGACGGCGACGCCGAGGGGGTGCGCACCCGGGCCGCGGAGGAGATGCGGCTGACCGCGCGGCTCGCGCAGCGGATGGGCGTGTCCACCGTCGTCGGCTTCACCGGCTCCTCGATCTGGCCCTACGTCGCGATGTTCCCGCCGGTCCCGGCCTCCCGGATCGAGGCGGGCTACCAGGACTTCGCCGACCGGTGGAACCCGATCCTCGACGTCTTCGACGAGTGCGGCGTCCGGTTCGCCCACGAGGTGCACCCCTCGGAGATCGCCTACGACTACTGGTCGACCGTGCGCACGCTCAAGGCGATCGGCCACCGCGAGGCGTTCGGGCTCAACTGGGACCCCAGCCACATGCTGTGGCAGGACCTCGACCCGGTGGCGTTCATCTCCGACTTCGCCGACCGGATCTACCACGTCGACTGCAAGGACACCCGGCTGCGCGTGGGCGGGGGCCGCAACGGCCGGCTCTCCTCGCACCTGCCGTGGGGCGACCCCCGCCGCGGCTGGGACTTCGTCTCCACCGGACGCGGGCAGGTGCCCTGGGAGGACTCCTTCCGGGCGCTGGCCGCCATCGGCTACGACGGACCCGTCTCGGTGGAGTGGGAGGACGCCGGCATGGACCGCCTCCACGGCGCCCCCGAGGCGCTGGCGTTCCTCAAGCGGTTCGACTACGACCCGCCCGCCGCCGCCTTCGACGCCGCGTTCAGCTCCTAGCGCCGGGCTCCGGACGGCTGCGGCGCGCCCGCTCAGACCCCGGCGGCCGCGATCGCGGCGGCGACGGCGTCACCGAAGGCCCGGTGACCCTCGGGGGTCAGGTGCAGCCGGTCCTCGAGGTAGTCCAGCGCGAGCCCGCTCGTGGGGACGTACGCCGCTGCGTGCTGCTCGGCGAGGACGGCGAGCAGCCGGTCGACGCGCGGCACCCGACCGGCCCGCGAGGGAGCGGTCGCGGGGCCCACGACCACCACCCGCTGGCCCTCGAGCCGTCGCATCAGCCGCTCGAACCCCGACCGGATGGCCGCGTCGGTCTGGTCGACGTCGTTGAGCCCGCCCTCGACGACCACCAGGTCGGCGCCGGCACCGAGGGCCGCGCCCGCCCGGGCCGCGAACGACACCTGCGGGCCGCACCGGCTGGCGCCCGAGCTGAACCCGGACCCGGAGAACCCGGCGACCCGCACCCGGCCCTCCAGCCGCGACGGCCACGACGTACCGACCTCGTCCAGGCCGAGCCCGGCCGACCAGGAGTCGCCAATCACGAGCACGTCGCGCCCCTCGCCGGTGACGACCGCGGCCCGCTCCGCGGAGCCCGCCGCGAACCGTTCGCACCGGCTCGCGTCCGAACCGCGCGCCCGCTCGGCCAGCTGCAGCACGAGCACGCCGATGACGAGCAGCAGGCAGGCGGCCAGGGCGATCGATCGTGCCGAGGAGCGACGGGCGAGAAGCACCCATCGATGGTGCGCCCTCCTGCGCCGATCCGCCGGAGTTGTTGCAGGACCGTTGTAGATCCGCCGGAAATCCCGCCCGACTCCTCGGGGAAAACCGGCGCTTCTCAGGGGATGCATCGCCCGAGAAGTGCCGGAATCCCCGGGGCCCCGGGGATTCCGGCAGGACCCCACGCCGCTGCAGGAGTCCCCGGTTCACCGGGGACTCCCTCGCTTACCGGGGTAGACCTACCCCGGAAAGCACGAGGGTCCCCGGTTGACCGGGGACCCTCGCACCTGCCCGCACCGGGCAGTGACCACTCAGACCAGCGCGTACGCCGCCAGCTCGCCGGCGAGGTCCTCGTTGGCGCGCCCGCGGACGATGGTGCCGTCGCCGGTGTGCTCGAGGGAGTCGATCTCGCCCTGCTGGTGGAGCCGGTTGATCAGGTCGCCCCGCTCGTAGGGCAGCAGCGCGGAGAACTCCACGCCCGGGCGGGGCAGCTCGCCCTCGACGACGCCGAGCGCCTCGGCGATGCCCTCGCCGGTCTTGGCGCTGACCACGACGCAGTGCGGCTCGCGCTGCTGGAGCCGGGCCAGGACCATCGGGTCCGCGGCGTCGGCCTTGTTGATGACCACGAGCTCGGGCACCTGGTCCGCGCCGATCTCGGCGAAGACCTCGCGCACCGCGGCGATCTGGCCCTCGGGGTCGGGGTGGGAGCCGTCGACGACGTGGAGGACCAGGTCGGCGTCGGCCACCTCCTCCAGCGTGGACCGGAACGCCTCGACGAGCTGGTGGGGCAGGTGCCGCACGAACCCGACGGTGTCGCTCATCGTGTAGACGCGGCCGTCCGCGGTCGTCGTGCGTCGCGTGGTGGGGTCCAGGGTCGCGAACAGCGCGTCCTCGACCAGCACCCCCGCACCGGTGAGCCGGTTGAGCAGCGAGGACTTGCCCGCGTTGGTGTAGCCGGCGATCGCCACGGCCGGCACCTGGTGACGACGGCGCTCCTGGCGCTTGGTGTCGCGGGTGCCCTTCATCTCGCGCAGCTCGCGGCGAAGCTTGGCGATCCGGGTGTTGATCCGGCGCCGGTCGGTCTCGATCTTCGTCTCACCGGGACCACGGCCACCGATGCCGACACCGCCGGCGGCGCGACCGCCGACCTGGCGCGACAGGTTGCCACCCCAACCACGCAGGCGCTGCTTGAGGTAGGTCAGCTGCGCCAGCTCGACCTGCGCCTGGCCCTCCTTGGACTTCGCGTGCTGGGCGAAGATGTCGAGGATCAGCGCGGTCCGGTCGACGACCTTGACCTTGAGCCGGTCCTCGAGGTTCCTCAGCTGGCTGGGCGCGAGCTCGCCGTCGCAGATCACGGTGTCCGCGCCGGTGGCGGCGACGATCTCCTTGAGCCCCTCGACCTTGCCGCGGCCGATGTACGTCGCGGGGTCGGGCTTCTGCCGGCGCTGGTAGATCGCGTCGAGCACCTCGGAGCCGGCCGTCTCGGCGAGCAGGGCCAGCTCGGCCATCGAGTTCTCCGCGTCCTCGACGCTGCCCTCGGTCCAGACGCCGACGAGGACGACGCGCTCGAGGCGCAGCTGGCGGTACTCGACCTCGGTGATGTCCTCGAGGTCGGTGCGCAGGCCGGCGACGCGGCGCAGCTCGTGCCGCTCGGCCAGGTCGAGCTCACCGGTGGTGAGCTCCTCGGGGTCCGGCTCGTCGGCGTACCCGGAGGTGAAGTCCTCCACCTCGTCGTGGTCGTCGTGGTCGTCGTCGGACCCGTCGCGCTCATCGACGGCGAGGACCTCGTCCTCGTCCCAGCCGACGGTCTCCTCCAGCTCGGTGTCGAGGGAGAAGTCGCGTGCGTTCGCGTTGGTCATGTGCCTCCGTGTCGTGACTGCCATCTCGGAGAGCACAACGCCTCCGGGCCCTCCACTATGCCCGCTTGACTGGGCACGTGGACATCCATTTCCCCACCCCGCCCGTCGGCATCCGCCTGCTCGGGCTCACCGGGGCGCCCGGCGTCGGCAAGAGCACGGCCGCCGCGGCGCTGGCCGCCGAGCACGGTGCGGCGGTGGTGCCGATGGACGGCTTCCACTACGCCGACGTCGAGCTGGCCCGCCGCGGCCTGGTCGAGGTCAAGGGAGCCCCCGACACCTTCGACGCCGAGGGGTACGCCGCGCTGCTGCGGCGCGTGCGCGGGTGCGAGCCGGCGGTGGTCGCCCCGGCGTTCGACCGCGACCTCGAGCAGCCCCTCGCCGGGGCGATCGCGGTGCCGCCGACCGGCACGGTGGTGACCGAGGGCAACTACCTGCTGCTGGACCAGCCGCGCTGGCGCGCCGTGCGCGCGGAGGTCGAGGAGGTCTGGCACCTGCACGTCGACGCCGACCTGCGGCGGGAGCGGCTGGTGGCGCGCCACGTGCGGCACGGGAAGTCCCCCGACCAGGCGCGGGCGTGGGTGGACCGCGTCGACGAGCCGAACGCCCGCCTCGTGGAGGCGGCCGCCGAGCGGGCCGACCGGGTCCTCGACCTGACCGCCTGGCACCGACCCCCACGGACGGTCGGCCGCTGAATCCGCGCCTCGGCCCCGGGTACCGGCCCCAGGTCCCCCCGCACCCCACTCCATTGGAGGAACCGAGCCATGGCTGACGCCACCCGCTCGCTCACCACGCGGCAGGGCCACCCTGTCTCCGACAACCAGAACACCCGCACCGTCGGCGCCCGCGGTCCCGCGACGCTGGAGAACTACCAGTTCCTCGAGAAGATCAGCCACTTCGACCGCGAGCGGATCCCCGAGCGCGTGGTGCACGCGCGCGGCTTCGTCTGCTACGGCGAGCTCGAGGCCACCGGCCAGTGGGGCGACGAGCCGATCGCCCGCTACACCCGCGCCAAGCTGTTCTCCGAGGCCGGCAAGAAGACCCCGCTGGCGATCCGGTTCTCGACCGTCATCGGCGGCCGGGACTCCTCCGAGGCCGCCCGCGACCCGCGCGGCTTCGCGGTGAAGTTCTACACCGAGGACGGCAACTGGGACCTCGTCGGCAACAACCTGGGTGTCTTCTTCATCCGCGACGCCATCAAGTTCCCCGACGTCATCCACTCCCTCAAGCCCGACCCGGTCACCTTCCGCCAGGAGCCGGCGCGGATCTTCGACTTCATGTCGCAGACGCCGGAGTCGATGCACATGCTGGTCAACCTGTTCAGCCCGCGCGGCATCCCGGCCAGCTACCGCACCCAGCAGGGCTTCGGGGTCAACACCTACCGGTGGGTCAACGCCGAGGGCGTCTCGCACCTGGTCAAGTACCACTTCTACCCGCACGAGGGCGTGAAGTCGCTGACCGAGGAGGACGCCGCGAACATCCAGGCCGGCGACCTCGGGCACGCCTCGAAGGACCTCTACGAGGCGATCGAGGCGGGCAGCTTCCCGAAGTGGGACCTCAAGGTGCAGATCATGGAGGACCACGACCACCCCGAGCTCGACTTCGACCCGCTCGACGACACCAAGGTCTGGCCCGAGGAGCTCTTCGAGCCCAAGCTCGTCGCGACCATGACGCTCAACCGCAACGTGGCCGACCACCACGACGAGAACGAGCAGATCGCCTTCGGCACCGGCGTGCTGGTCGACGGCCTGGAGTTCTCCGACGACAAGATGCTCGTCGGCCGCACGTTCTCCTACAGCGACACCCAGCGCTACCGGGTGGGGCCGAACTACCTGCAGCTGCCGGTCAACGCCGCCAAGGTCGACGTCCACACCAACCAGCGCGGCGGCCAGATGTCGTACGGCGTGGACCTGGCCGAGGGCCAGAACCCGCACGTGAACTACGAGCCGTCGACGATGGGCGGCCTCGAGGAGGCCGAGGGTGGCGGGTCCGCGGAGGTCGGGCCGGAGCTCAGCGGCCGGCTCACCCGGGCCCGGCTGCCCCGCACGAACGACTACGCGCAGGCCGGTGAGCGGTTCCGCCTGATGGAGGACTGGGAGCGCGACGACCTGGTGGCGAACCTGGTCGCCAACATCTCCGAGGCCACCCGGGAGGTCCAGGAGCGGATGGTCTGGCACTTCCTCATGTGTGAGGACGAGCTGGGCCAGCGCGTGGGCGAGGGCCTCGGCATCACCGCCGACGACGTCCGCGGGCTCCCGCCGCTCGCGACCCAGACGCTGTCGGAGGAGGAGCTCGACCGGGCCCGCAACCTGGGCAAGAACGGTCCGCGCGACGTCGAGGGCCACACCATGACGCACTGCGTCCCCAACGAGCGGGTGGTCGTCGAGCGCTGACCCGCGCCGCCCGTCCGGACGCACGAAGGCCCGCTCCCCCGAGGGAGCGGGCCTTCGTCGGTCCCGGTCGCGTGGCGGCCGGTCCTAGCTCTTCTTCTTCAGCGCACCTGGCTTGTGCACGGCCTCGCCGCCGGACTTCTCGCTCTTCACGAGGTACTGCGGGTCGTCCTTGCTCGCCTTGACGTCACGCTTCGCGGCGTGGGTGTCGGAGGTGATCTTCTTCTCCACCTCGCCCTCGGCCGTGCCGCCGTGTGACTTCCACTCGACCTTGTCGCCCTTCTTGAACTCCTTCGTCATGCGCGCCCGGTACCCGATCGCCCGCGATGACGACCGCCTCGTGATGCCAGGCGCGCGCCGGGGCGCTCGCTGGGCATCACGAGGCGGAGGGGGTCACTTGGGAGGCATCCGGATGCCGCCGTCGACACGGATCGTCTCGGCGTTCATGTAGGAGTTGGTCAGGCACTCCATCACCATCGAGGCCAGCTCGTCGGGGGTGCCGAGGCGCTTGGGGAACAGCACGCTCTCGCCCAGCTTGGCCTTGAACGCCTCCGCGCCCTCGCCCTCGCCGTAGATCGGGGTCTCGATGAGCCCGGGGGCGACGGTGTTGAGGCGGATCGCGGCGGCGGAGAGGTCGCGGGCGACCGGGAGGGTCATCCCGACGACGCCGCCCTTGGAGGCGGAGTACGACGCCTGGCCGATCTGCCCGTCGAACGCGGCGACCGAGGCCAGGTTGACGATCGCGCCGCGCTCGCCGGTCTCGGTCGGGTCCTGGGTGCTCATGACGGTCGCGGCCTGGCGGACCATGTCGAAGGTGCCGACCAGGTTGATCGCGACGACCTTCTTGAAGGCGTCGAGGTCATGGGCGGACTCCAGCGTGCCGTCGCGGCCGATGGTGCGCGAGGCCCAGCCGATCCCTGCGGAGTTGACGACCGCACGCAGCGGCGCGATCTCGGCGGCGGCGCGCACGGCGCCGGCGATCTGCTCGCTGTCGGTCACGTCGACCTGGGCGAAGACACCGCCGATCTCCGAGGCGAGGGCCTCCCCCTTGTCGGCCTGGAGGTCGGCGACGACCACGACGGCCCCGCGGGCGGCGAGCTGGCGGGCGCAGGCAGCGCCGATGCCCGACGCTCCGCCCGTGACGATGGCACTGGCTCCGTTGAGTTCCATGCAGCGGACTGTAGTGGCCCGCCACCCCTCACAGGGCGGTGGATCCGCTCGCCACGACGACCGCCGGACCGCTCATCAGCACCCGGTCGTCGGCGGTCCAGCTGATCTCCAGCGTCCCGCCCGGCAGGTCCACGCGGTACGTCGCGTCCACACCGGAGCGGCCGTCGGCCAGCGCCGTCGCGACCGCCACCGCGCACGCGCCGGTGCCGCAGGACCGGGTCTCCCCCGACCCCCGCTCGTGCACGCGCATCGCGACGTGGCCGGCCCCGCGGCGCTCGACGAACTCCACGTTCACCCCGTGCGGGTAGACCTGCACGTCGTACGCCGGCTCCTCCAGCAGCGGGCCGACCGGGCCGTGCGCGTCCAGCGGCTGGCCCTCGGCGAGGAACGCCACCGCGTGCGGGTTGCCCATGTCGACGTGGGTCGCCGCCCACCGGGTCGACCCGACCGCGACCTCGGTGGCGCCGAGCAGCCGGGGCCGGCCCATGTCGACGGTGATCCGGTCCCCGTCGACCTCGATCACCTTGACGCCGGCGCGGGTGCCGACCGGGATCGGCCGGCCGGGCTCGACGAGCCCCTCCTCGAGCAGGTGCCGGGCGAAGACCCGCACGCCGTTGCCGCACATCTCCGAGAGCGACCCGTCGCTGTTGCGGTAGTCCATGAACCACTCGGCCTCGGCGGGGTCCACGTGCTCGCGCGCCGCGGCGTACGCCGCCGTCCGGACCACCCGCAGGACGCCGTCGCCGCCGATGCCGGCGCGCCGGTCGCAGAGCCGCGCGACCCGCGCCGGGTCGAGGTCGCCGTGGAGGGTGCCGTCGTGGTCGGGCAGCAGGACGAAGTCGTTCTGGGTGCCGTGCCCCTTGAGGAACGGGTACGCCGAGCCCTCGGCGGGGCGCTCCTGCTCACTCATAGAGGCTCTTCCCGTAGTTCTCCGGCTTGTAGTAGTCGTCGAGCTGCGCGACGTCCATCCCGTTCGCCTCGACCTCCTTGGCGATGAGGGCGCGCCGCGGCACCCTCGCCTCCGGGTCCCAGGTCTCCGGCTGCCACAGCTGGCTGCGCAGGAACGCCTTCGCGCAGTGGAAGAAGAGGTCCTCGATGTCGACCACGACCGCCAGCAGCGGTCGGTGCCCCTTGACCACGAGCTGGTCGAACCACGGCGCGTCGCTCACCAGGCGCGCCCGACCGTTGACCCGCAGCGTGTCGCCGCGGCCGGGGATGAGGAAGTTCAGCCCGACGTGGGGGTTGGCCAGGATGTTGCGGTAGCCGTCGGCCCGCCGGTTCCCGGGCCGCTCGGCCAGCGCGATCGTCGTGTCGTCGAGGACGTGGACCAGCTGGCCGGCCGGGTCGCCCTTGGGCGAGGCATCGCAGCGGCCGTCGGCGTCGCTGGTGGCCATCACGCAGAACGGCGAGGCCGCGAGCCAGTCGCGGTCCACCGGGAGCAGCGCCGGCCGGGACTTGTCCCGGGCCCGCTGGTTCGGCTCACCCAGCAGGGCCACGAGCTCCTCGACGGTGGTGATCTCGGTGGTGATCTCGCTGGTGATCTCGGTGGTCGCGGGTCCGGGCACGCCTCCACGGTAGTGCCCGACACCGTGCGGCTCACCCGGGTTCCGCCGGACCGGGGCCGGCCCGGTCCCGGTTCAGTCCCGGCGCCGGACCACCCCGGCGGAGCCGCCGCCGCGCCGGGTGGGCTCGGCCACCGCGGTGAGCAGCCCGCCCGGTCCGATCTCGATGGCGGCCGCCGCGCCGATCTCGGCGGCGCTGGTCAGCGCGTCACCGGCCGGGGTCAGCTCGTGGCCGTAGGCCTCGAGCAGGGGCCCGTAGGCCTCGATGAACGCCGGCTCGGCGGTGACCGTGGCGGTGTTGCGCTGGGAGGCCCGCGGCGCGGCCATCGCCTCGGCGATGCTGCGCCCGCGGTCGAAGCGCTCGACGAGCAGCTGCAGCACCGTGGTGATGATGGTGGAACCGCCCGGTGACCCGACCGCCAGCACCGGCTTCCCGTCGCGCAGCACGATCGTCGGCGACATCGAGCTGCGCGGCCGCTTGCCCGGCTGGATCCGGTTGGGGTCGGCCGGGTCGTACTCCGCGGTGAAGTCGGTCAGCTCGTTGTTGAGCAGGAACCCGCGGCCCGGCACGACGATGCCGGAGCCGCCGGTCTGCTCGATGGTCAGGGTGTACGACACGACGTCGCCCCAGCGGTCGACGACGGTCAGGTGGGTGGTCTCGACGTTCTCGGTGTCGGGGACCTGGACGGGCTCGGCACTCCCGCCGGTCGCGCACTCGCCGTCGTAGTCGTCCACGTCCCCCGGCTCGACCGGCTTGGTCGACGCGCTGTCCTCGTCGACGGTGCAGGCGCGCTCGGCGGCGAAGGTCGGCGAGAGCAGGTCGCGCAGCGGCACGTCGACGTACCGCGGGTCCCCGACGTAGGCGGCCCGGTCGGCGAAGGCCCGGGCGCTCGCCTCGAGGTAGAGGTGCAGCGCCTGCACGTCGTCCATCGCGGCGAGGTCGTAGCGCTCGAGGATCTCCAGCGCCTCACCGACCGTCGAGCCGCCGCTGGAGGAGGGCCGCATGCCGTAGACGTCGAGGCCGCGGTAGCTCGTGCGCGTGGCCTGCTGGTTGCGGACCTCGTAGTCGCGCAGGTCGCGCCGGGTCAGGAAGCCCCGGGGCACCGGCAGGTCCGTGCTCGCGGTGACCGGGGGCCTGCGGACCGCCCGCACGACCTCCTTGCCGATCGTGCCGCGGTAGAACGGCGCCAGCCCGTCGGCGGCGATCCTGTCGTAGGTGCGGGCGAGGTCGGGGTTGCGGAACCGGGTGCCGACCACCGGGAGCCGGCCGCCGCGCAGGAAGAGCTGCTTGGTCGAGGTGAACGCGCGGAACCGCTCGCGGTTGTCCTCGGTCTGCTGGCGGAAGGTCTGGTCGACCACGAACCCGCGCCGCGCCAGCGCCGCGGGCCGCCCGAGCACCTGCCGCAGCGAGCGGCTGCCCCAGCGGTCGAGCGCCCGCTTCCACGTGGCGAGCGTGCCGGGGGTGCCCACGCTGACCCCGCTCGTGACGAGCTCGGGGGTGAAGGGGTAGGTCTCGCCGGTCGCGGGGTCGACGAAGGCGTCGTCCGGGATGCTGCGCGGCGCCGTCTCCCGCCCGTCGATCGTGGCCACCCGGCCGGTCGAGGCGTCGTAGTGGACGAAGTAGCCGCCTCCGCCGATGCCGGCGCTGTAGGGCTCGGTGACGCCGAGCGCTGCGGCGGTCGCGACGGCGGCGTCGACGGCGTTGCCGCCCGCGCGCAGCACCGCCAGGCCCACCCTCGTCGCCTCGGGGTCCACCGAGCTCACGGCACCGCCCGTGCCGACCGCCGTCGGCACCTTGGGCGGCACCGGCTCCGCGGCCGCGGGCGTCGCCGGCAGGGCGACGAGCGCGGGCGAGAGCAGGGCCAGGACGGGGACGACGGCGAGACGGCGCATGGTTTCCTCCCGAGAGCTCCGCGACGAGGCGGTCCGTTCACTGTGGACCCGACCGCCGACAGTTGTCGAGGTGCCCGCTGCGGGCAGGTCTCAGGCGTCCGTCCCCGCACTGGCCGCGAGCGGCCCCACCACGTCGTACGTCGCGCACAGGAACGCGCCGTTGCGGCCGTGGGAGGTGAGCCGCAGGTCCAGGCGCCGCGGGAGGAGCGGTCGCCCGGCGCCGAGCACCACCGGGGCGATCGAGACGAGCACCTCGTCCAGCAGCCCCGCGTCGGCGAGCTGCCCGGCCAGGTCTCCCCCACCGACCACCCACACGTCCCGTCCGGCGGCCGCCTCCACCATCGCGGCGTGGACCGCGCGGACGTCGCCCGAGGCGATCGTGACGTTCTCCGCCGCCGGCGGCAGGTCGCGGTGCGTCATCACCCAGGTCGGCTGCTCGTAGGCCCACGGGTCGCCGGTGCGCGCACCGTGGTCGAGCACCCACTGGTACGTCGTCGCCCCCATGAGCAGGGCCCCGATCCCGCCGATGAACTCGTCGTGGTCGAGCATGCCGCCCTCGTCGAGCGGCTGGCTCAGCAGCCAGTCCAGCGAGTCGTGCTCGTCGGCCAGGAAGCCGTCGAGCGTGGTGGCGGTGTAGTAGACGGTCCTCGTCATCGGGTGCTCCTCCGGGTGCGGTTCCAGGTGATCGGGTCGCCGTCGGCGACCTCGACGCCGAGCACCCGCAGCACCAGCCGCGCGAGCTGGCGCCGGTGTGCGGCGTACGTCAGCACGTGGGCGACGACCTCGCCCAGCACGAAGCTCTCCGGCGGCTCGCAGAGCGCGTCGACCAGCCGGTCGTCCCAGGCGCCGCGCCGGTCGACGTCGCGCACGAGGGACAGCCAGCGCGGCGCGACCGCGTCGTGCCGCTCGAGCAGGCGGGTGACGTCGCCGTCGCCGCGGACCGGGGTGTCCAGCCCCTCGATCGAGGCCAGCCACACCTCCTTGCCGAACACCTGGCTCTCCAGCACCGCCGCGAGCGAGGCCTCCTCGCCGTCCCACTCCAGGACCCGGGCGCCGGGGAGCACCTCGCGGTGCAGCTGCTCGGCGGTCAGCCCCTTGGCGACCTCGAGCAGGGACCGGGTGTCGTCCAGGTCGTGCTCGACGAGGTGCCCGGTGACCGCGTCGCCGGCCCGGCCGCCCGGGGACCCGCCGGCATCGACCCACAGCGAGGTCGGCGGGTGGAAGTGGATGCCGTTCGGCGCCGGCAGCCAGTGGTCGCGCGGCCCGCCCGCGACCACGGCCGACGGCGGCTCGCCGTACGCCCGGGTGAAGGCGCGGCTGAACCCGTCGACGCTCTCGTAGCCGGCGGCGAACGCCGCGTCCGTCACGCTGGCCCCGCGCCGCAGCTGCCAGGCCGCACGCTCCAGCTCGACCCGCCTCCGCATGGCGACCGGCGGCTCGCCGGCGTCGCGGCTCAGCTGCCGGGAGAAGTGGTACGGCGAGGCGTACGCGCCGCCGGCCATGTCGGCCAGCGTCCGGTTGTCCTCGTCCAGCACGGCGTCCAGCAGCTCGCGCAGCCGGTCGCGCCCCGGCACCCGTCGGTCCATGCCGACCAGTCTGGCCGCGCCGCCCCGTCCTGCGCCCGACCGTTCTTGCGCTGGTGCGGGAACGTCGCCTCACAGCTCCGGCCGGGCCGCCGCCCCGCCCGCTGCCGCCACCGCGGCCCGCAGCAGCAGGATCCCGAACCCGGTGAGCCCGCGGGCACGCGCCGACAGCACGACGACCGACACCCCGAGGTCGGGCCTGGAGCCGGCGAACGAGCGGTACCCGCCGGTGCCGCCGTCGTGGAACAGCATCCCGTCGGGGCCGACCAGCCAGCCGAGGGCGACCTTCGCGGGGCCGACCCGGCCCGCCGGGTGCCGCGGGGTGCGCGCGTCGGCGGCGGCCGCGGCGAGCGGGCCGTCGTACGCCGTGTCGAAGGCGGCGACGTAGCGCTGCAGGTCCGCGGCGGTCGACACGACACCTCCGGCTCCGGCGAGCAGCGCGAGGTCCCAGCGGCCCGCGGGCCGCCCTCGCCACCCGTGGCCGGGCGCGAGCCGGTGGGCCTGCTCCGCGGGCAGCTCGACGCCGGTGTCCGCCAGGCCGAGCGGCCCGGTCACCCGGTCGGCCAGGAGCGTGGCGTAGTCGGTGCCGGCCGCCCGGGCGAGCGCCCAGCCGAGGAGCCCGCCGCCGAGGTTGGAGTAGCCGAACCGGCGGCCGGGCTCGACCTTCGGCCGGGTGGCGAGCACCGCGGCGGACAGCGCCGCCTCGTCGTAGCGCGCGTAGGGGTCGTGCCGCTCGCTCGTGACCGCCGGCCACAGCGACCCGTGCGGCAGCCGCGGCAGCCCCGAGTGGTGGGTGGCGAGGTCGAGCAGCGTGATCGGCCGGCCCACGACCGGCGGGGCCACGGGCAGGTGGTCGGCGACCGGGTCGTCGAGGCCGACGAGCCCGTCGCGGGCCAGCTCGGCGAGCAGCAGGGCGGTCATGGTCTTGGTGACCGAGCCGATCTCGAGGATCGAGGCGGCGCCGTCGGGCAGCTCGCCGCGGGCGTGGTACGCCGTGCCCTCGGGCGTGCGGACGGCGACGACGACGCCGGTGCCGTCGTCGGTGCGGCGGGCGAGGAGCTCGTCGACGGTCGGGGTCGGGCGGGTGCGTCTCATGCGACCACCCTCTCCACCGCCGCCAATGCCTGCTCCACCCGGTCGGGGTCGTCGTGGCGGACCCAGACGACGCGGGGGTCCTTGCGGAACCACGCGTCCTGCCGGCGGGCGAAGCGCCGGGTGGCGACGACGGTCCGCTCGCGGGCCTCGTCGAGCGACAGCCCACCGGCGAGGTGGGCCACCACCTCGACGTACCCGATCGCGCGGCCGGCGGTGCGGCCCTCGGCCAGCCCCTCCTCGAGCAGCCGGGCGACCTCGTCGACGAGGCCGGCCGCGAACATCGCGTCGACGCGCTGCTCGATCCGGGCGTCGAGGGTCGGTCGGTCGATGTCGACGCCGACCTGGACGGTGTGCGGGTCGACGTACTCCAGCCGCGGCAGGGAGGCGCTGAACGGCCGGCCGGTGATCTCCACGACCTCGAGCGCCCGGACGGTGCGGCGGCCGTTCTCGACCAGGATCCGTGCGGCCGCCTCGGGGTCGACCACGGCGAGCCGCGCGTGCAGCGCGGCCGGGCCGACCTCGGCGAGCTCCGCCTCGAGCCGCGCGCGGACCGCCTCGTCGGTGCCGGGGAAGTCGAAGCGGTCGACCACCGCGCGGGTGTACAGCGCCGACCCGCCCACCAGCACCGGCGTGCGGCCGACGGCGCGGAGCTCGGCGATCGTCGCCCGCGCCCAGCCCTGGAACTCCGCGACCGACGCCGGCTCCCGCACCGACAACCGGTCCAGGAGGTGGTGCGGGATGCCCCGGCGCTCGGCCGGCGGGAGCTTCGCGGTGCCGACGTCCATGCCGCGGTAGAGCTGCATGGCGTCGGTGTTGACGACCTCGCCGCCTAGCCGCTCGGCGAGGTCCAGCGACAGCGCGGTCTTGCCGCTCGCGGTGGCGCCGACGACCGCCACGACCGGGACGGCGGCCGGGATTGAGGTCGACCGCATGTGGCTAGTGTGACAAGGAACCGCAGCCGAGCGACTGGAGGGCACCATGACCGCGCCGATCCCCGAGGAGCGCAACGAGCCCGTGCTCGACACCGACCAGGACCCGCCCGGCGAGCACGGGAGCGAGCTCCCCGACGGGCAGGACCCGTCCGCCGCCGAGGAGGCCGTCCGCGAGGAGAACGCCGAGACGTCGTTCCCCGAGCCGAGCCAGTGAAGGAGACCGACGCATGAGCGAGACCAGCCCCGAGCAGGCCGTCAACGAGGCCGACGAGTACACACCCGCCGAGCCGGAGTCCCCCGACACCGGCACCGTCTACGAGGCGGCGACTGGCGAGCCCGAGCTGACCCCGAACGACGAGACCCCCGACGAGGAGGAGCTGGCATGAGCGACCACGGCACCAGCGACCCCGAGACCCCCGCCCCTCCGGGCACCCCGCTGCGCGAGGACGAGCCGGCCGCACCGACCGGCGCGTCGCGCGAGCCGCGCGGGGAGGTCGACGAGTCCCACCTCGAGGAGCCGGTCGCCGGCTCCGAGGCCGACCACCGCCACGGTGACCGCCCTGAGTGACGCCGGCGCGGGGGCGACGCACGGACGCTTCGTCGTCGTCCCCGCGGCGTACGTCTTCCTGCTGCGCACCGACGACGCCGGGCGGACCGAGGTGCTGCTGCAGCTGCGCCGCGGCACCGGCTACATGGACGACCACTGGGCCGCCGCGGCCGCCGGCCACGTCGAGCGCGGCGAGACGGCGTACGACGCGGCGCGGCGCGAGGCCGAGGAGGAGCTCGGCATCCACGGGCTCGACCTGGAGCTGGTCACCGCCATGCAGCGCACCGGCGGCGGCGAGCCGATCGACGAGCGGATCGACTTCTTCCTGACCGCCCGTCGGTGGACCGGGGAGCCGCGGATCGTCGAGCCGGACAAGGCCGCCGATCTCCGCTGGTGGCCGCTCGACGCCCTGCCCGACCCGGTCGTGCCCCACGAGGCGGCCGTGTTGGCGAGCATCCGGTCGGGTACCAGCACGGCGTACTCGACCTTCGGCTTCGACGAGCCGAGCAGCCCGAGCCACCCGAGCCAGGAGGACTGATGTCCGAGGAGACCCGCACCGACACCGGGACGGGAGAGCTCGCGGCGATGCCCGAGCCGCAGATCGAGCCCGGCGAGCCGAACCCGGGCGGCGCCGACGCGATCGACGACCCGGTCGCCGAGGCCGACGAGCGCACCATCCCGGACCTCACGCCCGACGAGAACCCGGCCATCGACGACAGCACCCCCGACTCGCTCCAGGAGCAGATGTCGGGGTCCGAGGACACCTCGACCGAGGCGACCGAGGCCAGCCCCGACGAGGCCGGCGCCCAGGACGAGGGCGCCGCCGAGCAGGGGAAGGCGGAGTGAGCGAGCGGTCCGGCGACCTGCCGGGCGAGCCCCCGGTCGACCCGGACCTGGCCGAGCCGCTGCGCGCGTCGCAGCCGGGTGCCACCGGCCCCGACGCGGCCGCGGGCGGGATGGGCGTCAGCTCCGAGCGGGTCGGCCACGCCGGCCCCGGGCAGCGGAGCACCGACGGCGTCCGCGACAGCTCGGTCACCGAGGCGGGCGCCGACGCGCCTCCCGAGCAGTCCGCCGGCGGGCCGGAGGACAACCCCGACACCGTGCTGCCGAAGGCGGGCTACCCGAGCAAGGACCCGCGGTCCGCGGAGCACCCGTTCCAGGCCAAGCCCGACATCTGAGCCCCGCGTCCCGGACGGGCGCGGTCAGCCGCAGGCCGGCGCTGCGGGCAGCGGCGCGGGCGCGCCGACCGCCGGCATGCCCAGCGAGACCCCGGTGGGCGCCGCCGGTGCCGCGGTCCGGGCCTCCCAGGCGTCGCCGGAGCGGGTACGCCGGACCGCGAGCACGCGGTCGGCGACCAGGTGGTGCGGCGCGGCGTAGGTGACCTCGGCGGTCACCATGTCGCCGGGACGGACGGGCGCGCCGTGCTCGGGACCCGGGGCGGCGAAGTGGACCAGCCGGTTGTCCGGCGCACGTCCGGAGAGCCGCAGCGTGGCGGCGTCCTTGCGTCCCTCGCCCTCGGCGACCATCAGCTCGACGGTGCGGCCGACGATCGCCTTGTTCTCCTCCCAGGCGATCTCGTTGACCAGGTCGACCAGGCGGCCGTAGCGGTCCTTGACCACCTCGGGCGGGACCTGGTCCTCGAGGACGGCGGCCGGGGTGCCGGGGCGCTTGGAGTACTGGAACGTGAACGCGCTGGCGAACCGCGACTCGCGCACCACCCGCATCGTCTCGAGGAAGTCCTCCTCGGTCTCGCCGGGGAAGCCCACGATGATGTCGGTGGTGATCGCGGCGTGCGGGATCGCGGCGCGGACCCGGTCGATGATGCCGAGGAACTTCGTGGACCGGTAGGAGCGGCGCATGGCGCGCAGCACCCGGTCCGAGCCGGACTGCAGGGGCATGTGCAGGCTCGGCATGACGTTCGGCGTCTCGGCCATCGCCTCGATGACGTCGTCGGTGAACTCCGCCGGGTGCGGGCTGGTGAAGCGCACCCGCTCGAGGCCCTCGATGTCGCCGCAGGCGCGCAGCAGCTTGGAGAACGCCTGCCGGTCGCCGAACTCCACGCCGTAGGCGTTGACGTTCTGGCCCAGCAGCGTCACCTCGGTGACGCCCTCGGCGACCAGCGCGCGGACCTCGGCGAGGATGTCGCCGGGGCGACGGTCCTTCTCCTTGCCGCGCAGCGCCGGGACGATGCAGAACGTGCAGGTGTTGTTGCACCCCACCGAGACCGAGACCCACGCGGCGTACGCCGACTCGCGCTTGGTCGGCAGCGTGCTCGGGAAGACGTCGAGGCTCTCGAGGATCTCGACCTGCGCCTCCTCCTGGACCCGCGCCCGCTCCAGCAGCACCGGCAGCGAGCCGATGTTGTGGGTGCCGAAGACGACGTCGACCCAGGGGGCGCGCTCGGTGATGGTCGTGCGGTCCTTCTGGGCCAGGCAGCCGCCCACGGCGATCTGCATGCCCGGCCGGGCGGCCTTGACCGGCGCCAGGTGGCCGAGGTTGCCGTAGAGCTTGTTGTCGGCGTTCTCCCGGACCGCGCAGGTGTTGAAGACGACGACGTCGGCCTGCTCGCCCGCGGGCGCGGCGGCGTACCCGGCCCCCTCGAGCAGCCCGGTGAGCCGCTCGGAGTCGTGGACGTTCATCTGGCACCCGTAGGTGCGGACCTCGTACGTGCGTGCGCTGCTCATGACCGATCCAGGGTACGGCGGCCCGGCGGGCGCCGTGGAATCGTCCGGGTCAGCGCTTCTTCGGGGTCACCCAGAGCCGGATGACGCCCTCGACCACGACGGTGCCGTCGTCGCGCACGCCGCGGACGCGGACGGGGAGGTCGGCGCCCTCGTCGGGCAGGCCGGTCCACTGCTCGGGGTCGGTCTCCGCGGTGCAGGTGATGTCGCTGGTGGCCTTGGCGGTGTAGCTGACCTCCATCCCCTTGGGGATCCACCGCTTGTCGGCAGGCACGGTCGCCTCGGCCATCGCGCCCATCGCCGCCTCGAGCCCGTTGCACAGCGCGATCGCGTGGACGGTGCCGAGGTGGTTGTGCACCCTGCGCCGCTTGGGGATCACCAGCTCGGCGCGGTGCGGCCCGATCTCGGTGAACCGCGGCCGGATCGTCGCGAAGTACGGCGCCTGCTGGGAGAACAGCAGCGAGAACGCCCGCGCGCCCACCCGCGGCCCCACCACCGGCAGGCTCGTCGTCGTCTGCCACATGCTCAGGACCCGGCTCATGCGGCACACGTTACCCGACGGTAACCACGGGCGGGCGGGGCTCAGGCGAGGGAGAGGAAGAACTTCTCCAGCTTGGCCAGCTCGGGCTCGCCGACGACGGCACCGTCGACGACGCTCTGGCGCAGCTCGGCGGCGATGAGCGCGAACCCGGCGCGGTCGAGGGCGCGGGAGACGGCCTTGAGCTGGTGGACCACTGCCTCGAGGTCCCGGCCATCCTCGATCATCCGCAGCACGCCGCCGAGCTGGCCCTGGGCCCGCTTCACCCGGTTGACCACGGCCGACATGTCGACCTCCTGGACCGGGACCGCAGGCGCGGCAGGGACGGCGGGGGCGGGCTCGCGCATCTCGGTCGGCGCTTGCTGGGTGGTGTCCGGACGGTCGGCGAGGTCGGTCACGGGGGTGTCCTTCGACAGGGAGGCAGGTCGTCCGGGGCCGAGTCCCCGCACCGGCACGTTCGGGGGCCGTGCCGGTAGCCCTGACAACGCCCCATGTCGCGCCGGGTTACGCCGTGCGGTGCGCCTCAGGCGCGGGGCTTCCGGGCGACGACGAAGACGCGCCGGAACGGCAGCACCACGCCCGCAGCCCGCTCGGGGTACGCCGTCCGCAACCGGGCCCGGAACTCCTCCTCGAAGACCGGCCTCAGGTCCTCGGGCAGCGCCTGCAGCGTCGGTCGGGCGCCCGTGCCGGACACCCAGGTGAACACGGGGTCGGGCCCGGTGAGCACGTGCAGGTACGTCGTCTCCCAGGCGTCGACCTCGCAGCCGAGCCCGCTGAGCACGTCGAGGTACGTCGCGGGGTCGTGGCTGGCGGGCACGGCGACGTCGCGCAGGTGCTCGGCGTACGGCGCCCGGGCCGCGAGGTCTCGGCGGATCGTGTGGCTGGGCTCCTCGAAGTTGCCCGGCACCTGGAACGCGAGCCAGCCGTCCGCGGCGACGTGGTCGAGCAGCCGTGGCAGGAGGTGGAGGTGGTCGGGGAGCCACTGCAGCGTGGCGTTCGAGACCAGCACGTCGACCGGGGTGGCCGGCGACCAGTCGCGCAGGTCGGCGACGTCGTACCGCACGCCGTCCTCGCGCTCCCGCGCCCGGCGCACCATCTCCGGGCTGGAGTCGACGCCGGTCACCTCGGCGTCCGGCCACCGCTCGCGCAGCAGGCCGGTGAGGTTGCCCGGACCGCAGCCGAGGTCGGCGACGGTCCGCGGGCCGGCGGCGCCGACGCGGGCGAGGAGGTCGACGAACGGCCGCCCCCGCTCGTCGGCGAAGGTGAGGTACCGGTCGGGGTCCCAGGTGTGTGCCATCCCGCCATGCTGCGCCGCACATATCTTGATGTCAAGATTCTCGACCTCCGTTAGAGTGCGGACATGTGGGACGAGGTCGACGAGCTGGTCGAGGCGTGGGCGCGCGAGCGCCCCGACCTCGACTTCGACGGCGTCGCGGTCTTCAGCCGGATCTCCCGGCTCGCCCGCCACCTCGACCTCGCGCGCCGGCAGGCGTTCACCGAGCACGGCATCGAGTCCTGGGAGTTCGACGTCCTCGCGGCGCTGCGCCGGGCCGGCGCGCCGTACGAGCTCTCCCCCGGCCGGCTCCTGCGGGAGACGCTCGTGACCAGCGGGACGATGACCAACCGGGTCGACCGGCTGGCCGCCCGCGGGTTCGTGGAGCGCTACCCCGACCCCGACGACCGGCGCGGCGTCATCGTGCGCCTCACCGCCGAGGGCAAGAACGCCGTCGACGGCGGGTTCACCGCCCTGCTGCGCGCCGAGCACGGCCTGCTCGCTGACCTGCCCCCGGCCGACCGCCAGCAGCTCGCGGACCTGCTGCGCCGGCTGCTCGCGCCCTTCGCCTGACCCTGCCGGGGTCTCCAGCGACCGTACGGTCGCTCCACACGCGGTACTGCGTTTGTGCAGTGACCAGCGGACGCTGCCGGCTTGTAACGCGCTGTTCGTGCATCTACCGCGCCGTTGGACCGGCGCGGCAGACATGCCAACGGCGCGGTAGTCGTCGAACGGCGCGCCAGGACGTCGAACGGCGCGTTGCATGTCGCAACGGCGCGGTAGACGAACCGCGGCGGAATGCTCGGTCAGGCCGCCAGTCGGCGGCGGACTGTGCGCGGCCGGTACGGCTCGAGGTCGACCAGGTGGTCACCGGACATCTCGCAGGTGGGGCCCCAGCCGGGCTACTCCAGCGCCTCGGCCGCCTCGAGCCACTCCAGCTCGAGCTGCTCCTTCTCGTCGGCCAGCTCCTGCAGCTCCGCGCTGAGCCGCGCGAGCTCGGTGTAGTCCTGGGCGTGCTCGAGCACCCGGGCGTTGAGCCCGGCCTCGAGCTCGGCGATCCGCGCCAGCCGCTTGTCGATCCGGTTGATCGTCTTGCGGGCGGCGCGCTCCTCGGCGCCGCCGACCTTGGCCTTCGCCGGCTCCGCGGCGACCACCCCGCCGGACGCCCCGGAAGCCCCGGCCGCCCCGGAAGCCCCGGACGCCACCGGGTCCGGCCCGGTCGGCACCTCGACGCCCTGAAGGTGGAGGGACGCGGCGCGGCGCTCGAGGTACTCGTCGACCCCACGCGGCAGCATCGAGACCTGGCCGTCGCCGAGGAGCGCCCAGACGGAGTCGGTGACCCGCTCGAGGAAGTACCGGTCGTGGCTGACCACGACGAGCGTGCCGGGCCAGCCGTCGAGGAAGTCCTCGAGGACGTTGAGGGTCTCGATGTCCAGGTCGTTGGTCGGCTCGTCGAGCAGCAGGACGTTGGGCTCGGTGAGCAGCAGGCGCAGCAGCTGGAAGCGGCGCCGCTCGCCGCCGGAGAGGTCGCCGATGCGGGCGGTCAGCCGGTCGCCGGTGAAGCCGAACCGCTCCAGCAGCGAGGTCGCCGTCAGCTCCTGGCCCTCCAGGGTCTTGGTGACCCGCCGGATGGACTCCACCGTGGGCAGCACGCGCCCGCTCGGGTCGAGGTCGTCGAGCTGCTGGGTCAGGTGCTGCAGCGCGACGGTGCGGCCCTGCTTGACCCGGCCGACGCTCGGCGCGAGCTCGCCGGAGAGCAGCGCGAGGACCGAGGTCTTGCCGGCGCCGTTGACCCCGACCAGGCCGATCCGGTCGCCCGGCCCGATCCGCCAGGTGGCGTGCGAGAGCAGCGTCCTCTCGCCGCGGACGAGGTCGACGTCCTCTACGTCGATGACGTCCTTGCCCAGCCGCTGGGTGGCGAAGCGCTGCAGCTCGAGCCGGTCCCGCGGGGGCGGCACGTCCTCGATCAGCTGGTTGGCGGCGTCGATGCGGAACTTGGGCTTGGAGGTCCGGGCCGGCGGGCCCCGCCGCAGCCAGGCCAGCTCCTTGCGGACCAGGTTCTGCCGGCGGATCTCCGAGGCCGCCATCTGCCGCTGGCGCTCGGCCTTGGCCAGCACGAAGGCGGCGTACCCGCCCTCGTAGGCGTCGACCTGGCCGTCGTGGACCTCCCAGGTCCACTGGCAGACCGCGTCCAGGAACCACCGGTCGTGGGTGACGACCACGAGCGCGGACGGGCGGCCGGCGAGGTGCTGGGCGAGCCAGGCGACCGCCTCGACGTCGAGGTGGTTGGTGGGCTCGTCGAGCACGACGAGGTCGTGGTCGCCGAGCAGGAGCGCGGCCAGCGAGCACCGGCGGCGCTCGCCGCCAGAGAGCCCGACCACCGCGCGGTCCAGCGACACCCCGGCGAGCAGCACCTCGACGATCTCGCGGGTCCGGCCGTCGGCGGCCCACTCGTGGTCGTCGAGGCCGCCCAGCACCGCCTCGCGGACGGTGTGGGTGTCGTCGAGCTCGTCGCCCTGGTGGAGGTAGCCGACCAGCAGGCCGCGCTGGCGCGAGACCCGGCCGGTGTCGGGCTCCTCGATGCCGGTCATCACCTCGAGCAGCGTGGTCTTGCCGTCGCCGTTGCGGCCGACGATGCCGATCCGGTCGCCGGCCCCGACGCCGAGGGAGACGTCGGTGAGCAGCGGGCGCACGCCGTAGGACTTCGAGACGCGCTCGAGGTTGAGGAGGTTGCTCATGAGGGTTACGCGTACTCCACCAGGTGGGCGCCGGCCACCGGTCCGTTGGCGACCAGGACCAGCGGGTGGTCCTGCTCGAGGGAGGCGGCCACCGACCGGGCGTGGTCGGCGGACTCGCAGAGGAACACGCACGTCGGGCCGGACCCCGACACGAGCCCACGGAGGGCACCCACGCCCTGGCCGCGGTCGATGAGCTCGCCGAGGTCGGGTCGCAGGTCGATCGCGGGCAGCTGCAGGTCGTTGTGGAGGACGTCGGCGAGCCGGTGCGGGTCGCAGGACGCCACGGCGGCGAGCAGCGCGTCGGCGCCGCACGGCTCGGGCGCCGCGTCGGGGAACATCTCGTCGAAGTGGCGGTAGACCGCCGGCGTGGAGAGCCCCTCGTCGGAGGGGACGACGACCCACCACCAGGTGCCGTGGTCGGCGACCGGCTCGACGACCTCGCCCCGCCCGGTGCCGACGGCGGTCCCGCCGACGAGGGCGAACGGCACGTCGCTGCCCAGCTGGGCGGCGATGGCGAGCAGGTCCTCGTCGGAGGTCCGGACGTCCCAGACCCGGTCCAGGGCGACCAGGGCGGCCGCGGCGTCGGCCGACCCGCCCGCCATGCCGCCGGCCACCGGGATCGCCTTGGTCACCGACACCAGGCCGGTGAGCGGGATGCCGTGGTGCGCGGCGAGCAGGGTGGCGGCACGGTCGACGATGTTGGCGCCGTCGGCGGGCAGGTCCGCGGCGCTGACCCAGTCGGGCACCGCCATCGAGACGCCCCACCCGTCGGCCGGCGTCGCGGTGACGTCGTCGCAGAGGCCGACCGCGTGGTAGACGGTCGTCAGCGGGTGGAACCCGTCGGGGCGCGGCGCGCCGACCCCCAGGTGGAGGTTGATCTTCGCGGGGGCGCGCACGGTCACCGCGCTCATGCCGCCGTCCCCGCCCCGGCCAGGCCCTCGGCGATCCGCGCGAAGTCCTCCACCCGCAGCGACTCCCCGCGGGCCAGCGGGTCCACGCCGGCGTGGGTCAGTGCGGCGTCGACGGCCTCGGCGGAGCCGGCCAGCCCGCGCAGCACGCCGCGCAGGGCCTTGCGGCGCTGCGCGAACGCCGCGTCGACGACCGCGAAGACCTGCTCGCGGGTGGCGGTGGTGGCCGGGGGCTCGCGCCGGCTCCAGGCGACCAGCCCGGAGTCGACGTTCGGGGCGGGCCAGAAGACGTTGCGGCCGATCGCGCCGGCGCGGCGGACGTCGGCGTACCACGCGGCCTTGACCGACGGGACGCCGTACACCTTGGAGCCGGGGGCGGCCGCGAGCCGGTCCGCGACCTCCGCCTGCACCATGACCAGGCCGCGCTCGAGGGAGGGCAGCAGCTGGAGCAGGTGCAGCAGGACCGGCACCGAGACGTTGTACGGCAGGTTCGCGACGAGCGCCGTCGGCGGCGGCCCGGGCACGTCGGTCACGCGCATCGCGTCGGCCAGGACCACCTCGAACCGGTCGGCCTGGGCGGGCGCGTGCTCGCGGATGGTGGCGGGCAGCGCGCCGGCGAGCCGCTCGTCGACCTCGACCGCGACGACCCGGCCGGCGACCTCGAGCAGGGCCAGGGTGAGCGAGCCGAGGCCCGGCCCGACCTCGATGACGACGTCCTCGGCGGTGACGCCGGACTCGCGGACGATCCTGCGCACGGTGTTGGCGTCGATGACGAAGTTCTGGCCGCGCTGCTTGGTCGGGCGGAGGTCGAGCGCCGCGGCGAGCGAACGCACTTCCGCCGGCCCGAGGAGCCTCGGACCGGCGGAGGTGTCAGACATGGGCCTCAGGTTACTGAGGCAGCCCGAGGGACTGTGAGCAGTGGGGCCAGGAGCCGTACCCACCGGTCGCAGCACGGACCTTCTCGGCGATCGCGATCTGCGTCTCGCGGCTCTGCTGGTGCGGGTAGCCGGGGCCGCCGTACGCCTGCCACGTCGACAGCGAGAACTGCAGGCCGCCGTAGTAGCCGTTGCCGGTGTTGATGGCCCAGTTGCCGCCGGACTCGCACTTGGCCAGGGCGTCCCAGACGGTGCCGCCGGAGGCGTAGTTCGGCGCGGTGACGGCCTCGGGCTCCGGCTCGGGCTCCTTGGTGCCGACCTTGACGATCGCGTCGACCGGGGCGCGGGTGACCTCGGCGCGCTTGACGACGCGGCCGACGAGCTTCCCGTTGCGGTAGGTCAGGCGGTACGTCACGTCGCGCACGCCGGCGCGGCCGGCCCGGACCGTGCTGGTCTCGCCCTCGGTCATCGTGCCGTCCTCGCGCCGGGTGGTGGTGAAGTCGATCGACTCCGCCCGCACGCGCTTGGTCTCGACCCGCACGTCGGTGAAGACGATCCGGTCGCCGTCGGCGACCTCGGCGTCGAGCGCCGGCTTGGTCTCGTCGCGCTTGCCGAGGTCCACGCCGAGCTGGTCGAGCGCCTCGGAGACGGTGAGCGCGGTGACGGTGCGCTTCTTCCAGTCCTTCGCGCCCAGCTTGACCTTGAGCGTCTTGGGGGTGACCACCTCGAGGGCCAGGCCCTCGCGGTCGATCGACCCGCCACGGCTGGCCGACAGGTCGGCGCCGTCGAAGCTGCGGCCGATCTGGCCGAGGGCACCGGACACCTCGGTGGCGGTGACCCAGTGGGTGGAGGTGTCGCCGTCGACGGTCAGCTCGACCGGCCGGGCGAAGCGGACCGAGATCTCCATCCCGTCGCTGACCTCCTCGTCGAGGCTGGGCGCGACCTCGTCGCGCTCGCCGACCTCGACGCCCTGGTCCTCCAAGACGTCGCCGACGGTCGCTGCCATCGAGCTGACGTCCGAGGACTCACCGTCGAGGCTGAGGGTCACGGACTTGCTGAGGGCCGAGTAGCCCAGGGTGGTCCCGGCGACTGCCAGGGCGACGACGGCGGCCAGGGCCACCATCACGGGGCGGCTGCGGCTGGACCGGGCCACCCAGTGTGCGATCTTGCTGCGCACGATTCTCCGAACGTCGTACTCCCCGGGTCTCGGGTTGCCGTGCGTCCCGCGCGAGCGCCTTCCAGCGGCTCGCGACAGGCCCGAGTCGACTGCGTCCGAGGGCTTCCCCACCCATGGTCGTCCGCGCCTCGCGCACTGGCGTGATCGTCCCGATCCCGGCCATCAGTGCTCCAGCACAACAGGCCGGAGAGACGATCGCAAACCCTCGTCCACCGTTGTGGGCAGGCTCTCAGTGCATTGATCAGGGCTCTCAGGGGCGGTCCGACCGGGTCACCAGGGCCCTCCGAAGGCCTCCTCGGTCGAGGCGTCGATGGCCACGCAGAGGTCCTCGAGGTCGTCCCCGCGGACCTCCGCCATCGCTCGGACGGTGAGCGGGACGAGGTAGGAGGCGTTCACCTGGCCGCGGTGCGGGTGCG
Organism: Nocardioides sp. NPDC092400; assembly: GCF_040684155.1. NCBI lineage: Bacteria > Bacillati > Actinomycetota > Actinomycetes > Propionibacteriales > Nocardioidaceae > Nocardioides > Nocardioides sp. NPDC092400. The sequence goes on along the minus strand of NZ_JBFBFJ010000002.1, from coordinate 817,784 downwards.
GGGTGAGGTACGGCGCGTCGGTCTCCACGAGCACCCGGTCGCGCGGGGTCACGACCAGCGCGTCGCGCAGCGGCTGGGCGTTCCTGAACGTCACGGTGCCCGCGAAGGAGAGGTAGGCCCCGCGGTCCAGGCAGGCGCGCGCGAAGGCGGCGTCGCCGGAGAAGCAGTGCATCACCCAGCGCTCGGGCGCGCGCTCCTCGTCGAGGACGCGCAGCACGTCCTCGTGGGCGTTGCGGTCGTGGATGACGAGGGTCTTGTCCAGCCGCTTGGCCAGGTCGACGTGCCGGCGGAACGACTCCACCTGCACCGCGCGCCCCTCCTCGCCGGTCCGGAAGTGGTCGAGACCGGTCTCCCCCACCGCCCGCACCTTCGGGTGGGCACCGGCCAGCGCCTCGATCTCGGCCATCGCGGTGTCGAGGTCGGTGCCCTGCGCCACCAGCCGCGGCGCCTCGTTGGGGTGCAGCGCGACCCCGGCGACGAGCGCGTCGTACGTCGCCGCCGCCTCGACCGCCCACCGGGCGCCGGGCAGGTCGCAGCCGATCTGGACGATCCGGGGCACGCCGACCGCCGCGGCGGCGGCGATCGCGGGGGCCACGTCGACCTGCGCGCCCGGGCCGTCCGGGGCCTCGCCCCGGGTGATGTCGAGGTGGCAGTGGTTGTCGACGACAGGCGCCGGGAGCGGGTCGGGGACGGGCGGGCGGTCCGAGGGCCGCCCGCTCACGTGCCGGCCACCCGCTCGAGGACCGCCTCGGCCAGCGCCTCCGGCGCGTGCGTCGGGATCCAGTGGCTGACCCCCTCGAGCACGACCAGCTCGTACGGCGCGTCGACGTGCTCGCCGGTCAGCTCGGCGCCGCGGCGGTCCAGCGCGGTGTCGCCGCTGCTCCACACCAGCGTCGTGGGGACCCGGACAGTGCGGCCGAGGACCGAGCGGTCGGAGAGCGGGAGCGCCCGGTAGTAGCCGAGCGCGTGCGGCAGCGCCCCGGTCGCCACGACCTCCTCCTGGACCCGCGAGACGTCCTCGCGCGACATGCCCGTCGCGATCATCGCCCGCTCCAGGAAGCGCCCGCCGGAGAGGCCCAGCAGCAGCTCGGGCAGGCGCGGCACCTGGAAGAGCCCGATGTACCAGGACCGCAGGGCCTGCGGCGAGGAGGTCATCGAGCGGCGGAACGCCGCGGGGTGCGGGACCGAGACGGCGGTCAGCGTCCGGATGAGGTCGGGGTGAAGACCGGCGACGGTCCAGGCGACGATCGCCCCCCAGTCGTGGCCGACCAGGTGCACCGGGCGGCCGATCGTGCGCACCAGCGCCTCGACGTCGCCGGCGAGCAGCTCGGTGCGGTAGTGCCTGCGTCCCTCGGGCCGGGCGCCCGGGGAGTAGCCGCGCTGGTCCAGCGCGTAGGTCCGCAGGCCGGCCGCGTGCAGCAGCGGCTCGACGTGCCGCCACGACGTCGCGCGCTCGGGGAAGCCGTGCAGCAGGACGACGGGGTCGCCGTCCTCCGGGCCGCTGTCGTGGACGTCGAAGGTCAGGCCCTCGTGGTGGAACCGCTCCAGTCGTGCGCTCATGCTCATCCCTCTCCCCGGTGGACCAGGTCGTAGACCTCCCGCTTCGGCACCCCGGCCAGGCGGGCCACCTCGACGATGGCCTCCTTGCGGCTGGTGCCGGCGGCCTCGCGCTCGGCGACGGCCGCCCGCAGGCTCGCCGGGTCGGTGCCCACCTCGGCGACCGGCGACGCGCCCTGCACGACGACGGTCACCTCGCCCCGCACGCCCTCGGCCGCCCACGCGACGAGGTCGGCGAGCGGGCCGCGGCGTACCTCCTCGTGGGTCTTGGTCAGCTCGCGGCACACCGCGGCGGGCCGGTCCCCGCCGAACGCCTCGGCCATCGCGGCCAGCGCCGTCCCCGTGCGGTGGGGGGCCTCGAAGAACACCATCGTCCGCTCCTCCGCGGCGAGCCCGGCCAGCCGCCGCGCCCGTTCGCCGGCCTTGCGCGGCAGGAAGCCCTCGAAGCAGAACCGGTCGACCGGGAGCCCGGAGACCGCCAGCGCGGTCAGCACCGCGGAGGGCCCGGGCACGGCGGTCACGTGCACGTCGTGCTCGACGGCCGCGGCGACGAGGCGGTAGCCGGGGTCGGAGACGCTCGGCATGCCGGCGTCGGTCACGAGCAGCACCCGGTCGCCGTTCAGCAGCGCCTCGAGCAGGACCGGCGTGCGGGCGGACTCGTTGCCCTCGAAGTACGACACCACCCGGCCGCCGACGGTGACGCCGAGGTCGGAGGTGAGCCGCTTGAGCCGCCGGGTGTCCTCGGCGGCGACGACGTCGGCGCCCGCGAGCTCCTCGGCCAGCCGGGGCGGCGCGTCGGCCACCCGCCCGATGGGGGTGGCGGCGAGGACGAGGACGCCGGTCATGGGCCGATCATGGCAGCCGCCCGTCAGCGCCCCGACGGTCGTGTCCTCCCCCGTAGAGTCCTGCCCCGTGGCGGCGGCGAGGACGGTCCGGGCGCGGGTCGAGGACCCGGTGGTCTCGTGGACCGCGGCGATCGCGCTCGCGCTGGTCGCGCTGGCCCTGCGGCTGTGGAACCTCGGCGAGCCGCGCGAGTTCGAGTTCGACGAGACCTACTACGCCAAGGACGCCTGGTCGCTGGCCAACCACGGCTACGTCCGCGACTACGTCGACGACGCGAACGAGCAGATCCTCGCCGGGACCACCGAGGGCCTGTGGGAGTCCGAGCCCTCGATGATCGTCCACCCCGAGGTGGGCAAGTGGCTGATCGGGATCGGCGAGCGGCTCTTCGGCATGGACCCGTTCGGCTGGCGGGTCGCCTCGGCCGTCGTCGGCGCGCTGATGGTGCTGGTGATGGTGCGGCTCGTCCGGCGGATGACCGGCTCCACAGTGCTCGGCCTGACCGCCGGGCTGCTGCTGAGCCTGGACGGGCTGCACTTCGTGCTGTCCCGGCTCGCGCTCCTCGACATCTTCCTGGCCTTCTTCACCCTCTGCGCCGTCGCGTGCGTGGTCGCCGACCGGGACTGGTACCGCGCCCGGCTGGCCGCGCTCGCCCCCGACCCGGTCACCAGCGGCTGGGGCCCGGTCCGCGGGCTGCTGTGGCGGCCCTGGCTGCTCGGGGCCGGGGTCTGCTTCGGCCTGGCGCTCGGCACCAAGTGGACCGCGGCGTACCCCCTGGCCGCCTTCGGCATCCTGGTCTGGGCCTGGAGCGCGGGGGCCCGCCGGGCGGCGGGCGTGCGGCGGGCGACCCTGCGCTCGGCGCTCGTCGACGGCGTCCCGGCGTTCGCGTGGATGGTGCTCGTCGCGATGGTCGTGTACGTCGCGTCGTGGACCGGCTGGCTGGTGCACGCCCCGGAGTACGAGCAGAGCCTGTCCTCCACCCAGTACACCCGCTACTCCGGCACCGGCCAGTGCGAGGGCGACTCGTTCGTCGACGGGGCGCCGGAGGAGGGGAGGCGCTGGCCGACCGCCACCGAGCCCGACGCCTCCGGCCCGGCCGAGGCCGTGCAGTCGCTGAGGTCGCTGTGGAGCTACCACCAGGACCTGTTCACCTTCCACACCCACTTCCTCAGCTGCAGCTCGCACACCTACGCCTCGAAGCCGTCGGGCTGGCTGCTGATGAACCGGCCGGTCGGCGTCGCGGCCGACACCGGGATCGAGCCGGGCACCCGGGGCTGCGACGCACCGGAGGGCAGCGACTGCCTGCGCCAGGTGCTGCTGCTGGGCACCCCGGTCCTGTGGTGGGGCGGGCTGCTCGCCCTGCTCGTCGCCGTCGCCACCTGGGTCGGCGCCCGGGACTGGCGGGCGGGCGTGGCCGTGGTGGGGACGGCGTCGACCTGGCTGCCCTGGCTGCAGTACGACGACCGGCCGATCTTCCTGTTCTACGTCTCGCTCTCGCTGCCGTTCGTCGTGATCGCGATCGTGCTCGCCATGGGCAGGTCGGTCGGGCCCTCGCGCGTCCCGACCCCACGCCGGACGGTCGGCGTGGTGCTCTCGGGCTCCTTCGTCGTGCTGGTGCTGCTGAACTTCGCCTGGTTCTGGCCGGTCTACACCAACGGGCTGCTCACGCACTCGGAGTGGCTCGACCGGATCTGGTTCCAGCGCTGGATCTAGCGCTGGATCGAGCGCTTGATCGAGCGCTGGGTCCAGCGCTGGGTCCGGCCGGACGGGTGCCCGCCCGCCGGCGGGTAGCGTCACCGTCCGTGAGCTCCTTCCGGCCCGGTTGGTCGTCCCTGCCCGCCCCGCTCGCACAGATGTGGACCGAGCGGCACCTGTGCACGCTCACCACGCTGCGGCCCGACGGCCGCCCGCACGTCGTCCCGGTCGGCTGCGTGCTGGACCCGGAGCAGCAGTGCGCCTGGGTGATCTCCTCGCGCACCTCCCGCAAGGTGCGCAACCTGCTCGCCGCCCCCGGTCCGGTCGCGGTGTGCCAGGTCGACGGGGCCCGCTGGTCGACGCTCGAGGGGACGGCCGTGGTCACCTCCGACGCCGGCGACGTGGCGCGCGCCGTCGAGCGGTATGCCGGCCGCTACCGCCAGCCGCGCGAGAACGCCGAGCGGGTGGCGCTGCGGATCTCCGTCGACCGGTTCCTGGGGTCGCGCGGGCTGTTCTGACCGTCTCGGCCGGGGGCCGCCCCGGCCGGCTCCCACCGGGGGCGGCCCAGCGCGGGTCGATCCGCACCAGTCCGGCCACCGCCAGCGCGCCGAGCGCCAGCCCGCCGACCGCGAGGTACGGCGCGGCGAGGCCCCAGCCGAGCAGCGCTCCCTGGTAGCCGGTGAAGGCCAGGCCGTCGCCCACGACGCGGGCCTCGACGTCCTCGCCGGCGCGCGGCTCCGGCCCGCCGTACCGGTCGCTCACCTCGCCCTCGACGACCGCGTCGCCGTCCCGCCACGTCGCGTCGCAGGTGCGTGGGTCCCCCGGCGGCGGCCCGGTGCGGCACTCGGCACCGGCGGCGACCCGGGCGAGGACCGTGCGCTCGTCGGTCCACCCGGAGGCCGAGCCGTGCATGAACGCCCACACCGGGGCGCCGAGCAACACCAGGGTCACCGCCAGGACCAGCAGCCCCAGCAGCACCCGCGCGAGGGGCGGGGAGGGGTCGACGGGCGCGTTCACGCCCGCATCGTCCCAGGTCAGGCCCGCCGCGGCGGCGGGCGGTCAGGCACCCGCGGGGGACGGCTCCGTCGGCGGGGTGTCGGGCGTGGGGATCGGCGAGGTGGCCGGGTCGGTGCTCGGCACGATGTCGGGATCGGGGTCGGTCAGGGGCTCGGGGGTCAGCGGTTCGGTGGTCATGCCCGGTCCGGTACCCGCCGGCACCGCTGCGCACCGGCGGATCAGTAGTCCGCGAGGTTCCCGCAGCTGGTGCCCCCGGGCCCGTCGACGACCAGGGCTGCGCCGTCCTCGAGGTCCGCCATGGTCAGGTCCAGCTCGGCGTCCAGCAGGCCCGAGCCGGTCTCCCCCACCTCGAGGTCGGGGAGGTCGGGCAGGCCGGCGCCCTGCTCGTCCTGGCCGGCCTCCGCCTGCTCGTCGCAGGTCGTGCCCGGCAGCAGCGCGACGGTCCAGGTGCCGGTGTCGGCCTCCTTGACCCGCACCTCGAGCCGCACGCCGTCGCCGGACGGCGCGATCTCGGCGCGGCCGAGCGCGGGTCCGTCGCCGTCGGGCGTCGGCAGCGTCGCGGTGATCCGCTCGGCCGACCGGTAGGAGCCCGACCCGTCCGGCCCGACCGGCAGCGGCTCGGGCTCGGAGGAGCAGCCGGCCAGGGCCAGCGCCGCGAGCACCGCCACGGCGCCCGCGCCCGTCGTACGACGCCGCCGGCCGGTCCGCATCAGGCGGCGTCCCCGCGCTTGACCAGCGCGTCGGTCAGCATCGCGACCAGGGCCTCGAGCTGGATGTCGGCGCTGTTGGGCAGCTCGGTGTCGGACCCGTCGAGCGCGCGGGCGGCGAGGCCGGCCTTGCTGTCGATGAGCTCGGCGATCCGGGTGTCGAGGGTCTGCGCGGCGATGATCCGCCAGGCGGTGACCGGCTCCTCCTGCCCGATGCGGTGGATGCGGTCGATCGCCTGGGTCTGCTCGGCGTCGGTCCACGACAGCTCGGCCAGCACCAGGTTGGAGGCGACCTGCAGGTTGAGCCCGACGCCGGCCGCGGTCAGCGAGCAGACGACGATCTCGACCTCGGGGTCGTTGACGAACGCGTCGATGTTGCGCTGCCGGGCCTGGGAGGTCTGGTCGCCGCGGATGGAGGAGTACCGGATCCCGCGGCGGGCGAAGGTGTCCTCGGCGACGTCCATCACGTCGACGTGCTTGGCGAAGAACACCACCTTGCCCACGTTGCGCGCGAGCTGGGCGGCGTAGTCGGCGGCGAGCCCGGCCTTGGCCTGGCCGATGCGGCGCATCATCCCGAAGACGTTCTCGCCCGAGGTGTTGTCGGTGGTGTCCTCGCGCTCCCACGTCGCGACGCGGCGCACCAGCTCGTGGTCGATGCCCTCGACGGTCTGGCCCGACGTGCGGGTGGCCAGCGCGGTGTCGTACCGCTCCACGAGGCGGCGCGCGAGCTCGCGCTCGGCGGCGCGGATGGAGCGGCCGGCCTCGTCGTCGAGCTCGACCGGGAGGTCGGCGACCCGGCGGGCGGGGATGTCGGCGGCGACGTCGACCTTGCGGCGGCGCACGATGCCCATGTCGATGACGCAGCGGCGCGCCGCGGGGTAGAACGGCGGGTCGGCCGGGGTCAGCCCGGTGTCCTCGAGGGCGTCCATGAGCCGGCCCAGCGGGCGCTTGTCGTCGATCCAGCCGAGGAACTGCCAGATCGCGCGGAAGTCCTCGATGTCGTTGATCAGCGGCGTGCCGGTCAGCGCCATCATCAGCGGCCGGCCGATGCGCTGGCGGATCCGGTCGGAGAGCTGCAGCACGTGCTGGGAGCGCTGCGAGGTCTTGTTCTTGATGAAGTGCGCCTCGTCGACGACCATCCCGCGGAAGCCGAAGTCCCCGAGCCAGCCTACGTGGCGGTCGAGCACCTCGTAGTTGACGACCACGATGTCGGCGAAGCCGTCGACGTTCGCGCCGTCGCCGTGGATGACGGTCACGGGGCGGTTGGGCACCCACAGACCGGCCTCGCGGGCCCAGTTGGTCTTCACGACGTTCGGCACGACGACCAGCAGCGGGAACGCCTCGGCGGCCTGCGCGGCCAGCAGGGCCTGCGCGGTCTTGCCCAGGCCGGGCTCGTCAGCGAGCAGGAAGGTGCGGTGTCCCTTCGCGGCCGCGGCCACCAGCTGCGCCTGGTGCGGCATCAGCTCGCGGTCACCCGGGACCTTGACCTCCTCGGGGTCCGGGAGCGGCATGCAGGACACGGCCCCGGCGCCGCCGTACTCGAAGGAGCGGAAGAGCGGGCCGAGCAGCTCCCAGGTCGCCAGCCGGCGGGGGTGGCTGGCACGGGCCTCGGCGACGCTGAAGTCGGGGGCCAGGAACGGGTTGGCGAGCTGGCGGGCGATGACCGACTGCGGCACGACGCGGCGCTCGGTGACCGGTGTGCCGACCAGCGCCTCCTCGGCCTCGGGCTCGGACTCGGGGTCCGGCTCCATCCCGGCGGCGCGGAGCATCCGCAGCTTCAGCTCGTGGGCGGAGTCGGAGACCTGCGCGTCCTCGGCCAGCAGCGAGAGCAGCGAGGTGTCGCGGGCGGTGGTCTTGGCCAGGATCGTGCCGATGCCGTCGAGCCGCTTGAGCTGCTCGGCCTTCTTGGCCTCGGTCTGCTCGGTGTCGGCCTTGACGCGCGAGCGCTCCTCGCGGGCGAGCAGGGCGACGACCTGGAACTTCGTGCGCGCCGACGGGCTGACCGTGCCGCGCTGGGCACTGGCCTCGACCTCGCGCACGGCGCGGGCGAGGACCGGGATCAGTCCCTCGTTGTCGAGCTCCCGTGCGCGGCGGCGCGGGGCGTTGCGGGGCGCGCCGGTCCGGCGCTGGCCTCCTCGAGCCAAAGCCTTCTCCTCCCGGTGCCGTGCACGAGCACGGCGGGACACCGACACCGCACGCGCTGCCGGCCGCTGCTGCGGGGGCGAGGCGACGACTGGCGAGGCAGACGTCCGCACGCGGTGTGGATCTGGCGACCACCGGTCGGTGGCCGCGGCTCCGGTCCTGCGACGACGGCGGAGGTACGTCGCGGACCGGCCCGTCCACTGTAGCGCGCGGTCACCCCGCGTGCGGGATCGGCGTGCCTACCGGTGGGTACCAGGCCCGCACACCACCGTCCGATGCGTCCAGGAGGCCACGATGCCCGCCAAGGAAGAGCTGCCCTCGACCATCCAGCGCTCGCCGAAGAAGGCCCAGCGCACTTGGTCCAAGGCTCACGACAGCGCTGTCGACGAGTACGGCGAGGGCGAGCGCGCGCACCGCACCGCGTTCGCCGCGCTCAAGCACTCCTTCGAGAAGGTCGGCGACCACTGGGAGGCCAAGGACGGGAAGGGCCCGTCCGACAAGCAGGCGAGCAAGTCCGGCGGCTCCGCGCGCGAGGGCGGGAGGACCGCCGAGGGCGTCGACGCCAACGCCAGCAAGAAGCACCTGATGGACCTCGCGAAGAAGCTCGACATCTCCGGCCGCTCGACGATGAAGAAGGACGAGCTGGTCGAGGCGATCAAGAAGGCGAACCGCAAGGAGACCCGCAAGAGCCGGTCCTGAGCCGGTCCTGAGCCGGTCCTGAGCCGGTCCTGAGCCGGTCCTGGGCCGGCCCGCTAGTCCACCGTCGTCCGGGACGCGCACCCCGCGGCCGGCTCGGTGAGGGTCGCGCCGGCCAGCGCGTCGTCCGCGCGCGACCGCCCGAGGTTCCATTCCCACACGTCGCCGTCCTGCCCGGTCCGCTCGCGGCCGGCCAGCACGCACGCGCGCAGGTCGTCGGGCAGGTCCGCGGAGCGGTCGACCAGCGCGGGCACCGCGTCGTCGGAGAGCCCCTGCAGGTAGGCCGGGTCGAGGCGGCCGGTGTCGGCGTACCGCTCGAGGTTGTGCTCGGCCACCCAGGCGTCGGGGTTGACCGCGGCCAGGCCGAGCAGCGCGACGACGCCGCTGACGAGCGCGAACCGCGGGAACCAGGTCGTCCGCCGGCCGACCAGGCAGGCGAGGAGCACCGCGAGCACGAGCAGCCCCAGCCAGCCCTCGACGACGTCGACGAGCAGGCGCAGGCGGGTGAAGCCGTAGGCCTCCTGGTAGAGGTGCATCCGGTACAGCGCGGAGGCGACCACGACCAGGGTCTCCAGGCAGAGCAGGCCGAGGGCCCCGCGCAGCCACGCCCGGTCGGCGGGGGTCGCCCGGGGCGCCTTCCGGGCGGCGGCCCACACCACCAGGAGGGTGAGCGCGGTGGCGACGGTCAGCTGGCCGAACCCCTGGTGGACGTACTCCGCGTAGGTCAGCCCCGTCGTCCGCCGCAGGTGGTCGTGCCCGGCGAGGACGACGGTCGCCTGCGCGGCGAGGAACACCGCGAAGACGCCGATGACGACCAGGACCGGAGCCAGCCACTCGAACCGGCGCGCGACCGGGCGCGGGCCGCGCTCGGTGCGGTCGACACGCGGGGGGTCGAGGGCGAGGTACGCCGCGGCCAGCACGACGCCGCCGACCGCCACCGTGAGGAAGACCCGCGCCACCAGCAGGTCGGAGGTCAGGTCGGGCACCACCGCGTCGGCCCACCGCGCGAGCAGGGCGTCGGCGGAGACGAGCAGCGCGCCGAACACCACCAGGCCGAGCACCGACCACACGACGGTGCGCAGCACGGCGGCGCCCCGGCCGAGCCCGGTGAGGGTCCCGACCGTGCGGCCCAGCCAGGGCAGCCCGCGCAGGCCGGCCAGCGGCCAGGCCAGGCCCGAGAGCACGATCCCGGCCGCGGTGCGGGCCCGCGTGGCCCCGCACAGCGCCGTGGCCACCCCGGCGAGCAGGCAGAGCACGACGAGCCACTCCGCGTCGCGCAGCAGCGCGGTCGCGGCCAGCAGGAGGGACAGCGCGGCGCAGGCCGCCGTCCAGGGCTCGCGGCGGTGCGGGCTCGCGGCCACCAGCACCCCGCCGGCGGCGAGCAGCACGAGGAACGTCCCGAGGCCCAAGCCGCGGTCGGGCAGCAGCGCCGCCGCCAGCACACCGGTGGCGACCGCGCCGGCGAGCAGCCCGACCCGCGGCGGCACGGCGCGGGCCGGCCAGAACCCCGCGAAGAGCTCGTCGAGCAGGCCGGGCGGGGCCACCGGTCGGTCAGCCGGGTCCGGCCCCTCGGCCGGCTCCTCGGGGGCCTCCCCACCCGGCACCGGGGAGGAGGGAGCCGTGACGGTCACCCGCTCCCGCGGCGCCAGCGGCAGGTCGACCCGCACCCGGGCGCCGCTCCTGTCCGCCTCGGGGTCGACGAACCCGATCGTCCCGCCGTGCAGGTCGCTCACCCACCGGGCGATCGCGAGCCCGAGGCCCGTGCCGCCGGTGCCGTCGCCGGCACCACCGAGGGCGCCGAACCGCTCGAAGACCCGCTCGCGGTCCGTCGTCGGCACGCCCGGTCCCTCGTCGGCGACCTCCAGCAGGTAGCGCTCCCCCGCCTGAACGCCGCTCACCCGCACCTTCGCCCCCGCGGGGCTGTGCCGCGAGGCGTTGTCGAGCAGGTTCGCCACGAGCTGGCGCAACCGCGCCGGGTCGGCGGCGACGACCAGGTCCGCCGGCTCGACGCGCACGTCGTACGACACCGGGCGGCCGAGCACCTTCGCCTCCGCGACGGCGTCGGCCAACAGCCCTGCGAGCCGGACCGGCTGGGGGGTGAGCGGGGCGCGGCCGGCGTCCACCCGGGCGAGGTCGAGGAGGTCCTCGACCAGGCCGCTGGTGCGCTCGGCCTGGTCCAGCGCCGCCTGGAGCGCCGCGGGATCGGCGGGACCGACGCCGTCGACGAGGTTCTCCAGCACCGCCCGCAGGCCGGTCAGCGGCGTCCGCAGCTCGTGGCTGACGTTCGCCACGAGCTCCCGGCGCTGCCGGTCGACGCTGGCGAGCTCGCGGGCCATCGTGTTGAACGCCCGCGCCAACTCGCCCACCTCGTCGCGCGAGGTCTCCGCCACCCGCACGGCGTGGTCGCCGGTCGCCATCCGCCGCGCGGCCGCCGTCATCTGCCGCAGCGGTGAGGTCATGCCGACCGCGAGCAGCTGGGTCACCGCGAGCGCGAGGGCGACGGTGACCGGGATGCCCAGCCAGGCCGGCACGCCCGCGGCCCGGCCCAGCGTGGCGACCGTCGCCGCGACCAGCACGCTGGCCGCGACCAGCAGGCCGAGCTTGACCTTGATCGAGCCGACCGGCGCGAGCGGCTGCGGCGTCACGACGCACCATCCGGGGCGGTCTCGAGGGCGTACCCGACGCCGTGCACGGTCCGGACCCGGTCCGCCCCGATCTTCGCCCGCAGCCCCTTGACGTGGCTGTCGACCGTCCGCGTCCCGGACGCACCGCCCCAGCCCCACACCTCCGCCAGGAGGCGCTCGCGGGTGACGACCGCGCCGGGCGTCGCCGCCAGGCACAGGAGCAGGTCGAACTCGGTCGGCGTCAGCCGCACCTCCTCCTGCCCGCGCCACACCCGCCGGGCCGGTGCGTCGACCCGTAGGTCCCCCACCTCGAGGGCCCGACGGCCCGCCAGCTCACCGGCCCGCTCGACGCGGCGCAGCAGGGCGGCCACCCGGGCGACCAGCTCGCGCATCCGGAACGGCTTGGTCAGGTAGTCGTCGGCCCCGACCGCCAGCCCCACGAGGACGTCGGCCTCCTCCGCACGCGCGGTGAGCATCAGCACCGGCACCGGCCGGTCGGCCTGGATCCGCCGGCACACCTCGTGGCCGTCGAACCCGGGCAGCATCAGGTCGAGCACGACCAGGTCGGGCGCGTGCTCGGCGTACGCCGCCACGCCGCCGGGCCCGTCGACGGCCCGGACCACGTCGTACCCCTCCGCGGTCAGGCGGTCGGCGAGGGCCTGGTTGATCACCGGGTCGTCCTCGACGACGAGGACGCGACGGCGTGCGCTGCTCATGACCGCGAGCGTAGGAGCGCGGGGCGCCGGGAGCAGGGGACGACGTGTGCAGATCCTGTGCAGATCGGCCGACAGGGCGGGCCGGGTGGGGCCCAGCGGGTCAGCCGGTGGCCCCGGTGGTGGCCTCGTAGTGGACGAAGTAGTCGCCCTCGGAGTCCACCGTCACGCCCACGATCACCGGGGTGCTGCGGTCGCCGTCGGACCAGGTGCCGGTCCCCCGGCAGGTGAGCACCGTCGCCTCCTCCGGGCCGGTCGGCACCTCGACGCTCCCGCGCGCGTCCACGACGACCTCGACGTCGCGCACGTCGAGCAGGCGCACCGGCGGGGCCTGCTCCTCGCTGATCCGCACCGCCTCCTCGACCGTGGTCCCGCACGCCTCCTCGATACCCAGGTCGGCGAAGGCGGGGTCGCCGGAGGCGGCCAGGTCGTCGCCCCAGACCACGAGGGCGATCGCGACCCCCACCGAGGCCAGGGCGAAGACCGCGGCGCCGAGGCCGATGAGGACCTTGGCGGTCCGACTGGTCCCCGGGACCGCGTGGGTCGGGAGGTGGGGCGGGAGGTGGGGCGGGTACGACGGGTAGGCGGGGTGGTGGGCGGCCGGCTGGGCCGGGTGCGCCGGCTGCGGCCGGACGGGGGCCGTGTGCGGCGTCCAGGCCCGGCCGTCCCACCAGCGCAGCAGCGCCGGCTCGCTGGCGTCCGGGTACCAGCCGGGCGGCGGCGGGGTCGAGGTCACGGCCGCACGCTAGCGGCCCCGGCCGGGCGCCACACCGGACGCGCGACGCCATTGGCCCCGCGCTGCTCGCGCTGCGAGCTCGACGCCCCGGTGAGCAAGGGCTACTTCCGGGGAGCCGAGCTGCACGCGCCTCCGTGATCGGCGGAGCCTCGAGCCAACCCCGAGCCGTCGCACGAGGCACGCCCTCGAACACCACCTGCCTGCAGACTAGGAACGAGGCGCGCCGGGGCGCATCCCGCATCTGGGTAGGACTACCGCGCGGACGCCCCGGGCGGGAAGCGCGGCCCCAGCGGGAGCAGGCACTGCTTCCGCACGCACCTCGTCACCATCGGCCAGGGCAGCTCGCCGCTCCCGACCGCGAACGTCGTCAGGCCCCCCCCGGCTCGCGGTGCCTCTCGACCTGGCGCCACTCCAGCAGGATCTCCGGGGCGAGCGGGCCGCGGAACGCCGTCGACCCGGTGCCACCTCGGGTGCCAGACAGGTCCCGCGGCCGAGATGCAGAACCGCCCCCCGCCTGCTTCGCAGGTGGGGGGCGGTTCTCTGTCTGGTGGAGCTGAGGGGATTCGAACCCCTGACCTTCTCATTGCGAACGAGACGCGCTACCAACTGCGCCACAGCCCCAGTGCGATCCCTGGGCTGGACCCGGGACGCGAGGGAAGACGTTAGCACCCGCTCCGGCGGGCGCCGAATCAGGACCCGACAGCGCGGTGGTCGTCCTCGGCGGAGGCCGCTCCGGCGGCCTTCGCGGCGCGCGCCGCCTGGTCGGCCTCGCGGGCGATCGCCGCGTCGGCGTCGGTGCGACCGGAGGTCCAGACGCCGGTGGCGTCGAGGTCGATGGTGCGGACGGTACGGCGCGGGGCGGCCGGCTTGGTGACGTACGTCGGCAGCGTCACGGGGACCGGCTCCCACAGGGTGGGGTCGACCTCGGCCCGCTCGACCCGCGGCTGGTCCTCGACGCGGACCGCGTCGAAGCCCTGGGTGTCGTCGGCCGCGGGGGCCTGCACAACGGGCTCGGCGACGGGGTCCCCGGCGGGCGCCTCCTCGGCGGGCTCCTCGTCGACCTGCTCCTCCTCGGCCGTCGCGGGACGCGCTCCGGGACGTCGCAGCTGGCCGAGGCCGCGCTCCTGGCGGACCATCAGCCGGCAGGCGACGAGCCACGCGACGAGCACGGCGACGGGCGCGAGGACCCACCAGGGCGAGACCACCGAGGTCGCGGCGAGGGCGACCACCACGGCGTTGAGCACCAGCACGCCGCCGAGCACGCGGCGGCGCCGACGGGCGGCCTGGGCGGCCGCCGCGCGGCGTACGCTCGGCGCGCCGGCGGGGACGGTGACCGACGGCTTGGTGACCACCACGGCGTTGCTCGCCGGGCGGCCCGGGGTGACGACGAGGCGGGCGCCGCGACTGTCGACCGGGTCCCGGCGCGCGAGCACCCGCATGGTGTCGGAGAAGCGGTCGACCGACCGGCTGCGCTGCACGTCGTCGTGGTGCTTGAGCGCCTTCGGGATCAGGTAGACGGCCCAGGCCACCGCCAGGGCGACGAAGATGAGTGCGCTCAGGTCCACGGGTCCGAGACTAGGGACGCGGGCGACGACTGGGGCGGATGTCAAGAGGTGTGTCGCAAATTGCTCCTGTGACTGGAGTGACCGCTGGGTTTCGACGCCGCATGCAACGCGCTGTTCGCCCCGGTGTCGGAACGCTGCAGCGTGCCGACACAGCAGCGGACGTCGCGTTACAGCTGCGGCGCGGCGTCCAGCCGGGCGAGCAGCCCGCCGGGGCACTCCTCGCTGGTGATCGCGTAGAGGCGGTGGTCGCGCCAGGCGCCGTCGATGTGGAGGTAGCGAGGGGCGTAGCCGATCTCGCGGATGCCGAGCTTCTCCACGACGCGCAGCGAGTTGGAGTTCTCGGGCCGGATCGCGACTTCGATCCGGTGCAGGCCGACCGGCCCGAAGCAGTGGTCGATCGCGAGCGCGACGGCCCGCGGCATGATCCCCCGGCCGGCGAAGTCGCGGTCGATCCAGTAGCCGATCGAGGCGAACAGCGCCGAGCCGCGGACCACGTTGTTGACCGTCACCTGCCCGGCGAAGGTGTCGTCGACCTCGACGGCGAAGGGGTACGTCGTGCCCTCCCGGGCCTGGCGGTGCAGGCGCCGGACGAGCGCGCGGTACGACGTGGGGCGGGGGTCGCTGCCCGGGGGGACGGTCGCGTCCCACGGCTGCAGCCAGGCGGCGCTGCGCAGGCGGGCCGCGCGCCAGGGCCCGGCGTCGGCGTAGGACAGCGGTCGCAGCGTGACGCCCTGCGAGGTGAGCCGCGCCGGCCAGGCCCGGGTCACCCCTGGCTCCCCGCGCTCCGCTCGTGGTCGCTGCCGACGACCTGCTCGACCGCGTGCACGAGCAGCGGCTCGAGCACGGCCAGGCCGTCCTTGACGCCGCCGCGCGAACCGGGGAGGTTCACGACCAGGCAGGTACCCACCACCCCGGCCAGCCCCCGGGAGAGCGAGGCGGTCGGGACGCCGTTGGCGACGCCCCGGGCGCGGATCGCCTCGGCGATGCCGGGGACCTCGCGGTCCAGCAGCGGGCGGGTGACGTCGGGGGTCCGGTCGGTGGGCGTCAGGCCGGTGCCACCGGTGGTGAGCACGACCCGGGCCCCGGCGGCCACGGCTGCGCGGACCGCCTCGCCGACGGGTCCGCCGTCGGGCACGACGACCGGCTCGCCGACCTCGAAGCCGAGGTCACGGAGCGCCGCGACGATCAGGGGCCCGGTGGTGTCGTCGTACACCCCGGCGGCCGCGCGGTTCGAGGCCACCACCACGGCGGCCGGCAGGCCGGCGGCCTGCGCGGGCCCCGCGTCGGGGCTCACGGCCGGGCCCAGTCGCCCGACTTGCCGCCGGTCTTGGTCTCGACGCGGACGTCGGTGATGACGGCCGCCTTGTCCACGGCCTTGACCATGTCCACGACCGTCAGCGCGGCGACCGACACCGCGGTGAGCGCCTCCATCTCCACGCCGGTGCGGTCGGTGGTGCGCACCGTCGCGGCGATGTCGACGGAGTCGTCGGTGACGGTCAGGTCGACCGTGACCGCCGACAGCGCCAGCGGGTGGCAGAGCGGGATCAGCGCGGAGGTCTGCTTGGCGCCCATGATGCCCGCGAGCCGGGCCACCGCGAGGGTGTCGCCCTTGGGCACGCCCGCCCCGCGGAGCAGCCCGACGACGTCGGCGGAGACCAGCACCCGTCCGGTGGCGGCGGCGGTGCGGGCGGTGACGTCCTTGGCGGACACGTCGACCATCCGGGCGGCGCCGGCGTCGTCGACGTGGGTGAGCCGGTGCTGCTGCTCGGGGGCGGCCATCAGAACTCCTGGTCGAGGCGGACGACGGAGACGGTGTCGCCCGGCGCCAGCGAGGTGACGTCCTCGGGCACGACGACCAGGCAGTCCGAGGCGGCCAGGTCGCCGATCAGGTGCGAGCCCGGGCCGCCGACCGGAGCGACCTGCAGGCCGGCGCCGGAGTGGTCGAGCGCGCCGCGCAGGAACTGCCGCTTCCCCGCCGGCGAGGTGACGGCGTGGGTGAGGCGTGCGGTCACCTGCGGCCGCGAGCACGGAGCCAGGCCCATCATCTTGCGCAGGGCGGGCAGCACGAAGGTCTCGAAGGAGATGTAGGACGAGACCGGGTTGCCCGGCAGCGTGAAGATCGGGACCCGGTCCTCGCCGACGTGGCCGAAGCCCTGCGGCTTCCCGGGCTGCATCGCGACGGGTCCGAACCACACGCCGCGGGGCCGCAGCGCCTCCTTGACGATGTCGAAGTCGCCCTGGGAGACCCCGCCGGAGGTGACCACGACGTCCGCGCGGACCAGCTGGTCCTCCAGCGCGTCGAGGAAGGCACGCGGCTCGTCGGGGACGATCCCGACCCGGTAGGCGATCGCGCCGGCCCGGCGGGCGGAGGCGGCGAGCAGGAAGGAGTTGCCGTCGTAGATCGAGTCGGTGCCCAGCGGCTGGCCGGGCTCGCGCAGCTCCGAGCCGGTCGAGAGCACGACCACGCGCGGCCGCGGCCGGGACACGACGGTCGGGCGGCCGACGGCGGCGAGCAGCCCGAGGTGGCGCGGGCCCAGCACGGTGCCGGCCTCGACGAGCAGGTCGCCCTCGGCGACGTCCTCCCCCGCCCGGCGCACGTGCTGCCCCAGCGCGGGAGCGCGGTCGACGCGCACCTGCGCGACGCCACGGTCGGTCCACTCGTACGGCACCACGCAGTCGGCCCCGGAGGGCACCGGCGCGCCGGTCATGATCTTGGCCGCCGTGCCCGGGGGCAGGACGAGCAGGCCGGTCGACTGCCCGGCGCCGATCTCGCCGACCACCGGCAGGTGCACCGGGTGCTCGGCGCCGGCGGTGACCACGTCGGCGTGCCGCACGGCGTACCCGTCCATGCCGGAGTTGTCGAAGCCCGGCAGCCGCAGCGTCGAGACGACGTCCTCGGCGGCGGCCAGCCCGAGCGCGTCCATGAGCGGCTGGGGGTGGGCGGCCAGCGGCTCGATGTCGGCGAGCACCCGCTCGAGGTGCTCGTCGACCGAGCGCGGTGCGGGGTCAGCCATGCGTGGCCGCGCCCCCGGAGGTCCCGGCGCCCTCGGCCCCCAGCACGGTGCCGGCGTCGACGCGGCGGTTGGAGCCGCCGTCGAGCGCGACGTCGCCGACGACCTGGACGCCCTTGAGGAACGTCCAGTCGCCGCTGACCCGCAGCGAGGACGCCTCGCGCATCGACGGCGCACCCTCGGGGAAGCGCTTGTCGAACTCGCCGACGAGCTTGTAGTGCTCGGGGTCGAGGTCCACGAACGGGATCCCCTCGGAGACCTGGTCGAGCACGAAGTCCTGGCCGATGTCGTAGACGTCCGAGCGGAGCACCAGCAGGTCGTTGGTCGTCTTCACCGGGACGAACCGGTCGCGGCCGACCTCGATGAGGGTCGAGCCCTCGAAGACCTCGATCGCCGCACCCATCGCGGTCTCGATCTGCACCACCTCGGGCGAGGTCTTGTCGCCCGGGTCGACGTTCTTGACGTTGCGGATCATCGGCAGCCCGAGGATGCCCTCGCGGACGTCGAGCGCCTCCTTCATCGCGCGCAGGTCGAACCACAGGTTGTTGGTGGAGGTGAACCGGTGCCGCTCGAGGTCGGCGAGCGCGGCCTTGTCCTCCTCCAGCGTCTGCGCGGTCTCCCGCAGCACGATCCGGCCGTCGGAGCGGCGGCGGGCGAAGTGGCCGCCCTTGCGGTCCGAGGCGGTGCGCCGCACGGCCTCGATCGCGAACGGCGCGCCGGACTGGGCGAACCAGCCCGCGACGGTCGGGTCGGGAACCGCGCCGAGGTTGTCGGAGTTGGAGACGAAGACCCGCTCGTAGCCGGCCTCGAGGAGCCGGTCGAGCAGCCCGGTGCCGCGCAGGGCGGTGTAGAGGTCGCCGTGGCCCGGCGGGCACCACTCGAGCGCTGGGTCGCGCGGCCAGGAGGCCGGGGTGAGGTCGTCGACCAGCAGCTTGGGCTCCTTGTTCTGCAGGAACTCCAGCGGCAGGCCCTCGACGGGCAGGTCCCCGTAGCGCGCCAGGGCGGCCATGGTGTCGCCCGAGGTGCGGAAGCTGTTCATGAAGATCAGCGGCAGCGTCGCGCCGTGCACCGTGCGCAGGTGCAGCACCTGGCGGGCGATGATGTCGAGGAACGACAGCCCGCGGCGCACGCACAGCAGCGACTTGGCACGGTCCATGCCCATCGACGTGCCGAGACCGCCGTTGAGCTTGATGACCGCGGTCGTGCGCAGCGCCTCCGCGCCCACCTCCGCGGGCAGGTCGACGTCGGCCAACGACTCCATCTCCACCGGCTCGATCGTCGACTCCGGGATCATCCCGGTCTCTCCGTGCTCGAGGAGCCGGTAGTAGTGCGCGAAGGTCTCGATCGCGACCTCGTCCACGCCGGCGGCGAGCATCTTCTCGCGGGCCTTCTGCAGGCCAGGACTACCCATGTCGTCGATCGTAGGCTCGTCGCGTGGACAACCGGCAACTGCCCGCCAAGACGGCCCTGCGCGACCAGGTCCTGGCCGACCGGCGCCGGCGTCCGCTGCTCGAGCTCGGCGAGGCCGCCCGGGCCACCGCCGGCCACCTGCTCGCCGCCCCGGAGGTACGCCGCGCGGCCACCGTGGCGGCGTACGTCTCGATCGGCGTGGAGCCCGGCACGGCCGCGCTGCTGGACGGCCTGACGGCGGCCGGCAAGCGGGTCCTGCTTCCTCGCCTGCTCCCCGACGGGGACCTGGACTGGGGCACCTGGCGCGGCGACACCGCCCTCGCCCCGGCCAGGATGGGCCTGCTGGAGCCGGTCGACTCGCTCGGCGTCGAGGCGGTCGCGACCGCCGACGTGGTGCTCGTGCCGGGCCTGGCGGTCTCGTCGACCGGGATGCGCCTGGGCCGCGGGGGCGGCTCCTACGACCGGGCGCTGGCCCGCGTGCCGGTCGGCACCTGGACCTGCGTGCTGCTGCACGACGGGGAGGTCGGGCTCGACGTCCCCGTCGAGCCGCACGACCGGCCGGTGCTCGCCGCGGCCACGGCCGGCGGGATCACTCGGTTCGGCCCGGCACCAGCCTGAGCACGTCCTCGCCGGCCTCGTCGACGGCCTCGGTCGAGAACGGCCAGGCGATCGTCTCCCCCGTCGCCCACAAGTCGGTCTGGTCGGTGTAGTGCCCGCTCGCGGGGTGGCCGGAGACCCCGGTCAGGTTGATCCAGCGAGAGTCGTCGAGGTCGGCGAGCGACACGACCATCCGCATCGAGGGCACCGCGGTGACGCCGTACCCCTCCGCGGCGTCCCAGGAGGTCGCGTCCACGACCGAGGAGCCGCCCCCGACCTCCCAGTCGCCGCGGTTGACCAGCGCCTCGACCGGCGCGATCCCCGACTCCCCCAGCGTCGCCGAGCGCAGCTCCAGGGTGTGCAGCCCGCCCCACGACCAGTCCTCGGGGTGCAGCGACTGCAGCCGGGTGATCTCGTCGCGGGCGTCGAGCAGCGCCTGCCGCAGGACGTCGTCGCGCCGCTCGACGACGTCCTCGGTCGTCACGTCGTCCCACCAGGGGTCGGCCGGCGCGGCCAGCAGGCGCGCGACGACCGCGAACCAGCGCTGGCCGCCGTCGGGCCACAGCTCCTCGGGCAGCTCGTCGTGGAAGGTGCGCTCGAGCAGGTTGCGCCAGACCACGTTGTAGTACGCCGCGGGCGCACTGTCGGCGGGCTGGGAGCCGTCCCAATCGGCCAGCAGCTCCTGGCCGTCGGAGGCGTAGCCGGGGCGCAGGTCGATGTCGAGCAGGTAGGGCACGAGCGTCCCCGCCATCGGGTTGAGGTCGTCGAGCTGCAGGTCGAGCATCTCCTCGACGGTCAGCTCCCCCTCCTCCTCGAGCAGGTCACGGATGCGCTGGGCGCGGTAGCCGCGGTCCCAGTCCTCGGTCAGCGCGTAGGGGTAGTCCGGGCCGATGACCGCCTGGTTGGCCGTGACGACGAAGCCCTCCTCGGGGTCGAGCACGTTCGGCAGGCCGTCGAACGGCACGCTCTCCTCCGTCCAGTCGTCCTCGGGCCGCCAGCCCTCGGCCGGCCACCGGCCGTCGTTGCCGGACTTGCGCACCGGCACCACGCCCGGCGCCTGGTAGCCGATGTGCCCCGCACGGTCGGCGTACACCAGGTTCTGGGCCGGGACGGCGAAGGAGGAGGCGGCCTCGCGGAAGGACTCCCAGTCCGTCGCGGTGTTCATCGCGATGATCGCGTCGGCCGTCGTCGTGGGCTCGAGCGCCGTCCAGGCCAGCGCGACGCCGTACTCCTGCCCGGCCGCCGCCCCGGTCGCGGCGTCCTCCCCGATCGCGGCGAGGTCGTCGTCGACGTCGGAGAGCAGCGGGCCGTGCCGGGTGGAGCGGACGGTGAGGGTGACCGGGTCGGCGTCGCGGACCTCGATGGTCTCGGTCCGCGTGCGCAGCGGCCGCACCTCCCCGTCGTAGCGGTAGCCGTCGCCGACGACCCGCTCGAGGTAAAGGTCGGTGACGTCCGGGCCGAGGTTGGTGAAGCCCCAGGCGATGTCGGCGTTGTGGCCGATCACCACCCCCGGGACGCCGGAGAAGGTGAAGCCGGCGACCTCCAGCGGGCAGGCCTCCGAGACCGTGCGGCAGTGCAGGCCCATCTGCATCCAGACCCCCGGCACCGACGCCCCGAGGTGCGGGTCGTTGGCCAGCAGCGGCTCACCGGTCGCGGAGTGCTCGCCGTCGACCACCCAGCTGTTGGAGCCGATGCCGTCGCCCCGGCCCAGCCAGGACGGCACCGCGTCCAGCGCGTCGCGCACCCGGCGCAGCGCCGCCCGCTGGCCCGCGCGCGCGTCGGCCCGCCAGGCCGGCCGCTGGGGCAGCCGGGTGCCGCCGGTCGTGGCGTCGGCCTGGAAGACGCCGTCGACGACGGCGCCGCGGCCGACGATCGGCTCGTGCCGGTCGAAGGGGTACGCCGGCCACAGCTCCTCGGCGCGCTCCTCGCCCACCGCGGCCGCCGTCAGCGCCCGGTCGACCTCGTCGCCCATGTTGCCGCGCAGGTCCCACGCCATCGCCTTGAGCCAGGCCAGCGAGTCGACGGGGGTCCAGTCCTCGGGCCGGTAGCCGAGGCCGGAGGCGTTCAGGACGGTGTACTCCACGGCCAGCTCCGACGCCGAGCGCTCGTGGAGGTAGCCGTTCACGCCGGCGGCGTACGCCTCGAGCAGCTGGCGGGTCCGTGGGGCGATGACCGCCAGCTCGCGCTCGGCCACACGCCGCCAGCCCATGGTGCGCACCGCCTCGTCGCTCTCGAGCGCGTCCTCGCCGAACATCTCGGCCAGCCGCCCGGCCGTCGCGTGACGGCGCACGTCCATCTCGAAGAACCGCTCCTGGGCGTGGACGTAGCCCTGCGCACGCACGAGGTCCTCGAGGCTGTCGCCGTAGAGCTGCGGCACGCCGTGCTCGTCGCGCACCACCTCCACGTCGCCCTCGAGGCCGGTCAGCTCGGCCGAGCCCGACGTCTGCGGGAGCGGCCGGCGCACCAGCACCCCGACCGTCACGGTGGCGGCGAGCAGCACCAGGACCAGCCCGCCGGCGACGTACGTCGACAGGCGGGCCCACCGCGGCCAGGCGCGCAGCGCGGCGAGCGGTCGGCGGCGGCGCCGCGTGCTCGCCCCGGCCTCCGGCGGGGAGGTCGGACGGTCGGCCTGCTGGTCGGACATGGTGTGTCATTCTGCCGTGTCCTAGAATTGGCAGTCGCACCACGAGAGTGCCAAAGAACCGTGCTCAGACCCCCGGAGTTGACGTTGCCGACCTACCAGTACGCCTGCACCGAGTGCGGCCACGCCTTCGAGCAGTTCCAGAGCTTCTCCGACGACGCGCTGACCGAGTGCCCGGAGTGCTCGGGCCGCCTGCGCAAGCTGTTCAACGCCGTCGGCGTCGTCTTCAAGGGCTCGGGCTTCTACCGCACCGACAGCCGCTCGAGCAGCTCCTCCAGCGACACCCCGGCGTCGGCCGGCTCGTCCTCCTCGTCCGGCTCGGGCGGCTCCGACAGCTCCTCCTCGACCAGCTCCACGGCCGGCTCGAGCTCCTCGAGCACCTCGGGCTCCTCGTCCAGCAGCACCGCCGCCGCGTCCTGACGCCCACCCGCTGAGCCTGTGGAGAGCGCGCCGCACGCCGGCGCGCACTCTCCTACGGTCGGGGGATGCGCCTGCCCGACCGCCTGACCCGACCCGCCCGCGCCGTACGCCGGGGCGTGCTCGCGCGGCGCCGGTTGCTCGCCGCGGTCCTCACCGCCGTCGCGGTCGCCGCGGGCCTGCAGGCGACGGCCGAGCCGCCGCCCGCCACGGTGGCGGTCACCGTGGCCGCCCGCGACCTCCCGGTCGGCACGGTGGTGACGAGCCAGGACGTGGTCCGCGCCGCCTGGGCGCCCGGCAGCGCGCCGACCGGCCTGCCCGACCCCGTCGGGCGGGTGCTGGCGGCACCGGTGCGCCGCGGCGAGCCGGTGACCGACGTGCGGCTGGTCGGCCCGGGCCTGACCGACGGCCGACCGGACCTGACCGCCGTGCCCGTCCGGCTGCCGGACGCCGGCATGGCCGACCTGCTCGAGGTGGGTGACGAGATCGACCTCCTGGCCGCCGACCCCCGGTCGGGAGGGGCCGCGGTGGTCGCGACCGGCGTGCCCGTCCTGGCGCTGCCCGTGGACGTGGAGCCCGCGGTCGGCGGGAACGGGCTGACCGGCCGCCTGGTCGTCGTCGGCGCCGCGACCGCCGAGGTCACGGCCGTCGCCGACGCCGCCACCCGGTCCTTCCTGACCTACGCCTGGAGCCGCTAGCGTTCCGAGGTCCCTCGCTCCCGCCCCCTGGAGGCACCATGCTCGGCGGCTTCAAGAACTTCCTGCTCCGCGGCAACCTCGTCGACCTCGCGGTCGCGGTCATCATCGGCACGGCGTTCACCGCCGTCGTGACCGCCTTCACCGGCATGCTGATGTCGGCGATCGCCAAGATCACCGGCGGCAAGCAGCCGAACTTCGACGACTTCGCGCCCGGCGACGTCCTCGTCGGCCCGTTCATCACCGCTGCCGTCGCGTTCCTCATCCTGGCCGCGGTCGTCTACTTCTTCGTGGTGACGCCCTACGTCAAGGCCAAGGAGCGCTACTTCCCGAGCGCCCCGGCGGGCACGCCGGAGGACATCCAGCTGCTGCAGGAGATCCGCGACCTGCTCGCCGCGCAGGGCGGCGGCCAGCGACCGCAGGCCTGAGCCCGCGGCGCCCGCCCTCAGCCGCCGTGGTGCGGCGGCACCTGCTCCTGCAGCCAGGTGTCGCCGTCCCGGCGCTCCCCCCGGCGGTCGTCGTCCCGCTCGTCACGGGTCGTCTCCGGAAGGGCCTCCCCGAAGACCTCGGCGCGGCGCCGCGCCCGCTCCCACGCGGTGGGCGGCCGGCCCGCGTCGGGCCCGTCGTGTCCACCACCGGGGCGACCGGTCACGTGCACAGCCCCGCCGCCTCGAGCTGCTCGGTCCGCTCCTCGTCCTCCGGGCCGGCCGAGGGGCTGCCCGACGGGCCGCCCGAGGGGCCGGCGGACGGGCCGTCGCCGGAGCCGGTGCCGGGGACGTTGCCGGCGGTGATCACGCCGTCCTGCAGCCGGCGGCTCAGCGGCTCGTCGTTGGCGACCCGGTCCCAGACGCGCTGCGCCTCCGGGAGCCACTCGACGCGGCCGGGGTCGACCTCGCTGTACTGGAACGGCACGGTGATGAACTTGATGTTGTCCAGCCCGATGTGCTGGAAGCTGTAGCCGACCTTGCCCATCTGGTACAGGTTCTCGAAGTCGGTCGTGAGCGAGCCGATCGCCGCCTGCAGGAACCCGACGACGCGGTCGGGCCGGGCGAGCACGTTGCCGGAGACGACCTTCTTGGCCATCGCCGCGATGAAGGCCTGCTGGCGCTTGATCCGGCCGATGTCGGAGCCGTCGCCGAGGGTGTAGCGGGCGCGGACGTAGTTCAGCGCCTCCTTGCCCTCGATCTCCCGGGTCCCGGCGGGGATGTTGATGCCGTGCGCGGGGTCGGAGATGTCCTCGGGGATGCAGACCTCGACGCCGTCGATGGCGTCGACCATGTCCTGGAAGCCCTGGAAGTCGACGACGACGTAGTTGTCGAGGCGGACCCCGGTGAGCTGCTCGAACTGCCGCATCGTGCACGCGGGACCGCCGACGGAGTACGCCGCGTTCCACATGACACCCTCCTCGGCGGGGATGGTGTCGCCGTCCTCGGTGTAGCACTCGGGGCGGTCGACCAGCGAGTCGCGCGGGATGCTGACGCCGTAGGCGTTCTCGCGGTCCGCGGACAGGTGGAAGAGGATGGTGGTGTCCGAGCCGCCGCCGGCCTCCTGGTCGATCGCGTTGCCGGCGCCCTCGCGGGTGTCGTCACCCATGACCAGGATGTTGAGCGGCTCGCCGGGATCGTCGATGGTCCGCGCGGCGGGCCGGTCCTCGCCGAGCTGCGGGTCGAGGTCCTCGACGGTGAGGTCGCCGTTCAGCGACCGGTAGAGGAAGACGACGGAGAGCCCGGTGACCATCGCCAGGACCACCGTGGTGATGCCCAGCACCCGGGCCACGGTGTGCCGGCGGCGCCGCCGGGCGCGGCGGCGGCCCGCCCGGCCGCGGCTGTCGGGCTTGCGTCGGGCCTCGCCGCGCGGCGTGCCGGAACCCGGCGGGGCAGGCTGCTCGGACTGCTCGTCGGGCATGGGTCACCTTCGCGTGTGCGGGAACGTCCCATTGTGACCAGCACCGGCGGGTAACCCCAAAAACCCTCAGCCGGTTCTCAGCCGCGGGGATCCCCGCGGCGGTCACCGCGCCGGTCGCCGGGCGGGCGCGGCGGCGGCCCGAGGTCGACCCGGCACTCCTCGCCGGAGCAGTCCTCGAGCGCCGCCAGCCGCTGCCGCATCTCCCGCAGGACACCGCGGTGGCGCCGGTCGCGGGCGAGGTTCTGCAGCTGGTAGGGGTCGCGCCGGTTGTCGTAGAGCTCGAGGAAGCCGGTGTCGTCCCACCGCACGAACGTCCACCGCTCGTTGCGCACGCCGCGGTACCACCAGGGGGTCGGCGAGTCGTCGGGCCGGCCGCCGGCCTGGATGAGGATGTCGGAGTCGGGGCGCGGGCGGTCGCGGTCCCGGGCGAACGGCAGCACCGAGCGACCGTCGACCACCCGTCCGGGCTCGACCCCGGTCACGTCGAGGATGGTCGGCGCCAGGTCGACGGTGGTCACGACCTGGTCGCGCACGCCGCCGGCCGGGATGCCCGGGCCGCGGGCGAGGAGCGGCACCCGGATCGACTCCTCGTAGGGGAGGATCTTGCCGCGGTAGCGGTGCTCCCCCAGCAGGTAGCCGTTGTCGGAGGTGAACAGCACGACGGTGTCGTCGAGCTCGCCGGTGCGGCGCAGCGCCTCGAAGGTCTGGTCCACCCCCTGGTCGACCGCTGCGAGCGCCCGGATCCGCTGGCGGTGGAGGTACGTCGCGGAGCGGCGGCCGACCTTCTCGCGCTTGCGGATCTCGCGGCTCTTGTCGCGCACGTCGTCCTCGTCGAAGGACGGCTTGCCCAGCGAGGGCACCGCGGAGCGGCGGTACAGGTCGCGGTGCCGCGGGGCCGGGACCGGGGGCTTCGCGCACCCGCCGGTGTCCTGGCAGAGCCCGTGGGGGGCGTAGTAGGAGGACCAGATGAAGAACGGCTGGTCGGCCTCCGACCACTGCTCGACGAGGTCGACGGTGTCGTCGCGGATGACGTCGCTGGAGTACTCACGGGTGTGGAAGACCGGCTCGCCATTGCCGTACATCGGGTAGCGCTCGTAGCCGAACTCGTTGGTCGTGGCGACGTTCCAGAAGTCCCACCCGTCCGGGACGCCCTGGGTGGCGTCGTACTGGTTGAGGTACTTGCCGCTCATCCCGACCAGGTAGCCGGAGTCCTGCAGCCAGGCCGCGATCGTGTTGTCGGGCTCCCGCAGCGCCCCGGCGCCGCCGTACGGCCCGGCGTTGGTGTGCACGCCGTTGTTCTGGGCGAACTGGCCGGTGAGGATCTCCGCCCGGGCCGGGCAGCACAGCGGGTGCGGGGAGAGCATGTTGCGGAACGTCACGCCACCGCGCGCGAGCCACCGCCTCGTCCGCGGCATCCAGCGCATGTCGCTGAGCGCCTGGTCGTCGGTGGTGATCAGCACGACGTTGGGCCGGTCGTCGCCGGCGCGGCGCGCGTCGGGGCGGTGCCGCGGCTGCTCGTACTCGTAGCCCTGCGGCGTCATGCCCGAGCGCTGGCCGGCGGTCGGCGCGCCGGGGAGCCGCTCGGCGGGCCGGTCCTGGCGCGCAGGCGAGGCCAGCGCCGCCGTCACCAGCACGCTGACGCCGAGGACGATCACCAGGAGGACCACGACACGACGAGCCAAGACGCCCCCTTCCCCTCGACCACGACCGGGACCTCGGTGCCCCTCGGTCCGCTGCTTTCCCCTCGCCCACGAGGTTAAGGAATCGACCGGCCGACCCTCACATCGCGGACCGACCCCCCGCCTGCCAGGATGGTCGCCGGCCCCAGTAGCTCAGCGGATAGAGCAGCCGCCTCCTAAGCGAAAGGTCGCAGGTTCGACTCCTGCCTGGGGCACCCGGTTCCCCTCAGTCGAGGACCTCGAAGCGGAGCCCTGCGGCCTGCAGGCGGGCCAGCAGGTGCTCGCCCATCGCCGCGGCCGTGGTGACCGACCCCGAGGTGGGCGGGTTGTCGTCGAGCGCCAGGCACATCGCGGACTCGGCGAGCATCGCGGCGGTCTCGCCGTACCCGGGGTCACCGCCCGAGACGCGGGTGCGCACGGTCCGGCCACCGGACTCGCCGACGAAGTCGACGGTGAACCACGACCTCTCCCGCCGCGCCTCGTCGGGGCCCTCGCCCTGCTTGATCCGGCCCAGCAGGAGGTTGCGCACGGGGCCGACCTGCGCGGCGGCGGCCAGCGCGGTCACGCCGACGGCTCCGCCCGCGGCGTACCGCAGGGTCTTGGTGCCGGCGTAGTGGGAGTAGCGGAACTCCGGACCGTACGCCGCGAGGGCGTCGCCGCTGCGCGCGACGATGAACGGGTCGATCGTGGGCAGCGGGAGCAGCCAGTAGCCGGTGACCGGGTCCTTGTGCGGCTTGCCGGCGACGGCCCGCGACGAACGGCCCTCGGGCCGCTGGCCGAGCCGCTTCTCCAGCGCCCGCCGCTCGCTCGACGCCGCGCGCATCTGCCGGGCGCGGGAGAACTGCGTCATCGCGGAGTGGAAGGTGCCGCCGGAGACCGTGCCACTGCCGCGCACCACGCCACGCAGGGTGAGCGGGCCGTCGACCGGCGCGAGCTGCTGGACGGTGAAGAAGGCGCCGAGGTCGTGCGGGACGGAGTCGAAGCCGCAGGCGTGCACGATCCGGGCACCGCTGCGCTGGGCGGCCTCGTGGTGCGCGGTGAACATCCGGTCGACGAACTCGGGCTCGCCGGTGAGGTCGAGGTAGTCGGTGCCGGCCTCGGCGCACGCGGCGACCAGGGGCTCGCCGTGGGTGAGGTACGGCCCCACGGTGGTCACGACGACCCGGGTGGAGGCCGCGAGGTCGGCGAGCGAGGCGGGGTCGGCACTGTCGGCCGTCAGCAGCGGCAGGTCCGCCAGCCGCGGCTCGATCCGGGCCAGCCGGTCGCGCACCCGCGCCAGCTTCTCGGCGTTGCGCCCGGCGATCGCCCACCGCAGCCCCTCGGGGGCGTGCCGGGCGAGGTACTCGGCGGTCAGCCCACCGGTGAAGCCGGTGGCGCCGAGGAGGACGACGTCGTGGGCGCGGTCGGGAGCGCGGTCGCTGGCCATGGCTGAAACGTACGCTGGAGGCATGTGCCGGAACATCCGCCCCCTCAACAACTTCGAGCCGCCGGCGACCGGCGACGAGGTCACCGCGGCGGCCCTGCAGTACGTCCGCAAGGTCAGCGGCACCACCAAGCCCTCGCAGGCCAACCAGGCGACGTTCGACCGGGCCGTCGCCGAGATCGCGCACATCACCCAGCACCTGCTCGAGGACCTGGTCACCACCGCACCGCCGAAGAACCGCGAGGTGGAGGCGGACAAGGCGCGCGCCCGGGCCGCGCTGCGCTACGGCCGATGACCCCGACGGCCGAGCACGACACCGGGCACGACACCGGGTACGACGCGGCGCTGGCCCTCCTCGGGGCCGGACCGCTCGTCGTGCTGACCGGCGCCGGGCTCTCGACCGACTCCGGCATCCCCGACTACCGGGGCCCGGGCCGGCCGCCCCGCTCCCCGATGATGTTCGCGGAGTTCGTCTCGGGGCCGGCCGCGCGCCGGCGCTACTGGGCCCGCAGCCACCTCGGCTGGGGCCGGATGCGGCACGCCGACCCCAACCCCGGGCACCAGGCGCTCGCCGAGATCGACCCCGACCTGCTCATCACCCAGAACGTCGACGGCCTGCACGAGCGGGTCGGCCAGCGGCGGCTCGTCACCCTGCACGGCCGGATCGCCGAGGTCGTGTGCCTGGACTGCCGGACGGTCTCGGCCCGCGCCGACCTGCACGACCGGATGACCGCGGCCAATCCCGGGTTCGCCGAGCAGCACGCGGCGGTCGCGGTCAACCCCGACGGCGACGTGGAGCTCGACGACCCCGAGGTGGTCGCGGGCTTCGTCGTCCCCGCGTGCGAGGAGTGCGGCGGGGTGCTCAAGCCGCACGTGGTGTTCTTCGGCGAGAACGTGCCGCCCGACCGGGTCGAGCGCTGCTACGCCGCCGTCGACGACCTGGCGGCGACCGGGGGGACGCTGCTGGTGGCCGGGTCCAGCCTGACGGTGATGAGCGGGTTCCGGTTCGTGCGGCGGGCGGCCAAGGCCGGGACGCCGGTGGTGATCGTCAACCGGGGCGCGACGCGGGGCGACGAGCTGGCGACGTACCGGCTCGACGTGGGCTGCAGCGAGCTGCTCAGCGAGCTTGCCGCACGACGCGGCGCCGCAGCTGGCCGAGGAGCTCCATCACGGCGGTGACGCCCTCCTCGCCGGCGGGCTCGCCCGCGCCGGCGACCAACCGGTCCGCGGTCTCCGGCGGCACGCGGGCGCCGACCTCGAGCACGTAGACGGTGTCCTCGAGCTCGAACTCGATGTCGGCCACCACCGCGAGGTGCTGCTCGCCGTCGGAGCCGGCCAGGACGACCGCCTCGTGCGGCTCTAGGCCGTGGCTCAGCGATGTCGACGAGTGCGCCACGCGCACGCGGCCGGCCCCGGTCGCGCGGTCAGGCGTCATCAGACGGTGCACGGTCTCTCCCCTCAGAGAACGGTCGCCGCCCCCGGCGACCGTGCCTACAACGCACCGCGGGGGGAACGGTGACGCCGGTACCCACTTTAGGGCGATGGTGTCCAGACCGGAAGGGACCTTCGGCACTGGTCGGGACCAGAACGCTCAGGTCGGGCCGGCCGGTGCCGACGAGAGGGGGAGGTCTCGACCCTCCGGGGCTTCGTGCCCGCTGCGCCTCAGAGCTGGCGGACGAAGATGTGGTTGGCGGCCTCGGGGACGATCTCGGCGGTCTCGCCGCCGGAACCGATCAGCACGCCCTCGCCGGTCGCGATCACGGTGACGGTCTTGTCCGGCAGCGCGCCGACGCGGCGCAGCGCGCTCATCAGGACCTCGTCCTTCTGCATCTCCTCGGAGATGCGGCGCACCAGCACGCGGCCCTCGGCGGAGCCCGCGGCGCGGGAGAGCGGCTCGACGCCGTCCATGAAGCTCTCGGGGAGCGACTCCTGGCCCAGCTCGGCCAGGCCCGGGATGGGGTTGCCGTACGGCGACTCCGTGGGGTGGTCGAGCAGCTCGAGCAGGCGGCGCTCGACGGTCTCGGACATGACGTGCTCCCAACGGCACGCCTCCTCGTGGACCAGCTCCCAGTCCAGGCCGATGACGTCGGTCAGCAGCCGCTCGGCCAGCCGGTGCTTGCGCATGACCCGCACGGCGAGGCGCCGGCCCTCGTCGGTGAGCTCCAGGTGGCGGTCGCCCTCGACGGTCACCAGCCCGTCCCGCTCCATCCGGGCGACGGTCTGGGAGACCGTCGGGCCGCTCTGGTGGAGACGCTCGGCGATCCGGGCACGCAGCGGGACGATCCCTTCCTCGACCAGCTCGTAGATGGTCCGGAGGTACATCTCGGTGGTGTCGATCAGGTCGCTCACGCCGCTCATTGTGTCCCATCGGCCATGCCGCGGCACCTCGCTGGGCACCGGAGGGGCGTGCCAGACGTGACCTCAGACTCTCCGGCCAGCACGGACCCCGACGGGCGGCGCACGATCATGTGGTTCCGGCGCGACCTGCGGCTGCGCGACAACCCGGCGCTGCTCGAGGCGTGCGCGGAGGGGGCGGTGCTCCCGCTGTTCGTCCTCGACCCGCACCTGTGGGGGCCGGCCGGGCCGAGCCGGCGCGCCTACCTGGCCGCCTCGTTGCGGGCCCTCGACGCGGGCCTGCGCGCGCTGGGGGCACCCGGCCTGCAGGTGGTCCGCGGCGACCCGGCACGCCGCGTGCCCCTCGCCGCCCGGGCCGCCGGCGCCGCCCGGGTGCACGTGGCGGCGGACTTCGGTCCCTACGGCCGCCGGCGCGACGAGGCGGTCGAGCGGGCGCTGGGCGAGGCCGGCGTCGAGCTGGTCCGCACCGGGTCGCCGTACGCCGTGCCGCCCGGCGAGGTCGTCAACGGCTCGGGCGACCACTACCGCGTGTTCACGCCGTTCTACCGGGCCTGGCAGCAGCAGGAGCGGCCCGACCCGGTGCCGGCACCGCGCCACGGGGCGTGGGTGGCGCTCGAGGCGGACACCACCGAGATCCCCGACCCCCCGCTCCCCCCGGGGCTCGAGCTGCCCGAGGCCGGCGAGGACGCCACCCGGGACCGGTGGGCCGACTTCCTCGAGCACCGGGTCGACGACTACGACGAGGAGCGGAACCTCCCGGGCACGGACGGCACCTCGCGGATGTCGGTGCACCTGAAGTACGGCGAGGTGCACCCCCGGCAGCTGCTGGCCGACCTCGCCCGGAGGCGGAGCACCGGCGCGGCGACGTACGCCAAGGAGCTGGGGTGGCGCGAGTTCTACGCCGACGTGCTCTGGCACCAGCCGCGCACCGCGCGGGAGTACTACAAGACGCAGTACGCGAACCTCGCCTACGACGAGCCCGGCGAGCTGTTCGCGGCCTGGCAGGAGGGGCGCACCGGCTTCCCGGTCGTGGACGCCGGGATGCGGCAGCTGCGCTCGGTCGGCTGGAT
This sequence comes from Nocardioides sp. NPDC092400, assembly GCF_040684155.1. Taxonomy (NCBI): domain Bacteria; kingdom Bacillati; phylum Actinomycetota; class Actinomycetes; order Propionibacteriales; family Nocardioidaceae; genus Nocardioides; species Nocardioides sp. NPDC092400. The sequence goes on along the minus strand of NZ_JBFBFJ010000002.1, from coordinate 786,289 downwards.
GCACAACCGGGTCCGGATGATCACCGCGAGCTTCCTGGTCAAGGACCTGCACGTGGAGTGGCAGCACGGCGCCCGGCACTTCCTGCACTGGCTGGCCGACGGCGACCTGGCCTCCAACAACCACGGCTGGCAGTGGGTGGCCGGCTCCGGCACCGACCCCTCGCCGTTCTTCCGCGTCTTCAACCCCACCGGCCAGGGCCGCAAGTTCGACCCCGACGGCTCCTACGTCCGGCGCTGGGTCGCCGAGCTCGCCGACCCCGAGCAGGTGCCCGACCCGCACGAGCCGTCGAGCGAGGTGCGGGCGGCGGTGGGCTACCCCGAGCCGGTCGTCGACCACGCCGAGGAGCGCCGTGAGGCGCTGGCCCGGTGGGAGCGGATCCGGTGAGGTCGGCAGACTGCCCCGGGTGACCACCTCCACCTCGCCCGGCGCCGCTCCCCTGCTCGTCCCCGCCCGTTTCAACGGCCCGCCGGGCTCGGGCAACGGAGGTTGGTGCGCCGGGGCGGTCGCGGCGCGGGTCGGCGGGACCGGAGCCGTCGAGGTGCGGCTGCGCAAGCCGCCGCCGCTGGAGGAGCCGATGGAGGTCGCCGAGCGCGACGGCTGGACGGTGGCGCTGCGGGGCGGCGAGGTCGTCCTGCAGGCCCGGCCGGCCGCCGAGCCGCTGCCCGACCCGCTCGAGCCGGTCGCGCCCGAGCACGCCCGTGCCGCCGCGGCGGCGTACGCCGGCTTCGGCAGCCACCCGTTCGGCCACTGCTTCTCGTGCGGCACCGAGCGGGCCGCCGGCGACGGCCTGCGGATCTTCCCCGGGCCGGTCGCCGACGGCCTGGTCGCGGCGCCCTGGACCCCGCACTCCGACCACACCTCGGTCGAGGCGACCTGGTCCGCGATCGACTGCGCCGGCGCGTGGGCGGCCGGGATCGGCGAGCGCGCGATGGTGCTCGGCTCGATGACCGCGCGGGTGGTGGCGCTGCCCGAGGCCGGCGCCGAGCACGTCGTCACCGGCGCGGTGCGCCGCCGCGACGGCCGTCGCCACCACACGGCGACCGCCCTGCGCACCGGCGACGGCGAGCTGCTCGCGGCCGCCGAGCAGGTGTGGTTCGAGATCGACCCGGCCACCTTCGGCTGACGCTCCGGCGGGCGAGCGCCGTCTGGTTTCATGGAGGGCATGGCTTTGAACGATCCAACCCATGCGTCCGACGCCGGAGCCGGCTCCGAGTGGTGGCGGCACGCGGTCACCTACCAGGTCTACGTCCGCAGCTTCGCCGACAGCGACGGTGACGGCATCGGTGACCTGCCCGGCATCACCTCGCGGCTGCCGTACCTGCGCGACCTCGGGGTGGACGCCCTGTGGATCACGCCGTTCTACACCTCCCCGCAGCACGACCACGGGTACGACGTGGCGGACTACTGCGACGTCGACCCGCGCTTCGGCACCCTCGCCGACGCCGACACCCTCGTCGCGACCGCGCACGACCTGGGCCTGAAGGTGATCGTCGACCTGGTCCCCAACCACAGCTCGAACGAGCACGTGTGGTTCCAGGCGGCGCTCGCCGCGGAGCCGGGCAGCCCCGAGCGTGCCCGCTACATCTTCCGCGACTCCCCCGCCGACCGCCCCGGCGAGCCGCCGAACAACTGGCTCTCGGTCTTCGGCGGCCCGGCGTGGACCCAGCTGCCCGACGGGCAGTGGTACCTCCACCTCTTCGACTCCAGCCAGCCCGACTTCGACTGGCGCAACCCCGAGGTCGGCGACATGTTCGCCGACGTGCTGCGCTTCTGGCTCGACCGCGGCGTGGACGGGTTCCGCGTCGACGTGGCCCACGGGCTGGTCAAGGAGGAGGGCCTGCGCGACCAGGAGGTCGGCGAGGGCGAGGAGCTCGGCAGCGGCGCCCCGATCAACGAGGAGCACTCGATGGTCGAGCGCACCCTGCGCGACGAGCCGATGTGGGACCAGCCCGAGGTGCACGACGTCTACCGCCGCTGGCACGCCGTCCTCGAGGAGTACGACGGCGACCGGATGATGGTGGCCGAGGCGTGGACGCAGACTCCGGAGTCGATGGCGCGGTTCGTGCGGCCCGACGAGATGCAGCAGTCGTTCAACTTCGCCTGGCTGCTCGCGCCGTGGTCGGCCAAGGCGTTCGCCGACGTCATCACCGGCACCCTCGAGGCGGTCGCCCCGGTGGGCGCCTCCCCCACCTGGGTGCTCAGCAACCACGACGTCGTCCGGCACGTCACGCGGTACGGCGGCGGCGCCACCGGCCTGGCGCGGGCCCGCGCCGCGACGCTGGCGATGCTCGCCCTCCCCGGCTCCTCCTACCTCTACGAGGGCGAGGAGCTCGGCCTCGAGCAGGTCGACGTGGAGCCGGAGTTCCGGCAGGACCCCTCGTGGTTCCGCACCGGCGAGGTCGGCCGCGACGGCTGCCGCGTCCCGGTGCCGTGGAGCGGCGACGCGCCGCCGTTCGGGTTCGGCCCGGGCACCGAGCAGCCCTGGCTCCCCCAGCCGTCGGACTGGGCCCCGCTGAGCGTGGAGGCCCAGGCGGGCGACCCCGACTCCACGCTGGCGTTCTACCGCTCGGCGCTGGCCGCGCGGCGTACCTTCGCCACCACCGCGGGCGACGACGTCGAGGTCCTGGCCAGCGGCCACGACGACGTGCTGGCCTTCCGCCGCGGACCGGTCACGGTCGTGGTCAACTGCGGCGAGGAGACGGTGCCGCTCCCCGAGGGTGAGCTGCTGCTCGCGAGCGGTCCGGTCGTGGACGGCCTCGCGCCCGACACCGCCGCCTGGCTCGCGGGCTGACCCCCGACGCACGTGATGCCCAGCGCGCGCCGGGGCGCGCGCTGGGCATCACGAGGCGGGTCGGACGGGCCTACTCCAGGCCCAGCGTCCGGTTGTAGCGGGCGAGGGTGTCCGCGAAGTCGGCGAGCTCCTCGTCGGACCAGTCACCGAGCCGCTCGTCGAGGTACTGGCGCCGCATCGCGGCGACCTCGTCGAGCCGGCGCACCGCGTCCTCGCTGGCCGACAGCAGCGTGGCCCGGCCGTCCTTCGGGTCCGGCGACCGGTCGATCAGCTGCAGGTCCATCAGGTGCTGCACCTGCCGGCTGATCGCGCCCTTGTCGATGCCGAAGACCTCGGCCATCTCCGAGGCCCGCAGCTGGCCGCGGTCGACCAGGTAGCTGAGCATGAGGTACGACGAGGGCTGCAGGTCCGGGTGGACGGCCCGCGCGCGCTCGCCGATCACGCGGCGCACCCGGCGGATGACGACGCCGACCTCCTGCTCGAGCCGGCGCACCGACTCCCCGCGGTCCGTCACGGCCGACTGCCCACCGGCGGGTGACGAGGCGACCGTGGTCATCGTGCGCTCAGCTCGTCGGTCGCCTCGGGCGCCTTGGTGTCCGGCACGTCCGCGGTGCTGGTGCGCAGCGGCACCTCCTTGATGAAGAGCACGCACAGGAGGGCGACCACCGCGAAGGGCACCGAGACCATGAAGAGGTGGCCGGTCGCGTCGCCGAAGCTCTGCTCGTAGAGCGAGCGGATCGGGGCGGGCAGCTGGTCGAGGTCCGGGATGCTGCCCGAGCCGCCGGCCGCACCCGGGTCGACACCGAGCCGGCGCAGGCCGGAGGCCATGTGGTCGGAGACCTGGTGGGCCAGGAGCGCACCCAGGGCGGACACGCCGACCGTGCCGCCGATGGAGCGGAAGAACGCGACGACGGAGCTGGCGGCGCCGAGGTCGGCGGCCTTGGCGTTGTTCTGCACGGCCAGGACGAGGTTCTGCATGGTCGCACCCATGCCGACGCCGAGGACTGCCATGAACAGGCCGACGACGGCGAGGGAGGTGTCGGCGTCGATCGTCGCGAGCAGCGCGAAGCCGGCGACGACGAGGACCGAGCCACCGACGAGCCAACGCTTCCACAGGCCCGTGGCGGTGATGACCTTGCCGGAGACGATGCTCGAGACGAGCAGGCCGCCGACCATGCAGATCGACATCAGGCCCGCGTGGGTCGGGGACATGCCCCGTGACATCTGGAAGTACTGGCTCAGGTAGACCGTCGAGCCGAACATCGCGACACCGATCATCACCGAGGCCAGCGTGGCCAGCGACGTGGTGCGGTCGCGGAAGAGGCGCAGCGGGACGACCGGCTCGCTGGCGACCTTCGCCTCGACGTACAGCGCGGCGGCGATGACCACGGCCGCGGCGACGAGCATGACCGCGGTGGTGGCGGAGGCCCAGGCGAACTGGTCGCCGGCCAGGGAGACCCAGATCAGCAGGATGGAGACACCCGCGACGATCAGCGTCGCGCCGGTGTAGTCGATCTTGACGTCCCGCCTGACCACCGGCAGGTGCAGCTTGAGCTGCAGCACGACGAAGGCGAGCAGGGCGACCGGGATGCCGACGTAGAAGCACCCGCGCCAGCCGAGCGGGGAGTCCACGATCAGGCCGCCGAGCAGCGGGCCGCTCACGGTCGCGGTGGCGAAGACGGCACCGATGTAGCCGGAGTAGCGGCCGCGCTCACGCGGGCTCACCATCGAGGCGATGACGACCTGGACCAGCGCGGTGAGACCACCGACGCCGAGGCCCTGGAAGGCCCGGGCGCCGATCAGCACCTCCATGTTCGGGGCGAGACCGGCGATGAGCGAGCCGATGGCGAAGATGACGAGGGCGACCTGCACCAGCATCTTCTTGCTGAACAGGTCGGCGAGCTTGCCCCAGATGGGCGTCGTCGCGGTCATCGTCAGCAGCGTCGCCACGACGACCCAGGTGTAGCCGCTCTGGCTGCCCTCGAGGTCGGTGACGATGCGTGGCAGGGCGTTGCTGACCACGGTGCTGGAGAGCATGGCGACGAACATCGCCAACAGGAGGCCGGAGAGGGCCTCGAGGATCTCGCGGTGGGTCATCTCGCCGGACTGCGCAGCAGTCGGCGCGGGTGGTGCCTGGGTCACGGGTTCTCGCTTCGTCGGTACGGGTGCTGCAGTCATGCTCAGTCAAAGGTTGACGGAAGCAACTTTATTCCGTCCTCGCCCCACGACCAACTCCCCGCGCACCGGACCCGGCCGGAAATGCAGCGACCCGCAGGTGTGGCCCCCTGTCGGGGGCCGAGCCGGCGGACGGGGCCGGTTCACCTGCGGGTCGGGCAGCTGCTTGGGATTCGCCAGCAGCGTCGGGGCTCGTGGCACGAGCCCGTCGTCCTGCTGGGGCTGCTAGCGGGCAGCCACCTCACGCGTCCAAGAAGAACTCATTCTCCGGACCACCTCCTTTCCCGTGTACGGCAACGGTAGGTCGCGCACCGGGGACGCTCAAGGGGATTACGGGGCCAACCGCTGCGTCCGCCACGCGTCACCCGATCGGGTGTAGACCAGCCGGTCGTGCATCCGGCCCGGCCGGCCCTGCCAGAACTCCACGGCCTCCGGCCGCACGACGTACCCGCCCCACTCCTCGGGCACCGGGAGCCCGCCGTCCGGCACGTCGGCGAAGCGCGCCTCGACCTCGTCGTACGCCGCGGCGAGCTCCTCGCGCCCGGCGACCGGGCGGGACTGGTGGGAGGCCCAGGCACCGAGCTGGGAGCCGCGCGGACGGACCGCGAAGTAGTCGGCGACCGCCTCGCGCGACAGCGGCTCGGCGACACCGTCCACGCGCACCTGCCGCTCGAGGGGGTGCCAGGGGAAGAGCAGCGCGCACCGGGGGTTGGCCGCGAGCTCGGCGCCCTTGCGCGAGCCGGTGTTGGTGAAGAAGACGAAGCCGCGCTCGTCGAGCCCCTTGAGCAGGACCATCCGCGAGGACGGCTGCCCGTCGGCGGAGACGGTGGCGACCACCATCGCGTTGGGCTCGTGGACGGCGTCCTCGACCTCCGCGAACCAGCGCCGGAACATCGTCACCGGGTCCGGCGCCAGGTCGTCCTCGGCCAGCCCGGCCGCGGCGTACTCGTGCCGGAGGCTGCGCAGGTCCAGCTCGCCTCGTGCGGGGTCTCGTGCGGGGTCGGCCATGCCGCCAGCGTAGGGATGGGTACAGAATGCCCGGGGCCCACCCGTCCGGGTGCGTCACGCACTGCGACAAGGAGTCAGGACGATGGTGGACGTGCACCACGGGCTCGAGGGCGTCGTCGCCTTCGAGACGGAGATCGCGGAGCCCGACAAGGAGGGCTCGGCGCTGCGCTACCGCGGCGTCGACATCGAGGACATCGTCGGGCGGGTGCCGTTCGAGAACGTCTGGGGCCTGCTCATCGACGGCTCCTTCGACCCCGGCCTGCCGCCGGCCGAGGCCTACAACATCCCGGTCCACACCGGCGACGTGCGCGTCGACGTCCAGGCCGCGATCGCGATGCTCGCGCCGGCCTTCGGCTTCCGCCAGACCTACGACATCTCCGACGAGCAGGCCCGCGCCGACCTCTCCCGCGTTGCCGTCATGGTGCTGTCCTATGCCGCGCAGTCCGCCCGCGGCCTGCACCAGCCCGTCGTGCCGCAGTCGGTCGTCGACGAGGGCTCGACGCTCGCCGAGAAGTTCCTCGTCCGCTGGAAGGGCGAGGCCGACCCCAAGCACGTCAAGGCGATCGACGCCTACTGGTCCTCGGCCGCCGAGCACGGCATGAACGCCTCGACCTTCACCGCCCGCGTCATCACCTCCACCGGCGCCGACGTGGCCGCCGCGTTCTCCGGCGCCATCGGCGCGATGTCGGGACCGCTGCACGGCGGCGCGCCCTCGCGGGTGCTCGGCATGATCAGCGACGTCGAGGAGTCCGGCGACGCGACGGCGTACGTCAAGGGCCTGCTCGACCGCGGCGAGCGGCTGATGGGCTTCGGCCACCGCGTCTACCGCGCGGAGGACCCCCGCGCCCGCGTGCTGCGCCGCACCGCTCGGGAGCTCGACGCGCCTCGCTACGAGGTCGCCGAGGCGCTCGAGAAGGCCGCGCTCGCCGAGCTGCGCGAGCGCCGGCCCGACCGGGTGCTCGAGACGAACGTGGAATTCTGGGCCGCCATCGTCCTGGACTTCGCCGAGGTCCCGGCGAACATGTTCACCTCGATGTTCACCTGCGCCCGCACCGGCGGCTGGTCGGCGCACATCCTGGAGCAGAAGCGCACCGGCCGGCTCATCCGGCCCTCCGCGGTCTACACCGGCCCCGCCGCGCGCGGGCCCGAGACCATCGAGGGCTGGAAGGCCGAGTGGGCGGAGTGAGCCGCACCGCCTGACCGCACCGCCTGACCGACCACCGCCGGCCGTCGACCCCTCCGTGTCGGCGGCCGGTGTCGTCCTCCGGTGCCGTCGGGGGCGGCCGCTCAGCCGGCGTCGACCCGCCCGGCGTACCAGGACGTCCTCCCGCGACCGGCCTTGCGGGTCAGCGAGATGTGCACGTGGTCGCGGTGGCGCAGGGTGGCCGAGCACTTCGCGCGCTTGCGGCACGAGGAGCTCAGGTAGGGCTCGGGCTCGAAGGCGTCCCACGCGGCGTACATCCGGTCGTCCCAGATGACGTACATGATGCCCATCCGGCGAGCCTTCGCGTGCTCGCGTCCCTTCGCGTCGGCGGCGAAGGCGTCGCGGAGGAACGCGCGTGCGGTGCGCCGCCCCTGCTTCGTGCTCGCGTCCAGGGTCCAGTCGAAGGCGCGGCCCTCGGCATGCTCGGAGGTGCCGCTGCCGCAGCTGCGCGAGACCCCGCCCCAGGACCCGCCGTAGCGGCGCACGAGCCACCGGCCGAGCGCCTCGGTGCCGGGCTTGGCGTGCGGCGAGCACCTGGTCTGCGGTTGGTACGGCGCGTAGTCCTCGAGACCGGCGGCGGGCACGCTCGGGGCGAGCACGGCGACCAGGAGTAGGAGGGGCAGGACCAGGCGTCCCAGCAGGCGTCGGAGCAGTCGTCGGAGCACCGCAGGAGGGTACGGACGCGACCGGCCCGGGCGTGGCCGATCGGCGCGGACTCCCCCGGTCGGCCGCCGCGGACCGCCCGAGCGGGTCAGGTGCCGGTCACCGCGCGTCGTACGCCGCGCGGGCGGCCAGCACCTCGTCGAAGTGCCCGCGGGTCCACGCCTCGAGGGCGGCGACCGCCTCGACGAGGCTGCGACCGAGGTCGGTGAGGGTGTACTCCACCCGCGGCGGCACCTCGGCGAAGACCTCGCGGGTCGCCAGGCCGTCCCGCTCCATGGCCCGCAGCGTCTGGGTCAGGACCTTGGGGCTGATCCCCTCGATCCCGCGCGCGAGCTCGGTGAACCGGTGGCTGCGGCGGGCCAGCAGGAGGAGCACCAGCACGGTCCAGCGGTCGCCGATCCGGTCGAGGACGGACCGGGTCGGGCACTCGGCGGAGAACGGGTCGGCGGCGGGTGCGGTGCTCACCTGGACACTATCCACCAGGTACCCAGTGCACTTCAAAGTGCCTGCTATCCGATGGGAAGCAACATCTGACCTGCCCGGTTGGGGAGGGCGACCACCCCGCACACTCCCCAGGAGGACCCATGTCCATCGTCGTCACCGGAGCGACCGGCCACCTCGGCCGGCTCACCGTCGAGGCCCTGCTCGAGCGCGGCGTGCCCGCCGCCGACATCACCGCCACGGGCCGCGCCACCGAGCGGATCGCCGACCTCGCCGAACGCGGCGTCCGCGTGCTGCGGGTCGACCTCGGCGACCGCGCCGCCGTCGACGCCGCCCTCGCCGGCGCCGAGAAGGTGCTGCTCGTCTCCGGCACCGAGCCCGACCGGGTCGCGCAGCACGGCACCGTGGTCGACGCCGCCGTCGCGGCGGGCGTCGCGCACCTCGTCTACACGTCCGCGCCCCGCGCCACCACGACGTCGATGCTGCTCGCCGGTGCGCACCGCGAGACCGAGGAGCTGCTCGCCGCGAGCGGGCTGGCCACCACGGTGCTGCGCAACGCCTGGTACGTCGAGAACTACACCGGCCAGGTCGACACCTACCGCGAGCACGGCATGCTCGGCGCCGCCGGGGAGGGCCGGGTGTCGGTGGCGCTCCGCTCGGAGTACGCCGAGGCCGCCGCCGCGGTGCTGGCGGGCGAGGGCCACGAGGGCCGGACCTACGAGCTCGGCGGCCCCGCCGTCACGCTCCCCGAGATCGCCGCGGCCGTCTCCGGCGCGATCGGCCAGGAGGTGGCCTACACCGACGTGCCCGTCGAGCAGCTCCGCCAGGTGCTGGCCGGCGCCGGCGTGCCCGCACCCATGGACGCCGTGCTGGCCGACGTGGACCGCGCCATCTCGGTCGGTGAGCTGGAGGTCGACCCCGCCGACCTCGAGTCCCTGCTCGGCCGCCCGGTGACCCCGCTCGCCGAGGCCGTGCGCCGCGCCCTGGGCTGACCCCTCAGGCCGGGGTCAGCACCTTGGCGTAGCAGCGGGACAGCGGGGCGTCCTTGTAGTAGCCGAAGCCCGGGACCGAGGCGTAGCCGCACGACTCGTAGAGCGCCATGGCCTCGGGCTGGCGCAGGCCGGTCTCGAGGACGAGCGCCTCGTACCCCGCCTCGGCGGCCGTCCGCTCGAGGTGCTCGAGCATCCGGCGGGCGTGGCCGCGGCGCTGGGCCGCGGGCACGACGTACATCCGCTTGACCTCGGCCGTCCCGGTCGTCCCCAGCGCCTCGACGCCCGAGCGGCGCCAGGCGCCGGTGGCGACCGGGGTGCCGCCGACGTACCCCACGAAGAAGCTGCCCGTCGGCGGCACGAACATGTCCGGCTCCACCGGCGACTCGTCGCGGCCGCCGTACCGCGTGACGTACTCCTCCTGGACCTGCTCGATCAGCGCGACCGCGTCCGGGTGGCCGTAGTCGACGCGGACGACGCGTAGTCGGTCCCCGCCCGCCTCAGGCGAGCGAACCTCCACAGCTGTCACAGAACCTCGCATCCGGGTCGTTGCGCACGCCGCAGGAGCGGCAGTACGGGCCGGCCGCCGGCGCCCCGCGGGTCTGCGGGCCGTCGTCGACGGTGCGGCCGGCACCCATGATCCCCTGCCCGTCGGAGAGGTACGACGCGGAGTCCTTGAGGACGGGCACGGTCTCGCCGGCGCCGTACCGGGCGGCCACCCCGCCGAAGCCGGCCTGCAGGCACAGCACCCCGACCATGAGGACCAGGAAGCCGCCGACGAAGCAGGCGATCCCGGTGGTCGGCGCGTCCCAGCCGTCGTGGCCGAGGAAGGAGGCGAAGCCGTAGCCGGAGACCGCGAGGCCGACCGGCGCCAGGACGCAGCCGGCGACGCGGAAGGACGTGCGGGCGCCGGACTGGTGGCGCAGCCCGGGGTGGTCACCGGTCATGAGGTCCTCCGATTCCGTGGAGCCCCGGGCCTGCTGAGAGACTCGAGGAGCGCTGACAGCGTCGTCAGGGAGCACCTCCTACCCACCCGGAAGGCAGTTCATGACCGACGTGGCCCACCTGGAGTCGCCGGACCGGCTCCGCATCCCCGCCGACCTGCTGCCCGCCGACGGCCGCTTCGGCGCGGGGCCCTCGAAGGTGCAGGCCGAGCACCTCGACGCCCTCGCCGCGACCGGCACCTCGCTGATGGGCACCTCCCACCGCCAGGAGCCGGTGCGGGCGGTCGTCCGGCGCGTGCGCGAGGGACTGGCCGAGCTCTTCTCGATGCCGGAGGGGCACCAGGTCGTGCTCGGCAACGGCGGCGCGACGGCGTTCTGGGACGCCGCGACGTACGGGCTCGTGGAGCGGCGCAGCCAGCACCTGGTCTTCGGGGAGTTCTCGCAGAAGTTCGCGACCGCCGCCACCGCCGCACCGTGGCTGGAGGAGCCGAGCGTCGTCACCGCGCCGCCGGGCTCGCTGCCCTCGGCCGTGGCCGAGGGGGGCGTCGACGTCTACGCCTGGGCGCAGAACGAGACCTCCACCGCCGTCATGGCCCCCGTCGTCCGGCCCGCCGGCACCACCGCCGACGAGGCGCTGGTGCTGGTCGACGCCACGTCCGGCGCCGGCGGGCTGCCGGTCGACCTCACCCAGGTCGACGCCTACTACTTCGCACCGCAGAAGTGCTTCGCCTCCGACGGCGGGCTCTGGCTGGCGGTCATGTCGCCCGCCGCGCTGGAGCGGGCGGCGCGCGTCGCCGCCTCCGACCGGTACGTCCCGGCGTTCTTCGACCTGCCCACCGCCATCGAGCAGTCGGCCAAGGACCAGACCTACAACACCCCGTCGGTCGCGACGCTCTTCCTCATGGCCGAGCAGCTGGACTGGATGCTCGCCAACGGCGGTCTCACCGGCATGGTCGAGCGGACCACGGCCTCCTCCTCCGCGCTCTACGGCTGGGCCGAGGCCTCCCCGCTCGCCTTCCCGTACGTCGCCGAGCCGGCGCACCGCTCGCTGGTCATCGGCACGATCGACTTCGAGCCGCAGGTCGACGCCGCCCGCCTCGCGGCGGTGCTCCGCGCCAACGGCATCGTCGACACCGAGCCCTACCGCAAGCTCGGCCGCAACCAGCTGCGGATCGCGATGTACCCCGCCGTCGACCCCGCCGACGTCGAGGCCCTCACCGCCTGCATCGACTGGGTCCTCGAGCGCCTCACCTGACCGCGACGGGTGGCGGGTCGAGCCGCGAGCTGATGGCGTCGTACGCCCGCCGCCCGAAGGCGACCATCCGCGCCTCCTCGACGGAGGTGCGGGTGGTGCGGAGGGTCTCCAGGGCGGCGTCGACGGCGTCGTCGAGCGGCCACCCGTAGACACCGGCGGAGACCAGCGGGAAGGCGACCGACCGGGCGCCGAGCTCGTCGGCAACCTCGAGGGCCCGGCGGTAGCAGGAGGTCAGGAGCGACCGGTCGGTCTCCCCGGCGGTGCGGTTCGGGCCGACGACGTGGATGACCCAGCGGGCCGGCATCCGGCCGGCCGTGGTCCAGCCGGCGTCGCCGGTGGGCAGGCCCCGGGGGAAGCGGCGCTCGCAGTCGGCCAGCACCTCCGGGCCGCCCGCGGCGTGGACGGCGCCGTCGACCCCGCCCCCGCCCCGCATCCGCCGGTTGGCGGCGTTGACGACCGCGTCGACGTGCTGCTCGGTGATGTCGCCCTCGACGACGGTGATCCGCATCTGCTCACTCTCCCCGGAGCAGGTCGAGGGTGGCCCGCTCGAGGCCGGCCTGGCGCTCGTCGGGCGAGTCGTACTCCTTGTCGGTGGCCTCGTGGATGGTCCGCCCGCCCTCGTAGGCCTCGATCACCCGCGGGTCGACGTAGGAGGACCGGGCGAGCGTGGGGGTGTTGCCGAGGAACGACGACACCTCCTTCATCGCACCGGAGACCGCCCGCTTCCGCGAGGCCGCGCTCTCCCCGTGCTCGGGGGTGGCGGCGAGGGCGGCGGCGGCCAGCACCGTCGCGTGCCAGGTGCGGAAGTCCTTGGCGGTGGCCTCGAGCCCGGTCGAGGCCCGGACGTACTCGTTGACGAGCGCGGGGAGGACGTCGCGCCAGGAGCGGCCCTCCTTGTACGACAGCAGCCGCCCCGGCCCGCCACGCCTGCGGCGCATCGACTCGATCGTCTCGATCACGATCGCGTCGTCGATCTCGATGCGGTGCTGCACACCGGACTTCCCGACGAACGCGAAGACCAGCCGGTCCTGCTGGCGCCGCACGTGCCGGCGCTCGAGGGTGGTGAGCCCGAAGCTGCCGTTGGTGTCGGCGTAGACGTCGTTGCCGATCCGGAAGTAGCCGAGGTCGAGCAGCCGCACCGCGGCCGCGCACGCCCGCTCCAGCGGCATCCCCTCGCGACCCAGGTCGGCGACCACCAGCTCGCGGGCGCGGGTGAGCGCGGCGCCGAACTCCTCCATCCGCGCGAACTTCTCCGCGTCCCGCCGCTCGCGCCAGGCCTGGTGGTAGAGGTACTGCCGCCGGCCCGCGTCGTCGGTCCCGACCGCCTGCAGGTGGCCGTTGTCGTACGGCGTGACCCACACGTCCTTCCACGCCGGGGGGATCACCAGGTCACGGATCCGGCCGACCGCCTCCTCGGGCAGACGCTCGCCGTGCTGGTCGAGGTAGACCCAGCCCTTGCCGGCACGCCGACGCGTCCAGCCGGGCTGGTCCGGCGACGTACGACGCAGACGGGGCATGCCGCGACGGTGTCCCGCCGGACCGAGGGGCAAACCGGCTCAGCGGGGCCGCATGGACCGGAGCAGCGCGACGAGCACCGCCACCCCGAGGAACCCGCCGATGAACCACGGCCACTCCGGGCGCTCGGCCTCCTGGACCTCGGTCAGGTCCACGCCCAGGCCGCCGCTCCCGTCCGGACGGGTGTCCGTGGCGTTCACGGTCGCGCGCAGGTCCGCCGGGAGCGGCACCTGCAGCACCGGCGCGCCGACACCCTCGCTGCTGACGTAGACCCGGCCGCGGCCGTCGACGGCGATCCCCTCGCCCTGCTGCTGGTCGGGCAGCTGCACCTCGCCGACCTGCTCCAGGTCGGGCCAGGTGTAGACCACCGCACGGGCGTAGTCGCGCAGCACCAGGTGGCGGCCGTCGGGGAAGAACGCGCCGTCCGTCGCGATCGGCAGCCCGGCACCCACCGGCACCAGCTCGTTGTCGACGCCCTCGCGCAGCCGCTCGGGCGCCTCGAGCACCTCCGCGCCGAAGATCGTCTTGCTGACCACCACCAGCCGGCCGGTCCCCGGCTCGACCAGCAGCGACTCGGCGTCCTGCGGGCCCTCCGGGTGCACCAGCGTGTACGTCGCCACGTCGGTCGTCCCGGTGACGGACCGCTCCCCGCGGCCCACCGGGACCCGGGCCACCGTGACCGAGGACCGGGTGCCCGGGTTGTCGCCGATGTCGCCGACCCACACCGACCCGCCGCCGGCGGGCGCCACCGCCTCGACGTCGACCGGGTCGTCGGCCCACGTGGTCACCCCGACCGTGTCGCCGGTGGCGGGGTCGACCGTGAAGACCCGGCCGGTGTCGCCGGAGTCGTTGACGGTGACGAACAGCCCGTCGACGACGGCCAGCCCGCTGGACTCGACGATCTCGGGGTCGGTGAAGCGGAAGGCGACCTCCCCGTCGGCACCCGCGGGCGCGGACGCGGCGCCGAGCAGGAACGGCACGACGGCCAGCGCGGTCAGCGCCCGCTCCAGCGGCATCAGCCCGTCCCGGGCAGTCCGGGCAGTCCGAGCAGCTCGGCCAGCTTCGGCCGGATCGACCAGGTGGTGACGAGCTCGTCGTACTCCTTGCGCACCCCGCCGCCCTTGACCGGTGAACCCGTGCGCACGGCGCGGAGCATGGTGTTGCGCGGGGTGTGCTGGGACTCCACGAACTGCACGACGTCGACGCGGTAGCCCTGCATCCGCATCAGGGCGGCGCGCAGGCCGTCGGTGAGGGTGTCGGCGAGCCGTTCGCGGAGGATGCCGTGCCGGGTGAGCAGCGCGTACGGCGCCGGGGTCGGCGACCGCCGCAGCTGCGCGGCGATGTCGTGGTGGCAGCAGGGCGCGGCGAGCACGAGCTGGGCGTCCCACTCCACCGCACGGGCGAGCGCCTCGTCGGTGGCGGTGTCGCACGCGTGCAGCGCCAGCACCACCTCCGGGGCCGGGTCGAGCTCGGCACCGGCGATCGAGCCGACGACGAACTCCGCGTGCACGTCGAGCTGCGCGGCGACCGCGCTGTTGTGCTCGCGCGACTGCTCCTTGACGTCGACGCCGGTGACCACGACCGGCAGCCCGCGCACCTCGGAGAGGTAGCGCTGCGCGGTGAAGGTCAGGTAGGCGTTGCCGCAGCCGAGGTCGACGACGCGCAGCGGCTCCTCGGCGGTCGGCCGGCGCAGGTGGCCCTTGTCCATCGCGTCGGTCACCGAGGAGTCGAGCAGCCGGAGGAACTCCTCGACCTGGCGCAGCTTGGCGTGCCGGCTGGGCTTGAGCCGACCCTGCGCGTCGGCCAGTCCGAGCGCGCGGAAGACCGGGTCGTCCTCGGGCAGCAGCCGCTCCTTGTCGCGGTCGTGGCCGCGGTCGGGCTCGACGGCCTCCTCGCGGGCGGTGGTGTGCACGACCGCCTCGAGCTTCTTGGTGACCCGGACCTGGTGCGACTCGGTCGTGGTCTCGACGTGCCAGCTGGCGAACGGCTCGTCGAGCAGCTCGTCGACCGCGTCGCGGGCGGCGTCGCCGACGGCGTGGTTGGCGGTGTGGGCCTGCGTGGCGTCGTACGCCGTGACCTGGAGGTGGCGCCCGGCCTTGATGTCGACGTAGCGCAGCTCGACGCGGCGCCAGCGCGGCTGCTGGCCCTTCTGCTTGCCCGAGGCCACGGCCTTGACGAGCACCTCGGGGTCGAGCAGGTGGCCCCGCATCCGGGCCAGGACGCGCAGGAGCGGCTCGCTCACCGGTTCACCACGGCCGAGACGACGACGATGACCAGGAGGACCGCCAGCGCGACCGGGATGACGAGTCTGCGGTGGCGCGGGTTCACCCCTCGAGCCTACTGGCGAGCAGTTCGGCCAGGTGCAGCGCCGGGACGTCCGCGAGGTCGTCGAGCTGGATCTTGCACGACATCCCGTCGGCCAGCACGACCGCCTGCGGGTTGGCCCGCACGGCGGGGAGCAGGTGGGTCTCCGCCACCGCCACCGAGGTCTCGTAGTGGCCCTTCTCGACGCCGAAGTTGCCGGCCAGCCCGCAGCAGCCCGGCACCCGGGTGACGGTGGCGCCGGCCCGCTCCAGCAGCCGCTGGTCCGCGGCCCAGCCGAGCACCGCCGACTGGTGGCAGTGCGGCTGCGCGACGACCTCGACGCCGGTGAGGTCGGGCAGCGCGACCTCGAGCCGCTCGAGCAGCTCGGCGAAGGTCAGGACTCCCCCGGCCACCACGGCCGCCCGGGGGTCCTCGGTCAG
The DNA here is from genome assembly GCF_040684155.1 of Nocardioides sp. NPDC092400. Lineage (NCBI taxonomy): Bacteria > Bacillati > Actinomycetota > Actinomycetes > Propionibacteriales > Nocardioidaceae > Nocardioides > Nocardioides sp. NPDC092400. The sequence goes on along the minus strand of NZ_JBFBFJ010000002.1, from coordinate 770,559 downwards.
CTCGGCCAGGTCGCTGCGCAACGAGGCCAGGCAGGAGGGCTCGACGCCGAGGACCGGCACGCCGCTCTCGACGTACGGCGCGAGCGTGGCCGCCGTGCGGGCGGCGATGCGCCGGGCCTTGTCCAGCTGGCCGGTGGTGATCCAGGTCAGCCCGCAGCACGCAGACTCCGGGATCACGCGCACCCGCAGCCCGGTCGACTCCAGGAAGCGGATGGCCGCCAGCCCGCTGCCGGGCTGGAAGTGGTCGGTGAAGGAGTCCGCCCACAGCCACACGTCCGGCGCCTCCGCGCCCGCGACCTGCCCGCTCGGCCGGCCCTGCTGCCGGCCCTGCTGCTGGGCCTGCTGCTGGGCCGCCTGCTTGCGCAGGGTGCGCTCGGCGAAGAGCGGGACCGAGCGCCGCTGGTCGATCCCGGCGGTCGCCTTCGCCACCCGGGCCAGCGTCCCGGACCGCATCATCTTGTTGACCGCCGGCGCCATCGGCGCGGCCAGCGCGGCCCACCTCGGCAGCCGGCCCAGGGTGTAGTGGGTCAGCGGCCGCCGGCGGCCGGAGTAGGTCTGGTGCAGCGTCTCGGACTTGTAGGTCGCCATGTCGATGCCGGTCGGGCAGTCCGAGGCGCACCCCTTGCACGACAGGCACAGGTCGAGCGCCTCGTGGACCGCGGGGTCCTTCAGGCCGCCCACCAGCGAGCCGTCGAGGGCCTCCTGCAGCACCCGGGCGCGGCCGCGGGTGGAGTCCTTCTCGTTGCGCGTGGCCAGGTAGGAGGGGCACATCACACCCGCGCCGGGCAGGGAGGGCACCACGCACTTCCCGACGCCGGTGCAGCGGTGCACCGCGTCACCCATCGAGCCCTCGTCGTGGAGGAACCGCAGCGCGGTGCGCACCCGCGCCCGCGGCTGCTCGGGGCGCAGGTCGGCGTCCAGGGGGTCGGGGTCGACCAGCACGCCGGGGTTGAGGATCCCGTCGGGGTCGCAGATCGCCTTGACCGCGCCGAAGAGCCGCAGCGACGCCTCGTCGTACATCAGCGGAAGCAGCTCCGAGCGCGCCCGGCCGTCGCCGTGCTCGCCCGACAGCGAGCCGCCGTAGTGCGCCAGCCGCGTCGCGCTCGCGACCAGGAACTCCCGGAACCGCGAGTCCCCGCCCCCGGCCCCGCCACCGCCGGGAGTGAAGGGGAAGTCGATGCGGACGTGCACGCAGCCGTCGCCGAAGTGGCCGTAGGGCACCCCGTCCAGGTCGTGCTCGCGCAGCAGCTCGTCGAAGTCGCGCAGCCAGGCACCCAGGTGCTCCGGCGGCACGGCGGCGTCCTCCCAGCCCGCGTGCGCCGGCCGCGCCAGCGAGCGCGCCGCCAGCCCGGCGCCGTCCTCGCGGATCCGCCACAGCGCCGCGGCCTCGGCCGCGGACTCCACGACCCGCGACTCCAGGGCACCGGCGACCGCCACGACCGGCGCCAGCAGGCCCGGGTCGCTGACCTCCACGAAGAGCCACCCGGCGCCACGCGGCAGGTCGGGCACCGCTCCGCCGCGGGCGCGCACCAGGTCGACGATGCGGGCGTCCAGGCCCTCGCACGCCACGAGGCCGCCGCGCTCGACGCCCACCGAGGCGTCCACGGGCCGGCCCGAGGCGGCCAGGATCGCCGGCACCGCGTCCGCGGCGTCGACCATCGAGGGGTAGCCGAGCACCACCAGCTGTCGCGGGGTCTCCTCGACCAGCCGGACCGTGGCCTCGCGGACCACCGCCAGGGTGCCCTCGGAGCCCGCCAGGAACCGGTCGACCGAGCGGCGCTCGGGCAGCAGGTGCTCCAGGGAGTAGCCGCTGACCTGGCGGGAGAACCGGCCGAACGTCGTGCGGACGTGCCCCAGGTGCTCCTCGGCCAAGGCAGCCAGCCGGGCCGGTACGTCGTCGGCGGCCGTGCCCCAGACCGGGTCGATCGCCACCACGTTGTCGGAGGTCCGGCCGTAGCCCAGCGCGCGGGAGCCGCAGGCGTTGTTGCCGATCATCCCGCCGATCGTGCAGCGGGTGTGCGTCGAGGGGTCCGGCCCGAACCGCAGCCCGTGCGGCGCGGCCGCCTTCTGCAGCACCTGGTGCACCACGCCCGGCTGCACCCGGGCCGTGCGCGCCTCGGGGTCGACCTCGAGCACCCGGTCCAGGTGCTTCACGGTGTCCACGACCAGCCCGCGGCCCACCGCGTTGCCGGCGATCGAGGTGCCCGCGCCGCGCATCGTCAGCGGCACCCGCAGCGCCCGTGCCACGTCGACCACCGCCGTCAGCTCGTCGGCGTCGCGCGGGCGGACCACCGCCTGCGGCACCACCCGGTACAACGAGGCGTCAGAGGAGTACAGCGCCCGGGTCAGCGTCGAGTCGTCCGCGTCGGTCACGCCGCGCCGACGCAGCTCGACGAGCAGGTCGGCGCTGGTCACGGTGCCGGTCTCGGGGCCGGTCTCGGGGCCGGCGGGAGCGGGGTCGGTCACGGTCACGTGTCGGTCCTCGGGCGGTAGCGGGTGCGCAGCGACCAGGCCGTCCAGCCGGTCACGAAGGTCAGGTAGCAGGCGAGGCCGGCGAGGAAGAGGGGCCCGAGGGCCGGGTCCTCCGACCGGGCCGCGCCGGTCGTGGCGACCACGACCACCACGAGCAGCAGCATGGTCGCGGCGGCGATGGCGTAGAGGTCCGTGCGCATCATCGACCGCACCCGGCGCTCCCGTGCGGGCGTGGCGATCCACCAGGCCTTGTGCGGGACGTTGAGGTGGACCACCGGGACCATGTCGACGAGGGCGGCGCCGCCCCCCAGCAGGAGGGCGAGCAGCCCGCCGCCGAGGCCCATCGTCACCAGCGCCTCGGTGCGGCTCCCCCACCGGTCCGGCTCGCCCGAGCCGCCGAAGTGGAGCGGCACCTCGGCGGGCAGCAGGAGACCCGCGGACACCAGGGCGAGGAGGAAGCAGACGACGGAGCCGGCGAAGGTGAGGCGAGCGGTCACCAGTGCTCCATCGACCCGCGGAAGACCGACGCGAGGTCCTCGCCGGTCACCTCCCGCGGAGCGGTCGCCAGCAGGCGCTGCTGCTTGAGGGCGCCGTCGACGAGCGGCTCGACGTCGCCGTCGCCGTACCCGACCTCGGCCAGGCCGTTGGGGATGCCGATGTCGCGCATCAGCCGGGTCAGCACCCCGGGCAGGACGTCGGGGCCCGCGCCGAGGTCGGCGTCGGGCTCGAGCAGGCTCGCGGCACGCAGGTGGCGCCCGGGGTCGGCCGCGAAGGTGAAGCGGAACGCCTCCGGCGCGGTCAGGGACACCGCCATGCCGTGCGGCACGATCGGCTCGTCGGCCGGGTAGCCCTCGGGGCGGAAGTCACGGACGCGGCCGGCGATCGGGTAGGCGTTGGCGTGCGGGATGTGCACGCCGGCGTTGCCGAAGCCCAGGCCGGCGAAGGTCGCGGCGAGCGCCATCTGCTCGCGCGAGACGGTGTCGGAGCCGTCGCGGACCGCCGTGCGGAAGGCGCCGGCCAGCAGCGACAGCGCCTTCTCCGACCACATGTCCGCGACCGGGTTCGCACCGCAGTACGGCACCCGCTGCTCGGGCTGCTTGGCGTCGAAGTCGGCGTACCAGCGCGCCGTGTAGCTCTCCAGTGCGTGGCACAGGATGTCCATGCCGGACGCGGCGGTCACCATCGCGGGCTGGGTCATCGTCAGCGCGGGGTCGACCACGGCCAGCCGGGGCCGGAGCGCGGGGTGGCTGATCCCCGTCTTCACGTGCAGCGCGAGCACGTCGAGCACGCAGATGGTGGTGCTCTCCGAGCCGGTGCCGGTGGTGGTCGGCACGGCGACGAGCGGGAGCAGCGGCTCGGTGGGGGCCAGCGCCTTCCCGACGGGGGCGTTGACGTAGTCCATGAGCTCACCGGGGTTGGTGGTGAGCAGGTTGACCGCCTTGGCCGTGTCGATCGCCGAGCCGCCGCCGACCGCGACCACGGCGTCGAAGGGACCGGCGTCGCGAGCGAACTCGATCGCCTCGACCAGGGAGGTGTCGGTCGGCTCGACGCGGGCGCGGTCGTACGTCGTGACCTCGAGGCCGCGGGCCGCGAGCTGCTCGGCGATGCGCGCCGGGTGGCCGGTTGCGGCGACGCCCGGGTCGGTGACCAGCAGGACCCGCTGCGCGCCGTACGAGCGCAGGTCGTGGCCGATCTCGTCGGAGGCGCCGGTACCGAACTTCAGCGCCGGTGCTGCGTAGGTGAAGACGGTCTCGGACACGCCCTCAATCTAACCCTCGGGCATCCTCGAAACTCCGCGGTCCCACGGATGCGGACCTACGATGACGCCCGGGAGAGGGGGGCTCCGTGGTCCGTCCTGCGCGTCGGGTGCTGCGTTGGCTGGTGCCGGCGGTCGTGCTGCTGCTCGTCGGCGCCGCCGCCGTGGCGGTGGCCCTGCGAGGCGACCCCGCCGACGACCCGGCCGGCGGCGCGGCCCACGTGCGCGTCGACGGCGACCGGCTGGTCGACTCCCGCACGGGTGCGGCGTTCACGCCCCGCGGGGTCAGCTGGAGCAGCTTCGAGTACGCCTGCGCCCAGGGCTGGGGCTACTCCGCGCTCGACTCGCTCCTCGGCGGCGACCCCTACACCGGTGAGGCCGAGGCGATCGCGCGCTGGGGCGCGAACACCGTGCGCCTGCCCCTCAACCAGGACTGCTGGCTGGGCACCCGCGGCGCCCCGGTGAGCGACCAGCACGACGAGCGCAGCCCGCAGGGCTACCGCGCCGAGGTGCGCCGCTTCGTCGACGCCCTGCACCGCGCCGGGCTGGTGGTGGTGCTCGACCTGCACAGCCGCAAGCGGCTGACCGCCCCGGAGTTCGGCAACCTCGCGATGCCCGACCCCGAGTCCCTCGCCTTCTGGACCTCGGTGGCCACGGCGTACCGCGACGACCCCTCGGTGATGTTCGACGCGTTCAACGAGCCGTACAGCCGCTACGACGGCGCCGACCGGCTGGTCTTCGAGCTGACCTGGCCGTGCTGGCGCGACGGCGGCTGCGGCGCACCGGTCGAGGACGACCGGACGGCGACCGACGGGCGGGTGACGTTCCCCGTGCAGGGCATGGCCCGGGTGGTCTCCACCATCCGCGACGCCGGCGCGGAGCAGCCGGTGCTGCTGGGCGGGCTGGACTACGCCAACGACCTCGAGCACTGGCTGGAGTTCGCGCCCGACGACGACCAGCTCGTCGCGTCCTTCCACGCCTACGACTTCAAGGCCTGCGCCGACCGCGCCTGCTGGGACCGGGTGCTGGCCCCGCTGGCCGACAGCGTCCCGGTCATCACCGGCGAGCTCGGCGCGGAGGACCCCCTCGACGGGTTCGTCGAGGACTACCTGGCCTGGGCGGCCGACCACGGCATCGGCTCGTTGTTCTGGGTGTGGGCTGACCACGCCGGCGACCCGATGTCGCTGCTCGCCGAGGCCCCGGCGGAGCCGACCGACTGGGGTCGGCTCGCGGCACGGCTGATGGGCGGCAGCGCCGCCGTGCCCTCCGCGCCGGCGTCCCCGGTCTCCCCGGCGTCGCCGGCCGGGTAGCAACCGACCGGCCCGCGCGTGCCGTCTTGAGGAAAAACGGAGGAAGGGCCCGCATCGGTCCAGTCCGCTCGGCCGCGAAACGCAAGAGGTCCTCAAAGAAGCCCCTGACCAGGGCTTTCCGTCCCGCCGGCCCCGCCGCGACCTCCTAGGGTCGCGTGCTGACAGCTCGGGAGCGGTCCCCTCGGGGCCGTCGCCGCAGCAGCACAGGGGGGATCCACATGTCGGTGCAGAGGTCTGCGCCCAAGCCGGGGGGCACGTCGGTCGGAGCGGCCGGGGTGGGCCTCGTCGTGACGCTGCTCGTCTTCGTCGTCGTCTTCGTGACCTTCCTCGTCGCGCCGCTCGTCGCCCTGCTCCTGGCCTTCCTCGTCTACACCGTGATGCGGCCCCGCTCCGGGCGCACCCCGGCCGCCCCGGCCCTCACCGCCGGTGCCGACGCCGGGGCGCAGCCGCCGGCGGCGCACGGCTTCGGGGCCGGCGCCCGATGACGACCACCGCGGAGGGAGCGCCCCGCGCCGCGACCCCGGCAGGCACCGTCCTGCCCCGCCTGGCACAGGGCACCGACCCGGCCGTTCGGGCGCTGGTCCCAGAGGGCGTCTGCCGGACCTTCCGGGTGCTGCCGTACGCCGTCTCCGAGGGCACCGTGCTCGTCGCCGCGGCCGACCCGGGCGACCCGATCGTCGCCGAGGTCGTCGCCGAGCAGGTCGCCGGCCGCACCGACCGGCCCGTGCGGCTGGTCAAGCACACCGTCAACGAGGTCACCGCCGCCATCGACGCGGCCCACCCGTCGCTCCCCGCCGACGTGGAGACCCCCGAGGGCCGCCGCGCACGCCTCCAGCTGGCCCAGATGCTCACCCGCAGCGGGCTGGTCACCACCGACCAGCTGCGTGTGGCCATGCTCGAGCACGCCCGCACCGGCGACCCCCTCGGCGACATCCTGGTCGCCCACGAGGCGGTCCCCGAGGACGTCCTCGTCGCGGCGCTCTCGGAGATCCACCAGATGCAGCGCGTGGGGCTGGTCGACGTCGAGCCCGACCTCGAGCTGGCCCGCCGCGTCCCCGAGCCGGTCGCGCAGCGGCTGCGGGTCCTCCCCGTCGCCGAGGCCGACGGCACGGTGCTCCTCGCCGTCGCCCGGCCGCTCGACGCCGAGGCGACCGCCGAGGTCGAGCGCGCGCTCGGCCTGCCGGTCCGCCCGCTGCTCGCCAACCGCACCGACCTCGACCAGCTCCTCCAGCGGGTGCACGCCGCCCACTACGCCGACGTGGCGACCACCGGCCTGATGGAGGCCCGCCCGGAGTCCTCCGCGCACGTCGTCATCTCCGGGACCCAGAAGGCCGTGCTGGTCATGGCGCTCGCCGCCACGGTCATCTGCCTGGCGATCTGGCCGACGGCGACGCTGATCGGTCTGGTCGGGCTCTGCAGCGCGATCTACCTGGTCGTCTCGGTCTACAAGTTCCGGCTGACCCTCCGCGCGCTCGGGACCCACCTGGAGACCGACGTGAGCGAGGAGGAGGTCGCGGCCCTCGACGAGCGGCGGCTGCCGGTCTACACGATCCTGGTCCCGCTCTACAAGGAGGCCGGCATCGTGCCGCGGCTGGTCCGCGACATCAACGCCCTGGACTACCCGCGCACCCGGCTCGACGTGAAGCTGCTGTGCGAGGAGGACGACACCGAGACCGTCGAGAAGATCCGCTCGATGGCGCTCCCGCCGCACTTCAGCATGGTCGTCGTCCCCGACAGCCAGCCCAAGACCAAGCCGAAGGCGTGCAACTACGGCCTCCAGCTCGCGACCGGGACGTACTGCGTCATCTTCGACGCCGAGGACCGGCCCGACCCCGACCAGCTGAAGAAGGCGATCATCGCCTTCGACCGGGTCGACCCGAACGTCGTGTGCATCCAGGCCAAGCTCAACCACTTCAACCAGGACCAGAACCTGCTGACCGCCTGGTTCGCCAACGAGTACTCCATGCACTTCGAGCTCGTGCTGCCAGCGATGGGCGCCTCGGAGTCGCCGATCCCGCTCGGCGGGACCTCCAACCACTTCCGCACCTCGGTGCTGCGCGAGCTCGGCGCCTGGGACCCCTTCAACGTCACCGAGGACGCCGACCTCGGCATCCGGCTGCACCGCGAGGGCTACCGCACCGCGATGATCGACTCCACCACGCTGGAGGAGGCCAACTCGGTCGTCCCGAACTGGATCCGCCAGCGCAGCCGCTGGAACAAGGGCTACTTCCAGACCTGGCTGGTGCACATGCGCAACCCCGCGGCGCTGCTGGCGCAGACCGGCGTCCGGGGCTTCGCGAGCTTCAACCTGACGATGGGCAGCGCGTTCGTGCTGCTGATGAACCCGGTCTTCTGGGCCCTCACCACGCTCTACGTCCTGACCCAGTGGGGCTTCATCCAGCAGCTGTTCCCCGGGATCGTCTTCTACGCCGCGAGCGCGATGCTCTTCGTCGGCAACTTCATCTTCGTCTACCTCAACGTCGCCGGCTCGCTCCAGCGCGGGGAGTTCGGCATCACCCGGACCGCGCTGCTGTCGCCGCTCTACTGGGGGCTGATGAGCTGGGCCGCCTGGAAGGGCTTCATCCAGCTGTTCACGAACCCCTTCTACTGGGAGAAGACCGAGCACGGCCTCGACGAGGCGCACGGATGAGCGCGACGACCCAGGCCCCGGTTCCGGGCCCGCCGCCGGTCCCGGGCACGCCGCCGAGGGTGCTCAGCAACCGCGAGCGGCTGGCCGGTGTCGTCCAGGCCGTCGGCCGCCGGCCCGCCGACGTACCGCGCCGGCGCTGGGAGAGCCTGCTCGTCCTGGGGCTGTCCACCCTCGCCTACGGCTGGTTCGGCTACTGGCTGGTCGTGGAGAAGCACGTCGTCGGCTTCGAGACCCTCGACCGGCTCAACCGGGCCCTCATGGTGTGGCACAACGACCCGACCAAGCTCTCCGCGCTCGGCTTCGACTACCCGCCGCTGGCCACCCTGCTGCTCACGCCGCTCACCGTGCTCAGCGGGCCGGCCCGCTCGCTGGTCGTCGTCCCGCTCGCCTCGGCGGTCTTCGCCGGCCTGACCCTGATGACGCTCAACACCATGATGCGCCGCGCGCAGGTGCTCGCGCCGCTGCGCGTCGCGGTGCTGCTCGCGCTCGGCGCGAACCCGCTGGTCGTGCTGTACGCCGCGGGCGGGGCCCGCCACTTCATCTGGATCTCGTTCGTCGTGGTCGCGCTCGGCGCGCTCTTCGCGTGGTACGTCACCGCCGACATCCGGTTCGTCATGATCGCCGGGCTGGCCTACTCGGTCGCCGCCCTCGCCGGCTACTCCAGCCTGCTGTGGTTCGTGCTCTCGCTGCTGATGGTCGCCGCCGTGCTGGCCCGCCTCGGCGCGGACGGCACCGAGGTCGAGGGCACCGCGGTCGGCTTCGCCGCGCCCACCGTCTACGTCATCGCGCTGTGGACGGCGTTCAACGCGCTGCTGCTACTGGACCCCTTCAGCTGGATCACCGACAGCAGCGACGTCTCCTCCTCCGGCGGCCTGCCGTCGTTCAGCCTGGTCGAGCTCGCGGCCGCGACCGGCCGGCTGGTGCTGCACGGCGCGCCGCTGGCGATCGTCGTGCTCCCCGTCCTGGTCTTCGCCGGCGTCGCCCGCCGCAACACCTTCGCGCTGTGGCTGGGCATCATGCTCGCCGCGGCCGTGCTCACCCCCGCCCTGGCCGTCGCGCTGCGGCTGACCGACTCCCCGCTGCTGATGCGCAACGCGCTGCCGATCCTGCTGCTGTCGGTGATCGGGGCGATCTGGCTGGCCCGCTCGGCCGGCGAGGGCAGCACGCTGGTCAGCGCGGTGCTCGTGGTCGGCCTGCTGGCGAGCATCCCGTGGACGTTCCAGGCCATGAAGACCTACGAGTACCAGAACCTCGAGTCGACGTTCGCCGCGGCCGTCTCCACCGGCGAGTCCCAGGAGGGTGCGCGGACCCTCGACGGCTCGACGGTCGGGATCATGTCCGAGGAGGCGATGGCCGACTGGATCCGCGACAACGTCTCGCGGCGCAGCTCGATCCTCACCGACAACGCCCAGACCTACGGCGTCATGCTGCTGACCGGCCGACCGGACCTCTTCTTCGACCGCGTCGACGCCTCCGACGGGCCCTGGCTCGCCGCCGCCAAGGACCCCGCCCGCCACGTCGACTTCATGCTGCTCAGCACCGGCGCGGGCGAGGACCTGCTCAGCCAGCTCTACCCCGAGGCCGCCGACGGCTCCGACGCGCTGCTGACCGTCGCCTACACGACCCCGCGCTACACGCTGGTCGCCGTGCCGTCCGGCTTCGAGCGCGGCGAGGAGTCCCTCACCGACGACCCCGCCGCCGGGTCCACCACCGAGTCCACCGCCGGCTCCACCACCGGGGAGCCCGTCGACGTGCCGGAGGTGACCCCGTGACCGCCGGCGACCTGCCCATCGCTCCCCCGCCCTCGCTCGACGACATCCTGTCCGCCGGCGGCCCGCGCGGCCGCGGCGGGGAGCGGATCGGTGCCGTCGACTTCAGCCACCTCCTCGCCCCCGAGCCCGCCCCGGAGGCCGAGCCGGAGCCCGCCCCCGAGCCGGAGCCGGAGCCCGACCCCGCCCCCGAGCCGGAGCCGGAGCCCGAGCCCGAGCCCGAGCCCGAGCCGGACCCAGAGCCGGACCCAGAGCCCGAGCCGGTGGAGGAGCCGCCGAGCGAGGCGGTCACCCTCGTCCACCCGCCGATCGACCCGCCCGCCGCGGACCCGCTCGAGGACAGCCGCCACCTCAGCGCCTCCGTCGCGGAGGTCGCGGCCCAGGCCCTCGCCCGGATCCGCGCGACCGAGGAGGCGGGCCGGCTGCACGTGGCCGCGATGGAGGCCGAGGCCGCCCGCCGGTGCGAGCAGCTGATGGCGCAGGCCGAGCTCGACGCCGAGCTGGTCCGGCTGCACGCCCGCCGCGAGGCGCACGCGATCCTCGCCGCCGCCCGCGCCCGGGCCGGGGTGGCCGACCCCGCGGCCGACGACGGCCGCCGGTTGGCGCAGGTCGGCGACGCCCTGGACCGGTTCGCCCGGCTGGCCGACCCCTACGCCAGGACCGGCCCGCCGTCCGGGCACCCCGCCGACCTGCCCCCGATGCGATGAGCCGCCAGATGCGCACCCGCCCCACGCCCCGACGTACCCGCGCGGCGCTCGTCCTGGTCGCCGCGGCCGCGCTCCTGCTCGCCGGCTGCGGCGGCGAGGACGACGCCGGTTCCGGCCGCACCCCGGACGCCGCCGACGTCACCATCGACCCCCACGCCTCCGACGGTGGGCTCGAGCCCGGCGAGCAGGTGTACTTCGCGCCCGACTCGCCCTGGAACACCCGTGTCGACGGCGCCCCGGTCGACCCCCGGTCGGAGCGGATGATGGACCTCGCCACCCTGCGCGTCGGCGTCCGGGAGACCGGCGACCGCGTCGTCACCCAGCCGCGCCGGATCGAGGACCCGGTCTACATCAACACCGAGGCGTGGACCACGCCCGTCGTCGCGGGCGGCGAGCCGACCGACGTCGTGTGCCGCCAGGCCCGGTGCGGGGACGGCGACGACACCCTCGTGCTGGACATCCCCGCCGACATCGACCCCGACCCCCGGTACGACGGGTGGTTCACGATCTTCGACACGGCCGAGTCCGTGGCCTACGACCTGTGGCGCGCCCGCCGCGAGGACGACGGCTCGATCTCCTACCACTTCATGCGCGAGTGGGACCTCGACGGCCCCGGCTACAGCGAGCCGCAGGTCGTGGGGGCCCGCGGCTCCGGGCTGCCGCTGTTCGCGGGCCTGATCCGGCCCGGGGAGCTGCAGGCCGGGGAGATCGACCACGCGCTGGCGATCAGCGTGCCCGGCCCGGCCGAGGGCTCGTTCGTGCAGCCGGCCTCCTCCACCGACGGCAACGGCTCCGCCGAGTCGCTGCCGGAGGGCGCGCGGATCCGGCTCAAGGCCGACGTCGTGCCCGCGACGCCGGTCGACCCCGACAGCGGCGAGCCGATCCGGCTCAGCGCCCAGCAGCAGCGGCTGGCCGACGCGATCATCGTCGCGCTGCGCACCTACGGCGCGATCGTGGTCGACCGCGCGCAGGTGCCCACGCTCTACGCCCAGCGCGACGTCACCGCCGACCTGATCTCGGGCAACGAGCTGCAGGGGCTCTTCCTCGACGACTTCGAGGTCGTGGAGCTGCCCGACCGCCGCTACCAGTACCCGCCGGAGCGCGACTCCGACCCCAGCGGCCTGCTCCCCTCCCCCGCACCGACCGACACCGGAGGGCTCTGAGATGCGCGCACCCCACACCCGGGCCGTGCTCCCGGCGGTCCTGCTGGCCGCCGCGGTGCTCCTCGCCGGCTGCTCCGACGACGGCGGGGAGCAGGCGACCGCGGTCGTCGCGCGGCAGCAGGCCGCGCAGGTCGAGGCCGAGACCAGCGAGCAGGAGGCCATCGAACGGCGCAACGCCGCCCTCCCCGGTCGGCCCGCCGGAGTCGTCCAGCTCGACGGCACGCCCGGGGGCTCCCTCACGCCGGCCGCCAGCGACGCGTTCCGCGACACGGGCACGTCGGTCACGGTCGAGGCGGGGGACAACGGCGAGGAGGTGGCCTTCCAGGAGCTGTGCGCCGGCGAGATCGACCTGGTCGACTCCGCCCGGCCGATCAGCCGCGCCGAGTGGGACGCCTGCCGCAGCGTCGGCCTCGACGTCGTCCAGCTCCAGATCGCGGCGGACGCGGTGGTCGTGGCGATCAAGTCCGAGTCCGACGTCGGCGGCGACTGCCTGACCACCGAGCAGGTCCGCGACATCTACCGCGCCGGCTCGCCGATCACCAGCTGGGAGCAGGTCGGCCTCGACGACGTCCCGCTGGTCGTCGGGGGGCCCGACGCCGACAACAACGCGTTCAGCTTCTTCGGCCGCAACGTCCTGGACGCACCGCAGCCCGGGATGACCAACCTGCGCTCGGACTACCAGGCCTCGGAGTCGGACCAGGGGTCGCGGTTCTTCGTCGTCGGCGACGACGAGGACGAGCGGCTGGCGCGCGAGTACGCCGACCGCGCCCGGGTCCGCGACGCGGCACGCAGCTCGCTGATCACCCGGCAGCAGGTGCTCGACGACGCCCAGGACGAGGTCGAGGCCGCCTGGCGGGAGCGGGCGAAGGGGATCGCCGACCGGCGCAGCCCGGCCGACCAGGAGCGGGACCGGCAGCGCGTCCGCGACGCCGTCGCCGCCCGCGACGACGCGCGCGCCGACCGGGACGAGGCGCGTGCCACGTGGGCGCGCGTCCGCGACCGGTTCGTGCAGGCCCGCGACGCACGGCGCCGCGACGAGCAGGTGCGCGGGCACGTGGCGTACTTCCGGTTCAGCTACTACGAGCTGTTCGAGGACCAGCTGCGTCCGTTCGAGATCACCACGCCCGAGGGCGAGCGCAACTGCATCTTCCCCAGCCAGCGCACGATCACCAGTGGGGAGTACCCGCTCGCGCGCCAGCTGCTGATCACGACCACCACCCGCTCCCTCCAGCGCCGCGAGGTCCGGGCCTTCCTCGAGAGCTACCTCGGTGACGCCGACCGGCTCGCCGAGGACACCCAGCTGGTCCCGCTGCCCGAGGCCGCGGTCCGCACCCAGCTGTCCTGGCTCACCGGCGACGCGCAGCCGGTGCTGGTGAGCCCCGGCGAGGAGGCGGCCCTCGAGCCGACCGCCGGGCCGGCCCCGGCGGAGAACCCGGCACGGTGACCCGGCTGCGCGCGCTCGCCGGCGTCCTCGCCGTCCTGGTCGTGGCGGCGGCGGTCGGCGTCTGCGGAACCACCGCGCCCGCGTCGTACGCCGCCGGCCCCGGCAGGGGCACCGGTGCCGAGGACCTGCGCGTCCAGCGGGTCACCGTCGCGTGGAACGGCGCCGCGAGGAACAAGGTCTTCACCCGGACCGCCGTCGTCCCCGGCATCGGCACGCTCACGCTGGTGTGCCGGCCCGACGCCACGCTCGTCCGGCTGCGGGCCAACGACCGGAGCGCCGAGACGCAGATGTGGATGGCCAAGCACGAGACGAAGAACGACCGCGCCGTGGTCGCGGTGAAGACCGCACGCGTCTACCGGTACGCCACGGCCGCCGACGACGGTCGCGGGGGCACCGGGGCGTACGCCGGGGAGGGCCTCAACCAGCGCGCGTCCATCGAGAACTACTCCTCGGGGCACCTGGACGGTGTCATCAGCCAGCGCCCGGGCCGGCACCGCCCGGCCGCCGGCGTCTCCCCGAAGCCGGTGACGTCGTTCGAGGTGAACTGGTGGTGGACCGGTTTCGAGCACCCGATGAGCTGGCGCTCGTGCCGGATCGACGCCGTCCTCCGCACCCGCCTCGACCAGCGGATCGGGGTCAGCTGGCACGGCGCCGCCGACGCCGCGCGCGGCTCCTCCCAGGTGACCTCCGTCCCCGGCCTCGGCGACCTGCACCTGCGCTGCGACGCCGGCAGCGGGGGCCCCGGCGAGCCGGACGGCGAGCGGTCGATCGCCCTGGTGCCGCGCTCGCCCGACGCCCACGTCCACGTCGAGCAGGTGCAGGGCGAGGGGCTGGTCGAGGACCACGTCGAGGAGCTGGACCTGCCCCTCGACCCCGAGACGGGGATGCTCGGGCCGCTGCCGCTCCCCCGCAACGGCATGCTCCGGCTGTTCTTCACCGTCGACGGCGTCCAGCGCGGCTACGTCGTCTCCAGCTACGTCGTGGTCAACGACGAGGTCCGTCCCGAGCTCAACGTGTGCGAGGTCGCGGCCGCCCAGCTGTGAGCGGGCGGTGCGACGTCCCAGGGTCACCGGGGACGTCGCACCGCCTCCAGCGCCGCCCCCACCAGCGGGTGCACCGGCACCGAGCCGTCCTCGACCGCGGCGACCGGGACCCAGGCGACGGCGTCGGAGGTGCCGGCGACCTCGGCGACGGGCTCCAGGCCGGCCGCCTCGTCGGCGACCGTGGCGGCGAAGACCAGCTGGATGCCGTGGAAGTCCTCGTCGCGGCCGTTGGGCGCCGTCCCGCGGATCGACTCGTCGGCGACGTGCAGCACCCGGCCGACCTCCACCGCCAGGCCGGTCTCCTCGGCGACCTCGCGGGCGGCCGCGGCGACCGGCGTCTCGCCGTGCTCCACGCCGCCGCCGGGAAGGGTCCACAGGCCGGTGTGGAAGCCGCTCGCCGAGACCCTGCTCAGCAGCACGGCCGCGTCGCCGTCCGCCACCGCGCCCCGCAGCACCAGCGCGTACGCCGCGGTGCGCTGCAGCCGCGCGGGCCGGTGCACCCGCAGCGCCTCCGCCACCAGCGGCGTCACCGGCACGCGACCGGCCGCCACGTCGGCCACCGGCCACCAGCGCGCGTCCGCGGTCGTGCCGCCCACCTCGAGCACCCGCGGGGCCGGCGCGTCGACCGGGACGTGCCCGTCGTACACCAGGCGCACGGAGTGCACGTCGAGCCGCCGCCCGTTCCACCACGCGTTCGGCCGCCGGCCGGTCTGCACGCGCGCGGTCTCGCCGACCGTCACGTCCAGGCCGGTCTCCTCGCGCACCTCGCGGACCACCGCCGCGCGCGGGTCCTCGCCGTGGTCGACCCCGCCGCCGGGCAGCGTCCACGCCTCCTGCCGGCTGACCCGCGGCGCCAGCCGGGTGAGCAGCACCTCGCCGTCGCGCAGCACGACGGCGTACGCAGCCAGCCGCTGCAGCCGGCGGCGCTCCCTGCGCTCAGCCACGTCCCGCTCCCGCCCGCACCCTCAGGCCCCCGGGTCAGGAGAACGGCGGGCGGGCGTCGAGGGCGATCGAGCGACGGCCCGCCCAGCGCCACACGCGTGCGGCGCGGTCGCGGTCCTCGTCGGTGACCAGGTTGCCCATCCAGCGCAGGGCGAGGGTCATCAGCCAGTCCGAGCGCATGCCGGCCGGGCCCAGGGCCGGCAGCAGTCGCGGCACGGTGACCAGCCCCGCCAGTCGCCGGGCGATCGAGAACGCCTCGCCGTAGTGCTCGCGCAGCAGCGCGGGCCAGACGGTGGCGAGGTCGCGGTGCTCGGCCATCACCTCGGCGACGAGCCGGCCGGTCTCCAGGCCGTAGTCGATCCCCTCCCCGTTCAGCGGGTTGACGCAGCCGGCCGCGTCGCCGATCAGCGCCCAGTTCGGGCCGGCGACACCCGAGACCGCGCCGCCCATCGGCAGCAGGGCGGAGGTCTTGGCGCGCAGCTCGCCGCTGAGCCCGAAGTCCTCCCGGCGCTGCTCGGCGTAGAAGTCCATCAGCGGCTTGATCGCGACGTTCGCGGGCCGCTTCGCGGTGGCGAGCGTCCCGACGCCCAGGTTCACCTCGCCGGTCCCCAGCGGGAAGATCCAGCCGTACCCGCTCAGCACCGACCCCTCGGCGTCGCGCAGCTCGAGGTGGGAGGAGATCCAGGGGTCGTCGCTGGAGTCCGAGGCGACGTAGGAGCGCCCGGCCACGCCGTACACCGTCTCCCGGTGCCACTCCCGGCCCAGCAGCTTCCCGAGCGGGGAGCGCACGCCGTCGGCGACGACCAGCCGGTCGCACGCGACCTCGAACCGCTCGCCCGCGCGCTCCAGGACCACCGCGGCCACCCGCTCGCCGTCGCGTCGTACGTCGACCGCCCGCGCGCCGTCGACCGCCAGCGCGCCGGCCTTGGTCGCGGTGGTGCGCAGGTGGTCGTCGAGCTCGGTGCGGGCAACCGCGGAGCCCCAGTCGGGCAGCGTTCCTCCGGGCCACGGCAGGAGCAGCGTCCGGCCGAACCCGTGGGCGCGCAGGCCCTGGTTGACCGTGTGGGCCCGCAGCCAGTCCTCCAGGCCGAGCCTCGAGAGCTCGCCGATCGCCCGGGGCGTCAGGCCGTCGCCGCACGTCTTGTCCCGCGGGAACGTCGCCGCGTCGACGAGCAGCACGTCGGCGCCGCCCTTCGCCGCCCAGGCGGCCGCGGCGGACCCGGCCGGGCCGGCGCCGACCACGAGGACGTCGGTGCGGGTCGGTGTCGTGCTCACCCCCCGATTCTCGCAGGCACGCGGTGAGAGAGCGGCAACGCCCGCCCACGCAGTGCGTGGGCGGGCGTCGTGGCGCTTCCCCGGTGACCCGGGCTACCGGTCGGTCAGGACTGGTAGGAACCGAAGTCGAAGTCGTCGAGGGCCACGGCCTGGCCCCCGTTGGCTCCGAACTCGTAGTCGTAGGAGTCGTAACCGGTGACGGAGTACGCCGCGGCGCGGGCCTCCTCGGTGGGCTCCACCCGGATGTTGCGGTACCGCTCGAGGCCGGTACCAGCCGGGATCAGCTTGCCGATGATCACGTTCTCCTTCAGACCGCGCAGGGAGTCCGAGCGGCCGTGGATCGCTGCGTCGGTGAGGACGCGGGTGGTCTCCTGGAAGGAGGCCGCCGAGAGCCACGACTCGGTCGCCAGCGAGGCCTTGGTGATGCCCATGAGGACCGGGCGACCCGAGGCCGGCTTGCCGCCCTCGGAGACCACGCGACGGTTCTCCTCCTCGAAGATGACGCGGTCGACGAGGTCGGACGGCAGCAGGTTCGTGTCGCCGGACTCGATGACCGTGACCCGGCGCAGCATCTGCCGGACGATGATCTCGATGTGCTTGTCGTGGATCGCCACGCCCTGCGAGCGGTACACGTTCTGCACCTCGTCCACCAGGTGCTCCTGGGCCTTCCGGACACCCAGGATCCGCAGGACGTCCTGCGGGTCGGGGGTACCGGAGGTCAGGTGGTGGCCGACCTCGATGTGGTCGCCGTCGGCCACGTTGAGGCGCGAGCGCTTCGACACGGCGTACTCCTGGACCTCGGAGCCGTCGTCGGGGGTGACCAGGACCTTGCGGGCCTTGTCGGTCTCCTCGATCTCGACCCGACCGGCCGCCTCGGCGATCGGCGTGCGGCCCTTGGGCGAGCGGGCCTCGAAGAGCTCGACCACGCGGGGCAGACCCTGCGTGATGTCGTCCGCGGAGGCCACACCACCGGTGTGGAAGGTACGCATGGTCAGCTGCGTGCCGGGCTCACCGATCGACTGGGCGGCGATGATGCCGACCGCCTCACCGATGTCGACGAGCTTGCCGGTGGCCAGCGAGCGGCCGTAGCACTTGGCGCAGGTGCCGGTGCGGGCGTCGCAGGTCAGCACGGAGCGGACCTTGACCTCCTCGATGCCGGCGGCCACGAGCTCGGCGATCTTGACGTCGCCGAGGTCGCCGCCCGCCTCGACCAGCACCTCGCCGGTCTCGGGGTGGGTGACCTCGACGGCCGCCGAGCGGGCGTACGCCGCGGTCTCGGAGTTCTCCGCCTTGACCACGGTGCCGTCCTCGCGGCGCTCACCGATCCGCTTGGGCAGGCCGCGCTCGGTGCCGCAGTCGTCCTCGCGGATGATGACGTCCTGGGAGACGTCCACCAGACGACGGGTCAGGTAGCCCGAGTCGGCGGTCCGCAGCGCGGTGTCCGCCAGACCCTTGCGGGCACCGTGCGTCGCGATGAAGTACTCCAGGACGGTCAGGCCCTCGCGGAAGTTCGACTTGATCGGGCGCGGGATGATCTCGCCCTTCGGGTTCGCCACGAGGCCACGCATCGCCGCGACCTGCCGGATCTGGTTCATGTTTCCGGAGGCACCCGAGTCGACCATCATGTAGATCGGGTTGGCGCGGTCGAAGTTCTTCTCCATCGCCTTGCCGACCTCGTTGGAGGCCTCGGTCCAGATCTCGATGAGCTCCTGGCGACGCTCCTCGTCGGTGACCAGACCGCGCTCGAACTGCTTCTGGACCTTCGCCGCCTGCGCCTCGTAGGAGGAGAGGATCTCCTTCTTGTCGGCCGGGGTGACGACGTCCTCGATCGAGACGGTGACACCGGAGAAGGTGGCCCAGCGGAAGCCGGTGTCCTTCAGGGCGTCCAGCGACGCGGCGACCTCGACCTTGGTGTAGCGCTCGGCCAGGTCGTTGACGATCGCGCCGAGCTGCTTCTTGCCCACCTCGTAGTTCACGAACGGGTAGTCGGCGGGGAGGGTGTCGTTGAAGAGCACCCGGCCCAGCGTGGTCTCCAGCGTGAACGCCTTGCCGTCCTCGAAGCCCTCGGGGAGGGCGCCGGCCGGCGGCAGGGCGTCGTCGAGGCGCACCTTGATCCTGGACTGCACCGAGATCTCGCCGCGGTCCAGGGCCATGATCGCCTCGGCCGGGGACGAGAAGGCACGACCCTCGCCGGGCTCGCCGTCACGGTCGGTGGTGAGGAAGAACAGGCCGATGATCATGTCCTGGGTCGGCATGGTCACGGGGCGACCGTCCGAGGGCTTCAGGATGTTGTTCGTCGACAGCATCAGGATCCGCGCCTCGGCCTGGGCCTCGGCGGACAGCGGCAGGTGCACCGCCATCTGGTCACCGTCGAAGTCGGCGTTGAACGCCGAGCAGACGAGCGGGTGGATCTGGATGGCCTTGCCCTCGATCAGCTGCGGCTCGAAGGCCTGGATGCCGAGGCGGTGCAGCGTGGGCGCACGGTTGAGCAGCACCGGGTGCTCGGTGATGACCTCTTCCAGGACGTCCCACACGACCGGGCGAGCGCGCTCGACCATCCGCTTGGCGGACTTGATGTTCTGCGCGTGCGAGAGGTCGACGAGCCGCTTCATGACGAACGGCTTGAAGAGCTCCAGGGCCATCTGCTTGGGCAGACCGCACTGGTGCAGCTTCAGCTGCGGACCCGACACGATGACCGAGCGGCCCGAGTAGTCCACGCGCTTGCCGAGCAGGTTCTGGCGGAAACGACCCTGCTTGCCCTTGAGCATGTCCGAGAGCGACTTCAGCGGCCGGTTGCCCGGGCCGGTGACCGGACGACCACGACGGCCGTTGTCGAACAGCGAGTCGACGGCCTCCTGGAGCATCCGCTTCTCGTTGTTGACGATGATCTCGGGCGCGCCGAGGTCGAGCAGCCGCTTGAGGCGGTTGTTGCGGTTGATGACGCGGCGGTACAGGTCGTTGAGGTCGGAGGTCGCGAAGCGGCCACCGTCGAGCTGCACCATCGGGCGCAGGTCCGGCGGGATGACCGGGACGGCGTCGAGGACCATGCCCTGCGGCTTGTTGCCGGTCTTGCGGAACGCGTCGACGACCTTGAGCCGCTTGAGCGCCCGGACCTTCTTCTGGCCCTTGCCGTTCGCGATCGTGTCGCGCAGCGACTCGACCTCGGCGGCGATGTCGAAGGACTCGAGGCGCTTCTGGATCGCCGTGGCGCCCATGTGGCCCTCGAAGTACTTGCCGAACCAGTTCTTCATCTCGCGGTAGAGCATCTCGTCGCCCATCAGGTCCTGGACCTTGAGCGACTTGAAGGTGCTCCACACCTCGTCGAGGCGGTCGATCTCGCGCTGCGCACGGTCGCGCAGCTGCTTCATCTCCCGCTCGGCGCCGTCCTTGACCTTGCGGCGCTGGTCGGCCTTGGCACCCTCGGCCTCGAGGGCGGCGAGGTCCTCCTCGAGCTTCTTGGCGCGGTCCTCGATGGAGGTGTCGCGACGCTTCTCGAGGCGCTCGCGCTCGAGCTGCACCTTGCCCTCGAGCGAGGACAGGTCGCGGTGACGCGCGTCCTCGTCGACGGAGGTGATCATGTACGCCGCGAAGTAGATGACCTTCTCGAGGTCCTTCGGCGCCAGGTCGAGCAGGTAGCCCAGCCGGCTCGGGACACCCTTGAAGTACCAGATGTGGGTCACCGGAGCGGCGAGCTCGATGTGGCCCATGCGCTCGCGGCGCACCTTGGAGCGGGTCACCTCGACGCCGCAGCGCTCGCAGATGATGCCCTTGAAGCGCACGCGCTTGTACTTGCCGCAGTAGCACTCCCAGTCCCGGGTGGGACCGAAGATCTTCTCGCAGAAGAGGCCGTCACGCTCGGGCTTGAGCGTGCGGTAGTTGATGGTCTCCGGCTTCTTGACCTCGCCGTGGCTCCACGTGCGGATGTCGTCCGCGGTGGCCAGGCCGATCTGGAGCTGGTCGAAGAAGTTCACATCGAGCACGATGGCTGTTGTCCTTCGTTAGTTCTGGAAATCAAGCTGTGGACCGAGGGGGGCCGGCGCGCTCCCGCGCGCCGGCCACGCACCTCAGACTTCTTCGACCGAGCTGGGCTCGCGACGCGACAGGTCGATGCCGAGCTCCTCGGCGGCGCGGAAGACGTCCTCCTCGGCGTCACGGAGCTCGATCTGCGAACCGTCCTGGCTGAGCACCTCGACGTTCAGGCAGAGCGACTGCATCTCCTTGACGAGCACCTTGAACGACTCCGGGATGCCCGAGTCGGGGATGTTCTCGCCCTTGACGATCGCCTCGTAGACCTTGACGCGACCAGGCACGTCGTCGGACTTGATCGTGAGCAGCTCCTGCAGGGCGTAGGCGGCGCCGTACGCCTCCATCGCCCAGACCTCCATCTCGCCGAACCGCTGGCCGCCGAACTGGGCCTTTCCGCCCAGGGGCTGCTGCGTGATCATCGAGTAGGGGCCGGTGCTGCGCGCGTGGATCTTGTCGTCCACGAGGTGGTGCAGCTTGAGGATGTACATGTAGCCGACCGAGACCGGGTCCGGGAACGGCTCGCCGGAGCGGCCGTCGAACAGGTTCGCCTTGCCGGACTCGTCGATCATCCGCACGCCGTCGCGGTTGGGGATCGTCGAGCCGAGCAGGCCCGTGATCTCGTCCTCGCGAGCACCGTCGAACACCGGGGTCGCGACCTTGGTGTTCGGGTCGGCCTTGTCGACGCCGATCTTGATCAGGCGCTGCTTCCACTCCGAGCTGTCCGGGTCGCCGGAGAGGTTGAGGTCCCAACCCTGCTTGGCGAGCCAGCCGAGGTGGAGCTCGAGGATCTGGCCGATGTTCATCCGTCGCGGGACACCGAGGGGGTTCAGCACGACGTCGACCGGGGTGCCGTCCTCCATGAACGGCATGTCCTCGATCGGCAGGATCTTCGCGATGACGCCCTTGTTGCCGTGGCGACCGGCGAGCTTGTCGCCGACGGAGATCTTGCGCTTCTGCGCGACGTAGACGCGGACCAGCTGGTTCACGCCCGGCGGCAGCTCGTCGCCCTCCTCGCGGTCGAAGACCCGGACGCCGATGACGGTGCCCGACTCGCCGTGCGGGACCTTCATCGAGGTGTCGCGCACCTCGCGCGCCTTCTCGCCGAAGATCGCGCGGAGCAGGCGCTCCTCGGGGGTCAGCTCGGTCTCGCCCTTCGGCGTCACCTTGCCGACGAGGATGTCACCGGTGGTGACCTCGGCGCCGATGCGGATGATGCCGCGCTCGTCGAGGTCGGCCAGCATCTCCTCGGAGACGTTCGGGATGTCCCGGGTGATCTCCTCGGGGCCGAGCTTGGTGTCGCGGGCGTCGACCTCGTGCTCCTCGATGTGGATCGAGGTGAGGACGTCCTCCTGCACCAGGCGCTGGCTGAGGATGATCGCGTCCTCGTAGTTGTGGCCCTGCCACGGCATGAACGCCACGAGCAGGTTGGTGCCCAGCGCCATCTCGGCGTCGTCGGTGCACGGGCCGTCGGCGATCGGGCTGCCGACCTCGAGCCGGTCACCCTCGCTCACCAGCGGGCGCTGGTTGATGCAGGTGCCCTGGTTGGAGCGGCGGAACTTCGCCAGGCGGTACGTCGAGTAGCTGCCGTCGTCGTTCATCGTCTCGACGATGTCGGCGGAGACCTGCTTGACCACACCGGCCTTCGTCGCGGTGACCACGTCACCGGCGTCGACGGCGGCGCGGTACTCGATGCCCGTGCCCACCAGCGGGCTGTCGCTCGTGATGAGCGGGACGGCCTGACGCTGCATGTTGGCGCCCATGAGCGCGCGGTTGGCGTCGTCGTGCTCGAGGAACGGGATCAGGGCGGTCGCGACCGAGACCATCTGGCGCGGCGAGACGTCCATGTAGTCGACCTCGGCGGCGAGGATCTCGGAGACCTCGCCGTCGCGCTGACGGACCAGCACGCGCTCCTCGACGAACCGGCCGTCCTCGTCCATGGCGGCGTTCGCCTGGGCGATGACGTAGCGGTCCTCGTCATCCGCGGTGAGGTAGTCGATCTGGTCGGTGACCCGACCGTCCTCGACCTTGCGGTACGGCGTCTCGACGAACCCGAAGGGGTTGATCCGGCCGTAGGACGCGAGCGAGCCGATCAGGCCGATGTTCGGGCCTTCCGGGGTCTCGATCGGGCACATGCGGCCGTAGTGCGACGGGTGGACGTCGCGGACCTCCATGCCGGCGCGGTCACGGGACAGACCACCGGGGCCGAGCGCCGAGAGGCGACGCTTGTGCGTCAGGCCGGCGATCGGGTTGGTCTGGTCCATGAACTGCGAGAGCTGCGAGGTGCCGAAGAACTCCTTCAGCGCCGCGACGACCGGACGGATGTTGATCAGGGACTGCGGCGTGATGGCCTCGACGTCCTGGGTCGTCATCCGCTCGCGGACCACCCGCTCCATGCGCGCCAGACCGGTGCGGAGCTGGTTCTGGATCAGCTCGCCCACCGTGCGCATGCGGCGGTTGCCGAAGTGGTCGATGTCGTCGGCGCTGATGTCGAGCGCACCCTGGGGCGCCTCGAGCTGCTCCTGGCCGTCGTGCAGCGCGACGATGTACTTGATCGCGGCGACGATGTCGTCGATCGTCAGCGTCTGCTGGTCGAAGGCCTCGGTCAGGCCGAGCTTCTTGTTGATCTTGTAGCGGCCGACCTTGGCGAGGTCGTAGCGCTTGGGGTTGAAGTAGTAGTTGTTCAGCAGCGTCTGCGCCGCCTCGCGCGTCGGCGGCTCGCCCGGGCGCAGCTTGCGGTAGATGTCGAGCAGCGCGTCGTCCTGCGCCTGGGTGTTGTCCTTCTCCAGGGTCAGCTCGATCGACTCGTAGACCGAGCCGTCGGGACGGCGGAACTCCTCGAGGATCTGCTCGGTCGTCATGCCGAGCGCCTTGAGCAGCACCGTGACGTTCTGCTTGCGCTTGCGGTCGAGGCGGACGCCGACCAGGTCGCGCTTGTCGATCTCGAACTCCAGCCAGGCGCCGCGGCTGGGGATCATCTTGGCGGTGTAGATGTCCTTGTCGGACGTCTTGTCGGCCGAGCGCTCGAAGTAGACGCCCGGGGACCGGACGAGCTGGCTGACGACGACACGCTCGGTGCCGTTGATGATGAACGTGCCCTTGTCGGTCATGAGCGGGAAGTCGCCCATGAAGACCGTCTGGCCCTTGATCTCACCGGTGTCGTTGTTGGTGAACTCGGCGGAGACGTAGAGCGGGGCGGAGTAGGTGAAGTCCTTCTCCTTGCACTCGTCGACCGTGTACTTCGGGTCGTAGAACACAGGGTTCTCGAACGAGAGCGACATCGTCTCGGAGAAGTCCTCGATCGGCGAGATCTCCTCGAAGATCTCCTGCAGACCGGACTTGCTCGAGACGTCCTCGCCCTCGGCACGCCGGCGCTCGACGGCGGCGTTCCACTTGTCGTTGCCGATCAGCCAGTCGAAGCTGTCGGTCTGCAGGGAGAGGAGCTGCGGGACCTCGATCGGGTCCTGGATCTTGTTGAACGAGATGCGGCGGGGGTTGCCAGAGGTGGTGCGCGCGGCCAAGAGGTGTCCTTCGAGGATCGCTGCCAGAGTGGCGCCCGAGCCCCCCACTAGATCAGCCACCGGGCAGGCCGAAATGCATCTGAGGGCAGGCGCAAAGCGCTACGATACACGAAGTCCGGGCACGCCACAATGGCTGCGTGCGTCTGCTCGACGAGCGTCCCGACGATGATGCGTCGTGGGACCCATCGGGTCAAGCACCACCGCCGGTCCGGCCCGGCGCTCAGTCCAGCGGCGTGGTGTCCAGGCCGTCGACGAGCCAGTCGCCGTCGCGCTCGACCATGGTCACGGTGACCTGGTCGTAGCTCACCTGGGGCTGCGCGAGGTCCTTGCGCTGGGTGCTCCGGTCCACGAAGAGCAGGACGTCGACGCGGGTGCCCTCGTCGTCGGTGCGCACCAGGCCGGAGCCCAGCACCTCGCCGGTCACGACCGTCCGGGTGCTCGGCGCGTTGTCGCTGATGACCCCGAAGAGCTTGTCGTACTCCTCGCGGTAGGCCGGCGTGAGGTACGAGCGCGCCCTCGCCTGGTCCTCCTCGAGGTTGCGGTAGTCGAAGGAGAGCACCGGCACGATGACCCGCTCCGCGGTCGACTGCGCGGCCTGGGTGGCGTCCTCGACCGACTCGCCGTCGCCGCGGACGTCGGCGGCCAGCCAGGCGGCCAGGCCCACCGAGGCGGCGGCCAGGACGGCGACGACCGCCAGCAGCCAGCCCGGCACCACGCGTGGGGCCCGGCCGGCGGTCGGCCGGGTGTCCGCTCCCCCGTCGGTCGTCGTCGTGGTGGTCGCGGTGGTGGGGGTCGTCGGGGCCGGGCTCGCGGTCACCGGGTCGGCCTCGTGCGCGGGCTCGGGCTCCTCGGCCGCGAGCTGCGCGTCGTGCACGGCGCGGCGGTCGGGGTCGAGGAGCACCTCGGCGGCCTGGTTGGCCGAGCGGAACCTGCGGTCGGTCGGGTCGAGGTCGGCGATCGCGGCCTTCCAGGCCGCGCGGATCTCGGCCTCGGACGCGGCCGGCTCGACGCCGAGGACGTCGTACCAGCTGGGGGTCACGGGGTGCTCCCTCCGCTCGCGCCGGGGCTCGGGACCGGGGCGGGCGCCTGGCCGGCGTCCTCCTCGGCGACCACGGGGTCGAAGTCGTCGACGAGCCACGTGCCGTCGCTGCGGACCAGCTCGACCTGGACCCGGAAGACGACCGGCTCGTCGTCGACCCGGGGGCCGTCGGGCTTGCGCGCGTCGCGCGGGTAGCTGTTGGTGAAGGAGCCGGCGACCAGCGCCGTGGCCTTGTCGCCGTCGAGGTCGGAGACGCCCGCGGAGAACACCTCGGCCTCGCGACCGACGGCCGCCTCGGCGACGGTCGACTCCGCCGCCGCGACGCCCTGCTCGAAGGAGGTGCGGAACTTGGGGGTGATGACCTCGCTGACCAGCTCGCGGTACTCCGGCATCTGCTCGCCCTCGAGGAGGTCGGGGCCGTAGGTGTTCAGGCGCAGCATGAACTGCCGGGCCTGGGCCATCACGGCCTCGCGCTCCTGCTGGACCCCGTCGGAGTCGTCACCGATCGCGCCCGTCGCTCGCAGCCCGCCGAGGACGGCGGAGGCGACCAGGCCGACGACCAGGACCGCGGCCAGCACGAGCAGCAGGACCACCCGGAACCGGCTGCCGGTGGCGTCCGGCTGACCGTCGGCCTGGTGGCTCGCGTCAGCCGTCGGGTCGCTGGCGGTGCCGGTGGTCGGGTCGTCGTTCACCTCTGCGGTGCCATCAGCGGTGCGAGGTACAGCCACTTCCACGAGTCCTCTCCGAGCGTCGAGGGCGCCACGCTACTGGCCGGCGCCTGCCTCGACGCGGCCCGGTCGCCCCAGGTCAGCTCACCGGTCTCCTGGTCGTAGGAGGCCACGACCGGCGCGCGGTAGGTGGCACCGGCCGGCTTGTCGAGGTTCTGGGCGCCACGCGCGTTGGCCACCGCGGCCGGCTCGGCGCAGCGTGCCTGCTCGTTGACCGGCCGGTTCTCGCCGTCCTGCGGGACCCGCCGGTCGGTGCCCTCGTACCCGGCGCGGCAGACCTTCTTGGTCGTGAGCACGAGGCCGAAGTGCGCGTCGTACAGGCCGGTCTCGGGGGTCTTCGAGACCACGGTGAACCCGCCCTCGACGACGTAGGGGTAGATGACGAGCAGCTGCTTGATGCCGTCGAGGTGGCGGACGGTGACCTGCCCGGTGGTGACCAGGTTGTTGATCAGGTCCCCGAGCTCGACCTCGTTCTGCTCCAGGAAGGTGCGCAGCTGGGTGGCGGTGGCCGAGCCGGTGTCGATCAGCCGGCGCAGGTCCTGGTCCGCCCCGGCCAGCGAGCCGCTGAACAGCGAGAGCTGGGAGGCGAAGGTGCGCAGCGCGCTCTGGGTGTCGAGCTGGGTGCCGAGCACCGTGTTGCTGTCGCGGATCAGCGAGGTGGTCAGGTCGAAGTTGGCGTTCGCCTCCCGGATGAAGGAGTTGCCGGTGTCGATGATCCGCTGGAGGTCCCGGCCGGTGCCGTCGAAGGCGGTGCCGAGCTCGTCGACGGTCGTGCGCAGCGCCTCCTGGTCGACCGAGGAGGCGGTGTCGGAGATGTCGGTCAGCAGCTTCTCGGTCCGGATCGGGGTCCGGGTGTCGTCGACGTCGATCTCCGAGCCGTCCTCGAGGAGCGGCCCCTCGTCGACCTTCGGCTGCAGCTCGACGTACTGCTCGCCGACCGCGGAGCGGTTGCCGACCAGCGCCAGGCTGTCGGCCGGGATCTCGTCGTACTCGTTGTCGATCTCGAGGTGGACGTCGACGCCGGAGCCGGTGAGGACGAGCTTGTCGACGCTGCCGACGCCCACGCCCCGGTAGGTCACCTCGCCGCCGGGGAAGATGCCGCCGGACTCCTCGAAGTGCGCGACGACGGTGTAGGCGTCGTCGATGACCAGCCGGTCCAGCCGGGCGTAGCGGGCCCCGACGAAGCTGACGCCGACGAGGGTGATGACGACGAAGACCAGCAGCTGGATCTTGGTACGGCGGGTGATCACTGCGCGACCTTCCTCTGCACCAGCGACGGGACGAGCAGGGTGACGAGCGCCGGGTCGTAGACCGCGGCCAGCTGGCCCATGGTGGGACCGCGGTCGGCCGCGGCGCTCCCCCCGGACCCGGTGCCGGACCCGGCGCTGGGTCCGAACGGCGCGCGCGGGAGGCCGAGCAGGTCACCGATGGCACCGAGGCCTCCGCCGTCACCGTTGCCGTCGGCGTCGCCACCGAGCGGGAGCGGGAGGCCCGGGATCTGGTTCAGCGCCGAGCAGACGACGGTGTTCTTGTTCTTCGGCTTCTGGCACTCCTCGCGCAGCTCGAGCAGCAGCTGGACGTTGGAGAGCACCTTCTGGCACGCCTTGCTGCCCAGGTCGAGGCTCTGCAGGCACTTGAGCACGTTGCCGACCACCGCGGTGGGGTCGAGCTCGGTCGGCAGCAGGGTCGGCAGCGAGGTCGGGAGACCCGTGGTGCCGCCGCGCAGGTCGATGTCGAGCTCGGCGGACAGGTTGGTGTAGTCGCCCATGTGCAGGTTGCGGGCGACCTGCGGGTCCCGGCCCACGACCTCGTCGACGAACGGGTAGGTCAGGAAGACGTGGAAGGCGTCGACCAGGGCGTCGCCCGAGTTCGCGAGCTGGGTCAGGACCGGCTGCAGCTGGCGGACCGACTCGATCGTGGCGTCCTTGGATGCCTT
Source organism: Nocardioides sp. NPDC092400 (assembly GCF_040684155.1). Lineage (NCBI taxonomy): Bacteria > Bacillati > Actinomycetota > Actinomycetes > Propionibacteriales > Nocardioidaceae > Nocardioides > Nocardioides sp. NPDC092400. The sequence continues at coordinate 742,781 of NZ_JBFBFJ010000002.1, read as the reverse complement.
GATGACCCGCACCCCGACGTCGCCGAGGTCGTCGAGCGCCCGGAGCATCTTGACCAGGTCGCCGCGCTGCTTGTCGAGGGACACCAGCGCGCTGGGGAGCTCGTCGAGGGCGAGGTCGATGGTGTCCTGCTGCTCGTCGACGTCGATGGCCAGCTGGTTGACCGACTCGATGGCCGCCACGATGTCGGCCTTGTTCTCGTCCAGGGTGCCCACCAGCGTGCGGACCTGGGTCAGCACGGAGCGGGCGGAGTCCTCGCGGCCCTCGAGGGCCAGGTTCAGCTCGCCGGCGATCGTCTTGAGCTGGGCGATGCCACCGCCGTTGAGGACCAGGCTCAGCGCGCCGAGCACCTCCTCGACCTCGGGGTTGCGGCCCGTGCGCTCGAGCGGGATCTCGTCGCCGTCGGCGATGGTCTGGGTGCTGGCGCCCTCCTCGGGCGCCTCGAGGGAGACGAACTTCTCGCCGAGCAGGCTGGTCTGGCGGATCTCGGCGCGCGCGTTCGCGGGCAGCTCGGTGTCGTCGCGCAGCTCGAGGGTGACCACGGCGGTCTCCCCCTCCAGCGCCACGTCGGTCACCTTGCCGACGCTCACGTCGTTGACCTTGACCGTGGACTGCGGCACCAGGTCGAGGACGTCGGTGAACTCCACCGTCAGGGTCATCGGGTCCGAGCCGGTGTCGGTGCCGCCGGGCAGCGGCAGCTCGTAGACGTCGAAGTCGCAGCCGGTCAGCAGCACCGAGCCGAGCGCGACGGCCACGACCGCGCGGGTCAGCCTCCGCAGCCTCATCCGGTCACCTCCACGAGCCCACCGAGGGTCAGGTCGAACCGCTTGCCCGAGGACGACCCGGTGCCGGCGCCGAACGGCGCCGAGCGCGGCAGGATGGAGTCGATCAGGCCGCACAGCGACTCGCTGTCGTCGACCTGGTTGACCAGGCTGCACAGGAAGATCGAGGGGTCGTTGATCAGCTCGTCGGCGATGTTGCCGATGTTGGCGTTCGTGTCCAGCGTGCCGGCCTGCGGGTTGTAGGCCAGGGCCAGGTTGTTCAGCGCCAGCGGGGCGTTGGCGAGGGTCTCGTCGAGCGCGGTGCGCTGCTTGACCAGCACCTTGGCGACGCGGTTCAGGCCGGTGATGTTGCGGCCCAGCGACTCCCGGTTGGTCTTGACGAAGTCGCCGACCTGCCCGAGCGCCACCGACAGGTTGCGCAGCGCCGCGGTGAGCTCCTCGCGCTCCCCCGCCAGCACGGTCGAGACCGAGCCCAGCGACTGGTTGAAGTCGCGCACCGTCTTGTCGTTGCGGGCCAGGGTGCCGATGAAGCCCTCGAGCTCCCCGAGGGAGCCGAAGAGCTCCTCCTTGTTGTCGTCCAGCGTGGTGGAGAACCGACCGAAGTCCTTGATCGTCTGGTTCAGCTTGGCGCCCTCGCCGCCGAAGTTCTCGGCGGTCACCTCGAGCAGGTCGGTGAGCGCACCCTCGCGGTTCGCGCCGTTCGGGCCGAGCGCCACGGTCAGGTCGTCGAGGCTGGAGTAGATGTCGTCGAGCTCGATCGGCACCTCGGTGCGCCCCACGTCGAGCACGGTCCCGTCGGCGAGCGTGTCGCCGCCGTCGTACGCCGGGGTCAGCTGGATGTAGCGGTCGCCCACGATCGACGGCGCCACGATGACCGCGTCGGCGTCGGTGGGCAGCTTGACGTCGCCGTCGTAGCGCATCGTGACCTCGACGCTGGTGCCTGTCGGCTCGACCGACTCCACCTCGCCGACCGGCACGCCCAGCACGCGGACGTCGCTGCCCTCGTAGATGGAGATCGCTCGGGGGAACTTGGCGACCAGCGTCTTGGTCTCCGACCCGCCGAGGACCGTGACCGCGAAGAAGACCACCAGCACGAGCAGCAGCAGGGGCACGAGCGCCCGCTTGAGCAGCGTCATCCGAGGCCACCTCCGTTCGCGAGGTCGGGGACGGGCGGGAGGTTCTGGATGTAGGTGTCGAACCACGGTCCGCCGCCCAGGGTGTTGGCGAAGACGCGGTAGAACGGCGCCATCAGCCGCAGGCTGTTGTCGATGTTGTCCTCGTTCTTGGTCAGCACGCCGACCACGCTCTCGAGGTTCGACAGGGCCGGCGCCAGGTCCGCGCGGGTGCCGCGGACCAGAGCGGTGAGCTCCTCGGAGAGGGTCGAGGTCGAGACCAGCAGCCGGTGCACCGACTGGCGGCGCTGGACGAGCGCCCGGAACAGCACGTCGGCGTCCTTCATCAGGCTGACCAGGTCGCCGTCGCGCTCGTCGAGCACCGAGGAGACCCGCCGCAGGTTCTTCAGCAGCGAGTTGATCTGGGTGTCGCGCGACGCGACCGTCTCGGAGAGCGCCGAGACCCCGTCGAGGGCCTCGCGGAACTCCGTAGGCGTGTTCCGGGTGAGGTCGGCCAGCGTGGTGAGCGAGGCCGCCAGCTGGTCGGTGTCGATGTCCGCGGAGGTCTCGGCCAGGCCCTCGAACGCCTCGACGACGTCGTACGGCGAGGTGGTCCGCCCCTGCGGGATGGTGGCGCCGGCCTCCAGCTGGCCCTCGCCCGCCGGCTCGAGCGCCAGGAACATCGAGCCCAGCAGCGTCTTGACCCGGATCGAGGCCTGGGTCAGGTCGCCGAAGTCGGAGTCGGTCTTGATCTTGAACGTCACGTCGACCTCGCCGTCGCGCAGCTCGACGCTCTCCACCTTGCCGACGCGGACGCCGGCGATGCGGACCTCGTCGTCGGCCTTGAGGCCGCCGGCCTCGGCGAAGCGGGCGTGGTAGGTCTCGCCCCCGCCGATGATCGGCAGGTCCTGGGCGCGGAACGCGGCCATCAGCAGCGCGACCAGCACCAGGATGCTGACCAGGCCGATGATCACCGGGTTGCGCTCGCGGAAGGGCTTCATCCGAGGTCACACCTCTCGGAGCCGACGGAGTAGGTCAGCGGGATCGAGATGTTCGCGGGCAGCCGGATCCGTCCCTGGAAGTGGCACAGGTAGAAGTTGAAGAACGAGCCGTACGTCGCCGTCCGGCCGACCTTGTTGAGCTTGATCGGCAGCACCTGCAGGGCCCGGTCGAGCTCGGCCTTGTTGGCGTCGATGTTCCCGGTGACCCGGCGCAGCTGCTTGATGTCCTCGATGAACGGGGTCCGGATGCCCTCGACCAGGCCTGCGGTCTCGACCGAGAGGTCGGAGATCTGGTCCAGCGAGGACAGGATCGCCTGCCGGTCGGTCTTGAGACCGCCCACGAAGGTCCGGAAGTTGACGATCAGCTCCGAGAGCTGGTCGTCCCGGTCGCCGAGCCGGTCGAGCACCTGGTCGAGGTTGTCGATCAGGTCGCCGATGACCTGGTCGCGGTCGGCGAGGGTCTGGGTCACCGAGGCGGTGCTGGCCAGCAGCCCCTCGAGCGTGCCGCCCTCCCCCTGGAAGACCTGGACGATCTCGTAGGACAGCTTGTTGATGTCGTCGGGCGAGAGCGCCTGGAACAGCGGCTTGAAGCCGTTGAACAGCACCGTCAGGTCCAGCGCCGGCGACGTGCGGTCGACGGGGATCGTCGCGCCGTCCTCGAGCTCGTCGGTGGCGCCGATCCCCTGGCTCAGCGAGATGTACCGCTGCCCGACGAGGTTGCGGTAACGGATCGAGGCGTTGGTGGCCTCGCTGAGCGAGGTGTCCTCCTCGACGGAGAACGTCACCTGCGCACGGGTGCGGTCGACGATGTCGATGCCCTGGACGGTGCCGACCTTGACGCCGGCCACGCGGACGTCGTCGCCCTTGTTGACGCCGGTGGCGTCGACGAAGACCGCCTTGTACTCGCGCGTGGCGCCGAAGGAGAGGTTGCCGATCACGACGATCAGCAGGCCGGTGGCCAGCGCGGTGATCACCATGAAGACCAGCAGCTTGGTGAGGTCGCCGGCCGTGCGCTTGTCGAGCAGGCTCATCGGACCGACACCTCCGCCCCGCGGGCCATGGGCGCGACCAGCAGCGGACCCAGGTCGTCGACCGACTCGGTCGTGGTGCCGAGGCCGGGTGCCAGCAGGCTCTTGAGCACGACCGACTCGGCCTCGCTGCCGGCGTACCCGGGGCCGCCGAGGTAGCCGGGGGCGACCCGCGAGGTGCCTTTGCCGGTGGCCTCGTCGACGCCGTCGTTGAAGTCGGGCTGGTGGCGCACGGGGTTGTCCTGGTTCCAGGGCGGGTTGGGCAGGTGCAGGCAGCTGCTCGGGCCGCGGTCGTCGTTGAAGACCGGCTTGTCCTCGGGGCCGTAGGGGCGCGGCTGGTTGGGCAGCGTCTCGAGCACGATGTGCAGCTCGAAGCCGCGGAACGCCTCGGCCTGGCGCTTGCCGGCGTTGACGATGCCCCGCAGCAGGCACGGGAAGTCGGTGGAGTAGCGCGACAGCGCCCGCAGGAACGGCTCGCTGACCTCGCCGAGCTCGATGAGGTTCTCCTCGTTCTCGTCCAGGAAGCCGCGGGCGGTGCCGGAGAAGGTGGTGACGTCGTCGAAGAGCGCGTTGAGCTTGTCCTCGCGGTCCTCCAGCGTCCCGGTCGTCAGCACGGTGTCCTCCAGGATGGAGCCGACCTCGGGCAGCACGTCGGAGTAGACCTGGGAGACCTCGGCGGTCAGCCGGAGGTCCTCGACCAGCTGGGGGATCTGCGGGTTGATCCGCTTGAGGTAGCTGTCCAGGGTCTCGAGGTTCTGGCCCAGCGCCTCGCCCCGGCCCTCGAGCGCGGTGGCGATGGCGGTCAGGGTCCGGTTGAGCTGGGCGGGCTGGACGGTGCGCAGCAGCGGGTAGAGGTCGGAGAGGACCTCCTCCACCTCGGTGGAGACCTGGGTGCGCTCGATCGTCGCGCCCGGCTCGATCGCGTCGTCGGCGGCGTCCTCGGGGATCACCAGCGACACGTACTTCTCGCCGAAGAGGGTCTTGGGGACGATCGAGCCGGTGACGTTCGCCGGGATGGTGTCCCGCTTGCCCTGGTAGAGGCCGAGGGTGACCTCGGCGCCGTCGGAGTCGGACGTGAAGTCGAGGACCTCGCCGACGATGACGCCGCGGATCTTGACGTCCGCGCGCTGCGGCAGCTGCAGGCCGATCGACGAGGTCCGCAGGGTCACCTCGTCGTACTCGGAGAACTTCTTGGTGAAGATGCCGTAGACGAGCCAGACCGACAGCACGATGAACGCCAGGAAGGCGACGCCCAGCAGCTTGGTGCGACGAAGGATCACGACCTCACCCCGCCAGTCTCACGGTCGTGGTGGTGCCCCAGATCGCCATCGACAGGAACAGGTCGATGACGTTGATGGCCACGATGCTGGTGCGGACGGCGCGGCCCACGGCCACCCCCACGCCCGCGGGCCCGCCGGAGGCGTTGTACCCGTGGTAGCAGTGGATGAGGATCACCACGACCGCGAAGACCAGGACCTTGCCGAAGGACCACAGGACGTCGCCCGGTGGCAGGAACTGGTTGAAGTAGTGGTCGTAGGTGCCGGTCGACTGGCCGTAGAACTGGGTCACCACCAGCCGGCTGGCGAAGTACGACGACAGCAGACCCACGACGTACAGCGGGACGATCGCGATCAGGCCGCCGATGACGCGGGTGGCCACGAGGAACGGCATCGACGGGATCGCCATCACCTCGAGGGCGTCGACCTCCTCGGAGATCCGCATGGCGCCGAGCTGGGCGGTGAACCCGCAGCCGACCGTGGCGGCCAGCGCGATGCCGGCGACGAGCGGGGCGATCTCGCGGGTGTTGAAGTAGGCCGAGACGAACCCGGAGAACGCGGCGGTGCCGAGCTGGTTCAGCGCGGCGTACCCGGAGAGGCCGACCTGCGCCCCGGTGAAGAAGGTCATGCCGATGATGACGCCGACGGTGCCGCCGATGACGGCGAGCGCCCCGGAGCCGAGGGTGACCTCGGCGAGGATCCGCATGATCTCGCGCGGGTAGCGCGTGACCGACCGCGGCGTCGCCTTGAGGACGCGCACGTAGAACGCGAGCTGACCGCCGAGGGTGTCGAGCTGGCCCAGCGGTCGCTGGAGGACGGACTTCATGCTGGCCACGCCCTCACCCGGTCTTCGGTGGCACGAGCTGGAGGTACAGCGTGCTCAGGACGAAGTTGACGACGAACAGGAGCAGGAACGTGATGACGACCGACTCGTTGACCGCGTCGCCCACGCCCTTGGGGCCGCCACCGGCGCTCATCCCCTTGTACGACGCGACGATGGCCGCGATGAAGCCGAAGACCAGCGCCTTGACCATGCCGATCCACAGGTCGGGCAGCTGCGCGAGCGCGGTGAAGCTGGCGAGGTAGGCACCGGGGGTGCCGTCCTGCAGCACGACGTTGAAGACGTAGCCGCCGGCGACGCCGACGACGCTGACCATGCCGTTGAGGAAGACCGCCACGAGCATGCAGGCCAGCACGCGCGGCACCACGAGGCGCTGGATCGGGTCGATGCCCAGCACCATCATCGCGTCGAGCTCCTCGCGGATCTTGCGCGCGCCGAGGTCGGCCGCGATGGCCGATCCGCCGGCGCCCGCGATGAGGAGCGCGGTGGCGATCGGGCCGGCCTGCTGGATCACCGCGAGCACGGACGCCGAGCCGGTGAAGGACTGCGCGCCGAACTGCTTGATCAGGCCGCCGACCTGCAGCGCGATGACCGCGCCGAAGGGGATGGCGACCAGGGCCGTCGGGATGATGGTGACCGAGGCGATGAACCAGGCCTGCTGGAGGAACTCCCGCAGCTGGAAGGGCCTGCGGAACAGTCCGCGGCCGACGTCGAGTCCGAAGGCGAAGAGCTTGCCTGCGGTGCCGACCGGCCTGAGGACGCGGGTGGCGGTGAGCTGGGCCAACGTGCCTCAGCCGCCCGTCGTCATGGTCATGTTCTCCTCGAACGATCCGGGAGGGGGCGTCACGCCGTTGTCGCGGCACCACGCGCCCGGCTCGCGCTGGCTGCGGCGCGGGATGCCGTTGGAGGGCTCCAGCTGCATCGGGATGGGCGGGAGCGGCGGGAGCTCCTGGTCCGCCTCGGCGGCGAGCTCGTCGGCGTCCTTCTCCTCCGACATGCCGATCGGGCCCACGCGCTGCGCGTTCAGGAACTGGCGCACGACCGGCTCCTCGGAGCTCAGCAGCATCTCGCGCGGACCGAACATCGCCAGGTGCTTGTGGTAGAGCAGGCCGATGTTGTCCGGCACCGTCCGCGCGGTGTTGATGTCGTGGGTGACGATCAGGAAGGTCGCGTCGATCTGCGCGTTCAGGTCCACGATGAGCTGGTTCAGGAACGAGGTGCGGACCGGGTCCAGGCCGGAGTCCGGCTCGTCGAAGAGCACGATCTCGGGGTCCAGCACCAGCGCGCGGGCGAGGCCGGCCCGCTTGCGCATCCCGCCGGAGATCTCGCCGGGCAGCTTGTCCTCGGCGCCGATCAGGCCGACGAGGTCCATCTTCTCCATGACGATGGCGCGGACCTCGGACTCGGACTTCTTGGTGTGCTCGCGCAGCGGGAACGCCACGTTGTCGTAGAGGTTCATCGAGCCGAACATCGCGCCGTCCTGGAACAGCACGCCGAACAGCTTGCGGATCTCGTAGAGCTCCTTCTCCGAGCAGCTCGCGATGTCGGTGCCCTCGATGACGACGGAGCCCTTGTCGGGCTTCAGCAGCCCGATCAGCGTCTTGAGGAAGACCGACTTGCCCGTGCCGGAGGGGCCGAGCATCACGCAGATCTCACCCGCGGGCACGGTCAGCGTCACGTCGCCCCAGATCAGCTGCTTGCCGAACGACTTGCTGAGGTCGTCGACCTTGATCTCCACGCCCATGCCAGCACCTCTCCCCGAACCGAGTGGTCCGCCGCGCCCGACGAGACGGGCCGAGGCGGACGCACGGCTTCCCCACTCACGAGTAACAACGGAGTTACCGCGGCGAGGTTACGCGACGAGGCGACGTGCGTCACGTGACCGATCTCTCCTGAGACTGAATCGAGACGATCGCCTCGGTTCCGACCGGGATCCGGCGGTGACCTGCGGGAACGTCGCCGGGCGCGCCGGGAAATGCAAAGAAGCGGCCACCTCCCGCAGGAGGTGGCCGCCCCGGAGCGACGACCCTCGCCGGTCACCCGGCGGGGGTCGACGGGGTCACTTGAGGGTGACGGTGGCGCCGGCGCCCTCGAGGGCCTCCTTGGCCTTGTCCGCGGCAGCCTTGTCGACCTTCTCGAGGATGGCCTTGGGAGCCGACTCGACGAGCTCCTTGGCCTCCTTCAGGCCGAGCGAGGTCAGGGCGCGGACCTCCTTGATGACGTTGATCTTCTTGTCACCAGCGGACTCGAGGACGACGTCGAACTCGTCCTGGGCAGCGGCCTCGTCGGCACCGCCAGCGGCGCCGCCGGCGGCGGGGGCAGCGGCGACGGCGACCGGGGCGGCCGCGGTGACGCCGAAGGTGTCCTCGAACTGCTTCACGAACTCGGAGAGCTCGATGAGGGTCATCTCCTTGAACGCGTCGAGGAGCTCGTCGGTGGTGAGCTTCGCCATGATGGCAACCTTTCCAATCGGTTGGCCCGCCGCGTCGCAGCGGCCGGGCCGGGTTTCAGGTGGTGGTCCTCAGCCCGGGTCAGGCTTCGGTGGTCTCGTCCGCCTCGGCGGTGGCCGGAGCGGCCTCCTCCTCGGCAGCCGGGGCCTCCTCGGCGGCGGCCGGCGCGCCGGCACCACCTGCGAGGATCGAGGGGTCCTCCTCGGCCTTCGCCTGCAGCGCGCCCGCGAGACGGGCGGCCTGGGCGAGAGGGGCGTTGAGGAGGTAGACGGCCTGGCTGAGCGACGCGAGCATCGCGCCGGCCAGCTTGCCCAGGAGCACCTCGCGCGACTCGAGGTCCGCCAGCTTGGCGATCTCGGAGGCGTCGAGGGGCTTGCCGTCCAGGACGCCACCCTTGATGACAAGGGTGGGGTTGGCCTTGGCAAAGTCACGCAGACCCTTGGCCGCCTCGACCACGTCGCCGTTGATGAAGGCGATGGCGGTCGGACCGGTCAGCAGGTCGTCGAAGCCGGAGATGCCCACCTCGGTGGCGGCGATCTTGGCCAGCGTGTTCTTGACCACGGCGTAGTTGGCGTTCTCGCCGAGGGAGCGCCGCAGTTCCTGCAGCTGCTTCACGGTGAGACCGCGGTACTCGGTCAGCACAGCACCGGCGGAACCGTTGAAGGACTCAACGATCTCCGCGACGGCTGCCTGCTTGTCTGCCCGCGCCATGGGTCTCCTTCCGGGTGTCGACCACCGCGTCAGGCCCCGGAACGACGAACGCCCCGAGCGCGGGCGCTCAGGGCGTGGTGCGATCCTCGGAGGGATCTCGCTCTGCTCACCTGCGCTGGTCGTCCGCTTCCGCGAACCTTCGGTCGTGGTGCTGATGCGCCACGGCAACCGGCGGTCTCTGGTTTCAGGGCAGAACTGTACGGCGGGCCCGGGACGCGACCAAATCGGCGGCCGCCGGTCAGGTGAGCACCCGGACCGGCTCCCCCGCCAGCCAGGCCGCGACGTCCTCGGCCGCCTCGGTGAAGAACGTGCGGTAGTTGTCGGCCGTCACGTAGCCCAGGTGCGGCGTGGCCAGCACGCGCGGGTGGGTCCGCACCGGGTGGTCGGCGGGCAGCGGCTCGGTGTCGTGGACGTCCAGGCCCGCGCCGGCGATCCCGCCCGCGTCCAGCGCCGCCAGCAGGGCGTCGGTGTCGACCAGGCCCGCCCGCGCGGTGTTGACGAGGTACGCCGTCGGGCGCATCCGCGCCAGCTCGTCCGCCCCGAGGGTGCGGTGGGTGCCGGGACCGAGCACCAGGTGGAGGGTCACGACGTCGGCGGACGCGATCAGCTCCTCCTTGCCCACCGCCCGGACCCCCGCCGCGGCCGCACGCTCGGCGGTGAGGTGGGGGCTCCAGGCGACCACGTCCATGTCGAAGGCCTGCCCGAGGGCGGCGACCCTCGACCCGATCCGCCCCAGGCCCACCACCCCGAGCGTGGACCCGGCCAGGTCGGTCCCGACCGTCGTCTGCCACCCGCCGCCGGCGAGCGCGCGGGACTCCGGCAGCAGGTGCCGGGCCAGCCCGAGCACCAGCGCCCAGGTGAGCTCGACCGTGGGGGTGGCCAGCGCGGAGGTCGCACAGACCGTGATCCCCCGCTCCCGGCAGGCGTCCAGGTCGATGGAGGGGTTGCGCCGACCGGTCGTCACCAGCAGCCGCAGGTCCGGGAGCCGGTCGAGCAGTGCCGCGTCGAACGGCGTCCGCTCACGCATCGCCACCACGACGTCCGCCCCGGCCAGGGCGGCCACCAGGTCCTCGCCGGCCAGGTGCTCGCGCACGGCGGACACGTGGACCCCCTCGAGCCGCGACCACGCGACGTGCTGGAGCGCGACGCCCTGGTAGTCGTCGAGCACGACGCAGCGGTGGCTCACGGTCGCGAACGTACGCCGCCCCGGTCACCTGCTGGTGACCGGGGCGGCGAGTGCTGCTGGTGGGACTCAGGCCGTGGCGGCCTCGTCCTCCTGCGCGACGTTCTTGATGCGGTTCGGGTCGACCTGGATGCCGGGGCCCATCGTCGTGGAGACGGTGACCTTCCGCAGGTAGCGGCCCTTGGAGCTGGCCGGCTTGAGGCGGAGGATCTCCTCCAGCGCCGCGGCGTAGTTCTCCGCGAGCTGGGCCTCGGAGAACGACGCCTTGCCGATGATGAAGTGCAGGTTGGCGTGGCGGTCGACGCGGAACTCGATCTTGCCGCCCTTGATGTCGGTCACGGCCTTGGCCACGTCCGGCGTCACGGTGCCGGTCTTCGGGTTCGGCATGAGGCCGCGGGGGCCGAGCACGCGGCCGAGGCGACCGACCTTGCCCATCATGTCGGGGGTCGCGACGACGGCGTCGAAGTCGAGCCAGCCGCCGGAGACCTTCTCGATCAGCTCGTCGCCGCCGACGACGTCGGCGCCGGCCTCACGGGCGGCCTCGGCCTTGTCACCGTTCGCGAACACCAGGACGCGGGCGGTCTTGCCGGTGCCGTGGGGCAGGTTGACGGTGCCGCGGACCATCTGGTCGGCCTTGCGGGGGTCGACGCCGAGGCGCATCACGACGTCGACGGTCTCGTCGAACTTCTTCTTCGAGGTCGACTTGGCCACCTTGATGGCCTGGAGCGGGGCGTGGAGCTCGTCCTTGTCGAACTGCTCGGCCGCCGCGCGGTAGGTCTTGCTGCGCTGCATGTCTGGGTCTCTTCTCTTCCAGTGTGGTCAGGTGGGCCAGCGCGGCCCTGCCACGGGGGTGTACGGGGTGCCTGTCACCAGGCGGGGAGCGACTGGATCAGTCGGTCGTGACGCCCATGGACCGGGCGGTGCCCTCGACGATCTTCATGGCCGCGTCGATGTCGTTCGCGTTCAGGTCGGGCAGCTTGGTCGTGGCGATCTCGCGCACCTGGTCCTTGGTCAGCTTGCCGACCTTCTCCTTGTGCGGGACGCCCGAGCCCTTCTGCAGGCCGGCGGCCTTCTTGATCAGCTCCGCGGCAGGCGGGGTCTTCGTGATGAAGGTGAAGGACCGGTCCTCGTAGATCGTGATCTCGACCGGGACGACGTTGCCGCGCATGGACTCCGTCTGGGCGTTGTACGCCTTGCAGAACTCCATGATGTTGACGCCGTGCGGACCGAGGGCGGTACCGACCGGCGGGGCCGGCGTCGCGGCACCGGCCTGCAGCTGCACCTTGACCAGCGCAGCGATCTTCTTCTTCGGAGGCATGCTCTGTCTCTTTCTCTTCCGTGGTCATGACGAGGGCGTACGTCGCCCTCTGCCACCTGCTGTTGCTCGAGCAACCGCACCATTCTGCGCGGCGCGGCGTGGTGTGTGAAATCCGTGGCCCGTGACCGGGCCGGCCCTCAGACGCGCTGGATCTGGGAGAACGACAGCTCGACCGGGGTCTCGCGGCCGAAGATCTCCACGAGCGCCTTGACCCGCTGGGACTCGGCGTTGATCTCGGTGATCGTCGCGTGCAGCGTGGCGAACGGGCCGTCGACCACCATGACCGAGTCGGCGACGTCGAAGTCGGCGACCTCGACGGGCTTCTTCGCGGTGGTGGCGCTGCCGGTCGCGGGGGCCGCGGTGCCGGCGGCGGCCGCCTCGGCCTCGGCGCGGGCGACGACAGCGGGGGCCAGCATGTTCTCGACCTCGCTCATGCTCAGCGGCACCGGCTGGTGGCTGTGGCCGACGAAGCCGGTCACCGACGGCGTGTGGCGCACGGCGGCCCACGACTCGTCGGTCAGGTCCATGCGGACGAGGACGTAACCGGGCAGGACGGTCCGCTTGACCATCTTGCGCTGGCCGTTCTTGATCTCCGCGACCTCCTCGGTGGGGACCACGATCTCGTGGATGTAGTCCTCCATGTTGAGGGAGATGATGCGGTTCTCCAGGTTCGACTTCACCCGGTTCTCCATGCCGGAGTAGGTGTGCACGACGAACCAGTCACCGGGCTTGGCCCACAGCTCGCGGCGGAACGCCTCGAGCGGGTCCTCGTCGTCGGCGGCCTCCTCGTCGGACGCGTCGGCCTCGTCGACCGGGGCGTCGTCGTCGGCGGCCTCGAGGGCGTGGTCCGCGTCGACCTCGTCGGCGGAGGGGAGGTCGAGGTCGACACCCATCGCCTCGTCGGTGTCCTCGTCGGTGACCTCGGTGTCCAGCGCCGGGTCGAGCTCGATCTCGGAGCCCTCGTCGGGCTGGCCGAAGACGTCCTCCAGCGACGGCTCGTCCGCCGTCGGGGTCGCCTCGGTCTCGTCGTACTGCTCCGACACGTGGTGCTCCATCAGTTGGTTCGTCAGGTGGGTCGTGATCTGGTCCGGCAGCGCCGGGCCGGGGTCACTGGTCGCTGTTCCCCGCGAAGACCTCGAACGCCAGCTGGCCGAAGCCGAGGTCCAGGAGCGAGACGATCGCCATCAGCACGAGGACGAAGACCAGGACCACGAAGAAGTACGTGACCAGCTGCTCCTGGGTCGGGTAGACGACCTTGCGCAGCTCGGCGACGACCTGGCGGTAGAAGGTCGCCGGTCCCGTGCGCGGCTTGTCAGCCTTGCCCTCTCGGGTCCCACGGACCGCGTTGCCGTCCGACACGCCGGTCACCTCTTCCGATCTCTTGTGGTGCTGCTGATCTGCAGGGCACGAGGGACTTGAACCCCCAACCTTCGGTTTTGGAGACCGATGCTCTGCCAGTTGAGCTAGTGCCCTCCGGTGGAGCTTCCGGGCATGCCAAGGCATGGAGCGGAAGCCACCAGTCACGGAGTCTACGGGGAACACCGAGGCCGAGTCCAAACGCCCCTCGAAACCCCCGGGAGCGGGTGGGCACCGCGCCCCTACGATGGGCCCATGAGCTCCCAGCCCGGACAGCCCGTGACCACCAGCCCGCGCGAGCGGCGCGTCTCCCGCCGCATCGGCGCGATCGCCGAGTCGGCGACGCTGAAGGTCGACGCGAAGGCCAAGGCGCTCAAGGCCGAGGGCCGGCCGGTCATCGGCTTCGGCGCCGGCGAGCCGGACTTCCCCACCCCCGACTACATCGTCGAGGCGGCGGTCGAGGCGTGCCGGGACCCCAAGAACCACCGCTACACCCCCGCCGGCGGCCTGCCGGAGCTGAAGAAGGCGATCGCCGCGAAGACCAAGCGCGACAGCGGCCTCGACGTCGACCCCGCGCAGGTGCTGGTCACCAACGGCGGGAAGCAGGCGATCTACGAGGCCTTCGCCGCGATGCTCGACCCGGGCGACGAGGTCATCGTGCCGGCGCCGTACTGGACCACCTACCCCGAGTCGATCCAGCTGGCCGGCGGCGTGCCCGTCGAGGTCCTGGCCGACGAGACCCAGGACTACAAGGTCACCGTGGAGCAGCTCGAGGCGGCGCGCACCGAGAAGACGAAGGTGCTGCTGTTCGTCTCCCCGTCGAACCCGACCGGTGCGGTCTACACCGCCGACGAGATCCGCGCGATCGGCCGGTGGGTCGAGGACAACGGCCTCTGGGTGCTCACCGACGAGATCTACGAGCACCTCGTCTACGACGGCGTCGAGACCGGCTCGCTGCCGGTGCTGTGCCCCTTCCTCGCCGACAACACCGTGATCGTGAACGGCGTCGCGAAGACCTACGCGATGACCGGCTGGCGGGTCGGCTGGATCATCGCGCCGACCGACCTCATCAAGGCCGCCGGCAACCTGCAGTCCCACGCCACCTCGAACGTCGCCAACGTCTCCCAGCGCGCGGCGCTCGCCGCCGTCGAGGGCGACCTCACCGCCGTGGAGGAGATGAAGAAGGCCTTCGACCGCCGACGGAGGACGATCGTCTCGATGCTCAACGAGATCGACGGCGTCGTCTGCCCGACGCCGACCGGCGCGTTCTACGCCTACCCCTCGGTCAAGGGCCTGCTCGGCAAGGAGTACGACGGGAAGGTCATCGACACCTCCGTGGACCTGGCCGAGTACATCCTGGAGAAGGCCGAGGTGGCGGTCGTCCCGGGCGAGGCCTTCGGGTCCCCGGGCTACCTGCGGCTCTCCTACGCCCTGGGCGACGACGACCTGGTCGAGGGCGTCTCCCGGCTGCAGAAGCTCTTCGCTTGATCCCTTCCGCCGAGCAGCCCGCGGGTCCGCGCGACCTCCGCGGGCTGCCCAAGGCGCACCTGCACCTGCACTTCACCGGCTCCATGCGGCACTCGACGCTGCTCGAGCTCGCCGAGCGCGACGGGATCCGGCTGCCCGACCAGCTGGTCGCGGACTGGCCGCCGCAGCTGAGCGCGGCCGACGAGAAGGGCTGGTTCCGGTTCCAGCGGCTCTACGACGTCGCCCGGTCGGTGCTGCGCACCGAGGACGACGTGCGCCGGCTGGTGCGGGAGGCGGCCGAGGACGACGTCGCCGACGGCGGGCGGTGGCTGGAGATCCAGGTCGACCCCAGTGGGTACGCCGCGCGGTTCGGCGGGATCACGGCGTTCACCGACCTCGTGCTCGACGCCGTGGCGGACGCCTCGCGCAGCACCGGCCTGGGCATCGCCCTGGTCGTCGCGGCCAACCGCACCCGGCACCCGCTCGACGCGCGCACCCTGGCCCGGCTGGCGGCGCAGTACGCCGGCCGTGGCGTGGTCGGCTTCGGCCTCTCCAACGACGAGCGGCGCGGCACCACCGCCGACTTCGAGCGCGCGTTCGGGATCGCCGAGCAGGCGGGCCTGGCGCTCGTCCCCCACGGCGGCGAGCTGCGCGGGCCCGAGCACGTGCGGGTCTGCCTGGACGCCCTGCACGCGGACCGGCTGGGCCACGGCGTGCGCTCGGCCGAGGACCCGGCGCTCCTGGAGCGGATCGTCGAGGCCGGTGTCGCGCTCGAGGTCTGCCCGGTCTCCAACGTCGCCCTCGGCGTCTACTCCGACCTCACCTCCGTGCCGCTGCCCACGCTGCTCGCCGCCGGCGCGACCGTCGCGCTGGGCGCCGACGACCCGCTGCTGTTCGGCTCCCGCCTCGCCGGGCAGTACGCCACCATGCGCGCCGCCCACGACCTCCCGGACACCACGCTCGCCGAGCTCGCCCGGATGTCGTTCCGTGCCTCCCGCGCGCCCTCGGACGTCGTCGCCGCCGGGCTGGCGGGGGTCGAGGAGTGGCTGGCGCAACATCCCAAGTGAACCTGGGATGTTGACGCTTCGCGGCCTTTGCAACACCCGCGGAGCGTGGAGATCCCACGTTTACTTGGGATGTTGACGCTTCCCTGCCGATTCGACCGCCGGAGCGCGGCTAGAGCTCGCAGCCGACCAGCACCGGCTCGTTGACCAGCCGGATGCCGTACGCCGCCTCGACGCCGTCGCGCACCTCGCGGGCCAGGTCGAGCAGCTCGGCGGTGGTGGCGCCGCCGCGGTTGGTCAGCGCGAGGGCGTGCTTGGTCGACAGCGACACCCGGCCGGCGCCGTACCCCTTGCCGAAGCCGGCGTGGTCGATGAGCCAGGCGGCGGAGGTCTTCACCAGGCCGTCGCCGGCGGGCCACGCCGGCGCACCGTCGGGCACCCGGTCCGCGGGGACGACGGGGTTGGTGAAGAACGACCCGGCGCTCCAGGTGTCGGGGTCGGCGTCGTCGAGGACCATCCCCTTGCCACCGCGCAGCGCGAGGACGGCCTCGCGGACCTCGCGCAGGGGCGCGCGCCGGCCGAGCTCGACGCCGAGGGCACGGGCCAGCTCGGCGTACTGCACGGGCGCGCCGAGGGTGCCCTGGCCCAGCTGGAAGGTCACCGAGAGGACGACGTGGCGGCCCGGGTCGGCCTTGAAGCGGGAGTGCCGGTAGCCGAACCCGCAGTCGGCGTTGGCGAACGTGCGCACGCCCCGCAGGACGCGGTCCCAGACGCGCACCGACGCGATGGTCTGGGACACCTCCTGGCCGTAGGCGCCGACGTTCTGGACCGGGGTGGCCCCGACCGAGCCCGGGATCCCCGACAGCGCCTCGACACCGACCCAGCCCCGCTCCACCGCGACCTCGACCAGGTGGTCCCAGGACTCCCCCGCCGCCACGGTGACGAGCACGCCGCCGCAGGTGGGGTCGTCGTCCTCGACGTCGGCGCTGATGCCGGTCGTGGCGACCTTGACGACGCGGCCGTCGAAGCCCTCGTCGGCGACCACGAGGTTGCTGCCGCCGCCGAGGACCAGCACGGGCCGGTCGGTGTCCAGCGCGGTGAGGAGCTCCTCCTCGGTGATCGCGACGACGAGCTCGCCCGCGGGACCACCGAGCCGGAGCGTGGTGTGGTCGCGGAGCAGGTCAGGCACGGACGACGGCCTTCGGCATGCCCAGCACCTTCTGGCCGCCGGAGGTGACGACCAGGGCGATGGCGACGCGGCCGTCCTCGACCGAGGAGACCGTGCCGGCGACCTCGATCTCGACGCCGGTGTCGTCGTCGGGGACGACGACGGGGTTGGTGAACTTCGCGCCCAGCTCGACGACCTCGGCGTCGTCGGTCCAGGTCGCGACGGCCCGCGCGGCGAGGGCGAGGGTGTACATCCCGTGCGCGATCACGCCGGGCAGTCCCACCGCGGTCGCGACCCGGTCGGACCAGTGGATCGGGTTGAGGTCGCCCGAGGCGCCGGCGTAGCGCACCAGGTCGGCGCGGCGGACGACGTACCGCTGGGTCGCGAGCTCGGTGCCCGCCTCGAGGGTCATGCGACGCCCCGGTGGACGAGGGTCGCGCTGGTCGCGCAGACCAGCGCACCGTCGGCGTCGACGACCTCGCTGGTGGTGCCGATGATCTCGTTGCCGCCGATGGAGCGGACGCTGGCGACGGTGAGCGCGGCGGTCAGCACGTCGCCGACGCGGACCGGCCGCTCGTAGCGGAACTTCTGGTCGCCGTGGACGATCCGCGACAGCTCGATGCCCTCGGAGTCGAGGAAGGCGTTCATCGCCTCGAACGCCAGCACGATCGGGAACGTCGGCGGCACCGGACCGCCGTCCCAGACGGCGCCGGTGGTCGCGGCGAGCTCGCGCACCTTCTCCTCGGAGACGGTGTAGGGCCGCGTGGGCGGGAAGGTCCTGCCCACGAGGGAGGGGTCGACCGGCATGCCCTCGACCCTACCGGCGCCCTCGGCGCTCAGCCGAGCGGGACGAGGGACACCGCCACGAGCGGGCGGTCGCCCGGGCCGACCTCGCCGACGGGGGCGAGCGCGGGGCCCAGGGTCGTCACCAGGCCACCCTGCACGCCCGCCTGCGGCGCCGGCAGCACCCGCAGCCCACAGGTGCGCTGCAGCGCCGCGGTCGGCCGCCCACGGTCGACGCAGCGCCCCTCGGCCTGCAGCTCGACCCGGTCACCGGACGGGCCGGTGACGCGCAGCACCGCCGTCAGCAGGCCGTTGGCCTCGAAGTTCCCGGTGCAGCTGACGAGCAGGCCGACGCGCCGTCCGGAGCCGGTCGGCACGGAGCCGGTCCGGCCGCGGGTCGCCACGCGGTGCAGCGAGCTCTCGTGCGGCGTGCCCGCGCAGCGCGACGGCGGCGGGTCGGCGATCCGCCGACCACGAGCCACGACGTACGTCGCGCGCGGGCCGAGGCCGGACCCGGCCAGGGTGCCGGGGACGAGGGGCGCCGCGGGAGCCGGCCGGGGCTCAGTGCCGGCACGCGTCTCGACGTACGCCGTCCACAGCGACCCGGAGGGCTGCAGGTCGCCGACCGGCGCCAGGAGGGTGTTGGTGGCGAGGGCCCCACGGACGACGCCGGTCCGGCGGTCGGGCAGCAGCTCCAGCCGGCAGGCCACGTGGACGGCTCCCACCTGGGCCGGGGCGGGCACGAAGGCGCACCACCCCTCGGCCTCGACGCGCCCGACGGTGGGCAGGTGGAGCCGGGCGTACGCCGCGCCGCCCGCACCCTGCTCGTCCACGGCGGCCCGCGGGTCGGGCGCGAGCACGCAGAGGTAGCCGCTGCCGAGGCGTCGGCGCGTCTCGTCGACCACGCGACCGTCGGCCTCGGACGTGGTCACGCTGAAGAGCCTCGAGCCGAGCTCGAGCGGGACGAGGGCCCCGCGGGCGCCGGCCCGCTCGCGGCAGGCGGCCGCGTCGGCGGGCCGGGGGCCGTCGTCGCCCTCCACGGTGCGCAGGACGAAGGAGCGGCCCCGGGTGTCGCCCGCGCCCGCCGACTGGCCGGCACCGGCGGGGCCGGCGAGGGGGACGGCGAGGGCGAGGGCGATCGCTGTGCTCGAGGCGACCGCCGAGGCGAGGAGGACGGCGGCGAGGCGGCGTGTGACCATGCCCACACAACGGCCTTCCACCCGGCTCGGTTACTCCCGCGCGCGGAGTCGTCGTCGGAGGGGCCGGCAGAGCCGTCGGAAAATGCCGAACGACCCGCCCGGCGTGCCGGGCGGGTCGTTCGAGGAGAGCGGGGGTTGCGTCAGCGGGTCTCGCGGTGAGCCCGGTGGCAACGGCAGCGGGGGCAGAACTTCGCCAGCTCGAGCCGGTCGGGGTCGTTGCGGCGGTTCTTCTTCGTGATGTAGTTCCGCTCCTTGCACTCGACACAGGCGAGCGTGATCTTGGGGCGAACGTCGGAGCTCTTGGAGGCCACGGGAAGTCCTTCTGGGTCGGGGTGCTGCGGTGCTGCAACGTGATCCGGGTGCTGAGTGGGGATCAGCGGTGGTTCGAAGTAGCGGGGGCGGGACTCGAACCCGCGACACCACGATTATGAGCCGTGTGCTCTAACCACCTGAGCTACCCCGCCACCGGGACAGGGCTGCACCGGCCAGGTTACCGGCCGATGCAATCCCGCTTCCCAGAGCCCCTTTACGGAATCGAACCGTAGACCTTCTCCTTACCATGGAGACGCTCTGCCGACTGAGCTAAAGGGGCAACGACGGAGAACCATACAGACGTCATCCGGGACCACAAAATCGGGCCCACGACCGCGGTCAGGAGGTCCTTCCGAGACCCGCGGAGCCGGTGATCCGAGCGGGCGGCGAGGCCTCCTCGAGCTCCAGGGCGAGCTCCAGCAGCAGCTGCTCGCGCCCCGCTCCGGCGCCGAGCATCATCCCCTGCGGGAGCCCCTCGGCGGTCGTCGCGAGGGGCAGGGAGACGGCCGGCTCGCCGGTGGCGTTCTGCCAGGGCGTGAAGGCCACCCACTGCAGCACCCGCTCCATCACCTCCTCGTAGCCCACCGAGGCGTCGAGGTGGCCGACCAGGGGCGTGGTGGTCGCCAGGGTCGGGCTCAGCACGACGTCGTACCGCTCGTGGAACGCCGCGCCCAGCGCCGGCGCCCGGCGCAGCCGCCTGACTGCGGCGGGCAGGCGGTGGAGGTTGCGGGTGGCGAGACGGTCCAGGCCCCGGGTCAGCGGGTCGCAGCGGCTGAGGTCCCAGGAGCGGCCGTGGGTGGCCCGGCCGGTGCGGACGATCGCGGTGGCGAGCAGGCCCCAGTGCAGCAGGAAGTCCTCGGCGAAGGTCGGCGGGGCCGGCGAGGCCGCCTCCTCGACGTGGTGGCCGAGGCCCGCCAGCAGGTCGGCGGTACGGCGCGTGAGGGCCGCGACCTCCGGGCTCGCCGTCCGGCCGGCGGCCGCGGTGACGACGCCGACCCGGAGCCGGCGTCGCCCGGGCCGCGTGACGTCGCCGATCGGCGGCAGGTGGAGCGCCCGGTAGACCCGCTCGGCCTCGCGCAGGAACGCCGCGGTGTCGCGGACGCTGCGGGTGACCACCCCGTCGGCGACGATCCGGACCGGCATCGTGCGGTGCATGACGTCCTGGGCGAGGCGGCCCCGGGTCGGCTTGAGGCCGACCAGCCCGCAGGCCGCGGCCGGGATGCGGATCGAGCCGCCGCCGTCGTTGGCGTGGGCGATCGGCACGGCACCTGCGGCGACCAGGGCCGCGGACCCGGCCGAGGACGCGCCGGCCGTGTGGTCGGTCGACCAGGGGTTGCGCACCGGCCCCAGCCGGGCGTGCTCGGCGGCCGGGGAAAAGCCGAACTCCGAGAGCCGCGTCTTGCCCAGCGGCAGCAGGCCGGTGGCGAGGTACATCCGGGCGAGGTCGCCGTCGCGCCGCGGTGGGCGCGCCACGAAGGCGTCGCTCCCGTGCTGGGTGGGCATCCGGGCGACGTCGACGTTGTCCTTAAGGAAGGTCGGCACGCCGGCGAAGTAGCCGCCCCGGGGGTTGCGCGCCTCGGCCCGCGCCCGGTCGTGGGCCCGGTGGGCGACGGCGCCGAGCGCCGGGTCGACGGCCTCCACCCGGGCGATCGCCGCGTCGACCACCTCGCGGGCGCTCACGACCCCGCGGTGCAGCGCCTCGACCAGTCCGACGGCGTCGTGGTCGGCGAGGGCGTCGTCGCGGAAGGCGTGGATGCGGGGTCCCGGGGGCACGGCGACAACCTCCCACAGCGACGCCCGCGGACGCCGGAGCCCGGGCTAGAGCAGGAGCGGGAGCAGCAGCGGCAGCAGGAGGCTCGTGGCGAGGGCGGAGAGCCCCATGGCGAGCCCGGCGAACGCACCCTCGGTCTCGTCCTCGGCCAGCGCCCGCGAGGCGCCGATGCCGTGCGAGACGGCGCCCAGGGCCAGGCCACGCGCGCGCCGGTCGGTCACCCGGGCCAGCGTCAGCACCGCCGGCCCGGCCACCGCGCCGAGGATGCCCACGGCGATGGTCAGCGCGGCGGTCAGCGACGGGACGCCGCCGACCGTCTCGGAGAGCGCGATAGAGACAGGCGTGGTCGCCGCCTTGGGGCTGAGCGTGCGCGCGAGCACCTCGTCGGCACCCGTCCAACGGGCGAGCACCACCACCGAGACGACCGAGACGACGGCCCCGACGGGGATCGCGACCAGCATCGGCACGACGAAGCCCCGCAGCCGGGAGACCTGCCGGTGCAGCGGCACCGCCAGGGCGACCGTCGCGGCGCCGAGCCAGAACGAGATCACCTGCACCCCCTCGGCGTACGTCGCCGCGTCCACGTCGAGGGCGACGATGGTGCCGCCGGTCAGCACGACCGCGACCAGCACCGGCTGCGCCAGCGCGTGCGCGCCGGTGAGGTCGCGGACCCGACGCCCGAGCTGGTAGGTCACCAGCGTGAGCGCCAGGAGGAAGACCGGCGACTCGACCAGCTCCCTCACGTCCGCTCCTCCTGGGGCCGGCGCTCGAGCAGCCGGGTCGTCCAGCCCACGGCGACCAGGCCGAGGACCCAGGAGCCGGCGACCGACACGACGATGGGCACGGCGTCCTGGCGGACCACGCCGAGGTACCCGACGACCCCGACGCCGGCCGGCACGAACAGCAGCTGCAGGTGGCGCAGCAGCGCGTCCGCGGCCCGGACCGGGGCGTCCTGCTCGGTGTCGTGGCCGCGCCGGCGACGCACCTCCAGGGCGAGGAGGAGGACCACCATCCCCACCACGGGCGCGGGCACGGGTGCGTCGGTCAGCCGGACCAGCACCTCCCCTAGGAGCTGGCACACGACGAGCCAGGTGATTCCGACGACGAGGTCTGCGCGCACCCCCGCATCCTGCCGGTCAGGTCCCGCGGCGGTGGCAGCCGACCAGGTGCGGGTCGAAGATCCCGAGGGCCTCCATCAGCGCGTGCATGGTCGTGGGGCCCACGAAGACGAAGCCGCGGCGCTTGAGCTCCTTCGACATCGCCACCGAGCCCGACGAGGTCGTGGCGACCTCCTCGGTCGTCGCGGGGGCCGGCGGGACCTCCGGGGCGTAGGACCGGAGCAGCCCCTCGAGCCCCTCGCGCTCGCGCAGCGCGACCGTCGCGCGCGCGTTGGTGATCGCCGCGTCGACCTTGAGCCGGTTGCGGACGATCCCGGCGTCGGCCATCAGGCGGGCGCGGTCGGCGTCGTCGTACGCCGCCACGACGTCGGGCTCGAAGCCCGCGAACGCCGCCCGGAACGCCTCGCGCTTGCGCAGGATCGTCGCCCAGGACAGCCCGGACTGGAAAGCCTCGAGGGTGAGCCGCTCCAGGTGTGCCGACTCACCCGCGACCGGCTTCCCCCACTCGACGTCGTGGTAGTCGCGCATCAGTCCCGGAGCACCCGCCCAGGGGCAGCGCGGGACGCCGTCCTCCCCGACGACCGGTCCGGTCACCGGCGCTCCCGGAGACGGGCGTTGGGCAGCGGCGGCGCCGGGATCGGCGGGAGCTCCTGGCCCGGCACCACGCCGAACCGCCCGGGACGGACGTCCTGGCCGCTCGCGACGACCCGCTGCTCGGCGGCCGGCCGCTCGGGCAGCCCGCCCGCCGCGTCGGGGTGCTGCTCGTCGGCGGGCGTCCCGGGGCCCGCCAGGACCTGGCCCTGCCAGGCCTCCCGGAAGGCGACGACCTCCTCGTGCGAGCGTCCGACGAAGTTCCACCACATGACGATCGCCTCGCCGAACGGCGGCCCGCCGAGCAGCAGCAGCCGGGCCGGCGCGTCACCGGCCCGCAGGACGAGCCGCTCCGCCCCGGGCGGGAGGTAGCACAGCTCGTCCTTGCCGACCGGCTGGTCGCCGAGGACCACCGCGCCGGCGTCGACGAGCACGCCGTGCTCGAACCCGGGGTCCACCTCGAGCACGGCCTCGGCACCGGGGTCGAGCAGGAGCTCGGCCCCGAGCAGCGGGGTGAACGTCGGGACCGGCGAGGTGCTGCCGAGCAACGAGCCGAGGAAGACCCGGGCCACGAAGCCCGCACCGACCACCGGCTCGGGCACGTGGTGGACGAAGCCCGGGTCGGTGTCGCGGTGCGCGTCCGGCAGCGCCACCCACAGCTGCGCGCCGTGCAGCACGCTGGTGGTCGCCGGCGACACCTCGGAGTGGCTGATGCCGTGGCCGGCGGTCATCAGGTTGACCTCGCCTGGCCGGACCGTCGCGACGTTCCCGGCGCTGTCGCGGTGCTCGATCTCGCCGGTGAAGAGCCAGCTGACCGTCTGCAGCCCGGTGTGCGGGTGCGGCGGCACCACCATGCCGCCGGTCTCGGCGACGTCGTCGGGGCCGTAGTGGTCCAGGAAGCACCACGCGCCGATCAGCGTGCGGTCGCGCTGGGGCAGCGTCCGCCGCACGGTCATCGCGCGTGGCCCGCCCAGGGGCACGTCGCGCGGGGTCAGCACCTCGGGTCCGGTCACCCGCCCATCATGGCCCGGCGCGCCGACGGTCGCTCCTCGACCGCCCCGACCCACCGGTCAGAGGCGTCGTCCCGCCCAGGACCAGGCGTAGTCGGGGTCCTCGCACGCCAGCCCGCCCTCGCCGAGCTCGAGCGGGGCGAAGGTGTCGACCATGACCGCGGTCTCCTCGAACCGCTCGGCCCCCAGGGACGCCTCGATCGCGGCGGGCTGGGGTCCGTGGGCGTGCCCACCCGGGTGCAGCGAGACCGACCCGAGCCCGATGCCCGAGCCCTTGCGCGCCTCGTAGTCGCCGGCGACGTAGAGCATCACCTCGTCGCTGTCGACGTTGGAGTGGTAGTAGGGCACGGGCACCGCCAGCGGGTGGTAGTCGACCTTGCGCGGCAGGAAGTTGCACACCACGAAGCCGTGGCCCTCGAAGACCTGGTGCACCGGCGGCGGCTGGTGCACCTTGCCCGTGATCGGCATGAAGTCCTCGATGTTCAGGGTGTAGGGGTAGAGGCACCCGTCCCACCCGACCACGTCGAAGGGGTGCGTCGCGTGCACCAGGCGGGTGCCGACGATCCCGGCCGAGGTGCGGTGCCTGACGAGCACCTCGACGTCGGTGCCCTCGACGAGGAAGGGCTCGTCGGGGCCGTGCAGGTCGCGCTCGGAGTACGGCGCGTGCTCGAGCAGCTGCCCGTAGCGGGAGAGGTACCGCTTCGGCGGGGCGACGTGGCCGCTCGCCTCGATGCAGTAGAGGCTGCTCGGCTCGGCCGGCACCCAGCGGTGCGTCGTCGCACGGGGCAGCACGACGTAGTCGCCGGCGCGGTAGGGCACGACGCCCAGGACGGTCTCGACCACGCCGCTCCCGGACTCCACGAAGACGCACTCGTCGCCCACGGCGTCGCGGTGGTAGGCCGAGGGCTCGGTGCCGGTGACGACGTAGGAGATCCGGACGTCGCCGTTGCCCAGCACGAGCCGGCGGTCGGTCACCGCGTCGGGGCCGGTGACCAGCTCGTGCAGCCGCAGGTGGCGCGGCTTGAGCGGGTGGTTGGGCACCCGCGCCTGGTCCGGCAGCGTCCACACCTCGGAGGCCACGACGGCCGACGGCACGCCGCGGTGGTGCAGCAGCGAGGAGTCCGAGCTGAACCCCTCCTCCCCCATCAGCTCCTCGGGCAGGAGGCGCCCCTCGGCGTCGCGGTGCTGGGTGTGCCGCGTGCGCGGGACGTCGCCGACGGAGCGGTAGTAGGCCATGGCACGACTCCTTCGCGTGCACGCGCCCTCCGATAGTCGGACGCGTGTGTCCGATATGTGCGTCGACGCTATCGTGGCCGCCGTGACGACGGAACACTTCTGGACCGGCCTCGTCGACGACGCCGCGGTCTTCCCGCCCGGCGACGCCGACCTCACCACCGCCGTCCGCGCGTACGTCGACCGCACCGGCGAGCCGGCCGCGCTGGTCGGCTCGTTCGTCCTCCGCGACACCGACCTGCCGGCGCTCCCGGCCGGCTTCTCCGGACCGGTGACCGTCGTGGTCACCGGCGGGGCGGGCCAGCTCGCCGGCCCGGCCGCCCTCTGCGGCAAGCGGGGCCTCGCCCTCGCCGGGCTCGACGTGGCCCTGCGCGACCTCGACGACCCCGCGGGCAACGCCCGGCGCGTCGTCGCGGCCGTCGACGCCGCCCGGGCGGAAGGGGTGCTCGCCGAGGACGTGCCGGTGCACGTCGAGCTGCCGCAGTCCGAGACGTCGTACGCCTGGCTGGCCGCGGCCGACGAGGTCGCCGCCGCGGAGCTGCGGCTCAAGCTGCGCACTGGCGGGCTCGACGCGCACCAGGTGCCGTCCCCTGCGCTGCTCGCGTCCTGGGTCGACGCCGCGCTCGACCGCGAGACGCCGTTCCGCTGCACCGCCGGGCTGCACCGGGCGCTGCGCCACACCGGCGACGACGGGGTGGACCGGCACGGGTTCCTCAACCTGCTGACCGCCACCCGGCGCGCCTTCGACGGCGCCTCGACCGCCGAGGTCGTGGCCACGCTCGAGGACCGCGACCTGCAGCCGGACGTCGCCGAGCTGGCCGGGGCCCGGCGGTGGTTCACGTCGTTCGGCTCGTGCAGCATCGATGAACCGATGGCCGACATTCGGGCACTGGGGCTCGCGTGAGCACCGGATTCGGCCTCGACCACCTGCCCTACGGCGTCTTCTCCGTCGCCGGCGACCAGCGCCGCGTCGGCGTGCGCCACGAGGACCGCGTGCTCGACCTCGCAGCCGCGACCGGCCGCCCCGAGCTCGCGACGTCGTCGCTCAACCCGTTCATGGCGCTCGGCCCGGAGGTGTGGCGGCAGACCCGCGAGGAGGTCCGCGCGCTGCTCGAGGGCGGCGCCGAGACGATCGCGCTGGACGAGGTGGAGCTGCACCTGCCGTTCGAGGTCGCCGACTACGTCGACTTCTACGCCTCCGAGCACCACGCGACCAACGTCGGCCGGATCCTGCGGCCGGACTCCGAGCCGCTGCTGCCGAACTGGCGGCACCTGCCCGTCGGCTACCACGGCCGGGCGGGCACGGTCGTGCCGAGCGGCACGCCGGTCGTGCGGCCGTGCGGCCAGCGCGGCGGCCCCGACGGCCCGACGTGGGGCCCGACCGGGCGGCTCGACGTCGAGGCGGAGCTGGGCTTCGTGGTGGGTGCGCCGTCCTCGATCGGCGACCCGGTGCCGTACTCCGCCTTCGGCGAGCACGTCTTCGGGGTGGTCGGCCTCAACGACTGGTCCGCGCGCGACCTGCAGGCCTGGGAGTACGCACCGCTCGGGCCGTTCCTGGGCAAGTCGTTCGCCACCTCCGTCTCGCACTGGGTGACGCCGGTGGCCGCCCTCGAGGCCGCGTGGTGCGACCTGCCCGAGCAGCGCCCGGAACCGCTGCCCTACCTCGGTGCCGGGCAGGTCCGCGGGCTCGACGTGTCGGTCGAGGTCGAGCTCGACGGGGAGGTCGTCAGCCGGCCGCCGTACCGCTCGATGTACTGGTCGCCCGCCCAGATGCTGGCGCACCTGACCTCGAACGGCGCGTCCGTGCGCACCGGCGACCTCTTCGCCTCCGGCACGATCAGCGGGCCCGCGGAGGACCAGCGCGGCTCGTTCCTGGAGCTGTGGTGGGGCGAGCGGTTCCTCGACGACGGCGCCGAGGTCGTGCTGCGCTACTCCGCGCCCGGCGTGGACGGCGGCTCGATCACCCTCGGCGAGGTCCGTGGACGGGTCGAGCCGGCGCGCGACTCGCTGGTCTAGGTTGCCGGGCATGGGTCTGCTCACGCCGCTCGCGGTCCGCATCGGGGCGATCTCCTGGATGCCCAGGCTGCTGCCCCAGGTGGTGTGGACCGACAAGCGGCTGCAGTCCGCGACCCGTGGGCGGGTCAGCATCCTCGACGTCGCCGGCCTGCCGAACCTCACCCTCACCGTCCCCGGGCGGAAGTCCGGCGTGCCGCGCAGCACGCCGCTGCTGTGCGTGCCCCACGACGGCGGCTGGCTCGTCGCGGGGTCCTACTTCGGGGACCCGAAGATGCCGATGTGGGTGCGCAACCTGCGCGCCACCGATCCCGCGGCCGGGGCCGTCACCGCCGCCCTGGGCGGACGCACCCTGCCGGTCGCCTGGCGCGAGCTCGAGGGCGAGGACCGGGCGAGGGCCTGGGCGGTGATGCTGCGGACCTGGCCGAACTACGCGACGTACGAGGAGCGGACCGACCGCACCATCCCGGTCTTCCTGCTCACGCCGCTGGACGTCCGCGGCGGGCGCTGAGCGTCAGCCGCGCGAGGAGCCCGAACGAGAGCACCTGCAGCACCGCCACGCACCCGGTCAGCAGCAGCGGGTGGTCGGTGGCCAACGCGCCGGCGAGCGCCCCGCCCGCCAGCGCACCGAGGCCCTGCACAGCCGCGAACACTCCGTACGCCGTCGCCCGGCGCCGCGACGGCACGAGCTCGGCGACGTAGGCCTTGACCGTCGAGTCGAGCACCCCGGTGGCCAGGCCCCACAGCACGACGCCGGCGAGCACCGCCAGCAGCGTGGGACCGAAGACCAGCGGCGGCACGGCCGCCACGACGAGCGGCACCACCAGCAGCACCCGCCCGCCGTGCCGGTCGAACAGGTCGCCGGTGGCCAGCGCCGCCACCGCCTCGACCGCCATCGCGGCGGCGTAGACGAGGGGCACGGCGGCGAGCGCGACGAGACCGTCCTCGACGAAGCGGTACGACATGACGCCGAACGTCATCAGGCCGGCGGTCGCGAGCGCGGCCGCGAGCGAGAAGAGGTGGAGCTCGCGGGGCAGGTCCGCGCCGACCATCCTGCGCACCAGCCCGTCGCGCCCCTCGCCCGCGAGGTCGGGGGCGGGGCGCTCCGCGGCGTCGTCCGGGTCCGGGTCGGCCACCGCCGGGACGCGGCGCCGGAGCTGGAGGAGCAGGAGGAGGCAGATCGCGCCCGGGACGGCGAGCAGCGCCAGGCCCGCCCAGAGCACGCCGGTCGCCGCGGCGACGCCGGCGAGCAGCAGCGGCCCGGCGAAGGCGCCGACCTGGTCCATCGCCTTGTGCACCGCGAAGCCGCGGCCCCGGCCGGTGGAGGCGGCCATCCGCGCGAGGAGCGCGGACTTCGCCGGGCTCCGGACGGCCTTCCCGGCGCGCTCGAGGAGGATCAGCGCCGCCGCGACCGCCACCCCGGCGGCCCCGAGGGCGGGCGCTACGGCGAGCAGCGGCACGCAGACGGCCGTCATCGCGTAGCCCACGACCGTCAGGCGCCAGTGCCGGCCGCTGTGGTCGGCCCACGGCCCGGTGACCAACCGCAGCACCAGCGCGACGGCCTCGCCGGCGCCGGTCACCAGTCCGACGGTGAGCGCGGAGGCCCCGAGCGTGCCGAGGAAGGGCCCGGCGACCGAGCGCATGCCCTCGTAGACCATGTCCGCGAACAGGCTGACCAGGCCGAAGGCCACCACCGTCCGCCGGGGGGTCCAGGGGCGCCGCGCGGTCTCGGTCACGGCGCGCATCATGGCAGCGCCCCGGCCGGCCCACGTGGCCGGCCGGGGCCGGGGTCAGCGGGTCGTGGGGGCGTAGTCCGAGGAGTCGCCGGTCAGCACGACGTAGAAGCGCTTGCGGCTGGTGGGGGTCGTCACCGAGCCGTCGCTGTTGCGGGGGCTGACGACGAACGAGGTGTTGTTCTGGGCCGCGGCCGGTGCGCAGTTGGTGGGGATGCCGGTCGCGCCGGTGAAGCTGCACAGGCTGGCGCTGATCTCGCCGGAGAACTCCGGGTTGGCGTCCGCGCCCGGGGCTCGGCCGCTGGTGACGGTGTCGCCGTTCTGGTCGACGGTGTTCTGCAGGGCGACGGTGGCCACGATGCCGTTGTCGGAGAGGTCCTCGTTGGCGTCGATGTAGACGTTGCCGTTGGCACGCAGCGCGTTGTCCGGGCTGCCGGCCGGCGCGGTGTTCGGGAGGGTCGGGTAGGCGGTGACGATCTCGAAGCCGCCGGACTGGGCGACGATCGTGCCGGCCGCGTCCACCAGCAGCCAGCGGCCCGCACCGTCCTTGCCGGCCGGGCCGGCCGGGCCCTGCGCGCCCGCGGGGAGCTGGCCGGCACGGAAGTCCTTGGCCTTGAGCGTGCCGTCCTTGACGTCCTGGCTGCGGACCGAGTCGTCCTTGATGTCGGCGGAGCCGATCGTCATGGCGGCGTACGACGTGCCGCTGGTCGCCACGACCAACGCGGCGACGGAGATGAAGAAGGAGGGGGTGGGTCGACGCACGGGAGGCACCTCTCTGTGAGGCAGGCCACGCCGGCCCACCGGGTGCTTGGCCTTCGACACCGCCGGCCCGACCGGATTGGTCGGCGGACCCGGTCACCGCGCACGGGGTGCAGTTTCTGGATCGTCCTACTATTCTTTTTGCATGGAGCGCCGGCCCGACTTCCTGCTCGTGGGTGCACCCAAGGCCGGGACCACGGCCCTGCACGCGGCCCTCGCCCAGCACCCCGACGTGTTCACGACGACCCCCAAGGAGCCGAAGTACTGGCTCTGCGACGACGCCCCGCCCCCGGCCTGGCGCGGCCCGGGCGACAAGCACTCGCAGCAGGAGTGGGTCTGGCGCCGCGACGACTACGAGCGGCTCTTCGAGGCGGCGGCGCCGCACCAGGTCCGCGGCGAGAGCACGCCGTTCTACCTGTGGAGCCGCAGCGCCCACCGCCGGATCGCCGAGGAGCTCCCCGGCGTCCGCCTGGTCGCGGTCGTCCGCGACCCGATCGACCGCGCCTACAGCAACTGGATGCACCTGTGGTGCGACGGCCTGGAGCCCGAGGGCGACTTCGAGCGCACCATCGGGCTCCAGGAGCAGCGGGTCCGCGACGGCTGGGCGCCGTTCTGGCGCTACGTCGAGCTCGGCAGGTACGGCGCGCAGCTCGCCCACCTGTACCGCCACGTCGACCGCGACCGGGTGCTCCTCCTGCGCTACCGCGACCTCGTCGACGACCCGACGGGGGCGGTGGACCGGACCTGCCGCTTCCTGGGGATCCGGGAGGGCCAGGTCGGCTCCGTGCCCCAGGACAACAGCCGCTCCTTCGTCGCCCCCGGCTGGCGGCCCGCGCTGCTCGGGCCGGCGGTGCGGACCGGCGCCCGACTGGGCCAGTTCGGCCCGCCCCGGCTGTGGCGGCGGGCCAGCGCGCCGCTCACCGCCGCCCTGCGCGGCCCCCGGGTCGTCCACCGCCCGCGCCTGGACCCGGCGGTCCGCGAACGGCTGCTCCCCCAGTTCGCCGAGGACGTCGACCTGCTGTGCCGGGTCACCGGCCAGGACTTCTCCGACTGGCTCTCGACCGCCGACCGGGGCTCGTTCCGCGAGCGCAGCGCCGCCGGCTGAGGCCCTCCCGCCCCTCCGACCCCGGAGGGGCGGCGCTCAGCGGACGAGGGTCAGCAGGTCGTGGGCGCCGTCGGCACGGGCCGCCTCGACGTAGTAGCGGGTCCGGCCGTCGGGGAGCGGGACCGCACTGAGGTAGCGGAACGCTCCGTCGGACCACGGCGAGCGGATGGGCCCGAGAGCGTCGTCCGGCACGAAGCGGGACCCGTCCCAGCGCGCCACGCCGGTGGTCTCGAACCAGTTCGACGCGGCGTCGGGGCGCCCGTCGTAGAACGCGACCGCGGGCGCGCCCCCGGACCCCGGCAGCACCGCCGCGACCCGTGCGCCGCGCTCGTCCCAGCGCCCGGGGCGACCGGCGAGCACCTCGCCCCGGTCGACCCAGGCGAGACCGTCCGCGCTGGTCAGGTGCCGGGTCGTCATCCGGTCCTCGTGGCCCGCCTCGCTCAGCGGGTGGCAGCACAGCCACATGTCCCACCCGTCCGGGCCGACCGTCACAACGGGGTCCTTGACCGCGACCCGGTCGTCGCCGGGGAGGACGACCCGGCGCTCGCCCGCCGCGATCGCCTCGACCGACGGCGCGGTCAGGCTGTCGACCCACCAGTGCTTGGAGCCGGGCGTCGCGCAGGAGAGGTACAGCCGCCACCCGCCGTCGGGGAGCGCGACCAGCACGGGGCGCTCGAAGGACTCCGCCCCGAAGGCCTCGCGCCGCACCTCGGCCACGGGCTCGAAGGTCTCACCGTCCTGTGAGCGCGCGACGACGACGGCCACGCCGCGGCCGTCGGTCAGCGGCCGGCGCACCCGCCAGGTGAGCCAGAACGTGCCGTCCACGAGGACCGCGCTGGCCGCTCCCGCCCAGTTGCCCGCGCCCTCGCCCGGCGCGGGCACGACCACGCGCGCGTCGTCGTACGACGGGAGGGACAGGGTGCCGGTGGTCATGCCGCCAGAGTAGTCGAGCGGTCCAGTCGACAATGACTCCCGCACGGGCGCACGGGCCGGAAATGACTCGACGCCCCGGGCCTTCAGGCCAGGGGCGTCGGTGGCAGGTGAAGGATTCGAACCTTCGAAGGCAAAGCCGACGGATTTACAGTCCGCTCCCATTGGCCGCTCGGGCAACCTGCCGGGGTGCCGCGTCCGGGGGCGATTGGCCCTCGGTGTCGACGAGGCGAAACAATAGCGCAGCCGCAACCGCTAGGAAAAAACGTCACCGGGAGGGACAGATGGCCGACTCGTCGTTCGACATCGTCAGCAAGATCGACCGGCAGGAGGTCGACAACGCGCTGGGGCAGACCGCGCGCGAGATCGCGACCCGGTTCGACTTCAAGGGCACCGGCGCGACGATCGAGTGGTCGGGTGAGCAGGTCATCGAGATCAGCGCCTCGGCCGACGACCGCGCCAGCGCGGTCCTCGACGTGTTCAAGGGCAAGCTCGTCAAGCGCGACGTCTCGCTGAAGGTGCTCGACGCCTCCGAGCCGCGCCCGTCGGGCCAGACGTCGAAGATCACGGTGACCCTCAAGGAGGGCATCTCCTCGGAGGACGCCAAGAAGATCTCCAAGCTGATCCGCGACGAGGGCCCCAAGGGCGTCAAGGCGCAGATCCAGGGCGACGAGCTGCGGGTCTCGTCGAAGAAGCGCGACGACCTGCAGGCCATCATCGCGCTGGTCAAGCAGCAGGACTACGACTTCGCGGTGCAGTTCACCAACTACCGCTGAGGCCACGCAGCGGCACCCCGTGAGCGGGAGGTGGACGCCCGCCCGAGCCGGGTGCACGGCTCGGGCGGACGCCCGGTCTCAGCCGGCGACCGGCTCCGTGGCGGAGCGGTCGGACCGGTCGCCGGCGACCACGGTGGTGGCGCCGGCGGCGGGGGCCAGCCAGACGGCCGACCCCTGGTCGAGCCCGAGCGAGCGGGCGTGGGTGCGGGTCAGGGTGACGGTCACGTCCGGGCCGGCCTCGAGGGCCACCGTGAGGCGCACCTCGAACCCGATCCGCAGCAGCCGGGACACGGTGCCCCGGACGGCGCCGGGCGCCGGCGCCGTCGTGACCTCGATGTCGTGCGGGCGCAGGTGCACGCCCCCGAGCACCGTGACCTCCCCGAGGAAGCCCATGACGAAGTCGTTGGCCGGCTCGTCGTAGAGCTGGTCGGGCGTGCCCACCTGCTCCACGCGCCCCTGGTTGACGACCACGATCTCGTCGGCGACCTCGAGGGCCTCCTCCTGGTCGTGGGTCACGAAGACGGTCGTCACGTGCACCTCGTCGTGCAGCCGCCGCAGCCAGTCGCGCAGCTCCTTGCGGACCTTCGCGTCCAGGGCACCGAACGGCTCGTCGAGCAGCAGCACCTTGGGCTCCACCGCGAGCGCGCGGGCGAGCGCCATGCGCTGGCGCTGGCCGCCGGAGAGCTGGGCGGGCAGGCGGTGGCTGAACTGCTGGAGGTGCACCAGGCGCAGCAGCTCGTCGACCCGGGCGGCGATCTCGGCCTTCGGCTTCCGGCGGATCTCCAGGCCGAAGGCGACGTTCTTGGCCACCGTCATGTGCTTGAAGACCGCGTAGTGCTGGAAGACGAACCCGACGCCGCGCTTCTGCGCCGGCAGGCCGGTCGCGTCGACGCCCTCGATCTCGACCCGGCCGGCGTCGGCGGAGTCGAGGCCGGCGATGATCCGCAGCAGCGTCGACTTGCCGCCACCGGAGGGGCCGAGCAGCGCGGTCAGCTGCCCGGACGGGATGGACACGGAGACGTCGTCGAGCGCGACGAAGTCCCCGAACTTCTTGGTGACACCGGAGACCTCGATGCTCATCGGGACTTCCTTCCGGACGAGGCGTGCTGGGGACGGAGGAACGCGACCACGACCAGGCAGGCGATGCTGACCAGGATCAGCAGGAAGGACGTGGCGTACGCCGTGTCCTGCTGGAAGTTCTGGTACTTCGCCTCGACCACGAGGGTCGCGGTCTGGGTGCGGCCGGTGATGTTCCCGGAGACGATCTTCACGGCGCCGAACTCGCCGACGGACCGGGCGAGGCTCAGCACCACGCCGTACACGACCGCCCACTTGATGCTGGGCAGCGTGATCCGCCAGAAGGTCTGCGGGGCGTTGGCGCCCAGGCTGCGGGCGGCCTGCTCCTGGTCGTCGCCGATCTCGGTGAGCACCGGCACCACCTCGCGGATCACGAGCGGCAGGGCCACGAAGCAGGTGGCCATGATCATGCCCGGCGAGTTGAAGATCAGCTGGAGGCCGTTGTCCTCCAGCGTGGGGCCGAACCAGCCGGTCCGGCCGTTGTAGGCGAGCAGGAGCGCGAGCCCGACCACGACCGGCGAGACCGACAGCGGGAGGTCGATCAGCGCCGAGAGGACGCGCTTGCCGGGGAACTGGTAGCGCACCAGCAGGATCGAGATGGTCACGCCGAAGACCAGGTTGATGACGACCGCCCAGAGGGCGATGATCGCGGTGAGCTGCAGCGCACCGGTCACCTGCTCGTCCGAGAGCGCGTCGGTCAGCGAGGAGAGGCCCTGGCCGAAGGTGTTCTTGACCAGCAGCGCGACCGGCCAGGCCACGAGCAGGAAGACGTAGCCGACCGCGAGCACGCGCAGCAGCCAGCGCACGGGGAGCGAGGTCCTCACCATCGTCGCGACACCCGCCTCTGCACGATGTCGAGCGCGACGATGACGACCAGCGCCACCGCGAGCATCACCGAGGCGAGCGCCGCGGCGGACGCGGTGTTGCCGTTCTCGATGAAGGTCAGCACGCGCACCGAGACGACCTCGGTCTCGAAGGGCTTGTTGCCCGAGAGCAGGACCAGCGAGCCGTACTCGGAGATCGCGCGGGCGAACGACAGCGCGGCGCCCGCGGCGATCGCCGGGGCGAGGGACGGGAGGATGATCCGGCGGAAGACCGTGACCGGGCTGGCGCCCAGCGAGGCAGCCGCCTCCTCAACGTCGGTCTCGAGCTCCTCGAGGACCGGCTGCACGGTGCGGACGATGAACGGCAGCGTCACGAAGGCCAGCGCCAGCGTGACGGCGTGCTCGGTGAAGGCCCAGTGGACCCCGAGCGGGCTGTTGGGGCCGTAGAGGGCCAGCAGGACCAGGCCGGCGACGATGGTGGGCAGCGCGAAGGGCACGTCGATGACGACGTCGAGCAGCGACTTGCCCCAGAAGCGGTCACGGACGAGCACCCACGCGATGACCGTGCCGATGACGACGTTGATCAGCGTGACGAGCAGGGACTGGCCGACCGTCAGGCTGACCGCGGCCCAGGTCTGGTCGTTGCGCAGCACCGACAGGTACCGGCCCCAGCCACCCTCGGCCGCCGCGGCGACCACGGCGGACAGCGGGAGCAGCACCAGGACGCTGAACCACACCATCGCGATGCCGAGGCCCAGTCCCGCGCTTCGGTTGAGCGTGTTCCTCGGAGCGGTACGACGCGCGCGCCGCGGCCGGCGGGACCCCGGGGTGGGGTCCGCCGGCCGGGCCGCGTCGATGGTCGCCCCGGAGAGGGCGGTCGACACTACTCCTCGCCGACCTTGCCGGTGCTCTGCTGGATCTCGGTGATGATGCCGAGCGGGTTGCCGTCCTCACCGTCGCCGAAGAACTTGTCGGCCGCCTCGCCCCAGCCGCCGAAGTCGTCGTCGAGGGTGAACAGCTTCGCCGGGGTCGGGAACGGGTCACTGGGGTCGTTGGCTCCGTCGACCTCACCGATCTCGACGCCGTCCACGACCGGCCGGAAGCCGGACTGGGCGTAGTCGGCCTGGGCCTCCGGGGAGGTCATGAACTCCAGGAACGCCTCGGCGGCGGCGCTGGCGTCCTCGGTGACCGCAGCCGGGTTCTGGATGAGGAGGGTGTCCTCGGGCACGACGTAGTCGATGTCCGCGCCGCTCTGCTTGGCGAGGATCGCCTCGTTCTCGTAGGACAGGAGCACGTCGCCGCTGCCGTCGGTGAAGGCGGTGGTCGCCTCACGGCCGGAGCCGGGGAGGGCGATGGTGTTCTCCAGCAGGCTGGTGACGAACGCGCGGGCCTCCTCCTCGGTCCCGCCGTTGCCGCTGACGTGCGCCCACGCGGCGAGGATGTTCCACCGGGCCGAGCCGGAGGAGCCGGGGTTCGGCGTGATGATGTCCACGCCGGGCTCGACCAGGTCGTCCCAGCCCTCGATGCCGTCCGGGTTGCCCTTGCGGACCACGAAGACGACGACCGACGAGGTCGCGATCCCGTCGGTGGCGTTGTCCTTCCAGTCCTCGGCGACCAGGCCGGCATCGACCAGGCGGGTCACGTCGGTCTCGAGGGAGTAGTGGACGACGTCCGCGTCGGCCCCGGCCTCGACGGCGCGGCTCTGGTCGCCCGAGGCGCCGTACGACGTCTGGAACTGCGCGCCCTCCCCGTCAGAGGTGGCCTGGAAGTCCTCGAAGACCGGCTCGTTGGCCGCCTCCATCACCGAGAACGCATTGATGCTGACCGTCTCGCCGTCCGAGCCCGAGCCGCCCTCCGCGGAGGAGCCACACGCGGTCAAGGTCAGCACCCCCGCGGCGAAACCGGCCACGGCAACCTTGATGTTCATGTCTGTCCCGACTTTCTCCAGCCCCGGCACGAAACCGAGGTCCATTGCTTATCTTGAGCAGACTAGGTCACTTAACCCACAAAGTCGCCCATCGACACGTGTGTCCGGACTCACTGGTCTGGTCCGGGTCCAGCAACGGAGACGACTTCGGATGCGCCCGCGCGGTCTCTATCGTGGAGAGGTCGCGCCGGCCGACCGTGGAACTGGAACGTGTTCCAGTTCTGCTCGTTGAGCCCTACGATCGACTCCAGCAACGGACACGAACCGTCCGAATAGACGCAGCAAGGAAGTGGGCCTGAGGTGTCCAGCCAGGTACAGAAGCAGGTCAAGCAGCTCGACCGGGTGATCATCCGGTTCGCCGGCGACTCCGGCGACGGCATGCAGCTGACCGGTGACCGGTTCACCCAGGAGTCGGCCGTCTTCGGCAACGACCTGGTGACCCTGCCGAACTTCCCGGCCGAGATCCGCGCCCCCCAGGGCACGCTCCCCGGCGTCTCGTCCTTCCAGGTCCACTTCGCCGACCACGACATCCTGACCGCGGGCGACGCGCCCGACGTGCTGGTCGCGATGAACCCCGCCGCGCTCAAGGCGAACCTGCCGGACCTGCCGAAGGGCGCGACGATCATCGTCGACACCCACGACTTCTCCGGTCGCAACCTGACCAAGGCGGGGTACGACGCCAACCCGCTCGACTCGCTGGGCGACGCCGGCTCGGCGCTGGGCGAGTTCGCCGTGCACCCGGTGGACCTGACGGGCATGACGGTCGAGGCGGTCAAGGAGTTCGGGCTCTCCCGCAAGGACGCCGCCCGCGCGAAGAACATGTTCGCGCTCGGCCTGCTGTCGTGGATGTACGGCCGCCCGACCGAGTCGACGACGGCGTTCCTCAACAAGCGCTTCGCGAAGGTGCCCGCGATCCGCGACGCCAACATCGCGGCGTTCAAGGCCGGCTGGAACTTCGGCGAGACCACCGAGACCTTCGTGGTCTCCTACGAGATCAAGCCGGCCCCGGTCTCCGCGGGCACCTACCGGAACATCTCGGGCAACCTGGCGCTGGCCTACGGCCTGGTCGCCGCCGGCGTGCAGTCCGGCCTGCCGGTCTTCCTGGGGTCCTACCCGATCACGCCGGCCTCCGACATCCTCCACGAGCTGAGCAAGCACAAGGCGTTCGGCGTGACCACGCTGCAGGCCGAGGACGAGATCGCCGGCGTCGGCGCCGCCATCGGCGCGTCGTTCGCGGGCCACCTCGGGGTCACCACCACCTCGGGTCCGGGCATCGCGCTGAAGTCCGAGGCCATCGGCCTGGCCGTCATGACCGAGCTCCCGCTGGTCGTCGTCGACGTCCAGCGCGGCGGCCCCTCGACCGGCCTGCCGACCAAGACCGAGCAGGCCGACCTGCTGCAGGCGATGTTCGGGCGCAACGGCGAGGCCCCTGTCCCGATCGTCGCGCCCCAGTCGCCGGGTGACTGCTTCGGCGCCGCGATCGAGGCCGCGCGGATCGCGGTCACCTACCGCACCCCGGTGATGCTGCTCTCCGACGGCTACCTCGCCAACGGCTCCGAGCCCTGGCGGATCCCGGAGATCGCCGACCTCCCGGTCATCGAGCCGAACTTCGCCACCGAGCGCAACCACGTCGTGAAGCCCGCGGCGACGCTCGAGGACGGCACGGTCACCGAGGAGGAGACTGACTTCTGGCCCTACCTCCGCGACGAGGAGACCCTCGCCCGGCCGTGGGCGGTGCCCGGCACCCCCGGTCTCGAGCACCGCATCGGCGGCCTGGAGAAGGGCGAGGGCCACGGCAACATCTCCTACGACCCCGCCAACCACGACTTCATGGTCCGCACCCGCCAGGCCAAGGTGGACCGGATCGCGGAGTCGCTCCCCCCGCTCGAGGTCGACGACCCGTCGGGTCGCGCCAAGGTGCTCGTGCTCGGCTGGGGCTCCACCTACGGCCCGATCGGCGCCGGCGTGCGCCGCGTCCGCAAGGCCGGGTACGACGTGGCGCAGGTCCACCTGCGCCACCTCAACCCCTTCCCCAAGGACCTCGGGGAGATCCTGGGGCGCTACGACAAGGTGCTCGTGCCCGAGATGAACCTCGGCCAGCTCTCCATGCTGCTGCGCGCCCGCTACCTCGTCGACGCGATCGGCTACAACCACGTCCGCGGCCTGCCCCTCAAGGCCGCCGAGCTCGCCGAGGCGATCGGCGGCCTCGTCGCCGACGCCGAGGGCATCGAGGTCGACCTCACCACCACCGCCACGGAGGCAACCAAGTGACCGCCCAGCCCCTCACCGGGACCTCGGGCACCGAGCTCCCCTTCCCGGGCCTGCGCTCGGGCGTCGAGCTGGTCCCGACCAACGACCAGCCGCAGACCGGCAAGGACTACTCCTCCGACCAGGAGGTGCGCTGGTGCCCCGGCTGCGGCGACTACGCCGTGCTCAAGGCCGTCCAGGGCTTCCTGCCCGACCTCGGCCTGCGCCGCGAGAACATCGTGTTCGTCTCGGGCATCGGCTGCTCGAGCCGGTTCCCGTACTACCTCGACACCTACGGCATGCACTCGATCCACGGCCGCGCGCCGTCGATCGCGACCGGCATCGCCACCGCGCGCGAGGACCTCTCGGTCTGGGTCGTCACCGGTGACGGCGACGCGCTCTCGATCGGCGGCAACCACCTGATCCACGCGCTGCGCCGCAACGTCAACATGACGATCCTGCTGTTCAACAACCGGATCTACGGCCTGACCAAGGGGCAGTACTCCCCGACCTCGGAGCCGGGCAAGGTCACCAAGTCCACCCCGATGGGCTCGGTCGACCACCCGTTCAACCCGGTCTCGCTGGCCCTGGGCGCCGAGGCGTCCTTCGTCGCCCGCACGATCGACTCCGACCGCAAGCACCTCACCTCGGTGCTCTCCGCGGCCGCCGCGCACCGCGGCACCTCGCTGGTCGAGATCTACCAGAACTGCCCGATCTTCAACGACGGCGCCTTCGACGCCATCAAGGGCAACGACACCAAGGCCGACGCGATCATCCCGCTCGTCCACGGCGAGCAGGTCCGCTTCGGCACCCCCGGCGAGGACGGCCGCGGGTCGAAGGTGGTCGTCCGCGACCACGTCACCGGCGGGGTCAAGGTCGCCCTCGCCGCCGACGTGGAGGAGTCCGCGGTCCTCGTCCACGACGCGCACGCCGCCGACCCCTCGACCGCCTTCGCGATCAGCCGGCTCACCGCGGCCGACTACCTGCACCAGGCGCCGATCGGCATCTTCCGGGCCGTGGAGCGGCCGACGTACGACGACCAGGCGCGCGCCCAGGTCACCACCGCCCGGCAGGACGCACCCGGCGCGCCGGCCGACCAGCTCGCCGCGCTCATCGGCTCCGGCGACACCTGGACGGTCGTCTGACCCGTCTGACCGCCGGAGCGCGGCACTGGCGCCGCCGAGACGCACGAAGGGTCCCCGCCCGAGAGCGGGGACCCTTCCTGCTGTTCCGGCGGCCCGAGAGCCGGCCCGGCGTACGTCTCAGAGCTTGACGATGCACAGGCTCCGCGAGAACGAGGTCTTGTACTTGGAGCTCGAGGGCGCCTTGACCTTGTAGCAGACCTTCTGGCTGCCGCGGCCCGGACCGACGACGCGGACGCGGAACTTGCTCTTGGCGTCGGTCCGGAAGGTCTTGTAGGTCGTCCACTTCTTCGAGCCGCCCGGCTTCTTCATCATGACGAGCTTGGCCTTCGGGTAGGACCCGGTCTCGACCCCGCCCTTGATGAAGAAGCGGTTGGGCTTGGGCTCGATGCCCTGGACGCTGATCTCGCGCTTGACCTTGTCGGCGGCGGTGGCCGGCGCCGTGAGCGCCAACGGCGTGGCGGCCATGACGACCAGTGCGATGAGGGTGGCAACGACGCGGTTCGTGCGCATGGGGGTGATCTCCTCCAGGAGTCCGTGGGGCATGGAACCCCAACCTGCCCACGGGCGCTCGCCGACAAACCCCTATCCTCGTCCGGTGTCAGACGCGCGCCGCGGCCTCCTCCTCGGCGTGGCCGCCTACCTGGTCTGGGGCGGCTTCCCGCTCTACTTCCCGCTGCTCGAACCGGCTGGTGCGGTCGAGGTCCTGGCGCACCGGATCCTCTGGTCGGCGGTCACCATGGGGCTGCTCGTCGTCGTGCTCGGGCGGGGGTCCCACCTCCGGGCGCTGCTGCGCTCGGGCCGGACGATGCTGCTGCTGACGGTCGCGGCGGTCACGATCAGCGTCAACTGGGGCACCTACATCTGGGGCGTCAACAACGACCGGGTCGTGGAGTCCTCGCTCGGCTACTTCATCAACCCGCTCGTGACCGTGCTGCTCGGCGTGCTGGTCCTCGGCGAGCGCCTGCGGCCCGCGCAGTGGGTCGCCGTCGGCGTCGCCACCGCCGCGGTCGCCGTGCTCACCCTCGACTACGGCCACCCCCCGTACGTCGCGCTCGTGCTGGCCGTCTCCTTCGGCACCTACGGGCTGACCAAGAAGACCGCTAACGTCGGCGCCGTCGAGAGCCTGGCGGTCGAGACCGCCGTGGTCGCACCCCTCGCCGTCGCGTACGTCGCGGTGCTGGTGGCCACCGGCGAGTCCGGCTTCGGCCAGCACGGCCTGGGCCACGCCGTCCTCCTGATGAGCAGCGGCATCGTCACCGCCATCCCGCTGATCGCCTTCGGCGCGGCCGCGACGCGCGTCCCGCTGGTGACCCTCGGCCTGCTGCAGTACCTCACCCCGGTCCTGCAGTTCGCCCTCGGCGTGCTGTGGTTCCACGAGGAGATGCCGCCCGCCCGGTGGGCCGGCTTCGCCCTGGTCTGGGTCGCGCTGGTGGTCTTCACCGTCGAGGCCAACAACCACCGCCGCCGCCAGCTCCGGCTGCTGGCCGCCTCCAGCACCGCCGCCTGACGCCGCCCGTCCTGCGCGGCGGGGTCGGCCGACGGCCGTCCCCTCGGCGTTCACCTGCGGGTCACCGTTCCCTCCCCGGCGGTTGACCCGTCCTGCCTAGCGTCCGCGCCATGACCACCGCCTCGCGCGAACCGCGCATGCTGCTCCCCCTCCTCACCTCCGGGCCGCACGGCTCGCGCAGCCACCTGACCTGCCAGTTCCGCTGCGGCAACGCCTGCGACCAGCCGGTCCCGAACACCAGCACCAACGGCCATGTCCGCGACGAGATCAGCAAGGCCGTCGCCCGCCGGTCGGTCCTGCAGGGCGCGGCCGTCGGCACCGGCGCGATGGTGCTCGCCGGCCTCGGCTCCGCTCCCGCGGCCGCCGTACCGGCCACCACCCCCGCGGGCGTGGCCCGCGCGGCGGTCGGCAAGGACCTCGGCCGGACGTCCTTCCGCCCGGTGGCGCCGAACAAGCGCGACGCGGTGGTCGTGCCGGAGGGCTTCCGCAGCGACGTCGTGGCCAGCTGGGGCGACCCGGTCGAGAAGGGAGCGCCGCGCTTCGACGTGCGCCGCCAGACGCCGGACTCGGCGGCCAAGCAGTTCGGCTACAACTGCGACTACGTCGGCGTGCTGCCGCTCAAGGGCGACCGGGCGCTGCTCGTGGTCAACCACGAGTACACCGACCCGAACCTGATGTTCCCCACCGACCTCTACCCCGAGGACACCCAGAAGGAGATCGAGATCCTCAGCCACGGCATGTCCGTGCTGGAGATCAAGCGCGGCCGCACCGCGGGCTCCTGGCTGCGGGTCTCGCCCTCCGGCACCCGGCACAACCGCCGGATCAGCACCCGCACGGCGTTCGCCGTGACCGGCCCCGCCGCCGGCGACCCCCGCCTCCGGACCTCGGCCGACCCGTCGGGCCGCAAGGTCATGGGCACCCTCAACAACTGCGCCGGCGGCATGACGCCGTGGGGCACGGTGCTCTCGGGCGAGGAGAACTTCAACCAGTACTTCGACGCCTCCGGGGACCTCGACCCGCGCTACGCCGACTCCTACAAGCGCATCGGCGTCACCGGCGCCGGACGCGGCTGGTCGTCGGTCGACCCGCGCTTCGACCTGACCACCGAGCCGCACGAGCCGTTCCGCTTCGGCTGGGTCGTCGAGCTCGACCCGACCGACCGCACCTCCACCCCCCGCAAGCACTCGATGCTGGGCCGCTTCAAGCACGAGGGCGCGAACGTCGCCCTGGCCAAGGACGGCCGCGCGGTGGCGTACATGGGTGACGACGAGCGCGGCGACTACCTCTACAAGTTCGTCTCCCGCGACAAGATGAAGAAGGGCCGGGGCGCCGCGGCCCGCCGCCACAACCTGACCCTCCTCACGCGCGGCGCGCTCTACGTCGCGAAGCTGACC
Organism: Nocardioides sp. NPDC092400; assembly: GCF_040684155.1. Lineage (NCBI taxonomy): Bacteria > Bacillati > Actinomycetota > Actinomycetes > Propionibacteriales > Nocardioidaceae > Nocardioides > Nocardioides sp. NPDC092400. Next base: position 700,631 of record NZ_JBFBFJ010000002.1, on the reverse strand, counting down.
GGCGACGGCACCCAGGACGGCTACGACGGCACCGGTGAGTGGATCCGGCTCACGAGCGACACCACGTCCTACGTGGAGGGCATGAGCGTCGCCGACGTCCTCATCGACACCCGCCTGGCCGCCGACAAGGTCGGTCCGACCAAGATGGACCGTCCCGAGGACGTCGAGCCGAACCCGGTGACCGGCAAGGTGTACGTCGCGCTGACCAACAACTCCAACCGCGGCACCACGGCGCTGCCGGTCGACGAGGCCAACCCGGTCGGGAAGTCGATGACGCGTCCCGCGCTCGGCGAGCCGCTGCGCGAGCAGTCGGGCAACCGCAACGGCTACGTGCTCGAGCTGACCCCCGCCCGCGGCGACCACGCCTCCACGACCTTCACCTGGGACCTGATGCTGGTCTGCGGGGACCCGGCCGCGCAGGAGACCTACTTCGCCGGGTTCGACAAGTCGCAGGTCAGCCCGATCAGCTGCCCCGACAACGTCTCCTTCGACTCCGAGGGCAACCTGTGGATCTCCACCGACGGCAACGTCCTGGGCTCCAACGACGGCATCTTCCGGGTGCCGACGAAGGGCGCGCTGCGCGGCAAGGTCGAGCAGTTCGTCACCGTCCCGCGCGGTGCCGAGGCCTGCGGGCCGCTGATCACCGACCAGGACCGCTCGCTGTTCGTGGCCGTCCAGCACCCCGGTGAGGTCGACGGCGCGACGTTCGAGACGCCGGCCAGCACCTGGCCGCACACCGACGACTTCCCGCGCCCCTCGGTCGTGGTGGTCCACAAGCACGCCTGACCCGCACCGCACCTCGCCGAGCCGGCGCCGCCCAGGAGTGCGGCGCCGGCTCGCGCGTTCACAGCACCGTGGTGAGGACGCCGCCGTCGGCCCGGAGCGCCGCGCCGTTCGTGGCCGACGACAGCGGGCTGGCGAGGTACGCCACCAGGTGGGCGATCTCGGCCGGGTCGATGAACCGCTGCAGGAGCGAGGTCGGGTTCCCCGCCACGACCGCGTCCCTGACCACCTCCACCGGCGCACCCTGGGACCGGGCCACCTCGGCCACGGCCGCAGCGACACCGTCGGACCACGTCGGGCCGCCGAGGACGGTGTTGACGGTGACCTCGGTGCCCCGGGTCAGCTTGGCCAGCCCGTTGGCGAGCGCGAGCGCCGCGGCCTTGGTCGCCCCGTAGGGCACCATGTCGGCGGGGACGTCCACGGCGGACTCGGTGCCGACGAAGACGACCCGGCCCCAGCCCCGCTCGAGCATCCGGGGCAGCAGGTGCCGGGAGAGCCGGACCCCGCCCATCAGGTTGACCTCGACGTAGTGCTGCCACTCCGCGTCGGAGACCTTCGCGAAGGCGGCGAGCCCGAAGACGCCGGCACAGCTGACCAGCACGTCGACGTCCCCGAGCTCCGCCAGCAGCCGCTGCACCTGGGCGGGGTCGGCCAGGTCGGCGGCGATCCCCGAGACGTCCGCGTCCGGCACCGCCGCCCGGAGATCCTCCACCACCGCGCGCACCCGCGTCCCGTCGCGCCCGTTGACGACGACGGCGGCCCCCTCCGCGAGCAGCGCCTCCGCGATCGCCCGTCCGATCCCCTGGGTGGAGCCGCTCACGAAGGCGGTCCGCCCCCTCAGCTGCAGGTCCATGCGTCCGTCCCTCCGTCGCGGCGCCGTCACCAGCACCGATCACTTGCTCAGTCAAGTGAAACGTACGGTGGATGACTTTCTCGATCAAGTCATGACGGCCTATCCTCGTGCCGTGCCCGACTCCCCCACCCCGCCCCCGCTCACCGGCGAGGACCTCGAGACCTGGAGCGCCCTCGCGACCGTGCTCGAGTGGCTCCCGGCCGCGCTCGACGCACAGCTGCAGCGCGACGCCGGCCTCACCCACTTCGAGTACGGCGTCCTCTACGCCCTCGCGTCCGCACCGGACCGGACGCTGCGGATGAGTGTGCTGGCGGGCTACGCGAACAGCTCGCTCTCCCGCCTCTCCCGGGCGGTGTCGCGCCTGGAGACCCGCGGCTGGGTGGTGCGCGCACCCGACCCCGCCGACGGTCGCTACACCCTCGCGACGCTCACCGAGCAGGGCCGGGAGGCGCTCGACGCGGCCACCCCCGGCCACGTCGCCACCGTCCACCGGCTGGTCCTGGACCCGCTCACCCGCGCCCAGGCGCGCCAGCTGCGGGGGATCAGCCAGCGGGTGGCCCGGGCGATCCGGGAGGAGGACGGGTGGCGCCCACCCGTGCAGGAGGGAACCGGTGGAGGGGGAACGGACAAGTAGGGGTGTGACCACCGACAGCGAGATCGTGCGGAGCTCGATCGACGACCCGCCGGCGTTCGCCGCGATCTTCGACCGCCACGCCGCAGCGATCCACCGGTTCGCCGCGCGCCGGACCGACCCCACCGTCGCCGACGACGTCCTCTCCCAGACGTTCCTCGTGGCGTTCGAGCGGCGCCGCCACTTCGACCTCGCCCGGGAGAGCGCCGTCCCCTGGCTCTACGGGATCGCGACGCGCGTGCTGCACCGCCACCGGCGCGACGAGGTGCGGATGCTGCGCGCCCTGGCCCGGGTGCCGGGCGAGTCCCTCGAGGGCGACGTCGGGCCGACCGTCGACGACCAGGTCGACGCCCAGCGCACAGTCGCCGGGCTCGCCCAGGCCCTGCGGTCGCTCACGTCCGCGCATTGGGACGCGCTCCTGCTCCTGGCCTGGGCGGACCTGAGCTACGAGCAGATCGCCGAGGCCCTCGACGTGCCGACCGGGGCCGTGCGCTCGCGGATCAGCCGCGCCCGCGCCACCCTCCGCGCGGCCACCCCCACCAGCCCCGTCCCCCACCCCGCAGCCACCTGGAGACCCTGATGGACGAGATCGACCTGCTCAGCCGAGTCCGCGACGACGTCGCCACCCCCGACCCCGCGACCCTCGCGCCGGCCCGCGCCCGGCTCCTGTCGCGGGCCGCCGGCCGCCCGGCGGCCCGGCGACGGACGCCGCTGCTGCTCGCCGGCGCCGCGGGGGTGGCGCTGGCCCTGGCCGTCGGCCTGGTGGCCACCAACCCCGTCGGCACGTCCCCCGCGACGGCCGCGGAGCTCCTGCAGCGCGCCGCCGAGCGGGCCGCGGACGCCCCGGCCCCCGGGCCGGGCCAGTACCTCGCCGTCGAGACCCGGGAGGAGTCCCTCGGCTACGTGCAGCGGGGCCGGGAGGTCGTCGGCGCCTACCGGACCAGCGGCGTCACCACGACGTACGTCCCCCACGACCGGCGAGGCACCTGGGTGCGCCGGTACTGGAGCGAGCAGCCGGAGGAGGTGTACGGCGGCGCCGCGGTGCGCCGCGCGGCGGACCGCGACTACGCCGTGTCCGCCCACGCCGACGACCCGGGGGTCGAGGAGGGCGTGGCCGGTGAGTTCGGCAACGGCGAGCTCGGCGGCGGGGTCACACCGGTCTCGGTCTCCGACATCCCGACGCTGACCCGCGACGCCGAGGAGCTGCTGGACTACCTCGAGGACGGCGGCGGGGTGGGCGCCGACCCGGGCGCCGCAGCGGTCGGGAGCGCCGCCCTCCTGCTGCGCAGCGGCCTGGTCCCGCTCGACCTGCGACGCGCGCTCTACGAGGCGCTCGCCCTCGTCCCCGGCGTGCGGGTCGTCGACGACACCGTCACCCTGGACGGCCGGACCGGCACCGCCATCGGTGTCCACGACGGCGCCTACGCCACCAGCGTGGTCGTCGACCCCGGGACCGGCGAGTACCTCGGCGAGGTGCAGACCCAGCTGCGGGCGACCGGGGCGGTGCCGGCGGGCACGGTCACTACCGCACGTCGCTCTCCACGACGCTGGTCGACGAGGTGCCTGAGGGCTGAGTCGCGAGAACGCAGCGGCCCGGGACATCCAGTGGTGTCCCGGGCCGCTGTCGCGTCCGGGGTGGGGCCGGCGGCTCAGGCGGAGCGGACCGCCACGACGTCGGCGAAGGCCTCCAGGGCGTCGCGCACCGGACCCTGCGGGAGGACCGTGAGCAGGTCCTTGGCCTCGGTGGCGCGGGCGACGACGTAGGCCCGGGCCTCCTCGAGGGCCGGGTGCTTGCGGAGCAGGTCGAGGGCCTCGGCGTGCAGGGCGTCGTCGGTCAGGTCGGCGTCCAGCAGCTCGAGCAGCCGGGCGTCGGCGGGGTCGGTCGAGGCCCGGGCCATCAGCACGGGCAGCGTCGGGACGCCCTCGCGCAGGTCGGTGCCCGGGGTCTTCCCGGACTCGGCGGACTCCGAGGCGATGTCGAGGATGTCGTCGGAGAGCTGGAAGGCCGAGCCGACGATCTCGCCGTACGCCGTCAGCGCCTCCTCGACCTCCGCGGACGCGCCACCGAAGCGCGCGCCGTACCGGGCGGAGGTGGCGATCAGCGAGCCGGTCTTCCCCGCCACCACGTCGAGGTAGTGCGCGAGCGGGTCCTCGCCCTCGCCGGGCGGCACGGTCTCGAGGATCTGGCCCTCGACGAGCCGGCTGAAGGTCTCGGCCTGGATCCGGACCGCGTCCGGGCCGAGCTGCGCGGTCAGCTCCGAGGACTTCGCGAAGAGGAAGTCGCCGGTCAGGATCGCGACGTGGTTGTCCCAGCGCGCGTTGGCGGAGTCCGCGCCGCGGCGCAGCGCGGCCTCGTCCATGACGTCGTCGTGGTAGAGCGAGCCGACGTGGGTGATCTCCACGACGCACGCGGCGGTCAGCACCTCGGGGGCCAGCGGCTCGGGACCCGCCTCCGCGGCCAGCAGGACCAGGAGCGGGCGGAACCTCTTGCCCCCGGCGTCGAGCAGGTGGCTGGCGGCCTCGGTGACGTAGGGGTAGCGGCTCCGCACGTGGGCGTAGAGCGCTTCCTCGACCTCGGCCATGCGGTCGCGCAGGCGCGCCCCGAGGGCCGGGTCGGTGACCGGCAGGGCCAGACCCGCAGACGAACTGGTGCTCACCTAATGAAGTCTCCCGCACGGGCCGCGAGATCGAGAACCGGGCCCGGCACGACGCCGATCACGACGGTCGCCACCACGCCCGCCGCGATGGTCGCGGAGGTCAGCAGCGACGGCGTCGTCACCGACGCGACCTCGCCGAGGTCCGCGTCGGGCTCGGCGAAGAACATGATCCGGATGTAGCGGACGTAGAAGAAGATCGCGATGATGCTCGACGCGATCGCGGTCAGCACCACCGGCCACGCCCCGGCCGACATCGCGACCGTGAAGACCGCCCACTTGCCGACGAAGCCGGCCGTCAGCGGGATGCCGGCCATGGAGAGCAGGTACAGCCCGAACGCCGCGGCCAGCCACGGCGAGCGGCGGCCCAGTCCGGCCCACCGGTCGAAGTGGGTGGCCTCGCCGTTGGAGTCGCGGACGAGCGTGACGATCGCGAACGCGCCGAGCGTTGCCACGCCGTACGTCGCGAGGTAGAACAGCACCGCCTGCAGCGAGGTGACCTGGCCCTCGGCGAGGTCGCCCGCGCCCTGCACGCCGAGCACCCCGGTGAGCAGGAAGCCGGTGTGCGCGACCGAGGAGTAGGCCAGCATCCGCTTCACGTCGGTCTGGGAGACCGCGACGACAGCGCCGACCACCATGGTGAGGATCGCGACGACCCACATCATCGGCTGCCAGCTCCACCGGTCGGAGCCGAAGGCGACGTAGAAGAGCCGCAGCAGCGCACCGAACGCCGCCACCTTGGTCGCGGCCGACATGAAGGCCGTGACCGGGGTCGGCGCGCCCTGGTAGACGTCGGGCGTCCAGCCCTGGAACGGCGCCGCGCCGACCTTGAACAGCAGGCCGACGGCGAGCATGCCCATGCCGACGAGCAGCAGGCCCTGGTTCTCGGTGTCGTTGCGGACCGCCTCGGCGATCGCGGAGAGCTGCATCGACCCGGCGAAGCCGTAGACCAGCGCGACGCCGTAGAGGAAGAAGCCGGAGGAGAACGCGCCGAGCAGGAAGTACTTCAGCGCCGCCTCCTGGCTGAGCAGGCGCCGTCGCCGGGCCAGGCCGCACAGGAGGTAGAGCGGCAGCGAGAGCACCTCGAGCGCCACGAACATCGTGAGCAGGTCGTTGGAGGCCGGGAAGAGCAGCATGCCGCCGACCGCGAAGAGCAGCAGCGGGTAGACCTCGGTGTGCTCCCAGCCGCGGGTCGAGATCTCCCGCTCGGCCTCCGTGCCGGGCAGCGCCGCGGCCTGGCCGGCGAACGCCGAGACCCCGCCCTCGACGCGGCGCTCGGCGAAGAGCGCGACGCCGCCGAGGGAGAGCAGGAGGATCAGCCCCCACAGGTAGAGGGTCGGGCCGTCGACGACGACGGTGCCCTCGGCGGCGAGCAGCCCGCGGGCGGCGCCGTCGGCGACCTCCTCGAGGTCGGTCGCGAGCCAGATGGTGGTGGCCAGCGCCGCGAGCAGCACCAGGGCGCTGAGGACGACCTGCACGAGGCGGCGCCGCTCCCGCGGCAGGAACGCCTCGACCACGACGCCGAGGCAGGCGCCGCCCAGGACGATCAGGAGCGGGGCGAGCTCGGCGTACTCGATGGTGGGCTTGACGAAGTCCATCTCAGTGTCCCTCTCCAGCGTGCTCGCCGGCCGGCTCCACGACGGTGCCCGGGGGTACGGCGGGGGCGTCGTCGTCGACGTCGACGCGGGCCATCAGGTCCTCGACGTAGGGGTTGGCCACGTCGAACAGCGGCATCGGGTAGAAGCCGAACAGCACCAGCCCGACCATGAGCGGCGCCAGGACCGCGACCTCGCGCGGTCGCAGGTCACCGGTCTCCCGCACGGCCGTGGCCCCGGTCGTGGAGGCGGGCCGGGTGGCCGTCGCGGTCGCCGTGCCGCCGGCGGGCCGCTCGGAGGCGTCCGAGCCGTGCCCGGCCGGCTCGCGGTGGGCCGGGTCGTCGAGGTGCTCCCCCGCGCCGTCCGCCCCGACCGCGCCGGCGAGCGGGCCGGGACCGGTCATCACCCGCTGGTACATCCACAGCACGTAGATCGCGGCGAGCACGATGCCGGTGACCGCCACCGCGCCGACCCACCAGTGGTAGTCGAAGGCCGCGATGATGACGAGCACCTCGGAGATGAACGGGCTGAGCCCGGGCAGGCTCAGGGTCGCGAGGCCCGCGACGAGGAACAGCCCGGCCAGGACCGGCGCGAGCCGCTCCATGCCGCCCATCCGGCGGATCGAGGAGGTGCCGCGCCGCTCGATGACGTGACCGGCGGTGAGGAAGAGCGCCGCCGTGCCGAGCCCGTGGTTGACCATGTAGAGGATCGCGCCGGACTGGCCCTGGCTGCTCATCGCGAAGATGCCGAGGGTGATGAAGCCGAAGTGGCTCAGCGAGGTCAGGCCCACCAGCCGCAGCAGGTCGTCCTGGCCGATGGCCAGCAGCGCGCCGTACACGATCGAGATCAGCGCGATCGTGACCACCAGCGGGGTGGCCCACTTCGAGGCCTCGGGGAAGAGCTCCAGGCAGAAGCGCAGCATCCCGTAGGTGCCGATCTTGTCCAGCACGCACACCAGCAGCACGCTCGTGCCGGGCGTGGCCTTCTCCGTGGTGTCGGCCAGCCAGGTGTGCAGCGGGAACAGCGGCGCCTTGACCGCGAACGCGATGAGGAAGCCGGCGAGGATCCACCGCTCCGCGGAGGTCGACATCTCCAGCCCGGCGAGGTCGGAGGTGAGGTACGACGGCTCGCCGGCCTGCGCGGAGACGACGTAGAGCCCGATCACCGAGCCGAGCAGGACCAGGCCGCCGCCGAGCTGGAACATCAGGAACTTCACCGCCGCGGCGCCGCGACCGGCCTTGCCGAAGCCGCCGATGAGGAAGTACGCCGGGATCAGCGTGGCCTCGAAGACGACGTAGAAGAGGAAGACGTCGGTGGCGAGGAACACCGCCAGGGAGAGCGCCTCGAGGGCGAGCGCCCAGGCGAAGAACGAGCGGGTCGACCCGCTCGCGCCGGTGCCCTCGTCGGCGTGGGTCCAGGAGTAGGCCAGCACGATCGGCACGAGGACGACGGTCAGCAGGACCATGAGCAGCGAGAGCCCGTCGACCCCGAGCGCGTAGTGGACGCCGAACGCGGCGATCCAGTCGTGGGTCTCGGTGAGCTGCATGCCACCGCCGAGCTCGTAGCGCAGCGCCACCGCGACACCGAGCGCGAGGGTCAGCACCGAGACGGCGAGCGCGACCAGCTTGGCCAGCTCGGCGCGCGGCACCGCGGCGACGACGGCCGCGCCGACGAGGGGCACGGCCACGAGGACGGTCAGCCAGGGGAGGTCGTTCATGCGAGGTTCACCGCCAGGAGTGCGAGGACGACGAGCAGGACGCCGCCGAGGACGGAGAGCGCGTAGGAGCGGACGAAGCCGTTCTGCAGCCGCCGCAGCAGGTCGCCGACGGCCTTGACCGCCCCCGACCCGCCGGAGAAGGCCCCGTCGACGACCGTGCGGTCGGCGGTGGTGAGCCCCCGGACCGTCGCGGCACCGGGCCGGACGACCAGCACGTCGTTGATCGCGTCACCGTAGACGTCGGCGCGGGCAGCCCGGGTGGCGAAGGAGACGTCCTGCGGCGGGGTCAGCGGCACCTCCCGCCTGCCGACGAGGAACCACGCGGCGGCGACGCCGACGGCCACGACCGCGACGGTGAGCAGCGTGATCACGATGACCGGCAGCGGCGGCTCGTGGTGCGGGGCCTCGCCGACGACCGGCGCCAGCCAGTCGACGATCCAGTCGCCGAGCAGCAGCACGCCGCCGAGCACCGACAGGGCGGCCAGCACGACCAGCGGCACGGTCATCAGGGCGGGCGACTCGTGCGGGTGCACGTCCTCCTTCCACCGCTTGGTGGTGAAGAAGGTCAGCAGCATCAGCCGGGTCATGTAGAAGCCGGTGATGCCCGCGCCGAGCAGGGCCAGGACGCCGACGACCCAGTTCTCGGCCAGGGCGGTCTCGATGATCTTGTCCTTGGACCAGAAGCCCGAGAAGCCGGGGAAGCCGATGATCGCGAGGTAGCCCATCGCGAAGGTCAGGAAGGTGACCGGCATGGCGTGCCGCAGCGCGCCGTACCGCCGCATGTCGACGTCGTCGTTCATGCCGTGCATGACCGAGCCGGCGCCGAGGAACATGTTGGCCTTGAAGAAGCCGTGCGTGATCAGGTGGAAGATCGCGAAGGCGTAGCCCGCGACGCCGAGACCGGCGCCGAGCATCATGTAGCCGATCTGGCTCATCGTGGAGCCGGCCAGCGCCTTCTTGATGTCGTCCTTGGCGCAGCCGATCACCGCACCCCACAGCAGCGTGACGGTCGCGACGACGACCACGACGGTCTGCGCGTGCGGCGCGAGCTCGAAGATGAAGTTCGACCGGACCACCAGGTAGACGCCGGCGGTGACCATGGTCGCGGCGTGGATGAGGGCCGAGACCGGGGTCGGACCCTCCATCGCGTCGAGCAGCCAGGCCTGCAGCGGCACCTGCGCGGACTTGCCGCAGGCGGCCAGCAGGAGCAGCAGGCCGACAGCGGTGAGCGTGTCCTCCTCGGCGGCGCCGGAGACCGCGCTGATCGCGGAGAAGCTGGTCGTGCCGAAGGTCGTGAACAGCAGCGCGATGGCCAGGGCCATGCCGATGTCGCCGACGCGGTTGATGACGAAGGCCTTCTTCGCCGCCGTGGCCGCGGAGTGCTTGTGCTGCCAGAAGCCGATGAGGAGGTACGACGCGAGGCCGACGCCCTCCCAGCCGAGGAACAGCCCGAGGTAGTTCTCGGCCAGGACCAGCATGAGCATCGCGGCCACGAACAGGTTGAGGTAGCCGAAGAACCGGCGCCGCCGCGGGTCGTGCTCCATGTAGCCGATCGAGTACACGTGGATCAGCGAGCCGACGCCCGTGACCAGCAGCAGGAACAGCGCCGACAGCGGGTCGTAGAGCAGGTCCATCCCGACCTGGAGGTCACCGACGGACACCCAGTCGTAGAGGTGCTGGCCGACCGACCGGTCGCCCTCCTCGCGGCCGAGCAGCTCGAGGAACATCAGCACGCTGATGACGAAGGAGCCGATCGGCATCAGCGTGCCCAGCCAGTGGCCCCACCGGTCGGTGGCGCGGCCGCCGAGCAGCAGCACGGCGGCACCGATCAGGGGCAGGCCGATGACCAGCCACATCAGCGAGAAGACGCCGTCGGCGGCGCTGGGCTCGATCACCGGCACCTGGTGGGCGGCCTCGGACAGTGAGTACATCCGCTCTCTTCCTCAGTACTTCAGCAGGCTGGCGTCGTCGACCGAGGCCGACCGGCGGGTGCGGAAGATGGTCATGATGATCGCGAGGCCCACGACGACCTCGGCCGCCGCGACGACCATGACGAAGAACGCCGCGATCTGCCCGTCGAGGTTGCCGTGCTGCTTGGCGAAGGCCACGAGCGCGAGGTTGCAGGCGTTGAGCATCAGCTCCACGCACATGAAGACCACGATCGCGTTGCGGCGGGTCAGCACCCCCACGCAGCCGATGCTGAACAGGATCGCCGACAGCACGACGTACGGCGTCACGTCGGTCACCGGTGTGCCTCCTCGTCCGTGCCCGGGCCACCGGTGCCGGTGCTCGGGTTCTCGGTGTTGTGGCCCGAGCCGGCGGAGCCGTCCGCGGGCGTGCCGGAGCCTCCGGGGACCCCGCCCAGCGAGCGCTGGACGTCCTCGATGTCGTCGGCGAGGTCGGGGGCGGAGCGGATGGTGCCGCGGGCGGCCAGCGTCCGGGAGACCGAGGACTCCGAGGGCGTGCCGTCGGGGAGCAGCGCGGGGGTGTCGACCGCGTTGTGCCGCGCGTAGACGCCGGGCGCCGGGAGCGGGCCGAGGTGCTCGCCGCGCTCGGCGAAGTCGCGGACCCGCTGGGCGGCGCGGACCGGCTGGGTCGGCTTGGGCCCGAGCCGCTCGCGGTGCGCCAGCACCATCGCGCCCACCGCGGCGGTGATCAGCAGCGCGCTGGTCGTCTCGAAGACGAAGACGTAGCGGGAGAAGAGGATGTTGGCCAGCGCCTCGATGTTCCCACCCTCGTTCGCGGCGTCGAGGCCGACGACCGTGCCGAGGGTGATCTGACCGACGCTGGCGACCAGCACCACGCCCAGGCCGATCCCCAGCACGACGGCCATCGTCCGCTGGCCCCGGATCGTCTCCACGATCGAGTCGGAGGCGTCGACGCCGACGAGCATCAGCACGAAGAGGAAGAGCATGAGGATCGCGCCGGTGTAGACGATGATCTGCACCGCGAAGAGGAACGGCGCCTCGAGCACGGCGTACAGCACCGCCAGGCTGATCATCACGACCGCCAGCAGCAGCGCGGCGTGGACCGCCTTGCGCACGACGAGGATGCCCAGCGCTGCGAGCACCATGACCGGCGCGAGGATCCAGAACGCGGTCACCGGCCGGCCTCCCGCAGCGTCGCGTCGTCGTCGGTGGGCACGCCGGGGGCGGTGCCGGTCGAGGGCGACGGCGGTGCCGCGAAGGTGCCGCGGTAGTAGTCGCCCTCGTCGCTGCCCAGCAGCATCGGGTGCGGCGGCTGCTCCATGCCGGGCAGGAGCGGGGCGAGCAGGTCGGACTTCTCGTAGATCAGGTCCGCGCGGTTGTCGTCGGCCAGCTCGTACTCGTTGGTCATCGTCAGCGCCCGGGTCGGGCAGGCCTCGATGCACAGCCCGCACAGGATGCAGCGCAGGTAGTTGATCTGGTAGACGCGCCCGTACCGCTCCCCCGGGCTGAAGCGCTCGGCCTCGGTGTTCGAGGCGCCCTCGACGTAGATCGCGTCCGCGGGGCAGGCCCAGGCGCACAGCTCGCAGCCCACGCACTTCTCCAGCCCGTCGGGCCAGCGGTTGAGCTGGTGCCGGCCGTGGAAGCGCGGCGCCGTCGGCTGCTTCTCGAAGGGGTACTGCTCGGTGACGACCTTCTTGAACATCGTGCGGAAGGTGACGCCGAAACCCGCGATCGGGTCCCAGAACTGTTCCTTGACGGTGGCCATCAGCTCTCTCCTGCCGTCGACCGGGCGGTCGTCGGGTGGTCGAAGGTCAGCGGTGCGGCGGCGCCGCGCACCGGGCCGCCGGCCGGCATCGCCGGGACCGGGAAGCCGCCGGAGGCGCCCGCGCCTCCGGGCCGGTCGGCCGCCCGCCGGTCCTCGGTGGGCTCCTCACCGGAGTCCCCGACGAAGAACAGCGCGAGGAAGATCACCGCCAGCACACCGATCCCGATGAGGAGGTACCGGCGGTCGATGCCGCCCTCCAGCGAGGTGGCGCGGATCGTGGCGACCGCGATGATCCACACCAGCGCGACCGGGATCAGCCGCTTCCAGCCGAACGCCATGAACTGGTCGTAGCGCAGCCGCGGCAGCGACCCGCGCAGCCAGATGAAGCCGAAGATGAAGAAGAGCACCTTGCCGAAGAACCACAGCACCGGCCAGTAGCCCTCGTTGAACCCGCCGTACAGCTCGTCGATCCAGAACGGCGCGTGCCAGCCGCCGAGGAACAGGGTCGTGGCCAGCGCCGAGACGGTCGCCATGTTGATGTACTCGGCGAGGAAGAACAGCGCGAACTTCAGCGAGGAGTACTCGGTGTGGAACCCGCCGACCAGCTCGCCCTCGGCCTCGGGGAGGTCGAACGGCGCGCGGTTGGTCTCCCCGACCATGGCGATCAGGTAGATGACGAACGACGGCACGAGGATCAGCCCGAACCACAGGTCGTCCTGGGCCGCGACGATCTCCGAGGTCGACATGGACCCGGCGTAGAGGAAGACCGCCACGAGGGCGAGCCCCATCGCGACCTCGTAGGAGATCATCTGCGCGCTCGAGCGGAGCCCGCCGAGCAAGGAGTACGTCGAGCCGCTGGACCAGCCGCCGAGCACGATGCCGTAGATGCCGATCGAGGCGATCGCCATCACGAACAGCACGGCGACCGGCATGTCGGTCAGCTGCAGCGGCGTGCGCTCCCCGAAGAAGCTCACCTCGGGCCCGAAGGGGATGACCGCGAACGTCACGAACGCCGGCACCACCGCGATCACCGGGGCGAGGAGGAAGACCGCCTTGTCGGCGGCGGTGGGGATGATGTCCTCCTTCAGCGCCAGCTTCACGCCGTCGGCCAACGACTGCAGCAGGCCGAAGGGCCCGTTGACGTTGGGGCCGATGCGGTGCTGCATCCGCGCGACGACCCGGCGCTCCCACCAGATGTTGAACAGGGTGAGGAGCACCAGGACGACGAAGATGAGCAGCGTCTTCACGAGGATGACCCACCACGGGTCACCACCGAACGCCGAGAGGTCCGGCCCGTCGGCCGCCATCGCGATCACTGGCTCGCTCCCTTCACGGTCACGCGCGACCCGGGTGAGGCCAGGCCGGCCAGCACCCCGTCGCCGAACGAGTTCGCCGGGACCCAGACCACGCCGTCGACGAGGTCGGAGGTGATCTCGGCCGGCAGGGTCACCGAGCCGCGGTCACCGGTGAGGGTCACGGTCGGGCCGAGCGCGTCGTACGTCGCGGCGGTCACGCGGGCGACCGGCATCCGGGCGGTGGCCCGCAGGGCGGCGTCGCCGTCCTGCATCGTGCCCAGGTCGAGCATCTGCTTCCAGGTGGAGAGCACGAAGCCGTCCTGCCCGCCCTGCCCGCCATGGCCGGTCGGCGCCGACGACACCGGGACCGCGGGGTCCGCGGCCGGCCGGTCGCGCTCGCCGTCCCAGCCGCCGAGCTCCTCCATCCGGGCCCGGACGTCGGCGACGGTGCGGAACCCGAGCGGTCGGCCGCGGCCGAGCAGCGCCAGCTCCTCGGCGACGCCGGCGAGGACGCGCAGGTCCGGCAGCGAGGCCGGGTTGGTGAAGACCGCCTCGAAGGGCCGGGGCCGGCCCTCCCAGGTGATGAACGTGCCCGCCTTGTCGCTGACCGGGGCAACCGGGAAGACCACGTCGGCCTCCCGGGTCACGTCGGTCTCGCGCACCTCCAGCGCCACGACGAAGCGCGCGGCGCGCAGGGCGGCCCTGGTCGCGGCCGGGTCGGCGGTGTCGTCGGGGTCCACGCCGCCGACGACCACGCCCCCGAGCTCGCCGGTCCGGAGGGCGGCGACGATCCGGTCGGCGTCGCGTCCGGGCGCCTCGGGCAGCGACGGCACGCCCCAGGTGGTGGCGGCGTCGACGCGGGCGGCGGCGTCGGCGACCGGGCGGCCGCCGGGCAGCAGGGTCGGCAGGCAGCCCGCCTCGACCGCACCCCGGTCGCCGGCGCGGCGCGGCACCCAGGCCAGCCGGGCGCCGGTGCGCCGGGCGAGCGCCGCCGCCGCGGTGAGGGCGCCGGGCGAGGTCGCGAGCCGCTCCCCCACCAGGACCACGGTGTCGGCGTCGACACCGTGCTCGGCGCGCTCGGCGAGCGACTCGATCACGGCCGCCTCCGTGCCGGGCGCCGCAGGCAGGAGCACGCCGTTCATCTTGCGCAGGCCGCGGCTGCTGTAGGGCGCGACGGAGAGCACGCGGGTGCCGCGGCCGGACGCCTTGCGCAGGCGCAGGAAGATCGCGCCCGCCTCGTCCTCCGGCTCGAGCCCGGCGAGGACAACGGTCCGCGCGGACTCCAGGTCGGCGTACGTCACCGCGCCGCCCCAGGGGCCGGTCAGCACGACCTCGGAGGCGAGGAAGTCCGCCTCCTCCGCCGAGAGCGGCCGGGCGCGGAAGTCGACGTCGTTGGTGCCGAGGGAGACGCGGGCGAAGACGCTGTAGGCGTAGGCGTCCTCGGCGGTGAGCCGGCCGCCGGGGAGCACGCCGACCGCACCGGCCTCCGCGAGGCCGCGGGCCGCGATGGCGAACGCCTCCGTCCACGACGCCGGGCGGAGGCCGCCGTCGGCGTCACGGACCTGCGGGTAGGTCAGTCGGTCGGGCTGCTGGGCGTAGTGGAACGCGAAGCGGTCCTTGTCGGTGATCCACTCCTCGTTGACCTCGGGGTCGTTGCCCGAGAGCCGGCGCATCACCTTGCCGCGGCGGTGGTCCACGCGGATCGCGGACCCGCAGGCGTCGTGCTCGGCGACGGCCGGGGTGGAGACGAGGTCGAAGGGGCGCGAGCGGAAGCGGTACTCCGCGCTGGTCAGCGCCCCGACCGGGCAGATCTGGATGGTGTTGCCGGAGAAGTAGCTCTCGAAGGGCTCCTTCTCGTAGATCCCGACCTGCTGGAGCGCGCCGCGCTCGACCAGGGCGATGAACGGGTCGCCGGCGATCTGCTCGGAGAAGCGGGTGCACCGGGCGCACAGCACGCAGCGCTCGCGGTCGAGCAGCACCTGGGCGGAGATGTTGATCGGCTTGGGATAGGTCCGCTTGACGCCGCCGGACGCCGCGAAGCGGGACTCGCCCCGGCCGTTGGACATCGCCTGGTTCTGCAGGGGGCACTCCCCGCCCTTGTCGCAGACCGGGCAGTCCAGCGGGTGGTTGATCAGCAGGAACTCCATGACGCCCTGCTGGGCCTTGTCGGCCACCTCGCTGGTCGCCTGGGTGGTGACCACCATCCCCTCGGCGACCGGCAGCGTGCAGGAGGCCTGCGGCTTGGGGAAGCCGCGTCCGTTGCCGGCGTCGGGGACGTCGACCAGGCACTGGCGGCAGGCGCCGACGGGTGCCAGCAGCGGGTGGTCGCAGAATCGCGGGATCTGCACGCCGACCTGCTCGGCCGCGCGGATCACCAGGGTGTCCTTCGGGACGCTCACCTCGACGCCGTCGATGGTCAGCGTGACCAGGTCGGTCCGCTCGGCCTCCGCGGCGCGGGCCTTCTCCGGGGTCGTCGTCATGCCGTCGCTCCCACGGTCCGGTCGGACCACGCGGTCGAGGCGGCCGGGTCGAACGGGCAGCCGCCGTGGGTGAGGTGCGCGAGGTACTCCTCGCGGAAGTGCTTGATCGAGCTGGAGATGGGGCTGGTCGCGCCGTCGCCCAGCGCGCAGAAGGAGCGGCCCAGGATGTTGTCGCACTGGTCGAGCAGCAGGTCGAGGTCGGCCTCGGAGCCCTGGCCCTTCTCCAGCCGGGCGAGGGTCTGCACCAGCCACCACGTCCCCTCGCGGCACGGGGTGCACTTGCCGCAGGACTCGTGCTTGTAGAACTCCGTCCAGCGCAGCACCGCCCGCACCACGCAGACGGTCTCGTCGAAGAGCTGCAGCGCGCGGGTGCCGAGCATGGAGCCGGCCGCGCCGACCCCCTCGAAGTCCAGCGGCACGTCGAGGTGCTCGGGGGTCAGCAGCGGCGTGCTGGAGCCGCCGGGGGTCCAGAACTTCAGCTCGTGCCCCTCGCGCATCCCGCCGGCGAGGTCGATCAGCTGGCGCAGCGTGATGCCCAGCGGCGCCTCGTACTGGCCGGGGCGCTGCACGTGCCCGGAGAGGGAGAAGATGCCGAAGCCCTTGGACTTCTCGGTGCCCATGCCCGCGAACCACTCGGCACCGTTGGCGATGATGCTCGGCACCGAGGAGATCGACTCGACGTTGTTGATGACCGTCGGGCTGGCGTAGAGGCCGGCGACCGCGGGGAACGGCGGGCGCAGGCGCGGCTGCCCGCGGCGGCCCTCGAGGCCCTCGAGCAGCGCGGTCTCCTCGCCGCAGATGTAGGCACCGGCGCCGGCGTGGACGACCACGTCGAGGTCGTAGCCGGAGCCGTGGATGTCGCGACCGAGGTGGCCGGCGGCGTACGCCTCGGCGACCGCGGCCTGGACCCGGCGGATGACGTGGAGGACCTCGCCGCGGATGTAGATGAACGCCGTGTGC
Source organism: Nocardioides sp. NPDC092400 (assembly GCF_040684155.1). Taxonomy (NCBI): domain Bacteria; kingdom Bacillati; phylum Actinomycetota; class Actinomycetes; order Propionibacteriales; family Nocardioidaceae; genus Nocardioides; species Nocardioides sp. NPDC092400. Next base: position 683,970 of record NZ_JBFBFJ010000002.1, on the reverse strand, counting down.
GCCCGGATCGCGAAGCTGCTGAGGATGACGCCCTCGACCAGCGTGTGCGGGCTGGCCATCATCAGCGGGATGTCCTTGCAGGTCCCCGGCTCGGACTCGTCGGCGTTGACGACGAGGTACTTGGGGTTGGGGTTGTCCTGGGGGATGAAGGACCACTTCATCCCGGTGGGGAAGCCTGCGCCGCCGCGGCCGCGCAGGCCCGAGTCCTTGACCGCCGCGATGACGGCGTCGGGGCCCATCGCGAACGCCGTGTCCAGCGCGCGGTAGCCGCCGCGCCGGGTGTGGGCGTCGAGGGTCCAGGACCGCTCGTCGGCCCAGCCGGCGGTGAGGACGGGGGTGAGGGTGTCGGTCACTTCGCGTCTCCCTTCTCGGCGGCCGTCTCGGTCGTCGGGCTCTCCTTCTCGACCACGGCGGCCTCGGCCTCCTTGGTCCCGGCGTCCGCCGTGGCGGCCGCCTCCTGGCGGGGCTCCTCGGCGACCGCGTGCCGGCCGTCGCGCTGGTCCGGGTCGCCCTGCGGGGCGGTGTCGGGCGAGGGCGCGGACCAGCCGCGCTCGGCGGCCAGGCCCAGCCCGACCAGCGAGGCGGGTCCCGCGCTCGGGCCCTCGTCGACGCGACCGTCGGGGAAGCCGGCGAGCACGCGCGCGGCCTCCTTGAACGTGCAGATCCGCGGGCCGCGGGTGGAGCGGACCTCCACGCCGGAGCGCAGGTCGTCGACGAGCCGGACGGCCGACTCGGGGGTCTGGTTGTCGACGAACTCCCAGTTCACCATCATCACCGGCGCGTAGTCGCAGGCCGCGTTGCACTCGAGGTGCTCGAGCGTCACCTTGCCGTCGGCGGTGGTCTCGTCGTTGCCGACGTCGAGGTGGTCCTTGAGCCGGGCGAAGATCTCGTCGCCGCCCATGACCGCGCACAGCGTGTTGGTGCAGACGCCGACGTGGTAGTCGCCGACCGGCTTGCGCTTGTACATCGTGTAGAAGGTCGCGACCCCGCTGACCTCGGCCGCGGAGATGCCGAGCACGTCGGCGCAGGCCTCGATGCCCTCGGGGGTGATCCGGCCGTCGACGGACTGCACGAGGTGCAGCATCGGCAGCAGCCCCGACCGCGGCTGCGGGTAGCGCGCGGCGATCGCCCGCAGCTCGGCGTAGGTGTCCTCGGTGATCTCCGACCGGGTGCTCATCGGTCGACACCTCCCATCACGGGGTCGATGGAGGCGATGGCGACGATGACGTCGGCGACCATGCCGCCCTCGCTCATCACGCTCGTGGCCTGCAGGTTGGTGAACGAGGGGTCGCGGAAGTGCACGCGGAAGGGACGGGTGCCGCCGTCGGAGACGACGTGCGCGCCGAGCTCGCCGCGGGGGCCCTCGACGGGGACGTAGGCCTGTCCGGCCGGGACCCGGAAGCCCTCGGTCACCAGCTTGAAGTGGTGGATGAGCGCCTCCATCGACTCGCCCATGATGTGGCGGATGTGGTCGAGGCTGTTGCCCATGCCGTCGCTGCCGATGGCCAGCTGGCTGGGCCAGGCGATCTTCTTGTCCTCGATCATCACCGGGGCGCCCTCAAGGCCGGCCAGCCGGTCGGCGGCCTGCTCGACGATCTTCAGCGACTCCCACATCTCGGCCAGCCGGATCCGGAACCGGCCGTAGGAGTCGGCGGTGTCCCAGGTCTGCACGTCGAAGTCGTAGGTCTCGTAGCCGCAGTAGGGCTGGGTCTTGCGCAGGTCCCAGGGGTAGCCGGTGCTGCGCAGCACCGGGCCGGTGATGCCGAGGGCGAGGCACCCCTCGAGGTCGAGGTGGCCGACGTCGACCAGCCGCGCCTTGAAGATCGGGTTGGCGTTGCACAGCGCCTCGTACTCCGGCAGCCGCTTGCGCATCAGCGCGATGAACGCGCGGATCTCGTCCAGCGCGCCCGGCGGGAGGTCCTGGGCGACGCCGCCGGGGCGGATGAACGCGTGGTTCATCCGCAGGCCGGTGATCAGCTCGAAGAGGTCCAGCACCAGCTCGCGCTCGCGGAAGCCGATCGTCATCACGGTCAGCGCGCCGATCTCCATGCCACCGGTGGCGATCGCCACCAGGTGGGAGGAGATGCGGTTGAGCTCCATGAGGAGCACCCGCATGACGTCGGCCTTCTCCGGGACCTGGTCCTCGATGTCGAGCAGCCGCTCGACGCCCAGGCAGTACGTCGCCTCGTTGAAGAACGGCGAGAGGTAGTCCATCCGGGTGCAGAACGTGACGCCCTGGACCCAGGAGCGGAACTCCATGTTCTTCTCGATGCCGGTGTGCAGGTAGCCGATGCCGCAGCGGGCCTCGGTCACCGTCTCGCCCTCGAGCTCGAGGATCAGCCGGAGCACCCCGTGGGTCGAGGGGTGCTGGGGGCCCATGTTGACGACGACCCGCTCGGAGTCGTCCTCGGCGAGGCCCTCGGCGATCTGGTCCCAGTCCTGGCCCGAGACGGTGAAGACGCGGCCCTCGCTGGTCTCGGTCGAGCCGGCGTAGATGTCGTGCTGAGCGGTCATGGCTGCGTTCTCCGGGACGTCGGGGTCCCCGCGGCGTCGTCGGCCGGAGGAGCGAAGCGGGGGAGGTGGGGGACGTCGTGGGGTGACATCAGCTGTAGCTCCGTCGCTGGTCGGGCGGCGGGATGGTGCCGCCCTTGTACTCCACGGGGATGCCGCCCAGCGGGTAGTCCTTGCGCTGGGGGTGGCCGGGCCAGTCGTCCGGCATGAGGATCCGGGTCAGGGACGGGTGGCCGTCGAAGACGATCCCGAACATGTCGTAGGTCTCCCGCTCGTGCCAGTCGGCCGTGGGGTACGTCGCCACGATCGACGGCAGGTGCGGGTCGGCGTCGGGCACGGCCACCTCGAGGCGGACCCGGCGGTTCCAGGTCATCGAGAGCAGGTGGTAGACCGCGTGCAGCTCCCGGCCGTTGTCGTCGGGGTAGTTCACCCCGCTGACCCCGGTCATCAGCTCGAAGCGGAGGCTCGGGTCGTCGCGCAGCGCGCGGGCGACCGCCGGGAGCGCGTCGCGCCGCACGTGGAAGGTGATCTCGCCGCGGTGGACCACGACGCCCTCGACGCCGTCGGTCACCCCGGCCGCGGCGAGCGCGGTGTCGAGCGCGGCGGCGACCTCCTCGTGCCAGCCCTCGAGCGGGCGGCGCGCGAGCCCGGGGTACACCACGGGCTGGACGAGACCGCCGTACCCGCTGGTGTCGCCGGAGCCCTTCGTGCCGAACATCCCGTGGCGGGCACCGACGGCGCGCACCTCGGGGTCGAGCGTGGCCGGGGCGTTCTCCGGGGACTCCTCCACGGCCCGCTGGTCGGGTGCCTTGCCGGGATCGCTCATCGCAGCATCCCGCGCATCTCGGAGGTGGGCAGGGCCGCGAGCGCGGCGTTCTCGCGCTCCTCGACCTCGCGGGCCCGGTTGGCACCGAGCTTGGTCTGCTGGACCTGGTCGTGCAGCTTGAGGATCGCGTCGATCAGCATCTCCGGCCGCGGCGGGCAGCCGGGGAGGTACATGTCGACGGGGACGACGTGGTCGACGCCCTGGACGATCGCGTAGTTGTTGAACATGCCGCCGCTGGAGGCGCACACGCCCATGGCCAGGACCCACTTGGGCTCGGGCATCTGGTCGTAGATCTGGCGCAGGACCGGCGCCATCTTCTGGCTCACCCGGCCGGCCACGATCATCAGGTCGGCCTGGCGCGGGCTGGCGCGGAAGACCTCCATGCCGAACCGGGCGAGGTCGTACTTCGGCCCACCGCTGGTCATCATCTCGATCGCGCAGCAGGCCAGGCCGAAGGTCGCCGGCCAGAACGACGCCTTGCGCATGTAGCCGGCGACACCCTCGACCGTGGTCAGCAGGACGCCGCTGGGGAGCTTCTCCTCGATACCCATCAGGAGATCCCTTCCGGAAGGACGGATGGTGCCAGGGGTTGTGTGTTCGGTGTCGAGCGCAGCGGACGTGTCGAGCGCAGCGGACGTGCGGAGCGCAGCGGAGCGGTCGCCGACCGTGGAGAACGCAGGCAGGTGCGGTGCATCGCGGCCCGTGAGGGTCGCGAGGCGTCGTGCATGCCAAGGCCGACGAGGGAAGGCGACCTTCGTGCGGAGCGCAGCGGAGCGGTCGCCGACCGTGGAGAACGCAGGCAGGTGCGGTGCATCGCGGCCCTCAGTCCCACTCGAGGCCGCCGCGGCGCCACACGTAGGCGTAGGCGACGAAGACGGTGGCGATGAAGACGACCATCTCGACGAGCCCGAAGAAGGCCATCGCGTCGAAGTGCACGGCCCACGGGTAGAGGAAGATGATCTCGATGTCGAAGACGATGAAGAGCATCGCGGTGATGTAGTACTTCACCGGGAAGCGGCCGCCGCCGACCGGCTGCGGGGTGGGCTCGATGCCGCACTCGTAGCTGTCGAGCCGGGCCCGGTTGTAGCGCTTGGGCCCGACCAGGGCGCTCATCGCCACCGACCCGACCGCGAACAGGGTGGCCAGCGCGACCAGGGCCAGCACCGGTGTGTACAGCTCCACGGGCTCTCCTCCGCTACGTCGCTCGGGTGTCGCTCACGCGCCCCATGTGACCTTGTGAACTGAATCACTAAGTGGCGCGGAACACATAGTGCCACTGCTGGACGGCTGGCGCACGCAGGGGGTGGGAACCGGCGAAACCGCGTCTGACCTGGGCATTTAGGTCACGCAGGCATGGCGATATTGCAAAGCCGCTCTGACCTGCGAGAACGGCGCTGCGGACGCGTGTGTGGCGCAGGACACGCCGGACGGTCGGCGCGGGCGCACCCGTTCCGGCGGTGCTCCGCCGGGGCGGGCCGCGGCGGGGCCGCTGCGGACTACTTCGTCGCGCGGTGGAGGGCGACGATGCCGGCGGAGAGGTCGCGCCACTCGGGGCGCTCCCAGCCGGCCTCGGCCACGAGGTCGGCGAGACCGCGCTGGTCGGGCCAGGCGCGGATGGACTCGGCGAGGTAGACGTAGGCGTCGGGCGAGGAGGAGACGGCGCGCGCGATGGTCGGCAGCGCCTTCATGAGGTACTCGAGGTAGACGGTGCGGAACGCCGCGCTCGTCGGGTGGCTGAACTCGCAGACCACCAGCCGGCCACCGGGCTTGGTGACCCGGCGCATCTCGCGCAGGCCGGCGAGCGGGTCGACGATGTTGCGCAGCCCGAAGGAGATCGTGACGGCGTCGAAGGTGTCGTCGGCAAAGGGCAGGCGCGTGCCGTCACCAGCGGTGAAGGGCAGGTGCGGCCGCGCCTGCTTGCCGACCTGCAGCATGCCGAGGGAGAAGTCGCACGGCACGACCGTGGCGCCGCGGTCGGCGAAGGGCTGGCTGGAGGTGCCGGTGCCGGCGGCCAGGTCGAGGACCAGGTCGCCCCACCCGGCGTCGACGGCCTCGATGACCTCGTGCCGCCAACGGCGGTCCTGCCCGAGCGAGAGGACGTCGTTGGTCACGTCGTAGCGACGCGCGACCGCGTCGAACATCCGACGGACGTCGGTCGGCTGCTTGTCGAGCTCTGCACGGGCCACGGCCGAACCCTACGGGGGCCTGGCGCCCCGCCCGCACCCGCGGCTCAGGCCACCGACTCCCAGGCGGCGTCGACGAGCGCCACGAGGTCCTCGGGGGCGATCGAGGAGGCGGTCGCCTGCACGGTGAGCTCGTCCTCGCTGCGCTGGCACTCGACGTACGACGGGGTGTCGGCGTCGGCGGGCGCGCCGGCGGCCGGGTCGACGGCCTGGCGCTGGACGATGCAGACCGCGTCGCCCTCGCGCACGAGCTCCTGGGTGGCCGCACCGGTCGAGCCGGCGCCCTCCTCGGAGATCATCTCGGGGGCGAACGCGCCGCCGGCGGCGCGGAACGCCTGGACGAACACGGCCTGGGAGAGGTCCTCGCTGGCGTAGGTCCGGCTCGCGGCGGCGTGGTCGTAGACCTCGCCGAGCACGTCGTCGGCGTGCTCGCGGGCCGAGGCCTGGCGACCCGACAGCGTCTCTGCCTGGTCCTCGTCGTACTGCCCGGCGAACGCCCGGTCGAGGTCGGCCGCCACGTAGCCGCCCGGCAGCGTGTCCGGCAGGCCGAGGGGCTCCTCGGCACCGGCGCCGTCGGTGGTCCGAGGCAGGAGCACCGCGAAGACCACCAGCAGCGCGAGCACCGCCACACCGGCGAGGATGCCGAGCCAACGGGTCGTGGACGGGGACGGCGTGCTGCTCACGGGGTGGCTCCTCGATCGGGTGCTTCGGTCTGGACGGGCCCGACCGCGTGCGCCGGACGCCCCCGGGACGCTAACCCGCCGGCCTGAGGCGCACCTGAGCGGGTCCGGCCGCCCGCCGGGCGCTGGGTACGCTCGGGGGGTGACCACCCGTACGGCTCCGGACGAGCAGGTGTCCGCGGGCCCGCTGGTCGCGCGGACCGTGGCGCTCGACCCGGGCACCGCCTCCTCCCTGGTCGACCTGCTCCCCGCGGACGCGCCGGTCACCTGGCTGCGCCGCGGCGAGGGCCTGGTCGGGTGGGGCGTCGCGACCCAGGTGCGCACCCAGGGACCGACCCGCTTCGCCGACGCCGCCAAGTGGTGGACCGAGCTCGTCGGGCGGACCGACGTGCTCGACGAGGTGCAGGAGCCCGGCACCGGGCTCGTGTCGTTCGGCACCTTCGCCTTCGCCGACGAGCCGGGTGACTCCGTGCTCGTCGTGCCCTCGGTCGTCGTGGGCCGCCGCGGCGACCGGGCGTGGGTCACCGCCGTCTCCGCGGCCGGCGGGCCGCCGGTCTCCCCGGACGTCCGGGTCCGCGACGTGCCCCCGCCGCCGGTGGGGCTGACCTTCGCTGACGGTGCCCTGGACGGCGAGCGCTGGATGAGCGTCGTCGCCGACGCCGTCGCCCGGATCGGGGCCGGCGAGCTGGAGAAGGTCGTGCTGGCCCGCGACCTGGTCGCGACCGCGACCGAGCCGCTGGACGTGCGGTGGCCGCTGCGGCGGCTCGCCGCCGGCTACCCGATGTGCTGGACGTTCCACGTCGACGGGATGTTCGGCGCGACCCCCGAGATGCTCGTGCGCCGCGAGCGCGGGCTGGTCACCTCCCGCGTGCTCGCCGGCACCATCCGGCGCACCGGCGACGACGAGCGCGACCTGGCCCTGGCCGCGACGCTCGCCCGGTCCTCCAAGGACCTCGAGGAGCACGAGTACGCCGTCCGGTCGGTCGCCGACGCCCTCGAGCCGCACTGCTCGTCGATGAACGTCCCCGAGGCGCCGTTCGTGCTCCACCTGCCGAACGTCATGCACCTGGCCACCGACGTGAACGGCGTCGTCCACGACGCCGCCACCGTCTCCTCGCTGCAGCTCGCCGAGGCGCTCCACCCCTCCGCCGCGGTCGGCGGCACCCCCACCCCCGAGGCGACCGCGCTCATCTCGCGGATCGAGCGGATGGACCGCGGGCGGTACGCCGGACCGGTGGGCTGGATGGACGCCTCCGGCGACGGCGAGTGGGGCATCGCCCTGCGTTCGGGGTTCCACGACGGCGACACCGTCCGCCTCTTCGCCGGCTGCGGCGTGGTGGCCGACTCCGACCCCGAGTCCGAGCTGGCCGAGTCGCAGGCGAAGTTCGTGCCGGTCCGGGACTCGCTCGCCGACTGACGCCGCCGCCCGTCACCGGGGGGCGACCGGGCGGGTCAGAGGTCCTCGCCGTCGGCGAGCCGGGTGTAGGCCTGGCCGCGCGGCTCGAGGAACCGCTCCAGGTGCCCGCCGACGACCCCGAGGCCGACGTCGGAGTAGATCCGGTCGTGGATGGCGAGGTTGCGGCGCGCGCCGACCTCGCGGGCGAAGTCGACCGCCTCGGCGACCCGCAGCCAGGGCGCGGAGACCGGCAGGAGCAGCACGTCGACGTCCTGGCCGGGCCCGGTGAGGGCGTCGCCGGGGTGGTAGACCGACGTGCCGCCGGCCTCCAGCACGTAGCCGCAGTTCGCGATCCGCGGGAGCTCGGGGTGGATGACCGCGTGCAGCTCGCCGACGGCCCGCACCGAGACGGCTCCGACCTCGAACCGCTCCCCCGGCGAGACGACGTGCAGCCGGTCGACGAGGTCCGGGGCGTCCTCGCGCACGTGCGCCGCGACGCCCTCGATGGTGTGCACCGGCGCCTCCGCGCGGCGCAGGGAGCCGGCGGCGTAGTGGTCGGCGTGCTCGTGGGTGACCAGCACCGCGTCGACGCCGTCGACCGCGTCCGGGTCGGTGAAGCCGCCGGGGTCCAGCACGACCGTCGTGCCCTCGTGCTCGATCCGGACGCAGGCGTGGCCGAGCTTGGTGATCCGCATGACGTCACCGTAATCGGGCGGCAATCCCCTGACCGACGCCGTCCGGACGCTCCATACGATGAGTGGATGACCTCCTCCGACCGCTCCGACGGCGTCACCATCCGGCCGGCGGTCCTCGACGACGCCGACGCGCTCGGGCGTCTCCACGTCGCCTCGTGGGAGGAGGCCTACGCCCACCTGGTGCCCGAGAAGGTCCGTCGGGACAAGGAGCAGCACCTCGCCGAGCGGATCGAGGTGTGGCGCGAGATGGTCGCGCTCCACGACCGGACCCTGGTCGCCGAGGCGCCCGAGGGACTGGTCGGCTTCGCCGGCGCGGGCGAGCCCGACGAGCTCGGCCTGCCGCTGCTCGCGCTCTACGTCCGTGCGCACTGGTGGGGCACCGGCCTGGGCCACCTGCTCTTCGTGGCCACCGTCGACGACGCTCCGTCGTACCTGTGGGTCCTGGAGCCGAACAAGCGGGCGATCCGCTTCTACGAGAACCACGGCTACCACCCCGACGGCGCGTTCGAGCAGGCCGAGGAGGGCCTCCACATCCGCATGGTCCGGCCGTGACCGGCCGCCGCCGGTTCGACCTGTCCGACCCGGCCTTCGACGTCACCTCGGCGGAGGTCCACGCCGCCCGCGAGGAGGACTGGTACGTCGAGACGACCTGGGGCTGGGCGGTCCTGCGGTACGCCGAGGCGTCGGCCGTCCTCCGCGACCGCCGGTTCCGGCAGGGCAACGCCCGGTGGCCCGAGCAGAACGGCATCCACTCCGGCCTGTTCAGCGACTGGTGGGGCGAGACGCTGCTGAGCCTGGAGGGCGACGACCACGCCCGGATCCGGCGGCTGATGCTGCCGGCGTTCCGCAAGCGCGCGATCGAGGCGATGGTGCCGGGCTTCCAGGCGCTGGCCGAGGAGCTCGTCGACGCCTTCGCGCCGCGCGGACGCGTCGAGCTGGTCGCGGAGCTCGCCGAGCCGTACGCCGCCCGGGTCATCTGCCGGCTGCTCGGCCTCGACGAGGCGCACTGGGAGCAGGTGGCGCACTGGGCCGACGACCTCGGCGCGTCGTTCTCGATCGACGTCGGCAACCAGGTGCCCCGGATCGAGGCGGCGATCGAGGGGCTGACCGGCTATCTCGACGAGGTCGTGGCCGACCGGGCGGCGCACCCGCGCGAGGACCTCGTCACCGCGCTCGTGCAGGCGAGCCAGGGTGGCGAGGGCGGCGAGCGGCTGAGCCGCCGCGAGCTCGACGTCGCGCTCGTCTTCCTCGCCTTCGCCGGCATGGAGACCACCCGCAACCAGCTCGGGCTGGCCGTGCAGACCCTGCTCGAGCACCCCGACCAGTGGCGGCTGCTCGGCGAGCGGCCCGAGCTCGGGCGCAACGCCGTCGAGGAGGTCATGCGGGTCAACCCGACGGTCACCTGGGTGACCCGCGAGGCCGTCGAGGACGTCGACCTCCACGGCCTGCACGTCCCGGCCGGCGGCATCGTGCAGGTGCTCTCCCACAGCGCCGGCACCGACCCGCGCGCCGTGCCCTCACCGGCGTTCGACATCACCGCCGAGCGGCCGCCGCACCACGGCTTCGGCGCCGGCATCCACCACTGCCTGGGCCACTACGTCGCCCGCACCGACATGGCCGTCGCGCTGCCCCTGCTCGCCCGCCGGATGCCGGACGCCGTCCCCGACGGCCCCGGCCGCTGGCTGCCGGTCTCTGGCAACACCGGCGCGCTGTCGTTCCCCGTGCGGTTCACGCCGGGGCACTGAGGGCGGCCGCTGGCCGCCGCCGCTCGGCCACCGACCGGACGCTCAGGCGGTGGTGTGGTGCACGTAGCACCAGCGCCAGTCCTCGCCCGGCTCGGCGGACTGCATGACCGGGTGGGCGGTGTCGTGGAAGTGCCGGGTGGCGTGCTGGCGCGGCGAGGAGTCGCAGCAGCCGACGTGGCCGCAGTCGAGGCACTGGCGCAGGGCGACCCACTGGGTGCCCTCGGCGAGGCAGTCGGCGCACGCCGGGTCCTCGGCCGTCTCGACCGACGGGTGGGCGTCGAGCTCCTCGCAGCCGGCACCGGTACGACGCGCCTCGCGCTGGACGAGCTTGAGCTCCGCCCGCTCCTCGCTGGCGACGGTCAGCATCGACTCCTCCACGTCGAGCATGGAGAGCACGTCGGCGACCACGTCGGCCGGCGTGGAGCCGGAGCCGCGGATCTCGAGCACGCGGCGGCGCTCGGCCTCGATCATCGCCATCCGCACGCGGGCGTAGAGGTCGCTGGGGCTCTCCTGGTCGGGGGTCGTGCCGAGCCGCTCCCAGGCGGCGAAGTTGCGCTGGTCGACCCGCTGGCGGATCAGGTCGACGACGCCGTGCTGGTCCTCGTACTCCAGCCGGTCGAGCTCCTCGAAGGCCGCCTTCGACGCCTGCTGCAGCAGGGTGGCGCGGGCCAGGGCGTCCTCGGCCGGGTCGGGCGCCGGCACCTGCAGCCGCCGGGCGAACCACGGCAGCGTCATGCCCTGCAGGAACAGCGTCCCTGCCACGACCGTGAAGGCGGCCAGCAGCAGCACCTCGCGGTACGGCGTGTCCTCGGGCACCACGAACGCCGCGGCCAGCGTGACCACGCCGCGCATGCCGGCCCAGCCGAGGATGAAGGTGTGCGTCCACGGCGGCGGCTTGCCGGTCTCGAGCTCGGGCCCCGGCCGGACCAGCAGGTAGCGCGACGGGAAGACCCACACCATCCGGAGCACCACGACCGCGGCCAGCACCGCGAGGCAGAACGCCGTGATCCGGCCCAGGCCGAGGTCGCTGTCCGCGGCCCCCTCGACGATCCACCAGGCCTGGAGACCGATGAGCAGAAAGACGGTGTTCTCCAGGACGAAGGCGATCGTGCGCCAGTTGAGCCGCTCGGCGATCCGGGACTGCGCGCTCTGCAGCACCGGCGCCTTGTGGCCCAGCAGCAGGCCGGCGACCACCACGGCGAGGACGCCGGAGGCGTGCACCTCCTCGGCGGCGAGGTACGCCGCGAACGGCACGACCAGCGACATCGCGCTGTCGATCAGCGGGTCGGTGACCAGGCGCCGCACCTTGGCCACGACCAGGAAGAACACGACGCCCACGAGCACTCCCCCGCCGGCGGCGACGGCGAAGTCGAGGGTGACCCCCCACGCGTCCAGGCCGGTGCCGGCGGCGACCGCGAGGGCGGTGCGCAGGGACACCAGCGCGGTCGCGTCGTTGAGCAGCGACTCCCCCTCGAGGATCGTCACGACCCGGCGCGGCAGGCCGATCCGCCGCCCGATCGCGGTCGCGGCGACCGCGTCCGGCGGCGCGACGACGGCGCCGAGCGCGAGCGCCACCGCCCACGGCAGGTCCGGCAGCACCAGCCGCGCCACGACCGCGACCCCGGCGGCGGTGAAGACCACCAGGCCCACCGACAGCAGCAGGATCGGCCGGCGGTTGGCGTTGAAGTCGACCAGCGACGTCTGCTGCGCCGCGGCGTACAGCAGCGGCGGCAGGAGGCCCAGCAGCACCACGTCGTGGTCGAGGTAGACCTGCGGGACCTGCGGGAGGTACGACGCCGCGACGCCGACCGCGATCAGCAGGAACGGCGCTGGTACGTCGATCCGCTCGGCCACCGCTGTCGCGACGAGGACGGCCACGGCGATGCCGCAGAGCAGCAGGGCGATCTCCACCGCACCATTGTCCGCTAGGGACGAAGCGACCTGATCCGCTCGTCCAGGTCACGACGCGTCCGGCGCTCCACGACCGCCTCGACGACCTCGATCCCGCCGTTCGGGCTGGCCAGGGCGTGCTCCAGTTCGGCGAGGGTGTCCACGCGCCAGTGCGGTGTGCGGGTGGCCGCGCAGAGGCTGGCCAGGTCGACGCCGTGCGGGGTCCCGAAGAGGGTGTCGAAGGGCTCGGCGTGCTCGGGCGCCCCCTGCTCGAGCATCGAGAAGATCGCGCCGCCGTCGTCGTTGACCACCACGATCGTCAGGTCCGGCCGCTCCTCGCGGGGTCCGAGGACGAGCCCGGTGCTGTCGTGCAGGAACGTCACGTCGCCCATCAGCGCGAGGTTGCGGGTGCCGTGGGGCCGGCCGAGCGCGGCGCCGACCGCCGAGGAGATCGTGCCGTCGATGCCGGCGAGCCCGCGGTTGGCGACCACCTTGCGCCGGTCGCCGACCTCGTAGCGGGCGACGGTGAGGTCGAGGTCGCGGATCGGGCTGGACGCACCGACGTACAGCAGCCCGCCGGGAGGTGTGCCGCGGCTCACCGCGGCGGCGACCTGGTGCGGCGTCAGCGCCGGCTCGGCGGCCAGCAGCCGGTCCAGCTGCCGGGCGACCGACCGGTCGGCCTCGCGCCAGGCATCCAGCCAGCCGGGCTGCTCCTGCCCCTCGACGACCGGGCGCACGACGTGGCGGTCGACCGGGAAGGGCCGCTCGGCCCAGGCGCCGCGGGCCGGCACCGCGACCACCTCCACGTCCGCGCGGGACAGCAGCCGGGTCACCGGGCGGGACAGGGTCGGGTGGCCGGCCACGACGACCCGCTCGATGCTGCGGCCGAGGTCGGTGTCGAGGAGCAGGCGGTAGCAGCGCAGGGCGTTGTCGCCGGTGCGCGAGCCGGAGGTCGGCTCGGCCAGCAGCGGCCAGCCGGCGCGCTCGGCCAGCACCCGGGCGGGCGGGCCCGCGTCGTCGCCGGCCACGACCACGGTGCGCGGGCCCAGCGGCAGCAGGTCGCCGGACGCGCCGGGCGTCGGCCCGGCGGCGCTCGCGGGAGCGGGCGGGGCCGGGGACGGGGCAGGGGCAGGGGTCGGCGGCGTCCACCGGTCGGTGGGGACCAACGGCTCGTCAAGCTGGACGTTGAGGTGGGTGGGGCCGTCGGCCTCGAGCACCAGCGGGGCCACGGGCAGGTCCCGGGTCCGCACGAGCCGGCCGAAGACCCCGACCTGGTCGGTCGTCTGGTTCGCGCCCGTCCCCCGCAGCCGCGCGGGCCGGTCCGCGGTGAGCACGACCAGCGGCAGCCCGGCGTGGGCGGCCTCGAGCACGGCCGGGTGCAGGTTGGCGACGGCCGTGCCGGAGGTGCACAGCACCGCGGCCCGGGCACCGACCTTGGTCAGGCCCAGGGCGAGGAACCCGCCGGTGCGCTCGTCGATGCGGGTGTGCAGCCGGAGCAGCCCGGCGGTGGCCGCCTCGTGGACCGCGAAGGACAGCGGCGCGTTGCGCGAGCCCGGCGAGAGGACGACCTCGGTGACGCCGGCCTCCAGCAGGGCCGTCACCACGGACCGGGCCAGGTCGGTCGACCCGGCGCTCATCGGCGGTCCCCCCTCGTGCCGCCCCGTTCGTCGCGCAGCGCGCGGACCTCCGCGAGCCGGGCCTCCCAGTGGGCGACGCGGTCGGGGGACGCGCGGGGGTGGCCGGGGTCGAGCGGCGGCACCCGGACGGGCAGCTCGCCGTCGACGGGCAGCAGCGGGTCGGCGGTGGTGTCGGCCGCAAGCAGCTGGGCGGTGGCCAGCCCGCAGGCGTACGGCAGCTCGGGCAGCGCGGCCGCCAGCGCGACGCCCGCGGCGAGCCCGACCGAGCTCTCCAGCGCCGAGGAGACGACGACCGGCAGGCCGATGTCCTCCGCGATCCGCAGGCACGCGCGCACCCCACCCAGCGGCTGCACCTTGAGCACCGCCACGTCGGCCGCCTCGAGGTCGCGCACGCGGTAGGGGTCCGCCGCACGCCGGATCGACTCGTCCGCGGCGACCGGGACGTCCACCGCACGTCGGACCGCGGCGAGCTCCTCGACGCTCGCGCACGGCTGCTCGACGTACTCCAGGCCGCCCGCCGCCCGGTCGAGGACCGGCAGCCGCTCGAGGGCCTGCTCGACGCTCCACAGCCCGTTGACGTCGACCCGGATCCGACCGCCCGGCCCGAGCGCGTCGCGCACCGCCTCGACGCGCGCCTGGTCGTCGGCGGGCGACTGGCCGGGCTCGGCGACCTTGACCTTCGCGGTCGAGCAGCCGCCGGCCCGCACGATGTCGTGCGCCCGCTGGGCATCGACTGCGGGCACCGTGACGTTGACCGGCACGCTGGCCCGCACGGGGTCCGGCCAGTCCCCCGCGGCGGCCTCCTCCGCGCACCGCAGCCACGGCTCGGCCACGGCCGCGTCGTACTCCAGGAACGGCGACCACTCGCCCCAGCCCGCCTCGCCCTCGAGGAGGACGCCCTCGCGCACCGTGATGCCGCGGAAGCGGGTGCGCATCGGCAGGCTGAAGACCCGCAGCGCGCTCACGACGCCTCTCCTGCCAGGCGGCGCAGCGCGAGCCGGTCGGGCTTGCCGTTGCCGAGCAGCGGCACCTCGTCCAGGGCGACGAGCTGGCGCGGTGCCCACGACCGCGGGTGGGCGGCGCCGACCCAGTCGCGCAGCTCCGCGAGCGGCACCTGGCGGTCACGGCCGACGACGAAGGCGACCAGCCGGTTGCCCCACTCCTCGTCGGGGACGCCCAGCACCTCGGCGGCCCGCACGCCGGGGTGCTCGAGGAGCCGGGCCGCGACGGCGGGCGCGGGAACGTTCACGCCGCCGGTGACGACCACGTCGTCGAGGCGGCCGAGCACCTGCAGCCGGCCGTCCTCGTCGAGGCGCCCGGCGTCGGAGGTGAGGTACCAGCCGTCGACGAGCACCTGCGCGGTCAGCTCAGGGTCGGCGTCGTAGCCCGCGAAGAGGGTGGGCCCCGCGAGCCGGATCCGGCCGTCCCGGTCCAGCGCGAGGCCGACGCCGTCGAGCGGCACCCCGTCGTAGACGCAGCCGCCCGCGGTCTCCGCGGCGCCGTACGTAGCGACCACGTGCACGCCGCCCTCCGCGGCCCGGCGGCGCAGCGCGGGGTCGACCGGTCCGCCGCCGACCAGGACGGTGTGGAACGAGGCGAGGGCCGCCGCCTCCTCGGGCACCTCCAGCATCCGGCGCACCTGGGTCGGCACCAGCGAGGTGAACCGGTGCTCGGCGGTCATCGCCGCGGCCGCCGCGGTGAACGAGGCGTGCTCCTCCAGCCGCACCGGCTCGTGGCCGGCGACCACCGAGCGCGCGACGACCTGCAGGCCGGCGACGTAGCCCTCCGGGAGCGCGAGGAGCCACTGGCCGCTCGCACCGAGGCGGCGGGCCGAGGCGCGCACCGACGCCAGCACCGCCGGACGCGGCAGGAGCACGCGCTTGGGACGGCCGGTGGAGCCGGACGTCTCGACGACCCAGGGGTCGGGCTCCGCCTCCGCGGCGAGCCACGCCTCGAGGGTCGGAACGGCGGCAACCACACGACGAACGCTAGTCCTCCGCGCCGGGGTCGCCGCCCGCGCCCCGTCTCCAGTCGGGTTCAATCGTCCCTCGTGGCATCTGCATCCGACTGGGTCGCCGGCGCGCGACCGCGCACCCTCCCCGCTGCCGTCTCGCCCGTCCTCGCGGGCACCGGCGTCGCGGCGTACGTCGACGAGTGGGTGTGGTGGAAGGCGCTGCTCGCCCTGGTGGTGAGCCTGGCGCTCCAGGTCGCGGTGAACTACGCCAACGACTACTCCGACGGCGTCCGCGGGACCGACGACGTGCGCGTCGGCCCGATGCGCCTGGTCGGCTCCGGCGCGGCCGCCCCCGGCGCGGTCAAGCGCGCGGCGTTCCTCGCCTTCGGCGTCGCCGGGGTCGCCGGCGTGGTGCTCGCCGCGACGACGGCCTGGTGGCTCGTGGCGGTCGGGCTGGTGTGCGTGCTGGCCGCCTGGGGCTACACCGGCACCTCGCGGCCCTACGGCTACCTCGGGCTCGGCGAGGTCATGGTCTTCGTCTTCTTCGGCCTGGTCGCGGTGGTCGGTACGACCTACGTCCAGACCCGGACGTGGGAGCCCGCCGCGCTCGCCGCGGCGTTCGGCGTGGGTGCGCTCGCGTGCGCGATCCTCGTCGCCAACAACCTGCGCGACATCCCCACCGACACGGTCGCGGGCAAGCGCACCCTCGCGGTCCGCCTCGGCGACCGCTCCACCCGGCTGCTGTACGCCGCGCTGGTCGCCGTCGCGGCCGTCGCGGTGGTCTCCGTCGCGGCCCTCACGTCGTGGTGGGCGCTGCTCGGCCTGGGCTTCCTCGTGCCGGCCGGCACCGCCACCCGTGTCGTCCTCGGCGGCGCGGGCGGGCCGGCGCTCATCCCGGTGCTGCAGCGCACCGGTGGCGCGGAGCTGGTGTGGGCGGCGCTGGTGGCCGTGCCGCTGTTCCTCGCCGCGTAGGGCGCACGCCCGGGCCGGCGTGGGGCGCCGGTCGTAGGCTGGCGCCATGGGTTTCCTGGTCTTCGTCGCACTCCTCGTCGTCGCCGTCGTGGCGTGGAGGATGCGGGTGCAGCTGCTCGCCAAGGTCCTCGGCCAGTCCGAGGCGCGCGTCCGGCGTCAGCTGGACGCCCGCAAGCGCCGCTGAGCCGGCCGGGACGTCAGTCGACGTCCTCCTTGGCCTTCATCTCCTCGAACGCCTTCGACGCGCGCGCCGCGCGCTCCTGGACCCGCATGGCGAACGCCTCGCGCGGTCCGTTCAGCAGCCACAGCGAGCCGAGCCCGCTGAGCACGAACGCGATCACGACGGCCCACAGCACCAGCACCTCGCCGGCGACGAGCCACCAGATGCCGAAGACGAGCGCCAGCGACCCGAGGAACAGGGCGATGCGCAGGGCGGTGTAGACCACGAACTCCTTCACGACCTCCAGGGTAGGCGCTGTGGGCCCGCGACCTACATTGGAGGTGTGCTGAAGCTCCTCCTGGTCGTCGCGCTCTTCGCGCTCGCGACGTACGTCGCCATCCGGGTGATCGAGCGTCGCGGCCTGGCCCGCGGCGGTGGCGGTCGGGGCGGCCCGGTCCGTCCGACGGGCCCGGGGCGTGCGCCCCGTCCCCCGGCCCCTCCGCTCGGCCCCGACGACGACCCGGACTTCCTGCGCGACCTCGAACGGAAGCGCCGGCACCCCGAGCACCCCGAGGACCCGGACGCCTGACATGAGCCGCCCCACCCCGACGCGCGCCCGGCTCGGCGCGCTGCTCCTCACGGCCCTGCTCACCACCAGCGCCTGCACCGGCGACAGCGGTCCCCCCGACGGCGGCGAGGACGACGGGCCGGTCAGCCTGGGCTGGACCCGGCTCGAGAAGCCCGTCGAGGTCGACCTGCCCGGCGGCGAGCCGATCCGCGCGGCCGGCGGGGAGGCCGTGGACGGCGCCAAGCCGGTGCTGCTGAACTTCTGGGCCAGCTACTGCGGGCCGTGCCGCGCGGAGATGCCGCTGCTCGCGGACGTGGCCGACCGCGACGACGTGGAGGTCGTCGGCGTCTCCCTGGACCGCTACGAGAAGTACGCCGTGGAGTTCCTCGACGAGACCGGCGCGGACTACCCCAGCTGGCGCGACCCGGACATGGAGCTGATGCTCAGCTACGCGCCCGCGGTCAGCCCCAGCCGGCTGCCCTCCACCGTCCTGATCGTCGACGGGGAGGTCGTGGCCTCCCACCCCGGTGAGTTCGAGTCGGCCACGGACCTCTCAGCCCAGCGACTGCGGGAGCTCGCCGAGGGCTGAGCCGGGCTGCCCGCTTCCGACGGCCGCGGGCTCGACCACCGCCGGCGCCGCGTAGGAGTGCTGGCTGTTGGTCGAGAAGAAGTTAATCCCGATGAAGTTGAACCACAGCGTGGCCAGGCCCAGCAGCGCCAGCATCGCGGCGTTGCGGCCCTTCCAGCCGGCGGTCGCCCGGGCGTGCAGGTACGCGGCGTACACGACCCAGGTGATGAACGCCCAGACCTCCTTGGGGTCCCAGCTCCAGTAGGACGACCAGGCCTGGTGCGCCCAGATCGGGCCGGTGATGAGCACCGCGAAGGTCCAGACGGGGAAGCCGAAGGCGTGCATCCGGTAGGAGATCCGGTCCAGCGCGGCCGGCTGCGGCACGCGCGCCAGGTAGCCGGTCGTGGTGTCGGGGCGGCGCTCCTTGAGCAGGTAGAGCACCGAGCAGATGCCGCCGAGGGTGAACGCGCCGGTCGCGATGACCGCGGACACGACGTGGATCACCAGCCAGGGCGACTCGAGCGCCTCCGACAGCGGCGCGACCGGGTCGTAGAGCCAGATCACGTCGACCATCAGCAGCACGAGGACGAACGCCACGATGATCGGCGCCATCCAGGCGAGCCCGAAGCGGCGGTGGGTCAGCAGGTAGCCCGCGCTGACGACGAACGTGCCCGACAGCGTGAACTCGTACATGTTGCCCCACGGCACCCGGTTGGGGTCCGCGGCCATGCCGCGGCCCACGAGGGCGACGAGGTGGACCACCGTGGCGATCACGGTCAGCAGCAGGCCGAGCCGCCCGAAGAGCGCCGTGCGCCGCTCGGTGTCGGGCTCACGGGCCGAGAGGTCCTGCACGACCGGCGAGGCGCCCGCGCCGACCGGGACGCGCGCCTCGGCCACCGCGGCGTCGCTGCCGACCGGCAGCCTGCGCAGCGCGGACCACTCCACGAGGTGGGCGATCAGGGCCAGGAAGTACACGACACCGCAGGCGGCCACCGCCTGGTTGCTCAGGGTCTCCCACGCAGCATCGGTCACGACTCATCCCTCTTCGTCTCGTGGGGCCGGTCGCCCCGTGGTGCGTCACCGCGCAGCGCGGTCACCAGGTCCTCGAGGACCGGGGCGACGTCGCCGCCGCCCGAGCGGTCGAGCGCGGCGACCTCGACCAGTGTGCCGTCCCCGTCCTGACGGGCGCGGACCCAGACCCGCCGGGGCCGGATGAACAGCGAGCCCAGCAGGCCGACCAGCGCCATGACCACGCCGCCGAGGGCGACGAGCTTGCCAGGCGTCTGGCTGATCTGGATGCGCTGCCAGTCCTGGACGCTGTCGAAGGTGACCGAGCCCAGGCCGTCGGGCAGCTCGACGGTCTCGCCCAGCCGCAGGTCCAGGCGCAGCGGCTTGCCGTCCTCCTGCATGACCTGGTCCGCAGCGGACTTGTCCAGGACGTAGACCGACTGGGACGGGCCGGAGTCCATGCCGAGGTCGCCGGCGTACACCGAGAGCGACAGCAGCGGGTTCGCGTCGTCGCCGAACAGGTTGACCGGGTCGCCCTCGTCGCTCATGCCGAACGTCGGGTAGAACACGCCCTCCAGGCCGATCTCCTGCGGCTCCGCGGAGGCCGCCTTGACCACGCCGAAGGAGAAGAGGCTCTGGTCCTGGGGCAGGAAGATCGTGGGGCCGCTGTAGGCGACCTCCCCGTCGCCGTCGCGGATCGTCACGACCGGGGCGTAGCCGTGGCCGATGAGGAAGATGTCGGTGCTGCCGATGGTGAGCGGGTGGTTGACCCGCAGGTCGTACCGCTGCTCCTCGGCGCCGGGCTCCTCGCGGTAGCGGACGTCGGCCTCGAAGCCGCGCGCCTGGCCGGCGGCCCGGCCCTCGGTCAGCCACTTCACCTCGAAGTCGTCGACGGTGAAGGTGAAGGGGTCCAGCTGCTCGGGGGTGAACAGCCGCCCCGGCACGAAGTCGTCGTAGGAGGACAGGGAGTTCCCGAACCCGTCCTCGGTGACCAGGATGACGCCGCCCTTGTAGCCGAACAGGCCGCCGACGGCGAAGCCGACGAGCACCACCACGACCGAGAGGTGGAAGAGCAGGTTGCCGGCCTCGCGCAGGAAGCCGCGCTCCGCGCTGACCGCGCCCTCGGTGGCGGTCGCGCCGTCGTCGGCCCTGCGCACCCGGTGGCGACGACCGAGCACGGTGCGGGCGCGGGCGAGCACCTCCTCGACGCTCTCGTGGGTGCGGTACGACGTGGCGTCGGGCAGGCGGGAGAGGTTCCGGGGGGCGCGGGGCGGCTGGGCGCGCATCGCGCGCCAGTAGACGATCGTGCGGGGCACGATGCAGCCGACCAGCGAGAGCATCAGCAGCAGGTAGATCGCGGAGAACCACACCGAGCCGTAGACGTCGAAGAGCCCGAGCTTCTCGTAGACCGGCGCGAGCCTCGGGTGGTCCTCCTGCCAGCGCGAGGAGGCCAGGGCGTCGACGCCCTCCTGCGGGACGATCGAGCCGGGCACGGCGGCGAGCGCCAGCAGCAGGAGCAGCACCAGCGCGGTGCGCATCGAGGTGATCTGGCGCCAGCCGAAGCGGAGCAGCTCGCGGAAGGTGAGCTCGCCGGCGCGCCGGCCGGCGGGCAGGGTCTCGTACTGGGTCTCGCGGGGGTCGCTCACACCGACGTCCTCGTGGAGGAGACGACCTCGGTCTGCACCCAGGTGACGGCCTGGTCCCACCAGCCGGTGACCAGGAGGACGCCGACGACGACGAGCATGCCGCCGCCGATCCTGACGACCAGCGTCTGGTGCCGGCGGAACCACGCGAACGCACCGAGCGCACGCCGGTAGGCCAGGCCCGCGAGGATGAACGGGATGCCAAGGCCGAAGGCGTAGAAGCCCGACAGCAGGGCGCCCCGGCCCGCGGTCGCCTCGTTCACCGACAGGGTGGAGATGGCGGCCAGCGTCGGGCCGATGCAGGGGGTCCAGCCGAGGCCGAACAGGAAGCCGAGGAGCGGCGCGGCGGCGAGCCCCACCGCGGGGACGCGGTGGATGCGCCAGTCGCGCTGGAGCAGCGGGACCGCCCCGGCGAAGCTCAGCCCCAGGACGATCGTGAGCAGGCCGAGCACGACGGTGAGCTCGCGGCGCCAGGTCACCAGCCAGTAGCCGACCTGCCCGGTGAGCGCGCCGAGGGCGACGAACACCACGGCGAAGCCGAGCACGAACAGCACCGAGCCGAGCAGCATCCGGCCGCGACGCGTCTCCGCCTCGCCGCTGGCCAGGTCCGCGCCGGACAGCCCGGTGGCGTAGGAGAGGTAGCCGGGCAGCAGCGGGATGACGCACGGGGAGAAGAACGAGACCAGGCCCGCCACGAGGGCGACGGGCACGGCGAGGACCAGCGACCCGGACAAGGCCTGGTCGCGGAACCAGTCAGCCACGGGCAGCCCCGCCTGCGGCCTGCTCGCCGCCGCGCACCTCGTCGACGAGGTCGACCAGCGTCTGGGTGGACGGCAGCTCGCCGAGGATGCTCGCGGCGACGCGGCCCTCCTCGTCGAGCACCACGAACGCGGGCACGGTCTGGGGCGTGAGGGTGCCCGGGAACGACACCAGCGCGGTGCCGTCGTCGACGATCGAGGGGTACGGCACGTCGAACTCGCGCTCGAAGCCACGGGCGGAGCCCTCGTTGTCGCGGATGTTGACGCCGACGAAGCTGGCGGTGTCCTCGAGCTCCTCGGCCGCCGCGACGACGTCGGGCGCCTCGGCGCGGCAGGGCACGCACCAGGAGCCCCACACCGGCAGCACGACCGGCTCGCCGCGCAGGTCGGCGAGGTCGACCTCCTCGCCCGCGAGGTCCTCCCCGGACAGCTCGACCGGCGCGTCGCGCTCGTCGGGCTCCAGGACCGTCACTTGGCCGTCACCGGTGACGTACCCCTTGTTGCCGGTGCCCTCGGTCTCGGTGCACCCGCTCAGCGCCGGGCCGAGGGTCGCCACCCCCACCAGCGCGGAGAGGGCGACGGTACGGCGGACCCGGGGCCGGGCGCGGGGTGCGTGGGACGTCATGCGGGGGGCCGTTTCTCCTCGGGCGCGCCGCCCGCCGAGAACGGCGACTGCTTGTCCTGGACCGGGATCAGGTCGCCGGCGGGCTCGCTGTAGGAGACCTGGGCGACCCGGTCGCCGACGAAGTGGAGCGAGGTCACCGAGCACAGCGTGCACTGCCGCTTGCGCGGGTCGTGCAGGAACGAGCGTCGCTCGACGTGCAGGCGGGTGATCCAGATCGGCAGCTGGTGGGAGACGACGACCGCCTCGTGCCCCTCCGCGGCCAGCCGCGCGTCGTGCACGGCCGACATCATCCGGGCGACGACCTGCTTGTAGGGCTCGCCCCACGAGGGGCGCGCCGGGTTCCACAGGTGGCGCCAGTTCCGCGGGTCCCGGAGCGCGTTGCCCCTGCCGCCGAACTGGGCGCCCTCGAAGACGTTGCTGGACTCGATGACGCGCTCGTCGACGACCGGCTCCAGCCCGCGGGCCAGCGCGAGCGGCTGCGCGGTCTCGCGGACCCGCTCCAGCGGGGAGACGCGCAGGTGGACGATGTCGCGGTCCTGCAGGGCGCCGGCGACCTTCTCGGCCATCTGCCGGCCCAGGTCGGAGAGGTGGAACCCGTCGCGGCGCCCGTAGAGCAAGCCCTGGGGGTTGTGGACCTCGCCGTGGCGCAGGAGGTGGACGACGGTGTCCGGGGTGCCGCTCATCGCGCGCCCCCGGCGGTGTCCATCGCGGCCGCCGCGGCGCGGGCGGCGTGCGGCAGCGCGTCGAGGACCGTCGAGACGGCCCGGTCGTCGTGGGCCGAGGACAGGAACCACGCCTCGTACGCCGAGGGCGGGAGGTAGACCTGGCGCTCGAGCATGGCGTGGAAGAACGCGGCGTACCCGGCGGCCGACGTGCGCGAGGCGTCCTCGAAGTCGCGCACGGGCCCCTCGGTGAGGAAGACCGAGAACATCGTGCCGGTGGACTGCACCGTGTGCGGCACACCCGCCGCGGCCAGCGCCTCGCCGGCGGCGCCCTTGATGACGTCCGCGGCCCGGCCGACGTGGTCGTAGACCTCCTCGGTCGCGAGGCGCAGGGTGGTGAGGCCGGCGGTGGTGGCGATCGGGTTCCCCGAGAGCGTGCCGGCCTGGTAGACCGGCCCCTCGGGCGCGAGGTGGCCCATCACGTCGGCGCGCCCGCCGAACGCCGCGGCCGGGAAGCCGCCGCCCATCACCTTGCCGAAGGTGACCAGGTCGGGGCGCCAGCCCTCGTGCGCGCCGTCCAGGCCCCACTGGCCCTGGCGCGAGGCCCGGAAACCGGTCATCACCTCGTCGCTGACGAACAGCGCACCGTGCTGGGCGCAGGTCCGGGCGAGGAACTCGTTGAAGCCGGGCTCGGGCGGGACCACGCCCATGTTGCCCGGCGCCGCCTCCGTGACCAGGCAGGCGATCCGCTCGCCGTGCTCGGCGAAGACCTTCTCGACCGCGGCCCGGTCGTTGTAGGGCAGGACCAACGTCAGCTCGGTCGAGGAGGTCGGCACACCGGGGGTGCCGGGCACCGCGAACGTCGCGAGGCCGGAGCCGGCCGAGGCGAGCAGCGGGTCGACGTGGCCGTGGTAGCAGCCGGCGAACTTCACCACCACGTCGCGGCCGGTGAAGCCGCGGGCCAGCCGGATCGCGGACATGGTGGCCTCGGTGCCGGAGGAGACGAACCGGACCCGGTCGACCGGCGTGCGGGCGACGATCGCCTCGGCCAGCTCGACCTCCGGCTCGGTCGGCGTGCCGTACGACGTGCCGCGCGCGACCGCGGCCTGGACGGCCGCCAGGACCTCGCGGTGGGCGTGGCCCAGCAGCATCGGCCCCCAGGAGCAGATGAGGTCGACGTACTCGTTGCCGTCGTGGTCGGTCAGCCAGGCACCGGCGGCCGAGCGGATGAACCGGGGGGTGCCGCCCACCGCGTTGAAGGCGCGCACCGGCGAGTTCACCCCGCCGGGGGTCACCGCACGGGCACGCGCGAACAGGTCGGCGGAGGCAGCGGTGTCGAGAGGCACCCGACCATTGTCGCCGAGGAGGCGAAACGCGCCATGTCGGGTGCGCCACGCCCGGCTCGCGCGAGTGACCGGTTTCACGTGACACCGTGTTGGGCAACCTGCGCTCGGGCCGCGCACGAGGGCGGCCCGGCGTCCACGAAGCGGACACACGCGTAACCCCGCTGTGACACTCTTCGTTGTGGACGTCACACCCGCCCGTCGAGGGAGAGCGGTTGGGTCGGCTACTACCGGGAGAGAACCCCTTATGTCCGTGAAGCGTTTCGGTCGCTGGCAGCGAGCGACGGCCCTGGTGCCCCTCGCCGTCCTCTCGACCGCGTGGACCGCGAGCCTGGCGGGCGTGCGAGCCCCCGTCACGGTGTCCGCGGAGACCCCGGCGTCCGAGTCCCTGCCCGACGGCACCTCGGTCCCGACCGAGGCCATCGAGGCACCCGCGAGCGTCTCCTCCGGTGCGGCCGGCTCGGTGGCCCCCGGGGTCGAGGGCGACAAGACCGAGGTCGTCCGCACGGCCTCGACGAACGCGATCCCCTCCGCGGCCCTCGCCGCCTACCAGCGGGCCGAGACGGTCATCAACTCCGCCGACAAGTCCTGCAACCTCGCCTGGCAGCTGGTCGCGGCCATCGGCCGGGTGGAGTCCGACCACGGCCGGTACGGCGGCAACGCGCTCGACGACGACGGCGTGGCCACCCCGGGCATCTACGGCATCGCGCTGAACGGCAAGAACGACACCCAGTCGATCCGCGACACCGACGCCGGCCAGTTCGACAACGACGGCGTCTGGGACCGGGCGGTCGGCCCGATGCAGTTCATCCCCTCGACGTGGTCGGTCGTGGGCGTCGACGCCGACGGCGACTCCCAGCGCAACCCCCAGGACATCGACGACGCCGCCCTCGCGACCGCCGTCTACCTGTGCTCCGGTGGCGACGACCTCTCCACCGACTCCGGCCGCCGCGCCGCGGTCTACCGCTACAACCACTCCGGCAGCTACGTCTCGCTGGTCCTCTCGATCATGGACGCCTACCTCGAGGGCGACTTCATGTCGATCCCGAACGGCACCGCGGCCGCGGGCGTCATCGCTCCCTCCCCCGCGCCGGTCGTCCCCGGGCCGGGCGCCGGCCCGGTGGGCAGTGGCCCGCAGGGCGGTGGCGGCGAGACGGTCATCGCGCCGTCCGCCGGCCCCTCGACCGCCCCCGAGCCCTCCACGGCGCCGCAACCCCAGCCGGGCACCGGCACCGGCGGGGACACCGGCCAGGACGACGGCGGCAAGGGCGACGGCCCGAAGGGCGGGCTCGGCGTCCCCGGCCTCCCGACGCCGTCGCTGCCCCCGCTGCCCTCCACCGGCGTCGGCACCGTCGACGGCGTCCTCAGCGTCGCCCAGGCCATCGTGCAGTGCGCGCTGGACGGCTACGTCGACAACCTGTTCAAGAAGGACGACCCGTTCGACCAGTGCGTGAAGGACTACACCTCCTAGTCCCCCGAGCTCGAGGGCCCCGCACGTACGCCGTGCGGGGCCCTCGTCACGTCGGCGGGCGGACCCGCCCCTCCCTCAAGGCTTGAGCACCAGCCGGATCGGGTTGCCCTCCTTGCGCTGCAGCCGCTCCACCGCCCGCGGGGCGTCGGCGAGCGGCAGCACCTCGGTGATCGAGCGGCTCAGGTCGAGCCGGCCGTGCGCCGCGAGGTGGACCAGGCGCACGACGTGCTGCGGCTCGGAGCCGTAGGAGCCCAGCACCCGCTGCTGGAAGTAGGTGAAGACCGTGTCGTTCGGGATGGTCACCGGCGTGCCGGCCAGGCCGACGAGCACCAGCCGGCCGCGGGCGCCCAGTGCGGCGAGCGCCTGCTCGCGCACCGGCGCGGCGCCGGCGAAGTCGAAGGCCACCGAGAGCCCCAGCCCGCCGGTCGCCGCCCGGACCGCGTCGGCGAAGTCCGGCGCCGTCGGGTCGAGCGCGACGTCGGCACCGAACTCCAGGGCGCGGTCGCGTGCCGCGGCCACCGGGTCGACGGCGATGATCGGCGCTGCCCCGACGAGGCGGAGCAGCTGGACCCCGTGGGTGCCGAGGCCGCCGAGGCCCCACACGCCGACGGCCTCGCCGGGCTCGGTGGCGGCGGTCGCGGTGACCGCCGCCCACGGCGTCGAGACGGCGTCCGGGACGATGCACGCCTGGTCGAACGGGAGCGAGTCGGGGATCGGCACCACCGTGTCCTGGCGGGCCAGGGCGTACTCGGCCCAGCCGCCGTCGTAGTCGACGCCGCGGGTCAGGATCGTGCCGTCGTGGTGCTCCTGCCCGGCCTGCAGCAGGACGCGCTGGCCCTCGGTGACGCCGACGACACCCGGCCCGAGCGCCTCGACGGTGCCGGCCACCTCGTGCCCGAGGGTCACCTCGTCACCTGGGAGGAACAGCGGGTTCAGGGTCCCGTCGACCAGGTGCACGTCGGACAGGCACACGCCGGC
This sequence comes from Nocardioides sp. NPDC092400, assembly GCF_040684155.1. Lineage (NCBI taxonomy): Bacteria > Bacillati > Actinomycetota > Actinomycetes > Propionibacteriales > Nocardioidaceae > Nocardioides > Nocardioides sp. NPDC092400. The sequence continues at coordinate 657,697 of NZ_JBFBFJ010000002.1, read as the reverse complement.
CGCCTCCACCTTGATCCGCACCTCGCCGTGGCCCGGCTCGGGCACCGGCACCTCGGTCATCGTGAGCTCGTGGGTCCTGGTGTTCAGCCGTCCGGCCAGCATCGTCGCCATGCGTCCTCCTGGGTTCTCGGGGTCGCTCCACCGGTGCCCCTCCCGCGGCACGGCAGCCCCGAGCTGCGGCCCGGGGCCCGGTCAGGAGCCGGCGCAGCGCTGGGGCGGCAGGTTGTCCCGCGCCCAGTCGGTGAGGGCGGACAGCGCGGGGGCGAGCGCCCGGCCGGCGTCGGTGAGCTCGTAGGTGACCGACGTCGGCGGCCCGGGGTTGACGCTGCGGCTGACCAGCCCGGCACCGGTGAGCTCGGCGAGCCGGTCGGAGAGCATCGAGTCGCTGATGCCCGGCACGTTGCGCCGGATGTCGGCGAAGCCGGAGGAGCCGCGCAGCAGCGTGGCCAGCAGCACGCCGTTCCACCGCTTGCCGAGGAAGCCGAAGGCGCGGGCCAGCGCCGCGTCGCACGCGCGCGGCTCGTGCTCGGTCCCCGTCTCACCCATGCAGACAGCGTAACCCCGCTCGCACGACCGATGCTGCTACGGTTTTCCTAGTAACCTCTCATTCCGTAGCAGCCCTTCGACGATCGGAAGCCGCCATGACCGTCCACACCGAGCCCGCCACCCTCGCCCCCCTCGACGAGCGCGGCCGCGCCGCGCTCTTCACCGACGCCCGCACCGCCAACACCTTCGCTCCCGTCCCCGTCACCGACGAGGAGCTCCGCGAGGTCTACGACCTCGCCAAGATGGGCCCGAGCGCCGCCAACCTGCAGCCGCTGCGCGTGCTGTTCGTCCGCACGCCCGAGGCCAAGGAGGAGCTCGCCGGGCACATGAGCGAGGGCAACCGCGCCAAGACGCGGTCGGCGCCGGCCGTCGCCGTCCTCGCGTGGGACACCCGCTTCCACGAGCACGTGCCGACGGTCTTCCCGATCCGGCCCGAGATGCAGGACGCCCTCGAGGCCGACCCCGGCATGCGCGAGGGCATGGGCCGCTTCAGCGCCACCCTGCAGATCGGCACGTTCATCCTCGCCGTGCGGGCGGCCGGCCTGGCCGCCGGCCCGATGGCCGGGTTCGACGCCGCGGGCATCGACGCGGCGTTCTTCGGCGACGGCCGCTGGCGGACGCTGCTCGTCGTGAACATCGGCCACCCCGGGGCGGGCGCCTGGTTCGACCGGCTCCCCCGCCTCGACGCCGAGGCCGCCGTCGCCTGGGCGTGAGCGACCGGCCGGGCCGCTCGCCGCGCGGAGGACCGGGCCGGGGCCCGGCCCTCAGCGCAGCAGGCGAGCGGCCTCGGCGGCCCAGTAGGTCAGCACGACGTCGGCGCCGGCCCGGCGGATCGAGGTGAGCGCCTCGATGATCGCCGGCTCCCGGTCGATCCAGCCCTGGGCCGCGGCGGCCTCGAGCATGGCGTACTCGCCCGAGACGTTGTACGCCGCGACCGGCACGTCGACGGCGTCCCGCACGCGGCGCACGACGTCGAGGTAGGACAGCGCCGGCTTGACCATCACCAGGTCCGCGCCCTGCTCGACGTCGAGCAGCGCCTCGCGCACGCCCTCGACGGCGTTGGCCGGGTCCTGCTGGTAGGTGCGCCGGTCCCCGACCAGGGAGGAGTCGACGGCCTCGCGGAAGGGCCCGAAGAAGGCCGAGGCGTACTTCGCGGAGTAGGCCAGCACCGAGACGTCGGTGTGCTCGGCGGCGTCCAGGGCGGCGCGGACGACTGCGACCTGGCCGTCCATCATCCCGCTGGGGCCGACCATGTCGACCCCCGCGTCGGCCTGGGCGAGGGCCATCTCGGCGTACCGCTCCAGCGTCCGGTCGTTGTCGACGCGACCGTCGGGGGTCAGCAGCCCGCAGTGGCCGTGGTCGGTGAACTCGTCGAGGCACAGGTCGCTCATCACGGTGAGCGCGTCACCGACCTCGGCCACCACGTCGGTGATCGCGAGGTTCAGGATGCCGGCGGGGTCGATCGCGCCCGACCCGGTGGCGTCCTTGGACTCGGGGATGCCGAAGAGCATGACGCCGCCGAGACCCAGCTCGGCCGCCTCGGCGACCGCACCGAGGAGGGAGGAGCGGGAGTGCTGGACGACGCCGGGCATCGAGGAGATCGGCACCGGCGCGTCGAGCCCCTCGCGCACGAAGAGCGGCAGCACGAGCTGGCGCGCCTCGAGGGAGGTCTCCGCCACCATCCGCCGCAGCGCCGGCGTGGTGCGCAGGCGCCGCGGCCGGACGACGGGACGCAGCGAGCCGGTCTCGGGAGCGGCCTCGGTCATCGCGAGGACGTCGCCTTGGTCCGGCGGGCCGACGGCTTGCGCTCCGAGGGGCGCGTGACCGGCTGGCCGGCCTCGAGCATGCTCGCCCGGCGGCTCGCGCCGAAGTCGGCGAGCGCGTCGACGAGCACCTCGACGTCCGGCTTGGGCGCCATCACGTCGACCCGCAGGCCGTGCTCCTCGGCGGTCTTGGCGGTCTGCGGGCCGATGACCGCGATGACCGTCGAGGGGTGCGGCTTGCCGGCGATGCCGACCAGGTTGCGCACCGTCGAGGAGGAGGTGAAGACGACCGCGTCGAACTTGCCGGTCTTGATCGCGTCGCGCACCGGCGCCGGCGGCGGGGTGGCGCGGACAGTGCGGTACGCCGTCACGTCGTCGCACTCCCAGCCGAGGTCCACCAGGCCGGCGACGAGGTTCTCGGTGGCGATGTCGGCGCGGGGCAGGAAGACCCGGTTGATCGGGTCGAGCACCTCGTCGTACTCCGGCCACACCTCGAGCAGGCCGGCCGCGGACTGCTCGCCGGTCGGCACCAGGTCCGCGCGCAGGCCCCAGGCAGCGATCGCCTGGGCGGTCTTGTCGCCGACCGCCGCGATCTTCAGCCCGGAGAAGGCACGCGCGTCGAGGCCGTACTCCTCGAACTTCTCCCGGACCGCCTTGACCGCGTTCACCGAGGTGAAGGCGATCCACTCGTAGCGGCCCTCGACGAGGCCGCGGACGGCCTTGTCCATCTGCAGGGGGTTCCGCGGCGGCTCGACGGAGATCGTCGGCACCTCCTCGGGCACCGCGCCGTAGCCGCGCAGGCGGGCCGAGAGCACGCCGGCCTGGTCCTTGGTGCGCGGGACGAGCACGCGCCAGCCGAACAGCGGCTTGGTCTCGAACCACGACAGCGTCTGGCGCAGGTCGACCACGTCACCGACGACGGTGATGGCGGGCGGGGCCATCCGCGCGGCGCGGGCGTCGGCGGCGATGTCGGCGAGGGTCGAGCAGACCGTCGACTGGCCGGTGGTGGTGCCGACCCGGGTCATCGCGACCGGCGTCTGCGGGCTTCGGCCGGCGGCGACGAGCGCCTTGGCGATCTCACCGATCTGGCCGACGGCCGAGAGCAGCACCAGCGTGCGGTCGTCGGCGTACTGCGTCCAGTCGACCTTGTCGCCACAGGTCACGACCGCCATCTCGCGGTGGTCCTTGGTGGTGAGCGGGATGCCGGCGTACGCCGGGACCGCGCTGACCGAGGAGACACCGGGGACGACCTCGAAGGGGATGCACGCCTTGGCGCAGGCCTGCGCCTCCTCGGGCCCGGAGGCGTAGAGGAACGGGTCGCCGGTCATCAGGCGCGCCACGCGGAGCCCGCGCTTGGCCTGCTTGACCACGACCTTGGCCCGGGCGGCGTGGGTCAGCGGCTGGCCGTCCTCGCCGAAGCCGCCGTCGACGATCTCGGGACCGACCGGCTCGCCGGTCTCCTGCCCCTCGACCGGCTCGGGCAGGCCGAGCAGCGAGCGGACGAGCGTGACGTGCTCGGGCGCCTCGGTCACGACGACGTCGGCCTGGCGGATCAGCTCCACGGCGCGCACGGTCAGCAGGTCCGGGTCGCCCGGCCCGCTCCCGACGAACGACACCCAACCGGGCGTGGTGGTGGCGGTGGTGGTCTTGCCTCGGGTCATGCGTTGCGCACCTGTTCTGGCTCGAGTCGTGGCTGGCCGTGCTGGTCGTGCTGGGATTGCTGGTACTGCTGGGGGTCGAGGTCCGCGGCGCCGTCGGCGAGCATCTCGCCGGCGAGCCGGGTGCCGACGCCGACGGCGTCGGCGAGGGTCCCGGAGGCGGACATCCGCACCGAGAGCGCCCCGTCGGGCGAGAGCGCCACGGCCCGCACCCACAGCTCGTCGCCGTCCTCGCCCTCCACGACGTCGGCGAGCGCGCCGATCGGGGCGGTGCAGCCGCCCTCGAGCGTCGCCAGGACGGCGCGCTCGGCGTCGACGGCGGCGCGCGTCGCGTGGTGCTCGAGGAGGACGAGCTCGGCGAGCAGCGGGTCGTCGCTGCGGCACTCGATCGCGAGGGCGCCCTGCCCGGGGGCGGGCAGCACCTGCAGCGGGTCGAGCACCTCGGTCGCCTCCTCGAGCCGTCCGATCCGGGCCAGGCCCGCGCGGGCGAGGACGACGGCGTCGTACTCGCCACTGCGGACCTTGGCGATCCGGGTGTCGACGTTGCCACGCACGCCGACCAGGTCCAAACCGAGGCCGAGCGCGTGCAGCTGGGCGACGCGGCGCGGGGAGCCGGTGCCGACGCGGGACCCCACCGGGAGCTCGCCGAGGGTCAACCCGTCGCGCGCCACGACGACGTCGCGCGGGTCCTCGCGCACCGGCACGGCGGCCAGCGTGATCCCCGGGGTGGGGTAGGTCGGGATGTCCTTGAGCGAGTGCACGGCGACGTCGACGTCGCCGGCGACGAGCGCGTCGCGGAGCGCGGCGACGAAGACCCCGACGCCACCGGCCGCAGCGAGCGGGGTGCCCGCCGCCTGGCTGCGGTCGCCGTCGGTGCGGACCTCGACGAGCTCGACCTCACGGCCGAGCCGCTCGCGGATCATGTCGGCGACGTGGCCGCTCTGGGTCGTGGCGAGGAGGGACGCGCGGGTCCCGACGCGGATGGGGTCGGTCACGCCAACCCCTCCGGCCGGGTCACCGCGGTGACCGCCTCGGGGTCGAGCGCGAACAGCTCGGCCAGCGCCGCGGCGTACGACACCGCGCCGGTCTCGTTGGCCAGCTCCTTGACCCGGACGGTCGGCTCGTGGAGCAGCTTGTCGGCGACCCGGCGGACGGTGTGCAGCACCTCGGCGCGGGTGGCGGGGTCGAGGTCGGGCAGGCGGTGGTCCAGGCGCGTCATCTCGGCGTCGACGACCGAGGTCGCCATCGACCGGAGGGCGACCACGGTCGGGGTGACGCTGGCGCTGCGGCGGGCGGCCAGGAACGCACCGACCTCCTCGGTGACGATCCGGCGCACCTCGAGCACCTCGCGGCCCGCCTCGGAGGCGTGCAGCGCCTCGGCGAGCGAGGCGAGGTCGACGAGGGTGACGCCGGGGAGGTCGGCGACCGCCGGGTCGACGTCGTGCGGCAGGGCCAGGTCGACGAACGAGATCGGGCGCTGGACCGGGCGGGAGGCCACCATGTCGGCGGTGACCAGGACCCCGGTCGCGCCGGCGCAGGTCACGACGAGGTCGGCCTCGGCGAGCTCCGCGCCGAGGTCGGCGAGCAGCGCCGGGCGGGCGCCGTGCTCCTCGGCCAGGCGTGCGGCCCGCTCGGCGGAGCGGTTGACGACCACGATGTCCTCGGCGCCGAGCCGGGCGACCGTCGCGGTCGCGAGGCCGGCCATCGCGCCGGCGCCGACGACCACGACGCGCTTGCCGTGGACCGACGCGCGCAGGTCGCCCTCCGGGCCGTCCCCGGGGCCGCCCCCCGTGCCGCCCTGCGCGCCGTCGCCGACGCGCTCGAGCGCCGCGGTGACCAGCGAGGGCGCCGCCCGGTCGATGCCGGTCTCGGCGCGCGAGCGCTTGCCGACGCGCAGCGCCTGCTGGAACAGGACGTTGAGGGCGGACCCGACGGTGCCGAGCTCCTGGCCCAGCCGCAGGGCCTCGCGGGTCTGGCCGAGGATCTGGCCCTCGCCGACGGCCATGGAGTCGAGGCCGGCGGCGACCTGGAAGAGGTGGGAGACCGCGCCGTCGTCGTAGTGCACGTAGAGGTGCGGCAGCATCCCCGCGGTCGTCTCGCCCGCGCGGTCGACCAGCAGGGTGGACAGCTCCTCGACCGAGCCGTGGAAGCGGTCGACGTCGGCGTACAGCTCGAGGCGGTTGCAGGTCGCGATGACCGTCGCCTCGTTGACGTGCGCGCACGTGGACGCGTCGTGGATGAGCTTGGGCACCTCGTCGCGCGACATGGCGAGCCGCTCGAGCAGCGCCACCGGTGCGGTGTTGTGGGAGATGCCGACGACGAGGACGCTCACGAGAGTTCTCCCTGGGCCTTGCGCTGCTCGTGGTAGGCGAGGACCTGCAGCTCGACGGAGAGGTCGACCTTGCGGACGTCGACCCCGGTCGGCACCGAGAGGACGCCGGCCGCGAAGTTGAGGATGCTGGTGATGCCGCACGCCACCATCCGGTCGGCGACGGCCTGGGCCGCGACCGCCGGGGTGGCGATGACACCGATGGCGACGCCGTGCTCGGCGACGATCGACTCGAGGTCGGAGAACGGCTGCACCTCGATCCCGGCCACCACCTCGCCGTGGCGTGCCGGGTCGGCGTCGAGCAGCGCGACGGTGCGGAAGCCGCGGCTGCTGAAGCCGGAGTAGTTGGCCAGCGCGTGGCCCAGGTTGCCGATGCCGACGATGACCACGGGCCAGTCCTGGGTCACGCCGATCTCGCGGGCGATCTGGTAGCGCAGGTAGTCGACGTCGTAGCCGACCCCGCGGGTGCCGTAGGACCCGAGGTAGGAGAGGTCCTTGCGCAGCTTGGCGCTGTTGACACCAGCCGCCGCGGCGAGGGCCTCGCTCGAGCACGTGACGGTGCCGGCCTCGGAGAGGGCCGTCAGCGCACGGAGGTAGACGGGGAGTCGCGCGACCGTCGCCTCGGGGATGTCCCGAGCACTCTCGGTCGAAGTCCGTGCAGTCACGTGCAGCTCTTCCCAGCCATGCCGTGGCGGGGGCCGTTCCGGGCCCGGATTCGCACAGCGGCCCAGCCACTGTAGGAGTTTGTGAACGGGAGAACAAAACGGACGAGGGCCGTCGAGGGCCCCTGGCCTAGCACATGTGAGAAGCCCAACACGCACGGGGGTCGACGGACGCCCGCGCCGCAGGTCAGCCGGGGGTGAGCGCGGCGCGGAGCCGCTCGGCGTCCACCCGCCAGAAGGTGTGCTGCCGGCCGTCGACGAGCACGACCGGGATCTCCTCGCCGTACCGCTCGAGGAGGTCGGGGTCCTCCAGGACCGAGTGCTCGACGTAGGTCTCCCCCACCTCGCCGCAGACCCGCGCGACGACCGCGCGGGCGTCGTCGCACAGGTGGCAGCCGGGCTTGGAGTAGAGCGTGACCCGCGGCCCCGCCTGCCGCCGCCCCCACCTCATCGGGCGCACCTCATCGGGCGCACCTCATCGCGCCGGCCTCACTCCAGGAGCCCCAGCGTGCGGCGGCGCTCGAGCTGGCGCAGCCGCCCCTTCTGCACCTTGCCGGTCACGGTCAGGGGCAGCTCGGCGACGACCTCCACCCGGCTCGGACGCTTGTACGGCGCCAGCCGGGCCGCGCAGCGCTCGACCGCGGCCCGCTCGACCGTCGCGGGGTCGGCGTCCGCGGCGGCCACGACGTACGCCACGACCGCCTCGCCGGAGACGTCGTCCGGCGTCCCGATGACGGCGGCCTCGGCGACGCCGGGGACCTCCTTGAGGACGTCCTCGACCTCGACCGGGAAGACGTTGAAGCCCGAGACGATGACGACCTCCTTGACCCGGTCGACCAGGGTCAGGTCGCCGGCCTCGTCGAGGATGCCGACGTCGCCGGTGCTCCACCAGCCGTCGGGGGCCGGCCCGTCCGCGCCGTCGGGCCAGTAGCCGCTGAACAGGTTGTCGCCGCGCACCTGGATCTCGCCGGGGTCGCCCTCGACGGGACGGCCGGCGGCGTCGACGAGCCGGACCTCGATGCCGGGCAGCGGCGTGCCGACCGAGGCCGGCGCCGGCGCGCTCGAGCACAGCGTGCTGGTCACCACGGGCGCCGCCTCGGTGAGGCCGTAGCCCTGGTGCACCGGCACTCCAGTCGTCGCGGTGAATTCCTCGACCACCTCAGGGGCGAGCGGCGCCGAGCCCGAGAGCACCAGCCGGACCGGGCCGAGCCGCTCGGCCAGGCCGTCGACCCCGCGCCAGTGGGCGAAAACGGGAGGCGCGACCGGCACGACGCTGCAGGCCTCGTCCTCGACCAGGTCGAGCGTGCCGTCGGGGTCGAACCGGTCGACGAGCACGAGCTTCGCGCGGTGGCGCAGCACGCCGCCGAGCACGGCGTTGAGGCCGTAGACGTGGAAGAGCGGGAGCACGCCGAGCACCACGTCGTCGCCGTGGATCATCGGCGGCTCGACCCCCGCGACCTGCTCGATGTTCGCGAGCAGCGCCCGGTGGGTGAGCATCGCGGCGCGCGGGCGGCCCGACGTGCCGCTGGTGTAGAGGAGGGCCGCCAGCTTCTCGGGGTCCTGCAGCGGGGGCACCGGGCGCGCCCGGTCGGCGCGCAGGTGGTCGTAGGAGCGCTCGCCGGGCTGCAGCGTGCCGCCGACGACGACCAGCCGGGGCGCGGTGGCCGGTCCGGCGGGGTCGAGCAGGGCGTCGCGCACCGCGCGGACGGTGCCGGGCTCGGCGAGCACCATCCGGGACCCGGAGTCGGCGAGCACGCGGGCCAGCTCCCCGGAGGTCGAGCCCGGGTTGACCGGGACGGCGACCGCCTGGGCGCGCAGCACCCCGAGGTAGCTGGTCACGAACTCGATCCGGTTGCCCAGCACGAGCATCACCCGGTGCCCGGCCACCACACCGGCGGCGCCCAGCCCGGTGGCGACCCGGCCGACCTCGTCGTCCAGCTCCGCCCAGGTGACGCTGCGACCGCCGGCCTCCACGAGCGCGAACTTGTCGGGGTTCTCCCGCGCGGCGACCGCCACCAGGTCGGCCACGTCCTGGGCGCGCCGGGCGGTTCCCACGGACGGACCGGACGAGGCAGGCATGGACGGATACTTCCACACCGCGCGAGGCCCCGTGGGCGTCCGTGTGCAGGTCTACGCTGACCCGCGTGAGCCCGCCCGAGCGCCCCCGGATCCCCCTGGACCTGCGCCAGCGGTCCGCCCTCGCGGGCGAGGCGGCCGCCTCGGCCGCCGAGGTCGAGCGGGCCCTCCACCAGCCGGCGGACCCGAGCGCGGCGGCCTTCTTCGACGTCGACAACACCGTCATGCAGGGCGCGAGCATCTTCCACCTCGCGCGCGGGCTGCACCGGCGCGACTTCTTCACCAGCCGGGAGATCCTCGGCGCCGCGTGGAAGCAGGCCTACTTCCGCCTGGTCGGCGTGGAGGACCCCGACCACGTCGCCGAGGCCCGCAGCTCGGCGCTGAGCTTCATCGCGGGGCACACCGTGACCGAGCTGCAGGAGCTGGGCGAGGAGATCTTCGAGGAGGCGATGGCGCACCGCATCTGGCCCGGCACGCGGGCCCAGGCCCAGCTCCACCTCGACGAGGGCCAGCGGGTGTGGCTGGTGACCGCCGCCCCGATCGAGATCGCCCAGATCATCGCCCGGCGCCTCGGGCTGACCGGCGCGATGGGCACCGTGGCCGAGCACGTCGACGGCGTCTACACCGGCCGGCTGGTCGGCGACATGCTGCACGGGCCGGCGAAGGCCGAGGCGGTCCGCGCCCTCGCGGCGCGCGAGGGGCTCGACCTCGCTCGCTGCTCGGCGTACTCCGACTCCTACAACGACCTGCCGATGCTGGAGCTGGTCGGCGACCCGTGCGCCATCAACCCGGACTCGCGGCTGCGCGCGCACGCCCGCCAGCAGGGCTGGCGGGTGCGCGACTACCGGACCGGGCGCAAGGCCGCCCGCGCCGGCCTCCTGCTCGGCGCGGTGGCCGGGGCCGCGAGCGGGACCGTCGCCGCGGGGGTTGCGCTGCGCGGGCGGAACAAGTGACCATCCGGTAACAGCAGTGCGTCGGTCACGTGTCGATGGTCTGGACCTGTCTTGGGTGATTTCGTTCCCAGGCGGCGATGTGCGGGCCTACCATCGAGGTGCTCCGGGGGGAGCTGCGGGCCGGGAGGGGTTGCACAGATGCCGTGGGACGGTGCTGACGTCGCGCGCGGGCTCGACGCCCTGCGCGCCGAGGTCGTGCGCCTGCTCGCCGGCACCCCCGCCCTCGCGGTGGCCGACGGCCCCCAGGTGGGTCCCCACCTCCTGCTCACCGAGGCGCTCGCCGGCGGCGGCCTCGGCACCCCCGACGGGCCCGGTCCGGCGTACGACGACGGCGCGCTGGCCACCTCCTCGGAGGAGTCCGAGGCCGACCGGACGCGGCTGATCGCCCTCGTCGAGCTGGCCCGCGGCGGCGACGCCGACGCGTTCGGGCTGCTCTACGACCACTACCAGGGCTCGGTCTACCGCTTCCTCTTCTACCGCACCCGCTCCGTGGCGCTCGCCGAGGACCTCACCTCCGAGACCTTCTTCCGCGCCCTGCGCTCGATGCAGAACTTCCGCTGGCAGGGCAAGGACTTCGGCGCCTGGCTGATGACCATCGCCCGCAACCTCGCCACGGACCACTTCAAGGCCGGCCGGACCCGCCTGGAGATGACCACCGAGGACATGGGGCAGCACGACGACGCCACCGAGGGCCCGGAGTCCGCGGTGCTGGCCGGTCTCACCAACGAGATCCTGCTCAAGGCGCTCACCGAGCTGCCCGACGAGCAGCGCGACTGCCTGGTGATGCGGTTCCTCCAGGGGATGAGCATCGCCGAGACCGCCGCGGTCCTCGGACGCAGCGACGGGGCGGTCAAGCAGCTGCAGCTGCGCGGCGTCCGCAACCTCGCCAAGCTGATGCCGGAGGGGCTCCGTGACTGACCTCCGCGCCCCCCGGGCGGCCCTCGCGACACGTGACGCGCACCGCGTCGAGGGCCCCGTAACCTCCGTCGTCGACCCGTCGTTGTGCCGGGTGCCTGCGCATCGTGGCGCGGGCACGACCCAGACGACAGGACTGATCCGATGAGCCCCGTGTTCGCGGCGCGACGGCGCGCCGAGGAGTTCGACGCCCTGGTCGAGGGCGCCTCGACCCGCGAGCTGCACGACACACGGACCGTCCAGCTGGCCGAGCTGGTGGGCGCCCTGCGGGCGACCGCCCCGGTCGAGCCGCGCCCGGCGTTCGTCGCCGACCTGCGCGAGCGGCTCGTCGCCGAGGCCGCCACCGTGCTCGTCGCCGCTCCCGCCCGTGGGGGCAAGGACGTCGAGAGCCGGCTCACCGTCTCGCCGCGCCGCACGGCCCGCGACCGTCGGATCGCCGCGGCCGTCGGCGGCTTCGCCATCGTCGGCGCCACCACGTCGATGGCGATGGCGGCGCAGTCCGCCCTCCCGGGCGACACCCTCTACCCGCTCAAGCGGGCCATCGAGAACGCCCAGACCGGGTTCAGCGTGAGCGACAGCCAGAAGGGCAGCGCACTCCTGGCCAACGCCGAGGACCGCCTGCACGAGGTCGAGGAGCTCACCCGCTCCGAGGAGGCCGCCGGGCCCCTCACCACCGACACGATCGCGACGACGCTGGCGGAGTTCAGCGACCAGGCGAGCGCCGCCTCCGAGCTCCTCATCAGCGACTACGAGGACAACGGCCACGCCGAGGCGATCGCCGAGCTGCGCGACTTCACCGGCGAGTCGATGGACGCGCTCGCAGGCCTCGAGGCCGTCCTCCCCGAGGGGGCCCGACCCGCGCTCATCCAGGCCGCCCAGCTGCTCACCCAGATCGACGCCCAGGCGGCCGCGCTCTGCACGGTCTGCGGCGGCGACGGCATCTCGGTCATCCCGCCCTTCGCCGTCCGGGCGGTCGAGGAGGCCCTCGGCGGCCTCGTCGGCGCGCTCGTCCCCCCGAAGGCCACCGAGGCCGGTGCCCCCGCCCCCGGCTCGGGGAACGGCAAGGGCTCCGGCGCCGCGGGCGCGGACGACCGGGGCGAGGGCGCCGAGGTCCGCTCCGACGGCGGCCAGACCACGCCGACCGACACCCCGACCCTGCCCCCGCTCGTCGGCGGTGGCGGCGGGCAGTCGACCGGTCCGACCAGCGGGCCCTCCACCCTCGGCGACGTGGTCGGCGGCCTGCTCGGCGGCGGCAACGGCGGCGGGGACGACGGCACGAAGGGCGGCAAGGGCGGCGGGACGACCACCTCCGGCCCGACCACGCTGCCGGAGGTCATCGACGACGTGCTCGGCGGTGTCGGCGACCTCGTCGACAGCCTCCTGCAGCCCCCGAAGCCGACCGGGACGCCCTGACCGACTGACGCGCGGGGCCTCCGCGGGTCGGACCGGCGGCCCGCGCGAACGGGGTCAGCGGAAGACGGAGTGCCGCTGCATCAGCAGGGTGTAGAGCGTCTGCTGGATCGACTCGCGGATCTGGTCGGTCACGTTGAAGACCAGCATCGGGTCGTCGGCCGCGCCCTCGTCGTACTCGTCGGTGCGGACCGGCTCGCCGAACTCCAGCAGCCACTTCGAGGGCAGCGGGACGAGACCGAGCGGCCCGAGCCAGGGGAACAGCGGCGTGATCGGGACGTAGGGCAGGCCGAGCAGCCGCGCCAGTGCCGGCACGTTGCCGACGAGCGGGTAGATCTCCTCGGCGCCGACCACGGAGAGCGGGACGATCGGCACGCCGGTGCGGATCGCGGCGGAGACGAACCCGCCACGACCGAAGCGCTGCAGCTTGTAGCGGTCGGAGTAGGGCTTGCCGATCCCCTTGAAGCCCTCGGGCCACACGCCGACCAGCTCGCCGCCGCGCAGCATCCGCTCGGCGTCCTCGTTGCAGGCCAGGGTCGCGCCGCCCTTGCGCGCGAGCGTGCTCAGCAGGGGTGTGCGGAAGACCAGGTCCGCGCCGAGCGGGCGCAGGAAGCGGCCGGTGTGGTCGTGGATGGACACCATCGTCATCAGCCCGTCGACCGGGATGGTGCCGGAGTGGTTGGAGACGACCAGGGCGCCGCCCTCGGCGGGGATGTTCTCCAGCCCGCGCAGCTCGATGCGGAACCACTTCTCCGCGACGGGTCGCAGCGCGGCCATGAAGAACCGCTGCGTGACCTCCTCGTCGAAGCCGTACTCGTCGACGACGTAGTCGCCGGTCACGCGGCGCCGCAGGAACGCCAGCAGCCGGGCGAGCTGGGGCTCCCACTGGTCGCCGAAGACCTCGCGGGCGGCGTGCTGGAAGGCCGCCAGCCAGTCGGAGAGGGGTACGCCGCGCGCGTCGCGCTCCTCGGTGGTCACCGGCGGGCGCGGGGCCGGGGCCGGGCCCGGCTCGACCGGGACGGCCGCCGGCGTCGGGGCCTGCTCCGCGGCCTGCTCGGACGTCTGCCCGTCGGGCCGGTCACCCTCCGCGGCCGCCGGACGCCGGGGGGCCGGCTTGCGGGCCCCGCCGGCGAGGTCGCGGGCGGCGGAGGACGGCTGCTTGCCGGTGCCGCGGCCGGGTCGGCCGCGGGTCCCGATCGGGATGATCTCGGCGTCACCCATGGTCGGCCCCCGTCGTCGGTCCTGGAGCCGCGGGCGCCGCCGGGTGGGGCAGCACCGACGGCGGCGGCGCGGGCAGCGGCCGGGACGGCCCGCGGTCGAGCGCGCCGCGCTCGAGCTGGTCCTGGACGGCGCCGAGCACCCGCTCGGTGTGCCCACCGGTCGGCGGCAACGAGCGCCCGAAGTCGGCGAAGGCCTCCGCGGTGGTGTAGGCCGGCTCGTAGCCGAGCACCGACCGCATCCGCGTCGTGTCGACGCCGCGCCCGTAGGTGAGGAAGGCGATCTGCTCGGGCGAGAAGTCCGCGAGGCGGGCCTGCCGGAGCACCGAGCCCAGGCTGCCGACCGCGAAGCCCGGGAGCGCGACGCTCGGCCGGCGCAGGCGGCGTACCGCCTGGGAGAGCATGAGGATGCCGTCACCGGCGACGTTGAACGTGCCGGGGACGTCCTCGACGGTGGCGTGGCGCAGCACCGCGAGCAGGTCGTCCTCGTGGAGGAACTGCAGGCGCGGGTCGTAGCCCACGACGGTGGGGATGACCGGCAGCCGGAAGAAGGAGGTGATCGGGCTGGTGACGTGCGGGCCGATCACGTTCGCGCAGCGCAGCTGGGTGACGCGCACGTCGGAGCGGCGGCGGGCGAACCCGCGGACGTAGCCCTCGATCTCCGCGACGTCCTTGGCGTACCCGCTGCGCGGGGCGCGCCGGGGCTCCATGTCCTCGGTGAACATGGCGGGGTCGCGGTTGCTGGCGCCGTACACCGTGGTCGTCGACTTCACGACGAGGTGCTGGACGCTCGGCGCCTTCTGGCACGCGGCGAGCAGCTGCATCGTCCCGATGACGTTGAGCTCCTTCATCGTCCCCCGCCCGCCGGCACTGGCGGGGGTGGAGATGACGCTCATGTGGACGACGGTGTCGACGTCCTCCTTGGCGATGATCTTGGCGATCACCGGGTTGCGGATGTCCGCCCGCACGAAGGAGACGTCGCCGAGGTCCCCCCGTGGGGGGACGACGTCGACGCCGATGACGCGTCCGACGGAGGGCTCAGCGGCGAGCGAGCGCGCGAAGCGCCGACCGAGGTCTCGGGAGACCCCGGTGACGAGCACGACCCGGCCGCTGGTCACCACACCGCCGTGCGCAGGCCTACTTGCCGAGCTTGCGACGCTGGACGCGCGTCTTCTTCAGCAGCTTGCGGTGCTTCTTCTTGGCCATGCGCTTGCGCCGCTTCTTGATGACAGAACCCACGGGATACCTTTCGACAGCCTTGCGTCACCTCGGGAGTCGCCCGAGGGACCGGGACAGCGTATCCGCCGTGCCGAACTGCGCAGAATCGGTACCGCGGGCTGGTCCTGCGGGCCCCCTCGCCGGTCGTGCCGCCGGTCGTGCCGCCGGCGCGCGCCGAGCTCAGCCGGCGTCGTAGAAGCTGCGCCGGATGTACTCGTTGGCGTCCTCCTCGCGGACCCGGAAGGACCGGCCGACGCGCACCGCGGCGAGGTCGCCGTTGTGGACGAGGCGGTAGACGGTCATCTTCGAGACCCGCATCATCGCCGCCACCTCGGCGACGGTCAGGAACTTCGCGTCGGAGATGTCTCCGGGCGGGTTGGCAGCCATGGCACACCGTGCTTTCTCTGCGCCCGCCACCGACTTCCCCAGCGGTGATCACACGGGCGCGCTCCGGTGAGAATAGGGGCAGGTGTGACTGGTGGGGAAGGGGAAGACGAAAAAAGATCCTGGCGCTCGGCGTGTCCGCTTGCGTCGCGACCAACCGGACCTCGAGGTCGCACCCACTCAGGGCATCGGGTCCAGCCCGTGGCAGGGGAACGCAGCCATCCGGGTGGCGTGGATCGCCCGGTCCAGCCAGGTGTCCGGGTCGTACCCGTCGCGCCAGTCCCGGTAGGCCGGCGTACGGCCGTCGGTCATGAGGTACGGCGCGGTGCGGTCCAGCCGCTCGCGCACGTGCTCGCGCCAGCCGCCCGGCGTCTCCAGGTGCGGGTCGAGCGGCGCGCCGCCGACGATGGCGAGCAGGTGCGTCCACGCCCGGGGCACGACCTCGACCAGGGCGTAGCCGCCGCCCCCGGTCGCCACCCACCGTCCGTCGGCGACCTCGTGGGCCAGGTCGTGGAGGGCGAGGTACGCCGCGCGCTGGCCGTCGACGCTGAGCATCAGGTGGGCGAGCGGGTCCTGGGCGTGGGAGTCGCAGCCCTGCTGGGTGACCAGCACGTCCGGGTCGAACTCGCGCAGCAGCGGCGGGACGACGGCGTGGAAGGCGCGCAGCCAGCCGGCGTCCGACGTGCCCGGCGGCAGGGCGACGTTGACGGCCGACCCCTCCGCCCCGGGCCCACCGAGGTCCTCGGGGAAGCCGGTGCCGGGGAAGAGCATCTGGCCGGTCTCGTGCAGGGAGACGGTCAGCACGCGGGGGTCGTCCCAGAAGATCCGCTCCACCCCGTCGCCGTGGTGCACGTCGACGTCGACGTACGCGACCCGCTCCGCGCCGCTGTCGAGGAGGTGCTGGATGCCGACCGCCACGTCGTTGTAGATGCAGAAGCCGCTCGCCCGGTCGGGCATGGCGTGGTGCAGCCCGCCGGTGACGTTGGCGGCGTGAAGCGACTCCCCGGACCAGACCTGGCGGAAGGCCTCGACGCTGGCGCCGACGACGTGGGCGGCGGCCTGGTGCATGTCGCGGAAGACGGGGTTGTCCTCGGTGCCGAGGCCGAACATCTCGTCGGGCCCCACGGTCCGCCCCGCCCGCTCGACCGCCTCGATGAGCGCGGGGTCGTGGACGGTCGCGATGAGGTCGCGGTCGGCGACCGGCGCCGGGACCACGCGGAGCCCGGACCCGCCGGCGCCGCCGACCACGCCGAGCTCGGTGGCGAGCCGCATCGTGAGGTCGACGCGGAGCGGTGACATCGGGTGCGAGGGACCGAAGTCGTACTGCGCCAGGGTCTGGTCGAACACGACGGTCGAGGGCCCCTGACAGGTGGACATGGGCGCGACGCTACTCGGCCGTGCCACCACCGACCCGTCACGTCCAGCCGTCCCTCCGCCGGGCCGGACACACATGTCGAGACCCGCCGCGTCTTGAACATGTTCAAAAGGCGCCTTATGGTCAGGACGTCAGCACTTGAACACGTTCAACAACGGAGGAACCCATGGACTTGACCCTCGGCACCTACGCCGTCTACCTCGCCGTCGCACTGCCCCTCACCGTCTGGGTGGCGAGCACGCTCTCCCGCAACGGCCGGCTCTTCCTCGAGGACGTCTACGCCGGCAACGACGCGCTCGCCGGCGCAGTCAACCGGCTCCTCGTCGTCGGCTTCTACCTGCTCAACCTCGGCTTCGTCAGCCTCTACCTGCGGATCGGGACCGAGGTGCCCGACCTGCGCGGGCTGGTCGAGGAGCTGAGCGTGAAGATCGGCGTGGTGACGGTCGTCCTCGGCGTCGTCCACTTCCTCAACGTCTACGTCTTCAACGCCATCCGCCGTCGGCACCGGATGGAGGAGCTGCGGCGTGCGCCCGTCGAGCCGCAGGCCTACGTCGCGGCGCCGTTCCCGGCCGCCCCCGCTCCGGGCCGGTGAGCGGGCGTGCCGGGACCGGTGACGGCACCGACGCCCACCGGGCTGACCGTGCTGTACGACGCGGCCTGTCCCCTGTGCTCGCGGTTCCGCGACTGGCTGGCCGTCCAGCCGGTGCTCGTGCGGCTGGACCTGCTGCCGGCGGGCTCGGCGCAGGCGCGGGCCCGGTTCCCCGGCCTCGACCACGACCGCACGCTGCGGGAGGTCACCGTGGTGGGCGACGACGGTGCGGTGTGGACCGCCGAGCACGCCTGGGTGATGTGCCTGTGGGCGACGGCGCGGCACCGGGCGAGCGCCGAGCGCCTCGCCCGGCCACAGTGGCTGCCGCTCGCCCGCGCCGCGGCGTGCTCGGCCGCCGGCGTGCGGCACCTGCTCGGGCGGGCCGAGCTGCGGGAGGGGGCCGACGGTGGTGACTACCCTGGGCGCTGTGCCGGATCCTGCCCCCCGATCGCCCAAGGCTGAGCAGACCAGGGCGGCGATCGCGGAGGCGGCGATGCGGCTGTTCCGGGCCGAGGGCTACGACCGCACGACGATGCGGGCGATCGCCCGGGAGGCCGGCGTCTCGGTCGGCAACGCCTACTACTACTACGGCTCCAAGGAGCACCTGGTCCAGGCGTTCTACGACCGGATGCAGGTCGAGCACGCGGCTGCGGCGCAGGAGGCGCTGGAGAGCGAGCGGACGTTCGCCGGCCGGCTCCGCGCCGTCCTGCTGGCCTGGCTCGACGTCGCCCGCCCCCACCACGCCTTCGCCGGGCAGTTCTTCCGCAACGCCGCGGACCCGGCCAGCCCGCTCTCGCCGTTCAGCCCGGAGTCCGCGCCCGCCCGCGAGGCGAGCACCGCGATCTTCGAGCAGGTCGTGTCCGGGTCGGACCTCAAGGTCGCGGCCGGCCTGCGCCGGGAGCTGCCCGGGCTGCTCTGGCTGCTGCAGATGGGCGTGGTGCTGTTCTGGGTGTACGACGCGAGCCCGGACCAGCAGCGCAGCCGGGTCCTCGTGGAGCGGCTGGTCCCGGTGGTCGACCGGCTGGCCCGGCTCTCCCGGCTCCCGGTCGTGCGCGGGGTCGTCGACGACGTGGTCGGGCTGATCGGCTCTCTGCGCGAGGTGTGAGCCTCAGCGGTGCTGCCGCCGGCTGCCGCCGTGCCAGTCCTCCTCGGCGCCGGCCCCCTGCGGCTCCACGCCGAAGGAGCGCAGCTGGGGCCGCTCGCGCAGGCTGCGCTTGAGCTCGGCGAACCCCGGGAACGACGCCAGCCCGACGACGTGGTCCCACAGCCGCACGGCGTCCTCGGGCGCGGGCACCCGGCTGATGACCGGCCCGAAGAACCCCACGCCGTCCCCGACGGCGATGATCGGCGTGCCGACGTCCTTGCCGGTCAGCGCCAGCGCCTCGTCGGTCTCGGCCTGCACCTGGCCGTCGCGCGACTCCTCCTCGAGCGCCTCGACCAGGTCCGCCGGGAGCCCCGCCTCCTCGAGGGCCGGGGCGAGGAACGCCGCCGTGCCGCGCGTCTCGCGACCGGTGGGCTCGGCGTCGTGGATCCGGTGGCCGAGCACCTCGTAGAGCCGCGCCACGGCCTCGGGACCGTGCTCGTCGCGGACCCGGGCGCAGACCCGGAGCAGCCGGAGCCCGGCGGTGTGGCCGGCCTCGTAGTCCGGCGGGAACTGCGCGTCGTAGTCGACGTCCTTGTTCAGCAGCCGCAGCGAGATGAACCGCCACTCGACGTCCAGGCCGCGCTCGCGCTGCACGGTGCGCACCCACTCGCTGGTCAGCCAGGCGAACGGGCAGACGGGGTCGAACCAGAACCGGACCTGCGTGTCGGCGGCGGGCATGCACCCGATCCTGCCAGGCGCCCCTCGTCCCTCAGGCGCAGCCGATCGGCTCGGTGCTGGCCGGCCAGCGCTCGACGTCCTCCGGCTCCTCGGTGCTCACGAGGTACGCCGCGTCCCCGGCGAGCCAGAGCCGCCGCCCGTCCCGCGACCAGCCGGTGTCCCGGGCGCCGGCGGGGAGCGTCGCGTCCGCGGCGAACCGGCCGGCGGTGAGGGCGGCGAGCTCGCCGTCGACGTCGCGCAGGTACTCCCGCCCGCCGGTCTCGAGGAAGGTGATGTCCTGCCAGTCGCAGTGCTCGGGCCCCGGCCGCGACCCGACCCGGTCGGTGGGCACCCGGCGGCCGTCGGCGTCGGTCCACACCTCGAGGCCCAGGGCGTCGGAGACCTCGGCCGGGAGCTCGGAGACGTCGCACTGCGCCCAGGCCTCGACCCCCCAGCCGGTCTCGCCGCGGAAGTCCCGCACGCCGTCGTGGACGACGACCGCGACCCGCGTCCGCTCCCCCACGTCGTAGGACAGCAGGACCCGGTCACCGTCCGCGCGCTCGGCCCGGTAGCCCGTGGTCGGCAGGTGGCCGACCGGGTCCTGGTCGAACCAGGTGCTCAGCGCCGCGTCCGGGCTGTCCGCCACCTCGGCGAGGCCGCTGTCGTAGTCGGCGCCGCCGCCGTCCCAGGGCCGCCCGTCGCACTCCAGCGCGAGCGCGGCAGCGCCGGACCGCTCCCGGACGCCGGCCCGGTCGGCGTGCGAGACCGGCGCGCTCATCGGTCCGTCGTACGGCGACGCGACGGGCGCGCCGTCGAGGACGACGCCGTCGGTGCCGCAGCCGCCGGCCGACAGCACGAGCAGGACGAGCGGCGCGAGCGCGGCGGCGGTCGTGGGGTGCCTCACGCGGGTGGGACGGGTGCGCGGGCGGGAGGGTTCCGCCTCAGGACCCCTCGGCCAGCTCGCGGGAGCGGTCGCGGGCGGCCTCCATGGCCGCGAGGAACGCGGCCCGGACCTTGTGCACCTCGAGCTCGCGCAGCGCCGAGGCCGTCGTGCCGGCCGGGGAGGTCACCTGCTCGCGCAGCACGGTGGGGTGCGTGCCGGTCTCCCGGAGCATCTTCGCCGAGCCGACGAGGGTCTGGATGACGAGGTCGGAGGCCGTCGCCCGGGGCAGTCCCAGGTGCACGCCGGCCTCGATCATCGACTCGACGACGAAGAAGATGTACGCCGGCCCGGAGCCGCTGATCGCGGTGACGGCGTCCTGCTGGCGCTCGGGGATCCGCAGCACCCGGCCGACCGAGCCCATGAGCGACTCGACCTCGGTGAGGTCGGCCTCGGAGCAGTGCGACCCCGGCGAGATCGCCGCCATCCCCTCGTCGACGAGGGCCGGGGTGTTCGGCATGACCCGCACGACCGCGACCCCCTCGGGGACGCGCGACTCGATGAAGGCGGTGGTGGTGCCGGCCGCCAGCGACACGACCAGCTGGCCGGGGCGGAGCACCGGGGCGATCTCGGCGAGCACGTCGCCCATGTCCTGCGGCTTCACGACCAGCACGACGGTGTCGGCGCGGCGGGCCGCCTCGACGTTGGCGACCACCGCGACGCCGTACCGCTCCTCGAGCTCGCGGGCCCGCTCGGCACGCTTCTCGCCGACGAGCAGGTCGTCGACCCGCCGCCCGGCGCGGACCAGGCCGGACAGGAGGGTCTCCCCCATGACGCCGGCACCGAGGATCGCGGTCTGCGACACAGCTTCGCCCCTACTTCTTCGAGATCAACGAGCGGAGGAAGAATGTCAGGTTCTGGGGGCGCTCGGCGAGGCGGCGCATGAGGTAGCCGTACCACTCGCCGCCGTAGGGCAGGTAGACGCGGACGGTGTCGCCCGCGCGGGCGAGCCGGCGCTGCTCCTCGGGGCGGATGCCGTAGAGCATCTGGAACTCGTAGGTCCCCTGCTCGCGGCCGTACCGGCTGGCCAACGAGGAGGCGATCTCGACCATCCGCGGGTCGTGGGTGGCGATCATCGGGTAGCCCTGGCCGGCCAGGAGGATCTTGAGGCAGCGGACGTAGGCGGTGTCGACGTCGAGGCGGGTCTGGTAGGCGACCTCCTCCGGCTCGTCGTACGCGCCCTTGCAGAGCCGGACCCGCGAGCCCTCGTGGGCGAGCTCGCGGCAGTCGGCCTCGGTGCGGTGGAGGTAGGCCTGCAGCACCGCACCGGTCTCGGGGAAGTCCTTGCGCAGGTCGCGCAGGATCGCCAGCGTCGAGTCGGTGGTGGTGTGGTCCTCCATGTCGAGGGTGACCGTCGTACCGGCGTTGCGGGCCGCCCGGCAGATGGTGCGGGCGTTCTCCAGCGCGACGTGGTGACCGGTGCCGCGCTCGGAGGTGGGCAGCGCCTGCCCGATCGCGGAGAGCTTCACCGACACCTCCGCGTGGCGGGCCAGGCCGCGCGCCGAGAGCTGGCCCAGCAGCTCGACGTAGGCTTGCACCGTCGCGTCGGCCTGGGCCAGGTCGGTGGTGTCCTCGCCGAGGAAGTCCAGGGTCACCTTGAGGCCGTCGTCGACGAGCCCGGCCGACGTCGCCACCGCGGCCGCGGTGGTCTCGCCGGGGACGTAGCTGCGCACGATCCCGCTGGAGACCGGCAGGGTGCTGACGAGCTCGCGGACGGTGGTGCTGCGGGACAGCGCGAGGAGCGGCTGGCGGAGCAGGGACATGGTGTGGAGGGTACGTCGCGGCGCCGCCGCCGCCTGCAGGGAGGAGCGCCCCCGGCTCTTCAGGCGGTTCGCCGGCGCAGCGTCGCGGCGCCGAGGGCCAGCCCGGCGAGCGCGAAGCCGGTCACCACCGCCAGGTCCCTCCACACCTCCCCCGTGGTCGCCGACCTGCTCAGGTGCAGCATCGCGTCGGTCGCGTAGGACAGCGGCAGCAGGTCGCTGACCACGCCGAGCGCCCGGGGCAGCAGGTCGCGCGGCACGAACAGGCCGCACAGCAGGATCTGGGGGACGACGAGCGCGGGCATGAACTGCACCGCCTGGAACTCGGTGCGCGCGAAGGCGCTGACCAGCAGCCCGAGCGCGGTGCCGAGGACCGCGTCGGCGATCGCGACCACCCCGAGCAGCCACACGGCCCCGACGACGTCGAGGTCGAGCAGGCCGACGCCGACCCCGACCGCGAGCGCCGCCTGCACCGCGGCCACCAGGCCGAAGGCGAGCGCGTAGCCCACCAGCAGGTCGAGCCGGCCCGTCGGCATGGCCAGGAGGCGCTCGAGGGTCCCGCTCGAGCGCTCGCGCAGCGTGGTGACGCTCGTGACCAGGAACATCACGACGAAGGGGAAGATCGCGAGCAGCGAGGGGCCGACCCGGTCGAACGTCTCGCCGCCGACGTCGGCGTACATCCAGGCCAGCAGCGCGACCAGCAGGCACGGCAGCACCAGCAGCATCGCCAGCGTGCGGTGGTCGCGGCGCAGCTGGAGCAGCACCCGGCCGGCCACGGCGAGGGTGATCCGCGCGCTCATGCGGCACCGCCCTCGACCAGGGCCAGGAACGCGCCCTCGACGTCGGCCGCGCCGACGCGCCGCTTGACCCCGGCCGGGCTGTCGTCGGCGATGATCCGCCCCTCCCGCATCAGCAGGAGCCGGTCGCACCGCTCGGCCTCGTCCATGACGTGGCTGGAGACCAGCACCGCCGCGCCGCCGCCGGCCAGGCGGTGGAACAGGGACCAGAGGTCGCGCCGCAGGACCGGGTCCAGCCCGACGGTCGGCTCGTCGAGCACCAGCAGGTCCGGGGAGCGCAGGAGCGCGACGGCGAGGCTGGCCCGGCTGCGCTGGCCGCCCGAGAGCCTCCCGACGACCGCGTCCCGGTGCGCACCGAGGCCGACGGCCGCGACCGCGCGCTCGACCGCGTCGGGCCCGGCGTCGAGGACGCGAGCGAAGAAGCGCAGGTTCTCGGCGACGGTGAGGTCGTCGTAGACCGACGCCGCCTGGGTCACGTAGCCCACCCGGTGCCGCAGCGGTCGGCTGCCCGCCGGGTGGCCGAGCACCTCGACGGTCCCGGCGGCGGTGCGCTGCACGCCGACGAGCGCGCGCAGGAGCGTGGACTTGCCGCACCCGGACGGCCCCAGCAGGCCCGTGACGCCGGCCCCCACCTCGAGGTCGAGGCCGTCCAGGACCGCCCGCCCGCCGCGCACGACCCGGAGACCCCGTACCGCCACCACCGAATTCATCATGTGTTGAATTGTGCGCCCGCGACGCGATCCCCGCAAGGGCGGAACCCGTGCGAGGAGCGGTACCGGGCGGGCTAGGGCAGGGGGTCGGCGAGGAACCGCTGCACGACCGGGGCGTACGTCGCCACCAGCTCCTCGCGACCCGCCGACGCGAGCGGCTCGGCCTCGAGCAGGTAGCGCAGCACCACCACGCCGACCAGCTGGGTGGCCAGGAGCGCCGCCCGGCGCTCGGGCTGGTCCACGCCGAGGCCGGCGACCACCGGGCCGAGCACCATCCGCAGCACGCCGTCGCGCAGGAGCCGCTGGCCGCTGGGCTCGCCGATCCCCCGCAGCACCGCGAGCAGCGGCAGCCGCGTCTCCTCCTCGTCCCAGACGTCGAGCAGCACGTGGACGAGCCGCTCGCCGGCCCCGGGCAGCCCCGCCTCCACGACCGGTCGGAGGACGGCGCGGGGATCGACCCGCAGCTCCAGCGCCGCGAGGAAGAGGTCGTCCTTGGTGCCGAAGTAGTGGTGCACGAGGGCGGCGTCCACGCCTGCCGCCGCGGCGACCGAGCGGACCGACGTCCCCGCGAACCCGCCCTCGGCGAAGCGCTCGCGCGCGGCGGCGAGGATCGCCGCGCGGGTGTCCGGCGCGCCCGGCCGCCGCCCGCGGGGGCTCACGCCCTGACCGCGAGGTGCTCGCGGGCGAAGTCGAGGGACTCGCGCAGGTCTGCCTCCCGCTCCTCCCGCGTGCTGCACCGGCGGGTGTTGATCTCGAGGACGACCTCGCCGGAGAAGCCGGAGCCGGCGAGGTGGCGCAGGAAGCCGGCGGCGTCCATGGCGCCACGACCGGGCACGAGGTGCTCGTCCTTGGCCGAGCCGGTGCCGTCGGTGAGGTGCACGTGGCGCAGCCGGGGGCCCAGCCGCTCGGCCATCGCGACCGGGTCGGCCTGGGCGATCGCGGCGTGCGAGAGGTCGATGACGGTGTTGGCGTAGGGCTCGGTGGAGGGGTCCCAGCCGGGGAGGTACATCTCCACGCCGCGCCGCTGGCTGGCCCGCCAGGGGTACATGTTCTCGACAGCGAACGCGATGCCGGTCGACTCCTCCAGCGCCGCGATGCCGTCGACGAACCCGGCGGCGTACTCCTTCTGCCAGCGGAACGGTGGGTGCACGACCACCACCTCCGCGCCGACCTCGTGGGCCATGTCGGCGGAGCGCTGGAGCTTCGCCCACGGCTCGGTGCCCCAGACCCGCTGGGTGAACAGCAGCGTGGGCGAGTGGATCGCCGAGACCGGGACCCCGTGGTGCTCGGAGAGCCGCCTGACCATCTCCGGCTGCTGGCTGACCCGGTCCAGCGCCACCATCACCTCGACCGCGTCGTACCCCAGCCGGGCGGCCCAGCCGAAGGCGTGCGAGGCCGACTCGGGGTAGACCGAGGACGTGGAGAGGCCGATCCGGGGCGTGCTCACCGCTCGCCCAGGACGCTCATCCGGTCCAGCCGCTCGAGGATGACGCCCTCGCGCAGGGCCCACGGGCACACCTCGAGCTCGGACAGCTCGAAGATGTCCATGCAGGCCTCGGCCACGAGCGCGCCGGGCACGATCTGGTGGGCACGGCTCGCCGAGACGCCCGGCAGGTCCGACAGCTCGGCGAGGTCCATCGCGGCCAGCTTCGGCACCCACGCCGCGAGGGCGTCCAGCGGCAGCGTCCGGCGCACGAGCGGCCCCTCGGCCGACGGGGCCGCCCCGCAGATGCGCGCCAGGGAGCGGAACGTCTTCGACGTGGCGGCGGCCCGGTCGGGGCGTCCGGCACGCAGCAGCTGGCCCGCGTCGCGGGCGACGGCGGCGCGCACCTGCTTGCGCAGCGACCGCACCGTCGCCTCGTCCGCGCCGGCGGCCCCGCCGTGCAGGTAGGTGCGCGCCAGGCGTCCGGCGCCCAGGGGCAGGGACCGCGCGATGTCCGGCGCCTCGTCGGGGCCCGCGGCGATCTCCAGCGACCCGCCGCCGATGTCGAAGACCGCCAGCCGCCCGGCCGACCACCCGAACCAGCGACGCACCGCCAGGAAGGTCAGCCGCGCCTCGTCCTCCCCGGGGAGCACGCTGATCGCGGCCCCGGTGCGCTCGCGCACGTGGGCCAGCACCGCCTCGGAGTTGGTGGCGTCACGGACGGCGGAGGTGGCGAACGCGAGCAGGTCCTCGCACCCCTTCTCCTCGGCCACCACGAGCGCCTCCGCGGTGAACGCCGTGAGCGCGTCGACGCCGGCCGGGGTGACCGCACCCGCGGCGTCGAGGTGCTCGGCGAGCCGCAGCGGCTGCTTGAAGGAGTACGCCGGCAGCGGCGCCGCTCCCCCGTGGGCGTCGACGACCAGCAGGTGACCGGTGTTGGACCCGATGTCCAGGACGCCCAGGCGCATGGTCCTCAACCTACTGCGGTGGTCCCGGGCCGTACTGTGGCGCCCGTGCCGGAAGTGGACCTCGACTTTCCCCGCGCCTGGGTGGAGTTCGTCAACCCCGACGACCCCTCGGAGGTCATCCGGGGCGACCTGACCTGGCTGACGTCGGCGTACACGTGCATCTTCGGGAACGGCTGCGCCGGCATCTACGCCGACGCCCCCGACGTCGGCTGCTGCACGCTGGGCGCCCACTTCGCCGACGAGGCCGACGAGGAGCGCGTGGCGGGCTTCGTCGACCAGCTCGACGAGGACCTCTGGCAGCTCAAGCCGGCCGGCCGGGCCGTGGACCGCGCCGACTGGGTCGAGGTCGACGACGAGGGCGAGCGCAAGACGCTGACCGTGGTGGTCGACGGGCAGCAGGCCTGTGTCTTCCACAACCGTCCCGACTTCGCGCCCACCTCCGGCGGGCCGGGCAGCGGCGGCGCCGGGTGCGCGCTGCACGCGCTGGCCTACGTCCTGGGCCGCAACCCGCTGGAGACCAAGCCCGACGTCTGCTGGCAGCTGCCGCTGCGCCGGACGTTCCGCGACGTCGAGCGCCCCGACGGCACGACCTACACCGAGGTCACCATCGGGGAGTACGACCGCCGCGGGTGGGGCCCCGGCGGGCACGACCTGGACTGGTACTGCACCGGCAACACCGAGGCGCACGTCGCCGTCGAGCCGCTCTACCTCACCTCGGCCGCCGAGCTGGTCGCGCTCCTCGGCCAGGCGGCGTACGACGAGCTGGTCCGGCACTGCGAGGCGCACGTGCGCTCCCGCTCGGCCCTCGCGCTGCACCCGGCCGACCCGGGCGCGGTCCCCCGGGCCTGACCGCCCGCCCGGCCCGGGGTGGTCACGGACACACGAGTCCTCTCGACGTCAAGAGACCTCCACCCCAGTGTGGGGGTGATCTGCGCCTCTCGCGCACAATGCCGACATGCGCTTGGACCATCTCTCGTACGCCGCAGGACCCGATGGCCTGGCCAGCACCGCCCAGCGCATCGGGGGACTGCTCGGCCGGGAGTTCAGCGACGGAGGCGTGCACCCGCGCTTCGGCACGCGGAACATGACCCTCGCCCTCGGTGGCGGCACCTACCTCGAGATCGTCGAGGTGCTCGACCACCCCGCCTCGGACAAGGCCCCCTTCGGCCAGGCCGTCCGCGCCCGCTCCGCCCTCGGCGGTGGCTGGCTCGGCTGGGTCGTGGCCGTCCCCGACATCACCCCCGTCGAGGAGCGCCTCGGCCGGCAGGCCGCGCAGGGCAACCGGCACCGCCCCGACGGCACCGAGCTGCGCTGGAAGCAGATCGGCGTCAACGGGCTGATCGCCGACCCGCAGCTGCCCTTCTTCGTCCAGTGGGAGAGCCCCGCCGAGCTCCACCCGTCCGCCGGCGCCGACGTCGACTGGTCCCTGGCCTGCCTGGAGATCGCCGGCGACCCGCAGCGGGTCAGCGAGTGGCTCGGCGAGACCGTCGACGCGCCGCTCGAGGACGTCAAGGTCGAGTGGGTCGCCCCGCACGGCACGCCGGGCATCATCGCCGCGCAGATCAACACGCCGAACGGCCTGGTCCGCCTCTGACGGTCGTGCCGGGTGCGGTGCCCAGCCCCAACATCTGGCACCACACCGCGACCTACGAGGTCGAGAACCGCGCCGTCGACCTCGAGGGACGGATCGAGGCCGCGATGGCCGCGGTCGCGCCGTGGGCCGGACGCACCGTCCTCGACCTCGGCTGCGGCTCGGGCTTCCACCTGCCGCGGTTCGCCGCCACGGCCGCCCACGTGGTCGGTGTGGAGCCGCACCCCGACCTCGTCGCGCTCGCCCGGCGTCGTACCCGCCGGGCGGGGAACGTGACCGTCTCCCCCGGCACCGCGCAGTCCGTCCCGCTGCCCGACCGCTCCGTCGACGTCGCGCACGCCCGCTGGGCCTACTTCTTCGGCCCCGGCTGCGAGCCCGGCCTCGCCGAGCTCGCCCGCGTCGTGCGCCGCGGCGGCACCGCGTTCGTCATCGACAACGACGCCTCGCGCTCGACCTTCGGGCGGTGGTTCCGCCGCGGCTTCCCGCACCTGCCGGAGCCGGCGACGGTCGAGCGGTTCTGGGCCCAGCGGGGATGGACCCGCGTGCCGCTGGACGTGGGCTGGTCCTTCTCGTCCCGGGCGGACCTCGAGGCCGTCGTGCGCATCGAGCTGCCCACCTCGGTGGCCGAGGAGGTGCTCGCCGAGCACGAGGGCACCACCGTCGACTACGCCGTCAACCTGTGGTGGCGGACCTTCTGAGCGGCGGGAGCGGCGGGAGCGGCGCGGCGAGTGCCTAGGCGCCGAAGCCGACGGCGGAGGACGAGCCGCGCACGGTGAGCGTCGGGGTGAGGAGCACGCCCGGCCCCACGGCCGGAGGGTGGGCGAGCAGTCCCTCGAGCGCCTTGACCACCTCCACGGCGACCTCCTCGAGCGGCTGGCGCACCGAGGTCAGCCCCGGCGGGACGACCTGGGAGACCTGGGAGTCGTCGAACCCGACGACCGCCACGTCGCGCCCTGCCACCAGCCCGCGCTCGGCGAGCGTGTGGAGCACGCCCATGGCGAGGGTGTCGGAGGCGCAGACGAACGCCGAGGGCCGGGCCTCGTCGAGCAGCACCGCGCTCGCGCCCCGCCCGGAGGCGACGGTGTCCTCGACGCGGGAGGCCAGGCCCGTGGTGGCCAGCCCGCGCGCCCGCATGGCGCGGGTCCAGCCGCTGCGGCGGTCCTCGCCGATCCAGGAGTCCTTGCGCCACCCGATCCACGCGATCCGCTGGTGGCCCTGGTCGAGCAGGTGGGTCGTGGCCAGGTCGCACCCGGCGGCCCCGTCGACGTCGACCCAGGGATGGTTCGCCCCCGGGTTGTCCCAGGGCCGGCCGAACGCCACGAACGGCGCCCGCCGCGCGCCCAGCCACGTCGCCTGCGGGTTCCCGAGGTAGGTGTCGGTGACGACGAAGGCGTCGACGGCGGTCGAGCGCAGCAGGTCGTCGTAGCCGGCGAGCGGGTCGAGCGGGTCCCCGGCGAAGAGCAGGACGTGTTTGCCGGCCTCCCGGGAGGTCTCCACGAGCGAGTGGACGAACCGGTCCATGATCGCGCTCGCCGTGCCCTCCTGGACCGGGTTGATGCGCAGGCCCACGAGGTGCGAGGCCCGCGTGCGCAGGTTGCGCGCCGCACGGTTGGGCAGGTAGCCGAGCTCCTCGATGGCCTCCTGCACGCGCACCAGCGTGTCCGAGCGCAGCAGGTCGGGGTTGTTGACGGCGTTGGAGACCGTCTGGCGCGAGACGCCCGCCCGCTCCGCGACGTCCGCGAGGGTCGGCGGCGCGGTGGGCTGTCGCCCGGGGATGCGCGCCACCCTCGACCTCCGCCGTCACGTCGCTGCTCTGGATCGTTCCAAAGGCAATATAGCCGCGGTACGCCGCACGCGGGCCCCGTCCGTCCAGTGACGCTCGGGCGGCGCGCCCTCCACAGCCCCGCGGCGGGCCCTCCCCGGCGTTGTCGGCGGGCTCGCCTAGCGTTCGCGCCATGCCCAAGCCGCCGCGCCCGACCTTCCGCTGCTCCGAGTGCGGCTGGGAGACCCCGAAGTGGGTGGGCCGCTGCAGCGAGTGCCAGGCCTGGGGCTCGGTCGCCGAGGCGGCGGCCTCGCCCTCGCCGAGGCAGGCCGCCACGCCGGTCACCGCCCCCGCGGTCCCCATCGGCCAGGTCGACGTCCAGGACGCGACGTACCGCTCCAGCGGCGTGCCGGAGCTCGACCGCGTGCTCGGCGGCGGGCTGGTGCCGGGCGCCGCGATCCTGCTGGCCGGCGAGCCCGGCGTCGGCAAGAGCACGCTGCTGCTCGAGGTGGCGGCGCAGACCGCTCGCTACCAGCACCGGACGCTCTACGTCACCGGCGAGGAGTCCGCGTCCCAGGTGCGGCTGCGCGCCGACCGGACCGGCGGCGTGCACGACCAGCTCTACCTGGCCGCGGAGACCGACCTGGGGGCGGTGCTCACCCACGTCGAGCAGGTCCGCCCCACCCTGCTGGTCGTCGACTCGGTGCAGACGATCGGCGCCTCGGGCGTCGAGGGCGTCCCGGGCGGCGTCACGCAGGTCAAGGAGGTCTCGGCGGCGCTGGTGCGGATGGCCAAGACCCGCGGGATCACGACCGTGCTGGTCGGCCACGTGACCAAGGAGGGCTCGATCGCCGGCCCCCGGGTGCTCGAGCACCTCGTCGACGTGGTGCTGCACTTCGAGGGCGACCGGGGGTCCCGCTTCCGCATGGTCCGGGCCATGAAGAACCGCTTCGGCCCGGTCGACGAGGTCGGCTGCTTCGACCTCGGCCCCGACGGGATCACCGCCGTGGCCGACCCGACCGGGCTCTTCGTCGAGCACCACCACGCCGGTGTCCCGGGCACCTGCGTCGCGGTGACGATGGAGGGCCGTCGCCCGATGCTGGCCGAGGTGCAGGCGCTGGCGACCCTGTCGGCCCAGGAGCGCCCCCGCCGCACCACCTCCGGCCTGGACTCCTCGCGGCTGGCGATGATCCTCGCCGTCCTGCAGCAGCACGTCGGCCTCCGGCTGGTCACCCACGACGTCTTCGCCTCGACCGTGGGCGGGGCGCGCCTGCACGAGCCGGCCGCCGACCTCGCGGTCGCGGTCGCCCTCGCGTCGGCGACCCTGGGCAAGCCGCCTCCGGCCGGCGTGGTGACGATGGGCGAGATCGGGCTGTCCGGCGAGCTGCGCCGCGTCCGCGAGATCGACCTGCGCCTCGCCGAGGCGGCGCGGCTCGGGTTCAGCACCGCGCTGGTCCCCCGACCCGCCGGCGCGCCGGTCGACCCCCGGGAGGAGACCGCCCGCACGGTCGAGGGCATGCAGGTCGTCGAGGTCCCCTCGGTCCTCTCCGCCCTGCACTACCTCGGGCTGACGGCCGTCCAGGCCCGCCGCCTGCCGTCCATGGGCGAGTGAGGGCCCGCGTCGCTTAGGCTCTACCCGCGCCCCGTGCGCGCCCGCCTGTCCCGCCAGCCCTGCAGCACCAGTCCGAAGGAGGACGCGCGTGGTGGCCAACGACCGCTCCGAGGACGTCCTCCGGCTGCGCGCCACGCTGGCCTCCATCGCACCGGGAACGGCGATGCGCGACGGCCTGGAGCGCATCCTTCGCGGGCGCACCGGCGCGCTGATCGTGCTCGGCAACGACAAGTCGGTCGAGTCGATCTCCACCGGCGGCTTCGTGCTCGACGTCCCCTTCACCGCGACCGGGCTGCGTGAGCTGGCCAAGATGGACGGCGGCATCATCGTCGACAAGGACCTCACCCGGATCCTGCGGGCCGCGGTCCACCTGATGCCCGACCACACGATCCCCTCCGAGGAGACCGGCACCCGGCACCGCACCGCCGACCGGGTCGCCCGCCAGACCGGGTTCCCGGTCATCTCGGTGTCCCAGTCGATGCAGATCATCGCGGCGTACGTCGGCGAGACCCGGCACGTGCTCGAGGACTCCGGCCAGATCCTCTCCCGCGCCAACCAGGCCCTGGCGACCCTCGAGCGCTACAAGCTGCGCCTCGACGAGGTCGCCTCGACGCTCTCCGCCCTGGAGATCGAGGACCTGGTGACCGTGCGTGACGTCGCGGTGGTCGCCCAGCGGCTCGAGATGGTGATCCGGATCGCACGCGAGATCGAGGACTACGTCCTCGAGCTGGGCACCGACGGGCGCCTGCTCTCCCTCCAGCTCGAGGAGCTGGTGACCGGAGTCGACGCCGAGCGGGAGCTCGTCATCCGCGACTACCTGCCGGCCGGCAAGCGCAGCAAGAGCCCCGAGGAGGTGATCGCCAAGCTCGAGGCGCTCACCCCCACCGAGCTGGTCGACCCCGCCTCCACGGCGCGCGTCCTCGGCCTGGGCACCGCCGAGCACCTCGACGGCGCGGTCGCGCCGCGCGGCTACCGCCTGCTCGCCAAGGTCCCCCGTCTGCCCGCCGCGGTCGTCGACCGTCTCGTCGAGCACTTCGGGACCCTCCAGAAGCTGCTCTCCGCGGGCATCGACGACCTGCAGGCCGTCGACGGCGTCGGCGAGCTGCGCGCCCGGTCGGTCCGCGAGGGCCTCTCCCGGCTCGCCGAGTCGACCATCCTCGAGCGCTACGTCTGACCCGCAGCCGCCCTGCCGGCAGCCGTCCGGGCAGCCGTCCGACGGGCCGTCCCGGGCGGCCTAGCGGCGCTGGGGCTCGGCGGTCCTGGTGACCGTCGGGGCGACCGGCGCCTTGAGCAGGAACCGGGCGTCGCTCGGCTCCCCGCCCAGCGCGGCCGCGGTCGCGTGGTAGGTGCCCGGCAGCGCCCACTCGGCGATCCCCGAGCAGTCCTCGTCCATCCGGGCGGCGTTCTTCCAGGTGATCGGCACCGCGGTGGTGACGTTGTTGCGGACGACGACGTCCTCGCCCGGCAGCGCCTTCGGGCACCGACGGGTGGACCAGATGTCGTCGCTGCCCGAGGTGATCGACAGCGTCACGTTGCCGGTGTTCACCCGCCAGGTGCAGGCGGGGGTGGTGACCGTGCGCAGGTTCAGCACGACGGTGACGTCCTTGCCGGCGACGGCGTCCTCGACCTCGGGGGTGACCGCGACGTCGGTGCCCTCGCAGCGCCCGACCGGCGCCGCCAGCACCGGCTCGGCGCTGGCCGACTGCCCGGGCTTGCCAGGCTTCCCGGACCCGCCGGCCGCGCCCGGCGTGGAGGCACCCTCGGTGACCGTCGCACCGGCGGTCACGTCGGTGGCGGCACCCGGGGTGGCGCTGCCGGAGGGCAGCACGGTCACGGTGGCCGTGGGGCTGGTGTCGGCGGCGGCCGGCGCGGCGCGGTCGGGGTCCGAGCCGTCGCTCCCGCTGCCCAGCACCTTGCCGATGCCCAGGACCAGGACGAGCGCGACCGAGAGCAGCACCAGACGGCGCCGCCAGTACACCGCAGCCGGCAGGGGCCCGCGGGTCAGCGTCGTCATGGCGAGGAGGTTAGCCATTCGCGGCGGTCGAACCGGGGTGCCACACCGGACGTGCCCGCCGCCCGGTCAGAATGTCGCGGTGAGCGCCCTCCACGAGCCCGTCCTGCGCTGGTACGACGCGCACGCGCGCGACCTCCCGTGGCGGCGGCCCGAGGCGTCGGCGTGGTCGGTGATGGTCTCGGAGCTCATGCTCCAGCAGACGCCGGTGGCCCGTGTGCTGCCGGTCCACGAGCAGTGGCTCGACCGGTGGCCCACTCCCGCCGACCTGGCCACGGAGCCCACCGGCGAGGCGGTGCGGATGTGGGGCCGCCTGGGCTACCCGCGCCGCGCCCTGCGCCTGCACGCCGCCGCCACGGCGATCGTCGAGCGGCACGGCGGCGAGGTGCCGGCCGACCGGGACGCGCTGCTGGCGCTGCCCGGCGTGGGCGACTACACCGCCGCCGCGATCGCCAGCTTCGCCTTCGGCCAGCGCCACGCCGTGCTGGACACCAACGTCCGGCGGGTCCTCGCGCGCACCGTCGGCGGGGTCGAGCTCCCGGCCCAGCACGTGACCCGGGCCGAGCGCGAGGCCGCCGTGGAGCTGGTGCCCGAGGACGAGGCGACCGCCGCGACGTGGGCGGTGGCCGTCATGGAGCTCGGCGCGCTGGTCTGCACCGCCGCCCGGCCGCGGTGCACCGAGTGCCCCGTCGCCTCGCTGTGCGCGTGGCGCGCGGCCGGCCACCCGGCGTACGACGGGCCGCCGCGCAGGGTGCAGACCTGGGCCGGCACCGACCGGCAGTGCCGGGGCCGGCTGCTGGCCGTGCTGCGCGACACCGAGGGCGCGGTGCACCGCAGCGCCCTGGACGCGGCCTGGGCCGACGAGGCGCAGCGGCTGCGGTGTCTGGCGGGGCTGGTCGAGGACGGGCTGGCGGTCAGGACCGACGCAGGAAGCTACGCGCTCCCCTGACCGGGCCGCGCCCGCCGGCGGCGCGCGCCAGGATCTCCTCGACCGCCGCTGCGGGCTCCCCGGGGTGGAAGGGCCGCTTGGGCTCGCCGCGCACGGCGTCGAGCAGCGCCCGGAGGTCGGCGAGGCCGCCCTCCGGCGGGTCCGCCGGCACGTGCCGGCCCTCGCGCGGGTCGACCTCCACCAGCAGCCCGAGGTCGCGCAGGGTGTCGAAGTCGTCCTCGGTGGTGCGCTCGAAGATCCGCATGAGGTACGGCGCGGCCTGCTCCTCGGTGAGCCCCTTGGCGATGAGGGCGCGCAGGGCCACCGCGGTGGGCTCACGGGCGGGGCGGAAGTTCGCCATCGGGCCGGCCGCCAGGATCGAGGTCCACTTCCGGACGAAGTCCTCGCCGGAATAGGACTCGTAGTGCAGCAGCCGGAGCCGGTCGGCGTCGGTGTGCGCCGGCAGCTCCTCCTTGGCGGCGTCGACCCCGTGGTGGAGGGTCAGCCACACGTCGGTCGCGGGGCGCACGCCGGACTTGCCGTCGACGTGGCCGTGGAAGTGGGCGCCGTTGGAGGGCCGGTCGATCACGCCGAGCGTCTGCAGCAGGGTCAGGTCCGGCTTGCCGAGCAGCCGCTTGAACCAGGTGGGGTCGCCGTCCCAGTGCTTGCGGCTGACCGCCTCCAGCGGCGTCAGCCGCACGACCCGCGTCTCGGCGGGCACGGCGGCCAGGACGTCCCGGTCGAGCTGCACGATCTCGTCGGCGTCGACGTGGAAGACCCACTCGGCCCAGTCCAGGCGGCTCAGCACCGCCTTGACGACGTTCGCGTTGATCCGCTGGCGCACGTTGAGCTCGGCCGGCCGCTCGCCGTTCCACCAGGAGGAGTCGGTGCGCACGCAGGTGACGTGCGGGTGCTCGTCGAGCCACGACCGGACCTCGGCGTCGCCGGCGTCGAGGAAGACGACCATGTGGTCGATCCCGCCGGCGAGGTTGCCGGTCACGAACCGCTGGATGTTGGGCAGGGTGTCCTTGACGGTGCTGGCGGTGAAGAGCACGTCGCCACCCTAGGCGGTCCTGTCCGGGCGCCGGGCGCCAGGAACGCCGCACGGGCGGCACCCGGAGTGGGTGCCGCCCGTGGCGGGTGCTGCGGTGTGCCGGTCCGGCTCAGTCGTCGCCGCCCGAGCGGGGGACGTCCGTGCCGGAGGCCTCGTCGTTCGGGCCCTCGCCCTCGACCGGCGTCGTCTCGATGCTGGTCTCGACGCCCGCCGTCTCGAACGGCGGCATGTCGGGCAGCTCGCCGACCTTCTGGCCCTCGAAGGTGAAGGTCGCGGTCGGACCCTCGCCCTCGACGTCGACCAGCACGATCATGCCCGGGCCGACCTCGCCGAAGAGCATCTTCTCGGCCAGGACGTCCTCGATCTCACGCTGCACCGTGCGGCGCAGCGGTCGGGCACCGAGGACCGGGTCGAAGCCACGCTGGGCCAGGAGGTTCTTGGCGTTCTGCGTGAGCTCGAGCTTCATGTCGCGGTCGCGCAGGCGGACCTCCACGGAGGCGACCATGTTGTCGACCATCGCGACGATCTGCTCCTGCGACAGCGGCGGGAACACGATGATCTCGTCGACGCGGTTGAGGAACTCGGGGCGGAAGTGCTGCTTGAGCTCCTCCGAGACCTTGTTCTTCATCCGGTCGTAGTCACCGGGGCCACCGGCGGCACCGGCGAAACCGAGGTTCATGCCCTTGGCGATGTCGCGGGTACCGAGGTTGGTGGTCATGATGATGACGGTGTTCTTGAAGTCCACGACCCGGCCCTGGGAATCGGTCAAGCGACCTTCCTCCAGGATCTGCAGCAGGCTGTTGAAGATGTCGGGGTGGGCCTTCTCGACCTCGTCGAAGAGGACGACGGAGAACGGCTTGCGCCGCACCTTCTCGGTGAGCTGGCCGCCCTCCTCGTAGCCGACGTAGCCCGGAGGCGAGCCGAAGAGCCGCGAGACGGTGTGCTTCTCGCCGAACTCCGACATGTCGAGCTGGATGAGCGCGTCCTCGTCGCCGAAGAGGAACTCCGCGAGCGTCTTGGACAGCCACGTCTTGCCGACGCCGGAGGGGCCGGCGAAGATGAACGAGCCGCCGGGCCGCTTGGGGTCCTTCAGGCCGGCACGGGTACGACGGATGGCCCGGCTGAGCGCCTTGACCGCCTCGTCCTGGCCGATGACGCGCTTGTGGAGCTCGTCCTCCATCTTGAGCAGCCGCGTGGACTCCTCCTCGGAGAGCTTGACGATCGGGATGCCCGTCGCCACGGCGAGCACCTCGGCGATGAGCTCCTCGTCGACCTCGGCGACCTCGTCCATGTCACCGGCACGCCACTGCTTCTCGCGCTCGGACTTGGTGAGGATCAGCTGCTTCTCCTCGTCGCGCAGGCGCGCGGCGGCCTCGAAGTCCTGGCCGTCGATGGCGGCCTCCTTGCGCTGGCGCACCTCGGCGATCTTGTCGTCGTACTCCCGCAGGTCGGCCGGGGCCGTCATGCGGCGGATGCGCAGGCGCGAGCCGGCCTCGTCGATGAGGTCGATCGCCTTGTCGGGCAGGAACCGGTCGGAGATGTAGCGGTCGGCCAGCGTCGCCGCCGAGACGAGCGCCTCGTCGGTGATGGTGACCCGGTGGTGCGCCTCGTACCGGTCGCGCAGGCCCTTGAGCATCTCGATCGTGTGCGCGATCGAGGGCTCGGCGACCTGGATCGGCTGGAAGCGGCGCTCGAGCGCGGCGTCCTTCTCGAGGTACTTGCGGTACTCGTCGAGGGTGGTCGCGCCGATCGTCTGCAGCTCACCGCGCGCCAGCATCGGCTTGAGGATGCTGGCGGCGTCGATCGCGCCCTCGGCCGCACCGGCGCCGACGAGGGTGTGGATCTCGTCGATGAACAGCACGATGTCGCCGCGGGTGCGGATCTCCTTGAGCACCTTCTTCAGGCGCTCCTCGAAGTCGCCGCGGTAGCGGGAGCCCGCCACCAGCGCGCCGAGGTCGAGGGTGTAGATCTGCTTGTCCTTCAGCGTCTCCGGCACGTTGCCCTTGACGATGTCCTGGGCCAGGCCCTCGACGATCGTCGTCTTGCCGACGCCCGGCTCGCCGATGAGGACCGGGTTGTTCTTCGTGCGGCGGGACAGGATCTGCATGACCCGCTCGATCTCCTGCTCGCGACCGATGACCGGGTCGAGCTTGCCCTCGCGGGCGTCCTGGGTCAGGTTGCGGCCGAACTGGTCGAGGACCAGCGAGGACGACGGGGCGTCGCCGCCCGCGCCCGTCGCGGCCGCGGCGGACTGCGAGGACTCCTTGCCCTGGAAGCCGCTGAGCAGCTGGATGACCTGCTGGCGGACCCGGTTGAGGTCGGCGCCGAGCTTCTGCAGCACCTGGGCCGCGACGCCCTCGCCCTCGCGGATCAGGCCGAGCAGGATGTGCTCGGTGCCGATGTAGGAGTGACCGAGCTGCAGCGCCTCGCGCAGGGACAGCTCGAGCACCTTCTTGGCGCGCGGGGTGAAGGGGATGTGGCCGCTGGGTGCCTGCTGGCCCTGGCCGATGATCTCCTCGACCTGGGCGCGAACGGCCTCGAGGGAGATGTCGAGGCTCTCGAGCGCCTTCGCGGCGACGCCCTCGCCCTCGTGGATGAGGCCGA
The DNA here is from genome assembly GCF_040684155.1 of Nocardioides sp. NPDC092400. Lineage (NCBI taxonomy): Bacteria > Bacillati > Actinomycetota > Actinomycetes > Propionibacteriales > Nocardioidaceae > Nocardioides > Nocardioides sp. NPDC092400. The sequence goes on along the minus strand of NZ_JBFBFJ010000002.1, from coordinate 620,641 downwards.
GCAGGATGTGCTCGGTCCCGATGTAGTTGTGGGAGAGCATGCGGGCCTCTTCCTGGGCCAGCACGACCACCCGGCGAGCTCGGTCAGTGAACCGCTCGAACATGCAACGCTCCTCAAGTTCTGGGGGACCGCCCACCACATCCGGGGTGGACGGGACATGAGGCTCAACCCCGCGGACAGCCTACGCGTTCCCCAACAACGCACCCGGGGCATCCGCTGAGAGCGAACACGCTCTGGGCGGATGCCCCGGGTGGGACGTGGTGTGGTGCTGGGGGTGGTGCGCGGTGGGTCAGTGCGCGGCGTCGTACGCCTCACGGACCTCGGCCGACACGCGACCTCGGTCGGGGACCTCGTACCCGTTCTCCCGCGCCCACTCACGGATCTCCTTGGCGCTCGGGCCGCCGGAGCCGTTCGAGCCGCCGGCGGCGGCGGCGCCGCCGGACTTGCGGCCGGCGCCGCCGCGGCGGGCGCCGCTGACCTTGCGGGCGTGGCCGACGTACGTCGCGAGCGTCTCGCGCAGCGCCGAGGCGTTCTCGTCGTTCAGGTCGATCTCGTAGGAGGTCCCGTCCAGGCCGAATGAGACCGTCTCGGTCGCCTCGCTGCCGTCAAGGTCGTCCTCCAGCACGATGTGGATCTTCTGGGCCATGTCTATTCCTGACGTCGCTGTCCGAATTCGGGGGATAAAGCCGCCGCCGAATTGATCGGGGGATGTGCCGGCGAGGCGTCGGGCGCCGCACCGACATCATTCGGCGACATTGATCCTGCCAGACGAAAGCGACGGCGCCAATTCAGTGAATTGCGCGGCGACAATTCTTTACCTGAGCGACCGTCGCGTTCAACTATTGCGGCGGAATACCAGTTCCAGTCCCTGCAGCGTCAACCACGGCGAATGCGTCGTGAATGCCGAGCACTCATCGAGGACGAGGGGTGCGAGGTGCCCGGTCGCTATCACGCGGACGTCGGCGGCTTCCGCACCGAGCTCGGCGGTCATCCGGGCCACGATGCCCTCCACCTGGGCCGCCACGCCGAAGACCATCCCGGACTGGAGCGCCTCGACGGTGTTCTTGGCGATGACGGTGCGGGGCCGGGCCAGCTCGACCTTCCGCAGCTGGGCGCCGCGACGCCCCAGCGCCTCCAGGGAGATCTCGATGCCGGGCGCGATCGCCCCGCCGACGTACTGCCCGCGCTCGCTGACCACGTCGAAGGTCGTCGCGGTGCCGCCGAAGTCCACGACGATCGCCGGCCCGCCGTGGAGGGTGGCGGCGGCCAGCGCGTTGATGATCCGGTCGGAGCCGACCTCGCGCGGGTTGTCCATCAGGACCGGCACGCCCGTGCGCACGCCGGGCTCGACGACGAGGCACGGCAGGTCGGCGAAGTGCCGCGCCAGCATGTCGCGCCACTCGTGCAGGACGGCCGGGACCGTCGAGCACACGCTCACGCCGTCGACGGTCGCGGCGTCGGGGCCGAGCAGCCCCCGGATCAGCACCGACCACTCGTCGGAGGTGCGGCGCTCGTCGGTGCCGACCCGCCAGTGCGCGGAGACCTCGCCGTCCTGGACCAGGCCCAGCACGGTGTGGCTGTTGCCGATGTCGGCGGCGAGCAGCGGCACGGCTAGTCCTCCTCCTCGCGCAGGTCCAGGCCCAGGTCGAACACGTCGACCGAGTGGGTCAGGGCACCGACCGAGATCAGGTCGACGCCGGTCTCCGCGACCTCCCGCGCCCGGTCGAACGTCAGCCCGCCCGAGGCCTCCAGCCGGGCCCGGCCGGCCGTGATCCGCACCGCCTCGGCCATGACCTCGGTCGGCATGTTGTCGAGCAGGATCTCCTCGCAGCCGGCGTCGAGGAGCTCGCGCAGCTGGTCGAGGTCGGTCACCTCGACCTCGACGCGCAGGTCGGGGTACGCCGCGCGGACGGCGCGGTAGGCGGGCACCACCCCACCGGCCGCCACCACGTGGTTGTCCTTGACCATCGCGCGGTCCGAGAGGCTGGTGCGGTGGTTGCGGCCGCCGCCGCAGCGCACGGCGTACTTCTGCAGCGCGCGGTAGGTCGGCAGCGTCTTGCGGGTGTCGAGCACCTCGGCGCGCGTGCCCTCCAGCGCGTCGACCCATGCCGCGGTGGCGGTGGCGACACCGGAGAGGTGGCTGGCGTAGTTGAGCGCGGTCCGCTCGGCGGTCAGCAGGCCGCGGGCCGGCCCGGCGACCCGCATGACGACGTCGCCCGGCCGCACGCGGGTGCCGTCGGGGAGCCGGTCGCTGACCTCGACGTCGTCGCCGAGGACGAGGTGGAAGACGAGGGCGGCGATGCCGAGGCCGGCGACCGTGCCGGCCTCGCGCGCCCCGAAGTCGCCGGCCGCGCGGGCGTCCGCGGCGATCGTCGCGACGCTGGTGACGTCCTCGGTCGGGACGTCCTCGGCCAGCGCCTGCAGCACGTGGTCGTGGACCGCGCGCGGGTCCAGCCCGCCGGCCTCGAGCTCGGCGAGCAGGCCCGCCGGCAGCGCGTCGTACGGCGTGGGGGTGATCATCGGCCGGCTCCTCCGTCGGTGGCGGGCGCTGGGTGGTGCTCGATCGTGGTGGCCCCGTCGGTCATGGCCACGTCGAGGTGGCCGGCCCAGCGGGCGTCGTCGCGCTCGGGGTGGTCCTCGCGCCAGTGCGAGCCGCGGGTCTCCTCCCGCAGGGTCGCCGCGTCGGTGAGGGCGGCCGCGATCGTGAGCAGGTTGGTGGTCTCCCACGCGTCGAGGTCGACGAGCCCGGCACCTGTGCCCGCCAGGCCGCCGAGCACCTCGGCAGCGTCGGCGAGCCCGGCCGCGCTGCGCAGCACGCCGACCCGCTCGGTCATCACCTCCTGCAGCCGCGGACGGACCGAGCCCGCGACGAGCCCGGCCGGCCGCTCGTCCGGTGCGGGCTCCCCCCACGGACGCAGCTCGCCCGGGAGCGCGCTGGCGATGCGGCGGGAGAACACCAGGCCCTCGAGCAGCGAGTTGGAGGCCAGCCGGTTGGCGCCGTGGACGCCGGAGCACGCGACCTCGCCCGTGGCGTAGAGCCCCGGCACGTCGGTGCGGCCCCACAGGTCGGTGCGCACACCGCCGGAGGCGTAGTGGCACGCCGGCGCCACCGGGATCGGCTCGGTCACCGGGTCGATCCCGTGCCGCCGGGCGGTCGCGAGGATGGTCGGGAAGCGCCGCTCCCAGAACGCCGCGCCGAGGTGCCGGGCGTCGAGCCACACGTGCGGGCGGCCGGTCTCGTGCATCCGCCGGGTGATCGCCTTGGCGACGACGTCGCGCGGGGCGAGGTCGGCGAGCTCGTGGACCCCCTGCATGATCCGGTCCCCGGCGTGGTCGACCAGGAAGGCGCCCTCCCCGCGGACCGCCTCGGAGATCAGCGGCTGCTGGCCGCGGGAGTCGGGCCCGAGGTACATGACCGTCGGGTGGAACTGGACGAACTCCAGGTCGCGCAGGGTCGCCCCCGCGCGCAGCGCGAGCGCGGTGCCGTCACCGGTGGAGACCGCGGGGTTGGTGGTCTGGGAGAAGACCTGGCCGAGGCCACCGCTGGCGAGGACCACGGCGCGGCAGTGCACGGCGCCGATGCCGTCGCGCTCGCCCTCCCCCATCACGTGCAGCGTCACGCCGGCGACCCCGCCGTCCTCGGCGAGCAGCAGGTCGACCGCGAGCGCGTGCTGGACGACCTCGATGTCGGGGGCCGCCGCCACGGCCGCGATGAGGGCCCGCTGGATCTCCGCGCCCGTCGCGTCGCCGCCGGCGTGCGCGATCCGGTCGCGGTGGTGCCCGCCCTCCCGGGTCAGCGCGAGCAGCCCGGTGGCGTCGACGTCGAACCGTGCCCCGAGCGCGATCAGCTCGTGGACCGCCTCGGGGCCCTCGCCGACCAGCACCCGGACCGCGTCGAGGTCGCAGGCACCCGCGCCCGCGACCAGGGTGTCGACCTCGTGCTGCTCGGGGGTGTCGCCCTCCCCCAGCGCCGCGGCGATCCCGCCCTGCGCCCACTGCGTGGAGCCGGCGGCCAGCACGTCCTTGGTGACGACGAGGACCTTCTCGACGTGCTCGCGCAGCCGCAGCGCCGCGGTCAGCCCGGCGATCCCCGACCCGATCACCACGACGTCCGCGCGGGTGGACCACCCCGGGTCCGGTGCGCTGAGGCGTCCCGGGAGGCGGCGTACCGGTGCGGCCGGCGCGGGGGCCGGCGCAGTGGTCAGGGGGCCGGGCATGGCCGCAGGCTACCGAGCCGCGGAGGTGTCGCCGCGGACCAGACCGGCGCCGCCGAAGGTCTCGGCGGGGTCGAAGCCGGTCGCCATGATCTTGTTGTCGGCGTCGACGAAGACCACGTGCGGCTGGTGCTCCTTGGCCTCGGCGGTCTCCATCTGGCCGTAGCCGATGAGGATGACCAGGTCGCCGGGGTGCACCAGGCGGGCCGCGGCGCCGTTGATGCCGATCACGCCCGAGCCGCGCTCGCCGGCGATCGTGTAGGTCTCCAGGCGCGCGCCGTTGGTGATGTCGACGATGTGCACCAGCTCGCCGGGCAGCAGGTCGGCGGCCTCGAGCAGGTCCTCGTCGACGGTCACCGACCCCACGTAGTGCAGGTCGGCCTGGGTCACGGTGGCCCGGTGGATCTTGCTCTTCATCATCGTGCGGAGCATCAGCGCTCTCCCTGCTGGTCGTGCGCGCCGTCGGGGTGACCGACGACGAGCGGCATGTTGTCGATGAGGCGGGTGGTCCCGAGCCGGGCGGCGACGAGGACGCGTGCCTCGGTGCCGGCCGGGACGGGGTCGGGCAGGGCCTCGAGCCCGGGGGTGGTGACCTCGAGGTAGTCCAGGTCGAGGGTCCTGGCGGCGCGCAGCTCGGCCCGCGCCGCGTCGAGCGCCGGGCCGAGGCCGTACGTCGCCGCCTCCTGCGCGGCGCGCAGCGCGCGGCTCAGCGCGAGCGCCTCGGTGCGCTGCTCCTCGTCGAGGTAGCGGTTGCGGCTGGACAGCGCCAGCCCGTCGGGCTCGCGGACCGTCTCGGCGCCCACCACGTCGACCCCGAGGCAGAGGTCCGCCGCCATCCGGCGCACGAGCGCGAGCTGCTGGTAGTCCTTCTGGCCGAAGACCGCGACGTCGGGACGCACCAGGCCGAGGAGCTTGGCGACGACCGTGAGCACCCCGCGGAAGTGGCCGGGTCGGCTCCGGCCCTCCAGCACGTCGGCCAGCGGTCCCGGCTCGACGGTCACCATCGGGTCACCGCCGGGGTAGACCTCCTCGACGCTCGGCGCGAAGACCACGTCCACGCCCTCGCGGGCGCACACCTCCAGGTCGGCGTCGAGGGTGCGGGGGTAGCGGTCGAGGTCCTCCCCCGCACCGAACTGCAGCGGGTTGACGAAGATCGAGACGACGACCGGACCGTCGCCGCCCCGGGCGCGGGCCTCGCGCACGAGGCTGGCGTGCCCCTCGTGCAGGGCGCCCATCGTCGGCACCAGGCCGACCGGGCGGCCGGCCCGCCGGGCGTCCGCGAGCAGGGCTGAGAGCTCCTCGCGCGTCGGCGCGAGGACGGGCGTGGTGGTCATCGGCCGGCGGTGCCCGTCGTCCGCGCGGTCCACGCGGCGCGCTGGGCCGCGGCCACGGTCGCGCTCGCGTCCTCCAGCAGGTCGTGGATCTTCACCGCGCGGATCGGCAGGAGCCGCCCGTCGGTGACGGCCCGGTCCAGCGTGGCGCGGGCCATGGCGACGTACGACGGCAGCGTCTGCGGCGCGTTGGCCACGAGGTCCCGGAGGTGGGCCTCGACGGTGCCGACGTCGCCGCGGACGATCGGGCCGGTCAGCGCGGCGTCGCCGTGGGCGAGGGCGTTGTCCAGGGCGGCGGTCAGCAGCGGGCGCAGCGTCGCGGAGGGATCGTCGGCTCCGGCCGCGGCCAGCATCTCCATCGCCTCGGTCACCAGCGTCACCAGGTGGTTCGCGCCGTGGGCGAGACCGGCGTGGTACAGCGTCCGCATCTGCTCGGGCACCCACATCGGGCGGCCACCCAGGTCGGCGACGAGGGCCTCGGCGACCGCGCGCTCGTAGGTGCCGGCGGTCAGCCCGAACACGCACCCGGCCAGCCGCTCGAGGTCGAGCGCCGTGCCGGTGAAGGTCATCGCCGGGTGCATCGCGACCACCCGCGCACCGACCTCGCGGGCCGGCTCCAGCACGGCCAGCCCGTGCCGGCCGGAGGTGTGCACGACGTACTGGCCCTCGCGCAGCGCCCCGCTGGCCGCCAGCACGGACACGACGTTGCCGAGCATGTCGTCGGGCACGGTCAGCAGCAGCACGTCGCACGCGCGCGCCACGGAGGTCGGCTTCTGGACCGGGACGCCGGGCAGCAGCGCGGCGATGCGCGCGCGGGAGGCGTCCGACTCGCCGGCGGCGGCGACCACGGGGTGGCCGGCAGCGCCGAGGGCAGCGGCGAGGACGGCGCCGACGCGACCAGCGCCGACGACGCCCACCCCGAGGGGTTGGTGCGTCATGGTGTCGAACCTTTCGTTCCAGTCCCTCCGACCACCCGCTCGCCCGGTTCTCGGGTCCGTGGGCCGGTGTGGGTACCGGACGGTGTGCTCGTGTCCTGAGTGGTGAGGGTGCCGTACCCCCGATCGGGCGGGTCCAGCGCCGACAACCGTACGCCGGTCCAGTCCTCCCGGAGAACGGTGGGCCGACGTGACCTGGGCGACACCGGTGGGGCCGGCCTGCAGGAGTCCCCGGTGCACCGGTGACTCCCGCGCTTTCCGGGGTAGATCTGCCCCGGTAAGCGAGGGACTACCCCTGGAAGCGGCCGCCGTGCCGGGACGTCATGCGGGCGGAGCAAGCGGGTGCTCCCTCGGCATGACACATCCGCCGGAGCGCGGCTGCGTCGACCGGCGGGGGGTCAGCGGCGCTGCGGACCCACGTCGAGCGGGCGCGGGGCGCGCGGGAGCCACTCGTGGGTGACGTGGTCGACGATGTGGGTGCCGACGGGCGCCTCGATCCGGACGACCCCCTGCGGGACCGTCCCCTCGCGCAGGGCGTTGAAGACCTCCCACTCGCGGCGCTTGCGCTTGTTGCGCCACGAGGTCGCGAAGGACTCGGGGTCGGTCCAGTGCGCGAACTCGTCACCGTCGAGGTACTTCAGCTCCACGCACAGCCCGAACGGCAGCCCGATCGACCGGACGTCCTCCGGCGTCGTGCGGATCTCCCACTCGAAGGCCTTGGTGTAGACGAAGTCCGGGCCGATCGGGAAGCCCCACTCCTCGGCGTTGCGCAGGCCGAGGTCGAGGTACCCGAGGGAGTCGGAGGCGAGGAAGAGCGGGTGGCGCGGCACCCGGACGATCGTCTGCACGTCGCCCACCTGCCAGCCGAGGTCGGCGATGGAGACCTCACCCTCGGTGGTCAGGACCATGTCGCCGTCCCACTTCCAGGAGTAGCGGGTGCCGACCTGGGCGAAGCACCAGTTGTAGAAGTACGACAGCGAGTGCACCGACAGCTCGTGGACCGCCAGGTGCTCGGCGCCCGCGCGGGCGACGGCGAAGGGGTACGACGTGAGCGTCAGGCGGTCGGCGTACCCGTGCCGCTCCGCGGTCTCGCGGACCACCTCGGGCGTGCCGTCGGTCGAGCCGTTGTCGACGACGAGCACGTGGTCGCACGCGCGCAGGAGCGGCGGCAGCACGAACGGCAGCGACGGCGCCTCGTCCTTGACCCGGAGCACGGCGGTGGTGCCGGGCCGCAGCCCCTCGGGGCGGGTCCAGGGCCAGGTGATGTCGTAGTCGGTGTGGCCCTCGAGGTTGGCCAGGCCGTTGCGGCCGAGGTGCGCGGTCACGGGCGGGTCTTGCCGACGGCCTTGCGCAGGCCGCGGCGGACCGACGGCGGGACGGCGGCGCGCAGCCCGTGCGGCAGCCGGTCGGCGAGGGAGCCCGGGGGCGCGGCAGCCGGGGCGGGTGCCCCGCCGGGCCGGCCGGCCGGCGTGCGGCCCTTCAGCTCGCGGCGCACCCGCTGCTCGGCGGCGACCACCGACGAGCGCGAGATCGCCTCGGACTCCTCGTAGAGCTCGACGTAGGACTCGCGCAGCTGGTCGAGGTTGCGGTGCACCTCGGGGACGTCGCCGCCGGGGTCGGCGAGCTTGTTCAGCTCGGTCCAGGTGTCGGCGGTGAGGTCGTGCAGCCGGCGGGGCAGGCCGAGGTCCTCCAGCGACTGGGTGACGCGGCGCAGCGAGGGGTCGACGAAGCGGTGGCCGTCACGGATCTGCTCGCTGCGCGCGTGGAGCACGTGCTGCAGGCCGAGCGTCTCGCCGGCGTGCATGCACGTCCTGGTCCAGTCGTCGAGGAGGTCGCCGTACCGCACGAAGACGCGGGCGCTGCCGTCGACCGCGCCGTCGGTGCCCCCGTCGGTCGAGCCGCGGGTGGCGCGCTCGGTGTGCAGCAGCATGTTCAGCCAGGACGCCGCCAGGTGGGCCGAGCCGAGCCGGTTCTTGTAGTAGGTCTGCTTGCTGCCGACGACCTCCGCCGGCGGGCGCAGCATGGTGGCGAAGACGGGGGTGGCGCCGGTGCGGACGGCGGCGACGCGCCACAGGGAGAGGAACCAGGCCAGGCGCGGGTCCTTGACGACCAGCTCGCTGCTGACCGCGAAGTGCGACTCGAGCCACTCGGCGGTGGTGATCCGATCCTTCTCCCGCGTCGAGACCCGGCCGGTCTCGAACCACGCGTCGGGGCGGGAGTCGCTCACCTGCACGCCGGCCTCCTTGAGGAGGCGGTCGTGGTGCTCGACGGCCCAGGCCGGCTCGCCGAACCCCTTGGGGTTGGTCTCGTCGGCCACCACCTCGGGCTGCGGCACGTGCAGGCCGAGGATCTGCATGAGACCGGCCATCGTGCTGGTGCCGCTGCGGCCGGCACCGGCCACGAACAGCACCTTGCGCGGGTACTCGGCGGGGTCGACGGCGGACGGGTCCACGGGCGGCTGCGCGGAGGGGGCGGCGTCGGGGGCACTCACGACCGGTGAGCCTATCGCTCACTACTGTCGGCCCATGCAGCTGCGACCGTGGGCGCGATCCCGGGCCCGGGTGAGCGTCGTGGTCCCGGTCTACGACGTCGAGCGGTACGTCGCGGAGTGCCTGGACAGCGTGCTGGCGCAGGCCTCGCGCCGCGTCGACCTCGAGGTGGTCGTCGTCGACGACGGCTCACCGGACGCCAGCGGGGCGATCGCGGACTCCTACGCCGAGCGAGACGCCCGCGTGCGGGTCGTGCACACCGCCAACCGCGGACTGGGCGCGGCCCGCAACGAGGGCCTGCGGCACGTGACCGGCGACCTGGTGACGTTCGCGGACTCCGACGACGTCGTCCCGCCCGGCGCGTACGACACGCTGCTGGACCACCTGCGGCGCACCGGCAGCGACTTCGTCACCGGCTCGGTCGCCCGGTGGGAGGACGGCCGGCTCACCGAGCCGCCGTGGATGCGGCGGCTGCACCGCGACCGGGCGGCGCTCGCCGTCGAGGACCACCCGGAGGTCCTCGGCGACGTCTTCGCGTGGAACAAGCTGTTCCGGCGGGACTTCTGGGAGGGCGCCGGCCTGTCCTGGCCCGAGGGCGTGCGCTACGAGGACCAGCCGACCACCACCGACGCCTACCTGCGCGCCCGCCGGTTCGGCGTGCTGCCCGACGTCGTCTACCACTGGCGGATCCGCCACGACGGCACCTCGATCACCCAGCAGCGCTCGTCGACCGACGACCTGCGCGACCGGTGGACGACCAAGCGGATGGCGCTCGCGAGCGTGGAGGCGCACGGCTCGGAGGAGGTGACCCGGGTCTTCCGCGACCGGGTGCTCGCCGGCGACCTGCACCGCTACTTCAGCGAGATCCCCGGCTGCTCCGAGGAGTGGTGGGACCTGCTGCACGCCGGCGTCGTCGAGCTGTACGGCGCCCGCTCGCTCACCCACTCCGGCCTCACGCCGGCGTACCGGCTCGTGGGGTGGCTGGTCGAGCAGGGCCGGCGCGAGGAGGCCGCGGCCGTCGTGGCGCTCGCCGCGGAGGGGCCGCTGCCCCGGGTGCGGACGCCCGCAGGGCCGCGGCTGGAGGTGCCGGTCATCGACCTGCGCACCGTCGCACCCGCGGCCCTGGAGCTGCGTCCGCACGAGGCCTAGAGCAGGCCCTCCTGCTCGAGGAAGTCGCGGGCCACGTCCTCGGGCTTCTCCCGGTCCACCGCGACCCGGCCGTTGAGCTCGGTGAGGTTCTCGGTGGTCAGCGCGTCCATCAGGCCCCCGAGCAGGTCCTCGACGTCGGGGTGCTCCTCGAGGAACGCGGTCGACACGGCCGGCACGAGGTTCTGCGCGGGCTGGATCTGCTTGTCGTCCTCGAGGACGACGAGGCCCTGGGACTCCAGCGTGCCGTCGGTGGTGCTGGTCTCGCCGAGCTCGGCCTCGCCGTCGAGCACCGACTGGTAGGTCTGGTCGCTGGCGTAGCCGAGCGGCAGCACCTTCGTGACGTCGATGCCGTACTCGTCCACGAGGCCGCCCTCGCAGTCGAGGCGGCCCTCGCAGTCCGGCGCCGCGGCGAGGGTGACGGACTCGCCCTCGAGGTCGGAGAGCTTGGTGACGCCGTTCTCCTCGGAGTACTCCTGGGTCACGAAGAACGCGTTGGTGTCGGTGGCCTCGGAGACGTCGAGCAGGGTGATGCCCGCCTCGTCGAGGAGCTCCTCGCCCTGGTCGGCGAGCTCCTCGCCGTCGCCGGCGGTGAACGGCTCGGCCTTGTCGCCCAGCTTGCGGGCGTTGAGCTCGTTGACGATGCCGCCGACGTACTCCGGGACGATGTCGACGTCACCGGGGAAGGTCTCGATGTAGACGCTGCGCGAGTCGACCAGGCGCACGGTCGGGTCGTAGCCGGCGTCCTCGAGCAGCTGCTCGTACATCGAGGCGACCAGCGTGGCCTCGGGAAAGTTCTGCCCCGAGATGCTGACGGGGCCGCCTGCGGTGGCGGCCGAGGAGGAGTCGTCGTCCGAGGGCTCCTCGGCGAGGTCGTCGCCGGCGCAGCCGGCGAGGAGGAGGGAGCCGGCCGCGATGGCGGCGGCGAGAGGGCGTCGTACCTGCATGCTGGTGGTTCCTTCTGTGTCCCGCGGCTCTGCTCGCCGCGCGTGTCCGGATGAGCAGGGTCACCCGACCGGGTGGAGCCCCGTCGACACAGTAGCCACGCGGTCCCGACGTCCGGGGGCGGCGAGCCGCTGCACGCCCGCCGCGAGCAGCTCGAGGAGGAGCGCGACCGCGGCCACCACGACCGCGCCGGCGATGCCCTGGCCGTACTGGCTGCGGTAGAAGCCGTCGGTGATGACCCGCCCCAGGCCCGGGCCCGCGACGAGCGCGGCGATGGTGGCGGTGGCCCACACCTGGACGAGCGCGAGCCGTACACCGGAGGCCACCAGCGGGGTGGCCAGCGGCAGCTCGACCCGCCAGAACCGCTGGGCGCCGGTCATCCCCATGCCCGTGGCCGCCTCGTTGACCTCGTCCGGGACCTCGCGCACCGCCACGTAGCCGTTGGTGATGATCGGCGGCAGCGCGAACAGGGTCAGTGCCAGGAGGGTCGCCACGCCGGCCCGGCCGTAGGGCCCGAAGGAGTCGGTGCCGGGCCAGTCGAGGGTGACCAGCACGGCCAGCAGCGCGAACGTCGGCACCGCGCGCCCGACGTTGGAGACGTTGACGGCGAGGAACCCACCCCGCCCGAGGTGGCCCAGCCCGAGCGCCACCGGCAGGCCGACCACCAGCGCGAGCAGCAGCGCGGTCACCGTGAGCAGCAGCTGCTGGCCCAGCAGCTCGAGCATGCCGCCGTCACCGGTCCAGCTCGACCCGGTGAGCAGGTGGTCCCAGGCGTCGCGGAGCACCCTCATGCGCTCGCACCCGCCGTCCCGCCGGTGCGCGTCCAGGGGGTCAGCACGCGCTGGGCGAGCACGATCAGGGCGTCGAGGGCGAAGGCGATCACCACGCATAGCACGGCGGCGGTGAGCAGCTCGGCGCGGAAGTTCGTCGTCACGCCGTCCCGGATCAGGTTGCCCAGCCCGCCGTAGGACACCAGGGAGCCCACCGTCGTCAGGGCCACCGTCGACACGGTCGCGACGCGCAGGCCGGCCATCACCACCGGGAGGGCGAGGGGCAGCTCGACGCGCACGAGCAGCCGGCCGCCGCCGTACCCCAGGCCGCGGGCGGACTCCCGCACGTCCTCGGGCACCGAGCGCAGGCCCTCGAGGAACGCCCGGACCAGCACGGTCAGCGCGTAGAGCGCCAGCCCGATCACGACGGTGGTCATGGACAGCCCCGTGAACGGCACGAGCAGCGGGAAGAGCGCGATCGAGGGCACCGTGTAGAGGCCGGTGCTGAACCCGAGCACCGTCGACTCCAGCCGCGGCAGGCGGCGGGCGAGCAGCGCCAGCGGCACGGCGACCACGACGCCGAGCGCGACGGCGAGCACGGTGATGAGCAGGTGCTGGCCGGCGGCGTCGAGGATCTCCTCGCGCCGGTCGCTGACATAGTCCAGGCAGAACCACTCGTTGGTGACCCGGCTGTAGCAGCTCGGCCCGGGTGCAGGCGCGGATGCGGCCGCCGCCAGTACTGTCACGCGCATGGACGCTACCGGCCCAGCGGGCGGGACCGCGATGATCCGGCTCTCGGGTGTCGGCAAGACCTACGCCGACGGCACGGTCGCCGTGCAGGCGCTCGACCTCGACGTGGCCGCCGGCGAGCTGCTCTGCCTCGTCGGGCCGTCGGGGTGCGGCAAGTCGACGACGCTGAAGATGATCAACCGGCTGATCGAGCCCAGCACCGGCCGCATCGAGATCGACGGCCGCGACGTGACCGGCGAGGACCCGGTGAAGCTGCGGCGCGGCATCGGCTACGTCATCCAGCAGGTGGGGCTGTTCCCGCACCAGAAGGTCGTCACCAACGTGATGACCGTGCCGCTGCTGTACGGCGAGTCGCGCGCGACCGCCCGCGCGCGGGCCACCGAGCTGATGGAGCTCGTCGGGCTCGACCCGGCGACGTACGCCGACCGCTACCCCCACCAGCTCTCCGGCGGCCAGCGCCAGCGCGTCGGCGTGGCGCGGGCCCTGGCGGCCGACCCGCCGGTGCTGCTCATGGACGAGCCGTTCGGGGCGGTCGACCCCGTGGTGCGGGTGCGGCTGCAGGACGAGTTCCTCCGCCTCCAGCGCGAGCTGGGCAAGACGGTCGTGCTGGTCACCCACGACATCGACGAGGCGGTCCGGATGGGCGACCGGGTCGCGGTCTTCGCCGCCGGCGGGCGGCTCGCCCAGCACGCCACCCCGGCCGAGCTGCTCGCGCGCCCGGCCGACGACTTCGTCGCCGACTTCGTCGGCTCCGAGCGCGGGCTGCGCCGCCTCTCGGTCACCACCGTCGACCGCGACCACCTCGAGCCGCTCGACGGCGTGCGCCTCGGCGACCTCGGCGCCGCGGTCGACGTCGGCGCCACCCTCGAGGAGGCGCTCGCCGCCATGCTGCGCAGCGACAACGCGATGGTCGCGGTGAAGGACGGGCCGGTCTTCCTCGGCGTCCTCACCCCCACCGGCGTCCACCGCGCCCTGCGCGCCTCGCTCGTCGGCTAGGTGGTGCCGGGCGTCCTCGGCCACCGTGATCGTTCAATTGCGCCATCCGGGTGGTGCGGCGTTCCTAGCCCCGGGCCACCGCAATCGTTCAATTGCGCGGTTGCGGCGGGTGGAAGCGATTCCATCCCGCCAGTTCCCAGCAATTGAACGATTCCGACGCCGCGCCCGCGATGGCCGGCGCCACCACGATCGTTCAATTGAACGATCCGGGTGGCACGCGAGGGATCAGTCGACGACCACGTCGCGGTGCCAGGACTCGGTGACGTACTTCGTCACCCAGCCCATCGAGGTGTAGAGGCCGTCGGCGCCGGTGGAGGAGTCGGCGTCGACCTCGAGGCCGACGCGGTCGCGTCCCCGGTCGGCGGCGTCGGCGATGATCGTGCGGAGCAGGCCCTTGGCGACGCCGCGGCCGCGGGCGGCCTCGAGGACGCCGAGGTACTCGACGTAGGAGCCGTCCGGCCCGCCGCCGGAGCTCTCCGAGACGGCGCCGACGAGGGTGCCGACCGGGGTGCGGCCGCCGTCCTCGACGAGCTCGGCGAGCCACCAGTGGTCCCAGCGGTGGCCGGGGTCCTCGCGAAGCCGGTGGACGAACTCCTCGAAGGTCTCCTCGTGGTGGTTGAAGTGGTCGACGAAGGCGCCCTCGAGCACGTCGTGGACCTTGCGCAGGTCCTCGGCGTCGGGCATCCCGCCCTCGGGCGCGCGGCGGACCCGGCGGAAGACGACGCCCTTCGCCTCGTCCTCCCAGCGGGCCGCGGAGGGCACCAGGCCGGCCTCGTCGGGGGTGACCGGGCGGCTCATCTGCCACCAGGTGCGCACCCGCTCGAAGCCTGCGTCGGCGAGCCAGGCGTGCTGCCGGTCGTCGTCGGCGAAGGCGCCGGTGTCGATCTGCTGGGACTGCAGCCCGCGTGCGGCGCCGAGGACCTTCGCCTGGCCGACGGCCCACTCGAAGAGCACGTCGGAGCACGCCGCGGCCACCGGCCCGGGCAGGTCGCGCTCGACGATGTGGACGAAGAGCATCCGGCCCGCGGCGCGGTCGTGCGCGCTCCCCCAGGCCCGGATCTCGCCCTCGGGGTCGCGGACGACGACGTTCTGCCGGGTGCGCAGACCGTGCTCGGAGACCTCGACGAGCACGTCGTCGACCCCCGCCCCGGCCCAGCCGCGGCCGTGCCGCTCGTGGGCGCGCAGCAGGTGCGTGAGCCGCGCGACGTCGAAGCGGTCCGCCGGGTCCGGGGTCCCCACCTCCCACCCGCTCGGCAGCCCGGGCGCCTCGGCCACGAGCTCCTCGGGGTCGTTCTCGAACCGGGACTCCTCAGGGATCACGAGGGTCGATTGTGCCCCACGGGGGCGCCGGCCGGACCGGCAGGTGACGCGCGACCGACGGCGGGTCAGGCGCGCTTGCGGGTCGCCTCGGCGGTGCGCCACGCGGCGGTGACGACCTCGAGCTCGGCACGCAGGACGTCGACCTCCTGCTCGAGCTCGGCCATCCGCACGATGGCCTCGGCGGCCCGCTCCTCCGCGGCGTCGAGGTCGGCGGCGAGGTCGGTGCGCGCACGGTCGGCGGCGTCGGCCCGGCGCGCCTCGGCGCCGAGCTTGAGGGTCGCGTCCGCGACGCGCTGCTGGGCGTCGGTCAGGCCCTGCTCGAGGTCGGCGATGGTCGCCTCGCGCTCGGCGATGCGGCGCTCGACGGTCTCGACGTACGACGCGTGCTCGGTGGCCCGCTCGTCGGCCATCCGGCGGTAGGCCTGGGCCTGCTCGGCGCGGTCCCGGGCGGCGTCCCGGCGCGACTGCGCGAGCTCGGCGTGGGTGATCCGGGTGGCGGCCGCGCCCAGCACGACGGCCAGGACGGCCGCCGCGGCGGTGAGCCCCCACGAGCCGGTCGCGAGCGCGACGGCGACGACCACGGCGGCGAGGACCAGGAGCGCCACGGCGACGGTCAGCCGCGTCGAGCGCTGACGACGGCGTGAGGCGGAAGTGACCGGAGTTGCCGCAGGGGAAGCCATGACAGCAGGTTAGGGCGCCGGGTCGTCGGACCGGACGCGACACGCGCGCTCGAGGAGCACCGCGGCCACCGCCACCCCGGCTCCGGCCAGCGCGGCGGCGCCGGAGCGCCAGGCGCGCTGCTCGGCGAGCTCGGCCGGCACGCCCAGCCAGGACACGGCGTAGCCGAGGTAGCCCCCGGCGGCGAGGGCGCCGACGTACGCGCAGGCCCGTGCCAGCACGAGCCGGTTGACCGCCTGCTGCGGGTCGAGCCGCTCCCGGCGCACGTGCACCTGGCGGTAGGTGACCCAGGCGGTCGCGGCCAGGATCGCCACGACCAGGACGAGGGCCAGCGGCTGGGCCCAGGTGACGATCGGCGGGGTGCCCCAGCGGTCGGCGACCGGGTGCACCAGCCACCCGCCGACGAGCCCGACGACGGCCCAGCCGGTGAGGGCGGCGGGAGAGGTGGGCCGGAGGTTCCCGCCCGGCTCCTCCCCCGACGGTCCGGGCGAGCCGAGCGGGTCGCTCACTCGACCTCGAGCCGCAGGTCCTCGCGCGGGGTCAGGCCGTCGGTCCCGAGGTTCGCGAGCAGCTCGGCGATCGGTCCGTGACCCGGGAGCTCGGCGTCGGGCTCGAGGTCGAACCACGGCTTGAGCACGAACGCGCGCTGGTGCGCCCGCGGGTGCGGCAGCTGCAGGCTCGGCTCGTCGCTGCGGCGGTCGCCGACGACGACCAGGTCGACGTCGAGCGTGCGCGGCGCGTTGGGGACCTCGCCGCGCTCGCGCTCGTAGGCGTCCTCGACGGCCAGCGCGCGGTCCATCAGCCGGGTCGCGGCCAGCGTGGTGTCGATGAGCAGCACGGCGTTCAGGTAGGGCTTGGCGTCCGGCGGCGAGTCGACCGGCTCGGTCTCGTAGACCGGGGACACCGCCGTCACCCAGACGTCGGGGGTGTCGGCGATCGCGTTGACCGCTCCCTGCAGGCTCGCCATCCGCTCACCGAGGTTGGACCCCAGGGCCAGGACCGCACGACGGATCGGACGCATCTCCCCGGTGAGGGTGTCGGCGTCGATGATGTGCGGGTTGGGGGTCTCAGTCACGGGCGGCCCTCCGGGTGATCGTGAGTGCGACATCGGCGAACGTCGCGTCGACGGGTGCGTCCGGCTTGTGGACCGTGACCCTCGCCCAGTCCACGCGGGCGTCGCCGAGGCAGACGTCCGCGATGCGCTGGGCCAAGGTCTCGATCAGGTCGACCGGATCGTGCTCAACGGCGGTCTTGACCGCCGCGACGAGACTTCCGTAGTCCACGGTGTCGTGCAAGTCGTCACTGGCCGCCGCGGGGGCGGTGTCGACGCCGAGCGCGAGGTCGACGACGAACGGCTGGCCGTCCCTCCGCTCGAAGTCGAAGACCCCGTGGTGGCCCCAGCACTCGATGCCGGTGACGGAGATCTCGTCGGTCATGGCGTGTCCTCCTGCGGTGGCTGGTGCCCTGCTCCCTGCCGCGGCTCCTCCAGCGCGGAGACGACCGCGATCGCGTCGCGCGCGGCACGCACGTCGTGGACGCGCACGCCCCACACGCCCTGCCTGGCGAGGTGGGCCACGACCGCGGTGTGGGCGTGCTCGCGCTGCTCCACCGGGCGCGGCTCGTCGCCCTCGGCCAGCAGCCGGCCGAGGAAGGACTTGCGGCTCGCGCCGACGAGCACGGGCTGCCCGAGCGCGGTCACCGGGTCGAGGTCGCGCAGCAGCTCCCAGTTGTGCTCGCCGCGCTTGGCGAACCCGAGCCCGGGGTCGAGCACCACCCGGGCCGGGTCGACCCCGGCCGCCAGCACCGCCTCGAGCCGCTCGGCGAGCTCCTCGACGACTGTGCCGACCACCCCGCCGGGCCCGTCGTACGTCGCGAAGTCGGCCATCCGGGTGCTGTGCGCGCGCCAGTGCATCGCGACGTACACCGCGCCGGCGTGGGCGGCGACCTCGAGGATCCGCGGGTCGGCGAGGCCGCCGGAGACGTCGTTGACGATCGTGGCGCCGGCCTCGAGGGCGGCCTCGGCGACCTCGGCGCGCATCGTGTCGACCGACACGACCGCGTCCCGGGCGAGCTCGCGGATCACCGGGACGACCCGGTCGAGCTCCTCGGAGACCAGCGGCCGGGTGGCACCGGGGCGGGTGGACTCGCCGCCGATGTCGAGCAGGTCGGCGCCGTCGGCCAGCAGCCGGCGTCCGTGCGCGACGGCCGCCTCGGGCTCGACGTACCGGCCACCGTCGGAGAAGGAGTCGGGAGTCACGTTCACGACGCCCATCACGCGCGGTCGGCCGAGCGGCACGAACAGCGCGCCGGCCGCGGACGCCCGGTCCCGGGGAGCCACCGCCGCCGTCCTCAGCGGGTGCCGCCGCGGATCAGCGACATCGCCTCGGCACGCGTCGCGGGCTCGGTGAGGAAGCTGCCGCGGACCGCGGAGGTGATGGTGCGGGCGCCGGCCTTGCGCACGCCGCGCATGGTCATGCACAGGTGCTCGGCCTCGATCACCACGATGACGCCTCGCGCCTCGAGGATGGAGACCAGGGCGTCGGCGACCTGCGTGGTCAGCCGCTCCTGGACCTGCGGGCGCCGGGCGTAGACGTCGACGAGCCGCGCCAGCTTGGAGAGCCCGGTGATCTTGCCGGACTCGGCCGGGATGTAGCCGACGTGCGCGACCCCGGTGAAGGGAACGAGGTGGTGCTCGCACATCGACCACAGCTCGATGTCGCGGACCAGCACCATCTCCTCGTGACCGATGTCGAAGGTGGTGGACAAGACGTCCTCCGGGCGCATCCGCAGGCCGGCGGTCACCTCGGCGTAGGCCCGGGCGACCCGGGCCGGGGTCTCCAGCAGGCCCTCGCGGTCGGGGTCCTCCCCGATCGCGACCAGCAGCTCGCGGACCGCCGCCTCGGCCCGGGCCTGGTCGAACGCGGGGACCTCGGAGGGGTCACGCTCGACCTGGCTGACCGGGTCGGTCATGCCGTCCCGCCGGGGTAGGGGCCGGGGGACGGGGGCGCCGGCGGGTCCATCGGACCAACCGGACCGGCACCGGGACCGCCGTGCACGTCGCCGCCGGGGCCGGGCGGGGTCACGATCGACCCGCCCTCGCCGCCGGTCGACACGGTGCCGTTGGCCTTCGCCCGGTCGCGGATCTCCTGGGGGATCTCGATCGGGGGGATGGCCGAGGGGTTCCGGGTCGGCGAGCCGGTCCACGCCGGCCGTGCCGCACGCCGGCGCAGCGGCTCGAAGATCCGGGCCACCTCCGCCTTGTCCAGCGTCTCCTTGTCGAGCAGCTCGAGGACCAGCGCGTCCAGGACGTCGCGGTTCTCCTCGAGGATGTCGAAGGCCTCCTGGTGCGCGACGGCGAGGAACTGCTTGGTCTCCTCGTCGACGATCGCAGCGACGTCCTCGGAGTAGTTGCGCGAGTGGCCCATGTCGCGGCCGAGGAACGGCTCGCCCTGGGTCTCCCCGAGCTTGATCGCGCCGAGCCGCTCGGTCATGCCGTACTGGGTGACCATCGCGCGGGCGAGCGAGGTCGCCTTCTCGATGTCGTTGCCGGCACCGGTGGTCGGGTCGTGGAAGACCATCTCCTCGGCCGCCCGGCCGCCCAGCATGTAGGCGAGCTTGTCGAGCATCTCCGAGCGGGTCTGGGAGTACTTGTCCTCGTCGGGCAGCACCATCGTGTAGCCCAGCGCCCGGCCACGCGGGAGGATCGTGATCTTGTGGACCGGGTCGGTGCCCGGGAGCGCCGCCGCGACGAGGGCGTGGCCGCCCTCGTGGTAGGCGGTGATGAGCTTCTCCTTCTCGCTCATCAGGCGCGTGCGGCGCTGCGGGCCGGCGATCACGCGGTCGATGGCCTCGTCCAGCGCTTCGTCGGTGATCAGCTTCTGGCTGCTGCGCGCGGTGAGCAGCGCGGCCTCGTTGAGCACGTTGGCCAGGTCGGCGCCGGTGAAGCCCGGCGTACGGCGCGCGACGCTGATCAGGTCGATGTCGGGCGACATCGGCTTGCCGCGGCTGTGGACCTGGAGGATCTGGTGGCGGCCGGCGAGGTCGGGGGCGTCGACCTGGATCTGGCGGTCGAAGCGGCCCGGGCGCAGCAGCGCCGGGTCGAGCACGTCGGGGCGGTTGGTGGCCGCGATCAGGATGACCCCGCCGCGGACGTCGAAGCCGTCCATCTCCACCAGCAGCTGGTTGAGGGTCTGCTCGCGCTCGTCGTGGCCGCCGCCCATGCCGGCGCCGCGGTGGCGACCGACGGCGTCGATCTCGTCGATGAAGACGATGGCCGGGGCGTTCTCCTTGGCCTGCTCGAAGAGGTCGCGGACGCGGCTCGCGCCGACACCCACGAACATCTCGACGAAGTCGGAGCCGGAGATCGAGTAGAAGGGGACGCCCGCCTCGCCGGCGACGGCGCGCGCGAGCAGCGTCTTGCCGGTGCCCGGGGGGCCGTAGAGCAGGACGCCCTTGGGGATCTTGGCGCCGACCGCCTGGAACTTCGCGGGCTCCTGGAGGAACTCCTTGATCTCGCCGAGCTCCTCGATGGCCTCCTGGGCGCCGGCGACGTCGTTGAACGTCGTCTTCGGCATGTCCTTGGAGATCAGCTTGGCGCGGCTCTTGGCGAACTGCATGACGCCGCGGCCGCCGCCGCCCTGCACCTGGTTCATGAGGAAGAGGAACAGCAGGATGATCAGCGCGAACGGGAGCAGCGTGGCGAGGATCGAGCCGAGCAGGCTGGGCTGGGGGTTCTCGGAGTTCGACTTCGCGATCGTGCCCTCGGCGCGCTGCTCGTCGACGGCGTCGATGATGTCGACCTGCTGACCCAGCACGTAGTGGGTCATCACCTTGTCGCCGTCGTCGCGGACACCCTCGTCGAGGGTGGCCTCGATCTTCTGGTCCCCGTCGATGAACGTGATCTCGTCGACGTCGCCGTTGGCGATGTACTCCTCCATCTGGGAGGTGTCGATCTCGTCGTACCCGCCGTTGGGGGCGAGGTACTGCAGGGCCAGCAGGACGCCGACCACGGCGACCACGATCCAGATCCAGGGACCCTTGAATATCCGCTTCACAGGCTTCTTCCGACGCTCGACTTGAACCTCTGACGGTACAGGTCCGCGGCAACGCGGAGCAGGGCCGGTCCGCCCTGCTCAGGGACTGTTCAGGAACAGGTCAGGAGTAGACGTGCGGCGCGAGCGTCCCGATGTCGCGCAGGTTGCGGTAGCGCTCCTTGTAGTCGAGGCCGTAGCCGACCACGAACTCGTTCGGGATGTCCCAGCCGACGTATTTGACGTCGACCGGCATCTGCAGCGCCTCGGGCTTGCGCAGGAGGGTCGCGATCTCGACGCTCGCGGGGTTGCGGCTGCTGAGGTTGGACGTCAGCCAGGACAGGGTCAGGCCGGTGTCGATGATCTCGTCGACGATCACGACGTGGCGCCCGGAGATGTCGGTGTCGAGGTCCTTGAGGATCCGGACCACGCCGCTGGACTTGGTGCCCGAGCCGTACGACGAGACCGCCATCCAGTCCATCTCGACGTGCCGGGAGAAGCTGCGGGCCATGTCCGCCATCACCATCACCGCCCCGCGGAGGATGCCGACGATCAGCAGGTCCTTGTCGGCGTAGTCGCGCTCGATGTTGGCGGCCATCTCCTTGATCCGCGCCTGGATCTCGGCCTCGGTGTAGAGCACGTTGAGCAGGTCGTCCGACACGTCAGCAGCGTCCATGTGCGGAAGCGTATTGCGTGCGCGTCGACCTCCCCCGCGCCGGGGTCGGGCCGTCAGTCGGGTAGGGAGTCGCGGCCGAGGACGAGCCGGCCGTCGAGCCGCCGCGCGCGCAGGTGCCCGGGCAGGTCGACCCACTTCTGGCCGTGCCAAGCGGTGAGCAGGGCGTCGACGGCGAGGACGTGCTCGTGGAACAGCTCCGAGGCGGGGGCGCCGGCGGCGAGGGCGGCGAGCCGCAGGACGCGGTGGCGGACGGCGGGGTGGTCGGCGAGCAGGTCAGCGACGGCGAGCGAGCCGTCCGGGGCGACGAGCGCGGCGTGGCGGGCCTCGGCGAGGTCGTCGAGGTGGTCCACGTCGTGACGGACCTGGTCGGCGGTGCGCGCGAGGGTCGCCGCGACGCCGGGGCCGAGCTGGTCCTCGAGGACGGGCAGGACGGTACGGCGCACGCGGACCCGGGCGTAGCCGGGATCGGCGTTGTGCGGGTCGTCCCAGAAGGCGGTCCCCTCGACCTGGCAGGCGGTGACGGTGTCGTCGCGGGTCACGTCGAGGAGCGGGCGCACGAAGGATCCGAAGGACCGGCGCATGCCGGCGAGCGAGCGCCCGCCGGACCCGCGGGCCAGCCCGAGCAGGACCGTCTCGGCCTGGTCGTCGCGGGTGTGGCCGAGCAGCACGGTGGCCGGCCCCTCGGCGGTGGCGAAGTGGGCCGCGACCTGCTCGAGCACGGCGTACCGGGCCCGCCGCGCCGCAGCCTCGACCCCGAGCCCGGCCGGGTCGACCTGCACCCGCGCGGAGAGCGTCTCGTCGGCGCCGAGGTCGCCCATCTGGGCGACGACCCGGGCGGTGTGCTCCGCGGAGCCCTCCTGCAGGCCGTGGTCGACGACCGCGCCGACGACGCGCAGCCCGGCCTTGTGCCCCTCGAACACGGTGGCGGCGAGCAGGGCGAGGGAGTCGGCTCCCCCGGAGCACGCGACGACGACGGGCACGCCGGGCGGCAGCGGGGCGAGCGCGGCGCGCACGCCGCGGCGTACCGCCGCGACGGAGGGGTGCAGGGACATCAGCGCGTCACAGGACCCGCGACACCCACCGGTCGGGGTCGGCGACCTCGTCGCGGGTGGGCAGGTTCTCCGGGCGCTCCCACACCGCGTTGAACTCCACCATCCCGACCTTGTCGACGACGCCGCGGACGAAGCGGGCGCCGTCGCGGTACTGCGCCATCTTGGCGTCGAGGCCGAGCAGGCGGCGCAGGATCCGGTCGAGCGTGCCGACGCCCTTGCGGCGCTCGTCGAAGCTCGCGCGGATCTTCGCGACGCTGGGGATGACGGTCGGGCCGACGCCGTCCATGACGACGTCCGCGTGCCCCTCGAGCAGCGACATGACCGCCGTGACCCGGTCGAGGATCTCCTTCTGCTCCGGCGACCCGACGATGTCGATCAGGCTCCCCGCGCCCGGGCCCTGGCGGAACGCCTCCACGGCGCGCTTGAGGCCGTCGTCGAGCAGCGCGGTCGGCTCCATCGTCGCGGCCAGCGCCTCGACCTGGGCGAAGAGGTGGTCGCGCATCCACGGCACGGCGGTGAACTGCACGCGGTGGGTCTCCTCGTGCAGGCAGACCCAGAGCCGGAAGTCGGTGGGGTCGGCGCCGAGCTCGCGCTCGACGTGGACGATGTTCGGCGCGACGAGGAGCAGCCGGCCGTGCGGGTCGTGGAACGGGTCGAACTGCCCGAGCACCTTGCCGGCGAGGAAGCCGAGCAGGCCGCCGACCTCGGCGCCGGTCACCTTGGAGCCGATCGCGGAGGAGATCGCGCCGGGCGGCTTCTTCTCGGTCAGCTTGTCGACGACGGGGGCGAGCACGGTCTGGAAGGCGTCGGCGTTGGCCTGCACCCAGCCGGCGCGGTCGACGACGAGCACGGGAGCGGTGCGCTCCTCGGCCACCAGGCCGGTGAAGTCCCGGACCAGGCCGGTCGAGCGGTCGGCGCCGGCGCGCAGCTCCGCGACGGCGGCGGCGGCCTCGTCCCGGCTGACCACCGGGCCCTCACCCGCGATGCGGGTGCCCAGGGAGACCGCCAGGCCCCAGTCGACCATGGCGTCCACGCGATCGCTCATGGCTTGAAACTATCCGCAGCGGCAAGCGCCGAGCGCCGCGGCGGCGGCGTCCATGGCGTCGCGCGCCTCCAGCGTGTCCTCGACCCGGACCTTGTCGGCGAACATGGCGAAGACCATCAGCCGGCCCTCGCGGTCGGCCGCGAGGCCCGCGAGCGAGGTGATGCCGGTCAGCGTCCCGGTCTTCGCCCGCACCCGCCCCCGGCCCTCCGGGGCGCCGGTGTCGAAGCGGTCGCTGAGCGACCCGGTGAACCCGGCGACCGGCAGGCCGGTCAGCACCGCGCGGAGCCGCGGGTGCTCGTCGGCGGCGGCCAGGCGCAGGACGTCGAGGAGGGCGGCGGGGTCCATCCGGTTCTGCCGGGACAGGCCGCTGCCGTCCCACAGCACGCTCCGGCCGAGGTCGACGCCCGCCTCCCCCAGCAGCCGTACGACGCCACGCCGGCCGGCGGCGAAGGAGCCCTCGCCCTCGGCGGCCAGCCCCACGTGGCGCAGCAGGACCTCGGCGGCCTCGTTGTCGCTCACCTCGAGCACCTGCTCGACGACCTGGGACAGCGGCGCGCTGCTCACCGAGGCCAGCTCGAGGGCGCCGTCGCCGGCGACGCGCTCGCGGGGGACCCCGACCACCTCGATCCCGCGCCGGGCGAGCACGCCGGCGAAGACCGTCGCCGCGGTGAGGGCCGGGTCCTCGACCCGTCCGAACCCCTCGGCCGGCCGGCCCTCGTCGACCCACAGCGCGGTGATCGGCGAGACGACCCCGTCGGGGAGGTAGTCCGCGCGCCACCGCGGGCTCGCCTCAGGACCGCTGAACAGGGAGGTGTCGTACCCGACCCGCACCCGGGTCCGGCCCTCGGCCGCCAGCGCGTCGGCGGTCGCCCGCGCCAGCGTCGTGACGTCGGCCCGCTCGGGCCAGACCGGCCCGTCGGAGGAGTCAGGGGCGTCGGGGGCGTCGGGGGCGTCGGGGGGCCCGCTGGCCAGGAACGGGTCCCCGCCGCCGACGAGGACGATCCCGCGGGCGCCGTCCTCGACGACACGGGTGGTGAACACCGTGTCGGGGTCCATCGCGAGCAGGGCGGCGGTCGAGGTCACGACCTTCGTGGTGGAGGCCGGCACCGCGAGCGGGGAGCCGGAGCCGGTGCGCACGAGCACGCCGGCCCCCTCCAGCGGGGCGACGGCGGCCAGGACGTGGCGCCCGAGGTCCTCGTCGCGCAGGTCGCCGGCGATCGCGCGGCGGACGGCCGCCGCGGCGACCGGGCCGGGCGCGGCCAGGGGCTCGGCGACGGCGGCCGGCTCCACGGCCGGGGGCAGGGCGAGGTCCTCGGGCGGCGCGATCGCTGCCGGGTCGGCCGGCCGGTCCGGCTCCAGCCACCGGTCGAGGACGTCGTAGCGCCAGGCCGCGGCCGCGGCCACGGCCAGCACGAGGAGGGCCACCAGCGGGAGCAGGCGCGCGCGCCTGGACCCGTGGCGTGCGTCACGTCGCGCCACGTTTCCTCCCTCCGGATGAGCGTTGCGGCCCATTCTGCGGGACACTGTGCTCCTGGCCCGTCCCGGGCCGTCCTGGAACGCCCCCGGAGCCAGCGGAGGAAACACGTGCTCGAGTTCGACGTCCTGGTCGAGATCCCGAAGGGTCAGCGCAACAAGTACGAGGTCGACCACGAGTCCGGGCGCCTGCGCCTGGACCGGACCCTGTTCACCTCGACGCAGTACCCCGCCGACTACGGCTACATCGAGGACACCCTCGGCATGGACGGCGACCCGCTCGACGCGCTCGTCATCCTCCAGGAGCCGACGTTCCCCGGCTGCCTGATCAAGTGCCGCGCGATCGGCATGTTCCGGATGACCGACGAGGCCGGCGGCGACGACAAGGTCCTGTGCGTCCCCTCGACCGACCCGCGCCTGGAGCACCTGCGCGACATCAGCCACGTCTCGAAGTTCGACCGCCTCGAGATCCAGCACTTCTTCGAGGTCTACAAGGACCTCGAGCCCGGCAAGTCCGTCGAGGGCGCCGAGTGGGTCGGCCGCGCGGAGGCCGAGGCCGAGGTGCACGCCTCCTTCGACCGGTTCAAGGAGAACGGCGGCCACTGAGCCCCGCTCACCGCAGCACGTACGACGACCGCCCGGCCCCCTGGAGGGGCCGGGCGGTCGTCGTTGGTCGGCCGTGCGCGGCGTACGCCGTCAGGCCGGAGGCCACTCCAGCAGGTCGGGCGAGCGGAGCATCTCCCGCGGCACCGCGAACGCGTCGACGAGCTCGTCGGCGATGGGCCGGATCCGGCGGCACAGGCTGCCGATCTCGCGGCTGATCGCCTTGGACCGGGCCACCGAGAGCCGGCCGTGCTCCATGAACCAGGCGCGGTCCGCCTCGAGCGTGCTGAGCGCGTACAGGTCGCACAGCAGGTTCAGCGCGACCTTGTCGTCGCCCTCGGGCATCGCGGCGACCTTGGCGGTGAACGCCTCGAGCACCAGGCGCTCGACGTGGGCCCGGCCGGCGGCGATCACGTGGTCCTGCACCCGGGAGAACACCTCGCCGGGGTTCATCCCGCGGTCGATGCCGCGCTTGAGGCGCCGGGCGACGCCGGAGACGATGTGCTCCTCGCGGAACCGGAACATCGCCAGCTGGTAGTCGGGGTCGAGCAGGCCGGCCTCCTGGTCCCCGTCGTCGGCGCCGGGGAGCACGTCGCGGATCCGCTCGAGGAGCTTGTTGACCGCGGTCCGCTCGATGACGGTCTCCACGGCAAGGCCGGTGACGAACCGGACCATGCCCAGCTGGTCCATGTCGCCGAACTCGCTGGCGTAGTCGGTGAGCAGGCCCTTGGCGACCAGCTGCAGCAGGACGGTGTTGTCGCCCTCGAAGGTCGTGAACACGTCGGTGTCGGCCTTGAGCGCGGCGAACCGGTTGACCGCGAGGTAGCCCGCGCCGCCGCAGGCCTCGCGGCACTCCTGGATCGTGCGGGTCGCGTGCCAGGTGCCGAGCGCCTTGGTGCCGGCCGCGCGCGCCTCGAGCTCGCGCTGGGTGTGCTCGTCCTCGACCACCCCCGACAGCACGTCGTGCAGCTGGGAGGCGAGCTCCTCCTGGGCGAAGTGCAGCGCGTAGGTGCGGGCCAGCAGCGGCAGCAGCCGGCGCTGGTGCATGCCGTAGTCGAGGAGCAGCTCCTCGGTGCCCTCCTGGGTCGCCTCGAACTGGCGGCGGCGCAGGGCGTACTTCACCGCCAGCGTCAGGGCGACCTTCGAGGCGTTGATCCCGGCGCCGCCCACGCAGACCCGGCCCTGGATGAGGGTGCCGAGCATGGTGAAGAAGCGGCGGTTCGGGTTCTCGATCGGGCTCTCGTAGACCCCGGCCGGGGTCACGTCGGCGAACCGGTTGAGCAGGTTCTCCCGGGGGATCCGCACCTGGTCGAACCAGATCCGCCCGTTGTCCACGCCGTTGAGGCCCATCTTGCGGCCGTCGTCCTCGATCCGGACGCCGTCGACCACGGTGCCGTCCTCGTCGCGCACCGGGACCACGAACGCGTGCACGCCGTGGGACTCCCCCGCGACCTCGAGCTGGGCGAAGACGACCGCGAGCCGGGCGTGCTTCGCGGCGTTGCCGATGTAGTCCTTGCGCGCCGCCTCGTGGGTCGTGGTGACGACGAACTCCTGGGTGGCCACGTCGTACGTCGCGACCGTGCCGAGCGCCTGGACGTTCGAGCCGTGGCCCGACTCGGTCATCGCGAAGCAGCCCATCAGCCGCCCGGTAACCAGGTCCTCGAGGTAGGCGTCGTGGTGGTGCTTGCTGCCCAGCTGCAGGATCGCGCCGCCGAAGAGGCCGAACTGCACGCCGACCTTGACCAGCACCGACAGGTCGCCGTACGCCAGCGTCTCGAAGGCCGCGATCGAGGCGCCGATGTCGCCGCCGCCGCCGTACTCCTCGGGGAAGCCCATGCCGGTCTGGCCGGTCGAGGCCATCTCGACCACGACCTCCTTGACCCGCTCGCGGAAGTCGTCGGTCGACATGGTCTCGGCGTCCTCGAGGATCGAGGAGTACTCCGCCAGGTTGGTGCGGACCAGGTTGCGGACCTCGGCGTACTTCCCGTCCAGCAGGCGGGTGAGCGCCTCGACGTCGACCTGCGGCTGCCGGTGGCCCGCCTTGGAGTCGACCTGCGCGTCGGTGTCGGTCTGCGGGACCCCGCCGGGCTCGGCGGGGACGTCCTCGGCCGAGGACGGGGGCACGGTGTCGGTGGCCATGCCGT
Source organism: Nocardioides sp. NPDC092400 (assembly GCF_040684155.1). Classification (NCBI taxonomy): domain Bacteria; kingdom Bacillati; phylum Actinomycetota; class Actinomycetes; order Propionibacteriales; family Nocardioidaceae; genus Nocardioides; species Nocardioides sp. NPDC092400. Next base: position 593,044 of record NZ_JBFBFJ010000002.1, on the reverse strand, counting down.
CCAAGTTACCCGCGGGAAGCATCGCTCACGCAGGGTGCGAGCAGGCTCACGGAGCGGTCTGGACGCCTGGCCGCACCGGTCCGGTCACCGGCTCAGGGACGCGCGAACAGGTCCGGCGGCCAGGCCCACATCGACTCCTCGACGACCGGCCGGCCGGTCCGCGGGGCGTGGATGATCCGGCCGTTCCCGGTGTAGAGCGCGACGTGGTAGATCGAGGAGGGCCCGCCGTCGCTCCAGAACACCAGGTCGCCGGGGCGCAGCTGGCCCGCGGTGATCGGCGTCGACTGCGCGTACTGCGCGACTGAGTAGTGCGGCAGGGTCGTGCCGCCCCGAGCCCAGGCCCCCGCCGTCAGGCCGGAGCAGTCCCAGGCCGACGGTCCGGCAGCGCCCCAGCGGTACGGCTCGCCGAGCTGGGCCCGTGCGAACGCGATCGCCGCCTGGGCGCCGCTCGCCGGAGCGGGGGCAGGCGCGGGGGCGGGAGCGGGCTGCGGGGCGGGCTCCGGCGCGGGCTCCGGGGCGGGCTGCGGCGCCTGCTCCGGGGTGGGCTCCGGAGTGGGCTCCTGGGTGGGGGCCGGTGCCGGCGCCTGGTCCGGGGCCTGGTCGGGCTCGGGAGACGGGTCCTGGGTCGGGTCCGAGGGGGCGGGCTGGCTCGGCGGCTGCGCCGCGCCCTGCTCCTGGGCCTGCTCCTGGGCGGCCTGCTGGGCCTCCTCCTCGGCGGCCTGCGCGGCCGCCTCCTGGGCACGCTGCTCGAGCGCGGCCTGCCGCTGCGCGGCCAGCTCGGTGCTGATGCCCTGGAGGCGGGCCAGGTCCGCCACGAGCGCGTCGCGCTCGTCGGCGACGGACTGTGCCTCGGCCGCGGCCGACGCGGCCGCGGCCGACGCGGCGTCGCGGGCGGCCCGGGCGTCGGCCTCGGCGGCCTCGGCGTCCCGCTGCGCGCGCTCGGCCTGGTCGCCGGCGACCTCGGCGAGCGTCACGGCCGCCCGGAACTCGTCGTACCGGCCCTCGAGCGCGTCCGTCGCATTCCGCACGGTGGCCGAGCGGCTGAGCACGCCGTCGATGCCGCCCTCGGAGCTGAGCGCGGTGAGCGAGCTGAGCCCCGGCGAGAGCTGGTAGGAGGTGGTCACGGCGTCGGCGTAGGCGTCGCGCTGCCCCTCGAGGTCGCGGCCGGCCTCGGCCGAGCGCCGCTCGGCCCGGCGTACGTCGCGTCGCGCCTCGGCCGCGCGCCAGCGGGCGCCGTTCCAGGCCTCGGCCGCGCGGGCGGCGTCGAGCCCCGCCCGGTCGAGCCGGGCCTGGGCCACGGCCAGCCGCGCCCGGACCGCCGCGACGTCGCCGACCCGGTCCTCGGCGGCCTGCTCGGCCCGCTCCACCTGTCGCCGGCTCGGGGCGTCGTCGCCGTCCGCCGCGAGGGCGACGGTGGCGGTCGCGGAGAGGCCGCCGACCACGATGGTCAGCGCCAGGGCAGCCGTTCCGAGGGAGCGCACCTGCGGCAACTTAGACAACTTCCGTCACATCTGCCACATCTGGACCAACTTTTCCGACAATCATCGGCGTGTCGCCTTGCGAACTACATCCATGTAGTTCTACAAGCGCCCGCGGTCACCGGTCGCTTCATCAAGGGATGCAGACGAGCAGCCACCTCCCCGTGCGTGCTCCGCACGGGAGGCGGCGGGATCCCTGCATCCCTTGATGGACCGGCCGCGCGGAGGCCAGCCCCGGAGCGCCCCGGCTCAGTCCGGGCTCAGTCCGGGCTCAGTCCCTCTCGACGGGTACGGCGGCGGTGGTGGTGGTCGGGTGCGAGGAGAGCCCGTGCCGGTCGAACTTCTGACCGGTGGCACGACCGGCCACGTAGAAGGAGAAGAGCGCGATGAACACGCCGGCGATGTCGTCGGCGACGTAGTGCCAGCCGAAGTAGAGGGTCGCGATCACGGTGAGGGTGAAGTTGACCCAGAACAGGATGCGCAGCGCGCGGCTCTGGACGGTGTACTGCACCATCAGCGCCCACAGCAGCGAGATGCCGGTGTGCAGGCTCGCGAAGCCGGCGACGGTCTGCGCCTGGCCGTCGCTCCACAGCACGTTCTGGCGCGCGTTGACCAGGGAGTTCATCAGGTCGGTGGTGCCGGTGTGGGCCAGGTCGTAGAGGTGCGGGTACTCCAGGCCGGGGCCGAGCGTCGGCAGCGCGTAGTAGGAGATGGTGCCGAGGGTCCACGCCAGGCCCTGGGAGGTGACGAACCACCAGCCGAAGGAGAGGTTGCGCGACCACACCACCCAGACGGTCACGAGGATCGCAACCATCGGGATGAAGAGGAGGTAGAAGGTCGAGAGCACGTGCGCCACGACGGTGTCGCCGAAGATGCCGTGGATGACCGCGGCCGGCTCGTGGCCGAAGAAGAGGATCCGGTCGACCAGGTGCAGCTCGCGGTCGTACATCCGGTCGCTGACCAGCGGCAGGAACGACTTGAGGTTCCGGTAGCAGACGTAGATGACGTAGAAGCAGACGATGCCGAGCATCACCAGCAGCACGCGGTCGCGGTTCCAGTGGCTCCGGAGCCGGTCCCGCACGATGTCGGGCATCTCCTTGACGCGTCCCTTGGAGAGCCACAGCGCCCGGGGCACCAGGTCGAGCAGCAGCGCGCCGAGGCACAGCAGCGGCAGGCGCAGCCAGGACGGCCCCAGGAAGCTGCCCTCGGGGTCGATCAGCGGCCGGTCGATGGCGATCGCGGTGATCACGGCCCAGGCACCGATCGCCAACGCCGTCGCGACGAGCAGGGCGTAGGCACGGCGGTACACGGAGGTCAGTGTAGGTAGGTCGTCACACCGACGCTCAGCCGACGCCCGCACCGACCACCGCGAGTCTCGAGGCGTCCACCGCGAGGCGCACGCCGGCGCCGAGCGCGGGGCGCCGGTCCAGCGGGGCGACGGCGTCCACCTCGCCGAGGCCGGCCACGTCCACGACGAGCCGGACCTGGGTCGGGGTGGCGCGCGCGGCGCGGACGGTCCCCTCCAGCCGGCCGGCGTCGTCGACGACCAGGGCGGAGCGGCGTACGGCGACCGCGGGGGCCGGCCGGCCGAGGACGAGTTCGGCGGCGGCGCCCTCCAGCACGCGGGCGTAGCCGAGGAAGAGCGCGGTGTCCCGGTCGGCCGGCGCCCGCCACACCTCGTCGATGGCGCCCTGCTGCACGACCCGGCCCGCACGCATCACCGCGAGCCGGTCGGCCACGGTGAACGCCTCCTCGTGGTCGTGGGTGACCATCAGCGCGGTGGTGCCGGCCTCGCGGAGGATCCGGCGCAGGTCGACGGCGAGCCGCTCGCGCAGGCCCGCGTCGAGGGCGGAGAGCGGCTCGTCGAGGAGCAGGAGGCGCGGCTCGACCGCGAGCGCGCGGGCCAGGGCGACCCGCTGGCGCTCGCCGCCGGAGAGGGTGGCGGGCAGCCGGTCGCCGTACCCGACCAGGCCGACCAGCTCGAGCAGCTCCTCGACCCGGGCCGCGGCCGACGGCGCGCGGCGCAGGCGCAGCGCGTAGCCGACGTTGCGCGCGACGGTGAGGTGCCCGAAGAGCTGGCCGTCCTGGAACATCAGCGCGAAGCCGCGCTTGTGCGTCGGGACCCGGGTCAGGTCGGTGCCGTCCCAGGAGGTCGTGCCGTCGGCCGGCTCGAGGCCGGCGACCGCGCGCAGCAGCGTGGACTTGCCGCACCCGGACGGACCGAGCACCGCCAGCACCTCGCCGTCGGGGAGGTCGAGGGTCACCTCGCGCACGGCGGGCACGCCGTCGTAGGAGACCGAGACGTCGGTGAGCGAGAGCATGGTCAGAGGACTCCGAGGGACGGGACGCGGAGCCGCTCGACCGCGAGCATGACCACCGCGGTCGTGGCGGCGAGGACGACAGAGGCGGCCAGGGCCATGCCGTAGTTCATCGCACCCGGGCTGCCGATCAGCCGGAAGATGACGACCGGCACGGTGGCGCGGTCGTCCCGGGCGAGGAACGACGTGGCGCCGAACTCCCCCAGCGACGCCGCGAACGCGAACCCGGCGGCGGCCAGCAGCGGGCGCCAGACGACCGGCAGGTCGACGGTCGCCAGCGTGCGCAGCGGTCCGGCGCCGAGCGAGGCAGCGGCCTGGCGCTGGCGGTCGTCGACGCCGGCCAGCACCGGCACGATCGTCCGCACGACGAGCGGCAGGGCCACCAGGGCCTGGGCGACCGGCACCAGCAGCCCCGAGTCGCGCAGGTCCAGCGGCGGCCGGTCCAGGGTGATGAGGAAGCCGAAGCCGAGGGTCACCGCGGAGACCCCCAGCGGCAGCATGAAGAAGCCGTCGAGGACCGACCGCACCCGGCGCTCGGCCGGCGTGCGGGAGCGGCGGGTCACGACGACCGCCACGACCAGCCCGAGCAGCAGCGACATCCAGGTCGCGTCGACCGCGGTCCGCAGCGAGGTGACCAGCGCCTCGGTCACCGGCACCAGCAGCGCGCCGTCGCCGGTGGACTGCAGGGCCCGGTAGTTCCCCAGGCTCCACGCGTCGTCGACCCGCAGCGAGCCCAGCACGAGGGTGCCGATCGGCGCGGCGACCAGCAGCAGGAGGACGAGCGTCGCGGCGACCTGCGGCCAGTCCGAGCGGCGTACGGCGCGGGGCCGGGCGGTCCGCCGCGCGACCGTCGGGTCGGGCACCGTCCGCAGGCGGGCGGCCAGCGCGAGCAGCGCGGTGATCGCGACGAGCTGGACGACCGAGAGCGCCGCGGCCGCCGGGAGGTCGAGCAGGTTGGTGGTGAGCAGGTAGATCTCGGTCTCGACCGAGGAGTACCGCAGCCCACCGAGGGTGAGCACCACGCCGAAGGAGGTGGCGCAGAAGAGGAACACCACGCTGGCGGCCGAGACCACCGCCGGCCGCAGCGCCGGCAGGGTGACGGTGCGCAGCACCTGCGCGGGCGAGGCGCCCAGCGCGGCGGCGGCCTCGGCGGGCCGCGGGTCGAGCGACTCCCACGCGGCCCCGACGCTGCGGACGACCACCGCGACGTTGAAGAACGCCAGCCCCGCCACGATCGCGACCGGCGTCCCGTCGAGGCCGAGCCCGCCCAGGGGCCCGGCCTCGCCGAAGAGCTGGCGGAACGCCACGCCGACGACGACGGTCGGCAGCACGAACGGCACGAGCAGCGCGGCCCGCACCACCCGCCGCAGCGGCAGGTCGAGCCGGTGCAGGGCGTACGCCGCCGGCAGGCCGAGCAGCACCGAGACGACGGTCGCGACGGCGGAGGACCACACGGTGAACCACACGACGCGGCCGGTCCGCGGCCGGGTCAGCACCTCGAGCACCCCGCCGGGGTCGAAGCCGCCGTCGGGCCAGAAGCCGCGGGCGACCATGCCGGCGACCGGCAGCACGAAGAACACGCCGAGCACGAGCACCGGCCCGAGGGCCAGGCCGAGCAGGGCGAGGACGCGCCTCATCGGGTTCGGTTCGCGCGGGCCGTCACCGGGTGGTGACGTCGGTCCACTCGCGCAGCCAGGTGTCGCGGTTCTCCGCGATCTCCGCCGGGTCGACGGCGTACGGCGCGTCCGGCTGCTGCGCGAACCGGGCCCAGTCGGCGGGCAGGTCGACGTCGTCTCGGACCGGGAAGACGTACATCGAGTCCGGCAGCGCGGCCTGCACCTCCGGGGTCAGCAGGAACTCCAGCAGCTCCTCGCCGCCCTCGGGGTTGGCCGCGCCCTCCAGGACCCCGGCGTACTCCACCTGGCGGAAGCACGTGTCGAGCAGCGCGCTCGTGGTGGTGCCGCCCTCGCCGTCGACGGTGAACGCCGGCGAGGAGTCGTAGGAGACGACGACCGGCCGGTCGCCCTTCCCCCCGCCCTGGGTGAAGTCGACCTGGTAGGCGTCGGACCAGCCGTCGACCAGCTTCGCGCCGTTGGCGACCAGCCGCTCCCAGTAGCCGGGCCACTCGTCGCCGTACTCCGCGACCGTCGCCAGCAGGAAGGCCAGGCCGGGCGAGCTGGTGGTCGCGCCGGGCACGACGAGCAGGTCGCGGTAGGCCGGCTCGGTGAGGTCCTCCAGGCTGCGCGGCGGCTCGACGCCCTCGCGCCGGAACCAGGTGTCGTCGACGTTGACGCACACGTTGCCGGTGTCCACGGGGACCAGGTCGTCGCCGCCCTCGCCCTCGAGGTCGTACGCCCCTGCTCCGGCGGGACGCTCGACGTCGGTGTCGGCGACGACCCCCTCGTCGAGCGCGCGGGAGGCGAAGGTGTTGTCGATGCCGAAGGCGACGTCGCCGACCGGGTCGTCCTTGGTCAGCACCAGCCGGTTGGTGAGCGCCCCGGCGTCGCCGGCGCTGCGGACCTCCAGGCGGTAGCCGCTCTCCTCCTCGAAGGCGGCGAGCACCTCGTCGGGCAGGGTGAAGGACTCGTGGGTGACCAGGACGACCTCGTCGGCCGCGGCCCGCTCGCGGTCGCCCTCGTCGTCACCCCCCGCCAGCGAGCAGGACGTGGTGGCGGTGCCGATGGCGCCGACCAGCAGGACGGACGCGAGCGCGCGCACGGATCTCATGGTGACTCCCTTCGCCGGTGCTAACCGGAGCAGGTTCGAGGGTCTGCAGCTCTTCTGCACTCTCAGCACGCCTGCGCGTGCTCCCCTGTCGTGTCCGCACAACCTAGCGCGCCAGCACCACCGGCCCGTCGGGGTGTCCGAGCCGCTCGAGCTTCTCGGGGTTGCGGACGACGTAGATGCCGGTGACCGCGCCGTCCTCGACCAGCAGCGTGGCCACCGTGTCCAGGACGCCGTCGATGACGAAGCGCAGCGCGGGCGAGCCGTTGACCTCGACCGCGTCCATCCGCACGTCGCCGCCCTCGGGCACGACCCCCAGCAGGAACCGCAGCACCTTGTCGCGGCCGGTGATCGGCCGGCGCGCCGCGGAGCGCAGGCCCCCGCCGTCGCTGGTGAGCACCACGTCGGGTGCCAGCGCCTCCACCAGCGACGCGAGGTCACCGGTCCTCGCCGCGGCGAGGAACCGGTCGACCACGGCCCGCTGCTCCGCGCGGCTCACGCTGACCCGCGGGCGGCGCGCCTCGACGTGGCTGCGCGCGCGGTGCGCGACCTGGCGCACCGCGGCCGGTGACTTGTCCACGGCGGCCGCGATCTCGTCGTACGGCACGTCGAAGACCTCGCGCAGCACGAACACCGCCCGCTCGGTCGGTGTGAGGGTCTCCAGGACGAGCAGCATCGCGGTGGAGACGCTGTCGGCCAGCTCGACGTCCTCGGCGACGTCGGGGACGGTGAGCAGCGGCTCGGGCAGCCACGGGCCGACGTAGGCCTCCCGGCGCCGGGCGAGGGTCCGCAGCCGGTTGAGGCCCTGCCGGGTGACGACGCGGACGAGGTACGCCCGCGGGTCGCGCACCTCCGCGAGGTCCACCTCGGCCCAGCGCAGCCACGCCTCCTGCAGCACGTCCTCGGCGTCGGCGGCCGACCCCAGCAGCTCGTAGGCGACGGTGAAGAGCAGGTTGCGGTACGTCGCGAAGTCGTCGGCGTGCGGATCGGCGTGCGTCACGGACGGACCGTAGCCAGCGGCAGCTCGCAGACGTCGGAGAAGCCCTGGCTCTGCAGGCCGGCGGCGGCGTTGAACCGGGAGCGCATGTTCTCCAGCGCCACCATCTGGGTCAGCTCGACGACCGCCTCCGCGCCGAGCCGCTCGACGAGGCCGGCCACCATCGCGTCGGTGACCCGCAGCGGCGTCTCGCTCATCGCCTCGGCGTAGTCCATGACGTCGCGCTCGAGGTCGGTGAAGACCTCCGAGGTGCGCCACCGCGGCACCTCGCGCACCTTGGCGGTGTCCAGGCCCTCGTCGTGGGCGAGGAAGTAGCCGAAGTCCAGGCACCAGCTGCAGCCGATCGTGCCTGCGCTCGCGAGCAGCGCGTAGGACTTCAGGTGCGCGTCGAGGGCGTCGAACCGGGCCACCTTGGACTCCAGGGACAGCACCGCGCGGAGGGCCCTGCGGTGGTGCCAGAGGACGTAGGCGTTGTCGGGCACCTGGCCGTAGGTGCGGCGGGCGTAGGCCTCCATGACCCGGCCGTAGAGGCCGGTGACGGTGGCGCGGGGGATGCGGAACGTGCTGGGCATCGGAGCTCCTTCTCTCGGGTCTGCCCTCCAGACACCGGCCGGGCGGCGCGTGTGACATGCCGGTCCCGCGGACGTGTGAGAGTTGGCCCGTGCCGTCCCTGACCCACCAGGCCCTCGCGTGGGCCCTGCCCCGGCTCCGCCGCTCCCGCGACCTCGACTCGCCCGAGGCCGAGCGCGCCCGGCTGGAGCGGTGGCACGTCGGCACCGTCGGCCGGCCGCTGCCGACCAACGCGGTCCCGCGGTTCGCGCGGCGGTTCTCGGTGGTGCGGGAGGAGGTGCCGACCGACGGCGGGTCGTTCGCGTCGTACGTCCTCACCGCGCGGGGGACCTCGCCGACCCGGACGGTGGTCTACGTGCACGGCGGCGGGTACACCGCGGGGATCGACCCCTTCCACGTGCGGTACGCCGCGCGGCTGGCCGACCGGCTCGGCGTGCGCGTCGTCCTGCCCGACTACCCGCTCGCGCCCGAGCACACCTGGCGCGACTCCCACGACGCGCTGGTCCGGCTGGCCGCGGAGTGGGGCGAGCGCTCCCCCGGCGGCACCGTGCTGGCCGGCGACTCCGCGGGCGGCGGGCTGGCGCTCGCGCTCGCCCTGTCCCTGCGGGACCGGGACCTGCCGCAGCCCGACCGGCTGCTGCTGCACTCACCGTGGGTGGACCTCAGCACCAGCACCCCCGAGACCGAGGCCTTCGACGCGGTCGACCCCTGGTTGTTCCTCGGCAAGCTCCGCGCGCACGCCGCGTGGTGGGCCGGCTCGCCGGACGACCTGGCCCGCCCCGAGGTCTCGCCGGCGCTCGGTGACCTCGCCGGCCTGCCGCCGGCCCTGGTCTTCCAGGGGACCCGCGACCTGCTCACCCCGGGCACCCGGCTGCTCGTCCGGCGGGCCCAGGAGGCCGGCTGGCCGCTGACCTACGTGGAGGAGCCGGACCTGCTCCACGTCTACCCCCTGCTGCCGCTCGTGCCCGAGGCCCGGCGCGCGTGGCGACGTACCGAGGAGTTCCTGCGATGACCCCCCGCACCCTGGTCGTGCCCTTCACCGATCTCTCGGCCACCGACGTGTACGCCGTCGCACGGCTGCGCCAGCAGGTCTTCGTCGTCGAGCAGGAGTGTCCCTACCCCGACCTCGACGGCCGCGACCTCGAGCCCGGCACCCGGCACGTCCTGCTCCTCGACGACTCCGCCCTGGTGGGCTACGCCCGGGTCCTCGACGACGGCGACCTCTGGCGCATCGGCCGGGTGCTGCTCGACGTCCCCGCGCGCGGGCAGGGGCTCGCCGACGTCGTCATGCGCGCGGCGCTGGAGTCCTGCCTCGGCCGCGACGTCGTCCTCGACGCCCAGGCGCCCCTGGCCCGGTGGTACGCCACCTTCGGCTTCGCGCCCGACGGGCCGGAGTTCCTCGAGGACGGCATCCCGCACGTGCCGATGCGGCGACCCGTCGCGTGACTCGTGTGACTAGTGGGGTGGCTGTGACACGCAACATCCCAAGTAAACCTGGGATGTTGATGCTTCCCTGCCATTGCAACAGCCGCGAAGCAGCAAGATCCCAAGTGAACCTGGGATTCTGAACCGCCTCACACCGCCGAGAAGACGACCCCGTCGGAGGTGTCGGTGCGGGTGGCGCGGCCGCGGGCGACGAGCAGCTCGAGGTGGGCCTTGGTCTCCATGGCGGCCATGCCGCGGCTGAAGACGTCGAGGGTGTCGTACGCGTGCTCGTGGCGGGTCCAGCCGAGGTGGCCGGCGACCTGGTGGGCGGTGAGCGGGCCGGAGGAGAGCGCGGCCAGCGAGTCGGCGAGGCGGGTCTCGTGGTGGGCGAGCAGCTCGTCGACCCGGGTGTGGGAGGACGGCGCGACCGGCCCGTGCGCGGGGAGGATGGTCAGGTCCGGCAGCGAGCGGACCTTGGTCAGCGAGGCCATGAAGTCGCCCAGCGGCTGCTGGTCCATCGGCATGGTGAAGCCGATGGAGGGGGTGATCGTCGGCAGCACGTGGTCGCCGGCGAACAGCAGGCCGGCGTCCCGCTCGGCGTACACGTAGTGCCCGGGGGTGTGGCCCGGGGTGTGGACGGCGTCAACGGTGCGCGGGCCGACCTCGATCCGGGTGTCGCCCTCGAGCCAGGTGTCGGCGAACGCCCAGTGCGTCGGGTCCGGGAGCCGGTCCTCGTCGGACTCCTGCCCGGGGCTGTTCCACTCCTCGGCCAGCTCGGCGGCGCCCGCCGTGCGCAGCGCACCGGCGAAGGGGTTCTCGATCATCGACGCCGCGTCCTGCATCAGCTCCAACGCCGGCCGGTCGCCCCGGCCGAGCGTGACGTCGACGCCGAGCTCGGTGCCCAGCACGCGGGCCAGCGTGTAGTGGTCGCGGTGCACGTGGGTGACGAGGAAGCGGCGGATGTCGCCGAAGCCGGCGCCGATCTGCCCGAGGCACCGGTCGAGCAGCTCGCGGGCCTGCGGGATCGCCCACCCGCCGTCGACGAGCGTCAGCCCGTCGTCGGCGACGAGCACGTAGACGTTGATCGCCCGCAGCCCGTCCATCGGCAGCGGCAGCGGGATCCGGTGGATCCCCTCGGCGACCTGCCAGGCACCCTCCGCGGTCCAGTGCTCCCCGGAGTCGGGCGAGACGGCGTGCGCGGTCGAGGTGGTGGAGGAGGTCACCCGGCGGACCCTACGTCCCGGTTCACCCGGAGACGTCCGGCAGTCCCAGGTCCAGGTTGGGCGCCTGGATCCCGCCGTCGACCTCGAGCAGCTTGCCGGTGACGTACTGGCCCGCGCGCGAGCTGAGGTAGACCACCGCGGCGGCGACGTCCTCGGCCTCGCCGACCCGCCCCAGCGGGGTCTTGGTCTCGAGCTGGTCCATCATCTCCGGCACCCCGGCGACGAACTCCAGGGCGCTGGTCATCACCGAGCCGACGTAGATGCCGTTGACCCGGATCCGCGGCGCGAGGTCGGTGGCCGCCAGCCGCGACCAGTGCGCGAGCGCGGCCTTGGCGGTGCCGTACGCCAGGTAGCCGCGCCCCGCGGAGCGGCCCATCATCGAGGAGATCGTGGTGATCGACTTCTGGCCCTCGGACCCCTTGAGCATCAGCGGCACCGCCGCGACGCTCAGCGCGTGGGCGGTGGAGACGTTGAAGTGGAACGCCTCCTCGAGGTAGTCGACGCTGGTGTCGAGGAAGGCGTTCGGGATGGTGCCGCCGACGTTGTTGACGACCGTGTCGAGCCGCCCGAACGCGTCGTACGCCGCGTGCGCGAGGCCGGCGACCGCGTCGAGGTCGCTGAGGTCGGCCGGTACGACGACGGCCCGGCGTCCCACGGCCCGGACCTGCTCCGCGACCCGCTCGAGCTGGTCGGCGGTGCGGGCGGAGACGACCACGTCCGACCCGGACTCGGCGAGCGCGACGGCGGTCGCCGCACCGATCCCGCGGCCGGCGCCGGTGACGACGGCGACCTGGTCGGTGGTGGTGAACCGGTCGAGGATCGTCATCGACCGGCACCCGTGACCAGGCCGCGACCGGTGACCAGCGGCAGGTCGACGGCGCGGACGATGCCGGGCTCGGCGGCGACGACGGCGGGCAGGGCGTTCACGATCCGCTGCGCGGTGGTGATCATGCCGCTGACGTTGTGGTCGCCGTGCTCGCCGTGGTGGAGGAAGTCGACCTGCATCATCGGCTCGCCGGTGATGCGGACGCGGTAGCAGCCGTCGGTGCCGGCCGGCGGGCGCTCCCAGTCGTCGTGCTCGGCGGCGTCGGTGCGGGTGACGTGCTCGAGCACCACGCGCGGCACGCCGTCGACCTTGCCGATCACCTGGAAGCGCACCGCGCCCAGGGTCCCGGCGGCGATGTCGCCGGAGACCGAGCTGGTGTCCCGGGCGGCCGGGCGACGGTCCACCTCCTCGGTCAGCGGCTCGTCGAGGGTGACGTCGAGGGCAGCCGCGATCTGCCGCACGACGCTGCCCCACGCCATGGTGAGGATGCCGGGGTGCCAGAGCATGCCGAGCTCGTCCATCGGCTTGCCGAAGCCGAACATCTCACCCATCACCACCGGCTGGTAGTAGGTCGAGTAGTCGCAGACCTCCATCACGCGCACCTCGTCGATGCGCTGGGAGAGGCTCGTCATCACCAGCGGCAGCACGTCGTTGGCGAACCCGGGGTCGATGCCGTTGACGTGCAGGCTCGCGCCCCCGCGGCGGCAGGCGTCCTCGATCCGCTCGATCATCTCCGGCGGCAGGATCCCCTCCGGCCACTGCAGCAGCACGGGTCCGCTGCTGGTCACGTTGATCCCCGCCTCGACGAAGCCGACCAGGTCCTCGATGCACTCGAAGACCCGGTCGTCGGCCATCGCGGTGTGCACGATCGCGTCGGGCGCCAGCGCGACCAGCGCGTCGCGGTCGGTCGTCGCCAGGATGCCCAGCTCGCGGCCGAGCTCGGCCAGCTCGCCGGCGTCGCGGCCGTCCTTGGCCGGGTTGGAGACCCACACCCCGACCAGCTCGAGGTCCGGGTGGGCGTCGATGCCGGCGATCGCGTGCCGGCCGATGGTCCCGGTCGACCAGACGACGACGCGCAGGGGCTTCTCGGGGAAGACCTGTGACATGGGGCACAACTTAGAACACGTTCTAGATTTGCGGAAGGGTCGCCGACGTTGCTTGCAACGCGCCGTTCGCGGGTCTACCGCGTCGATCGGTCGGCGCGGTAGATCGTCGAACAGCGCGTTACAAGCCGCTCAGGCAGGCGACGCGGTCAGCTCGAGGGCGACCGGGCAGCGAGTGCCGCCGTCGGCGTAGATGGTGGGCATGCACCGGTTGCAGTGGATGCAGACGCCCTCGACCGCGCGGCCGGCCTGCATCCGCGCCAGCAGGTCCGGCTCGCGGAGCAGGGCGCGGCCCAGGGCGACGTACTCGAAGCCGTCGGCCATCGCCTGCTGCATCGTCTCCAGCCGGTTGACCCCGCCGAGGAACATCAGCGGCATCGACAGCGCCTCACGGAACCGCAGGGCCTTGTCGCGGAAGTAGCCCTCGTGGAACTCATAGGACTTCATGAACGACCGGCCGACCGGCGTGCGCATCCCGAGCCGCACCGGCAGCGGCATGACAGCGGCGAACTCCGCGACCGGGGTGCCGCCACGGAAGAGGTACATTGGGTTCATCAGCGAGCTGCCGCCGGAGAGCTGGAGCGCGTCGAGGTTGCCGTCGGCCTCGAGCAGCCGCGCCACCTCGAGCCCGGCCTCGGTGGTGACCCCGCCCTTGAAGCCGTCGGAGGTGGACACCTTCGCGGTCACCGCGACCTCGTCGCCGACCTCGTCGCGGACCGCGCGGGCGACCTGGCGGGCGAGGCGGGCACGGTTCTCCAGCGAGCCGCCCCAGCGGTCCCCGCGGCGGTTGAGGCCGGGCGCGAGGAAGGAGGAGATGAGGTAGCTGTGCGCCATGTGCAGCTCGAGCACGTCGAACCCGGCGCGGACCAACGTGCGCGCGGCGGCGACGTACGCCCGGGTCACCCGGGTCAGGTCGGCCTCGGTCGCCGACCGGATCATCTGCATCGACAGCGGGCTCGGCATGCCGCTGGCGGCGATCGCCCGGACGCCGTTGGAGCGGCCGTTGGCCACCGGGCCCGCGTGGCCCACCTGGCCCGCGATCGCGGCACCCTCGGCGTGCACGGCGTCGGCGAGCCGGGCCAGCCCGGCGAGGGTGTCCTCCCCGACCACGATCACCTCGCGGTGGGTGCGCCCCTCGGGCGCCACCGCGAGGTAGGCCACCGTGGTCAGCGCCACGCCGCCACGGACCGGCGCGAGGTGGTAGTCGATGAGCTCGTCGGTGACCTGCCCCTGCGGGGTGCGGCCCTCGAACGTCGCGGCCTTGACCGTCCGGTTGCGCAGGCGCACCGGGCCGAGGGTGGCAGGGGCGAAGACGTCGGGAGCGGTCACCCGCGAAACTGTAACGTGTTCCAGTTCCGCGGGGAGCCGTCACAATGACGGCATGACGACGGCGAGCACCGTGGTGGCGCGGCTGCGCGCCGCCGGGTGCGTCTTCGCCGAGGAGGAGGCCGAGCTGCTGGTCGGCCAGGCCGCCGACGCCACCGACCTCGACCGCCTCGTCGCGGCCCGCGTCGCCGGCCTCCCGCTGGAGCAGGTGCTGGGGTGGGCGGAGTTCGCCGGGCTGCGGGTGGTGGTCGAGCCGGGCGTCTTCGTCCCTCGGCGGCGTACGACGCTGCTGGTGCGGCTCGTGCTCGACCGGCTGGCGCGGCGCGGGGACGGCGCGGTGGTCGTCGACCTGTGCTGCGGCTCCGGCGCGGTGGCCGCCGCCGTCCGCGCGGCCCGGCCCGACGCCGACGTGCACGCGGCGGACCTCGACCCGGCGGCCGTCGCCTGCGCGCGGCGGAACCTGTCCCCGGCCACGGTGCACGAGGGCGACCTCTTCGACGCCCTGCCGCGCCACCTGCTCGGCCGGGTGGACGTGCTGGTCGCGAACGCGCCGTACGTCCCGACCGGCGACGTCGCCCTGATGCCGCACGAGGCGCGCGACCACGAGCACCGCGTGGCCCTCGACGGCGGTGGCGACGGCCTCGACGTCCAGCGCCGGGTGGCCGCCGGCGCGAGGCCGTGGCTGGCGCCCGGCGCGACCGTGCTGGTCGAGACCGGTCGCCACCAGGCGGAGCGCTCGGCCGCGCTGCTGCGCGCCGCGGGCCTGCGGACCGAGGTCGTCCTCGACGACGAGGTGGGCGGCTGCGCCGTGCTCGGACGGTAGACGTTTCAACCGTCCGCGGCCTGGGGAGGACTCGTCCGTCGACGGCTCCCGTCCGGGGAGGCTGCGCAGGGCCATGGGGGGCGCACTGCGCGGAGGGAGCCGTCGGCGGAGGACCAGCGCGACGCGAGCACCCGGCGGGGATACCGTCGCCCGCATGACCCCGGACACCCACGAGCACCCCTCGGCCACGCGGCCGCTCGAGGCGGGTGTGCGCACCGACTTCCACGGCGCGATGAGCTACGGCCGCTACCTCGACCTGGACCGGCTGCTCGCGGCCCAGCACCCGCGCAGCCGGCCCGAGCACCACGACGAGCTGCTCTTCATCATCCAGCACCAGACCTCCGAGCTGTGGCTGAAGCTGGTGCTCCACGAGCTGCGCGAGGCGCGGGCGCTGATGGACCGCGACCAGCTCGCCCCGGCGCTGAAGTGCCTGGCCCGGGTCAAGGCGACCATGCGCACGCTGATCCAGCAGTGGTCCGTGCTCGCGACGCTCACGCCGCGGGAGTACTCCGAGTTTCGCGGCGCCCTCGGCAGCAGCTCGGGGTTCCAGTCCCACCAGTACCGCGCGGTCGAGTTCCTGCTGGGCAACAAGGCGCCCGGCATGCTGCGGGTCTTCGAGTCCGAGCCCGAGGCGCACGCCCTGCTGTCCACGCTGCTGGAGGAGCCCACGCTGTACGACGCGTTCCTGCGGCTGCTCGCCCGCCAGGGCCTCGCCGTGCCGGCCGACGTGCTGGAGCGCGACGTCCGGGAGCCGTGGACCTTCCGCGAGGACCTGGTGCCGGTCTTCCGGCGGGTCTACGAGGAGCGCGACCTGCCCTGGGGCCTCTACGAGGCGTGCGAGGACCTCGTCGACCTCGAGGACGACGTCCAGGAGTGGCGCTTCCGGCACCTGCGGACCGTGCAGCGGACCATCGGCTTCCAGCGCGGCACCGGCGGCTCCTCCGGCGTCGACTTCCTGCGCCGGGCGCTGGACCTCACCTTCTTCCCCGAGCTGTACGCCGTGCGCAGCGAGGTGGGCGCGTGAGCGCGCGGCCGACGTCGGCCGAGCTCGACGCGCGCGACCCGCTCGCGGCGTACCGCTCCCGCTTCGTCGGCGCCGAGGACCCCTCGGTGGTCGCCTACCTCGACGGCAACTCGCTGGGCCGGCCGGTGGCGATCGTGGCGGGGCGGCTGGCGGAGTTCGTCGAGGGCGCGTGGGGCGACCGGCTGATCCGCAGCTGGGACGAGTCGTGGATGGACGAGCCGACGCGGGTCGGCGACCGGCTCGGCCGGGTGGTCCTCGGCGCCGGCCCCGGCCAGGTCGTCGTCGGCGACTCGACCTCGGTGCTGCTCTACAAGCTCCTGCGGGCGGCCGTCGCCGCGCGGCCCGGCCGGCGCGAGGTGGTCGTCGACCGCGACAACTTCCCCACCGACCGCTACCTGGTCGAGGGGGTCGCCGCCGAGTGCGGGCTCGAGGTCCGGTGGGTCGAGGCGCACCCCGACGCCGGCGTCACCGCCGACGACCTCGTGCCCGCGCTCGGCCCGCGGACGGCCCTGGTGCTGCTCAGCCACGTCGCGTTCCGGTCCGGCCACGTGGCCGACGGGGCGGCGCTCACCGCCCTGGTCCACGACGCCGGCGCGCTCGTCGTCTGGGACCTCAGCCACTCGGCCGGGTCGGTCGAGGTCGAGCTCGACGCGTGGGGCGCGGACCTCGCGGTCGGCTGCACCTACAAGTACCTCAACGGCGGCCCCGGCTCCCCCGCCTTCGCCTACGTCCGCGCCGACCTGGTGTCGGAGGTCCAGCAGCCGCTGTGGGGCTGGATGGGCCACGCCGACCCGTTCGCGATGGGGCCGGGCTACGAGCCCGCCCCCGGCATCCGGCGGATGCTCACCGGGACCCCGCCGGTGCTCGCGATGCAGCCGCTGCAGGCGATGCTCGACCTCGTCGAGGAGGCCGGCATGCCGGCGGTCCGCGCGAAGGCGATGGCGCTGACCGAGCACGCGGTCGCGCTCGCCGACGAGCGGCTGGCGACGTACGGCGTCCGGCTGGCGAGCCCGCGGGACCCCGCCGGGCGCGGGGCGCACGTGATGCTCGAGCACCCGGCGTTCCGGGAGGTGACCGCCCTGCTCTGGCAGCGGGGGGTCGTGCCCGACTTCCGGCCACCGTCGGGCCTCCGCGTCGGGCTCTCCCCGCTCAGCACGAGCTTCGTCGAGGTCGAGCGGGGGATCGACGCCGTGGCCACCGCGCTCGGGGAGCTCACCGCCTGAGCGGGCGGGTCACCCCTTCGTCGGGTCGTGGCCCCAGTTCATCAGCGAGTAGCGCCAGTCGCTGTGCTCGACGTCCTTGTCCGGCCCCTGGGCGAGGTGGCGGTGCACGTAGCCGACGACCTTGCGCATGTGCGCGACGTCGGCGTCGGTCAGGTCGCCCTTCTTGGTGCGCAGGATCCCCACGATGCGCTTCCCCGACTTGTGGCCGGTGGACTCGCCGCCACCGGACTTCTGGCCGACGCGCCGGGAGTCGTCGCTCTCCAGCCACGACTCCAGCTCCGAGGCGGTCATGTTGACCGCCTCCTTCCAGTCGTCCCAGACCTCGTCGAGGCCCTCGGCGCTCATCGCGCGACCTGGACGGGCTGGACGGGCTGGACGGGCTGGACGACCGGCGCCATGGTCTTGCCGAAGTCGGCGTCGTCGTCGCCCTCCTGGCTGTCCACGCCGAGGCAGACCAGCAGCACGGCGCCGATCGTGGCGACGGCGAGGATGCCGTGGATCGCCATCGCCGAGGTCGGGATCCGGTCCTCGACCGTGTGCTCGGCGTCCTTGCGGGAGCCCAGCGTCTTGACCAGCAGGACGTCGCCGATGCCGGCGCCGGCGATCAGCACGACCAGGGTGATCCACGCCAGCGACTGCTGGCCCGCGGCGAGGTAGGCGATCCACAGCGCCAGCCCGGCGAGCCCGAAGAGCGGGTGCACGAACGTGGCGAACGGCGGCAGCTTGCTCGTGAGCTGGCCGGGCTCGGCCTCGGCCCGCGAGCGGGCCGCGCCGAGGGTGAAGCTGAACATGTAGGCACCAAAGAACGCCGTGGCCGCCCACAGCCCGAGCACCAGCTGTGCCATGTGCATGTCCTCCTGAGACGGTTCGTGAAGTCCTCCGGGCGGTGCCCAGGGAGCGCCCGGCGCACTCCTCCCCGCCGGGGTGGGGCTGGTCGTGCGGCCGCGGGGTACCCCCGGTATGTCCCCGACCCGATCAAGGAAGGAGCCGTGATGGATGCCACCCACACCGGCCCGGCCGGACCGTCCAAGGCCGTCCCGTTCCTCCGCACCGCCGCGCTCGTGTACGGCGCGGTCTTCCTGCTCGTCGGCATCGCCGGCTTCATCCCCGGCATCACGACGAACTACGACCAGCTCGAGATCGCCGGCCACGAGAGCCACGCGAAGCTCCTCGGCGTCTTCCAGGTCTCGGTCCTGCACAACGTCGTCCACCTGCTCTTCGGCGTCGTCGGGCTCGCCGTGGCCCGCAAGGCCACCGCCTCCGCGGCGTACCTCGCCGGCGGCGGCCTGGTCTACCTCCTGCTGTGGGTCTACGGCCTCGCGATCGGCCACGGCAGCGACGCGAACTTCGTGCCGCTGAACAACGCCGACAACTGGCTGCACCTGGCCCTCGCCCTGACGATGCTCGGCCTCGGCTTCGCCGGCTACCGCGCGCTGCGCGGCCCGGTCGGCGGGCAGTACCCCGCCTGACCGACGGCTCGTCGGTCACGGGGGCCTACCCTCGGCGCCCGTGACCGACCACGAGCAGCTGATCGAGCTGCACAGCGACGACCTCCACCTCGCCCTCGCCCCGCTCGGCGCCCGCGTCCACCGGCTGCGCGCCCGCGACGGCGGGGGCGCGTGGCGTGACGTCGTCCTCGGGCTGCCGCGGGTGGCCGACCACCTCGACGACGACCGCTACCTCGGCTCGACCGTGGGCCGGCACGCCAACCGGGTCGCGCGCGGCGAGCTGGTCGTCGACGGCACGACGCACCAGCTGCCCACCAACGACCGCGGGCACACCCTGCACGGCGGCCCGGACGGCTTCGACCGGCGCACCTGGACCGTCGTCGCCTCCGGCCCGACCTCCGCCGAGCTGGAGCTGGTCAGCCCGGACGGCGACCAGGGGTTCCCCGGCACGGTGACGGTGCGCGCTCGCTTCGAGGTGCGGGACCGCACCCTGCGGACGTCGTACGCCGCGACGACCGACGCCCCGACGGTGGTCTCGCTGTCCAGCCACGCCTACTACCGCCTCGGCGGGGAGACGGCGGCCGACCACGAGCTGACGCTGCACGCGGACGCCTACCTCCCGGTCACCGACGGCGTGCCGACCGGGGAGGTCGCCGACGTCGCCGGCACGCGCTTCGACCTCCGCTCGGGCGGCCGGCCCGGCGACCTCGACCACCCCTTCGTGGTCCGCGGGTGCGAGAGCGGCTGGTCCCCCGGCGGTCCGCTGCGCGAGGTGGCCCGGCTGCGCGGCCACGGCCTGGTGCTGGAGCTCGCCGCCGACCAGCCCGGCGTCCAGGTCTACACCGCCGGGGCCTTCGACCGCCCGCCGCACGCGCCGTACGCCGGCATCGCGATCGAGCCCCAGCTGCACCCCGACACCCCGCACCACCCGGAGTGGCCCTCGGCGGTCCTGCGCCCCGGGGAGACCTACCGGTGGACCAGCGAGGTCACGATCACGCCCGACCGTTGACATTAGTTCGAGTGTCGTACTTAATAGCCGGGTGACCCTCGTCCTCGGCGTCGACACCTCGACCCAGTCCACCAAGACGCTGCTCGTCGACGCCGCCGACGGCACCGTCGTCGACAGCCGCTCGGTCGCCCACCCGCCCGGCACCGAGGTCGACCCGCGGGCGTGGCCCGCGGCGTACGACGAGGCCGTCGCCGGCCTCGGCGCGCGGGCCGGCGAGGTCGCCGCGGTGGCGATCGGCGGCCAGCAGCACGGCATGGTCGCCCTCGACGAGGCCGGCGAGCCGGTCCGCGACGCGCTGCTCTGGAACGACACCCGTTCCGCGTCGGCCGCCGCCGAGCTGATCGCCGAGATGGGCGGGCCGCAGGCGTGCGCCGACGCGATCGGCAGCGTGCTGGTCGCCTCGTTCACCTCCACCAAGCTGCGCTGGCTGCGCGACGCCGAGCCGGAGAACGCCGCCCGGGTCGCGCAGGTGCTGCTCCCCCACGACTACCTGTCGCGGCACGTCGCGGCGCCCGGCACCGAGGCCTTCACCGACCGCGGCGACGCGTCGGGCACCGGCTACTTCGCCACCCCGGAGGGCCGCTGGCGTCCCGACCTCGCCGAGGCCGCGCTCGGCCGGCCCTTCGCGCTCCCGCGCGTCGTGGCGCCGGGCGCCGTCGCCGGGGAGACCGCGACCGGGGCGGTGCTGGCCGGCGGCACCGGCGACAACATGGCCGCAGCCCTCGGCATGGCGCTCGAGCCGGGCGACGTCCTGCTCTCGATCGGCACCTCCGGGGTCGCCTCCGCGATCAGCGCGACGCCGGTGGCCGACGGCAGGGGCGTGCTGACCGGCTTCGCCGACGCCAGCGGCGGCTTCCTGCCGATGGTCACCACGATGAACGCCGCCGGGATCCTCGACCTCCAGGCCCGCTGGCTCGACGTCGACCACGCCGGGCTCGCCGACCTCGCCCTGGCCTCCACGCCGGGCGCCGGCGGGGTCACCCTCCTGCCGTACTACGGCGGCGAGCGCACCCCGAACCGTCCCGCCGCCACCGGGACCTGGACCGGGCTCACGCCGGCCACGACCCGCGCCGACCTGGCGCGCGCGGCGTACGAGGCCCTGCTCTGCTCCCTCGCCGACGCCGTCGACCAGCTCGTCGCCGCCACCGGCACCGACCCGCGCCGCGTGCTGCTCGTCGGTGGCGCCACCCGCAGCCCCGCCCTGCAGGCGCTCGCCCCGGCCGTCCTCGGCCGCCCGGTCACGCTCCCGCCGCCCGGGGAGTACGTCGCCCTCGGCGCCGCCCGGCAGGCCGCCTGGGCCCTCGCCGGCACCGACGCCCCGCCCACCTGGCCGCTGCCGGGCACCCGGCTGCTCGAGGCCGACCCCACCCCGCACGTGCGTGAGGCGTACGCCGCCCTGCGCGACCGCCCCTGACCACCCGTCCGTCCCCGACCGTCCCCGACCAGCCGGAACCACCTCCGGACCCACCCCTCGGAAGGCACCCCATGAGCATCGAGATCCCCACCCCCACCCCGGAGGACAAGTTCTCCTTCGGCCTCTGGACCGTCGGCTGGCAGGGCGTCGACCCGTTCGGCACCGCCACCCGCCCGCCGATGGACACCGTCTACGCCCTCGAGAAGCTCGCCGGGCTCGGCGCCTACGGCGTGAACTTCCACGACGACGACGTGATCCCGTTCGGCAGCGACGACGCGACCCGCCAGCAGATCATCGACCGGTTCAAGAAGGGCCTGGCCGACACCGGGCTCGTCGTCACCACCGCCACCACCAACCTGTTCACCCACCCGGTGTTCAAGGCCGGCGGCTTCACCAACAACGACCGCGACATCCGCCGCTTCGCGATCCGCAAGGTGATGCGCAACGTCGACCTCGCCGCCGAGCTCGGCGCGAAGGTGTACGTCGCCTGGGGCGGCCGCGAGGGAGCGGAGTACGGCGCCTCGCAGGGCACCGCGACCGCGCTGGACCGGATGAAGGAGGCCTTCGACCTGCTCGGCCAGTACGTCGTGGACCAGGGCTACGACCTGCGCTTCGCGATCGAGCCGAAGCCGAACGAGCCCCGCGGCGACATCCTGCTCCCCACCGTCGGCCACGCGATGGCGTTCATCGAGCGCCTCGAGCGCCCCGAGCTGGTCGGGGTGAACCCCGAGATCGGCCACGAGGAGATGGCCGGGCTCAACGCCGCGGCGGGCTACGCCCAGGCGCTGTGGCAGGGCAAGCTCTTCCACATCGACCTCAACGGCCAGAACGGCCCGAAGTACGACCAGGACCTCCGCTTCGGCGCGGGCAACGTCCGCGGTGCGTTCTGGGTGGTCGACACCCTCCTCGCCGGCGGCTACGACGGCCCGGTGCACTTCGACTACAAGCCGGTCCGCACCGAGGACGACAACGGCGTGTGGGTGACCGCCGAGGCGAACATGCGCAACTACCTGATCCTGCGCGAGAAGGTGAAGGCGTTCCGCGCCGACCCGGAGGTGCAGGCGGCGCTCGAGGCCGCGAAGCTCCCCGAGCTGGCCCAGCCCAGCCTCGGCGACGGCGAGGGCTGGCAGCAGCTCCTCGAGTGGGACCTCCCCGACCCCGAGGTCCTGGCCCAGCGCGGCGCCGGCTTCGAGCTGCTGGACCAGCTCGCGCTGGAGCACCTGTACGGCGTGCGCTGAGCGTGACCACCGGCCCCGGCGGCGGCACCGGCCAGCTGCGCCGCGCCAACACCGCGGCCGTGCTGCAGTCGCTGCGCCGGCTCGGACCCGCCTCGCGGGCCGAGCTGGCGCAGCGCACGGGGCTGGCCAAGGCGACGGTCGGCGCGATCGCCGCCGACCTCGAGGAGGCCGGCGCCGTCGTCGAGGAGCCGCCCGCCCCGGCCGGTCCCGGGCAGCCCGCCCGGGGCCGGCCGAGCCGTCCGCTGTCCCTGCGCGCCGGCGCCCACCTCGGGCTGGGCCTGGAGCTCAACGTCGACTACGTCTCGGCCGTCGTGGTCGACCTCGCCGGCGGCGTGCTGGCCAGCGAGTCGCGCCCGGCCGGCGAGGACCGGCTCGAGGTGCTGCTCGCGCTGGCCGCCGAGCTGCGCGCGGCGCACCCCGGGCGCCTGCTCGGCGCGACCGTCGCGGTCCCCGCGCTGGTCCGCGACGACGACCGCACGGTCGCCTGGGCGCCGAACCTCCCGCTCCGCGGCGACACCCTGGTCGCCCACCTGGCCGAGGCGCTGGGCTGCGAGGTCCGCGTCGTCAACGACGCCAACTGCGCGGCGTACGCCGAGGCCCACCACGGCGCCGCCCGCGGCGTCGACCACGCGATCTACCTGACCGGCACCGTCGGGATCGGCGCCGGGATCGTGGTCGGCGGGCAGCTCGTGCAGGGGGCCGCGGGCTTCGCCGGCGAGGTCGGCCACATGCCCGTCGGGGACCCCGCAGCCCCCTGCGGCTGCGGGCGCCGCGGCTGCTGGGAGGCCTCGATCGGCCTGCACGCCGTGCTGGACGCGCTCGGCATGCCGGAGCTGGACACCCCGCTCACCACCGCCGCCGCGGTCGCCGCCCGCGCCGTCGACGACCCGGCCGCCCGCGCCACCGTCGAGCGGGTCGGCCACGACCTCGGGCTGGGCCTGGCGATCCTCACCGGCGTGCTCGACCCGGCCGTGGTCGTCCTGGGTGGGTACTTCGTGCCGCTCGGCGACCTCGTCCTCGACCCGGCCCGCCGGGTGCTCGACGCGCGCCTGGCCTCCGACGTCCAGGTGCGGCCCGAGCTGCGGCTGGGCACGCTCGACCTGCGCGCCGCGGCGCTGGGTGCCGCCGAGCAGTCGCTCGCCGGCGTCCTCGGCGGGACGGCCGACCTGCCCGCCTGCGAGCTCGCCGGCGGCTAGCCCGCGAGCTGGTCGCCGACGCCGACGAGGGCCGTGCCGAGCGCGGCGACGGGGTCGACGAAGAGCGGCTCGAGCGCGATCTCCGCCGCGCCCTGGAGCACCGAGTCCGAGCCCAGCCCGGGCAGGGAGAGGGTGACCGACTCCAGCGGGGCCGGCAGCGCGCGTTCGGCGAGGGCGCCGTCGACCTCGTGGCGGACCAGGGCGTAGAGCGAGCTGAGGTAGCCGCCGAGGACGACGAGCCGGGGGTTGAACGCGTTGACGATCGAGGCCAGGCCGTAGCCCAGCGCCTTGCCGGTCGCTCCGAGCGCGCGGGGGGGCCCGGCGTACTCGTCGAGCACGTCGCCGAGGGTGACCACCTCGGACTCCGGGCACCCGATCGCCTGCGCGATCGCGTGGGCGCCGACCTCGGTCTCCCAGCAGCCGATGTTGCCGCAGTGGCACAGCCGGCCCTCGGGCGCGAACGGCAGGTGGCCGACCTCGCCGGCGTACCCGCCCGCGCCCTCGAGCCGGACGCCGCCGGTGATGACGCCCGCGCCGACGCCGACGTTGCCGGAGATGTAGATCAGGTCGTCGACCCCGACCCCGGCGCCCCGGCGGTGCTCCGCGAGCGCGCCGAGGTCGGCGTCGTTCGCGAGCTGCACGGGGATGTCCACGCCGAGCGCGGCCAGCACGATCGCCCCGAAGGAGACGTCCTGCCACTCCAGGTTCGGCGCCAGGCGGACGAGGCCGTCGCTGCGGCGGACCAGGCCGGGGATCGAGATGCCGATGCCGATCAGCGGCGCCGAGGGCGGGGCGGCCTCGACCACACGGCGGATCAGGCCGGCCACCGCTGAGCCGACCTGCCACGCCTCGCTGCCGCCGGTGGGGATCGGGACCGAGCCCCGCTCCACGACCTCGCCGCCCAGGGCGACGCGCGCGACGACCGCGCGGTCGACGCCGAGGTCGACCGCGACGACGTACGGCCCCACGCCGGCCAGCCGCACCTCCGCCGAGGGCCGGCCCGCCCCCGAGCGGGCCCCCACGGGGAGGGCCCGCTCGACGACGCCGAGCGACTCCAGCTCGCCGACCAGGTCGGCGATCGTGCTGCGGTTGAGCCCCATCGAGGTGGTGAGCTCGGCGCGCGAGATCTGCCCCGCGCCGTGCACGTGGCGCAGCACCGTGCCGAGGTTGTGTCGCCGCACAGCCTCCTGGTTGGTGCCGAGGCCGGCGCGCCGCGGGGTGCTCACCCCGTCCCTAGACGCCGGCCGCGGACCGACGACGGCGCGAGACCGCGTCGACGCTGGCTGCCAGGAGCAGGACCCCGCCGGTGACGAGGAAGTTGATGTAGCTCGCCTGGTTGAGCAGGCCCAGGCCGTTGGGGATGGTCGCGATCACCAGGCCGCCGACGACGGCGTCGATCGCGCGACCGCGACCGCCGAAGAGGCTGGTGCCGCCGATGACCGCGGCGCCCACGGCGTACAGCAGCTCGTTGCCGCCACCGGAGCCCGGGGAGACCTTGCCGGTGTACGACGCGGCGAGCAGGCCGCTGATGGCCGCCATCGAGGAGGCGATCACGAAGGCCGCGATCTTGATCCGCGTGACGTTGATGCCGGCGCGGCGGGCCGCCTCGGCGTTGCCGCCGACGGCGTAGAGGTGCCGGCCGAAGCGGGTCCGGGTGAGGACGAAGGTCCAGAACAGCAGCAGCGCGATGACGACCGGGGCGACCCACGGGATGCCGCTGATGGTGAACAGGTCCGGGTTCGGGGCGCGGTTGGCGCTGAGCAGCGCGGTGAGCCCGAGGACGATCACCGCGAGCACGACGATCTGGATCACCACGAGCGCGATCGGCTTGTGGACCAGGCCGCGGGCGGCCCGCGAGCGGTACTGCACCAGCGAGATCGCCGCGAAGCCCAGGACGATCGCCGCAGCGGCTATCCACCCGGCGGTGACCGGGACGTTCTCGATCGACAACCCGCGCAGGACCTTGTCGTCGAAGCGCAGCGAGCCGCCGGAGCCGATGAGCTTGAGCGGCACGGCCTGCAGGGCGAGGAAGAACGCCAGCGTGACGACGAACGACGGGATGCCGAGGAACGCCACCAGCGAGCCGATCACGGCGCCGATGAGGGCACCGACCGCGATGCCGGCGATGGTGGCGAGCCACCACGGCCAGTCGTGGTCGATCATCACCAGGGCGCTGATCGTGGCGGCGGCGCCGCCGGCCACACCGGCCGACAGGTCGATCTCGCCGAGGAGCAGCACGAAGACCAGGCCCATCGCGAGGACGCAGATGGAGCCGGCCTGCACGACCAGGTTGGCCATGTTGTACGTCGTGAGGAACCGGTCGTGGAGCGAGGCGAAGACGACGAACAGCACGACGAGGCCGAAGATCGCGGGGAGCGAGCCCATGTCGCCGCCGCGGATCCGGTTGAGGTAGTCGCGCGCCGAGTCGCCGATCGTCGCCGCCTGGCGGTTGTCGTTGTCGAAGCCG
The DNA here is from genome assembly GCF_040684155.1 of Nocardioides sp. NPDC092400. Taxonomy (NCBI): domain Bacteria; kingdom Bacillati; phylum Actinomycetota; class Actinomycetes; order Propionibacteriales; family Nocardioidaceae; genus Nocardioides; species Nocardioides sp. NPDC092400. The sequence goes on along the minus strand of NZ_JBFBFJ010000002.1, from coordinate 567,212 downwards.
GCGGCGGCTGCCGGTCGCTGGTCGGTGGTGTCCGACTGGAGGGTCATCTGCTCGTCCTCAGATCGTGGCGGTCGCGTTGTCGCGGATGCCGAGGTCGCCGGAGCGGCCCGCGGTGATCAGCTCGACGACCTGGCTGTGGGTGACGTCCTTGGTCGGGACGTCGGCGGCGACGCGGCCGAGGTAGAGCGCGGTGATGCGGTCCGCGACCTCGAAGACGTCGCCCATGTTGTGCGAGATGAGCACGACGCCGAGCCCGCGGTCGGCCAGCCGGCGCACCAGGTCGAGGACCTGGCGGGTCTGGGCGACGCCGAGGGCGGCGGTTGGCTCGTCGAGGAGGACGACCTTGGAGTTCCACAGGACGGCCTTGGCGATCGCGACCGTCTGGCGCTGGCCGCCGGAGAGGCTCGAGACGCTCTGGCGCACCGACTTCACCGTGCGCACCGACAGCGACGCGAGGGTCTCGCGCGCCCGGGCCTCCATGGTGACCTCGTCGAGGCCGATGCCCTTGGTCTCCTCGCGGCCGAGGAACATGTTCTCGACGATGTCGAGGTTGTCGCACAGCGCGAGGTCCTGGTAGACGACCTCGACGCCGAGGCCCGCGACGTCGCGCGGCCCGTGGACGTTGACGGTCTCGCCCTCGAAGACGTACTCGCCGCTGTCGCGGCCGTAGATGCCGGCGATGATCTTGACCAGCGTGGACTTGCCGGCGCCGTTGTCACCGACGAGCGCGGTGACCTGGCCCGGGTAGACGGCGAAGTCGACGTCGTGCAGGACGTGCACCACACCGAAGCTCTTGTTGACCCCGCGCAGCTCGAGCAGCGGTTGTGTCATGAGGTCCTACTCCCTCGGAAAATGTTGTTCGAGTGAACGAAAGGCGCCCGGGCCGCGGTGCGGCCCGGGCGCCGATCGGAGCAGGTCGCCGGCCGGTGGGCCGGCGACCTGCGGTGCCTGAGCAGCAGGCGTCAGGAGATGCCGGCGTCGGCGCAGAGCTTCTTGAACTCGCCGGTGCAGACGTCCTCGGCCTTCTGGCCGCCGTCCTCGATCACGTCGCCGACGTTGTCCTTGGTGATGGACTGCGGCTCGAGCAGGATCGACGGCACGTCGCGGCCGCCCTCGCTGTCGGTGGTCGTGCCGGTGGTCTCGGCCTCGTCACCGTTGACCAGCGCGATCGCGGCCTCGGCCAGCGCGTTGGCCTCCTGCGTGGCGGACTTGTAGACCGTCATGCACTGGGTGCCGGCGAGGACGTTCTGCAGGCCCTCGACGGTGGCGTCCTGGCCGGTGACCGGGACCTTGCCGGCCTGACCGTTGCCCTCGAGGATGCCGATCGCGGCACCGGCGAGGCCGTCGTTCGCGGCGAGGACGCCGTCGACCTTGCCGTTGGCGGCGGTGTAGAGCTGCTGGAAGATCGTGGCGGCCTCCTCGTTGTCCCAGTCCGGGACGGCCTGCTCACCGACGACCTTGTAGTCCTTCTCGTCCAGGACGCTGTGGGCGCCCTCGGCGAAGAGGGTGGCGTTGTTGTCGGTCGGCGAACCGTTCAGGTAGACGATGTTCGCCGCCTTGTCGCCCAGGCAGTCGGCCAGGCCCTGGCCCTGGAGCTCGCCGACGACGGTGTTGTCGAAGGAGACGTAGTACTCCGCCGAGCCGCCCAGCGTGAGCCGGTCGTAGTCGATGGTGGCGACGCCCTGCGAGGACGCCTTCTCCTGGATCGCCGCGCCCGACTCGGAGTCGAGGTTGACGATCGCCAGGACGGTGACGCCGTTGCCGATCATGGAGTCGGCGATCTGGGTCATCCGCTCCGCGTCGCCCTCGGCGTTCTGGATGTCGTACTCGACACCGGCCTCGTCGAAGGCCGCCGCCAGTGCCGGGCGGTCGGCGCTCTCCCAGCGCACCGACGACTCGGTGTCGGGCAGGATGACGCCGATCTTGCCGTCGGCGCTGGCGCCCGAGGACGAGCTCTCGCCGCTGCTGGCGGTGTCCCCGCCGTCGTCGTTCCCGCAGGCCGTGACGGTCATGGCCAGCCCCATCAGGGCTGCCAGGGCCAGGCTGTGCTTCCGCTTCACGCGATCCGCCTCCTCAGCGATCTCCGCGCCCGCTCTACCGACCTCCGGAGGGCATCGCGCGTTTGTTGTGCGGCACAACATATGAGGTGACCGCAGTCACGTCCAGAGGTAGCGCCCAGGTTGTCCGGACGTTTCCAAACCGTTACTTGACGCCTCGTGGCCGCGGCGGCCCGTCCGGCCCGGCTCAGGCGCTGTCGGCGACCGCGCGGCTGATCGCCCCGGCGACGGCGTGCGGGTCGCCGACCTCGACGACCAGCTCGTCGTGGCGCTGGCCCGCCAGCACCACGCGGAGCGCGGGGCGGCGCGGCCGGACGGCGACCAGGAGCCGGGAGGAGCCGCGCCAGGTGCCGACGAGGCGGTGGCCCGGCAGCGCGTAGCCCGGCGCCCGCACCCCGCGCACCGCGGTGCGGGCGGGGTCGACCACGTCGACGGAGGTCACCGCCGAGATCGGGACGTCCACGTCGCGGAGCAGGCCGAGGATCTTCTCGGCCCGGGTGAGCCGCAGGGAGAGGACGTCGTCGTGCACGGTCACGGTGGCCACGACCCGATCCTCCCCCAGACGGGTCGGCCCGGCGACGTACTCTCGAGGAGGTGAGCGTCGCACCCTCCCCCACCGTCCGCCTCGGCCACCGCTTCGCCGACGAGCTGCCCGAGCTGGCCGTGCCGTGGCAGGCCGCCGAGGCACCCGAGCCGCGCCTGCTGGCCCTCGACGAGGAGCTCGCGGCCGACCTCGGCCTCGACCCCGCCTGGCTGCGCGGCCCCGAGGGGCTGGGGCTGCTGACCGGCACCGTGGTCCCCGAGGGCGCACGGCCGGTGGCCCAGGCCTACTCCGGCCACCAGTTCGGCGGGTTCTCGCCGCGGCTCGGCGACGGGCGCGCGCTGCTGCTGGGCGAGCTGGTCGACGGCCGGGGCCGCACCCGCGACCTGCACCTGAAGGGCTCGGGGCGCACGCCCTTCGCCCGCGGCGGTGACGGCCTGGCCGCGGTCGGGCCGATGCTGCGCGAGCACGTGGTCGCCACGGCGATGCACGCCCTGGGCGTCCCGACGACCCGGTCGCTCGCCGTGGTCGGCACCGGCCGCAAGGTGCAGCGCGAGACGGTGCTCCCCGGCGCGGTCCTGGCGCGCGTGGCGTCGAGCCACCTCCGCGTCGGAACGGTGCAGTACACCCGCGCGACGGGCGACACCGAGCTGCTGCGCCGCCTCGCCGACCACGCGATCGACCGGCACCACCCCGCAGCGCGAGAGGCCGCCGCGCCGTACCTCGCCCTGCTGGAGGCGGTGGTCGCGGTGCAGGCGGCGCTGGTCGCCCAGTGGATGTCGATCGGGTTCGTGCACGGCGTGATGAACACCGACAACATGACGCTCTCCGGGGAGACCATCGACTACGGCCCGTGCGCGTTCATGGAGGCCTTCGACCCCGCCACCGTGTTCAGCTCGATCGACGAGGGCGGGCGCTACGCCTACGGCAACCAGCCCGTCGTCGCCGAGTGGAACCTCGCCCGCCTCGCCGAGGCGCTGCTGCCGCTGCTCGACGAGTCCGAGGACCGCGCCATCGAGATCGCCACCGAGGCGCTCGGGGCGTTCCGGAGCACCTACAGCGCCGAGTTCACCGAGCGGATGCGCCTCAAGACCGGCCTGCCCGCCGGGCTCGCCGAGGACGTGCTGGTGCCGATGGTCGACGAGCTCTTCCCCATCCTGCGGTCCGGGCACGTCGACTGGACGTCGTTCTTCCGCGCCCTCTCCGCCGCCGCCCGCGGGGACGCCGAGCCGGTCCGCGGGATGGTGCTCGACCTCCCGGTCCTCGACGACTGGCTCGAGCGGTGGCGCGCCCTCGGGCCGGACGCGGACGCCATGGACCGGGTCAACCCGGTCTACGTCCCGCGCAACCACCTGGTCGAGGAGGCGCTCGACGCCGCCACCGCCGGCGACCTGGGGCCGGTCGAGCGGCTCGTCGACGTGCTGCGCGCGCCGTACTACGAGCGCCCGGGGCTGGAGGCGTACGCCGCCCCCGCCCCGCCCAATTTCGGGTCGTACACGACGTACTGCGGGACGTGAGCGGGCGGGCGGCCGGAAGCTTCAGCGGCTGGCCGATGAACCATCCGGCCGGCGCGAGCCTCAGCGACCCAGCTTGACGTTGATCTGCTTGGTCTGGGTGAAGCCCTCGATGGCGCCCTCGATGGAGAACTCCCGGCCGATGCCGGAGGACTTGTAGCCGCCGTAGGACTGGCCGATCACCTGGCCGCCGCCCTGGTTGACCTGCACCCAGCCGGACTCGATGCGGTGGGCGAGGCCGAGGGCCTGGTCGATGTCGCGGGACCAGACGAACGCCGCGAGGCCGTAGTGGGAGTCGTTGGCCATCGCCACGACGTCGTCCTCGTCCGTCCACGGGATGACGACCAGGACCGGGCCGAAGACCTCCTCGCGGGCGATCCGCCAGTCGTTGGCGACCCCGGCGAGGATGGTCGGGCCCTGGTAGTAGCCCTCGAGCCCCTCGGGGACCTCGCGCGACATGTCCAGCGCGACCCGGACGCCGGGCTGGGACTTGCCGTCCTCGATGTAGTCGAGGACCTGCTCGTACTGCGAGCGGTTGATGATCGCGCCCATGTCGGTCTCCTCGGCGAGCGGGTCGCCGACCTTGAGCGCCGAGACCTTCTCGACCAGCACGCGCAGGAACTCGTCGTGCACGTCCTCGTGGAGGAACAGCCGCGAGCCGGCCGTGCAGGACTGGCCCTGGCGGGTGAAGCGCATCGCGAGCAGCACGCCCTCGGCGGTCGCCTCGATGACGTCGGGGGCGGCGGCGGAGGGGCAGACGATGTTGGGGCTCTTGCCGCCCAGCTCGAGGGACTGGTGGGCCAAGCGGCCACCGGCGGTCGCGCCGACGACCCGCCCGACCTCGGAGGAGCCGGTGAAGGAGACCTTGTGGATGCCCGGGTGCTCGGAGATCGCCTGGCCGACGGTCTCGCCGACGCCGGTGACGACGTTGAGCACGCCGGCGGGCAGGTGCTCGGACATCACCTGGGCGAGCAGGAGGATCGTCAGCGGGGCGTCCTCGGCGGGCTTGACCACGAGCGTGTTGCCCGCGGCCAGCGCGGCGGGGAGCTTCATCGCGGCGATCATCAGCGGGGAGTTCCACGGCAGGATCGCGCCGACCACGCCGAGCGGCTCCAGCCGGGTGTACTGCAGCTGGTCGTCGCCGGCCGGCAGCACGGTCCCCTTGAACTCACCGGCCACGCCGCCGAAGTACCGGAACAGCGCCACCAGCGTCGCCGACTCCGGCCGCGCCTGGGTGCGCAGCGCGTTGCCGGTGTCCTGGGCGGTCAGCTGGGCGAAGTCCTCGGCGCGCTGCTCGAGCGCGTCGGCGATGCGCAGCAGGATCGTGCCGCGCTCGCGGAAGTGCAGCGCCCGCCAGGCCGGCAGCGCCGCCGTGGCGGCCGCGACCGCGCGGTCGAGGTCCGCCTTCGTGCTCTCGGGGACCCGGGCCAGGACCTGCTCGGCGCGTGCGGGCGTGACCACGTCGCGCCACTCGCCGCTCTCCGAGGGGACCCACTCCCCGCCGATGAGCATCGGCCAGTCGGGGGTGCCGGCGTCGGGTGCGTCGATGGTGGTCTGCAGCTTCACGGGTGCGGTCTCCTGGGCTCGGTGGTGCGCCGGACCGGTACAGGTTCGCCCACCCGGCCGCCGGGGACAACGCCGACCCGCGCACACCGGCTGTGCGAGGATGCACAGCCGATCGACGCCGGAGGAGGTACGGCGATGCGGGCCGACGACCTGGTGGTGCTGCTCGAGGTCGCCCGCACCGGCAACCTCAGCTCCGCCGCCACCGCGCTGGGGCTGACCCACTCCACGATCTCGCGCCGGCTCGACGCGCTCGAGGCCACGGTCGGCGCGCCGGTCGTCTCCCGCACCACCCGCGGCTGCCACCTCACCGAGCTCGGGCGCTCCCTGCTGCCCGCCGCGGAGTCGGTGGAGCGCGCGGTGACGACGGCCCGGCACGCGCTGACCCGCGACGGCGACGGTGCCGAGGGTGAGCTCGCCGGCCTGGTGCGGGTCTCGGCACCCGAGGCGTTCGCCGCGGTGTACGCCGCGCCGGCGCTCGCCGCGCTGCGCCGGCGGCACCCCCGGGTCACCGTCGAGCTGACCGCCGCGACCCGCCCGATCGTGCACGGCAGCGGGGCCGACGTCGAGGTCGGCGTGGGCGAGCCGCTGTCCCCGCGGGTGCGCACGATCGACATCGCGGCGTACGAGCTCGGGCTCTTCGCCGCGCCCGCCTACCTCGACGACGCCGGCCGGCCGCGGTCGCTGACCGAGCTCGACGACCACGCGCTCGTCTACTACGTCGAGGGATCCCTGCGCGTCAGCGACCTGCAGCTGGTCGACCGGCTCTTCGCCAAGCGGGCGGTCCAGCTGGGCTCGACGAGCGTCTTCGCGCAGCTGGAGGCGGCCCGGGCCGGCGCCGGGATCACCCTGCTGCCCAAGTTCCTCGCCCGCCGCTCGACGGGCCTCGAGCCGGTGCTGCCCAGCCGGGTGCGCGTCGAGCTCGCGTTCGTGGCCGCCCTCGCCAGCGCGAGCGTCCGTCGCGCGCCCGCGGTCGCCGCGCTCGCCGCCATCCGCAGCGAGGTCCAGGCGCGGGCGGCCGAGCTCCGCTGAGGGGGCGTTCAGCGACCTTCTTGTCGCTGGGCACGCGTCCTGCCGCGTGTGGAGCGACCACACGGTCGCTGGAGACCCCCCGGCCCGGTCAGCCACAGAGCACGCCGGTGTCGGTCTCCTCGTGGCGACCGCGGAGAACGACCGGGTCGTGGCGCTTCCAGTGCTTGGCCTCCTCGGCCGTCGCCGCCTCGACGGTCGCCCAGGCGGCGAGGACGCAGCCGGGGACCTCCTTGGCCAGGTCGGTGAGGCGGGCGGCGCTGTTCACCGCGTCGCCGATCACGGTGTACTCCAGCCGGCTCGCCGCGCCGACGTGGCCCGCGACCGCCTCCCCAGTGGCGACGCCGATGCCGGCGTCGATCTCGGTGACCTCCGCGGCCAGCCGGCGCGCCATCGCCCGGGCCGCCGAGAGCGCGGCGGTGGCGTGGTCGGGGTGGTCGACGGGCGCGCCGAAGACCGCGAGCACGGCGTCGCCGATGAACTTGTTGACCAGCCCCTGGTGCCGGTCGACCTCCTCGACCACCACCCCGAAGAACCGGTTGAGCGTGTCCACGACCTCCGCCGGGTCGTGCCGGGTGGCGTACGTCGTGGAGCCGACCAGGTCGACGAAGAGCACCGACACCACGCGCGACTCCCCGCCCAGCTCGACGCCGCGGGCGGCCGCGGCCAGCGCGACGTCGCGGCCGACGTGGCGGCCGAACAGGTCGCGCAGCTGCTCGCGCTCGCGCAGCCCCTGGGCCATCGCGTTGAACCCCGCCTGCAGCGAGCCCAGCTCGGTGCCGTCGAAGACGACGACCTCCCGGTCGAGGTCGCCCTGCTCGACGTCGAGCAGCGCGTCGCGCACCGAGATGACCGGCGCGACCACCGACCGGGCGTTGAGCACCGTGGTCAGCAGGCCGAAGACGAGCACGACCGCGCTGATCGCCAGCACGGTGAACGGGAGCCGGCCGCGCGCGTCGTCGTCGCCGGCGAGCCCGACGATCGAGGCGACCACCATCCCGCCGACAGGCGCGGCGGTCCCGAGGCACCAGAAGAGCACCATCCGGCCACCGACACCCGCGCCGCGGGGCCGGTCGGTGACCGCGAGGCCGTCGAGCGCGCGGGCCGAGATGGGCCGCATCACGAAGTCGGCGAGCAGGAAGGCGATGCCGCACGCCACCAGCCCGGCGATGCCGACCGCGACGCCCGACCCGAGCGCCCGCTCCGGCTGCAGGACCAGCGACAGCGTCGTGAACAGCACGGTCGCGCCGAGCCACAGCGCGCCCTGCATGACGGTCAGCCACAGCGGGACGCGGAGCGCGGCGAGCCGCTGCCTCAGGTCGGGCTCGGCGCCCTGGGTCGCCCAGCGGAGCGCCCGCAGGCTGAGCCGGGTGCCGACGCCGACGCCGATGACGACCGCCACGCCGACGTACGTCGGCACCGCGATGGCCAGGGAGACCAGCGTCCCGCCGGTCGGCCGGGGCGAGGGCACGACGAAGGAGGCGATGAGGAAGACGACGCCGGCCGCGATGACGTTCGTGCTCACCAGCATCACCGTGAGCAGCAGCTGGACGCGCAGCCGCAGCGACCGCACCGACTGGTCCGGGCGGCCCAGGACGCGCGCGCCGAACGGTGCCGAGCGCCTCGCCATGCCCCACCTCCGCCCGGTCCCGGTGCCTGGTCACGTCCGTTGGTCCCACGGCGTGCCCGTGGTGGCCAGACCGTACCGGGGTCCGCGGCGGGGACCGGCGGCGACACGTAGGCTCGCCGCACCGCCATGCGCCCACCACCCGACCGCCCCCGCAAGCTGCTCCTCGCCGTCGACGCGCCGTCGCTGCTGCACCGCAACCACCACGCCCGGGCCCACACCGACCTCCGCGACCGCGGCGGGCGACCCGCGTGGGCGCTGCACGGCATGCTGCGCCAGATCCTCGAGACCGTCGACCAGTTCGCGCCCGACGCGGTGCTCTTCGGGCTCGACGACCGGCGCACCTCGCAGCGCGAGACGGCCTACCCGGCGTACAAGGCCGGCCGCGCGCCCAAGGACCCGCACCTGGTCGACCAGCTCGAGCGCGCCGGCGCGCTGCTGGACGCGCTGGGCCTGCTGGCGGTCACCCCGCCGGGGCTCGAGGCCGACGACGTCAACGCCTCCGCCGCGACGTGGGCCGAGCGCGAGGGGTGGAGCTGCGTGCTGGTCACCTCCGACCGCGACTCCTTCGCCCACATCAGCGAGCACACCTCGGTGCTGCGCCTCATCGACGGCGGCATCAGCGCCTCCCCGCTGCTCAACCCGCGCCGGCTGCACGCGATGTACGGCGTAGCGGCGACGAGCTACCTGGAGTTCGCCGCGCTGCGGGGCGACGCCAGCGACAACCTCCCCGGCGTCCCGGGCATCGGCGAGAAGACCGCTCCGGTGCTGCTCGAGCAGCTCGGCTCGATGCAGGCCGTGTGGGCCGACATCGACCACTGCGCCGGCGAGAACCTCGTGGCCGCCGTCGACTCCTGGTGCGAGGAGACCGGTGCCTCCCGGATGGGCCGCCGGCTGCTCGCCCGGCTGACCGCCGAGGGCGCGCGGGAGCGGTACGAGTTCAACCTCTCGATCATGCGCGGGCGCGAGGTCGACCTCGGCCTCACGCCGGACGTCCCCGGCTCGCCGGGCCTGCTGCCGCTCGACCCGGACCGGGTCACCCGCGTGGTCGGACACCTCGGTGTCGAGGCGACCACGGCGCTCGCGCTGCGCGTGCTCACCGAGCCGCCGGCCTCGGTCGGGCTCGGGGGTCCGTGAGGTCGGGGCCGTCGGTTCCGACCAGCCCGCGGCCCTCCGGAGCTCAGCCCAGGTGCCGGGCCAGCCACTCCCCCAGCACGTCGTACGCCGCGGCGCGCGGCGCGGGCAGGGAGAGGAAGACGTCGTGGCGGGCGTCGGTGATCGGGACGACCGTGGTCTCGCCGCCCAGGCAGCCGGCCCAGCGGGCGATCTGCTTCACGTCGAGGACGGTGTCGGCGCGGTCGCTGGCGTCGGTGTGCTCGCGGGCGTAGTGGGTCTTGTCCGAGCGCAGCACCAGCGACGGCACGCCCACCTCGAGCCCGCGGTGCAGGCGGGCGTGGCCGCGGCGCACGGCGTTGAGCCAGCCGACCGTGACCGGGAAGCCCTCGAGCGGCTTGAGCACGACGTCGTAGTCCCACTCGCCCTTCCCGCTGACGTGCAGGGAGGTGCCGTACACCGCGCTCTTCGGCAGGTCCAGCGCGCGCAGCGGGGCGACCTTCGCCAGCACCCGCAGCACCTGGGTCACCGGCCCGCGCAGCACCGCCTGCCCCTGCAGGTCGAACCAGGGGCTGTTGAGCACCAGGCCCGCGACCGGGGCGGTGCGCCCGGCGCGACGACGGCGGTCGAGCCACAGCGGCGTGATCAGGCCGCCGGTGGAGTGCGCGACCACCACGACCGGGGCGTCGGGCCCGTGGTCGGCGGCGATGCTCGCCATGGACTGCTCGAGCTCGGCGTCGTAGTGCTCGAGGTCCGAGGCGTAGTGCGCGGTCTGCCCGTCGCGGCGGGCCCGGCCGGACTTGCGCAGGTCCAGGCCGTAGAACGCCAGGCCCCGCTCGGCGTGGAAGTCCGCGAGGTCGGTCTGGAAGAAGTAGTCGGAGAAGCCGTGCACGTAGAGCACCGCCCCGCGCACCTCCTCCCCCGGCCGCACGCCGCGGCGGACGAGGACCGCACGGACGTCGCCCTCCCCGTCGGGGTCGGGTCCCAGCTCGAGCACCTGCTGCTCGTAGCCGTCCCCCAGCAGGTCGGGCTCCCAGGTGCCGGTCATGCGCCCACCTCCACCATCTCCTCGCTCGCGTCGCCGGTCACGTCCGCGCCGCGCTGCGCGGCCCGGGGACGGACCGGCGCGAGCGTGCGGGACAGGTCGGTGCGCAGCGTACGGACCGAGTCGAGCACGTAGTTCTGCCGGACCAGCCACGGGGCGCGGTCGCCCTGGCGGGGGAAGGCGCCGATCGAGCGCTGGACGTACCCCGCGGCCAGGTCGAGCAGCGGCCGCGGTGACAGCTCGCCGTCCGGCTGCGGCACGACGGCGCGCTCGCCGGTGCGCTCCATCCAGGCGAGCACCTTGGTCACCAGCCGGTGGGTCAGGTCGGCCCGCAGGGTCCAGGAGGCGTTGGTGTAGCCGATGCAGACCGCGAAGTTCGGCACGCCGGTCATCATCGCGCCGTTCCAGACGAACTGCTCGGCGAGGTCGACCCGCTCCCCGTCGACGTGGGGCTCGATCCCCCCGAAGGCGAGCAGCTTCAGCCCGGTCGCGGTCACCACGACGTCGGCCTCGAGCACGCGCCCGGACTCCAGCCGGATGCCCTCGGGCACGAACGACGCGATCCGGTCGGTGACCACCTCGGCGCGGCCGTCCTTGACGACACCGAAGAGGTCGGCGTTCGGCACGGCGCACAGCCGCTGGTCCCACGGGTCGTACGACGGCGTGAAGTGGTCCGCGACCAGCTGCGCGTCGCCGAGGATGCGGGTGGAGAGGCCGGTCAGCAGCTTGCGCGCCTGCTGCGGCCGGCGCTGGCAGAACTGGTAGAAGGCCGTGCTGAACGCGATGTTCTTGGCGCGGATGACGTGGTGGGCCGCGCCGGCGGGCAGCACCTTCTTGATCCGCTCCGCCTTCTTGTCCCTCGCCGGGACCGCGCTGATCCACGTCGGCGTGCGCTGGAGCATGGTCACGTGCGCGGCCCCGCCCGAGCCGCCCGAGCCGCCGGAGCCGCCCTTGAGCAGCGAGGGCACCAGCGTCACCGCGGTCGCCCCCGACCCGATGACGACGACCCGCTTGCCGGCGGTGTCGAGGTCCTCGGGCCAGAACTGCGGGTGCACCAGCTCGCCGGCGTAGGACTCCACGCCCGGCAGCTGCGGGTCGTGCGGGTGGTCGTAGTCGTAGTAGCCGGCGCAGGAGTAGAGGAACCCGCACGTCATCGTGCGCCGCTCGCCGCTGACGGTGTCCTCGACCGTGAGCGTCCAGCGCGCCTCCGCGGTGTCGAAGTCGGCGCCGACGACCTTGCTGGAGAAGCGGATGTGCCGGTCGATGCCGTGCTCGGTCGCGGTCTCGCGGATGTAGCGCAGGATCGAGGGGCCGTCGGCCAGCGACCGGCCGTCGCGCCAGGGCTTGAAGGAGTAGCCCAGCGTGTACATGTCGGAGTCCGACCGCACGCCGGGGTAGCGGAAGAGGTCCCAGGTGCCGCCGAGGTCCGCGCGCGCCTCGAGGACGGCGTACGTCGTGCCGGGCCGCTCGGTCTGCAGGCGGTACGCCGCCCCGACCCCCGACAGGCCGGCTCCGACCACCACGACGTCGACGTGCTCGCTCTGCTCCATGCCTGCCATCCTCCGCCAGCCGCTCGCCGCAGACTTGCCCCCGCGCGACACGAACTTGCCCGATCGCGACAGCACCGCCAGGCTGGACCGGTGAGCCACATCCGCTCCGCAGGCCTCCGGGGGCTGCGTGCGACCGTCGCCGAGCTCGGCGGGGACGCCGAGCGCCTGGCCCGTGCCGCGCAGCTGCCCGTCGAGGCGCTCGACCGCGACGACGTGCTCGTGCCGGAGCAGGCCGCGGCGACCGTGCTCGAGCTGGCCGCCCGGGAGCTCGACGCCCCCGACCTCGGCCTGCGGATCGCGCGGCGGCAGGACCTCACGATGCTCGGCTCGCTCGCCGTCGCGATCCAGCACTCGCCGACGCTCGGCGACGCCCTCGCCTGCACCTCGCGGTACCTCTTCGTCCACGGCCGCTCGCTCAGCCTCACCGTCGGGCCCGACCCCTCGGGCGACCGCTCCTCGGCGGCGCTGCTCTACGGGCCGGCGACGAGCGCCGGCCCGGTCCAGGGCACCGACCTGGGCGTGGGGTTCGTGCACCGGACGATCACCTACCTCGTCGGCGGGCCGTACGGCCTGCGCAGCGTCGACCTCCCCTACCGGCCGCCGGCGCCGGCCGCGGCGTACGAGGACTTCTTCGGGGCACCGGTCCGGGTCGGGCGCGACGTGCCGGCCGCGGTGCTGCGGGTGCCCCGGGAGCTGTCCCAGCACGTGCTGACCGGGGTCAACGACAACCTGCGGCTGCTGGCGGTGGCCTTCCTGGCCGAGCAGTCCCCCGGCGTCGAGCGCCGGCTCGCGCCGCGGGTGCGCGCGGTGGTGCAGGAGGCGCTGGGCACCAGGCCGGTCGACGTCGGCACGGTCGCCTCCCTGCTGTCGATGCACCCGCGGACGCTCCAGCGCCGGCTCGAGGCCGAGGGGACGACGTTCGGGGCGCTGCTCGACGACGTACGCCGCCAGGCCGCACTGCGGCTGCTGACCGGCACCGACCTGCCCCTCGGCCAGGTCGCGGGCATGGTCGGCTTCGCCGAGCAGTCGGCCCTCTCCCGCTCCGCCCGGCGCTGGTGGGGCCGCACGCCCCGGGCCGTCCGGCGCGACGGCGCCGCTTGAGCGGCGGGGGGTGACCCGCCGCGAGATGGACTGCCCCGGTCGCTGGTTTGGGGGGGGACCGACCGGGACAGCCCGACGGGGCACGGAGGCAACCCGTCCTGCTGGTGCCTTGCGGCAGTCATGCTCCCTCCAGCAGGCCCGCCTCCTGCCCGTCCGCGCGGGCGCCCAAACCCCGGTCCGGACCACCCTGGACCACCCCGCACGACTCAGGGCCGGAGCCGGGTCGGGCGGCGCTCAGTCCTCGGGCTCGCCGTCGGGGCCGGGCTCGGCCCGGCGGAGCGCGGACTCGAGGACCGCCTCGGCGAGGTCGGTGAGCTGCACGCCGGCCCGGGAGGCAGCCTCGGAGAGGCGGCCGCGGGCGGCGTCGACGTCGACCCCCAGCTGCTCGCTGACGATGCCGACGGCCGTGTCGACCAGGCGCTGGTCCGCGAGCCGCTGGGGCGCGCGCCGGGCCTCTGCCCGGGTGCTGAAGGAGAGGTCCGCGTTGGTGACCGCGCCGGGGGCCCAGGCGCCGAACACCTCGGCGAGCTCCTCGTGGTGGCCGGTGAAGGCGTGGGACGAGGCACCGTAGAGGTTGACCGTGCCGACCACCTCGCCAGCCTCGACGATCGGCAGCGTGAGGGTGCTGCGCACGGCCTTGGCCGCGGAGGTCCGGGCGAAGAGCTGCCACCGGTCCTCGTCGAAGAGGTCGGCGTGCTGCTCCTCGAGCACCGACTCGGCCGCGGCCGCGTCCACGCAGGGGCCGCCGGCGAGGTACTGCACCGCGTCGAGCACGGCGACGTCGACGTCGCTGGCGACCAGGGTCAGCACGACCCCCTCGCGGAGGTAGCCCAGGCTCAGCCCGAGGCAGTCGGGCACGACGCGGCGCACCTCCGCCGCCGCGGCGAGCAGCCGGTCGAGCAGGTCGGTGTCGGTCCCCTCCAGGTCCGCGTCGAGCTCGTCGATCGCCCGACGCGTCTCCGGGATGGGCTCCATCGAGGGCATCGGCTCCGTCTCCTCGGGTACGGCGTCAGCTGGCGAGCCGGGGGTACCCACTCCTCCACGCGGGAACCGCTACTGCACCATCCGGAACTGCGGGCTGGTCGGCTCGACCACCTCGACCCGGATGCCGGACGTCGACATCCGCTCCAGCAGCGGCGCGTAGTCGGCCGGCCGCTGCAGCTCGATGCCCACCAGCGCCGGGCCGGTCTCGCGGTTGGACCGCTTGACGTACTCGAAGAGCACGATGTCGTCGTCGGGGCCGAGCACGTCGTCGAGGAACATCCGCAGCGCACCCGGTTCCTGGGGGAACTCCACGAGGAAGTAGTGGCGCAGCCCCTCGTGCACGAGCGCCCGCTCGACCACCTCGGCGTACCGGCTGACGTCGTTGTTGCCGCCGGAGAGCACGCACACGACGGTGGCGCCCGGCTCGGCGACCGGACCGCCCGCGGAGGAGTCGCGGAGCGCGGCGGTGGCCAGGGCCCCCGCGGGCTCGGCGATGATCCCGTCGGACTGGTAGAGGTCGAGCATCTCGACGCAGACCAGTCCCTCGGGGACGGTGCGCACCTCCGGTCGGTGCTGCGCGGCGACGGCGTGGGTCCAGTCCCCCACGCGGCGCACGGCGGCCCCGTCGACGAAGGAGTCGACGGCCTCGAGCTCGACCGGCGCCCCGGCCGCGAGCGCGGCCGTCATGGACGCCGCGCCCGCCGGCTCCACCCCGACCACGGCGACCCGCGGGGCCCGCTCTGCGAGGACGGTCAGCGTGCCGGCCAGCAGGCCGCCGCCACCGACCGGCGCGACGACGGCGGCGGGCGCGCGGCCGAGCTGCTGGAGGATCTCCAGGGCGACCGTGCCCTGGCCGGCGATGGTGCGGGGGTCGTCGAACGCCGGCACGACGACCGCACCCGTCGCCTCGGCGAGCCCGCGGCTGCGCAGGGCGGCGTCGTCGTAGGTGTCGCCGTCGACGACGACCTCGACGAACCGGCCGCCGAGCGCCGCGATCCGCGCGCGCTTCTGCCGGGGCGTGGTCCGGGGCAGGAAGATCGTGGCCCGCACGCCCAGCCGGGAGCAGGCGAACGCCACGCCCTGGGCGTGGTTGCCGGCGCTGGCGCAGGTCACCCCACGCTGCTGCTCCGCGGCGGACAGGCCCGCGATCAGGCTGTAGGCGCCACGGCCCTTGTAGGACCGCACCTCCTGCAGGTCCTCGCGCTTGAGCCACACGTCGAGGCCGGTGGCGGCGGAGAGCCGGGCGGAGTGCTGCAGCGGGCTGGTCCCGACCACCCCGCCGAGCAGTCCCGCCGCTCGCTCGACGTCCGACGCGGTTGGCAGCTGCACGCCCGCGACCCTAGTCCCGGCCCGGCGCGCCTCGTCGCGCAGGCCGGGCCGGGGCGCCGTCACGCCCTCAGGTCGAAGTCGTCGTCGCGGTACTCGGTGCTGGGGCGCTGCTGGGCGACCTCCACCTCCCGGGCGCGGAGCTCGACGCGGCGGATCTTGCCGGAGATGGTCTTGGGCAGCTCGAAGAACTCCAGCCGGCGCACGCGGAGGTACGGCGGGAGCTGCTCGCGCGCGTGGGCCAGGATCGACCGGGCGGTCTCGGCAGTGGGCTCGTGGCCGGGGGCGAGGGCGACGTACGCCTTGGGCACCGCGAGCCGGACGGCGTCCGGGGCCGGGACGACGGCCGCCTCGGCGACCGCCGGGTGCTCGATCAGCACCGACTCCAGCTCGAAGGGCGACACCTTGTAGTCGGAGGCCTTGAAGACGTCGTCGGTGCGGCCGACGTAGGTGATGTAGCCGTCCTCGTCGCGGTCGGCGACGTCGCCGGTGTGGTACCGGCCGCCGCGCATCGCCTCCGCGTGGCGGTCGGGGTCGCCCTGGTAGCCGGTCATCAGCGTCACCGGGCCCGCCGCGAGGTCCAGGCAGATCTCCCCCTCGCCGGGTCCCTCGACCACCTCGTCGGTGGCGGGGTCGACCAGGACGACCGGCACTCCGGGCAGCGGGCGGCCCATCGACCCGGCCTTGACCGGCTGGCCCGGGGTGTTCGCGATCGAGGCGGTGGTCTCGGTCTGCCCGAAGCCGTCGCGGATGGTCAGCCCCCAGTGGTCGCGCACCTGCTTGATCACCTCGGCGTTCAGCGGCTCGCCGGCGCCGATCGCCTCGCGCAGGTCGCCGGGGCCGCCGCTCAGGTCGGCGTTGATGAGCATCCGCCACACCGTCGGCGGCGCGCAGAACGTCGTCACCCGCTCCTCCCGGATCGCCCGCAGCATCGTGACGGGGTCGAAGCGCCGGTAGTTGTGGACCAGCACGGTGGCCTCGGCGAGCCAGGGCGCGAAGAAGTTCGACCACGCGTGCTTGGCCCAGCCGGGGCTGGAGACGTTGAGGTGCACGTCGCCAGGCCGCAGGCCCAGCCAGTACATCGTGGTGAGGTGGCCGACCGGGTAGGAGCGGTGGGTGTGCTCGACCAGCTTGGGCCGGCTCGTGGTGCCGCTGGTGAAGTAGAGGAGCAGCCGGTCGTCGGTGCCGTTGCCCGGGTGCGGGACCGGCCGCGGCTCGAGCTCGTAGGCCGCGCCGTGGTCGAGCCACCCCTCCGCGCCACCCACGGCGAACTGGAGGAAGTCGCCCTCGATGCCGTCGAGCTTGGCGGTGTCGGCGGGGTTGCAGACCACCGCACGCGCATCGCCGCGGCGGATCCGGTCGGCGAGCTCGGCCGTCGTGACCGCCGTGGTCGTCGGCATGATCACCGCGCCCACCTTGGTCAGCGCCAGCATCGTCTCCCACAGCTCGACCTGGTTGCCGAGCATCACCAGCACCGCGTCGCCGCGGCCGATCCCGTAGGACCCGAGCGCCGCCGCCACCTGGTCGGAGCGGTCGACCAGCTCGGCGAAGGAGTACGACGCACGGGTGCCGTCCTCCTCCAGGATCACCAGCCCGGGGGCGTCGTTGCCGCGGGCGAACGGGTCGAACCAGTCGTGGGCGAAGTTGAAGGTCGCTCCGACGTCGGGCCAGGAGAAGTCGGCGACGGCATCGGCGTACCGGGTGCGGCGCTCGACCAGGGCGTCGCGGACGCGGCGCAGCTCTGCGGTGGCGGTCATGGCACCAGCGTCATCGCCGGGAGACGGTCGTCACACCCCCCGATGGGGTGCCCCGTCGGTGCCGCGTCAGGGCAGGAGCCCGCGGCGGCGCGCCTCCGCGACCGCCTCGTGGCGGCCGTGCGCACCGAGCACGACGAGCAGGTCGCGCATGTAGGACTTCACCGTCTGGGCCGAGAGCCCCAGCCGCTCCGCGACGACCGCGTACGGCGCGCCGGTGGCCACCAGCGAGAGCACGTCGACCTGCCGGGGCGAGAGCGGCGGCGCGGCCGGCGCCTCCTCGACCATCGCTGCGGCGATCCGCTCGAGGCGGGCGCCCAGCGCCGGGTCGGTGGTGCTCGCGGCCAGCTCGCGCAGCTCCGCGTGCGCACGGCCGAGCGAGACCGCGGAGCGCGCCTCCTCCGCCTGCCGCGCGGCGACCCGCCGCTCGACCTCGTCCTCGACGGCGATCTCCCGCGCCAGGTGCCGGGCGGCGCCGGTCGCCGCGGCCCGCAGCCGCAGCACGTGGTCGGAGCGGCCGGGCGCGCCGCGCAGGCCGGCGTACACCACGCCCCGCACCGAGCGGCCGACGACGACCGGTGCCCCGACGACGGTGCGCAGGCCCTCCGCGGAGACCGCCGCGTCGTAGTCGTGGGTGATCTCCGAGGCCAGCCCGTAGTCCTCGACGACCAGGACGTCGGACTCGCGCAGCACCCGCCCGCCGAGGCCGGAGCCGGCGCGGACGACGAGGCCGTCGAGCGAGCCGGTGCGCGCGCCGACGAAGTGGGTCAGCCGCAGCCCGCCGGTCCCCACGGGCCCGCCGAAGACCATCGGCGCCCCGCTGCGCTCCCGCAGGTCCGTCAGCGTCGAGCGCCAGGCCCGGCTCGCACCGCTCGCGTCCACGGCCACCTCCTGCTGCTCGGCCCGCAGCAGGGTAACCCCGCCCGGCCGGCACGATCGGCGTCGAGCCGCTCAGCCCAGCCCGAGCTCGGAGGCCGACCGCTCGCGCATCTCGACCTTGCGGACCTTGCCGGTGACCGTCATCGGGAACTCGTCGACGACGAGGACGTAGCGCGGCACCTTGAAGTGCGCCAGCCGACCCTCGCAGTAGGCCCGCACCGCGGCCGCGTCGAGCGGCTCCGCCCCGGCACGCACCCGGATCCAGGCGCACAGCTCCTCGCCGTACCGCTCGTCCGGCACCCCGACGACCTGGACGTCCTCGACGTCGGGGTGGGTGTGCAGGAAGTCCTCGACCTCGCGCGGGTAGATGTTCTCGCCACCCCGGATCACCATGTCCTTGATCCGCCCGACGATCGTGCAGTAGCCGTCCTCGCGCATCACCGCGAGGTCGCCGGTGTGCATCCAGCCGTCGGCGTCGACGGCCTCGCGGGTCTTCTCCTCCTCCTCCCAGTAGCCGAGCATCACCGAGTAGCCGCGCGTGCAGTACTCCCCCGGCTCGCCCCGCCCGACGGTCTCGCCCGAGACCGGGTCGACCACCTTGATCTCGAGGTGGGGGTGGACCCGCCCGATGGTGGCCGTGCGCCGCTCGACGTCGTCGTCGCCCCGGGTCTGGCAGGAGACCGGCGAGGTCTCGGTCATGCCGTACGCGATCGACACCTCGGTCATGCCCATGTCCTCGATGCAGCGGCGCATCACCTCGACCGGGCACACCGAGCCGGCCATGATCCCGGTGCGCAGCGTCGAGAGGTCGTGGTCGGCGAACGTCGGGTGGTGCTGCATCGCGATGAACATCGTCGGCACGCCGTACACGCCGGTGCAGCGCTCGGCGGCGATGGTGGCCAGGGTGGCCTCGGGGTCGAACGCCGGCGCCGGGATGACCATCGTGGTGCCGTGGCTGGTGCACCCGAGGTTGGCCATCACCATCCCGAAGCAGTGGTAGAAGGGCACCGGGATGCACAGCCGGTCCTCGGGGCCGAGCGCGATCAGCTCGGTGGTGAGGTAGCCGTTGTTGAGGATGTTGCGGTGGCTGAGCGTCGCGCCCTTGGGGCGGCCGGTGGTGCCGGAGGTGTACTGGATGTTGATCGGGTCGGCGGGGTCCAGCTCCGCCATCCGCTCGGCCACCGCGCCGGCCGGCAGCGGCTCGCCCTCGGCCAGGAGGGCCGCCCAGTCCTCGGTGTCGAGCAGGACCACCCGCTCCAGCGCCGGGCAGTCCGCGCGGACCGCGGCGACCATCGCGGCGTAGTCGCTCGTGCGGAACCGGGAGGCGGCGACGAGCAGCCGCATCCCCGACTGCTCGACGGCGTAGGCGAGCTCGTGGGTCCGGTAGGCGGGGTTGACGTTGACCAGGACCGCGCCGACCTTGGCGGTGGCGTACTGGGTGAGCGTCCACTCCGCGCAGTTCGGCGCCCAGATGCCGACCCGGTCGCCGCGCTCGATCCCGGCGGCGAGCAGGCCGCGGGCCAGGGCGTCGACGTCGGCGTCGAGCTCCGCCCAGGTCCAGCGACGGCCGGTGGCGACCTCGACGAGGGCCTCCCGCTCGGCGTGGGCCGCGACCGTGCGCTCGAGGTTCGCGCCGATCGTCTCCTCGAGCAGCGGCGGCTCGGCCCCGCCCGCGGCGTACGACAGCCGCGCCCCCTGCGGCTCCGGCTGTGCTGCGTCCTGACCGGCCATGGTTCCTCCCCAACGCGTCCTGTCCCCGCACTCTAGGGTGAGCCGGGTCACGTCGGGACGGCTCCCGCACGTAATCTTGACTTGATCCAGAAAACCCGCGATGCTCGTGCCATGACGACGCCGGACCGCCAGCCGGGGCCCTCCGCGGGCACCACCCCGGACTTCACGGCCGAGCTGCGTGAGGCCGGACTGCGGGTGACCAAGCCCCGACTGGCCGTGCTCACCGCGGTCCACGACCACCCGCACGCCGACACCGACACGGTCATCGGCCAGGTCCGCGCGGACCTCGGCGCGGTGTCCCACCAGGCGGTGTACGACGTCCTGCGTGCGCTCACCGACGCCGGCATGGTCCGCCGCATCCAGCCGGCCGGGGCCACCGCCCGCTACGAGTCCCGGGTGGGCGACAACCACCACCACGTCGTCTGCCGCTCCTGCGGCGCGATCGCCGACGTGGACTGCTCGGTCGGCCACGCCCCGTGCCTCACCGCGTCCGACGACCACGGCTTCGTGGTCGACGAGGCGGAGGTCGTGTACTGGGGCACCTGCCCCGACTGCGCGGCCGCCCGCACCACTGGCAGCACCACTGGCAGCACCACCCGCACCACCCCTGCCTGACCCCTCCACCAGCACCACCACCGGAAGGACATCGATGACCCAGGACGACAACGCCCCCGTCAGCCCCCAGGGGGTGGACCGGAAGGCCGAGGGCGGCTGCCCGGTCATGCACGACTCCGCCGCCGCGCACGGCAGCGAGAGCGAGAACCCGGCGATCGACTCGCCGACGCCCAAGACCGGTGGCCGCCCGCACACCAACAAGGACTGGTGGCCCAACAGCCTCGACCTCTCGCCGCTGCACGCCCACTCCTCCAAGAGCAACCCGCTCGGTCCGGACTTCGACTACTCCGAGGAGTTCAAGAAGCTCGACCTGCAGGAGCTGCGCCGCGACATCGTCGAGGTCCTCAACACCTCCCAGGACTGGTGGCCCGCCGACTTCGGCCACTACGGCGGCCTCTTCATCCGGATGAGCTGGCACGCCGCCGGCACGTACCGCATCTTCGACGGCCGCGGCGGCGCGGGCGAGGGCTCGCAGCGCTTCGCCCCGCTCAACAGCTGGCCCGACAACGCCAACATCGACAAGGCCCGCCGCCTGCTGTGGCCGGTCAAGCAGAAGCACGGCCAGAAGATCTCCTGGGCCGACCTGCTGGTGTACGCCGGCACCGTCGCGCTCGAGGACATGGGCTTCCAGACCTTCGGCTTCGCCTTCGGCCGCGAGGACATCTGGGAGCCGGAGGAGATCATCTGGGGCCCCGAGGACACCTGGCTGGGCGACGAGCGCTACTCCGGCGAGCGCGAGCTCGAGGAGACCCTGGGCGCGGTCCAGATGGGCCTGATCTACGTCAACCCCGAGGGCCCGAACGGCAACCCGGACCCGCTGGCCTCGGCCCGCGACATCCGCGACACCTTCGCGCGGATGGCGATGAACGACGAGGAGACCGTCGCGCTCATCGCCGGCGGCCACACCTTCGGCAAGACCCACGGCGCCGGCGACCCCGACCTCGTCGGCCCCGAGCCGGAGGCCGCGCCGATCGAGGAGCAGGGCCTGGGCTGGAAGAGCGGCTTCGGCTCCGGCAAGGGCGCCGACGCGATCACCTCGGGCCTGGAGGTCACCTGGACCTCCACGCCGACCCGGTGGAGCAACGACTTCTTCAAGTTCCTCTTCAAGTACGAGTGGGAGCTGGAGAAGAGCCCGGCCGGCGCCTGGCAGTGGGTCGCCAAGGACGCCGAGGCGATCGTCCCCGGCCCCGCCGCCGACTCCCCCAAGCGCAAGCCGACCATGCTCACCAGCGACCTCGCGCTGCGCTTCGACCCCGAGTACGAGAAGATCTCGCGCCGCTTCCTCGAGAACCCCAACGAGTTCTCGCAGGCCTTCGCCAAGGCCTGGTACAAGCTGCTCCACCGCGACATGGGCCCCATCGAGCGCTTCCTCGGCCCGTGGGTGCCCGAGGCGCAGCTGTGGCAGGACCCGGTCCCGCCGGTGCAGGGCGAGCTCGTCGGCGACGCCGACGTGGCGGCGCTGAAGTCGGCCGTGCTCGAGTCCGGCCTCACCGTCTCCGAGCTGGTCTCCACCGCGTGGGCGTCGGCCGCGTCGTTCCGCTCCACGGACAAGCGCGGTGGCGCCAACGGTGCGCGGATCCGCCTCGAACCGCAGCGCGGCTGGGCCGCCAACCAGCCCGAGCAGCTCGAGCGGGTGCTCGAGCGGCTCGAGGCCGTCCGGGCGGAGTTCAACGGCCGCGGCGGCGCGCAGGTCTCGATGGCCGACCTCATCGTCCTGGCCGGCTCGGCCGCGGTCGAGAAGGCCGCCCGGGACGCCGGTGTCGAGGTGACCGTGCCGTTCCACCCCGGCCGCACCGACGCCACCCAGGAGCAGACCGACGTCCACTCCTTCCGCGTCCTCGAGCCGCGTGCCGACGGCTTCCGCAACTACCTGCGGTCCGGCGAGAAGATGCAGCCGGAGGTCCTCCTGGTCGAGCGCTCCTACATGCTCGACCTGACCGCCCCCGAGATGACCGTCCTCGTCGGCGGCCTGCGGGCGCTCGGCAACAACGTCGGCGGCGTGCAGCACGGCGTCCTCACCGACCGGCCGGGCGTGCTCACCAACGACTTCTTCGCCAACCTGCTCGCCCCCGGCACGCAGTGGAAGGCCTCGGAGTCGGAGGAGAACGTCTACGACATCCGTGACGCCGCGACCGGCGAGCCGAAGTGGACCGCCACCGCGGTGGACCTGATCTTCGGCTCGAACTCCCAGCTGCGTGCCCTCGCCGAGGTCTACGCCAGCGAGGACGCCCGCGACAAGTTCGTCCAGGACTTCGTCCAGGCCTGGACCAAGGTCATGGAGCTGGACCGCTTCGACCTGGAGTGAGCCCGACCGCCTGACCCCGCTCGAGCCCGGTCGCCCCACCACGGGGCGGCCGGGCTCGTCGCCGTCCGGGGCACTACCGTGCGGCCGTGCTCCCGGACGTCCTGGTCGAGGCGACCGCCGCCGCCTGGACGACCACGTGGCCCGTGCTCGCCTTCCTGCTCGTCATCACCCTGGTCAGCGACCTGTGCGCGGACGCCCGGCTCTTCGACGTCGCCGCCCACGCCGTCGCCCGGCTGGCCGGTGGCCGCACGCCGCTGCTCTTCGCGGCCCACTGCCTGCTCGCGACCGTCACCACCGTGCTGCTGGGGATCGACACCACCGCGGTGATGCTCACCCCGGTCTCCCTCGCGCTCGCCGCCCAGGTCGGGGTGGCGCCGCTGCCGTTCGCCTTCGCCACGCTGTGGCTGGCCAACGGCGCGAGCCTGTTGCTGCCGATCTCGAACCTCACCAACCTCCTGGCCGTCGAGCGCACGGGGCAGTCGGCCGGTGCGTTCGTCGCCGACCTCTGGCTGCCGCAGGTCGTCGTGCTGGCCGTCGTGGTCACGGTCCTCGCGCTGCGGCACCGGGCGGCGCTCACCGGCACCTACCCCGTCCCCCGCACGCTCCCGGCGTACGACGCCGTGCTGGTCGCCGGCAGCGCGACCGTCGCGCTGGGGATCGCGGTGGCGACCGTGGTCGGCGCCCCGGCCTGGGCCGCGGCGACCGGCGGGCTGGCCGTGCTCGTGCTGCTCGCCGTCGTCCGCGACCCGGGGCTGGTGCGGCCGGGCCGGCTGCTGAGCTCGGTCCCGGCGGTCATCCTCGTGGGCACCTTCGCGCTGTTCACCCTGGTCGAGGTCGCCCTGCGGGTGGTCGACGTCGAGCGCCTCGACTGGCCCGGCCCGGTCGCGGTGGCCGCCGCGGCGGCCCTGCTCGCCAACGCCGTGGACAACCTCCCGGCGTGGCTCGCGCTCGCGCCGCTGACCGACGACGGCCTCCAGCCGGCCCTGCTGGTCGGGGTCAACACCGGCGGCATGCTGCTGCTCTGGGGCTCGCTGGCGAACCTGCTCTGGCGGCGCCGCTGCCGCCTCGCCGGCCTGCACGTCACCTGGACCCAGTTCCTCCGCGAGGGCCTGCTGGTGGTCCCCCTCTCCGTCCTCCTCGGCGCCCTCGTCGCCTGACCGCTGGTCGAGCAGCGAAGGCGCCCAACGCCTGAGCCGGCGACCGCTGGTCGAGCAGCGAAGGCGTCCAACGCCTAGGCCGGCGACCGCTGGTCGAGCAGCGAAGGCGCCCAACGCCTGAGCGTCGTCGAGACCCCCGCACCTCCCCACCACCGCAACCACCTCACCGGGTCTCGACGACGGCTCGCTGGCGCTCGCCTGCTCGACCAGCAACCCGCTGGTCGAGCAGCGAAGGCGTCCAACGCCTGAGCCGGCGACCGCTGGTCGAGCAGCGAAGGCGTCCGGCGCCTGAGCCGGCGACCGCTGGTCGAGCAGCGAAGGCGTCCAACGCCTGAGCGTCGTCGAGACCCCCGCACGTCCCCATCACCGCAGGCACCTCACCGGGTCTCGACGACGGCTCGCTGGCAACCCGCTGGTCGAGCAGCGAAGGCGTCCAGCGCCTGAGCGTCGTCGAGACCCCCGCACCTCCCCACCACCGCAACCACCCTCACCCGGTCTCGACGACGGCTCGCTGGCGCTCACCTGCTCGACCAGCGGCCCGCACCAGCGCCTGAGCGTCGTCGAGACCCCCGCACCTCCCCACCACCGCAACCACCTCACCGGGTCTCGACGACGGCTCGCTGGCAACCCGCTGGTCGAGCAGCGAAGGCGTCCAACGCCTGAGCGTCGTCGAGACCCCCGCACGTCCCCATCACCGCAGGCACCTCACCGGGTCTCGACGACGGCTCGCCGGCAACCCGCTGGTCGAGCAGCGAAGGCGTCCAGCGCCTGAGCGTCGTCGAGACCCCCGCACCTCCCCACCACCGAAACCACCTCACCCGGTCTCGACGACGGCTTGCCGGCGACCGCTGGTCGAGCAGCGAAGGCGCCCAACGCCTGAGCGTCGTCGAGACCCCCGCACCTCCCCACCACCGCAACCACCTCACCGGGTCTCGACGACGGCTCGCTGGCGCTCGCCTGCTCGACCAGCGGCCCGCTGGTCAGGCCGGGTCGTCGGTGGAGGGCGCGCCGGCGGTGAGGCCGGGCCAGAGCCGGAGCTGGAGGCCGACGGCGAACCGCTGGGCGGGGTCGAGCAGGTCGAGGCCGCCGACCTCGCGCACGCGGCGCAGGCGGTAGCGGAAGGTGTTGGGGTGCACGTAGAGCGCCTCGGCGGCGCGGTTGACGTCGCCGAACGCCTCGAGCCAGGCGTGCAGGGTGGCGACCAGGCTGCCGTCGTGCTCCTCGTCGTAGGCCACCAGCGCGGCGAGCGGCCCGGTGACCGGCTCGCCCCGGGCGAGGACCCGGTCGCGAAGCTCCATCAGCAGCGACTCGGTCTGGACGTCGACGAGGCGGGCGACCGGGCCGGCCGACGGGTCGTCGCGCAGCACCCGCAGGACCCGGTCGGTCGTCTCCCGTGACCGGCCGATCTCGCTCAGCGAGGTCGCGACCGGCCCGACGGCCACCACCGTGCGCAGCCGCTCACCGATCCGCTCGAGGAAGTCGCCGGCGACACGGACGGCGCGGGCCTCCCCCTCCCCGGCGGGACCGGCGTACGCCGCCAGGGCGTAGGTGACCCCGCCGACCGGCGCGGTGGCCGACCGCGGGTGCACAGCGCTGAGGTGGACGGCGAAGGCGTCGCTGAGCCGCTGCCGCTCGTGGGCGAGGACGGGGTCGTCGCCGGTCTCCGGGTCGGGGTCGGGCACCGCCAGCGCGAGCACGAGCAGCGGGCTGTCGGCGAGGCCGAGCCGCTCCAGCGCCTCCCGGGCACCGGGGCCGCCCTCGAGCACCGAGCCGACGAGGTCCGCGCGCACGCGGCGCTCCACATCGGCGCCGGCACGCACGCGCAGCAGGTGCAGGGCGACGAGCTTCGCGGCGTCGCGCAGGGCGTCGGTGCGCTCGGGCGACAGTGGTCCGGGGACGGCGGCCCAGATCGAGCCGAGCACCTCGTCGCCGGCCCGGACCGCGACCGCGACCCGGGGCATGACGAAGACCTGGTCGGCGTCCGGCGTGGGGTCGACGAAGATCGGCTGGTCGCTGCGGTGCAGCTCGCGGAAGACCCCCCGCTCGCTGAGGATCCGGGAGTAGCGCTCGGGCACCTGCCGGCCCAGGATCGTCTCCACCCGCGAGGGGTCGGCCTCGTCCTGGCGGCCGGAGAACGCCAGGACCCGCGAGCTCCGGTCCTCGATGGTGATGGGCGCGTCCAGCAGCGAGGCGATCGCGTTGGCGACGGCGAACAGGTCGCCGGAGGGCAGCCCGCCCAGCGACTCCGGGGCCACCGCACCCACGTCGCCCTCGACGAGCAGCGAGCGCAGCATGGCGGCCAGGTGGGCCCACGGGGCGCCCCGGCTCAGGCCGAGCACCGGCACCCCGGCGGCCTCCGAGGCGGCGCGCACCTCCGGCGACACCGGCACCGGCGCCCGCAGCACCAGCGCCGCGGCGTCCCGCCGCCCGAGCTCGCCGAGCAGCTCGGCCACCCGGTCCGGCTCCTCCACGCCGACCCCGAGCACGAGCGAGCGGCGCGGCAGCACGGGCGCGTCGAGCGGGTCGTGGATGACCACGCCGCTGATCTCCTCCGCGCGACCGGGGTCGCCGTGGACCAGCTCGAGCAGCGTGCTCCCGAGGTCGTCCAGGACCCGGGCGAGGCTGGCCCGCGCCCGGGGGCCCGGGACCGCCGAGGACTGCACGACCCGGACCCTAGCGGCGTACGGCGCTCCTCACGCCGACAGCCACTCCGTCCGCGTGGTGACGGCCGCGAGCCGGTCGGCGTCGGGGGTGACCCCGATGCCGGGTCCCTCGGGCACCGCGAGCGTGCCCTCCTCGAGGACGAACGGGTCGGTGACGTCGGTCGAGTAGTACCGGTCCGAGGCCGAGGTGTCGCCGGGCATCGTGAACCCGGGCAGCGCGGCGAGCGCGACGTTCGCCGCACGGCCGATGCCGGTCTCGAGCATGCCTCCGCACCACACCGGCACGCCGTGGGCGCGGCAGACGTCGTGGATCCGGCGGGCCTCGAGGTAGCCGCCCACCCGCCCGGGCTTGATGTTGACCACCGAGCAGGCGCCGAGCGTGATCGCCGCCGCGGCCGACTGCGCGGAGACGATCGACTCGTCGAGGCACACCGGGGTGGTGATCAGCTGGGCGAGGCGGGCGTGCCCGAGGACGTCCTCCTCCTCGAGCGGCTGCTCGATCAGCAGCAGGTCGAACGGGTCGAGGCGAGCGAGGTGGCGGGCGTCGGCGAGCGTGTACGCCGTGTTGGCGTCGACCTGCAGCAGGACGTCGTCGCCGAACCGCTCCCGGACCGCCCGGACCGGCTCGACGTCCCAGCCGGGCTCGATCTTGAGCTTGATCCGGACGTACCCCTCGGCCAGGTAGCCCTCGACCGCGTCGAGCAGCTGGGGGACGCCGTCCATGATGCCGACCGAGACGCCGGCGGGCACCCGGTCGCGGACCGCGCCGAGCTCGCGCGCGAAGGAGCGGCCGCCGGCGCGCAGCTCGGCGTCCAGGACGCCCATCTCGAGGGCGGCCTTGGCCATCCGGTGGCCCTTGAACGGCGCCAGCACGTCGGCGACCCGGGAGGCGTCGAGCGGGCCGGCCGCGGCGAGGGTCGGCACGAGGTAGCGGCGCAGCACGTCGGCCGCGCCGGCGACGTACTCCGAGGAGTACCGCGGGTCGACCATCGTCACGCACTCCCCCCAGCCCTCGCCGGCGTCGGTGTCGACGCGGAGCACGAGCAGGTCGCGCGTCACCTGGGTCCCGAACGAGGTCCGGAACGGCGACACGAGGGGCATGGACACGTGGAGGAGCTCCACGCCGTTGAGCTTCACAGGTCTCTCCGAACGACGTACCAGCCGGCAGGGTCGAAAGCGGTGATGCGGGCGCCGTCGGCGAGGAGCGCCGCGAGCGCCTCGCGCACGCTGGTCCGCCAGCGGTGCGCGAGCACGGGGTCGGTGACCCGGAGGCCACTGATGTCGCGCGGCACGGCGACGCGGAGGACGGCCGCGTCGAGCCGTCCGGGCACCGGGGAGCCGTCGTCCCCGACACCCACGGCGGTGACCACCTCGCCGTCCGGGCCGTCCGGGCCCTCCGGGCCGGCGGGGAACGGCACCCGGGTACCCGAGCAGGCGGCCACGACGGCCGGGTCGAGCAGGCGCCACCGCACGAGCAGGCGGTCGGTCTCGTCCTGGCCGTTGAGGGAGTCGGGCATCAGGCCGTAGAAGTTGGTGAGGTACTCCACCGGACGCGCGGCCAGCTTGCCGACGTTGAAGTAGGCGTTGCGGCTGACGAGCGGGTCGAAGGTCCAGGCGATGTCGGAGACGCCGCGCAGCAGCGCCCAGCTGCGCTGGTGCAGCTTGAGCGCGAACCCCACGCTGCGGCCCACCACCTCCGGCGAGACACCGGCGATGTGGCTGTGCAGCGCGTCGTCGCCCGGCGCGTGGAAGAACCCCACGCAGGCGCCGACGAGCCGGCCCTCGGCGAAGGCGCCGCCGACGTAGTTGCCCGCCTTGGTGAACGCCCGGAGCAGCTCGAGGGTGACCGGCGGGTTGGTGCTGCGGCCCCAGATGCCGGCGTAGAGGTCGACGACCTGCTCCAGCTCGCCGAGGCCGGCGAGCTCGCGCACGGTCACCCCGGAGGCGAGCGCGGCGGCCTCGGCCACCCGGACGGCCCGGTCCAGCTCGGTCGCCGGCTCGGGTGCCCGCTGCGGTGCGGCGGCGAGGTCGGTCACGTGGCCGATGCTCCCGGCCTTCTCGGGCAGCGTCATGGTCGCGCCCCACAAGTCGCGCGGGCCCGGTTCGTCGGCACGGCCAGCAGGTCCTCGACCAGGGCGCGCAGCAGCGTCGTGCGCCCGACGAGCGGCGCGAGCAGGACGTGCTCGTGGTCGGCGTGCGCCCCACCGCCGACGGCGCCCAGGCCGTCGAGGGTGGGGGTGCCGACGCCGGCGGTGAAGTTCCCGTCCGAGGCGCCCCCGACCGCGGTGGCCTCGAGCGGCGGCAGCCCGAGCCGGGCGGCGAGCCCCTGTGCCCGCTCGAGCAGGGCGGCGGAGGACGACGCCTCCAGCGGCGGCCGGTTGGGGCCGCCGTGGACCTCGACGGCCGCTCCGTCGAGCACCGGCCGCAGCGCGCGGACGGCGTCGTCGACCCGCTGCTGCTCGGCCAGCGAGCGCACCCGGACGTCGACCGCGAACGACCCCTCGGCCGGCACCGTGTTGGTGGTCTGCCCCGAGCGCGCCGCCGTCGGGGTGACCGTCGTGCCTGCGGCCGGGTCGGCCAGCGCGGCCACGGCCAGCGCCTGGTGGGCCAGCTCGAGCGTCGCGTTGACCCCGCGCTCGGGCTCCAGGCCGGCGTGCGCGGCGCGGCCGAGCAGGCGCACGTCGTACAGCGAGACGCCCTTGCGCTCGCTCTTGAGCGCGCCGCCGTCGGCGGCGGCCTCGAGCACCAGCGCGGCGCCGGCGGCGCGGGCCTCCTCCTCGACCAGGCCGCGGGAGCTCGGCGAGCCGAGCTCCTCGTCGCCGGTGACCAGCAGGGTGACCCCGTCCTGGCCGGCGGCGGCGTGGAAGGCCATCGCGAGACCCACCTTCATGTCCAGGCAGCCCGGGCCGCGCAGCACCCCGCCCTCGGCCGCGTCGGTGACGGCGCAGGGGTGGGTGCCCAGGGAGCCGATCGGCCAGACGGTGTCGTGGTGGCCCAGCAGCAGCACCCGGGAGGGACCCTCGCCGAGCCGCCAGCGCAGGTGCGTCCGGCCGTCGAGCACGATCCGCTCCGGGGCCCGGCCCAGCCGGCGCTCGCCGACCCGGGCGACGACGTCCGCGGACCGGGCGACCGCCGCGAGGTCGGTCGAGGGCGACTCGCAGCCGATCAGCTCGCGGGCGTCGGCCAGCAGCTCCTCCAGGTGGTCCATCAGTCGACCCGCGGCGTCGCGCGGGCACCGAAGTGGAGGTACCGCTCGCCGGTGGGCAGCTCGAAGAAGGTGACCGGGAACCACGTCTCGGCGCCCTCGGGCCGGGTGAGGAACATGCCGGGCGAGTAGGCGACCAGCGGGTGCTCCTCCACCGGGTCGGGGACCATCTCGGCCAGCGGCCCGAGGACGGTCGTCCGCAGCCGCGGTCCGGGTCCGCCGTCGAGCACCTCCA
This sequence comes from Nocardioides sp. NPDC092400, assembly GCF_040684155.1. Taxonomy (NCBI): domain Bacteria; kingdom Bacillati; phylum Actinomycetota; class Actinomycetes; order Propionibacteriales; family Nocardioidaceae; genus Nocardioides; species Nocardioides sp. NPDC092400. The sequence continues at coordinate 537,218 of NZ_JBFBFJ010000002.1, read as the reverse complement.
TCCGGACCCCGGCCCGGGCGTAGGTGCCGACGTACGGCGCGAGGTCGACGTCGGCGGGCGGCTCCGGCGGCACCAGCCGCGGGGTCATCCGCACGCCGGCGAGCTCGTCGAACAGCTCGCGGTAGAGGTCCTCGTAGAGGTCGCGGCTGCCGTCGTTGTTGGTCAGCAGCGTCACCGCGAGGCCGGCCTCCGGCAGGACCCGCAGGAACGCCGCCTGCCCGATGGTGTTGCCGTCGTGGCCGTAGAGCCGGTGGCCGTCCCAGCCGAACCGGATCCAGCCCAGGCCCCAGGAGTCCCCCAGGGAGTGGACGTCGGGCAGGTCGGCCTGATGAGCGGCCATCGCGCGAGCCGACTCCTCGCCGAGGACACGGGTGCCGTCGGGGGCCAGGCCCTCGGTCAGGTGGAGCCGGGCGAAGGCGAGGACGTCCGCGGCGTCGGCGGTGACCAGGCCCGCGGGCCCGACCGACCGCGGCAGCTGCCAGATCGGCACCACCTGCTTGCGACCGTCCTCGGTGGCGTGGCCGACCGCGGCGGCCTGGAGCAGCGCGTCCTCGGGGAGCGTGAGCGCGCGCCGCATGCCCAGGGGGGCGAAGATCCGGTCGCGCATCGCCTGGTCCCAGGTGGTGCCGGTGAGCACCTCGACCACCCGGCCGAGGACCGAGAAGCCGGCGTTGCAGTAGGACCAGGTCGCGCCGAGCGGGTGGTTCTGGGTCTGCTCGTGCAGCAGCGCGACGTACTTCTCCAGGCAGTCGTCGCCGCGGCCGGTGTCGGTGAAGACGTCGCCGTCGATGCCGCTGGTGTGGTTGAGCAGGTGGCGCAGCGTGACCTGCTTGGTGACGTCGGGGTCGGCGAGGCGCAGCTCCGGCAGCACCTCCACCACCGGGGCGTCGAGGTCGGCGAGCCCCTCGTCGACCAGCTGCATCACGAGGGTCGCGGTCCACACCTTGGTGATCGACCCGATCTGGAAGACCGAGTCGGGGGTGACCGGCGCGCCGGTGTCGACGTTGAGGACACCGTGGGTCGCGACGACCACCTCGTCCTCGGCGTCGGGCCCGCCGAGGCGCAGGATGCCCAGCTGCGCCCCGGGCACGCCGTGCTTCTCGGCGAGGGCCGAGAGCCGCCGCTGCCAGTGGCCGAGATCGAGGCGGGGCCGACCGTCGCGGAGGACGTGCTGCTCGACCCAGTCCACGACGCGGCGTGCGTAGTCGAGGCGCTGCGAGGGCCGGCCGAGCAGGATGAAGGCGTGCGCGGCCCCCGGGTAGAGCACGAGCTCGGTGGGCACGCCGCGGTGGCGCAGGGAGGTGTGCCACTGCTGGGCCTGGCCGACCGGGCAGGTGAGGTCCTCGAGGCCGTGCAGCACCAGCGTGGGCGTGGTGACCCGGTCGACGTGGGTGATCGGCGACATCGCGGCGTACGCCTCGGGCTGCTCCCAGGGCGTCCCGCCGAGCTCGTAGGAGCTCATGCAGGTGCCGTCGTCGCAGGTGCCGTACATGCTGACCATGTCGCTCACCACGCCGCCGGCGACGCCGGCCCGGAACCGGTCGTCGTGGGCGGTGAGCCAGCAGGTCGTGAACCCGCCGTAGCTGTAGCCGGTGACCGCCAGCCGGTCGGGGTCGGCGAGGCCCTCGGCGACGAGCGCGTCGATCGGCTCGAGGAAGTCCTGGGCGTCGGCGACCCCCCAGGCCCCGTTGACGCCGTCGTAGAACTCCTCGCCGTAGCCGTCGCTGCCGCGGGGGTTGACCAGCAGCACGACCCAGCCCCGCGCGGCGAGCTCCTGGTGGTAGGGGTGCATCTCGTCGGCGGCGGCGTTCCACGCGTTGTGCGGGCCGCCGTGCACGTCGAGCAGCAGCGGGCGCGGGCCGGAGCGGGCGGGGTCGCGGACCAGCCAGCCCTGGACCTCCACGCCGTCGGAGACGGTGAACGTCCGCTCCTCGGGGACGAACAGCTCGACGTCGGCGAGGCCGGCCCCGTGGTCGGTGAGCACGGTCTCGGTCCCGCTCGCGAGGTCGAGCGCGACCAGCTCGCCGTACGACGTCGGCGTGGTGAGCGCGACGACGGCCGTGCCGCCGACGACCGACAGCCCGGAGACGACCCGCCCCTCGCCGGCGAGGACCGGCGTCGCGGCGGGCGCGGGGTCGGTGGGCTCGAGCGCCCACAGGTGGGTGCAGCCGCGGTCGCGGACGGCGACGAGGACCCGGCCGTCGGCGAGCACGTGCGGCCGGGCGCCGGGGTACGCCGGCCCGCCCGCCATCACGTTGCGGTCCAGGTGGCCGGTCAGGTCGCGGGTCGCGCCGCCGTCCAGCGGCACGCGCAGCAGGTGCTGGTGCCCGACGGGGTCGCCGGGGTGGCCGATGACGAGGAGGCTCCGGCCGTCCGGGGCGTACGACACCGCGCCGGCGAGCCCGTCGGCCAGCGCGACGACCCGGGGCTCGGCCTTGCGGTCCTCGGCGTCGAGCACGTGGACGGCCGTGCGGAACGTGAGGTCGCTGTCGTCGCCGACCTTGCGCAGGAAGGCGATCGAGCGGCCGTCGGGCGACCAGGCCGGCCCGTCGGCGTGCTCACGCCCGTCGGTCAGCTGCCGGCACCGGCCGGAGTCGACGTCGAGCACGTGCAGCTGGCGGCGTGCCGCCCCGAGCAGCCCCGCACCGTCGGACTGGTAGTCCAGGCGCCGGGCGACGAGCGGCTCCGCACCGTCGGTCGGGTCGACCGGGGCCGGGACGAGCAGCCGGGTGCCGTCGGGGCTCCACGCGGGGGTCCCGGCCACGCCGCACGGCAGGTGCCCGACCTGTCGCGGCTCGCCGCCGGTCGCCGCCAGCACGTGCACCTGGCCGTCGCGGACGAACGCGATCCGCGACCCGTCGGGCGACCAGGACGGCGCGGTGTCGGCGGGCCCGGCGGTCAGGGGGCGCGCGTCGCCGCCGGCGGTGCCGACCAGCCAGAGCCGGTCGACGGTGCGGTCCTCGGCCGTGTCGAGGGTCCGGACCACGTGGGCGACGGTGCCGCCGTCCGGGGAGAGCGCCGGCTGGGAGGGCACGGCCAGGGCCGTGAGGTCGTCGATGCGCATGGTGCGGGTCATGGGTGGCTCCTTGGGGAGGCGCTGGAGGTTCCGGGGGTGGCGCCGGGGGTGCTCCCGGAACGGCCGGGGACGGCGGCCAGCAGGTCGCGCGTGTAGGTCTCGGTCGGCTCGGCGAGCACCCGGGCGGTGGGGCCCTGCTCGACGACCACGCCGCGGTGCATGACGGCGACGTACGACGCGACGTACCGCACGACGGCGAGGTTGTGGGAGATGAAGAGCATGGAGAGGCCCAGCTCGCGCTGGAGCTCGCGGACCAGGTTGAGGACCGTGCCCTGCACCGACACGTCGAGCGCCGAGGTGATCTCGTCGGCCACGACGACCGCGGGGCGGGCGGCCAGCGCGCGGGCCAGCGCGACGCGCTGCCGCTGCCCACCGGAGAGCTCCGAGGGGCGCGCGTCCGCGCGGGCCGGGTCCAGGTGCACCAGCTCGAGCAGCCGGCCGACCTCGGCACGCCGCTGGGCGCGGCCGACGTCGCGCGGCATGGCCTCGGCGATGCTCTCCGCGATCGTCATCCGCGGGTCCAGGGAGGAGAACGGGTCCTGGAAGACCATCTGCACCGGGCGGCGCCGGCCACGCGTCGGGACCGGCTCGCCGTCGAGGAGGATCGCCCCGCCGTGGAGCGGGGCCAGCCCGACGGCGGCGCGGGCCAGGGTCGACTTGCCCGAGCCGGACTCCCCGACCAGGCCCACGACCTCGCCGGGCGGGACGACCAGGGAGACCCCGTCCACCACGGTGCTCCGCCCGTAGCGGACCGACACGTCGTCGAAGCGCAGCTCGCTCACGGGACGTCCACCTCCGCCAGCGGACGGGGACCGAGCTCGAGGTCGACCGCCTCGTCGGCGTGCCAGCAGGCGACCCGGTGGGCCGTGCCGTCGGCGACCAGCGGCGGGTCCTCGGTCCGGCACCGGTCGGAGACCAGCGGGCAGCGGGCGGCGTACGGGCAGCCCGGCGGGACGTCGGCGGGATCGACCGGGCGGCCGGGGATCACGGTGAGCGGCCGGTCGAGGTCGGTGTCCATGGCCGGCACGGCGGCGACCAGCGCGCGGGTGTAGGGGTGGCGCGCCGCCGTGGTGAGCTCGGCGGCCGACAGGTCCTCCACGATGCGGCCGGCGTACATCACCAGCACGCGGTCGCAGACGTCGCCGACGACGGTGACGTCGTGGCTGATCAGCACCAGGGCGACGTCGTCGGCGCGGCGGATGGACTGCAGCAGGTCGAGCACCTGCTGCTGGACGGTGACGTCGAGGGCGGTCGTCGGCTCGTCGGCGACGATGAGCGACGGCGTGCCCATCAGGCCCATGCCGATCATCGCGCGCTGGCGCATGCCGCCGGAGAACTCGTGGGGGTACTGGCGCGCCCGCCGCTCGGCCTCGGGGATCCGGACGGCGTCGAGGCGGTCGACGGCGCGGGCGAGCGCCTCGCGCCGGTCCATGCCCTGGTGGTGCCGGGCGACCTCCGCGAGCTGGGTGCCGATGCGGGTGGTCGGGTTGAACGACGACATCGGGTCCTGGAAGACCATCGCCAGCGAGGTGCCGAGGTGGTGGCGGCGCGCCGGGCTGTCCCCCGTCGTGAGGTCCTCGCCGAGGAGGTCCAGCCGGTCCGCCCGGACGTCGGCGTGGTCGTCGAGCAGCTGGGCGACGGCGAGCGCGGTCAGCGACTTGCCGGACCCCGACTCCCCGACGATGCCCACCGCCTCGCCGCGGCGCACCGAGAACGTCACGCCCCGGACCGGCTCCACCGGTGACCCGCCGTCGCGGCCGGGGAACCCCACGCGCAGGTCGCGGACGTCGAGGACCACGTCGGGCGCGCCGGCGTGGGCGTCCGGCTCGGTGACCGGCGCGTGCGGCACGCCGGTCGCGCGGGTCCGACCCCGTCGGGGGGCCGCGGCCAGGTCGCCGGGCGACGCCATGCCGACGGCCTTGGCGACCGACTCGCCCAGCAGGTTGAGCACCAGGCCGGCGAGCAGCACGGCCGCGCCGGGGGCGAAGGCCGCCGCGGGGTTGACGTACAGCGAGCCGACGCCCTCGAACAGCAGCCGCCCCCAGTCGTAGGACGGCGCCTGCACGCCGAGGCCGAGGAAGGAGAGCCCCGCGAAGGAGAGCAGCGCCGAGCCGGCGCCGATCGTGGCGTTGACGATGAGCGGCTCGGCGATGTTCGGCAGCACGTGCCGCACCAGGATGCGCAGCTCGCCGACGCCGGCGACCCGCGCCGCCGAGACGTAGTCCCGGGAGGCCACGCCGGCCACCAGGGTCTGCACCAGGCGGGCGAAGCTGGGCGCGCCGGCGAGGCCGACGGCCAGCACCGCGCCGGTGGCGCCGACGCCGAAGACGACGGCGAAGAACAGCGCGAGCAGCAGCCCGGGGAAGGCGACGGCGATGTTGACGCCCGCGACGACCATCCGTCCCGAGCGGCGCCCGAGCAGCAGCGGGGCGGTGCCGAGGACCAGCCCGACCAGCACGGCGATCGCGGTCGCGCCGAGCGCCAGCTGGAAGGAGAGCCGGGCGGCCACGAGCGTCCGGAGCAGGATGTCGCGGCCGAGGTTGTCGGTGCCGGCCCAGTGCTCGGCGGACGGCCCGGCCAGGATGTCGTCGGTGTCGACGGCGTCCGCGGCGTCGGCCCACAGCAGGGGGGCGACCACGGCCAGGACGAGCATCGCGGCGGTGAGGACCGCGGTGGCCAGGCCCAGCGGCGTGCGCACCACGCCGGCCCAGCGGGGCGGTCGGCGACCGTCTCGGCTCATCAGTCCTCCTTGATCATCGACCGCGGGTCGAGCAGGGCGAGGACCACGTCGACCAGCGTGTTCACGAGCAGCACGCCGATCCCGTAGACGAGGACGATCCCCTGCACGACCGGGTAGTCCTTGTTGAGGATCGAGGAGACGATCGTGCTGCCCAGGCCGGGCCAGGCGAAGACGTTCTCGACCAGGACCGTGCCGGCGACCATCGACCCGAGCAGCAGCCCGCACAGGGTCAGGCTGGCCGTCAGCGCGTTGGGCAGGGCGTGGCGCAGGTGGACGGTGCGGGGCGGCAGGCGCTTGGCGCGCGCCGTACGGATGAAGTCCGCCTGGAGCACGGTGACCATCTCCACGCGCAGGACCCGCGCCAGGATCGCGGCCGGGCCGATCGCCAGCGCGAGGACCGGGAGCACGAGCGAGGAGAGCGTGTCGTTGCCGGCCACCGGCAGCGCGCCGAGCCGGACGCCGAAGACGTAGACCAGCGCGACGCCGACCAGGAAGTCCGGGATCGTGCCGAGCACCACGCTGGTGCCGGTGAAGGCCAGCTCGGTCCGGCGCCCGTGCCCCCGGCGGGTCAGCACGCCGGCGACGACGCCGACCGGCACCGCGACGGCGACCGCCAGCGCGAAGCCGAGGACCGCCAGCCACAGCGTCGCCGGCAGCCGTTGGGCGAGGACGTCGGCGACCGGCACCTGCGAGATCAGCGAGGTGCCGAAGTCACCGGTGACGACGCCGCGCAGGTAGTCCAGGTACTGCACCGGCAGCGGGTCGTCGAGGCCGAGCGCCGCGCGCTTGGCCGCGACGAGGTCCGCGGGCGCGGTGGGCCCGAGGGCTCCGCGCACCGGGTCGCCGGGGATCAGGTGCGTCATCAGGAACGACGCGGTCAGCAGCACCCACAGCGACACCAGCAGCCGGCCCGAGCGTCGCAGCGCGAACCGCAGCCAGGGCCGCGACTCCAGGGTGCGCGCCGGCCGGGCGACGCCCGGGATCGCCGTGGTGGCCACGGCTCACTCGGCCAGCATGCGGATGCTGGTCGGCACCATCTGGCCGGGGTACTCGAACTCCGCACCCTGCTGCCACGTCTTGCCCACGGTGTTGGCGAAGGGCACCACGTCGGCGGCGGCGACCAGGTTCGACTCCGCCTCCAGCCAGGTGTCGCAGCCCTCCTGCCCGACCATCGCCGAGGCGTCCTGGACGCCGGCCTCGTAGTCGTCGTTGGCGATGCCGGCGAAGTTCGTCCCGCCCTCGTCGATGCCGGGCCCGGAGAGGAACGGCACGAGCTGGTCGGGGCTGTTGACGTTGAGCGGCAGCCAGGCGATGTCCCAGTCGCCGGTGCCGAAGACGGTCTGCTGGATCGCCGTGCCGTTCTGCGGCTTGGGCTTCACCGTGACCCCGGCGGCCTTCCACTGCTGCACCGCCAGCTCCGCCGCGGCGCCCACGCCGCTGCCGCCGCTGGGGTCGAAGAGGAAGGTCAGCTCCGGCAGGTCGGCGGCGGAGAGCACCTGCGCGGCGGCGTCGGTGTCCTGCGCTGGGAGCGCCCCGCTCACCGAGTCGCCGGGGCAGGCGACCGGGTCGAGCGCGGCCAGGGTCGTGGCCGGACCGCCCTCGCCGGAGGTGAGCACCCGCTGCAGCTCCTCGAGGTCCAGCGCCTGGGTGAGCGCGAGGCGCACCTCCGGGTCGCTGGTGGCACGGCCCTCGGCCTGGTTGTAGAACTGCTCGCCGCTCAGCGTCGCGGTGTCGTACGACGTCAGGCCGGCGCCCTCGAGCCGCTTGGCGTCGGGCCCGGTGACGACGGCCCCGTTGAGCTGGCCGGACAGCAGCAGGTTCGCGGCGGTCGACTCGTTCTGCACGATCTTGACCACGACGGTGTCGGGCATGCCCTCGGTGTCGGTCGAGGCGCCGTCGGGGCCCCACGTGTAGCCCTCGCGGATGGCGTAGGTGTAGCTGTCGCCCGGCGCCGCCTCGGTGAGCTCGTAGGGACCGGTGCCGTTGCTCTGGTCGGCGAGGGACGCGCGGTCCTCCAGCCCGGCCGCGCAGATGATCGGCACGTTGGCCAGTCCCTGCAGGGCGAACGGCGCCGGCTCGGCGAGCGTCACGGTGACCGTGCCGGCGGCCTCGTCGGCCGTCGCCTCGACCCCGACCGGCAGGAACGTGCCGAGGAAGGGGCTCTTGTTCTTCGGGTCCGCGACGTGCTCGAGATTGGCGACCACGTCGGCCGCGGTCAGCGCCGAGCCGTCGGAGCAGGTGATGCCCTCCTCGAGGGTGAGCTCGATCGTGGTGCCGTCGACCTCCCAGTCCGACGCCAGCCCCGAACGGATCTCGCCGCTCTCGAAGTCGATGTTCAGCAGCCGGTCGTAGGGCAGCTGGCTGACGCTGAACAGCGCGCTGGACACCGACGACTGCGGGTCGAGGTTCCCCGGGTCGGCGTTGATGGCCATCGTGAAGGTCCCGCCGTCCACGACGTCGCCGCCACCGCCACCGCCCTCCCCGCCGCCGCCCGAGCCGCCGCCGGTGGCGCCGCAGCCCACCAGTGCGGCCGCGGCCAGGCACAGTCCCAACGGTGCAGCCATTCGGTTCATCGCGGTTCCCCTGTCGGTGGTGGAGATCTGGGTGGTGCGGGTGGGTGGTGCGGGGGTGGAGGTGCGGGTCAGGCGCGCTGGAAGGCGCGGCCGAGGTGCAGGTAGCGGGCGTGCCCCGAGCCGTCGTCGCCCAGGAAGTTGTGGGGCATGTGCATCCCGCGGTCCGGCTCGAGCGGGATCAGGCTGTCGGGCCCGAAGGGCACCAGCTCGGTCGGCGGCTCCGGGGGCATGTCGGCGAAGACACCCTTGTACACGGTGTCGAGCCAGATCCGCTGGTCGTCGTCCTGGCGCACGACCAGGTCGAGCACCTCGGCGGAGTAGGTGCCGACGTACCGGCTCGCGTCGACCGGCTCGTGCTCGAGCGGCGGCGTGGGCAGCGTGGGGATGGCGGTGCCGCCGAGCTCGGCGACCAGGCGCCCGACGACGTCGTGGTAGAGCGCGAAGACGTCGCCGCCGTTGGTCAGCAGCGCGACGGCCAGGCCGGCCTCGGGCACCATCCGCAGGAAGGCGCTCTGCCCGATGGTGTTGCCGTCGTGGCCCACGACGTCGCCCTCGGGCATGTCGAAGCGCTCGAAGCCCAGGCCCCACGAGGAGCCCATGATCCCGGTGTAGGGGACCTCCACGGCGCGGGCCTGCATCCGCGCGGCGGTCCCGGGGGCGAGCACCTGCTCGCCGGTGGCGGAGCGGCCGTCCTCGAGGTGCATCCGGGCGAAGGTCACCAGGTCGCGCGCCCGCATCGAGAGCATCGTCCCGGCCGGGGAGTTGGACCGGGCCATCGCCCAGATGGGCGCCGGCTCGTACGGCGCGTCGGGCGCCGGCTGGACGTGCCCGACGGCGGCGCGGAAGAGGATCGCCTCGTAGGGGCTGGTCGCGGCGTGGGTGAGCCCGAGCGGTGCGAAGAGGTGCTCGCGCAGGCACGCGTCGTACGTCTTCTCGCGCAGCACCTCGACGAGGCGGCCGAGCAGGCAGTAGCCGGCGTTGTTGTAGGAGAACTGCTGGCCGGGCGGGAAGAGCTGCGGCACGTCGGCCAGCACCTCGACGTACTTCTCGATCGCGTCGTCGCCGGGGCCGGTGTCGGTGAAGATGTCGCCCTCGAACCCCGCGGTGTGGTTCAGCAGCTGGCGCACCGTGATCGACGCGGCGGCGTCGGCGTCGCGCAGCCGCAGCGCCGGCAGGTGCTGCTGGACCCGGTCGTCGAGGTCCAGCAGGCCCTCGTCGACCAGCTGCATGACCAGGGTGCTGGTCCACAGCTTGGTGATCGAGCCGATCTGGAAGACCGAGTCCGTGGTGGCCTCGACGCCGGTGGCCGTGCTGAGGAGGCCGGTCGCGCCGTCGACGACCGCCCCGTCCTTGAGGACGGCCCAGGCTGCGCCCGGGACGTCGTGCTTCGCCAGGAGGGCCGGCATCGACTCGTCGAGCCAGCGCTGCACGTCGCTGAGTGAGGTCACCTCCTGGACGCTAGGAGCCGCCCCCGCCGCCGTGTTGGTCGAGCCGCACGACTTCGGCGGCGCCTGTCTGTCGCCGCCGACAAGGCGCTCGTCACGCCGGCGCCACCTCGGCGTCGAGCACGCCGGCCCGGGACTGGAGCGCGCAGAGGACCGAGCGCACCCGCTGGTCGCGCCCGCGGACCACCGCCTCGAAGCGCAGCCGGCCGCCGTCGTCCTCGACCAGCGACGCGGAGCGGACGTCGAGCGCGCGCCGCGCCATCAGGGAGGAGACCACCAGCAGCGGGGCGTCGCAGGTGGCGTCGAAGACCACGCTGAGCCGCTCCCAGGCGGGCGTCGTCCGGGTCGGCGTCATCGTCATGGCGGCTCCCTCTGTGCGGCGGGGGCTCCCGCCGGGCGATCTGGAGGCCTCAGCGTGCGAGGGCGCTGCAGAGAGGTCAAGCCAGCGCGCGACTAGTGTGCATCCTGCCAACCAGGCGCTCCCCGAGCCGGACGGAAGTGGTCACCGTGCCAACCATCGATCGTCTCGACGTCGAGATCCTCGCCCGGCTCACCGCGAACGCCCGGGTCGGCGTCGCCGAGCTCGCCTCGGCCCTCGGCGTGAGCCGCACGACGGTGCAGCTGCGGATGCGCCGGCTCGAGACCGAGGGGATCCTGCTCGGCTTCCAACCGGTCATCGACCTCTCCCGCGTGGGGCTCCCGGTGCGGGCCACGGTCACCCTCGAGATCGACCAGCGGCTGATGGGCGCGATCGTCGAGGGGCTCAGCGCCCTGCCCGAGGTGCTGGAGGTCCGCATCCAGGCCGGCCGCGAGGACCTCCTGGCCCAGGTCGCGATCGCCTCCCTCGAGGAGCTGCAGCAGCTGACCGCCTCGATCGTCGCGATCGACGGCGTCCGCAAGACCACCTCGACGTTCACCGTCGCCACCCCGGTCCCCCACCGCGTGCAGCCGCTGCTGGACAAGCTCACCCGCACCGCCGGCTGGGGACGCTCCACCCCCACCGCCCCGGGCGGGTGAGCGGCCGGATCCGCCTCGACCCCCGTCAGGGGACGTGGGCCGTCGCGGCGTCCTGGGCGGAGCGGGGCCGGAGGTCCAGGGTCCGGAGGCGAGGTCGGCGACGACGAGCAGCAGCACCCCGACCATCGCGTCGAGCCACCAGTGGTTGGCCGTCACCACCACGATCGCGGTGGTGAGCACCGCGTGGCCGGCCGCGACGACCGCCAGCCACCGCGGACCGGTCCGCGCGACGACGTACGCGATCAGCACCGCCCAGCCGACGTGGAGGCTGGGCATGGCGGCGAACTGGTTGGCGACGTCCGCGCTGGCGCCCTCGTACGGCGAGGGGCCGAAGCGCGTCATCGTGTCGACGAACCCCAGCTCGGGGAACATCCGCGGCGGCGCGAGCGGGAACAGCGTGTGGATGGCCAGCGCCGCGCCGGTCTGGATGGTCAGCAGGTTGCGGGCCCACCGGTACTCCGCGCGCGAGCGGCGCGCGAAGCCCCAGACGAGGAACGCGACCATCAACGGGAAGTGCACGGCGGTGTAGTAGCTGTTCGCCGCCCGGAACAGCGCCTCGGACGCCACCGCCGCCTGGATCGCCGCCTCCGACGGCAGCCGCAGGACCGTCTCGGCGTGGTGCACGAGCTCCCCGTGCTGCAGCGCGAGGGACTCGCGGCCGGCGATCAGCCCGCGGCCCGCCTTGTAGAGCCCGAAGAGCACCAGCACGAGCAGCAGCTCGGCGGCCGCGTCCCGGACGAGTCGCAGCCGCGACCGGCTCGGAGGGGCGGTCGGTTCGGCGGCGAGGTCGGTGCGGACGGCGGACATGGTGTGGCGGCGGGCTCCCGTGCGGACGGCGATGTCGACCTCCCACTGTGGGCTCGCCCGGCCCGGTCCGTCCAGGGCGGACACCCGTCTGCTTGGTCACCAGCCCGGTGCAACGCCGGAACGGCCCGCTCAGCCGGGCTGGTGCTGCAGCCGCCCGAGCGGGGCCGCGGCGTTCACGGCCTCGTCGAGCAGGTCGGCGGCCACGCGGGCCGCCTGGACCCGGATCTCCGGGATCGCCGTGGACTCCCAGAGCTCTCCGCGCCGCAGGGCGCCCAGCGTCCACACCGGCTGCAGGTCGCCGGTCGCGTCGACGACCCGGCCGTCCAGCGTCGCGAGCCCCAGGCCGAGCGGGTCGGTCGCGGCGAGGGCGGACGTGCCGTCCAGCCCGAGCAACGAGTCCAGGACCGGGTCGCCGAGGCGGCGCAGGTCCGAGCGCGGGCCGGTGCAGTTGACCAGCCAGCGGGCGGTGACCCGCTCGCCTCCGGCGAGCTCCACGACCCAGCCGTCGCGGGCGGGCTCGACGCCGACGACGCCGCCGGCGCGGACCTCCAGGCGGCCCTCCTCGGCGGCCTCGTCGACCACCGACGCGGTCGACGGGGGCATCCGGTGTCGGTGCACCCCCCAGGTCCCCGCCACCTCGCGGAGGAACGTCGCCCGGTCGGCGGCGTCCAGCCGCGCCCAGAGGTCGGCCACGCGGTAGCGGATGCCGTCGACCGCGGGTCGCCAGTCGCCCCGGGTGGCCACGACGTCGTCGAGGTGCTCGGCGACCGCCGCGCGCACCTCGGCGAGCGTGCCGCCCCAGCCGGTCACGTCCGGGACGACCTCGCCGAGGTAGCTCCCGGCGTGCGGCTGGGGCAGCCGGCCGGCGCGCGAGCAGGCGACCACGCGGCGCTCCGGCGAGGACCCGAGGATGCTCACGGCCACGTCCACCATCGTCAGGCCGGTCCCGACCACGACGACGTCGCCGCCACCGTCCACGACCGGCGCGAGCGCGCCGGGGAGCCAGGGGTCGGCGACGTACCGCTCCTGGCCGGTGAGGTCGCGGGGCGCCCAGTCCTCGCCGACGCTCGGCAGCCCGGTGGCGAGCACCAGCCGGTCGCCGTCGACGACGGCGCCGTCCGCGAGGGTCACCCGGACGCCGTCGCCGACGCGGTCGACGGCGGTCGCGGCGCACCGCACGTGCCGCACGGAGACCAGGTCGCCGGCGTCCGCGAGGGCCGCCGCGAGCCGCTCGCGCAGGTAGCGCGCCCACTCGCGCCGCGGTGCGAACCAGTACGGCGCCGCCCCCTCGGCCAGCAGGCCCTGGGTCACGCACCAGTCGACGAAGTCGAAGCGGTGCTCGGCGTCCACGGACATGCCGGACGCCGGGACGTTGAGCAGGTGGCGCGGGTCGGTCGTGCTGAACGCCGCGCCGCTGACCTGCTCGCCCGGGTCCAGCAGGACCACGTCGACCGGCTCGAGGGGGCCCCCGCGCCCGTCCCGGTGCGCCACCGCGCCGCGGGCGAGGTGGAGCAGCACCAGCGATCCGGCCGCGCCGCCGCCGACGACCACGACGCGCATCAGCGGGACCTCCGGAGCGAGGACGGGACGACGTGTTCCAAAGTCACCTTGTTCACTCTACTCCAGCGACTTGGTGACAGCACCGGCCGGCGGCCCGGCGCGTCGGCCGCTCGTCGTGGACGTCCCTACCGCTCCGGGTCGACGGGGTCCGTGCGCGGCTTCCGGCTCGATCCCGCGCCGGCCCCGATCGCGAGGCCGACCCCGATGCCGATGGCGACGAAGGCGGCGTTGCCGGTCATCACGAAGAGCCCGATGCCGAGCGCGGCGCCCACGCCCAGCCCGTTCTCCGCCGGGGTCGACTCCCTGCCTCTCCAGTCCATGCCGGCGACCGTACGGCACCGCCCCCGGGCGCCCCGGACGACGAGGAGCCGCGTGCGCGGCTACTCCGCGCGCCCGGCGGGGCCCGGCGCGCGCCACCGGCGCACGGCGAGCACGAGCCAGAACACCGCCACGGCCGCCCACGCGACCGCCCGGAGCACGTCCCCGTCCTGGACCTGTCCGACGAGGACGACCAGGCTGGACACCACCAGCACGGTCAGCAGGAGCCGCTCGGCGCGCTCGCCCACCGCCGAGTCACCCGGCCGGGTGGAAGCGGTAGCCCATGCCGGGCTCGGTGGTGAACAGCCGCGGGTGCGCCGGGTCCGCCTCGAGCTTGCGGCGGATGCTGGCCAGGTGCACGCGCAGGTAGTTCGTCTGCCGCGCGTACGCCGGCCCCCACACCTCGTGCAGCAGCGTCGACTGGCGGACGAGCCGGCCGCCGCCGCGGACCAGCTGCTCGACGATGCGCCACTCGATCGGGGTCAGGTGGACCTCGACGCCGTCGCGCAGCGCGCGGGAGTCGGTCACGTCCAGCACCAGCCCGTCGACCTCCACGCGCAGGGGCGGCTCCGCGGTGCCGGCCCGCCGGGCCGCCGCCCGGACCCGGGCCAGCAGCTCCTCGACCGAGAACGGCTTGGTGATGAAGTCGTCGGCGCCGAGGTCGAGGGCCTCCACCTTGTCGTCGGAGCCGGTGCGCGCCGAGACCACGATCACCGGGACCTGGCTCACGGCCCGCAGCCCGCGCAGCACCGCGGTGCCGTCCAGGTCGGGCAGGCCCAGGTCGAGCAGGACGACGTCGGGCTCGCGCTCCCCGACGACCTGCAGGGCCGAGCGACCGTCGGCCGCCGTCTCGACCTCGTAGTCACGCGCGCGCAGGTTGATCGAGAGGGTGCGACGCATCGCGGGGTCGTCGTCGACGACGAGGACGAAGGTCATGGCTGCTCCTCGCAGGGCACTGGGACCGGCGCCTGCATCTCGAGGACGAAGGTCAGGCCCCCGCCCGGCGTCTCCTCGGTGCTGATCGTGCCACCCATGGCCTCGGTGAAGCCCCGGGCCACGGCCAGCCCGAGCCCGACGCCGTCCCTGCCGGGGACGTCGCCGAGCCGCTGGAACGGCGCGAAGATCCGCTCGTGGTCCTCGCCGCCGACCCCGGGCCCGCTGTCGGCGATGCGCAGGGTGACCCGCTCGGGCCCGACGGCGGCGTCGATCCGGATCCCCGCCTCGGGCGGGGTGTACTTCAGCGCGTTGTCGCAGATGTTGGCCACCACCCGGTCGAGGAGGCCGGCGTCGGCCAGCACCGCGACGTCGTCGGCCACCTCGACCAGGACCCGGCCGCCGCCGTCGAGCACCCCGACGGCGCCGCGCACGACCGAGGCGAGCGAGACCTCGGCGAGGGCCACCCGCAGCGTGCCGGTGGCCAGCCGGCTCATGTCGAGCAGGTTGGAGACCAGTGCCGCGAGGTGGTCGGTGGAGTCCTCGATCGTCTCCAGGAGGTCGGTGCGGTCCTGGTCGGACAGCCGCAGCTCGGGGGTCCGCAGGGTGGAGACCGCGACCTTCACCGCCGCCAGCGGCGAGCGGAGGTCGTGGGACACCGCGGCGAGCAGGGCGGTGCGGGTCCGGTCGGTCTCGGCGAGCCGCAGCCGCTCGACCTCCGCGGACGTCGCGCGGCGGCGGTCGTCCATGACGCGGGCGTACGCCGCGTAGGCGTTGAACAGCCCACGGTCGGTCGCCGGGAGGTCGGCGCCGGCGAGCACCAGCGTCGTGCGCTCGTCGATCGCGGCGACCATGGCCGCGCCCTCCGGCGTCGTCGGCACGTCGCCGTGCCCGGCGACCACCTCCTCGGCGCCGTCGTCGCCGCGGCGCAGGACGGCGGCCCCACGGGCACCGAAGAGCTCGCAGGAGGAGGCGAGCAGCCCGTCGAGGTCGTCGCTGGCGGTCAGCAGGCTGTGCGAGAGCGCGGTGAGGGCGTCGGCCTCGGCGCGCGCCCGCACCGCCTGGGCGGTGCGCCGCGCAGCGGTGTCGACCACGGTGGCGACCGCGATGCCGACCAGCACGAAGATCAGGATCGCGACCGCGTTCTCCGGCTCGTCGATGGTGAGCGTGTAGAGCGGCGGGGTGAACAGCACGTTGAGCAGCACGCCGCTGCCCACCGCGGAGACGACGGCCGGGAACAGCCCGCCGACCAGCGCGGTGGCGACCACGACGACCATGAGCACCATCGCCTCGGTGGGCAGCCCGTGCACCTCGTCGGTCCAGGCCAGCAGGGCGCTGACCAGCAGCGGCCCCAGCACGCCGAGCACGAACCCGGCCAGGCGGCGGCGCCGGCTCAGCGCCTCCGGCGGCCGCCACGTCGTCCGGGCCCGCGCGTGGTCGTGGGTGACGATGTGGATGTCGATGTCGCCCGCCCCGGCGATCACCCGCTCCCCCACGCCGGGCCGCAGCAGGGTGGAGACCCGGCCGCGCCGGCTGGCGCCGACGATGAGCTGCGTGGCGTTCTCCGCGCGGGCGAAGGCGAGGATCGCCTCGGCCGGGTCGTCCCCGACCGCGGTGTGCAGCGTGCCGCCGAGGTCCTCGGCCTTGGCCCGCAGCGCCGCCAGCCGGTCCGGCGAGGTGGCGCTCAGCCCGTCGTTGCGGGCGACGTACAGCGCCCGCCACTCGGTGCCGGACCCCCGCGACGCGATCCGGGCGGCGCGCCGCATCAGCGTCGCCGACTCCGGGCCGCCGGTGACGGGGACGACCAGGCGCTCGCGCGCCGGCCACGTGGAGTCGATGCGGTGCTGGCTGCGGTAGCGCTCCATCCCCTCCTCGACCCGGTCGGCCAGCCACAGCAGGGCCAGCTCCCGCAGCGCGGTCAGGTTGCCCTCGCGGAAGTACTTCGCCAGGGCGGCGTCGACCTTCTCGGGGGCGTAGACGTTGCCGTGCGCCATCCGCCGGCGCAGCGCCTGCGGGCTCATGTCGACCAGCTCGATCTGGTCCGCCGAGCGCACCACCTCGTCCGGCACGGTCTCCCGCTGCCGGACGCCGGTGATGGCCTCCGTGGCGTCGTTGAGCGACTCCAGGTGCTGGATGTTGACCGTCGTGACGACCTCGATGCCCGCCGCCCGGATCGCCTCGATGTCCTGCCACCGCTTCTCGAAGCGGCTGCCGGGGACGTTGGTGTGGGCGAGCTCGTCGACGAGCACCACGGCCGGCGACCGGGCCAGGACGGCGTCGAGGTCCATCTCCTCGTGCGCCATGCCCCGGTAGGTCATCGTGCGGCGCGGGACCACCTCGAGCCCCTCGACGGCCTCGACCGTCCGGGGCCGCTGGTGGGTCTCGACGTACCCGACCACCACGTCGGTGCCCCGCTCGAGGCGCCGGTGGCCCTCGTCGAGCATCGCCATCGTCTTGCCGACGCCCGGCGCAGCGCCGAGGTAGACGCGCAGCCGGCCTCGCTCGGGGCGCGCGGCGCCGTCCCCCCTGCCGCCCACGCCGTCCTCCACGGGCTCCATCCTGCCGGGGTCACCCCCGCCGCTCGACGAGGGCGAGGTTGAGCTCGAGCACGTTGACCCCGGGCTCGCCGAGGAAGCCGAGCCCGCGGCCGTCGGTGTGCTCCTCGACCAGGTCCTCGACCTCCGCGAGGTCCAGGCCCGCGGCGCGGGCGACGCGCGGGGCCTGCAGCGCGGCGTACTCCGGGGAGATGTGCGGGTCGAGGCCGGAGCCGGACGCGGTGACCGCGTCCGCGGGCACCTCCGCCGGGTCGACGCCCTCGCGCTCGGCCACCTCGGCGCGGCGCTCGGCGATCAGGTCCAGCAGGTCCTCGTTGGAGGGGCCGAGGTTGCTGGGCGCGGACGCGAGGCTGTCGTGGTCGTTGGCAGAGGGCCGGGAGCGGAAGAGCTCGTCGTCCTCGAACTGCTGGCCCAGCAGCCGGGACCCGACCACCTCGCCGTCGAGGGTGACCGGCTGGCCGGCGGCGCGGTCGCCGAGGACCTGGCCGACGCCCCACACGGCGGTCGGGTAGCCGATGCCGAGGACGACGGTGAGGACGAGCAGGAGACGCAGGCCCGCGAGGCTCTGGCGGGCGAGGTCGGTGAGCAGTGTGGTGAGCATGGTGGTCAGCCGATCCCTGGGATGGTGGAGACGACGAGGTCGATGAGCTTGATGCCGACGAACGGCACGACGACGCCGCCGACACCGAAGACGAGCATGTTGCGGCGCAGGATCGCGGTGGCCGACGCGGCGCGGAACCGCACGCCGCGCAGGGCGAGCGGGATGAGCGCGACGATGACCAGCGCGTTGAAGACGACCGCCGAGAGGATCGCCGACTGCGGCGTGGCCAGCCCCATGATGTTGAGCGCGTCGAGCGAGGGGTAGGCCACCACGAACATCGCCGGGATGATCGCGAAGTACTTCGCCACGTCGTTGGCGATGGAGAACGTCGTCAGCGCGCCGCGGGTGATGAGCAGCTGCTTGCCGATCGCGACGATGTCGATGAGCTTGGTCGGGTCGGAGTCGAGGTCGACCATGTTGCCGGCCTCCTTGGCCGCCGCCGTCCCGCTGTTCATCGCGACGCCGACGTCCGCGGCGGCCAGCGCCGGGGCGTCGTTGGTGCCGTCGCCGGTCATCGCGACCAGCCGGCCACCGGCCTGCTCCTTGCGGATGTAGGCCATCTTGTCCTCGGGCGTGGCCTCGGCGAGGAAGTCGTCGACACCCGCCTCGTCGGCGATGGCACGGGCGGTCAGGGCGTTGTCGCCGGTGATCATCACCGTGCGGATGCCCATCGAGCGGAGCTCGGCGAACCGCTCGGTCATGCCGTCCTTGACGACGTCCTTGAGGTGCACGACGCCGAGCACCCGGCCCGGGCCGCCCGCGGCGCCGCCCGGCTTGCAGGCGATGACCAGCGGCGTGCCGCCGGCGCGCGAGATCTCCTCCACGGCGTCGGTCACGGCCGGCTCCGGCGTGCCGCCGAGCCAGGTCGCGACGGCGGTCGCGGCGCCCTTGCGGACCTCCGTGCCGTCGGCCAGGTCGACGCCCGACATCCGGGTCTGGGCGGTGAACTCGACGAACGTCGCCCCGGAGGGAAGGTCGCCGTCGTCGGCGCCCTGCTGGAGGGCCAGCTCCACGATCGAGCGCCCCTCGGGCGTCTGGTCGGCGATGCTGGACAGGCGGGCGGTGTCGCGCAGCTCGCCGTCGCTGACCCCCGGCGCCGGGAGGAACCGGCTGGCACGCCGGTTGCCGTAGGTGATCGTGCCGGTCTTGTCGAGCAGCAGCGTGCTGACGTCGCCCGCGGCCTCGACGGCCCGGCCCGACATGGCCAGCACGTTGACCCGCACCAGCCGGTCCATGCCGGCGATGCCGATCGCGGAGAGCAGCGCGCCGATGGTGGTGGGGATCAGGCAGACCAGCAGGGCGACCAGCACCACCAGGTCCTGCGGCGCGCCGGCGTACTCCGCCATCGGCGCGAGCGTCGCCACCGCGGCGAGGAAGACCAGCGTCAGGCTCACCAGGAGGATCGACAGCGCGATCTCGTTGGGGGTACGGCGCCGGGAGGTCCCCTCGACCAGGGCGATCATCTTGTCGAGGAACGTCTCGCCCGCGGCGGCGGTGATCCGGACGACGATCCGGTCCGAGAGCACCGTGGTGCCGCCGGTGACCGCGCTGCGGTCGCCGCCGGCCTCGCGGATGACCGGGGCGGACTCGCCGGTGATCGCCGACTCGTCGACCGAGGCGATGCCCTCGACGATCTCGCCGTCACCGGGCACGACCTCGCCGGCCTCGACGACCACCAGGTCGCCGACGCGGAGCTGGGTGCTGGGGACCTGCGTCTCCGCACCGCCCGCGGGGTCGAGCCGGCGCGCCTGGGTGTCGCTCCGGGCGGCCCGCAGCGACGCGGCCTGCGCCTTGCCGCGCCCCTCGGCGACGGCCTCGGCCAGGTTGCCGAAGACGACGGTCAGCCAGAGCCAGACCGTGAGGCTGACGGCGAATACGCTGGGGTCGGCGACGGCGGCGACGGTGGTCGCCACCGACCCGAGCCACACGAGGAACATGACCGGCGAGCGCCACAGGTGCCGCGGGTCGAGCTTGCGCAGCGCCTCCGGGAGCTGCTCGAGCGCCTGGCCCGCCAGCAGGCGCAGGGTGAGGCGGGGAGCCGGACGGCGGTGCTGCTGCGCCGGCGTTGGGGTGACGGTCATGCGAGGGCCTCTGCGATGGGTCCGAGGGACAGGGCGGGGAAGTAGGTGAGGCCGGTGAGCACGAGGATCACGGCCACGAGGAGCGCCGCGAAGAGCGGCTTGTGGGTGGGCAGGGTGCCGGCGGTCGTCGGCACCGTGGCCTGCTCGGCGAGCGAGCCGGCGAGCAGCAGCACCAGGACGATCGGGACCAGCCGGCCGAGCAGCATCGCCAGCCCGATGCTGATCTGGAAGAAGTCCGAGGTGACGGTGATGCCGCCGAAGGCGCTGCCGTTGTTGTTGGCGCCGGAGGTGTAGGCGTAGAGCACCTCGCTGAAGCCGTGGCCGCCGGGGTTGGCCATCGCGCCGGGCGTCGAGCCCAGCGAGATCGCGACGCCGGTGCCGACGAGCACGAGGGCGGGGGTGGTGAGGGTGTAGAGGGCGACGTACGTCATCTGCCGCGAGCCGATCTTCTTGCCGAACAGCTCCGGCGTGCGGCCGACCATCAGCCCGGCGATGAAGACCGCCACGACGGCCATCACGAGGATGCCGTAGATGCCGGATCCCACGCCGCCGGGCGTGATCTCGCCGAGCATCATGTTGACCATGACCGAGCCGCCGCCGGTCGGGGTGAAGGAGTCGTGCGAGGCGTTCACCGCGCCGGTCGACGTACCGGTGGAGACCATGCCGAAGAGGGCCGAGGCCCACTCGCCGAACCGGGTCTCCTTGCCCTCCATCGCCGCACCTGCCGCCTGGGCGGACTGGCCGCGGCCGCCGGCCTCGGCCGCGGTGAGGACGGTCAGGGAGACCGCCATCAGGAACACCATTGTGCCGAGGACCGCGAGGCCCTGCCGGCGGTTGCCGAGCATCGTGCCGAGGGTCCGGGTGAGGCTGATCGGGATCACCAGCATCAGGAAGATCTCGAGCAGGTTCGTGTAGCCGTTGGGGTTCTCGAAGGGGTGCGCGGAGTTGGCGTTGTAGAAGCCGCCGCCGTTGGTGCCGAGCTCCTTGATGGCCTCCTGGCTGGCCACCGGGCCACCGGTCAGCACCTGGCTGTGCCCGGCGAGGGTGTCCATCGTCGAGTCCGAGAAGCTCTGCACGACGCCGCCGGCCATCAGCAGGACGGCCGCGAGGAACGCCATCGGCAGCAGGATCCGCAGCGTGCCGCGGGTGAGGTCGACCCAGAAGTTCCCGATCCGGCCGCTGCGCACCCGGGTGAAGCCCCGGACCAGCGCGACGGCGACCGCGATGCCGACCGCTGCGGAGAGGAAGTTCTGCACCGCCAGGCCGGCCATCTGGGCGGCGAAGCCGAGGGTCGACTCACCGCCGTAGGACTGCCAGTTGGTGTTGGCCACGAACGACGCGGCGGTGTTGAAGGACATCCAGAAGCCCATGCCGGGCAGGTCCCGGTCGAAGGGCACGTACGCCTGGCCGAGGAGGATCCCCATCAGCACCACGAGGCTGACGAGGGAGAACCCGACCACGCTCACGGCGTAGGACTTGGCCGTCTGGTCGGCCTGGGGGTCGACCCCGGTCAGGCGGTAGAGCGCGCGCTCGGCGCGCAGGTGCTTGCTGCTGGTGAAGACCCGGGCCATGTAGTCGCCGAGGGGCACGTGCACCAGTGCCAGCAGGAGGACGAGGGCCGCTACCTGCAGCAGCCCCGCGACGGTGTCGGACACTAGAAACGCTCCGGGAGGATCAGGGCCGCGAGCAGGTAGGCCGCGATGGCGACGACTGCTGCGACGAGAAGGCCGCTCTCAAGACTCATGCGGCCCAGACAAGACCCGCCGCGGTGCCCCGGACGCCGTCTTGACGCGTTCTTGACGGCCGTTGACGCCGTCTTGCCGACGGTGTCGGCCGCGCCACAGCCCGGCTCGTCCCGCGGGCGTGGGCGGGCGTGGGCGGGTGTCGGCGGGTCGCGGGCGGGTGTGGGCGGGGCGCGTCGGCGGGGTGCCTCGGACGGGGCGTCAGGTCGGCGTCACGGGGGCGTCAAGGACCCGTCAAGGGCCTTCCGGCGGCGCTGCGCGGACCTAGCGTCGAGGACATGTCCTCCTTCGTGTCCTCCCTGAACACCGGCCTCGTCACCCTCGGCCGGTACGGCGGCGTGCTGCTCCTCGCCGCGGCGGGCTCGCTGGCCGCCGTCCTCGCGATCCTCATGCGCGTCCTCGTCGGTTGAGCCGGCCGCACCGGGCGCTCGCTACGCTCGCCGGGCTCGCCGGGCGCACCGGCGGGGAGCCGGACGAGGGGACGAGGGGGTGGGTACGTCGCCGCACGGACCGAGCCCTCGCACCCGCCGCGCCGCGCTGCTCGCCGTCGGCTGCGCGGTCGTCTCGGTCGGCACCCTCCTGGCGACGACCGCGCTCGAGGCCGAGGACGCCGCCGCCCTGCCCGCGACCGGCGGTACGGCGTGGTGGGTCACGGTCGTGGCCCTCCTGGCGCAGGCGGGGGCGCTCGCCCGGGCCCGGCTCCGGCCGCGGACGGTGCTGGTCGCGACCGGCGTCGCCGCCCCGCTCGTCGCCCTGGCCGGGGCGCGTGACGCCACCAGCCTGACCACCCTGGCGGTCGTGCTCGCCGTGTACGTCGCGGTGACCACCCGCCCCCTGCGCACGCTCGTCCCGGCTCTCGCCGTGACCGCGGTGCTCGTCGCCGCCGGCGGGGCGCTCGCCGGTCGCGACTCCGGCCTGGCCGTCGGGAGCGCGATCGGGCTGGCGGTCGTCCAGACCGTCGGGACGCTCGCCCTCGTGCTCGTCGTGGCGAGCTGGGTGGCCGCCGTCCGCGAGAGCCGGCGGGCCCGCGAGGACGAGCGGCGCGCGGTCGCCCGCGAGCAGAGCGCGCTGGTCCGGGCGGCCGTCGACCGGGAGCGGACCGCCATGGCGCGCGAGCTGCACGACATCGCCGCCCACCACCTCTCCGGGATCGCCGTCATGGCCTCCGCCCTCGAGCGCCAGGTCCTGACCGACCCCGACGGCGCCCAGGAGGCCGCGCGCCAGGTGCGCCAGCAGAGCAGGTCGGTCCTGCGCGACCTGCGCAGCCTGGTCGGCCTGCTGCGCGAGGGCGACCCCGCCTCCGACGCGCGCCCGGAGACGCTGGCCGGCGTCCGGGCCCTGGTGGCCGACGTCGCCGCCACCGGCCGCGAGGTCGCCCTGGCGGTGCTGGGCGACGAGCAGGCCGCGGCCCGCGAGGTCGGCCCGCTGGCCCAGCTCGCGGCGTACCGCGCCGTCCAGGAGGCTCTCGCCAACGCCGCCCGGCACGCCCCGGGGGCGGCCTGCTCGGTGACCGTCGACGCGCGCGACGACCGGGTCGTCGAGGTGGTCGTCCGCAACGGACCGGCCGACGGCGCGGCGGCGGGGTCCGCCGGGTCGCCGGGAGCCGCCGGGGGCTTCGGTCTCGTGGGGATGCGGGAGCGCGCCGCGCTCACCGGCGCCGACCTCGACGTCGGCCCCACCGATGATGGCGGGTGGCAGGTGCGGTTGCGGCTGCCGCGGGAGGGGGAGGTCGCGTGACTGGTCCTGCGAGTGGTCCTGTGGGTGGTCCTGTGGTCCGGGTGGTCGTCGCCGACGACCAGGCGCTGGTGCGCGCGGGCCTGGTGACCCTGCTCGGCTCCGAGCCGGACATGGAGGTCGTCGGCACCGCCGTCGACGGCCGCGAGGCGGTCGAGGTCGCCCGCCGGCTGCGCCCGGACGTGGTCTGCATGGACATCCGGATGCCGGTCATGGACGGCATCGCCGCGACCCGCGCCCTGGCCGGGCCCGGCGTCGAGGACCCGGTGCCGGTGCTGGTGCTGACGACGTTCGAGATCGACGACTACCTGTTCGGGGCGCTCGAGGCGGGTGCGGCCGGCTTCCAGCTCAAGGACGCCGAACCCGAGGTGCTCGTCCGCGCCGTCCGCTCCGTCGCCGCCGGCAACGGCACGCTCGACGACTCGCTCACCAAGCGCGTGGTCGGCGAGGTGCTCGAGCGCCGTCGCAGCCAGCCCGTCACGGTCGCCCGGGGGACCGACCTGCTCACCGCACGCGAGCTCGACATCGTGCTGCTGCTCGCGCAGGGCATGTCGAACGACGAGATCGCCCAGCAGCTCGTCCTCGAGGTCTCCACCGTCAAGTCCCACCTCGCCCGGATCCTCCCCAAGCTCGGCGTCCGCTCCCGCCTCCAGGCCGCCGTCTGGGCCTACCAGAACAAGGTCGTCGACGTCCCCGACTGACGCACGCAGCGAACGCCGACGAACGCTGGTCGAGCAGCGAGCCCTGGCGAGCGTCGTCGAGACCCCTGGCGGCCGACCTGCGGCCTGCGGGAGGTGGGTGGTCGCCGGAGGAAGCAATTAGAGGACAGGTACGGCGTGGGTCGCGCGCCGTCGCCGGCGCACTGCTGATCGAGCAGCGAGCGTCGTCGAGACGCCCGACGCCAATCCACAACCGTGCGCACGAACCTTCCATTCGAACAGGTGTGCGAGTAGAATGTGGTCATGGCGCTCACCGTGACGCTTGAGCACCCGCTGGACACCCCAGCCGACGTGCTGCGCCTCGCCCGGGCCAAGCAACGCGCCGCGAACGCCGCCGAAGCCGAGCTGCTCCAGGCGGCGGTGCAGTGGTGCGTGATGCACCCCGCCGAATCGGTTGGCGGATCGGTCAGCACCGCCTCGGCGTGGTCGACACTGAAGGGGTTTGGTGACAAGGCGATCGGCCTGGCCGGTGAGGGTGCGCCGTTGGTGAGCGAGTTCGCGGTCATCGAGTTCGCCGCCGGGATCGGGAAGTCCGAGGACGCCGGCCGCGCCTACCTCGCCGAGGCCCTCGAGCTGCGCTACCGCCTCCCCCGGACCTGGGCGAAGGTCACCAACCTCGCCCTCCCGGCCTGGAAGGCGAGGTCCATCGCGCGGCGCACCCTCCACCTCCCGAAGGCCGGTGCGGGGTTCGTGGACGCCCACGTCGCCCCCGTCGCCGCCACCATCGGCCCCGCCGCGCTCGACCGGCTCCTCGACGAAGCACTCGTCCGGTTCGACCCCGAGGAAGCCGAACGGGTCCGGCACGAACGCACCGAAGCACGCCACCTCACCATCCAGACCCGACAGGTCTCCTACGACGGCCACGTCGACATCTGGGGCACCCTCGACCTCGCCGACGCCCTCGACCTCGAGGATGCGATCACCAAGGGCGCCGCCCGCCTCGCCCAGCTCGGATCAACCGAAGCCGAAGGCGCACGACGAGCGATGGCCGCCGGCGACATGGCCCGACGCCAGCTCCAACTGCAGTTCGACACCGACCCCACACCCCTGGTCCTCCACGTCCACCAGGCCCCCGACCCCGACGGGGAACCGGTCCTCGACGGCATCACCCGGGTCGAGGCCACAAGGGGGTTCGTGCTCACCACCCAGCTCGCCGAGTGGTGCACCCGCGCCGCCCGCGACGGCGCATCCATCACCGTCAAGCCCGTCATCGACCTGAACGAACGCATCCACGTCGAGGCCTACGAGGTCCCCGACCGCCTCTCCGCCCAGACACGGCTGCGAGACCACCACTGCGTCTTCCCCTGGTGCACCCGCCCCGCCCACACCACCAGCAAGGTCGACGACGACCACGTCATCCCCCACAGCAGGGGCGGCCCCACCGCCACCGAGAACATCGCACCACTGTGCCGGCGCCACCACCGCGCCAAGACCCACACCGGCTGGCACCAACACACACCCCAACCAGGGACCTACCTGTGGCGCAGCCCCACCGGGCAGACCTACCGCGTCGACCACCACGGCACCCACGACCTCGACACCCACGACCCTGGCACCCACGACCCTGGCACCCACGACACCACCGACCCTCCCGACCGGTAGCCACCCCACCCCACAACCCCGCCGGAGCAACCCACCGGCGGGGCACAGGCACGCCCGGCCAGCTCCTCGACGGGCCGAGCGCACCCCTTCCCTGCTCGCGCCGGCGCTCGCACACTGACAGCCCGAGGAGGTGAGCCGTGGGACTGCGGGTGATGAGGGTTGGAGCGGGGCTGCTGCTCGTCGCGTCCGGCGCCCTGATGTACGCCGCCTCGTGGCAGCGCTGGGGGGGCGCCTGCGGGTGGGGGCAGGTCGACGGTGCACGCTGCTCCCCGCTCCAGGACCACCGCTACGACTTCGTGGCGCCGAGCGCTCCATGGGAACCCGTGGGTGACGCCGCACAGCTGGCGGGCTGGTCCCTGCTCGTGCTCGCCGGGGCCTACCTGCTGCTGCCGTGGGCGCTCACCGGGCGTCGCCCGGGCGTGGTCGCCGCGGCGGCGCTCCTCGGCTCCGTGGTGGCGGTGGCCGCGGTGGGGCTCGCCACGCTCCGTTCCG
This sequence comes from Nocardioides sp. NPDC092400, assembly GCF_040684155.1. Taxonomy (NCBI): domain Bacteria; kingdom Bacillati; phylum Actinomycetota; class Actinomycetes; order Propionibacteriales; family Nocardioidaceae; genus Nocardioides; species Nocardioides sp. NPDC092400. Next base: position 511,223 of record NZ_JBFBFJ010000002.1, on the reverse strand, counting down.
GGCTCGCCGGCAGCATCGTCCCGCCTGTCGCGTCGGGCCTGACGACGTACGTCTGGGTGCTGGTCCCGACGGGCCTCCTGATCCGGTTCGCGGTCGACAGTCGTGGTTGGCGCCCGGCGTCCGCGACCTTCCTGGTGCTCGCGACCCCCTTCGTCGCCGCCATCTCCTACGCGGTGGGGCCCTACGACGCCCAGCCGTGGTGGGAGGCCATCTCGGGTGCGCTGACCGCGGTCGGCGGCCTCTGCCTGCTCGCCGCTGCGCTCAGTGGAACGGGTCGATCTTCACGACCTCGCAGTCGTGGACGATCGGCCGGGTGGGGTCGGGCTCGCCGACGTCGCCGCCGTTGGGCAGCAGCACCTCGTCACGACCGGGACCGCACCAGATCTCCATCCGCCTCGGGTTGACCGACGTCGGGCGGATGACGTCGTCGCCGGCGCCCGCCCGCATCCGGTCGCCGCCGTAGACCAGCGCGTGGTCGTCGCCGCCCCCGGTGAGCACCAGGTCGTCCACGCCGTCGGGATCGGCCCACACCTGGTCGGCGCCGGCACCGCCGACGATGACGTCGTACCCCGCGCCGCCGAACAGGTTGTCGCGCCCCGGGCCGCCCATCACCCGGTCGTCCCCGTCGCCGCCGTACAGGCCGTCGCGTCCGTCGCCGCCGACGATCCGGTCGTCACCGGCGAGCCCGCGCGAGCCGTCGTTCCCGCCGTACAGGCGGATCACGTCGTCCTGCGCCGTTCCCGGCAGCCGGTCGCGACCCGGCGTGCCCTCCAGGACGGCGGCGTCGGCCCGCGGGACGAGGCCGAGGGGTGAGGTGGCGAGCAGCACCGCGGTGAGCGCTGCGGTGCCGAGGCGGGTCGGGAACGTGGTCATGCGAGGTCCTCTCCAGGTTGCTGTTCCGAGTGGTTTCGCGGGTACGACGCCGCCGGCTCCGGAAAGGTTCGCGGGCCGTCGCGGGCCACCTCCATCGAAGGATGCAACCGCGCAGGTTGGTCCTTTGGCGGCTCGTGGCGGGGGCCGCCGGTTCCTAGCGTCGTGGACATCCCCACGACGACCCCAGGAGCACCGATGCAGACCCCCACTCCCACGCTCAGCACGACCCGCACCGCGACCGCCGTCCTCCTCGACGACGTCCGCCACACCTACGCCGGCCCCGAGCCGGTGCACGCGCTGCGGGGGCTCTCGCTGGCGCTGCCGGCCGGCTCGTTCACCGCGGTCGTCGGCGCGTCCGGTTCGGGCAAGTCGACCTTCCTGCACTGCGCCGCCGGCCTCGAGACCCCGACCAGCGGGCGCGTCCTGGTCGGCGACCACGACCTGGGCGGCCTGTCGCCGGACGCGCTGACGCGGTTCCGCCGCCGCCACGTCGGCTTCGTCTTCCAGGCCTACAACCTGGTGGGCCACCTCTCGGTCGCCGACAACATCGCGCTGCCCCTGCTGCTGGCCGGGGCGCCGACCGACCCGGCCTGGCAGGCGGAGCTGGTCGCCGCGCTCGGCCTCGGTGGCCTCGAGCAGCGCCGCCCGGTGGAGCTCTCCGGCGGCCAGGCGCAGCGGGTGGCCATCGCCCGGGCGCTGGTCACCCGCCCCACCGTCGTGTTCGCCGACGAGCCGACCGGCGCCCTCGACTCCGCGACGGGACGCCAGGTGCTCGCCGCGCTGCGCCAAACCGCCGACCGGTTCGGCCAGACCGTCGTCGTGGTCACCCACGACCCCCACGTCGCGGCCACCGCCGACAGCGTGCTGGTGCTGGCCGACGGCCGGCTCCGCGACCGGATCGACCACCCGACGGCCGACCTGGTCGCCGCCGCCGCCCTGCGCACGACGGCGGGTGCCTGACATGTGGCGCCTCGCCCGCTCGGCCGTCGCCGCGCACCCCGGATCCCTCGTCGGCACCCTCCTCGCCCTGGTCGCCGCGGCGGCCCTGCTCTCGGCCGGCGGCGTCCTCGTCGAGTCCGGCCTCCGCACCGGGCCGTCGGTCGACGGCGGCCCCGACGGCGCCACCCTGGTCGCGCTCGCCAGCTCCTACCTGGGCACCGCGCTGGTCGTCGTCGTCCTGGTCGTCGCCGCCACCGTCGTGCTCGCCATGCGGCCCCGGCAGCGCGACCTCGCCGTCCTGCGCGCCGTCGGCGCCACGCACGGGCAGGTACGCCGCCTGGTGACCGCCGAGCTGCTGCTGCTCACGGCCGTCGCCGGCCCCGTCGGCTCCGTGGCCGGCCTCGTGGCCGCCCGGTGGACCACCCCGTTGCTGGTCGACGCCTCCCTCGTCCCGGCCGGCTTCACCCCGACCGTCTCGCCCTGGCCGGCACTCTCGGCCGTGCTCGTCCTCGGGGCGGTCGCCGTCGTCGCCGGGCGGCTCGCCGCCCGCGACACCCTGCGGCTGCCGCCGACCGCCGCGCTGCGCTCGACGCTGGTCGAGCCGCGCGAGGTCGGCCGGGTGCGCCGCACCGCCGCCCTCGGGACCGCCGTCCTCGGGCTGGTCGCGGCGGGCTCGCCGCTCGTGGTCCCGGGCACCGTCGGCGGCGCCACCGCCGCCACCTCGGCCATGCTGCTGGTCGGCGCCGCCGCCCTGGCCGGCCCGCTGCTCGTGCAGCGCGTCCTCGCCTCCGCCGGGACCGGTGCCCGCCGCTCCCCCGTCACCCGGCTGGCCCTCGCCGCGACCCGCGGCTCGGCCCGCCGGCTCACCGCGGTGGTCGTGCCGCTCGCGACCGTCGTCGCGGTGGGCACCGTGCAGACCAGCACCGGCGAGGCCGTCCACGACGCCGCCGTCCAGCAGCTCACCGCAGGCATCTCCGCCGACCTGGTGGTCACCGCACCGGACGGGCTCGACGACGCCGGCCTCGCAGCCGTGTCCGGCGCACCGGGCGTCACCGGCACCACCCCGGTCGCCACGGTCCCCGCCCGGGTCCGCACCGACGACGAGGACGTCCCCGGCCTGGAGAGCCTGTCGTGGGAGTCCGCCGCGCTGCGCGTCCTCGCCGAGGGCACCGACCCGGCGGCGTACGACCCCGACGTCGTCGACGGCTCCCTCGCCGCCCTGGACGAGCCCGGCACGGTCGCCGTCAGCACCGACGCACGGCTGCTCTCCGGCGCCGGGACGGGCGAGACCGTCGCCGTCCGCGTCGGCGGCGGTGGGACGACCGAGTTGCGGGTCGCGGCGGTCTACGACCGGGGCCTCGGCTTCGGCGACTACACCGTGGGCACCGCGACCACCGCCGCCCTCGGCGTCGAGACCAGCGCCGACACCGTGCTCGTCGACACCGAGGACGCCGCTGCGACGACCGCCGCGCTGGACGGCGCCGGCCTCGAGGCGACCACGACCGTGGCGTACGTCGCGTCGGCCACCAGCGCCGACGCCGCCGAGCAGCGGCTCTCCACCGTGCTGCTGCTCGCCCTGCTGGCCTTCGTGCTCCTCGGCGCCGGCAACGCGCTGGTGATGTCGACCGCCGGCCGGCGCGACGAGCTGCGGCTGCTGGGCCGGATCGGCGCCACCCGGCCCCAGCTGGTGCGGATGGCGTTCGTCGAGTCCCTGCTCGTCGCCGTCGCCGCCGTCGCGATCGGGACCCTCGCCGTCGTCCCCGCCGTGCTCGGCACGTCCTTCGGGCTGCTCGGCGCCGCGGTGCCCGCGCTCGACGTCACGGCGTACGGCGTGCTGCTCGGCCTCGTGCTGGTGGTGAGCGTCGCCGGCACCGTCCCGACGGTCGCCGCCCGCGTCGCCCGCCCCTGACCCACCCCATCCCACCGATGAAGGAGAACCCGATGTCACCCACCATCTTGCTCCGCCGCACCGCCCTCGCCGCCACGGCCGCGGTCCTGCCGCTCGGCCTGCTGTCCACCGCCACCGCCACCACGACGGCCCAGCCCGACGCCGGCCGCGACGCCGGCCTCCAGCGCCGGCTCGACCGGCTCGTCGACCGGGCCGGCTTCCCCGGCGTGGTCGCCACCGTGCGCGGCTCGGACGGGAAGGTCCGCACCTACCGCGCCGGCGCCGGCGACCTCGAGACCGGCGCTCCGCTGCCGAAGGACGGCCGCGTGCGGATCGCGAGCAACACCAAGATGTTCACGGCCACCGTCGTGCTCCAGCTCGTCGCCGAGGGCGAGGTCGACCTCGACGCGAAGGTCGAGCGGTACCTCCCCGGCGTCGTCCGCGGCCCCGGCGGGGACGGGCGCCGGATCACCGTGCGCCAGCTGCTCCAGCAGACCAGCGGCCTGCCCGACTACGACACCCTGGTCATCGAGGGCGGCGGCTCCCTGCGGTCGGTGGCGCACACCTACTTCGAGCCGCACGACCTCCTCGACGCCGCGCTCGCCGAGGACCGCGCCTTCGCGCCCGGCAGGCGCTGGGCGTACAGCAACACCAACTACGTCGTGCTCGGGATGCTCGTCCAGCGCGTCACCGGACGCCCGGTCGGCGAGGAGATCCGCAAGCGGGTCGTCGCTCCGCTCGAGCTGGACGACACCTACTGGCCGCACCCGGGCGAGCAGCGGATCCGCGGGACCCACGGCCACGGCTACCACAGCGACGAGCGGGGCGGCCGCTGGCACGACCTGACCCGGATGGACCCCTCGCTGGGCTGGGCGGCCGGTCAGCTGGTCTCCTCGCCGCGCGACCTCGGCCGCTTCATGCAGGCCCTGCTGGACGGCGACCTGCTGCCGGCCGCGCAGCTGGCGGAGATGAAGGAGACCGTGCGCGCCCCCGGCTTCGACGCCGACCCGGGCTGGCGCTACGGCCTGGGCCTGGCCGAGCACCGGCTCGGCTGCGACGTCACCGGCTGGGGCCACGGCGGGGACATCCAGGGCTTCACGACCCGCAACCTGGTGACCGCCGACGGCCGCTGGGCCGTCGTCACCGTCAACGCGCTGCCGCACGACCTCGAGCAGCTGGCGGCCGTCAGCCGCACCGTCGAGGCAGCGATCTGCCGGTCCTGAACCGACCGGCGACCGGGTTCACCCCGGGACCACGGCCCCGCCCCCGCTCAGCGGGTGGGCGGGGCCGCGCCGTCGAGGTCGAGGCTGTACGACGTCTGGGCGAGGACCGTGCGCGCCAGCTCCGGGTCGTCGCTGAGCCGGCGGCCGTAGCTGGGGATCGCCTTCTCCAGCGAGGGACGCCAGTCGGCCATCTCGTCGGGGAAGCAGCGGGCCATCACGTCGAGCATCGCCGGGACGGCGGTCGAGGCGCCCGGCGAGGCGCCGAGCAGGCCGGCGATGCTGCCGTCCCGGGCGGTGATCACCTCGGTGCCGAACTGCAGCACGCCGCCCTGGCCCGGGACGTCCTTGATCACCTGGACGCGCTGGCCGGCGGTGATCTTCTCCCAGTCCTCCGCGCGGGCGTCGGGGAAGAACGCCTGGAGCTCCTTCAGCTGTGCCTTCTTGCTGGCCAGCAGCTGCTGGACCAGGTAGACGACGAGGCCGAGGTTGCGCAGGCCGGCCTGCAGCATCGGCCGCAGGTTGTGCAGCCGCACCGACCGCAGCAGGTCGAAGAGCGAGCCGTGCTTGAGGAAGCGCGGGCTGAAGCCGGCGTACGGCCCGAACATCAGGCTCGGGGCGCCGTCGACGACCCGGGTGTCGAGGTGCGGGACCGACATCGGCGGGGCGCCGACCGCGGCCTTGCCGTAGACCTTGGCCTGGTGCCGGGCGACGATCTCGGGGTTGGTCGTGCGCCAGAACTCGCCGCTGACCGGGAAGCCGCCGTAGCCGCGGATCTCCTCGATGCCCGAGCGCTGGAGCAGGGTCAGCGCCTGCCCGCCGGCGCCCACGAACACGAAGCGTGCGGTGGTGTCGAAGTCGTGCGTGCCGGTCACGTGCCAGCCCTCGGGGGTCCGGGTCAGCCGGCGCACCTCGGTGCCGAGGTGCAGGCGGACGGCGCCGCTGTCGGCGAGGCCGGTGACCAGCTGCCGGGTCAGCGAGCCGAAGTCCACGTCGGTGCCGCCGAGGGCACGGGTCGCCGCGACCGGCTCGGAGCGGTCCCGGCCCGCCATCAGCAGCGGCGCCCACTCGGCGATGACCTCGGGGTCCTCGGTCAGCTCGATGCCGGCGAAGAGCGGGTGCTCGGCGAGCAGCGCGTGGCGGCGGCGGAGGTACTCGACGTTCTCGGCCCCCCACACGAACGACAGGTGCGGGCTGGGGTGGATGAACGTCGAGGGGTCCGGCAGCGCGCCGTTCTCGACGAGGAAGGACCACAGCTGCCGGGTGACCTGGAACTGCTCGTTGACCTCGATCGCCTTGCTGACGTCGACCGACCCGTCGGGCCGCTGCGGCGAGTAGTTCAGCTCGCACAGCGCGGCGTGCCCGGTGCCCGCGTTGTTCCACGGCCCCGAGGACTCCTGGGCCAGCTCGTCGAGGCGCTCGACGATGCCGATCCGCCAGGTCGGCTCGACCTGGTGCAGCAGCGTCGCGAGGGTGGCGGACATGATCCCGCCGCCCACGAGGAGCGCGTCGTACGCCGCCGACGACCCTGCCGCGCCGGGCGGCCCGTCGTGGGCGGGACCGCTCGTGGCGGAGGTGCTGTGGACGTCGTTACCGTCAGGCTGCACGGGTCGTTCTCCTGATCGCTCAGCGCAGGGCTTCCTTGCCGACGACCCACTGTGACGGGGCCATACCGCACCCTCGTCAGTGCCCCGGTCGGGAGGGTCCCGGGCTGAGAGGTGCGCCACAGCAGCGGTGCAGCCCGGTGCAGCTCCGGCGTCGCCAGGCACCGGAGGACGCCCGCGCGACGCCGCGCTCCCGTAGGGTGCCGAGCACGCCTCTCGCACAGGAACCCGGTGAGACTCCGGGGCGGTTCCGCCACTGTGACGCGGCCTCCGGGCCGTCAGCCAGACACTTGCGCTGGGGCTCGATCCGACCGTTCGACGGGGCGAGAACCCCGGAGGAGGAACCCGGCCATGGCCGCGTCCACGCGTATCTGCCTGCTCTCCACGTCCGACACCGACCTGCTGTCGGCCCGCGCGAGCGGCGCGGACTACACCCTGGCGAACCCGTCCCGGCCCGGCCACCAGTCGATGGCCGAGACCATCGAGGGCGCCGACCTGGTCGTCGCCCGCATCCTCGGCGGGCCGCAGGACCTGTGCGGGGGGTTCCGGCGGATCCGGGAGACCGGGGTGCCGGTGGTGGTGCTCGGCGGGGAGCAGCAGCCGAGCGCGGAGCTGATGGAGCTGTCGACCGTGCCGATCGGCGTGGCCGCCGAGGCGCACCGCTACCTCGCCGAGGGCGGCCCGGACAACCTCGCCCAGCTGCACGCGTTCCTCTCCGACACCGTGCTGCTCACCGGCGAGGGCTTCGAGCCACCGGCGCAGATCCCGTCCTGGGGCCTCGCCGAGCGCCCGCAGGTGGCCGACCGGCCCGTCGACCCGTCCCTCCCCCGGGTGGGCGTCCTGTACTACCGGGCGCACCAGGCCAGCGGGAACACCGCCTTCGTCCACGCCCTGGCCGACGCGATCGACGCGACCGGCCGGGCCGTCGGGGTGCCCGTCTTCGCCGGGTCCCTGCGCAGCGCGCCCGACGAGCTGTTCGAGGCCCTCGGCGAGCTCGACGCCCTGGTCGTCACCGTGCTCGCGGCAGGCGGCAGCGTGCCGGCCTCGGCCAGCGCCGGGGGCGACGACGAGAGCTGGGACGTGGAGCGGATCGCCGCGCTCGACGTCCCCGTCCTGCAGGGGCTGTGCCTGACCAGCAGCCGGGCGGAGTGGGAGGCCAACGACGACGGGGTGACCCCGCTGGACTCGGCCAACCAGGTCGCGATCCCGGAGTTCGACGGCCGGATCATCACCGTGCCGTTCTCGTTCAAGGAGATCGACGCCGACGGGCTCCCCCGCTACGTCGCCGACCCCGAGCGCTGCCGCCGCGTCGCCGGCCTGGCGATCAACCACGCCCGGCTGCGCCACGTGCCCAACAGCGAGAAGAAGCTGGCGCTCGTGCTCTCGGCGTACCCCACCAAGCACGCGCGGATCGGCAACGCCGTCGGGCTCGACACCCCCGTCTCGACCGTCCGGCTGCTGCGCCGGCTGCGCGACGCCGGCTACGACCTCGGCGGCCCCGGCGCCGTCCCGGGGCTCGACCTCGAGGACGACACCGAGGCCGGCGACGCGCTCATCCACGCGATGATCGCCGCCGGCGGCCAGGACGAGGAGTGGCTGACCTCCGGCCAGCTCACCGACGCCCACGTGCGGATCACCCCCGAGCAGTACGCCGCGTGGACCGCCGACCTGCCGGCCGCGCTGCGCGACGGGATGGCCGAGGCCTGGGGCGAGGCGCCCGGCACCCTGTTCGTCAACGACGCCGGCGAGATCGTGCTGGCCACGCTCGTCGCCGGCAACGTCGTGCTGCTGATCCAGCCGCCGCGCGGCTTCGGGGAGAACCCCGTGGCGATCTACCACGACCCCGACCTCGCCCCCACCCACCACTACCTCGCGGCGTACCGCTGGCTCGAGGCGCCCGCGGCCGAGGGCGGCTTCGGCGCCCACGCCGTGGTGCACCTGGGCAAGCACGGGTCCCTGGAGTGGCTGCCGGGCAAGAACGCCGCGCTGTCCGCGGCCTGCGGCACCGACGCGGCGCTCGGCGACCTGCCGCTGTTCTACCCCTTCCTCGTCAACGACCCCGGGGAGGGCGCGCAGGCCAAGCGCCGCGCCCACGCCACGATCGTCGACCACCTCGTCCCGCCGATGGCGCGGGCGGAGTCCTACGGCGACATCGCCCGCCTCGAGCAGCTGCTCGACGAGCACGGCAACATCGCCGCGATGGACCCGGCCAAGCTCCCGGCGATCCGCGGGGAGATCTGGGCCCTCATGCGCGCCGCCGAGCTGCACCGCGACCTCGGCCTCGAGGAGCGGCCCGAGGACGACGACTTCGACGACTTCCTGCTGCACGTCGACGGCTGGCTCTGCGAGATCAAGGACGTCCAGATCCGCGACGGGCTCCACGTGCTGGGCCAGCCGCCGACCGGCGAGGCGCTGGTCAACCTGGTGCTGGCCATCCTGCGCGCCGCCCAGGTCTGGGGCGGCGTCGGGCACGCCGTCCCCGGCCTGCGGGCCGCGCTCGGGCTCACCGAGGGCGCCGGCACGGCCGAGGTGGACGCCTTCGAGGAGCAGGCCCGGGGCCTGGTCACCGCACTCGCCGGAGCCGGCTGGGACCCCGCCGCCGTCGACGGGCTGCACGAGGACGCCGACGTGCGCGCGGCGCTGCGGTTCGCCGCCACCGAGGTGGTTCCCCGACTCGCGGCCACGACCGACGAGATGGACACCCTGCTGCACGCGCTCGACGGCGGGTACGTCGCCGCCGGCCCGTCCGGCTCGCCGCTGCGCGGCCTGGTCAACGTGCTGCCGACGGGACGCAACTTCTACACCGTCGACCCCCGGGCGGTGCCGTCGCGGCTGGCCTGGCAGACCGGCCAGGCGATGGCCGAGTCGCTGGTGCAGCGCTACCTCGAGGAGACCGGGGAGCACCCGACCTCGGTCGGCCTCTCGGTGTGGGGCACCAGCGCGATGCGGACCTCCGGCGACGACGTCGCGGAGGTGCTGGCGCTGCTCGGCGTGCGGCCGGTGTGGGACGAGATGTCGCGGCGCGTCGGGGAGCTGGCGGTGATCGACCTCGAGGAGCTCGGCCGGCCCCGCATCGACGTCACGGTCCGGATCTCGGGGTTCTTCCGCGACGCCTTCCCCCACGTGGTCGCCATGCTCGACGACGCGGTGCGGATGGTCGCGGCCCTCGACGAGCCCGACGACGTCAACTTCGTCCGCGCGCACGCCCGGGCCGACCTCGCCGAGCACGGCGACGAGCGCCGGGCCACCACGCGGATCTTCGGCTCCAAGCCCGGGTCCTACGGCGCGGGCATCCTCCAGGTCGTCGAGTCCGGCAGCTGGCGCGACGACGCCGACCTGGCCGAGGTCTACACCGCGTGGGGCGGCTTCGCCTACGGCCGCGGCCTCGACGGTGCGCCGGCCGCCGACGACATGCGCACGGCGTACCGCCGGATCAAGGTGGCCGCCAAGAACGTCGACAGCACCGAGCACGACATCGCCGACTCCGACGACTACTTCCAGTACCACGGCGGGATGGTCGCCACCGTCCGCGCGCTGACCGGCGCGGACCCCAAGGCGTACGTCGGCGACTCCACCTCCCCCGACGCGGTGCGGACCCGCAGCCTGCAGGAGGAGACCAACCGCGTCTTCCGGGCCCGCGTGGTCAACCCGCGCTGGATCGCCGCGATGCAGCGGCACGGCTACAAGGGCGCCTTCGAGCTCGCCGCGACCGTGGACTACCTCTTCGGCTTCGACGCGACCGCCGGGGTGGTGCACGACTGGATGTACGAGTCGCTGGCCGCCTCCTACGTCCTCGACGAGACCAACCAGGACTTCCTGCGCCGCTCCAACCCGTGGGCGCTGCGCGGCATCGTCGAGCGCCTGCACGAGGCCGCCGACCGGGGCCTGTGGGAGGTGCCGGACCCCGAGACGCTCGCCTCCCTGCAGAAGGTCTACCTCGAGGTCGAGGGCGACCTCGAGGACGACGGCGCCGGCGAGGGCGCGGGCGCGGGCGGGCCGCGGTGACCCACGTCCACGTGGTGGGGATCGGCATGGGCCCCCACCACCTGACCCGCCAGGGCGCCCGGGCGCTGCGCGGTGCCGACTACGTGCTGGCCGCGCGCAAGAGCGGCGAGGACGAGCTGCTGGAGGTGCGCCGGCAGGTCTGCGCCGAGCTCGACCTCCCCCTGGTCGAGGTGACCGACCCCCGGCGCGACCGGGAGCGACCGCCGGACTACCCCGCCGCCGTGCGGGCGTGGCACGCCGACCGGGTCGGGCTGTACGCCGCGGAGCTGGCCGCCCGCGGCGGGACCGCGGCGTTCCTGGCGTGGGGCGACCCGTCGCTCTACGACTCCACGCTGCGGGTGGTCGAGCAGGCCGCCGAGCGGACGCCGCTGACCTGGGACGTGGTGCCGGGCATCAGCGCCCCGCAGGTGCTGGCCGCCCGGCACCGGGTGGTGCTGCACGACATCGGCCAGCCGGTGCACCTCACCACCGCGCGCCGGCTGGCCCAGGACGTCCTGGCCGGCCAGGAGAACCTCGTGGTGATGCTCGGCTCGGGCGCGAGCCTGGACGGGCTGGTCGCCCTGGCCGACTGGCGGATCTGGTGGGGCGCGAACCTCGGGGCCGTCGGCGAGCGCCTCGTCGCGGGCCAGGTCGGGGACGTGCTCGCCGACGTCCGGTCCGCCCGGGCCGAGGCGCGCCGGGAGGCCGGCTGGGTGATGGACGCCTACCTCCTGCGCGCGCCGGCCGAGCAGCCCGCACGGCCCGCGCGGTGAGCGGCCTGCTCGTCGCCGGCACGACGTCGGACGCCGGCAAGTCGGTCGTCACCACCGGCCTGTGCCGCGCGTTCGCCCGCCGCGGGGTCGCGGTGGCGCCGTACAAGGCCCAGAACATGTCCAACAACTCCATGGTGTGCCTCGACCGGGACGGCGCCCCGGCCGAGATCGGCCGCGCCCAGTGGGTGCAGGCGCTGGCCGCCCGGGTCGCCCCGGAGCCGGCGATGAACCCGGTGCTCCTCAAGCCCGGCTCGGACCGCCGCAGCCACGTCGTGGTGATGGGGCGACCGGCCGGGGAGGTGGCCGCGACCGACTTCGCGACCGGCCGCCGCCACCTCGCGGCGGCCGCGCACGCGGCGTACGACGACCTGGCCGCGCGGTTCGACGTCGTGGTCGCCGAGGGCGCCGGGAGCCCGGCGGAGGTCAACCTGCGCGCGAGCGACTACGTCAACCTCGGGCTGGCCCGGCACGCCGACCTGCCGGTGGTCGTCGTGGGCGACATCGACCGCGGCGGGCTGTTCGCCGCGATGCTCGGGACCCTGGCGGTGCTCGACCCGGCCGACCAGGCGCTGGTGGCGGGGTTCGTGGTCAACAAGTTCCGCGGCGACCTCGGCCTGCTGCGGCCCGGGCTGGAGCGGCTCGTAGAGCTGACCGGGCGCCCGGTCCACGGCGTGCTGCCCTGGCACCCCGACCTGTGGCTGGACTCCGAGGACGCCCTCGACCTCGAGGGTCGCCGTGCGGGCGGGGCGGCCCGCGTCCGGGTCGCGGTGGTGCGGCTCCCGCGGATCAGCAACTTCACCGACGTCGACGCGCTCGGGCTGGAGCCGGACCTCGACGTCGTCTTCGCCTCCGACCCGCGCGACCTGGCCGACGCCCACCTCGTCGTGCTGCCCGGCACCCGTGCCACGCTGGCCGACCTGGCCTGGCTGCGGGACCGCGGCCTCGACGTGGCCCTCGAGCGGCACGTCCGCGCCGGGCGGCCGCTGCTGGGGATCTGCGGCGGCTTCCAGATGCTCGGCATCGAGGTCCTCGACCCCGACGGCGTCGAGGGCCCGGCCGGGGCGCGCGCCGCCGGGCTCGGGCTGCTCCCGGTGCGCACCACCTTCGCCCGCGACAAGGTCCTCCGGCTGCCGGCCGGCGCGGCCCTCGGGGCCGCCACGAGCGGCTACGAGATCCACCACGGGCGCGTCGCGCGCGACGACGGTGCGGAGGAGTTCCTCGGCGGCGCCCGGTCCGGGCGCGTCCTGGGGACGATGTGGCACGGCAGCCTGGAGGGGGACGACTTCCGGGCGGCGCTCCTCGCCGACCTCGTCGGGGTCGAGCCGTCCGGGGTGTCCTTCGCCGCCGCCCGCGAGCACCGCATGGAGCTGCTGGCCGACCTCGTCGAGGAGCACCTCGACGTCGACGTGCTGCTGGACCTCGCCCGGCACGGGGCGCCGGCCGACCTGCCCACGCTCACCCTCGGCCTGGACGGGTCGAGCCGGTGAGGGTGCTGCTGCTCGGGGGCACCGGCGAGGCCCGCGAGCTGGCCCGGGTGCTCGTCGACGCCGGGGTGGACGTGACGTCCTCGCTGGCCGGCCGGGTGGCGCGGCCCCGGCTGCCGGTCGGCCCGGTGCGGATCGGCGGCTTCGGCGGGGTGGACGGCCTGCGCGTCGCGCTGGCGGCGTACGACGTGGTCGTCGACGCGACCCACCCCTTCGCCCGCGGGATCAGCGCCAACGCCGTCGCGGCGTGCGCCGCGGAGTCCGTGCCGCTGCTGCGGCTGGAGCGACCCGGCTGGGAGCGGGACCCGGCCTGGCACGTCGTCGACACCCACGACGGGGCCGCCGCGCGGGCGGCGGCGCTCGGCGCCCGGCCGTTCCTGACCGTCGGCCGCCAGGAGCTGGCCCGCTTCGTGCCCGACCTCGGCCCGCTGGCCGTGCTCGCCCGGGTCGTGGACCCGCCCGACCTCGAGCTGCCCGCGGCCTGGCGCCTGCTCGCCAGCCGGGGGCCGTACACGCTCGACGGCGAGCTCGCGGTCATGCGCGAGCACGGCTCCGACGTGTTGGTGACCAAGGACTCCGGCGGCTCCCACACCTGGCCCAAGCTGCAGGCCGCCGCCCACCTGGGCGTGCCGGTCGTCGTGGTCGCGCGCCCCGCGCCGGACCCGCGGACGCCGGTCGTGGACGCCGCGGGACCGGCCCTGGCGTGGGTGCTCGCCCAGCCGGCCCGACCCGCCGCGGACCGTGCCGGTGGCGCCGACGCCACGGTGGTACGTTCCGCGTGCCGTGGTGCACGGGAAGCCGGTGCAAGACCGGCGCGGCCCTCGCCACTGTGAGCGCGGAGTCCCGCGACCTCACTGACACCCCAGGTGTCAGGACCACTGGGCGCAAGCCTGGGAAGGTCGGTCGTCGGACGTCGATGCGCGAGCCAGGAGACCGGCCACGGCGCTTCACCTCCACGAGGGTTCCTGGAAGAGAGCACCACCGATGATCCGTCGTACCGTCCTGCCCACCCGACCCCCCGCGGCCCTGCTCGCAGCGGCCGTCCTCACCACCGGGCTGCTGTCCGGTTGCACCGGCGCACCGGCCGCCGAGCCGGCCCCGCCCGGGGCCGCCGACCGCCCGGTCACCGTCACCAGCTGTGGCCACGAGGTCACCGTCACCGAGCCGCCGAGCGAGGTGGTCACCCTCAACCAGGGCGCCACCGAGGTCGTGCTGGCCCTCGGCCTGGCCGACCAGCTCGCCGGCACCGCCTACCTCGACGACGCCGTGCCACCGCGGTGGCGGGCGGCGTACGACGCGGTGCCGGTGCTGTCGGCGGAGTACCCCACGAACGAGCAGCTGCTGGCCGCCGGTCCGGACTTCGTCTACGCGTCCTACGCCAGCGCCTTCGAGCCCGCCGTCGCCGGCAGCCAGGAGGACCTCGCCGCCGCAGGCGTGGGCTCCTACCTCTCGCCCTTCGGCTGCCCGGAGGCCGGCGACCGGCCGGGGGCGTCGTTCGAGGCGGTCTGGGGCGAGGTCGAGGACGTCGCGACCGCGCTGGGCCACCCCGAGGCGGCCGACCGGCTCCGGGCGGAGCAGGAGGACCGGCTCGCCGACCTCGAGGAGGAGGCGGCCGGCTCGGGCCTGGACGTCGTGTGGTGGGACGGCGGCACCCGGTCGCCGAACGTGGGCGCCGGCGAGGGCGGGCCGCAGCTGGTGCTCGACGCGGTCGGCGCGGACAACGTCTTCGGCGACCTCGACGGCTCCTGGGCCGAGGGCAGCTGGGAGGACGTGCTGGCGGCCGACCCCGACGTCATCGTGCTCGTCGACGCCGCCTGGGACCCCGCCGCGGACAAGCGGGCCTACCTGGAGTCCGACCCGGTGCTGAGCCGGCTGACCGCGGTCCGGGAGCGGCACTACGCCGTGGTGCCGTTCTCGGAGTCGACCGCCGGGGTCCGGCTGGTCGACGGCGCCGCGTCGCTCGCCGACCAGCTCGGCGAGCTCGGGCTGGCTGGGTGAGCCTGCGGAGCGCTCGCGGCCGGGGCGGCCGGGGCCTCCTGGCGCTCGGTGCGCTGCTGGTCCTGCTCGGCAGCTGCGCGGTCGCGCTGGGCGTCGGCTCGGTCGACGTGCCGGTCACCCGGGTGCTGGCGGTGCTGGCGCGCCGGGCGGGGCTGGGCGAGCTCGACGTGAGCCTGCTGGAGGACCAGCTGGTCTGGCAGCTGCGGCTGCCGCGGGTCCTGGGCGCGGTCGCGGTCGGCGCCGTGCTCGCCTCGTGCGGCGCGGTGCTGCAGTCGCTGACCCGCAACGACCTGGCCGACCCGTTCCTGCTCGGCGTCTCCAGCGGCGCCGGGGTGGGGGCGGTCAGCGTGATCGTCCTGGGCCTGGGCGTGGGCGGGCTCGCCGCCGGCGCCGTGCTCCCGGCCGCGGCGTTCGCGGGCGCGCTGGCCGCGCTCGCGGCCGTCCTGCTGGTCGCCTCGGCCGGCGGCGGCGCGCTCCGCCCGCACCGGACGGTGCTGGCGGGGGTCGCGGTCGCGCACCTGTGCGGGGCCTACACCTCGGTCGTCGTGATCATGCACGGCCAGGGCGACACGGCCCGCCGGGTGCTCGCCTGGACCCTCGGCTCGCTCGCGGGGCTGCGCTGGAGCAGCGCGCTGGTCCTCGCCGCGGCCGCCCTGGTGGCGCTGGTGTGGTTCCTGGCCTACGCCGAGCGGCTCGACGCCTTCGCGTTCGGCGAGACGTCCGCGCGCTCCCTGGGCGTCCCGGTGACCGCGACCCGGTGGGTGCTGATGGTGGGCACCGCCCTGGTCACCGCCACGACCGTGGCGTACGCCGGGGCGATCGGCTTCGTGGGCCTGGTCGTGCCGCACCTGGTGCGACCGCTCGTCGGCTCCCGGCACCGCGACCTGCTCCCGGCCTCGGCGGTCGCGGGTGCGGTGCTGCTGGTCTGGGCCGACACCGCCGCGCGCTCGCTGGTCGACGGGCAGGAGGTGCCGATCGGGGCGCTGACCGCGCTCATCGGCGTCCCCGTCCTGGTCTGGCTGATGGCGAGGAGGACCACCGCATGACCCACCGCTCGAACTGCGTCCACCGCGGCGCCCACGGCGAGCTGGCCGACCTCACGGCCGAAGGCGTCACCGTCCGGCTCGGCGACCGCACCGTCCTCGACGGCGTGGGCCTGCGGGCCGAGGGCGGCCGGCTGACCGGGCTGCTCGGGCCCAACGGCTCGGGCAAGACCACCCTGCTGCACGTGCTGGCCGGGCTGCGGCGCCCCGCCGCCGGGACCGTGCGGGTCGGCGGCACCGACCTGCGCGGGCTCCCCGACCGCCGGCGGGCCCGCACCGTCGCCCTGGTGGAGCAGCACGCCGCCACCACCGTCGACCTGACCGTCCGCGAGGTCGTCACCCTGGGCCGGCTGCCGCACCGCGGCCGGCTGGGCGGCGCCGCGCGCGACCCGCACGGGGCGGACGTCGTCGAGGACGTGCTGGGGATGGTCGGGCTCACCTCGCTGGCCGAGCGGCCCTGGGCGACGCTGTCCGGCGGCGAGCGGCAGCGGGCGCACCTGGGGCGCACCCTCGCCCAGGAGCCGGAGGTCCTGCTGCTCGACGAGCCCACCAACCACCTGGACCTCGGCCAGCAGCTGCGGTTCCTCTCCCTGGTCCGCGAGCTCGGGCTCACCGCGGTCGCGGCGCTGCACGACCTCGAGCTGGCCGCCGCCTTCTGCGACGACGTGGTGGTGCTCGACGGCGGCCGCGTCCGCGGCCACGGCCCGGTCGGGTCCGCCCTGACCGCCCCGCTGCTGGGCGAGGTGTACGGCGTCCGGGCGTCGCTCGCCCCGCACCCCCGGCTCTCCCGCCAGCACCTGGTGTGGGACGGCCCCGTGGAGGAGGCCCCGTGACGGCGTTCGTCCTCGTCGGCACCTCGCCGGGCGACCCGGCCCGGCGCAGGGAGCTGCTCGGCCTCGCCCGCCGCGTGGGAGCCGAGCTGGCCTTCCTGCAGCTCGGCTCGCCGGGCCTCGGCACCACGCTCACGCGGCTCGCCGACGACGGCGCGACCCGCGTGGTCGTGGTGGGGGTCGGCGGCGCGACGGGCCCCGGGGTGTCGTGGCTGCGCCGGGTCGCGGCGCACTGGTGGGCGACGTACGGCGCCGGCGCGCCCGAGCTGCTGACCGCCCCGGCGTACCTCACCGACGAGACGGGCTGGGACGACCTCGTCTCCCGGGCGAGGCCGGTCACCGACGGCGGCGCCGGGCTGCGGTCCGGGGCCTGGGAGGACGTCCCGCGGCACCGCCACCAGGTGCTCGTCTGCCGCGGTCCGCGGTGCACCGCGGCGGGTGCCGAGGCGTCCGCGGGCGCGCTGGTGCTGGCGCTGGCCGAGCACGGCCTCGGCGACGACGACGTGCTGCTCACCCAGACCGGCTGCCAGTTCCCGTGCAACCGGGCGCCCGTCGTCACGGTCCACCCCGACGACGTCTGGTACGGCGCCGTCGACCCGGCCGGGGCCGCGGCCCTCGTCGCGGAGCACCTGGTGGGCGGGACGCCGGTCGAACGGCTCCGTCTTCGGCGAGTGACGAGCCGGGACGACCGCCCATGAGTCACGATGGTCACATGATTGAAAGGTTTCACGCCGTGCACCCTGCGGTCACCGCTGCCCTCGGCCCGGCGCTCGGCCTCGACGAGGCGGTCCTCTCCGAGGTGCTCTCGGCGTTCGAGGTCCGCCACCTCGACCGCCACGACCGGCTCTTCGAGCAGGGGGAGCCGGGCCGCAGCCTGTGCCTGGTGCAGGAGGGCAGCCTCAAGCTGACCCGCACGACCGCCACCGGCCGGCCGAACATCCTGGCCGTCCTCGGCCCCGGCGACACCGTCGGCGAGATGTCCCTGCTCGACGGCAGCGATCGGCACGGCACCGTCACCGCGCTCACCGCGTCGGTGGTGCTCGAGCTGTCCCAGGCACGGTTCGACCGCTGGCTCATCGAGCAGCCGGCGGCCGCCCCGCTGCTGCTGCGCCACCTCGGCCGGCGGCTGCGCGCCTCCAACGACGTGATCTCCGACCTCGTCTTCGCCGACGTGCCCACCCGCGTGGCGCGGTTGATCCTCAAGCTCGCCGAGCAGTTCGGCGTCGAGGACGACCGCCGTGTCGTGGTCGTCGAGCACCAGCTCACCCAGGAGGAGCTCGCCCAGCTCGTCGGCTCGGCCCGCGAGACGGTCAACAAGGCGCTGTCGAACCTCGCCGGCCGCGGGTGGATCGAGCTGGGCCGCCGGTCGATCGCGATCCTGGACGGCGACCGCCTGCGGCGCTTCGCCCGCTGAGGCCCGCGCCCGCTGGGACGCGGCCCGGCCGGGCGCCGTCACCTCCCCGACGCGCGCGCTTCACCCCCCGCTCACCGCACGCCCCACCCACCGCCGCCGGAGCCTCCTAGGTTCGCCCGGACCGGCGAGGGGAGGGCGCATGACACGCAGGACGAGGTCGACCGTCGAGCGCGGCGGCGCCCGGGTGCTGTCGGTGTACGACGGCTTCTTCACCGGTGGTGCGCGCATCCAGCACACCACCGTGGTGACCGGCCTGCACGCCACGACGCAGCAGCGGCACAGCGTGCTGGGGCTCGCCCGGACCACGACGCGGGAGGGCACCACCCAGACGGCCGACCGGGACGGCAGCTGGCGGCGCCTCGCCGGCGCGGGTGTCCCCGTCGGGGCGCTCGACCGGGCCTCGGGCTCGGCCCTGCGGCGCCACCACCTGGCCGCGCTCGGGCGGGCCGTGGGCGCGGCCGACCTGGTCCTGTCGCTGAAGGAGCAGCCGCTCGCGGCGCTGCGCCGGATCGACACCGCCGGCACCCCGGTCGTCGTCTCCCTGCACCGCTCGGACCCCGAGCACCACGAGGCGGCCGTGACCGACCTCGTGGACCTGGTCGACCGCGGGACCGTCGCCGCCGCCGTCTGCTGCGCCCGGTCCACCCAGCGCGCGTACCACGCCGCGACCGGCATCCCGCTGGCCCAGCTCCCGGTCGTCCCCAACGGTGTGGACCTGCAGCGGTTCCGGCCCTCGGCCTGCGAGCGCCGCGACGTGCGCCGCGAGCTCGGCATCGACCCCGCCGCACCCGTCGTCCTCCTCTCGGCCCGCTTCGACCCGATGAAGGACGTCCCGCTCTTCCTGCGGGCGGCCGCCGCGTTCGCGCGCCGCCGCCCCGACGCCCACGTGGTGCTCTGCGGTGCCGGCATGTCGGCGGCCAACCCGGAGCTGGCCGGCCTGGTCTCCGCGACGCTGCGCGGCTGGTCGGGCGCCCAGGACCGGGTGCACCTGCTGGGGATCCGCGCCGACATGCCGCGGCTGCACAACGCCGCCGACCTGGTCGCGCTGACCAGCGCGTACGGCGAGGCGGCGCCGCTCTCGCTCCTCGAGGCCATGGCCAGCGGCACGGTGCCGGTCACCACCGACGTCGGCGACGCCGCGGCCATGGTCGGCGACGCGCGGCTGGTCACCGGCCGCGAGCCCGGGGCGGTCGCGCTCGCGTGGGAGGCGGCCCTCGACGCGCGGGAGGAGCACCTGGCCCGCATCCTGCGGGACCGGCCGGGGCTCTCCGAGCGCCACTGCGTCGACGCGTACGCCGCGATCGTCGAGCGGCACGCGCTGCACGACGTCCTGCCCACCGCGGTCTGAGCTGAGCCGGGCCCGGGGCGTGGACCGACCCTCCGGCGCCCGCGCCGTCGTCTTGGGCCTGGCCGCCGTCGCGGCCGTCGTGGCAGCGGTCGTCGAGGCCTGCTGGTCGCCGGCGTTCGTCGACCTGTCGGTCTACCGGTTCGGCGGCGCGCAGGTGGCCCGCGGGGAGGACGTGTACGCCGGCCCCGACCCCGCCAGCGGGCTGCCGTTCACCTACCCGCCGTTCGCGGCGCTGCTCTTCCTGCCGCTCGCGGCGCTCCCCTCGCCCCTCGCCGCCGGCCTGCTCACGGGCGCGTCGGTGGCGGCGCTGGGCTGGACGGTCCGGCTGCTCGCGCCGCGGCTGGGCCCCGCCGCCCTGGCGCTGCTGCTGGTCGGGCTGCTGCTGCTCGAGCCGGTCGAGCAGACGCTGTCCTTCGGGCAGGTCAACCTGCTGCTGATGGCGCTCGTCGTGGCGGCCGTGCTCGAGCCGGACCGGGCCCGCAGTCCCTGGCTGCTCGGGGTCGCGGCCGGCGTCAAGCTCACGCCCCTCGTCCTCGTCGTCCACCTCGCCCTGACCGGCCGCGTGCGCGAGGCCGGGACGTCGCTGGCGGCGTTCGCCGGCACCGTGCTGGTCGGCGTGGTCCTGCTCCCCGCGCAGGCGGCGGACTTCTGGACCGCGGCCGTCTGGGACTCCGGCCGGGTCGGCGGCGTCGCCTTCGTCAGCAACCAGTCGGTCAACGGGCTGCTGGCCCGTCTCGGCGACGGGGACCCGCCCACCGTGCTCTGGCTGGTGGTGGCCGGCGCGGCGTCGCTCGCGGCGCTGGCCTGCGCCGTCGGCTGGCACCGGCGCGGGCACCCGCGCCTCGGGCTGGCGCTCGCCGGCGTCTCGATGCTCCTGGCCTCGCCGATCTCCTGGAGCCACCACTGGGTGTGGGTGGTCGTCGTGGTCGTCGCCCTGCCCCGCACCGCGCCGCTGGTCGTGGCCGCCTTCGCGTCCCGGCTGCTGTGGTGGCCCCCGCACCGCGACGACCGGGAGCTCGGGTGGGGCCCCGTCGAGCAGCTCGCCGGGAACAGCTACCTCCTGCTCGCGCTGGTGCTCGTGCTCGGCTCGGCGGCGGCCCTGGTCCGCGACCGCGCGGGCCGGTCCGGCCCCTCAGCGCCACAGCCGCAGCAGCGCCCAGGTCCAGAAGACGACGGTGAGGGTCCCCAGGACCACCACCGTGACGACGCTGCCGCTCACGGCACCCCATCCTGACCGCCCCGGGCCACGGGCACGGCACGGTCCGGAGGACCGCGGGCGTGCAGCCGGCGAACACCCGGCGGCCCGGGCCGGCGGGCGCACCTATCGTCGGGGCCGTGGGGACGGGTGGTCCGGAGCGACGCGAGCGGGCGGGGAGGGGAGCGCTGCGCGCGCTCGCCGAGCGCCTCCTGGTGGCGCACACCGGCGCGACCGGCGTCGTCCGGCTGTGCCCGCACTGCGGCGGCGGAGACCACGGCCAGCCGGTGCTGACCGGCGCCGGCCCGCTCCCCCGCGTCTCGATCGGGTACGCCGACGGCCTGGTGGCCGTGGCGTGGAGCCGCGAGGGGCCGGTCGGGGTCGACGTGGAGGCCGACGGCCCGCCGGTCGGGGCGTACGGCGACCGTCGGTCGTGGACGCGGACCGAGGCGCTGCTCAAGCACGCCGGCACGGGCCTGGCCCACGACCCGCGCGACGGCCTGCCGGCCGGCGTGCCGACGTACGACCTGGCGGTGCCGGAGGGCTACGTGGGGACCGTCGCGGGTCGCGGTGTCAGCTGGCGCCTGGCCGGTCCGGCAGCGGCGGGAGAGCAGGTTCGTCGAGCCACGACCGGAACAGGCCGCCGAGGTCCTGCCCGGTGACCTCGCCGGCCAGGGCGACCAGCTCGGTGGTGGTGACCGACCCGCCGCGGTGCCGCTCGCACCAGGTGCGCAGCAGCTCGAAGAACGACTCGTCGCCCACGGTCAGCCGCAGGGCGTGCAGGGTGAGCGCGCCGCGCTTGTAGACGCGGTCGTCGAACATCGTCCCCGGCCCCGGGTCGGAGAGCACGAGGTCCTGGTCGGACTCGGCGAGGCGCTCGTGGTGGGAGCGGGCGTGCACGTCGGCGGGGTCGCCGCCGGACCGCTCCGACCACAGCCACTCCGCGTAGCAGGCGAAGCCCTCGTGCAGCCAGATGTCGCGCCAGCGCGCGAGCGTGACCGCGTTGCCGAACCACTGGTGCGCCAGCTCGTGGGCGACCAGCCGGACCGAGCGCCAGTCGGGGTCGAGGAAGTTCGCGCCGAAGGTGGAGAGCCCCTGCGCCTCGAGCGGGATCTCCAGGTCGTCGGCGGTGACGACGGAGGTGTACGCCGCGAACGGGTAGGGCCCGAACAGCTCCTCGAAGGCCGCGACCATCTCCGCCTGCCGGCCGAACCCGGCGGCGAACGCCTCGTCGCCGGTGTCGGTCCCTTCCGGCACCGCGGCGCGGACCGGCACCCGGGCGCCGTCGAGCTCGTGGACGTCGTACCGCCCGACCTGCACGGTGGCGAGGTACGTCGCCATCGGCTCGCGCTGCTCGTGCACCCACCGCAGGCTGGAGCCCTGCCGGGCGCGCTCGGTCCGCTCGCCGTTGGCGACCACGACGTACCCCGGCTCGGTGGTCACCGCGATGCGGTACGTCGCCTTGTCGTCGGGCCGGTCGTTGCAGGGGAACCACGTCGGGGCGCCGTGCGGCTGGCCGGCCACGATCACGCCGTCCTCCAGCTCCTCCCAGCCGGCGTCGCCGTGTACGTCGTCGACGAGCGGTCGGGGCGTGCCGGCGTACTTCACGACGACCCGCAGCTCCGTCCCCGCCGCGAGCGGCTCGGCGAGCGAGACGACCAGGCGGCTGCCGCGGGTGGTCCACCGCTTCGGGCTGCGGCCGTTGACGGTCACCTTGTCGACGTCGAGGCCGGCGAGGTCGAGGACCAGGCGGTCGAGCCCGTCGGTCACCGCGACGGCGTCGATGGTGGCCCGGCCGCGGAGCCGGTTGGGCGCGAGGTCGTAGTCGAGGTCAAGGTCGTAGTGGCGGGCGCTCCAGGCGGGGTCGCCGTGGCCGGGGACGTAGTCGTCGGCGGTGGGCAGGCCGTGCTGTCCGGGCAGCTTCACCTCTCCGCCGTCCAGGGGCCGATCGGGTTGCCGATCCAGGTGGTCTTGTCCGGCACGGACTCGCCCCTCATCACCAACGACACGGGGCCGACCGTAGCGTGGCGGCCCAGCGTCGCCGCGGGGAGGATGACGCTGTTCGGGCCCAGGGTCGCGCCCCGCAGGAGGGTCACCGTGTCGGTGCTGAGCATCCGGTCGTGGAACAGGTGGGTCTGCACCACGCTGCCGGCGTTGACGGTGGCGCCGTCGCGGAGGTCGACGAGGTCGGCCTCGGGCAGCCAGTAGGTCTCGCACCACACCCCCCGACCGATCCGCGCGCCCATCGTGCGGAACCACGCGGTCAGCAGCGGGGTGCCGACCGCCGCCCGGGCGAACCAGGGGGCGGCGAGCACCTCGACGAAGGTGTCGGCCAGCTCGTTGCGCCACACGAACGAGCTCCACAGGGGGTGCGCCCCCGGGCGGGTCCGGCCCACGAGGACCCACTTGGCGGCGGTGGTGACCGCGGCGGCGACCAGGCCGCCGACCGCGAGGATCGGTCCGGCGAGGAGGAGCGCCGCGAGCACGCCCCACCGGTCGAGCAGCGCCACCAGCGCCACCGCGACCACGAGGGTCAGCGCCACCGCGAGGACCACCGGGACCAGGCGGCACAGCTCGACGGCGGCCCGCGCCACGAGCAGCCGGGTGGGCGGCTCGTAGGTGCGCCCGCTGTCGGTGTCCTGTGCGACCCGGCGCAGCGGGGCGGGCGGGCTGCCGAGCCAGGACTCGCCCGACCGGGCGCGGGCCCGGCGCGGTGCGGCGGAGAGCACCGCCACCAGGGACGCCTTGGGCACCTTCCGGCCGGGCGCGGCCATGCCGGAGTTGCCGACGAAGGCGCGCTTGCCGATCTTCACCCGCTCCACCCGCAGCCAGCCGCCGCCCAGCTCGTAGCCCCCGATGAGGGTGTCGTCGGCCAGGAACGCCTGGTCGTTGACCTGGGTCAGCGAGGGCACCAGCAGCACCGTCGAGGCCTCGACGTGCCGACCGATCCGTGCCCCGAGCGCCCGCAGCCAGACCGGCGTGAGCAGCGAGGAGTAGAGGGGGAAGAGCCAGGTGCGCGCCTCGTCGAGCACCCGCACCGTCGTCCACACCGCCAGCGCGGGTCCGCTGCGGACCGGGTGGACGCCGGGCCGGACGGCGAGCGCGGCCAGGCGGACGACCAGCCACACCAGGGCGGCGAGGACCACCAGGCCGACCAGGGTGGCGAGCGGCACCCAGGGCAGCAGGCCCGCGAGCGCGGCGCGCGGGCCGTCGTACGACGCGGGGCCCAGGGCCAGCAGCACGGCCCCGCCCGCGGCGACCGCCGCCACCGGCAGCAGCGCCAGCAGCGCCGCCACGGCGGCGTACGCCGCGACCCAGGCGCGGGAGGTCGCCGGCCGGCCCGACCACGGGCCGCGGGCGGCCTCGCTGACCCGCGCGGCGGGCGCACCGGACCAGAACTCGCCGTCCGGCACGGCCCCGAGGACCGCCGAGCCGGGCGCGACCTCGGCGGCCCGCCCGACCTCGGCGCCGGGGCACAGCGTCGAGCGCGCGCCGACCTTGGCCCGGGCGCCCACGGAGACCGCGCCGAGGTGCACGACGTCGCCGTCGACCCACCACCCCCGCAGGTCGACCTCCGGCTCGACCGAGCAGCCCCTGCCGAGCCGGAGCAGCCCGGTGACCGGCGGGAGGGAGTGCAGGTCGACGTCGCGGCCGACGTCGGCGCCCAGCAGCCGGGCGTACCAGGTCATCGCCGGTGCGCCCGCCAGCCCGGTCGCGCCCAGCTCGTCCGCGGCCCGCTCGGCCAACCACAGGCGCAGGTGGACCTTGCCGCCGCGCGGGTGGTCGCCGGGGCCGACGCCCGCGAGCACGAGCCGGGCGGTGCCGGCCGCGAGCAGCATCCGGCCGGGCGGGCTGAGGAACAGCAGCCACCCGAGCAGGACGAGCGGCCACGCGGGCAGCGGCAGGCCGTCGACGCCGAGCAGGGCGGCGACGTGGCAGCCGATCGCCGCCCAGGTCAGCCAGCGGGGGCCGGCGAGCATCCGCAGGGCGACCGTCGCGACGACCTGTCCGGACTGGGTCTTCAGCGGCACGGCCGGGACCGTGCGGTCGCTGGTGGCGCCGGGTGCGGCGAGCCCGTCGAGGTAGCCGGCGAGCGCGCCGAGGGTCGGCCGCTCGTAGATGTCGCCGACCGCGACCTCGGGGTGCCGGGCCCGGAGCCGCGAGACCATCTGCGCGGCGGTCAGGCTGCCTCCGCCGAGGTCGAAGAAGTCGTCGCCGCGGCCGGTCGCGCCCGCCCCGAGCACCTCCCGCCACAGCTCGGAGACCCACGACTCGGTCGCGGTCAGCCCGGCGGTCGGCGCCTCGGCCGCCGCGGGCAGCGGCCAGGGCAGCGCGTCGCGGTCGACCTTGCCCGACGTGCGGGTGGGCAGCGTGTCGACCACCGCGAGGCGCGGGACGAGGGCGGCCGGGAGCGCCCGGCGCAGCTGGTCGAGCGCGGCCGCCTGGTCGAAGGTCGCGTCGACGGCGACGTACCCGACGAGCAGCTGGTTGCCGGCGGAGGTACGGCGCACCGCGGCCGCCGCGCCGGAGACCCCGGGCAGCCCCAGCAGGGCGCTGTCGACCTCGCCCAGCTCGATCCGGCGGCCGCCCAGCTTCACCTGGTCGTCGGCGCGGCCGCCGAAGAGCAGCCCCTCGGGGTCGAAGACGACCAGGTCGCCCGAGCGGTAGGCGCGGTCCCACCCCAGCGTCGGCATCGCGGCGTACTTCTCGGCGTCCTTGGCCGGGTCGAGGTACCGCGCCAGCCCGACGCCGCCGATGATCAGCTCCCCGGTCTCCCCCGGGGCGACGTGCCGCCCCTCGGCGTCGACGACCGCGAGGTCCCAGCCGGCCAGCGGGAGACCGATCCGCACCGGCCCCTCGCCGGTCAGCTCCGCGCCGCACGCCACCACGGTGGCCTCGGTCGGCCCGTAGGTGTTCCACACCTCCCGGCCCGGCGCGACCAGGCGGGCGGCGAGCTCCGGCGGGCAGGCCTCGCCGCCCATGATCAGCAGGCGCACCTGCGCGAGCGCCTCCGCCGGCCAGAGCGCGACCAGGGTGGGCACCGTCGAGACCACCGTGACCGCGTTGGCCACCAGCCACGGACCGACGTCCACCCCGCTGCGGACCAGCGCGCGGGGTGCGGGCACCAGGCACGCGCCGTACCGCCAGGCCAGCCACATCTCCTCGCAGCTGGCGTCGAAGGCGACCGACAGGCCGGCCATCACCCGGTCGCCGACACCCAGCGGCGCGTCCTGCAGGAACAGCGTCGACTCGGCGTCCACGAACGCCGCCGCGCTGCGGTGGGAGACCGCGACGCCCTTCGGGGTGCCGGTCGAGCCCGAGGTGAAGATGACCCACGCGTCGTCGGAGAGCCCGGGCTCCTCCACCGCGCGCGGGACCTGCGCAGCCACCGGGCGCCGCGCGACGACCGCGAGCCCGTTGCCGACCACCGCCGCGACGTCGGCCTCGCCGAAGACCAGGCGGGCCCGCTCGTCAGGGTCGTCGGCGTCGACAGGGACGTACGCCGCGCCGGCCAGCAGGATGCCCAGGATCGCGACGTACAGGTCGGTGGTGCCCGAGCTGACCCGCACGCCGACCTTGTCGCCCGGCCCGACCCCCAGCTCCGCCAGCCGCGCCGCGAGGGCGTCCGCGGACTCCTCGAGCTCGGCGTAGGTGAGCACCTCGTTGCCGGTGTCGACGGCGGGGTCGTCGGCCGCCTGGGCGACCGTCGACCGGAAGACGTCGACGAGCGTGCGCGGCGTGGGCGCCTCCGCGCCTCGGCGCAGCGGCAGCGTGAGATCGGTGAGCACGGGCGAACGCTGTCCGGGACAGGTGAACGGGAGGTGTCCGTGTCCACCGCCGGCCCCCCGCCGGCGGGGCGCCGCATCGGCGCGCGGCCCACGGTTCACCCGATCGGCACCCGCCGTTCCCCCTCCCGGACACCCGGCGGCGGCAGCGTGGACGCGCTGCGGCGGCCTCCCACGTCGCAGCCCCACTCGGAAGGATCGCCATGCACGAGCACGAGCACGACCACGGGCACGACCACGGGCACTCGCACTCCCACGAGGTCGACGACGTCACCGCCGTCGCCGCGGACACCTCGGTCCCCGACCACGACCTCACCCCCGCCGAGCTGTCGCGCCGCGGCCTGCTCCGGGCGGCCGGCATCAGCGGGGCCGCCGTCGCCGGCATGGCCGGCATGCGCGGCGTCACCCCGGCGATGGCCGCACCCGCGGCCGCGCCCGCCCGCGGCGGGAAGCCCGGGCCGGCCGCGCCGCGCCACTGGCTCGCCGGCGACCACCACATCCACACGCAGTACTCCTCCGACGGCCAATACCGCGTCATCGACCAGGCGCAGCACGCCGCGGCGTACGGCCTGGACTGGCTGGTCATCACCGACCACGGCGGCGCGACCCACGCCCGGATCGGCGTCGACCTGGTCAACCCCGACATCAAGGCGGCCCGCGAGGAGCTCCCGGGCACCCTCATCTTCCAGGGCCTGGAGTGGAACATCCCCGCCGCCGAGCACGGCACCGTCTTCGTGGCCCCCGGGCCGAACGAGGTCGCGGTGCTCAAGCAGTTCGAGAACGCCTACGACGGCTCGGTCAAGGGCGCCTCGGGCAGCTCGCCGGCCAACGAGGCGCTCGCCGTCGCCGGCGTGCAGTGGCTCGGCCAGCAGGTCGACCGCAAGCGGGTCGCCGACGCGCTCTTCCTGGCCAACCACCCGGCCCGCAACGGCATCGACAGCCCCCACGAGATCCGCGCCTGGCGCGACGCCGACCCGCGCATCGCGATCGGCTTCGAGGGCGCACCCGGCCACCAGGCCGCCGGCCTGCCGAAGGGGTACGGCCCCGGCTCGGCCCGCGGCTACTACGGCAACGCGCCCGGCGCGGCGTCGTTCGCGGGCTACCCGCCCGAGAGCTACCGCACCTGGGGCGGCTTCGACTGGATGACCGCCACCGTCGGCGGGCTCTGGGACTCCCTCCTCGCCGAGGGCAAGCCGTGGTCGATCACGGCGAACTCCGACTCCCACGTCAACTGGACCGACACCTCGCGCCGCCCCGACGGGTCGGGCTCGGAGCAGTTCAACCGCGACGGTCGGTACGGCGACCCGGTCTACGCGGGCCGGATCAACCTCGACGCCGGCGACTTCTGGCCCGGCTTCTACAGCCGCACCCACGTCGGCGCGGCCTCCCGCGACTACCGCGCGGTCATGCGCGGCATGCGCGACGGCCGGATCTGGGTCGACCATGGCGGCCTGGTGAAGTCCGTCGACGTCACGGTCCGCAGCACCGGTGGCCGCGGACGGGACCGGAACGCCTCCGAGACGCTCGGCGGCACGCTGCTGGCCAGCCGCGGCAGCCGGCTCGAGCTCGTCGTGCGGATCACCGCGCAGGACGTGCCCAACTGGTCGCAGTTCGTCCCCTCGCTGAACCGCGTCGACGTCGTCCGCGGCCGGGTCGAGACCCCGTCCCGGTCCGCCGACCGGGACCGGTTCACCGCGCCGGACACGAAGGTCGTCGCGCAGACCGACACCTCCGGCCGCACCGGCACCTACACGCTGACCTACGACCTCGGCCGGGCGGAGGAGCCGTTCTACGTCCGCCTGCGCGGCACCGACGGCAACCGCTCGCAGCCGGGCTACCTCGGCGCCGCGGTCGACCCGGCCGGCCCGCAGATCGACGTGGTCGGCGACGCCGACCCGTGGGTGGACCTGTGGTTCTACACCAACCCGATCTGGGTCGTGCCGACCCGGTGACGACCACCCCCGACGTGCCGGCGTCCACGGTCCTGGTGGCCGTGGACGCCGGCACGCGCGACCACGCCGGCGCCGAGCACGTCGTCCACCTGCTCGACGGGCTGCTGCCGGCCGGCGACGCGACGTACGTCGCCAGCACGCACGTGGTCGCCACCGACGACGGCCCGCACACGGCCGTCGCCGCGACCTGGTCCGGTGCCGCGGCCAGCGGCCCCCACGCCGCCGGCGAGCTGGTCGGGCTGCTGGCCGCGGCCGTCGGCGAGCGGGCGGGCGTGCTCGTGGTCGCGGCCGGCGACGAGGCCGTCGCCGGCCCGGCCGCGGCGCTCGCCGGTGCTCGGGCGGCCGCCGGGCAGCACGTCGACCGGGCCGCGGGCCGGCTGGTGCGCTTCGCCGGCCGGGCGGAGGTCGAGCGGCCCTGCACCGTCGCCGACGTCGTCGCGCTCGACGCCGTGGACGCCGTCGAGGCCCTCGCCGGCACCGACGTCCGGCCCGAGACCCCGCTCGACCTCGGCGAGTGGGCGCGGCCGACCTGGCGGGCCGGGCGGTCGGTGCTGCTCGTGCAGCCCGGACGGGGCGGGCTCGTGCCGTTCGAGTCGCGCCACCAGATCGCCTGCTGCGCCGACCACTGAGCCACCCTCCACGGGAGCCGATAAGTCGGCGCCGTCCGCCGGGTCGGTGCCACCATGACGCGCTACTTCATCTCCTTCGACGACGGCGCCATGACCTTCCCCGAGGAGGACCTGCCGGCAGTGTCCGACGCCTCGCACGCCGTCGTCGAGGAGGCGAGGGCGGCCGGGGTGTGGGTGACCGGCGGCGGGATCGGTGAGGACCGGGTGAGCGTCGTCGACACCGACGGCACCGTCCGGGAGGACCCCTACCCGGCGGACCACCGCCGCGTCGGCGGCTTCTGCGTGCTCGAGGTGGCCTCCCGCGAGGAGGCGCTGCACTGGGCTGCGAGACTCGCGGCTGCCTGCCGCTGCCCCCAGGACGTGCGGGCGCTCATCGACGACCCGGCCGCCTGACCACCCCGGCCGGGCTGCGGACAGGAGACACCACGCCCGTGCCCCTCACCTCGCCGCCGCCCGCCGCCGACGAGCAGGAGCGCGCCCGCGTCCAGCGCCGGACCCTGCGCGCCGTCGTCCTCGCCCAGGTGCTGGGCGGCGCCGGCCTCGCCGCGGGCGTGACCGTCGGGGCGCTGCTGGCCCAGGAGATGCTCGGCACCGAGGGGCTGGCCGGGCTGCCGACGGCGCTGTTCACGCTGGGCTCCGCGCTCACGGCGTACCTCGTCGGGCGGGTCAGCCAGCGCGCCGGCCGCCGGGTCGGGCTCGGGCTCGGCTTCCTCGCCGGTGGCGCCGGCGCGGCCGGGGTCGTGGTGGCCGCGGCGGTCGACAGCGTGCCGCTGCTGCTCGTCGCGCTGCTCGTGTACGGCGCCGGCACGGCGACCAACCTGCAGGCGCGGTACGCCGGCACGGACCTCGCGGCGCCCGCCGCCCGCGGGAAGGCGATCAGCGTCGCGCTCGTCTCCACGACGGTCGGCGCGGTCGCCGGTCCGAACCTCGTCGAGCCGCTGGGCGACCTCGCGACCGGGCTGGGGCTGCCGGCGCTCGCCGGGCCGTTCCTCCTGGCCGCCGTCGCCTACACCGCCGCCGGTGCTGCGCTCTTCGCCCTGCTCCGCCCGGACCCACTGCTCCTCGCCCGCCGCCTGGACGCGGCCACCGCCACCAGGTCCGTCGCCGCCGGCGCCACGGGCCCCGCGGCGCCGACCGGTCGTCCGCGGCCGGGACGCGGCGCGTACGTCGGCGCGACCGTCATGGTCCTGACCCAGGTCACGATGGTGGCGATCATGACGATGACGCCGGTGCACATGCGGCACCACCACCACGGGCTCGGCGACGTCGGGATGGTGATCGGCCTGCACATCGCCGCGATGTACCTCCCCTCCCCCCTCACCGGGCTGCTGGTGGATCGGCTGGGCCGCACGGCGGTCGCCGCCGCCTCCGGCGCCGTCCTGCTCGCCGCCGGCGTCACCGCCGCGGTGGCGCCCGGGGACTCGCTCCCGCTGACGGTCCTCGCGCTCGTGCTCCTCGGGCTGGGCTGGAACCTCGGCCTGATCTCCGGCACCGCGCTCGTCGTCGACGCGACGACGACCGCGGACCGACCGCGCGTGCAGGGCAGCATCGACGTCCTCGTCGCCCTCTCGGGTGCGGCCGGCGGCGTGCTGTCCGGCGTCGTCGTGGACGCCGCGGGCTTCGCGGCGCTGTCCCTCGGCGGCGGTGTCCTGGCGCTCGCGCTGGTGCCCGTGCTGGCCTGGGCCCGGCCGCGCGCAGCGGTCTGAACCGGCTCCCGCGAGTTCGTCACAACCCCTGCCGGCCGTCGTCGCACCGCCGCATCATGGGCGGGTCATGCCTGCCCCGCCCGAGCCCGCCGCCACCCACGCTCCGTGGCGGGTCGAGCGCGCCCGGCCGACCGACCGCGGGCTCGTCGCCCGGCTCGTCGAGGCGGTCGTCGCCGCGGACCCCACGGTCGCACCGTCGGTCGCCGACGGGACGCTGCGGGCAGCGCAGTGGCTGCAGCAGGAGCGACCCGCCTGGGAGGGCGTCGCGGTACTGGGGCCCGAGCCCCGCCGCGTCGTGGGGTACGTCGCCGCGCCGGCCGGTCCCCGGGCGGCCCCCCGCGTCCTGCTCCACCCGGACCACGGCGACCCCGCCCTCCGGGACGAGCTGGTCGCCGCCGCCCGTCGCGGCCTGGCCGAGGCGCGCCGCCGCCCGGCCGTCCCCGCGCCCGTGCCCCTGCCTCTGCCCCTGCCCGCGGACCGGCCGGCCATCTCCGCTGCTCCCCCCGCCCCACCGGGGCGACGCCGTCTCCGCGACCGGCTGACCGAGCCCGTGGGCGCCGTCGCGATCCTGGCCGGCGGCACCGCGGCGGTGCTCGCCGTCCAGGTCGGCGCCGGCCCGCTGTCCGACGTCGTGCCGTTCCTCCGTCCCGACCGGGAGGGGCCGGCCGCTGCTGCCGAGCCGTCCCCGGGGCCGCGGCCGGCACCGCCGACCCCGACCGAGCTGCCCCGGGCCGTCGCGCCGACGCCCGCGGCAGGACCGGCCGGCGCGCCCACCACCGGTGAGGCCACGCCGACGCCGCCGCCCGCAACCACCGCTCCACCTGCCCCGGCCGCCCCGTCCGTCGACCCGCCCGCACCAGCGGGTCCGCCGCCCCCGCGGCAGACACCGGAGCCCACCTCGGCCCTCGTCGACCCGCTGGTCACTGGGGTGCTGGGGGCCGTCGACGGCGCCACCGGCGGCGCGCTCGCTCCGGTCACGGCGACCGTCGGTGGGCTCGCCGGCACCACCACCGACGTCCTCGACGGCCTCCTGGGCCTGCTGGTGCCGCCGCGCTGAACGGCTGTGGTTGGCTGGTGCCATGGCGAGGCGCACGGTCCTGGCGGCCCTGGCCCTCGCGGCCCTCACGCTGAGCTCCTGCGACGCCGGCTCCGAGCAGGGCCCGCAGGCGGTGGCTCCCTCGACGCCCGCGACCTCCGAGGCGCCCCGGGCGGCCGCCGACCTGGTCCCGGACGAGGGTGCGTGGTTCGGGGCCTCGATCGACTGGTCGCAGGACTCCCTCGCGGCGTACGCCGAGCGCCTCGGCCACGCGCCCGCGGTCGCCGTCTCCTTCTACGACCTGCCGATCACCGACCAGCAGCGCACCTGGCTCGACCAGGCCGTGGAGCAGGCGCACGAGCTCGGCACCATGCTGCTGGTCACGCTGGAGCCGAAGGACGGGCTGGCCGCCGTCACCCGGCCGGTCGCCGAGGACCTGGCGCGGACCCTGGACGGCCACAACCGCGCCGGCACCCCGGTGCTCCTCCGCTTCGCGCACGAGATGAACGGCTCCTGGTACGCCTGGGGCCAGCAGCCGGCGGCGTACGTCGCCGCCTTCCGCCGCGTCGCCGAGGCCGTCCACCGCGGGGCGCCGGGGACCGCGATGGTGTGGGCGCCGAACTACGGCGGCGGCTACCCCTTCGCCGGCGGCGCCCACCAGGCCGCACCCGGCTCGCCGGACGCGCGGGTGCTGGACACCGACGGCGACGGGTCGGTCACCCGGCGCGACGACCCCTACGCGCCGTACTGGCCCGGCAGGCAGCACGTCGACTGGGTCGGCATGTCGATCTACCACTGGGGCGCGAGCTACCCGTGGGGCGAGAACGAGGTCCCCGAGCCGGGCAAGTTCACCGACCTGCTGCGCGGGACGTACGACGGCGCCGCGGGCGACGAGCGCGTGGTCCCCGACTTCTACGCCGAGTACGGCGAGCGGCAGGGCCTCCCGGTGGCCGTCACCGAGACCGGTGCGCTCTTCGCCCCCGGCCGCGGCGGGGCCGACGAGCTGGCGGTCAAGCGGGCCTGGTGGCGCCAGGTGCTCGCCGCCGACCACGACCAGACGCTGCCGCTGGTGGGGATGGTCAACTGGTTCGAGTGGGACAAGCAGGAGCCCGAGGTCGACGGACGGGTCGACTGGCGGGCCACGGTCGGACCGGTCGGCGAGGCGTTCCGCACGGACCTGCCCGACTGGCTGCGCTTCGCCGGCGACTGACGTCGACGGGCACTACGGTGCCGAGGTGTCCCCGCTGCGCAACGGCACCCACGGCTACGGGAGCGTCACCCGGGTCCTGCACTGGGTGACGGTCGTCCTGCTCGCCGTCCAGGTCGTCGTCGGCTACACGATGGGCGGCTCCGCCGACCGCGCCGCCGACCGCGCCGAGCAGCGGCTCGAGGCGTTCGAGGAGCGCGGCGAGGAACGTGCGGAGCGCGCGGGCGAGGCGGCCGAGGAGCGGTTCGAGCGCGAGGTCGAGCGGCGCGAGGAGGCGATCGACGCCGAGGAGGACGCCCCCTCCGGCCTCCACGTCGCCCTCGGGCTGGCCCTGCTCGCGCTCGCGGCCACCCGGCTGGCGTGGCGGCGCGCCACCCCGCTGCCGCCGTGGTCGGACCGCCTCTCCCCGCGCGACCGGCGGGTGCAGGGGCTGCTCGAGAAGGCGTTGCTCACCCTCCTCCTGGTCGTCCCGGCCACCGGCCTGGCGCTGCTCCTGCGGGACGACTGGGTGGCGCTCCACGTCGCCGCGCACGTCGCGCTGTACGCCGTCGTGGCCGCGCACGTCGGGCTGGTGCTCGTGCGGGGCACGACCCGGCGGATGGTCACCGGGCGGGACCGGCCACCGCGGTAGCCGGCCAATCCGTGTGCCGGCGCGGGTCCGAAGCACCTCGGTCAGAGCACCTCCCCGACGACCGGCGGACGCCCCGATCCCCGACCCGCCGCGCGGGTACCGGCGGGGCACCGACGGAAGGAGAACCGCATGACCGACGTGACCGCCAGCTCCGGCCTGCTCCACACGACCAAGGTCCATGTCGACGACACCGGAGGGACGGGCCGCCCCGTCGTCCTCATCCACGGCTGGCCGCTCTCGGCCGAGTCCTGGAAGGACCAGGTGGGCGCACTGAGCGCCGCCGGGCACCGCGTCGTCGCCTACGACCGCCGCGGCTTCGGCCGCAGCGACAAGCCCCGCGGTGGCTACGACTACGACCAGCTCGCCGACGACCTCGCCGGTGTCCTGGACGAGCTCGACCTGCGTGACGTCACCCTCGTCGGCTTCTCGATGGGCGGCGGCGAGGTCGCCCGCTACGTCGCCCGCCACGGCGAGGAGCGGCTGCACAGCGTCGTCTTCGCGGCGGCCGTTCCGCCGTACCTCATGCAGACCGACGACAACCCCGACGGCCCGCTGCCGCCCGAGCAGGCGCAGGGCATGGCGGCGGACCTGGAGAAGGACCGGGACGCGTTCTTCGACGACTTCACCCGGCAGTTCTTCTCCGTCGACGGCGAGCTCAAGGTGACTGAGCAGCAGCGGCAGGACGCCATCGCGTTGTGCCACCAGTCCGACCAGAAGGCGGCGCTCGCCTGCATGGAGGCGTTCGGCGGCACCGACTTCCGCGACGACCTCCCGAAGGTGACCGTCCCGACGCTGGTCGTCCACGGCGCCGGCGACGCCACCGTGCCGTTCGAGGGCTCCGGGAAGCGCACCCACGCCGCGATCCCGCACAGCCAGCTGGTCGTCGTCGACGACGCCCCGCACGGCTTCAACGTCAGCCACGCCGAGGAGTTCAACCGGGCGCTGCTCGACTTCCTCGCCCGCTGACCCGGGTCGGCAGCGGCCGCCCCGGCAGCGTCAGCGGATCTCGTTGTCGGGGTGGTCGAGGTCGTAGGACTCGCGCGAGCGGGCGATCTCGGCCCGGTGCTCGAGCGACCAGTCCGCGAGCGCCTTGACGAGGTGCGTCAGGCTCGCACCCGTCGCGGTCAAGCGGTAGTCGACCTGCGCCGGCACGGTCGGGTAGACCGTCCGCAGGACGAGGCCGTCGCGCTCCAGCCGCCGGACCGTGAGGGTCAGCATCCGCTGCGAGATGCCCTCGACCGCGCGCTGGAGCTCCCGGAAGCGGCGCGGGCCGCCCGCGAGCTCGACGACGACCAGCACCGACCACTTGTCGCCGACCCGGTCCAGCACGTCGCGGATCCCGCAGTCGGGGTGGTCCTTCGCCCCGCACGGCTCGAGCTCGGCGGGGCCGGCGGTTACCCCGGTGTGCGTCACGGACACAGGACTGCCTCCTTGTGGGCCGACCCGGCCGGCCCAAGACTCCTCCGTAGTTACCGAAGAGAACCACGGAAGAGGACGGACCCGCAATGATCATGGTGACCGGTGCGAACGGACAGCTCGCCTCACTCATCCTCCACGAGCTCGGCGTGCGCCGTGCGCCCGCCCTGGGCGGCACGCGGTCGCCCTCCGCCGGGCAGCGCCGGCTCGACTTCGACGACCCCGGAAGCCTCGACCTCGGCGGGGTCTCGACCCTCGTCCTCGTCTCGGCCGGCTACGCCGAGGACGACCGGGTCGTCGCCCGGCACGGCGCCGTCCTCGACGCGGCGGTGCGTGACGGCGTGGGCCACGTCGTCTACACGAGCCTGACCGGTGCGGGCGACCACCTCGGCTTCGCCGCCGCCCACCGGGCCACCGAGCGGCTCGTCACGGCCAGCGGCCTGGGCTGGACGATCCTGCGCAACGGCCTCTACGCCGAGCTGTTCGGGGCGCTCCTGACCTGGACCGGTGACGGCCTGGAGTCGGCGTTCGGCGACGGCGCCCTCGCCGCGGTCGCCCGCGCCGACCTGGCCGCGGCCGCCGCGGTCGTCGCCGCCGACCCGGCCACACACGCGGAGACGACGTACGACCTCGTCGGCGAGCCGATCACGGCCGCCGACGTCGCCGCGCGGCTGGGGGTCGAGCACGCGACCACCGGGCTCGGGGAGTACCGCGCCCGGCTCCTGGCCGACCACACCCTGCTGCCGTTCCAGCCACCGATGCTCGCCTCGATCGCCACCAGCGTCCGGCACGGCTTCCTCGGTGCCGGCGGCCCGGACCTGGTGCGGCTGCTCGGCCGGCCGGCCACCGACCCGCTCGCCGTCGCCGCGGACG
This sequence comes from Nocardioides sp. NPDC092400, assembly GCF_040684155.1. Lineage (NCBI taxonomy): Bacteria > Bacillati > Actinomycetota > Actinomycetes > Propionibacteriales > Nocardioidaceae > Nocardioides > Nocardioides sp. NPDC092400. The sequence continues at coordinate 475,394 of NZ_JBFBFJ010000002.1, read as the reverse complement.
TCGCCGCGTCGATGCGGCCCACCGCCGCCTGAGCCGGCCGCCCGCCGCGGCTAGGTCACGGTCAGCCCCACCAGCGCCACGTTGAGGGCGATCACGGCCGCCGCCACCACGACTGCCGCCACCGTCGTCGTGCGCCGGTTGACCAGCGAGCCCATCACGTCGCGCCGGGCGGTGAACAGCACGAGCGGGACCAGCGCGAAGGGGATGCCGAAGGACAGGACGACCTGAGAGAGCACGAGCGCGCGGGTCGGGTCCACCCCGGCCGCCAGCACCGCCACGGCCGGGACGAGCGCGACCAGCCGCCGCAGCGTCAGGGGGATGCGCACGCGCAGGAACCCCTCCATCACCACCTGCCCGGCCAGGGTGCCGACGCTGGAGGAGGCGAAGCCGGACGCCAGCAGCGCGAGCGCGAACAGCAGCGCGGCGACCGGCCCGAGGGTGGCGCCGAGCTCCGCGTGCGCCCCCTCGATGGTGTCGATCGGCGGTTCCGGCCCGGACAGGGCCGACGCCGCGACCACCAGCAGCGCGAGGTTCATGACCCCCGCGATCCCCATCGCGAGGACGACGTCGACGCGCTGGCTGCGGAGCAGCGCCGCGCGCTCGCGCTCGTGCGGGCGGCCGTAGCGCGTGCTGGTGAGCGCTCCGTGGAGGTAGATCGCGTGCGGCATGACCGTCGCGCCGAGCATCCCCGCGGCCAGCAGGATGCTGTCGGGCCCGTCGAACCGCGGGACGGTTCCCTCGACGAGCGCGAGCGGCTCGAGCCCGCTGCGGGCCAGGTCGTAGACGAAGCCGACCAGGATGACCGCCAGCAGCCCGGTGATGGCGTACTCGAAGGGCCGGTGCCCCCGGTTCTGCACGAGCAGGAGGAGGAAGGCGACCACCGCGGTGATCACGCCGCCCACCAGCAGCGGGAGCCCGAACAACAGCTGCAGCGCGATCGCGCCCCCGACCACCTCGGCGACGTCGGTCGCGATGGCGACGACCTCCCCCTGGACCCAGAGGCCGCGGCTCACCGGGCGGGGGAAGTGCTCGCGGCACAGCGCGGGCAGGCTGGCCCCGGTCGCGATGCCGACCTTCGCCGAGAGGTACTGCACCAGCATCGCCATCAGGTTCGCGACGACCACCACCCACACGAGCAGGTAGCCGTACGTCGTGCCGGCCGTCAGGTTGGTGGCGAAGTTGCCCGGGTCGACGTACGCGATGGCGGTGACGAACGCCGGCCCCAACAGGGGCAGCGACCGGCGCACCAGGGCTCCCGGGCGGCCTCCCGGGAGCGACCGTTCCTGGAACATGCGCTGCTCCTTCGCGCTGGATGCGTCGGTCGGCAAATATCGTCGATTGTGGTTCGGAGCGACGCCGAGATCGGATTGAGGAGAATTCGGCGAATGGGCGACAAATTCCCCTCCGAGACGGTGACAAAGCCCCTGGCACGTGCTTAGCGTGAGTCCCGTTCGGGTGCTGGAACGGCGCTGAGAAATAGGCGTCGACCAGCACCGATGGGTGCGACCTCAACCAGGAGCTGCCAGCCGCACCCCCGGCGCGACCGTCGTGGAAAGAATTCTGTCGAATTCGGACCGGCGGCGCGAGAAATGGTCCTGCAATGGAGCCTCGTCGCCAGGGCGACGCCTACGCCATTGCATTCTTCTGCATGCCTTCTCGCATGCATCGACGATCAAGGGAGAACCGATGTTCGGCAAAGCAGTGGTGCGCGACATGATCAGCCGTTCGGCCGAGAACGAGGCCGACCGCCGCCTGTTCCTCAAGTCCGCGGGCGTCGCGGGACTCGGCGCCGTCGGCGCCGGCGCCGGGGTCCTCGGCACGATGTCCGCGGCCGAGGGCGCGATCAGCGACGGGGCGGTGCTCAACTTCGCGCTGAACCTGGAGTACCTCGAGGCGGAGTTCTACCTGCAGGCCGTCACCGGCGAGGGCCTCGGCGACAAGCTGACCAACGGCAAGGGCCGGCGGGGCGGTGTCGTGGGCGGTCGCAAGGTCGAGTTCACGACGCCGGCGATCCGCAAGTACGCCCGTGAGATCGCGATGGACGAGCTGGCGCACGTCAAGTTCCTGCGCACGGCGCTCGGGGGCGCCAAGGTCGCTCGCCCTAGCATCGACATCAAGAACAGCTTCACCGCGGCCGCGCGTGCGGCCGGCCTGATCGGCGCGAACCAGACCTTCGACCCCTACGCCAACGAGAACAACTTCCTCCTCGCGGCGTTCATCTTCGAGGACGTCGGCGTGACGGCGTACAAGGGCGCCGCCCCGCTGATCGACAACAAGACCTACCTCGAGGCCGCGGCCGGGATACTTGCGGTGGAGGCGTACCACGCCGGCATCGTCCGCACCACGCTCTACCAGAAGGGCCTCTTCGACCAGGCGGCGAAGATCTCCAACGCCCGCGACAGCCTCGACGGCAAGGGCAACCGGGACCAGTACATCGGTGGCCGCATGAAGGCCAACCTGGTGCCCGCCGACCGCAACGCCGTGGCGTTCAGCCGCTCCGCCCCCGAGGTGCTCAACGTGGTCTACCTCAACCCGAAGTCGGTGCAGAAGGGCGGCTTCTTCCCCAGCGGCGTCAACGGCTCGATCAACCGCAGCGGGGCGAACGCATGAGCCTCGTGGAGGTCGTCGGCGCCCTGGCCCTGACCTGGGTGCTGCTCCGTGCCATGTGGCTGCTCGTCCACCCGCCGCGGGGCTCGGCCCAGCACTGACCCCGCCGCCCGACTGACGGCGCCGGCGCGGGGACAGTCACGGACGTTTCCGACCCTGACGGGACCCGTGGGGGGCGGAGACGTCCGTGACTACCCCGCCCCGGCCGTGTCCGTACTGACGCTCGGGTGGATGTCCGTGTCCTCCGGCACCAGGTCGGCCAGGACGCCGAGCGGAGTGGGCTTGACGGGAAAGCGTCCCGAGAAGTGTCCGCTGTCGGCGGGGGCCTGGTCCCGGGCCTGCGACACGAGCGCACCGACGGCGCCCTCGCAGTAGCGGCCCTGGCAGGGACCCATCCCGGCGCGGCACTCCAGCTTCACCGCGCTCGCGGTGGAGAGGAACGGGTTGTCGGCGAGGACCTGCTCGACCGTGCCGCGGGTGACCAGCTCGCACCGGCAGATCGTGGTGTCGTGGTCGGCCCACGAGGTCATCCCGGCGCGGTCGGGCTCGAAGAGGTCCTGGACGACGCCCGCGAACCGGCCGGCCCGGCGTACGTCGTCCTCGGCGGCCCGCAGGTCGTCCGCGGAGACGGCGTGGGGGTCGGCGTCGCGCGCGAGCGCGAGCCCTGCCAGCCGACCCTCGGCGCGGGCCTGCTCGGCGCCGCCGACACCGGTCGGCTCGCCCGCGACCCACACCCCGGGGAGGGAGGCGGCGAAGGACTCGTCGTGCCGCACGACCCAGCCGCCCCGCGGCGAGCTCCACTCGACCTCGCACCCGGCCTGCCGGGCCAGCTCGGTCGAGGGGGTGAAGCCGTAGCCGACGACCAGCGTCGCCGCGGCGCGGGTGCGCCGCCGGCCGGTCTGCCGCCAGGAGGAGTCGATGCGGGCCAGCTCGACGCTCTCGACGCCGTCGCGGCCGTGCGCGGCGACGACGGCCGTGCGGGTGCTGATCCGGACGCCGTGGGCCACGAGGTTCGCCACCGCTCGGGCCGTCTCGGCGAGCACCGCGGCGTGCCCGGGCACCGCGCGGCGGGCGCGCACCCCCTCGCCGGGGGTGGGCAGGCCGCGGGCGAACGCGACCTCGACGACGTCGGCACCCGCGGCGCGGAGCTGCTCGGCCACGACGATGAGCAGCGGGTGCGACCCGGCGACGACGACCGGACCCGCCACCCGGACGTGCTGGCTCTTGAGCAGGCTCTGCACGCCACCGGCGGTCATCACGCCGGGCAGCGTCCAGCCGGGGAAGGCGACCGGCAGGTCGTAGGCGCCGGTCGCCAGGACCAGCCGCGGCGCGCGGAGGTTCACGCCGCCGGCGGGGGTCGAGACCGCCACGGTGAGCACTGCGCCCCGCTCGTGCGGGGCGTCGACCTCGCGCAGGACGCCGAGCGCGCTGCTGGAGGGCCGGTGGTCGACCAGGGGGTGCGACTCGAAGTCGCGCAGCAGCGGGAGCGCCCACCCGTAGCCCGCGCCGGGGCGCACCCCGACGCCGGCGAACTCCTCGGGCGGCTGCCGGAAGATCTGGCCGCCGGCACGGCGCTGCTCGTCGACGACGGCGACGCGGAGACCGGCGTCGGCGGCGGCCACGGCGGCCGACATCCCGGCGGGGCCGGCGCCGACCACCACGACGTCGTGGGTCACCTGGTCCACCGCTGGACCTCCATCCCGTCGCGGACCTCGGTCAGGCAGGACCGCGTCAACGGCACCCCGTCCACGACGAGCGCGCAGTCGAAGCAGGTGCCCATGTTGCAGAACGGCGCCCGCGGGCTGCCGTCGGGCATGGTGCTGAAGACGACGTCGCCGGCGACCAGCAGGGCGGCGGCAAGGGTCTCCCCGGCGTGGCAGGCGATCGGGCGGCCCTCGTAGGTCAGGACCACCTGCTCGCCGCGCGAGGTCGGGACTCGTTCAGCCGACACGGGCTCCTCCTCGGTAGCGGCGGGGGTCGTACGGCGTCAGGTCGGTGCCGGCCGGCCGGCCCTGCACCAGGTCGGTGAGGACCTGGGCGAAGCTCGGCCCGAGGGTGAAGGCGGAGCCGCCGGTGGCCACGAAGGCACCGGGGGCGTCCGGCACCGCACCCACCAGCGGCAGCTGGTCGGGGGTCACGGTCGTGGTCCCCACCCAGGTGCGCAGCACGGGGACGTGCGCGAGCTCCGGGACGGCAGCGACCGCCGCCCGGGCGTTGCCGGCGACCGAGCCGGCGACGATCTCCGGGGAGCGCGCGAGGTCGGCCTCCCCGAGCGGGCCCCGGCCCAGGCGGGCGGGCCACCCGCCACCGATGAGCACGTTCCCGTCCCCGGCCTGCTTCAGCGACAGCCGGGTGCCGGCGTGCTGGACCAGGTGGGAGATCAGCGGCGGCCGGCGCACCGTGACGCTCATCGTCAGCGCGAGCGGGATGGTGGGGAGCTCGGAGCCGATCATGGCCCCGAGCTCGGTCGTCCAGACGCCGGCCGCCAGCACGACGGCGTCGGCCTGGACGGTGCGCTCGGTGCCCACGGGGCCGGCCGGGCCGGCGCCGCGGGACCGCAGGGTCGCGGTCCACCCGCCGCCCGCACGCGCCAGGCGCACCACCTCGCACCGGCCCTGCACGTCTGCGCCGAGCCGCGCGGCGGCGCGCGCGAGCGCGGGTGCCGCGAGCCGGGTGTCGGCCTTGCCCTCGATCGGGCAGTGGCTGGCGGCGCGCACCGTCGGGGAGAGGTACGGCGCCTCCGCGAGGACCGCCTCGCGGTCCAGGACGCGCACGTCGAGGCCCCAAGCCCGCTCCACCTCCGCCTTGGCGTGCAGGAGGCGCTCCTGCTCGGCGGTGTGGGCGAGCATCAGGCCGCCGGTCTGGGACACCCCGAGCGGCTCGCCGACCTCCTCGGTGAGCCGCTCCCACCACTGCGCCGCCTCGAGGTGCAGCGGCATCGCCTCGGCGGCCAGCTTGGCCGCCTCGATGCCGCGCTCGATCATCCGGTACTCGAGCTGGAAGTGCAGGCTGCCGGCGTTCTGCCCGGAAGCGTGCTGGTTGACCTGGTCGCGCTCGACGAGCAGGACGTCGGCTCCCTCGCGGGCGAGCATCCATGCCGTCGCGCAGCCGAGGAACCCCCCGCCGACGACGAGGACGTCGACCCTGTCCACCGGGCTCAGCGGACCGTCTCGATGTCCAGCGAGGCCAGCGTCGAGGCGATCAGGTCCACCTCGTCGGCGGAGAGCTCGAGCAGCGGGCGGCGGACGTGCCCGGCCGGGACGCCGCGCAGCCGCAGGGCGGTCTTCATGATCGCCTGCTGGTTGCCGAACCGCACCCCGTAGTCGGGGGTGAACCACGCCTGCATGACGACCCGGTCGCGGGCGCCCAGCTCGACGGCGCGGTCCCGGTCGCCCGCGTCGACGGCGTCCCAGAAGCCGGGGTGGTCGCTGCCGAGCACGCCGCCGGAGCCCATCAGGCCGTCGCCGTGGCCGAGCAGCGCCAGGTCGGCGCCGAGCGGGCTGGTCGGGAGGCCGAAGTAGCGCACCCGGCCCTCGAGGGCGTACATCCCGGCGAGGAAGGAGGCGAAGTCGCCGGTGGAGTTCTTGATCGCGACGACGTTCTCGACGTCGGCCAGCTCGCCGAGCAGGTCGGGACCCATGTCGACGACGCAGCCGCGCGGCCAGTTGTAGACGCACATCGCGATGTCGGTGGCGTCCGAGACGTCGCTGTAGAACTGCACGACCTCGCGGGGGTTCGGCACGACGTACGGCGGCGGGGTGAGCAGGATGCCGTCGAGCCCGACCCGCTCGGCCGCCCGGGCGTGGACGACCGCCTCCGCGGCGGTGAAGGCGTTGCACGCACCGATGACCACGAAGTCCTCGGCGCGGTGGCGCGCGGCGGCCGCGAAGAGGTCGGCCCGCTCCTCGGTGGACAGGCTGAACCACTCGCCGCTCGTGCCGGCGACGACGATGCCGTGCAGGCCCTCGGCCCGGTACCAGTCGATCTGCTGGTGGAGCGCGGGCAGGTCGAGCGCGCCGCTGCTGTCGAAGGGCGTGGTGATCGCGGGGATGTACCCGCGCCAGCTCACCGAGCTGCGGTCCATGGTGTCCTCCGGGACGGACGGGTCCCGTGTGGGACGTGCGTGTGGGGGCGGGGCGTGCGGGGCGGGGCGCCGGTCACGGCACGGGCGGCGTGACCGAGACGGTGATGCTGGCCGGCTCGTCGCTGACGTTGCTGAACCGGTGCGGCAGGCGGGAGTCGAAGGTGACGGCCTCGCCGGCCACGAGGTCGTACGTCGCCTCGCCCACCTCGATGCGGACCGTCCCGCCGAGCACCAGCACGCACTCGGTCGAGGCGTGCCCGCGCGGCTCGGCGGAGCTGGTGTCGCCGGGCGCGAGGTCGGCGCGCAGCACCTCGAGCTCGCCACGGCCCGGCGTGAGCCGCTCGTAGGTGATCCGGCCCTGCGGTGCCGAGATGGTGGTGCGCTGCCCGGGTCGGCTGACGTAGACCAGGGGCGCGTTCGGCTCGGTGAACAGCGAGGCGATCTCGGCGTCGAAGACGGCCGAGAGCTTGCGCAGGGTCGCGAGGCTCGGGTCGGTCGTGCCGTTCTCGATCTGGCTCAGCAGCCCGACCGAGACCTCGGCCTGGGCGGCCAGGCCCTTGAGGGTCAGGCCCCGCTTCTGCCGCAGCTCGCGCAGTCGGTCACCCAGCACGTCGCTCACCTCCCCGGTGACCGGTGGTCGTGGTCCTCACGGAGCGACCTGCTCCGCGTGGTGGTGCACGATCCGCCAGTGCCCATCGCTGCTGCGCAGCACGTCGGTCACCCGGAACAGGTCGCCGGTCGGCTCCCCGGTCAGCTGCTCGACGCCGAGGTCGTAGCGGACCACGCCGGTGTCGCCGTACACGTCGACGACGAAGCCGCGCGGCACCGGACGCACCGTCGGCGGCGCCGGCGTCTCGCCGTTCCGGCCGCCCCGCAGCCCGTCGAGCGCCTCCACGCCGACCAGCATGTCGGTCTGGTCGGACTCCCAGATCGTGATGCCGGGGTCGAGGTGGGCGTCGAAGCGCTCGGGGTCGCCGTAGGAGGCGTAGAGGTCCTCGATGAAGGACCGCAGCGCGTCCTGGCCGTTCTCACTCATGTGCGTCTCCGTTCGTGCCCGTGTCCTCGGCCAGCAGCAGCTCCTGCAGCGGCCCCAGCCCCATCGGTCCCAGCTCCAGCGCCTGCCGGTGGAACCGCTTGAGGACGAAGTCGGCCCCCTGGCGCTGCTCCTGGTCGGCCCGGGCCTGCTGCCACAGCCGGGCGCCCGCCTTGAAGGCCAGCGCCTGGCCGGGCCAGCCGAGGTACCGGTCCACCTCGAACTGTGCTGTCTGGGGGTCCACCCCCGCTACCCGGTGGAGGAAGTCCACGGCGAGCTCGGGGGTCCAGGTGGACTCCTCGGTGAAGCCGTTCCCGCGCGGGATCGGCAGCGAGAGGTGCAGGCCCATGTCGACGACGATGCGCGCGGCGCGCCACATCTGGGCGTAGAGCATGCCGAGCCGCTCGCGCGGGTCGTCGAGCAGCCCGAGCTCCACCGAGACCTGCTCGGCGTAGTGGGCCCAGCCCTCGGCGTACCCGTGGACGTGGCACAGGTGGCGCTGCCAGGGGTGCAGGTCGTCGAGCCCGAGGGTCACGGCGTACTGCAGGTGGTGCCCGGGCAGGCCCTCGTGGTGCACGGTGCTGACCTCGCGCCAGGTGGGCAGCGCGGCGGTGCCGGCCGGCACCGACCACCAGACCCGGCCGGGCCGGGTCAGCGCGTGGTCCGGCGGCGCGTAGTACATGACGCCCGACCCCGCGGTGACCATGCGGGCCTCGACCGGCGCGGTGTGGGCGGGGATGTCGAAGTGGGTGCCGTCGAGGTGCGCGGCCACCCGGTCGATGCGGTCCTGGAGCCACCGCACGAGCGGCTCGCCAGCCTCGACCTGGCCCGACGGGTCGCCGTCGAGCACGGCCAGGGCACGGTCCAGGTCTGCCTCGCCGGTGATCGAGCGGGCGAGGCTGCGGCTCTCGGCGTCGAGCCGGCGCAGCTCCTCCCAGCCGTAGGCGTGCAGCTCGTCGAGGTCCACCGTGGCGCCGAGGAAGGCGCGGCTGGTGACCTCGTAGACCTCGCGGCCGACCCCGTCCGGGGCGGTCGCGGTCGGCGCCAGGTCGGTGGTGAGGTAGTCGGCGAACGCCGCGGTGGCCGCGGCGGCCGCCTGCGCCGCTGCCCGGAGCCGGCCGGCCAGCGCGCCGTCGTGGCGGGCGACGAGCGACCCGTAGAAGTCGGTGCCCCGGGGGTCGACCCAGGAGCGGCACTGCCGGGCCAGCCCGAGCGCCTGGCGCGGGGCGAACCGCCGGCCCTCGGCGCGGGCCTGCTCGAGCGTGCGGGTGTACGCCGCCAGGCCGGCCGGCACCGAGTCGAGCGTGTCCGCGATGCGGGCCCAGTCCTGGTCCGACCCGGTCGGGAGGTCGTCGAAGACCTGGCGCATCGCGTGCACCGGGGTGGCCAGCGGCGCGAGCAGGGTGGTGGTGAACCCGGCGTCGTACAGGTCCACGTCGCTGCCCAGCCGCTCGACCATGGTGGTGGCGAGGCGCCGGTCGCCCGCGGGGACCCGCTCGGCCGTGGCCACGGCGTCGCGGAGCGCGGCGACCGTGCGGCGGTCCAGGTCGGCCCGGGCGGCGAAGGCCTCCGGCGAGAGGTCCGGGACGGGCGCGACGCCCTCGTGGCCGAGGACCGCCGCGGTCTCCGGGTCGAGCGCCGCCTTGTCCTCGAGGTAGCGGTCGGCGACGGCGCGCACCGCGTCGGGGCCGGCGGGGATCACCGGACCACCACGCCGGCGAACCGGGAGAGGTCGTCGCGGTGCAGGACGCCGCCCTTGAGCACGGCGTCGATGCCGCGCAGCGCGGAGATGTCGGCGACCGGGTCCTCGGCCATGACCACCAGGTCGGCGCGGCGGCCGACCTCGACCCGGCCGAAGAGCTCGGAGCCGAGCCACTCCGCGGGCCGCTCGGTCGCCGAACGCATCACCTCGAGCGGCGTCATCCCCGCCTCGGCCATGAACTCCATCTCGCGGACCGTGGCCGTGGTGCCGTCGAACGGCGCGAACGGCGGCATGTCGCTGCCCATGGCGATGGTGACGCCCGAGGCGATCGCGTTCTGCAGGCTCTGCCAGTGCGCGGGGCCGGCGGCGAGCGCCCGATCCATCATCCACTGCGGGACCCGGTTGGCCTCGAAGAACTCCTTGCACCGGCTGACGGTGATGGTGGGGACGTACCAGACGCCGTGGGCCGCCATCAGGTCGGTGAGCTCGCGGGTCATCTGGTAGCCGTGCTCGACGCAGTCCAGGCCGAGCCGCACGGCCCGGGCGATGGTGTCGCTGGGACCGGCGTGCGCGGTGACCTTGCGACCCCAGTCGTGGGCGGTCGAGATGACCGCCTCCATCTCCTCGTCGGTCAGCTGCGGGGTGTGGATCTGCTCGTGCTCCCCGGCGATGCCGCCGGAGACGCAGACCTTGATCAGGTCCGCGCCGGCCCGGATCTGCTCGCGGGTGGCCCGGCGGAACCCGTCGGCGCCGTCGGCCTCGAGGCCGTCGGCACCGTGGCCGTGGCCGCCGGTGCAGCACAGCGCGTGGCCGGCGGTGTAGATGTGCGGCCCGTCGACGGCGCCGAGGTCGATCGCCTTGCGCAGCGCGAAGTCGGCGTACCGGGTCTCCCCGACCAGCCGGACGGTGGTGACGCCGGCGTGCAGGGTGCGGCGGGCGGAGTCGGCCATCAGCAGCACCAGCTCGGCGGGGTCGGCCGAGGAGACGGCGTCCTCCAGCGGGCCGGGGAGGCCGAGGCCGAGGTGGACGTGCATGTTGACCAGGCCGGGCGCCACCACGGCACCGTCGAGGTCGACGACGCCGACCGACGGGTCCGCGGCGCGGGCGGCGGCCAGCACGTCCTCGGTGCCGCCGACGCCGGCGATGGTGCCGGCCGCGTCGATCCAGACCGCGGTGTCCGGACGGGTCTGGTCGCCGTCGTACACGCGACCTCCCGTGAGGACGACCGCCTGGGGGCTACGCATTGCTCTCCACCTCTCCTGTGATCGACATGTCGAGCTCCTCGGCCCGCCAGCAGGCCGCCTCGGTGCCGCCCACCCGCACCAGCGGCGGCTCGGCGCTGCAGACGTCGATCGCGTGGCGGCAGCGCGGCGCGAACCGGCAGCCGCTCGTGATCGCACCGGCGTCCGGCACCTCGCCGGCGAGCACCGTCGGCATGACCCGGGTCGCGGAGACCTGCGGGACCGCGGCGAGCAGCGCCTGGGAGTAGGGGTGGCTCGGCGCGCGCATCAGCGTCTCCGTCGGGCCGGTCTCCACGACCTTGCCGAGGTACATCACGGCGGTCCGGTCCGCGACCTGGTGGACCAGCGTCAGGTCGTGGGAGATGAACAGCATCGCCATGTCGAGGTCGCGGACCAGCGACATCAGCAGGTTGATCACCTGCGCCTGCGCGGAGGCGTCCAGCGCGGTGACCGGCTCGTCGGCGACGATCAGCGACGGCTCCGGTGCCAGCGCGCGGGCGATGGCGAGCCGCTGGCGCTGGCCGCCGGAGAACTGGTGGGCGTAGCGCGTCATCGCCGCTGCCGACATCCCGACGCGCTCGAGCAGCTCGACGGCGCGGTCCTTGCGGGCGGACCCGGTGACGGAGGCGGCGACGCCGTCCAGCATCTGGTCGCCGACGGTACGACGCGGGTTGAGCGAGGCGTAGGGGTTCTGGAAGACCATCTGCAGCCGCGTCTCGGCGTCCGAGCGCCGCCGCCAGCCGACCGGGCGCACCGGCCGGCCGTCGAAGCGCACGCTGCCGCCCGCCGGCTTGCCGAGCCCGACCACGGTGCGGGCCAGGGAGGACTTGCCGCAGCCGGACTCACCGACCAGGCCGACGACCTCGCCGGGCTGCACCTGCAGGCTGACGCCGTCGACGGCGTGGACGGTGCCACGGCCGCGGGTGCGGTAGCGGACCTCGAGGTCCTCGATGTCGAGCAGGCTCACGGCGCCACCGTCCTCTCGCTGGTCGTGCCGGTCCCTTCGGTGCTGGTGCTGGTGCTGCCGGTGCTGCTCGCGGCGATCGTGGCCCGCGCGGTCCGGCCGGAGACCACGTCGCAGGCGAGCGACCGGCCGGGCACCGTGGGCACGAGCGCGGGCACCATCTCGCGGCAGGCGTCGACCGAGAACGAGCAGCGCGGCTCGAACGGGCAGCCCGGAGGGGCCTGGCCAGGGACGACGGGCTCACCGGGGATGGCGCGCAGGGTCGTCCGCGCGCTGATCCCGTGGGGGCGCGAGTCGAGCAGCGCCTTGGTGTAGGGGTGCAGCGGCTGGGTCAGCACCTCGCCGGTCGGGCCGGACTCCATCACCCGGCCGCCGTAGAAGACGTAGGACCGGGTGCTGATCGCGGAGAGCACGCTGAGGTCGTGGGTGATGAAGACGACCGACAGGCCCGACTCCGCCCGCAGCTGCTCGAGCAGCGCGAGGATCCCGGCCTGGACGGTGACGTCGAGCGCCGTGGTGGGCTCGTCGGCGATGAGCAGCCGCGGGGACCCGGCCAGCGCGCTGGCGATCGCGATCCGCTGCCGCATGCCGCCGGAGAACTGGTGGGGGTAGGCGCGCAGCGCGGCCCGCGGGTCGGGGATCCGCACCCGGTCCAGCAGGTCGCAGGCCTCGGTGCGGGCGGCCTTGCGGGACAGGTCGCGGTGGACGCGCATGTGCTCGGTGAGCTGGCGGCCCACGGTCAGCATCGGGTGCAGCGCGGCGGTCGAGTCCTGGAAGACCATCGCGATCTCGCCACCGCGGATCCCGCGCATCGTGGCCTCGTCGAGGCCGACGAGCTCCTGCCCGTCGTACCGGATCGAGCCGCCGACCTGCGCGCCCTCGGGCAGCAGGCCGAGCAGGGCGCGGGCGGTCAGGCTCTTGCCCGAGCCGCTCTCGCCGGCCAGGCCGACGATCTCGCCCGGCCCGACGCGCATCGTGGCGTCGTGGATGACCGTCACCCGGCCCTGCTCGGTGGGCAGCGAGACGGTCAGCCCGTCGAGGTTCACCAGGTCGGTCATCGCGCACGCCTCCACGACTGCGGGTCGAGGCGGTCGCGCAGGGCGTCGCCGAGGACGTTGAAGGCGAGCACCACCGTGAGGATGGCCAGCCCCGGGAAGACGCTCACCCACCACGACGCGAGGTCGTTGGAGCCGAGCGCGATCATCGCGCCCCACTCGGGCGCCGGCGGCCGCGGACCGAGGCCGAGGTAGGACAGCGCGGCGAGCATCAGGGTGGCGTTGCCGAGCTCGAGGCTCGCCAGCACCACCGCGGGGCCGACGCTGTTGGGCAGCACGTCCTTGCGCAGCGCGCGGAACGGTCCGACGCCGAGCAGGCGCGAGGAGCTCAGGAAGTCCTGACCGCGGATGCTGAGCACCGCCGAGCGCACCACCCGGGCGTAGACCGGCCAGGAGACGATCACCAGGGCCAGCACCGCGTTGCGGCTGCTGGGGCCGAAGGCGGCGGTGACCGCCATCGCCAGGATGATCTGGGGGAAGGCGAAGACCAGGTCGGTCAGGCGCATCAGCACCTCGTCGATCCAGCCGCCGAAGTAGCCGGCGACCAGGCCGAGGACGCCGCCGATCGCGAGCGCCAGGGCGACGATCGTGGCCGAGAGCGGCAGCGAGAGCCGGGTGCCGTGGATGACCCGGGAGAGGACGTCGCGGCCGAGCTCGTCGGTGCCGAACGGGTGCGCGCCGGAGGGGCCGGCGTACAGCTCGCCGGACTGCTCGAGCGGGTCGTGCGGCGCGATCCAGGGCGCGAGGAGCGCGACCAGGACCCACCCGACGAGCAGCACGAGCGCCAGCAGCGCGAGCGGGTCGCGCAGCGCCTTGCGGGAGCCGGCGAAGAGCCAGCCGCGGCGGGCCAGCGACTTCTGCACGGCGGGGTCCTGCAGACCCAGCGTCTCGACGGGGGCGGGTGCCACCTCGTCGGCGGTCCGGCCGCTCATCCGCGGATCCTCGGGTCGATGACGCCGTAGAGGAAGTCCACGACGAGGTTCATGAGCATGTAGATCAGCGCGACGAGCAGGCAGACGCCCATGATCGAGGGCAGGTCCAGGCTGCTGGCGCTGCGGTAGGCGTACTGCCCCAGGCCGGGCCAGCTGAAGACCTGCTCGATCAGCACGGTCCCCGAGAGCATCGAGGCGAAGGCCAGGCCGCTGACGGTCAGCACCGGCGCGAGGCCGGCACGGAGCACGTGCCGCCCGAGGACGGTACGACGTGGCAGGCCCTTCGCCGTCGCGGCGGCGACGTAGTCCTGCTGCATCACCTCGAGCATCGAGGAGCGCACGAAGCGGATCAGCATGGCGACGGTCAGGCAGCTCAGCACGAGGACCGGCAGCATCAGGTGCTGCACGGCGTCCCACCACACCGTCCACTGCCCGGCGAGGGCGGCGTCGACGGTGTACATCCCGGTGACGTCGGGCGGTGGGGCGAACTGCGGGCTGAGCCGCCCGCCGTTGGGGGCGATGCCGAGCACGAAGAAGAACACGTAGAGCACCACGATCGCGAGCCAGAACGACGGCGTGGAGAGCCCGACCAGGGCGCCGAAGCGGATCACCTGGTCGGTCACGCGACCGCGCTTGACCGCACCGAGCATCCCGATGCTGACCCCGAGGACGACCGCGATGAGCATCGCGGGGATCGCCAGCTCGAGGGTCGCCGGCACGTAGTCGCCCAGCGACGTCGCGACCGAGCGGCCGTCGACCTGGGAGACACTCAGGTCACCGTGGAGCAGGTTGCCCATGTAGGTCAGGTAGCGCTCGACGATGGAGTCGTCGAGGCCCCACTTGTCGCGGTACGCCGCGACCACCTCGGGGTCGGCCTGCGCGGCCTCGGACAGGTTCGCCGAGGCCGCGTCGCCCGGGACCAGCTGGACCAGGGAGAAGGTCACGATGGTGACCCCGACCAGCAGGACCAGCGTGACGCCGAGGCGCCTGGCCACCAGGCCGGCGAGCTGTCGCCAGCGCGCCGCCACGGGTCGCGTGCTCATGGGTGCTCCGTCTCGCGCATCGCCCGCGGACTACTTCTTGCCGACCGCGGCGACGTCGAGCTGCCAGCCGGCGGGCGAGTACTCCGCGCCGGTCAGGTCGGGGGTCGCGACGACGGTGCCGGCGTTGTAGGCCAGCGGGATGTACGGCGAGTCCTCGTTGAGGACGCGCTGCCACTCCTGCAGGGCCGTCACCTGGGCCTCGGGGTCGAGCGTGCCGAGCACGTCCTCGCCCGCGGCGATGGCCTCGGGGGTGGCCCGCTCGGGGGTCCAGCCGGTGGTGGCGGCGGTCGACTGCCCGGGCGCGAGGTTGTTCACCAGCGACGCGGCGACGGGGTAGTTCAGGCTCTGCGGGCTGAAGCGCATGGCGACCTTGCCGCCGCTCTGGGCGTCGAGGAACGCGGCGATCGGCTGCGGGTTGAGCTCGATCTCGATGCCGGCCTTCTTCGCGTCGCCCTGGATCTTGGCGGCGATGGTCCCGAGGTCCACGCCGCGGTAGGTGATCGAGGGGTACATCAGCGACACCTTGGGCTGGTCGAGGCCCGCGTCGTCGAGGAAGTCCGCGGCGGCGTCGAGGTCCTGCACCTGCGCGTCGGCCTCCTCCAGCGCGCCGGGGAACGCCGGCGGCACGACGCCGGCGGCGGGCTGGGCGTTCTCGCCGAACAGCTTCGCCACGCCCGCGTAGTCGATCGAGGCCCGCAGCGCCCGCACGAAGTCGAGGTTCGAGGTGACCTCGTCGACGGCCGGGTCCTGGTGCAGGGTCAGGAAGTAGTAGGTGTCCTGCGCACCGGACTGCTGCAGCGACTCGGGCAGGCCCTCGAGGGAGGAGCCGGACAGGTCGAGCGCGACGGTGGCCGACTTCGCCTTGGAGACGGTCAGCTTCTGGTTCTGCACGTCCATGTTGCTGATGACGACGCGGGAGAACTCCGGCGCCTCGCCCCAGTACTCCGGGTTCGCCTTCAACACGACCTGCGAGGAGGGGTCGAAGCTCTCCAGGACGTAGGGGCCGCTGCCGGCCGGGTTCTGGTCGAGGTACTGGGTGGCCGAGTCGGTCTTGGCTGCGTCCTCGGCGTCGGTCGCGCCGTTCTCCTTGGCGACCTTCGAGTTCACGATGCCGGTCGACGGCATGGCCAGGATGGTCGGCACGTTGGGGTTCGGCTCGTCGCTGGTCACCACGACGGTCGACTCGTCGGTGGCCTCGAAGCTCATCCCGGCGACGATGACCGACGGGCTGCCCTTGAGGTTCTTGAGGCGGTTGAGGCTGAAGACGACGTCCTCGGCGGTGACCGGGGTGCCGTCGGAGAACGTCGCGTCCTCGTGCAGCTTGAAGGTGAACGTCGTGGCGTCGTCGGAGGCCTCGAAAGACTCGGCCAGCTCGCCGACCGGCTCGCCGACGTCGGAGCCCTCGAAGGTCACCAGGGTGTCGTAGAGCGCGTTGACGGTCAGCGCGCCGGTCGCCTCGTACTCCATCGCCGGGTCGATGTTCTTGATGACGAACGAGGTGTTGACGGTGAGCGTGTCGCTCCCGCCACCGCCGCCCGACGAGCCGTCGCTGCCGCCGGCCGAGCAGCCGGCGGTCAGGGCGGCGGACACGACCGCGGCGACGGCGATGCGAGCACCGCGGCCCACGCTGAGGTGACGAGACATATCGATCCCTTCGGAGGAGGACGGCCCCACTGCGAAGGACTGTTTAGTCACAGTGAACCGTGTTCAGCGTGAATAAAGCACACCGGTCCCACCGGCCACAAACCGCGACGTGCGTCACGCTGGTGCCGGACTAGACGGGCGCTTCGTTCTGGCCGGTGGCGACGAGCCACCCGCGCTGCGTACCGTGGCCGGGTGTTCGACCTGCGCGACCTCGACGTCCCCGTCGTCGCGGCGCCGATGGCGGGCGGGCCCTCGACCCCCGCGCTGGTCTCGGCGGTCTCCGGGGCTGGTGGGCTGGGGTTCCTGGCCGCCGGCTACCGCACCCCCGACCAGGTCGCGGCGCAGGTGGCGGAGGCGCGCCGCGCCACCTCGGCCCCCGTCGGGCTCAACCTCTTCCTCGTCGAGCCGTACGCCGCGGACCCGGCCGCGCTGGCGGCCTACCGCCGCGCCCTGGAGCCGGAGGCCCGCCGGCACGGGGTCGACCTCGGCACGCCCCGCTGGGACGACGACCACCGGGAGGCGAAGCTCGACCTGGTGCTCGACGTGCGCCCCGACGTCGTCTCGTTCACGTTCGGCTGCCCGGGTGCCGACGTGCTGGCGCGGCTGCGGCAGCACGGGGTGCACGCGATGGTGACGGTCACGACGCCGGCCGAGGCGCGGGAGGCGGTACGTCGCGGGGCGGCGTCGCTGGCCGTGCAGGGGCCGGCGGCGGGCGGCCACCGCGGCCGGTGGGACCCCGACGCGGCACCCGACGACACCCCGCTGCTCGACCTGCTGGCCGAGGTCGTGCCGGCGGTCGACGTGCCCGTGGTCGCGGCCGGCGGCCTCGTCGACGCGGCCGGCGTCGAGGCCGCCCTGCGGCTCGGCGCGGTCGCCGGGCAGGCGGGGACGGCGTACCTCCTCGCCGACGAGGCCGGCACCAACCCGCTGCACCGCGCCGCCCTGACCGGCCCCGAGCCGACCGGCACCCGGGTCACCCGCGCGTTCACGGGCCGGTGGGCCCGCGGCCTGGCGAACCGCTTCATGGCCGACCACGCGGACGCCCCGGCCGGCTACCCGCACCTGCACCACCTCACCGCTCCCCTGCGGGCTGCCGCGGTCGCGGCCGGCGACGTCCAGGTGGCGCACCTGTGGGCCGGGACCGGCTACCGGAGCGCCCGCTCCGCACCGGCCGCCGAGATCACCCGGGCGCTCGCACCCTGAGCCGCCGGGCGGGGAGGGGTCGTGTGCCCCACGACGCGCCCCGTCGCGTCCGCAGGCACACGACCGCGCCCGCCGCGCCGACCGCCCCGGCCGCGACCACCGCCGCCAGCCGGTCGACCCGGCGCGCGAGCGCGGTGGCGCGCGGCACGTCGCCCGGCCGCACGGGCCGCCCCGAGCCCAGCACCGGTCGGTGCTCGACGCGGTCGCCGTACCGGTTGGTGCCGCCGAGGGTGACCCCCAGCGACCCCGCGAACGACGCCTCGACGACGCCGGCGTTGGGGCTGGGGTGGGCCGCGGCGTCGCCCCGCCAGGCCCGCCACGCCTCGCCGGCCCGCGACGGCGCGGCGGCGAGCACGCAGAGGGCGGCGTACCGCGACCCCGGCAGCCCGAGCACGTCGTCGAGGCGCGCCGAGGCCCAGCCGAACCGCTCGTAGCGGGCGGTGCGGTGCCCGACCATCGCGTCGAGGGTGTTGGCGGCGCGGTGCGCGAGCAGTCCGGGCACGCCGCCGACGGCTCCCCAGACGAGCGGGACCGTGACCGCGTCGGAGGTGTTCTCCGCGACCGACTCGACCACCGCGCGTGCGACCTCGCCGGCCGACAGGCCGGTGGGGTCGCGCCCGACGAGGTGGGTGAGCCGCTGCCGGGCCGCGGGCAGGTCGTCGGCCGCGAGCAGGTCGTGCACGGCCAGCGCCTCCCGCTCGAGGGTGCGCCCGCCCAGCACGGTCCAGGTCGCCGCCGCGGTGGCGGCGGCGTGCAGGAGGGGCCGGCCGCCGGTGGCGTGCTCGACAGCCACGCCGATGCCGGCGCACCCGCCGACGAGGACGGCCGTGTGGACGGTCCCGCGCAGCCGCGAGTCGCCGTGCAGCCGGTGCTCCAGGCCGCGCGCCACCCGGCCGAACGCCGCCACCGGGTGGCCGCGCCGCGGGTCGCCGAGCAGCCGGTCGGCGGCGAAGCCGAGCAGCAGCCCGACCGCCCGGGACCGGCTCATGCCGGCGCGGACACGGCGTCCAGCGCCTCGAGCAGCAGGTCGGTGGTGGCCGGCGGCCGTACGGCGATCCGCACCCAGCCGCCGTCGAGGCCGGGGAACGTGTCCGCGCGGCGTACCGCGATCCCGCGCTCGCGCAGTGCCTCCCGCGCCCCCTCGCCCACCCGGGCCAGCACGAACGAAGTCTCCGAGCCGACCACCTCCACGCCCCGCGCGCCGAGGCCGGCGAGCAGGTGCGCCCGCCACTGCGCGATCCGGGCGGTGCGCCGCGCGGCCTCGGCGAGCGCGCTCGGGCCGGTGCAGGCGACCGCGGCGCTGATCGCGGGGGTCGAGACCGACCACGGGACCTGCCGCGCCTCGAGGCCGGCGATGCTGCGCTCGCTGCCGACGACGTACCCGGCGCGGATGCCCGGCAGCGACCAGTGCTTGGTGAGGCTGCGGACGACGAGCAGCCCGCGGCGCCGGTCGCGGGCCAGCGACTCGCGCTCCCCCGCGACGGTGTCCATGAACGCCTCGTCGACGAGCACCACCCGCTTCGGGCGGCGCAGCCGCAGGATGTCCGCGGCGGGGTGCAGCACGCCGGTGGGGTTGGTCGGGTTGCCGAGGACGACGAGGTCGGCGTCCTCGGGCACGGCGGCCGGGTCCAGCCGGTAGCCGTCCTCGGGCCGGCACTGCACCACGGTCACCCGGTGCCCGGCCCGCTCGAGCGCGGCGTGCGGCTCGGTGAACTGCGGGTGCACGACGACCACGTGCCGCCACTGCTTCCACCGCGCGACCAGCTCGAAGGCCTCGGCGGCGCCGGCGGTCACCAGCACCTCGTCGGGCCGGCGGCGGTGCAGCTCGGCGATGGCCGCGCGGGCCGGCGCCGGGTCGGGGTAGCTCGTCGAGTCCCGCACGCCCTCGGCCAGCGCCTGCTCGAGCCAGGCGGGCCGCGGCTCGGGGTGCACGTTGACCGCGAGGTCGAGCAGGCCGGGTCCGAGCTCGCGGTCGCCGTGGTGGTCCAGCGGGTGCAGCAGCGGGTCGACCTCGGCCCGCTCGGAGGTGTCCGCGGCCGGGTCGGGGGAGGCGTCCTCGACGGGCGGCGCGACGACCGGCACCGCGGTGGCCGCCGCCTCGGCGAACCGCTGCGCGAGCCGGGGGTGGCCGGCCCAGTGCACGTGGAGGTACGACGCGTGCAGGGTCGGCGACGCGACGCCGATCAGCTCCCCGTCGACCTCCCAGGCGGGCGTCCAGCCGCGCGCGGCCCGGGTCAGCGCGGTCCGGTGGAACTCGTGGCCGCGCACCTCCTCCCCCGCCCGCGCCAGCAGGCTGTCGCCGACCGCGCGAGCGACCGGGTAGCGCAGCGTGAGCCGCTCGGACATCGCCGCGCTGGTGCCGATCACGCCGGCCATCGGGGTGTCGTCGAGCGCCTCGAGGAGGTAGAGCAGCCCGGCGCACTCCCCGACCGTCGGCAGCCCGGCGCGGACCGCGTCGCGCACCTGGGCCAGCAGCGCGGTGTTGCGGGCCAGCTCGCGCACGTGCACCTCGGGGAAGCCGCCGCCGAGCAGCAGCGCGCGCGTCCCGTCCGGCAGCGAGCGGTCGGTCAGCGGGTCGAACCGCACCACCCGGCACCCCGCGGCCGCGAGCAGCTCCTCGGTCTCGGCGTAGGCGAACGTGAACGCCCGGCCGCCCGCCACCGCCACGACTGGCTCCTCGCCCGCGGCCGCCACGCGACGCACCTCCGCGGCGGGGTCCCACGGCACCGCGTCGAGGTCGGGCGCGGAGCGGGCGACGTCGAGGACGGCGTCGAGGTCGACGTGCTGGGCGACCCGTTCGCCGAGCCGGGCGACCAGCGCGGCGGCCTCGTCCCGCTCGCCGGCCGGCACCAGGCCGAGGTGCCGCGAGGGCGTGGCCAACGAGTCGTCGCGCGGCACGACGCCGAGCACGGGCAGCCGCACCGAGCGGCGCACCTCCGCGACGTTGCGGGGCGAGCCGGCCCGGTTGAGGACGACGCCGGCGACCTCCACCGCCGGGTCGTACGCCGCCATGCCGGCCACCAGCGCACCGACCGACCGCGACATCCGCGAGACGTCGACGACGAGCACGACCGGCGTCCGGGTGAGCGCGGCGACGTGCGCCGTGGACGCGAACCCGTCGGTGCCGAGCCGGCCGTCGTGCAGGCCCATCACGCCCTCGACGACCGCGACGTCCGCGCCGCGGGCGCCGTGGAGGAGCAGCGGGGGGATCCGCTCCTCGCCGACCTGGTGCGGGTCGAGGTTGCGGCCGGGCCGGCCGGTGGCGACGGCGTGGTAGCCGGGGTCGATGTAGTCGGGGCCGACCTTGTGGCCCGACACCTCCAGGCCGCGGGCGCGGAGCGCGGCCATCAGGCCGGTCGCGATCGTGGTCTTGCCCTGGCCGGTGGACGGCGCGGCGACGACGACCCGGGGCAGGCGGGTGAGCGGCCCGGTGGAGGGCCCGGTCACCACTCGATCCCCCGCTGGCCCTTCTGGCCGACGTCCATCGGGTGCTTGACCTTGGTCATCTCGGTGACCAGGTCGGCGACCTCGAGCAGCTCGGGAGCGGCGCGGCGGCCGGTGACGACGACGTGCTGGCGGCCGGGGCGGTCGCGCAGGGTGGTGACGACGTCGTCGAGGTCGACCCAGCCCCAGGCGATCGGGTAGGTGAACTCGTCGAGGACGTAGATGTCGTGCGCCTCGGCGGCCAGCCGCCGCTTGATCTCGGCCCAGCCCTCGGCGGCGGCGCGGGCGTGGTCCTCGGCGTCGCCCTGCTTCTTCGTCCACGACCAGCCGGCGCCCATCTTGTGCCACTCGACGGGGCCACCCTCGCCGGTCTCCCGGTGCAGCTCGCCGAGCCGCTCGAGCACGGTCTGCTCGCCGATGCGCCACTTGGCGGACTTCACGAACTGGAAGACCCCGACCCGCCAGCCCTGGTTCCAGCCGCGGATGGCGAGGCCGAAGGCGGCGGTCGACTTCCCCTTGCCGTCGCCGGTGTGGACCATCAGCAGCGGCCGGTTGCGGCGCTGGCGAGTGGTGAGCCCGTCGTCGGGCACGGTCAGCGGCTGTCCCTGGGGCATCAGCGGGTCTCCTCGAGCTGCCGGGTCGCGGTGGCGAAGGCGGCCACCTCGCCGATGACGGTGACAGCGGGCGGCGCGATGCCCTCCGCGGCGGTCGCGATGCCGGCCAGGTGCGCCGTACGGACCTCCTGGTCGGGGTGGCCGCCGCGGGCGACGACGGCGGCCGGGGTGGTGGGCGCCATGCCGTGGGCGAGCAGCTCGGCGGTGATGGCGGCGAGGTTCGCGACGCCCATCAGCAGCACCAGCGTCGTGCCGGACCGGGCGAGCGCGGCGTAGTCCAGCGTGCAGGTCGGGTGCCCCGGCGGCACGTGCCCGGACAGCACGCTGAACCCGTGCACCACCCCGCGGTGGGTGACGGGGATGCCCGCGAGGGCCGGCACGGCGACGGCCGAGCTCACCCCGGGCAGCACCCGCGCCTCGATCCCGGCCTCGGCGCAGGCGAGCACCTCCTCCATGCCGCGGCCGAAGACGAACCCGTCGCCGCCCTTGAGCCGTACGACGCGCCGCCCGGCGCGGGCGTGCTCGACGAGCAGCTCGTTGATCCGCTCCTGCGGCGTGGTCCGCCCGCGCGGCAGCTTGGCGACGTCGAGCACCTCGGCGTCGGGGCGGGCCCAGGCGAGCGCCTCCTGCGGGGCGAGGTGGTCGACGAGCAGCACGTCGGCCTGCTCGACCGCGGCGCGGCCGGCGACGGTCATCAGCCCGGCGTCGCCGGGTCCGCCTGCGACCAGGGTGACGGTGCCCGGGAGCAGGGGTGCGAGCGTGCCCATCAGGCGACGCGGCCCGGGGACCGGCCCGTGGACCGGCTGCTGACGACGTCGACGAGGCCGTCGGCGCTCACCTCGGCCATCGGCACGTGCTCGGCGCGCAGGTGGGCGGCCAGCACGTGCGCCAGCCCCATCCGCATCGGCCCCTGCTCGCAGTCGACGACCACGCTCGGCACGCCCTGCGCGGCCAGGTGGGCGGCGGCGAGGCGGGAGCGGTCGACGGCGTCCGGGCCGGAGGTGGCGCGGCCGTCGGTGACCAGCACGAGCAGCGGCCGCACCCGTGGGTCGCGCAGCCGCTCGCGGCGCAGCACCCGCTCGGCCTCGAGCAGCCCCTCGGCCAGCGGCGTCCGGCCGCCCGACGGGAGCTCGTCGAGCAGCGCGGCGGCCACCTCGACCGACCCGGTGGGCGGCAGCAGCAGCTGCGCGTCCCGGCCGCGGAACCCGACCATCGCGACCTTGTCCCGGCGCCGGTAGGCGTCGGTCAGCAGCGACAGCACGGCGGTCTTGACCTGCGCCATCCGCCGCCGCGCGGCCATCGAGCCGGAGGCGTCGACGCAGAAGAGCAGGAGGTTCCCCTCGCGGCCCTCCCGCACGGCGGTGCGCAGGTCGGCGCCCTGCAGCCGGACCCGTCCGCCGGCGGAGCCGGCGCCTTCGCGGGCCGAGCGCTCCGCCGCCGCGCGCAGGGTCTCGACCAGGTGCAGCGAGCCGCGTCCGGTGCCGCTGCCGACCCGGCGGCCGCTGGTGCTGCGCGACCGGCTGCGCCGGCCGGGGCTGCCCTCGCCGACGCCGTCGACGGTGAGCAGCCGGGGGCGGTACGCCGCGCCGGCGCGCGCGGCGGCCTGGTCGCCGCCGCTGCCGCTGGGGGTCGGCGGGGCCTGCGGGGCGGGCTGGTCCTCGGGCTCCTGCTCGCCCGGCTCGGCGCTCGGCTGCTGGTCGCTTGGCTGCTGGTCGGCCTGGTCCTCGTGGCCCGGGGCGTCGGGGCCGTCCGTCTCCGGGGCCTCGCCCTGCGGGTCGTCGCCGCCGCCGGGCGGGTCGGGCTGCGGGTCGGGCTCGGGGTCCGGCTCGGGCAGCTCCTCGTCCCCGAGGATCCGGTCGAGCAGGTCCTCGTCGAGGCCGGGCGCGTCGAACGGGTTGCGCCGACGCCGGTGCGGCAGCGCCAGCAGCGCGGCGGCCCGGATGTCGGCCAGCGTCACCCGCTCGCGGCCGGCCCAGGCGGCGTGGGCGGCGGCGGTGCGGGTGGTGACGATGTCGGCGCGCAGGCCGTCGACCTCGAAGGCGGCGCACACCTCGGCGACCTTGAGCAGCGCGGCGTCGGTGACCACGACCGACCCGACCCGCGCGCGGGCGTCGGCGATGCGGCGGGTCAGGTCGGCCTGCCGGGCGGCGTACTGCTCGACGAAGGCCTCGGGGTCGGCGTCGAAGGCGAGCCGGCGGCGTACCACCTCCACCCGCAGCGCCGGGTCGCGCGGCGCCGCCACCTCGACGGTGAGGCCGAAGCGGTCGAGCAGCTGGGGGCGGAGCTCGCCCTCCTCGGGGTTCATGGTGCCGATCAGCACGAACCGCGCCGCGTGGTGCAGCGAGATGCCGTCGCGCTCGATGCTGACCGTTCCGGTGGCGGCGGCGTCGAGGAGCAGGTCGACGAGGTGGTCGTGGAGCAGGTTGACCTCGTCGACGTAGAGCACCCCGCGGTGCGCCCGGGCCAGCAGGCCGGGCTCGAGCTCGACCGCACCGGAGGTGAGCGCCTTCTCCAGCTGGATGGAGCCGAGCAGGCGGTCCTCGGTGGCACCGACCGGCAGCTCGACCAGCCGCACCGGCCGGGTCAGCGTCGGGTGGCCGGCCTCGAACGGGCCGTCGGGCGAGACCGCGGAGGCGTCCGCCGGGTCCGCGGAGAACCGGTCGCCCTCGTGCACCTCGATCGCCGGCATCACGTCCGCCAGCCCGCGCACGGTCGTGGACTTCGCGGTGCCCTTCTCGCCCCGCACCAGCACCCCGCCGATGCCCGGGCTGATCGCCGTCAGCACCAGCGCCAACCCCATCGGGTCCAGCGCGAGGTGCCGGTCGAGCAGCGAGCCCCGGCGAGCGTCGTCGAGACCCGGTGACGTGCCCGCCCCCCGCTGGTCGAGCAGCGAGCCCTGGCGAGCGTCGTCGAGACCCGGCGACGTACCCGCCGCCTCGTAGCAACCGACGACGGCAGAAAAGGGGTACTTCGGTGGCACGTGAGGCTCCCGCTCGCTTGGCCATGGATGGCGACGCGAGGCCGGTCTTCGGACTTGCCGGGTCACTCCTGACGAAGTGCTCGGTTCACCGCAGCGGGCCTGTGCCGGAATCTCACCGGCTTCCCAGATTCTCCCCGTTGTCCGTCCCCACCGCGTGACGATGGTTGGGCCGCAGGGGCACCTCACGTTGTGCGAGGACGATAGCGTCCGGCCCCGTGCCCGACCCGACTCCCCCGCCCGACGTGGACACCGCACCGGTGGTCACCGTCGTCGGCGTCGGCGCGGACGGGTGCCTGGACGAGCACGCCGAGGCGCTGGTGCGGGACGCGGACGTGCTCCTCGGCGGCCGCCGCCACCTGGCGGAGCGCCCCGAGGTCCCGGGCCAGGAACGTCTCGCCTGGCCCTCCCCGCTGGCCGACGCCCTCCCCGCCCTCCTCGACGGCCTCCGTGGCCGCCGCGTCGTCGCGCTCGCCTCGGGCGACCCGATGGTGTCGGGGATCGGTACGACGCTCGTCCGCCTGCTCGGCCCGGCCTCCGTCCGGGTGGTCCCCGCGGTCTCGTCGGTCGCCCTCGCCCGCGCCCGGATGGGCTGGTCGGCCGAGGAGTCGGTCGTCGTCACCCTCGTCGGCCGCCAGGAGGCGCGCCTGCTCCGCGAGCTCGCCCCCGGCCGCCGGATGCTCCTGCTCACCTCCGGCGCCGAGACCCCCGCCCGCGTCGGAGAGCTGCTCGCCGAGGCCGGCCAGCCCGACGCCACCGTCACCCTCCTCGCCGACCTCGGCGCCCCTTCGGAGTCCCGCTCCGTCCGTACCGCGTCCGAGTGGGCCTCCGTCCCCGCCGCCGACGTGCCGGCGCTGCACGTCCTGGCCGTCGAGCTGCCCACCACCCCCGGCTCGTGGCTCACGTCCTCCTGGGCCGCAGGCCTCCCGGACGACGCCTACGAGCACAACGGCCAGCTCACCAAGCGCGACCTCCGCGCCTCGGCCCTGGCTCGCCTCCAGCCCGCCCCCGGCCAGCACCTCTGGGACGTCGGCGCCGGCGCTGGATCCGTCGGCATCGAGTGGATGCGCGCCCACCCCACCTGCCGTACGACGGCCGTCGAGTCCCACGCCGACCGCGCCGCCCGGATCGCCCGGAACGCCGCCCGCCTCGGCGTCCCCGACCTCGTGGTCGTCGCGGGCCGCGCCCCGGATGCGCTCGCCGACCTCCCGGCACCCGACGCGATCTTCATCGGCGGCGGCGCCACCCGCCCGGGCGTCCTCGACGCCTGCCTCGCCGCCCTCGCCCCCGGCGGCCGCCTCGTCGTCCACGGGGTCACGCTGGAGACCGAGTCACTCCTCGCCAACGCCTACCGCACCCGCGGCGGCGAGCTGACCCGCCTCTCGGTCGAGACCACCGCCCCCGTCGGCACCTTCACCGGCTGGACGCCTGCGCGCACTGTGACCCAGTGGTTCTTGAGTCGGTGAGCGCGCCGCGCACGGCGGACTGATGGCGCGGCCCAACTCGTCACTCCGCCGCGTTTGAGCTGACGCTGAACGACCGGATCTGCCGCAACCAGCGCACTCCGGCAGGTAAGTGCCGGACGATCCGTCGTAGAGGGTGAGCGCGGTCGCGCTACTGCCATGCAGGGCCGGCGCGTCTCTGCGCACTACGGCTCCAGGGCGCAGCAGTGACGACGCGCATATGCGGACGGGTGAGCCCGACGAGATGGGCTAACCGGTTGGCTGCTCCGGCCGAATGGTGACCTCGATCCGCGTCAGCCGCTCCGCGCCGGGCTCGAGGACCGGCGCGCGGCCGTCGGCCCGGTCCGCCTCCCGTCCCCCGAGCCCGCAGTTGGCGGGCTCGACGGAGGCGACGAAGCTCCCTCGCTGGGTGCGCTGCCAGGTGTGGAGGCGGGGCATTGTCGTGCGGTCCCAGGTGACGTCGGCGACCAGCCCCGACGACGGCCCGGTGAGCTGCGCGAGGCCGCCGGATCCGGCCGCCAGGTCGTGCTCGACGATGCGGTCGGAGCCTCCGACGCAGGCGTCACCCATCCGCTGCCACCGGCTCAGCGGGACCTCGTGCCCGTCGGCCGTGGACCGGGTGACGCCGGGGATCCGGTACTCGCTGCCCGGGCCGAGGAACGGGAAGCCGAAGTTCACGTGGTAGAGGATCGGCGCCTGCTCGGGCTCAGGACCGAGGTTCGTCGTGACGTCCTCGACGGTGACCGCGCCCGCCCCGCTCCGGAGGGTGATGCGGCGACGCAGCCGCAGGTACGACCCGAGGCTGGAGGCGTCGTCGAGCGTTCCGGTGATCTCGACGGCGGCATGACCGTCCTCGAGCCAGCGGCGGGTGACGGACACCTCGCGAGCCCGGAGATCGGTGAAGGAGCCGTGCTGCCCGTGCCCCTCGGACGGGAAGCCGACGTTGCGCAGGCCGCAGGTCGTGAGCAGCCCGCCCTCCCACTGGTCCAACCAGCCGCCGGCGGAGTCGACCCGTCCCGGGCCGGACTCCCCCACGGCGGACCGCCACGCCACCGGCTGCCCGGCGTACCAGGCGCCGCCGAGGTCCATCCCGCGGTCCAGGAGGATGCGGGTCGTCAAGCCACCGGCGGGCTGGACGGTGATGGTCCGGCTGCCGCGCGCCGCACCATCGGTGATCGCCTCCTGGCGCACGGCGACGAGGTCGTCACCGGGCGCGGCGTACCCGCGCTCGATGCCGTCGCGCGGGGTGAGGGTCGAGGTCATGTCGTCTTCCTGCTCTAGGGGTCTCAGAGGGGCGGAGAGGATCAGGTCATGATGAGCCCGCCGGTCACGTTGAGCGCCTGACCGGTCATCGCTGAGCTCGCGTCGGTGGCGAGGAAGAACGCGACGTTCGCGATCTCCTCGAGCTCGATGAAGCGCTTCATCGGCGCCCCGGTCCGCCACTCCTCGGCGACGTCCTCGACCGACTTGCCCTCGGCACGCGCATGGCCCTGCATGACCTCGTCGAGGTGGGGCGTCGCGACCGGACCCGGGCAGACCGCGTTGACCCGGATGCCGGCGTCGACGAGCTCCAGCGCCGCGGTCTGGGTGAGACCGAGCGTCGCCCACTTGGAGGCGACGTACGCGCTGCGGTTGGGCAGCCCGCGACGTGCGACGTTCGAGGCGATGTTGACGATCCAGCCGGAACCGCGCGGCCGCATCCGGCGTGCAGCCGCCTGGGTGCACAGCATGGTGCCCAGCACGTTGATGGTCATCGTGCGCTGCCACGCGACGGGGTCCGCGTCCTCGATCAGCGCGACCGGGGTGCCGATGGCGGCGTTGTTGACGAGGGTGTCCACCGGACCGAGCACCCGCTCGGCCTGGTCGAAGGCCGCCTGCACCTGACCGGCGTCGGTCACGTCCATGGGCACGTGGACCGCCCGACCGCCCGCAGCCTCGATCCTCCCGACGACGTCGTCCGCGGCCTGGATGTCCGCGATCGCCACCGCGGCTCCCTCGGCGGCGAAGCGCTCCGCGATCGCGGCGCCGATCCCCTGCGCGCCGCCGGTCACCAGCGCCACTCGTCCTTGCATCTGCATCTGTATCTCCTTCTGTGTTGGTGTGGCGTCGACGCCGGTCAGCTGGTCTCGTAGCGGCAGAGCACGTCCTCGTCGACCGTGACGCCGAGGCCGGGACCCTGCGGCACGACGAGGTGCCCGTCCTCGAGGCCGAAGTTCTCGACGAGCAGCTCGTCGCGCAGCGGGTTGCTCGTCCGGTCGTACTCGATGACCGGCTCGTTCTGCAGCGGCACCGGCGCGTAGGTGTGCGGGGTGGGCGGCACGGTGGCCAGGGCCTGGATGCCCGCCGCCAGGGCGATCCCGGAGCCCCACACGTGCGGGACGGTCAGTACTCCGAACGTCGACGCCAGCGCGTGGATCTTGACGAACTCCGAGATGCCGCCGCTGACGCACAGGTCCGGCTGGACGATGTCGACACAGCCGCCGGCGACCAGGTCGCGGAACCCGTAGCGGGTGAACTCGGCCTCGCCCCCGGCGATCGGCACGTCCAGCGCCTCGCGCACCCGGCGGTAGCCGTCCCGGTCCTCCGGCACGACCGGCTCCTCGAACCACAGCACGCCGTGCTCCTCGAGCGCTCGACCCATGCGGATCGCCGTCGTGGCCGAGTAGGCGTGGTTGGCGTCGACGAGCAGCGAGATGTCGTCACCGATCGCCTTGCGGACGCACGCCACCCGCTCGGCGTCCTCCTGGACCGAGAGGAGCCCGACCTTCATCTTGAGAATCCCGAAACCGGCGTTCGCGTACGTCTCGGCCTCCGCCTGGAGGTTGCGCAGCATGGACGCGGAGTCCCGGAAGTCCTCGCGGTAGTAGCAACCGGTGGCGTACGCCGTGATCCGGTCGCGGAACGCGCCGCCCAGCAGCGCGTGCACCGGACGCCCCTGCGCCTTGCCGGTCAGGTCCCACAGGGCGATGTCGATGGCGCTCAGCGCCTCGACGTACGTGCCCTTCTGGCCGAAGTCCCGGCTGAAGGCGTAGAGCCGCTCCCAGACTGCGACCGGGTCGTCCGCCGCTTTGCCGATCAGCAGCGGCGCGAGCACGTCGTCGATCGCCGACGCGACGGGCTCCGGAGGGCCGTACTGGCCGCCCTCGCCCCAGCCCACCAGACCGTTGTCGCTCTCGATCCGGACGAGCAGGCTGGTGCGTTCAGGGAACGCAGCCTGGGAGGAGTAGAAGTGCAGATCTCCCAACGGCACGCGGAGGACGTGGGTGGTGATCCGGGCGATTTTCACGATGGCTTCCTTGCTGAAGAGGCGGATGGGCAGGCTCAACGCATGTAGCCGAGCCGATGGCCGGCGACGCGCATGCGGACGCGGTAGACGCTGGTGGTGGCCGTGATGAACAGCGAGCGCCAGTCCGGGCCGCCCCAGTTCAGGTTCGCGGCCGGTTCGGGGACCTCGATGACGCCGATCCACGCGCCGTCGGACGCATAGACCCAGACGCCTCCGGGCCCGGTGACGTAGACGTTGCCGAGCTCGTCGACCTTGAGACCGTCGACGTAGTTGTCGTCGCGGGTGTCGACCTCGCTGATGCCGGAGGCGAAGACCCCGGCGTCGGCCAGGGGGAACGGCGCGGCTCCCCCGTCGTAGCGGAACGCCCGGATATGCGCGCGCACGGTGTCCCCGACGTACAGCACCGACTCGTCGGGCGCGAGGCAGAGGCCGTTCGGCTGGGCCATGTCGGCGACGAGCAGCTCCGGCTCCCCGCCGTCGGGCGGGACGTGGTACACGCCCCGGTGCGGCTGCGGCACGTCGCGGAGCACGCCCATGTCGGCCAGCGTGCGACCGAAGCTGGGGTCGGTGAAGAGGATGGACCCGTCGCGCGCGACCACGACGTCGTTCGGGCTGTTGAGCTCGACACCGGCGTGGTGGGTGGCGAGGGGCTCGCGGTCCATCCCGTCCCCGGTCCGGCGGGTGACGGCGCTGGTGGCGTGCTCGCAGACGACCAGACGCCCCTGGTTGTCGCGCGTCATCCCGTTGCCCTTGTTGTTCGGCGTCCGGAGCAGCTCGGCTCCCGTCTCGGGGTGCCAGCGCCAGAGCTGGTCGGCGGGGATGTCGCTGAACCACAGCGACCCGTCGTCCATCCAGATCGGGCCCTCGGTGAAGACGCGGCCCGCGACCACCTGCTCGATCGGACGGCTCCCGTCCACCAGATCCGTGATGCCAGTGACATGGGTCGCCATCGGCGTTCCCTTCTCGTGCGAACTCATCGGTCGGTGTGATTGGTACGGCCGAGCAGCGCGAGGACGTCGCGCTCGTACGGCATGCTGCGCGCGTCGCCGCGAACGCTGACGGCACAGGCGCCGCTCGCGTTCGCGAGCGCCAGTACGTCGGCGAGGGACCAGCCACGGAGGAGTCCCGACAGCAGGCCGGCCATGAAGGCGTCGCCCGCGCCGACCGCGTCGACCGCCGGGACCGTCATGCCGGCTGCGCGCGTCGGTCCGTCTGGCGTCGCCGCGACGGCGCCACCCCTGGTGTGCACCACGAGGAGCTCGCAGCCGAGGTCGGCGAGACCCTTGGCCAGGTGCTCCTCGGTGCTGCCGCCGAGCAGCAGGTCGGCCTCGTGCTCGGAGAGCACGACGACGTGGGCGATCGCCAGCAGCGGGGCGAGGAGCTGGCGGGGGTCGCGACCGCCCAGCAGGGCCGCCCGGATGTTGGCGTCGAAGGTGACCAGGCTGCCGCGGGCGCGCGCCGCGGAGGCCACCGCCTCGACGACGCCGGCGCCGTGCGGGCCGATCATCGCGGTGATGCCCGACAGGTGCACGATGCTGCCGCCGGCGACGACGCCCAGGTCGAGGTCGGCAGCCGTGAGCCTCGTCGCGGCCGAGTGGTCACGGTAGTAGTGCACCCGCAGCTGGTCGGCCGCCCGCAGCTCCTTCAGGTAGAGCCCGGTGCGCTGCCCGGGCCGCACCTCGGCAGCCGTGGTGTCGACCCCGTCGCGGCGAAGGGTCGCGATCACCTGGTGGCCGAGCTCGTCGTCGCCCAACCAGCCCGACCAGCGCGCCCGGTGGCCGAGCCGCTGGACGGCGAGGGCGACGTTCAGCTCGGACCCGGCCATGTCCTTCTCGAACACGTCGACGTCTCGAAGCGCACCTGTCGAGGCCGGCGACAGCACCGCGAGCGCCTCACCGAGGGTGGCGACGTCGACGTCGGCGGCGTCGCTGGGACCTGCACCGACCACCTGCGTCCACCTGCTGCTCATCGCGTGCCCCTCGCAACGCGCGCGACGGCAACCGCCTCGAGGCTCAGGCGGCGGACCACGTCGAAGGCGCCGGTGTCGAGCAGTTGGGGCGTAACCATCCACGAACCGCCGCAGGCCACCACCTCCGGGATCTCCAGGTAGTGCCTCAGCGACGCCGCGGTGATACCTCCGGTGGGGACGAACCGGGAGCCCGGCAGCGCCGCGGAGAGGGCCCGCAGCGCGCCGACACCGCCGTTGGCCTCGGCGGGGAAGAACTTGACGAGGTGGGCGCCGAGCTCGGCAGCCGCCATCGCCTCGGTCGGCGTGGCGACGCCGGGCAGCACGGGGACCCCGTGCTCACGACACCGCTCGACGACCCGCCTGCTGAGACCCGGGGACACGACATAGGCCGCGCCGGCCTCGACCACGGCGTCGACGTCCGCCGCCGTCCGCACGGTGCCGGCGCCGACGACGAGCGACGAGCTCGCGACCATCCGCCTGATGACCTCGGGGGCCGCGCTCGTGCGCAGGGTGACCTCGGCCGTGGCCACGCCGGCCGCCTCGAGCGCCTCGGCAAGCGGGGCTGCGACCTCCGCCGCCTCGGCGACGACCACCGGGACGATCCCGGGCGCGAGGGCCCGGGCAAGAGCGTCGCTCATCCCTTGACCGCTCCCATGGTCAGGCCGGTGACGAGGTGCTTCTGGAAGAAGAGCACGACCAGAGCCGTCGGGACGAGCACCGCGCAGGAAGCGGCCGCGAGCTGGCCGAGGTCGAGGGTCTGGAACCCGACGAACTGGTACAGCGCCAGCGGCGCGGTCGTGGCGTCGATGTCGCTGAGGATCAGCGACAGGAAGAACTCGTTCCACGACAGCAGGAAGGCGATGCTGCCGGCCCCGGCGATGCCCGGGATCGTGAGGGGGAGCAGGATCCGGCGGAAGGCGCTGGTGTAGGAGCAACCGTCCATCAGGGCCGACTCCAGCAGCTCCCGCGGCAAGCCGCGCATGGTCTCGACCAGGATCCAGGTCGTGATGCCGATGACCAGCAGCACGTGGGCCAGCGTCAGTCCGAGCAGGGTGTCCTGCAGCCCGGTCGACCGGAACATGAGGTACAGCGGGAGCGCCACCGCGACCGGCGGTGCCATGCGGCTCGTCAGCACCCAGAACTCGTACCGGTCAGTGCTGCGCGTGGCGAGCTGCCCGAGCGCGTACCCGGCGAGGACGCCGCACGCGAGGGCTATCGCGGTGGCGCCGAACGCCACGACGGCGCTGTGCCAGAGGCTGGTCTGGATGGTGGGGTCGGCCAGCGCGGTGGTGTAGGCGCTGACGTCGAGGGACGGGACCCACACCGGGGGCACCTGCGAGACCTGGTTCGGTGCCTTGAAGGACGTCGACAGCAACCAGTAGATCGGGAAGAGCGACCAGACCAGGAAGAGGGCCAGGACGACCCACGCTGTGATACTCCGCTTGCGGATCACGAGACCGCCTCCTCTTCCTTTAGCCAGTGCAGGAGCAACCGGGACAGCCCGATGGCCAGGAGCAGCAGCAACGTCGCGGCCGCTGCGGATCGACCGAAGTTCAGAAACGAGATGCCCTCACGGAAGGCGTAGAAGTTGAGGGTGGTCGTCGAGGAGCCGGGACCACCGCCGGTGAGGATCTGGATGCTGTCGAAGGTCTTCAGCGCGTCGATCGTGCGGAAGAGCAGTGCCACCAAGATGAAGGGCTTGAGCATGGGCAGCGTGACGTGCCGGAAGGTCTGCCACCCACTCGCCCCGTCGACCGCCGCGGCCTCGTAGACGTCGTCCGGCACCGCGCTCAGGCCACCGACCAGGATGACGAGGATGAAGGGCGTCCACTGCCAGACGTCGACCATCACCAGGCTCGCGAGCGCGGTGCTGGACTCACCGGTCCAGTCCGGCTGCGGGAGGCCTACGGCACCGAGCAGGTAGTTGATCACGCCGGAGGACGCGTTCAGCATCAGCCGCCAGTTGAAGAGAGCAGCGACCGGGGCCATCGCCATCGGAAGCAGGAAGAGTGCCCGCAGCAGGGGTGCGCCGCGCGTGATCCGGTGGAGCGCGACGGCTACCGCCATCGCGACGAGGAACTCGATCGCGACCACGGCGACGGTGAAGACGGCGGTCACCCTGGCCGCGTCCCACCACTGGGGGTCGGTGAGCAGGTCGACGTAGTTCGCCAGCCCGACGAAGCTGGTGTCGCCGCTCCCGGACTTGTCGGTGAGGCTGACAACCACGCTGTAGACGAACGGCACCACGGTCAGGAGCCCGAGGACGATCGTCAACGGCGCCAGGAACAGCCGTCGCGTGCGGACCATCTCGGCGTGCCGGTCCGCCGCCTCCGTCGCCCGTCGGCCCCGGCCCCGCGCCCCCGGCTGCGGGGGCGCGGGGGCAGAGCTGAGGGCGGTGCTCACGAGCCGATCGCCTTGAGCGCGTCCTGCTGAGTGGAGCGGAGCAGGTCGGCGGGCGAGCCGGTGCCGGCAACGGCTGCGTTGACCGTGCGGGCGAGGCTGTCGGAGATTTCGGCCCACCTCTCGTGCTTCCAGGCCAGCGCCATCGGCGTGGCGTCGGCGGTGCGGAGCGAGCCGAGGACGCGGTCGACGTTGTCCTGGCCGAGGGTCTTGCTGATGGTGCTCCCCTCCCAGGCGCTGGCCCGGGCGGGCGACGTCCCGGCGGCACCGGCCGCGGCCGCGAGGGGCTTGCTGGTGGCCCACTGGAGGAACAGCCAGGCCGCGCCCTTGTTCTTGCTCTTGGCGTTGATGCCGGCGGTCCAGAACCAGAAGTTCGGGATGCTCGCGCCGTCCAGGCTGACGAAGGGGTGGGCGGCAACCTTGTCGGCGATCTGCGAGGTCGCGGGGTCGCGGAGGCCGCCCAGGAACGTCGAGGTGTCGGTCCACATGGCCTGCCGGCCCTGGCCCATTGACTCGTTGTTCTCCAGCCAGCCCCAGCCCGTGACGCCCTTCGGGCCGTAGTCCTTGAGCAGGTCGGAGTAGAGCGTGAGGGCGGCGACGTTCTCGGCAGAGTCGAGGGCCGGCCTGCCGTCGGGGTCGATGAGGTATCCGCCGTGGGTGAAGGCAAAGCCGGCGTAGGGCCAGGGCGCCTCGCTGGGGTTCGCCACCGCACGCATCCCGATGCCGGCGACGTCGCCGCTGTTCGCAGCGGCGGCCGCCTTGACGAGGTCGTCGAACGTCTTCGGCCCGGTCGGCACGTGGTCTGTGTTCGTGTAGACGACCTGCACCTCGGTGGTGATCGGCGCGACGTACGGCGTGCCGTCGGTGCTGGCAAACGACTGGGCGCCGGGGAAGACGTCGTTCTTCCAGTCGTACCAGGCCGCGTCGGTGAGCTTGGGGTCGTCCAGGTAGGTGTCGAGCGGCTCGAGCCAGCCCGAGCTCACCGCCTGGCCGAGCTGGTACACGAGGTACACGTCGGGAGTCGTGGACTCGCCCGCGAGGGTGACGGCGATCTTCGAGACGTACTGCGCCTCCCCGAGGATCTGCGGCTTGACCGTGATGCCGGTCAGCTCGGTGAACTCCTTCAGGTGCGGCTGGATCGCGTTGACCCACGGGTGGCTCATCGCCGAGAAGGTGATCTCGGTGCCGGAGAACTGCTTCCAGTCGATGTCGGCGGAGTCGAAGTCGCCGGTGAGCGCCTTGGTCGTGGTGCTCCCGGACCGGGAGCTGCTGGCGCCGCAGGCGGACAGGGCGAGGGTGGCACCGAGGGCGAGGCCGCCCCCGAGGAAGCTGCGGCGGTTGGGGCGGTAGAGCTGCGACATGGTGGTGGGCGGCCTTTCAGGCGACGGAGTGGGAGGGGGTGTCGGTCGCGGGCTCGGGCCACACGACCATGCTCTTCCCGAGGGAGCCGGAGTCGACGTCCTTCCAGGCCTGCTCGGCCTGGTCGGGCGTGTACTCGTGCAGGATCAGCGGCGCGACGGACAGCCCGCGGGCAGCGACGTCATCGACCATCTCCTGCAGGTCAGGCGTCGAGTAGACCCACGCACCGACGACCGTGAGCTGCTTCTGGATGATCTGCGCCCCGACGTCGATCGAGGTCTCGTCGTCGCCGAACCCGACCATGACGACGCGACCCCAGGTCCGCGCGGCGTCGAGCGCCGCCCGTCGACCGGCCGAGACCCCGGTGGCGTCGATGGCCAGGTGGGCGCCGCGGCCACCGTTGACCGCGGACACCATCTCGGCCACGTCACCCTGGGTCGGGTCCAGCGCGACCGTCGCTCCGTGCTGGAGGGCGAACTCGCGGCGCTCCTCGACGGGGTCGATCGCTATGACGCGGGCTCCGCCCGCCGCCGCGAAGTACGCCGCGCACAGCCCGACCTGGCCGAGCCCGACGACGGCGACCGTCTCCCCCGCCGTGAACCCACCGCGCTTGAGCGCGGCGTACCCCGTCCCGGCGCCGCAGGCGTAGAACGCGCCCTCGGTGAAGGAGACGGCGTCCGGCAGCACGGCGCAGTCCCGGGCCTCGGCCAGCATGAAGTCGGCCATGGCGCCGTCGCGGTCGAAGCCGTAGGTCTGCTTGTCCTCGCAGTCGATGTCCCACCCGCGGCGGCACGACAGGCAGACGCCGCAGCCGGAGAGGTGGGCGACGGCGACCCGGTCGCCCACGGACAGGTGGGTCACCCCCGGGCCGACGTCCGCGACGACACCGGCCGGCTCGTGGCTGCAGATGATGTCGGGGTCGATCGTGAGGCCGCGCATGATCTCGGCGCGGCGCTCGGAGGCCGGCTTGCGGTACAGCATGTGGATGTCGCTGCCGCACAGACCCGCTGCGCGGATCTCGACCAGCACCTGTCCCGATCCGGGCTGGGGGCGTGGACGATCGACCACACGCGTCTCGCGGTCGCCGGGAAGAAGCACTGCGCGCACGGAACTGACCTCCGTCGTCGGTCGCCTGCCACGGCAGGCGGAAGCGGGTGAAGCACGGGCGTGGGGGCGGAGACGCCGCCGGGCGGCGTCGCCTCGGAAGGGCGCTCGACCGCCCGAGGACCGGCCGCCGCTGACCTGCAGCGGGGACCGGCTCGGGTCATCACTGAACCAGGGCCCCGAGGAACGTGTCAAGCATGTCGAGCAAAGTTTTCAGGTCATCTGAGGACTGCGCATATGCCACTATCGCCCCAGGTCAGAGTCAGTTGACGGGAGTTTGTTCCAGACCTAATATGCGAGTCCTCTGATGAGTTGGCGTGTTGCTGAGCTGCTGCGAGGAGCGGCGTCCGTCGGGCAAATCCGGGCCGGTCGTGACGCCGGCTCTCTGGTTGCCACAGCGGCCGTCGTGCGCAAGGCTGCCGCCGAGCACGGGGCGACCCTCGGGCGCACGAACTGCCGGAGGTCCGGTTCGCTGATCGACTTCGACACCATGAGAGGGTCCTGAGAGATGCCCAGTGAACGAGTCGTCGTCCGCAACAAGCTGTCCGACACGGTCGCCCAGAAGCTCGAGTCGCTCATCGTCGCGGGCGAGTACGCCGTCGGGGCCAAGCTGCCCAACGAGAAGGTCCTCGCCGAGGAGTTCGGCGTGGGTCGCAGCTCCATGCGCGAGGCGGTCCGGACCCTGGAAGCGGCCGGTTTCCTGCGCAGCGCGCACGGCGTCGGTGTCTTCGTGGTCACCGATCGGCCGCGCCCGGGCCAGATCGACCAGTCCTTGCTGGGCGGCATCACGATGAGCGACCTCTTCGAGACCCGGATGGCGATCGAGAGCAAGGCCGCCGAGCTCGCCGCACGACGCCTGACCGACCACCACGCAGAGCTCCTCCGCTCGATCGTGGCCTCGGCGAGCGACCCCGAGATCTCCGAGGCCGACTTCGTAGAGCTGGACGGCCGCCTGCACCGTCAGGTCGCCGAGGCCAGTGGCAATCCCCTGCTCCTGCACATGTGGGAGTCGATCTCGCCCCAGTTCGAGGAGTACTCCCTCAAGGTGATCGGCCTGCCGGGACGACTCCAGCGCGCCCACGCCGATCACTGCGGCATGGTCGACGCCATCCTCGCCCGCGACTCCGAGCTCGCCGCGCGGCGCGCCCACGAGCACGTCGCGGCCGTCCAGGCCGAGCTCCAGGGCGGCGACGACGCCCGCCGCACCGTGGACTGACTCCTCGCGGGGCTTGCGCCGGCCGCCCGCGACTCGCCCGCTCGCGCGTTTCCGTGTCCATGCCGCGAGTGCCCCCGCCTGATGGAGGTGGTTCACGTCGGCCTGGGCGCCGACCCGGCCAAGCCCACCAAGATCGCGGAACCGATGCAGCACGTCGGCCCGTCGGACGGCGAGGCCTGGCGGGCCTGGGACATCGAGGTGGTCAGCGAGCCGTTCACCGTCGAGACCGAGGACACTGAGACCGCGCTGTCGCGGCTGCACGACCACGCCCAAGAACGCGGTTGGGACCTGGTCGTGGCCTCACCGAGCTTCCGCTACGGGACGGCGACGGCCGCTACCTGCTGGTCGAGACCGATCCGCAGCAACGGGCAGCGGTGCTGTCACTGCCCGCGCTGGGCGGGCTCGGCATGCACCGACGCAGCCGGCACGCCCTGCACAAGCTCATCAGCGGCATGGCCGACGCCTCCTCGGAGGGCGACTACCGCGTACCACTGCCTCGCCGGCGCGGCCGCTGGCGCCTGCTCCTGCTCCTGCTCCTGCTCCTGCTCCTGCTCCTGCTCCTGCTCCTGCTCCTGCTCCTGCTCCTGGGCATGGTGCTGGCGAACCGACCCTGGCTGCTCGTGCCCGGACTCAAGTCGGCGCTCGTCGCGGCGCTGACCACGGGCGCCATCGCCACCATCAACTCGACCATGTGGCTGCTCGTCGGCTCGTTGTCGTGGTGGCGCCTGGTCATCGCGACGGTCGCCTCCATCGCGCTGGTCGTCGGCTGGCTGGTGATCGACGGCCAGCTCTGGGACCCACCCGACGACGACAGCCCCACAAGCGCGGGAGAGGTCGCGTCTCTAGAACACCTCGACGCTGCTGACGCTGACCACCGGGGTGGTGATCTGCTACGTCGCCCCGGTGGGCGCTGTTCGTCCTGACCCGGACCTGATGGGGAGCTACCTCAAGCAACACTCGACTACGGCGACCTCTTCGTGCTGGCCTGGTTCGTCGCTTCTGCGGCCACCGTCGGTGGCGGGCTGGGCAGCGGGCTGGAGTCGGACGAGGCGATCCGCGCGGCCACCTACTCCAAGCGCGAGGAGGAGCGCCGCCACCGGCTCGCACAGGAACGGGCCTGACGGTGACGACGCCCGCATACCGGATGCGTGCGGTCACTGCCCCAGGTTGGCGACCAGGTTGATGGCCACCGCCATGACTCCCGTGCCGAACGCATAGGACAGCAAGGCATGTCCCAGCGCGATTCGCCTCATCCGGGTGTTCGTCGGCTCGGTCTCGGAGACGGCGAACGTCATGCCGCCGCCTATGTGCCGGTACCGGCCGGGCTCGACCCGCGCTGGGTGTCTGGAGCACGCTCTACGGTGACCTCATGCCGACGGCCCGCAGACGACGGCTCCTGAGAGCCGCCAGTCTACCGGCCGCGTACTGGGGGGCGCTGGCACTGCTCGTGCGACCGGCGTACATCGCGACTGAGTTCGTCGTCGCGGCCGCGACGAACGGCGGTTACAGCTTCCTCGCCGACTCGGTCAGCCGCCTCGGAGAGGTCGGTTGCTCGGCGGCGTACTGCTCGCCGCGTCACGAGGTCATGAGCTGGTCGTCCATCGGGTTCGGCGCGTTGCTGGCCGGCGGCGCAGTGCTGCTCCGGCGGGCTCTGGGGCCATGGGTGACGGGACTGCTTGCGATCTCCGGGCTCAGCTCCGCCGCCACGGGTCTTGCGCCTCTCGACCAGGACCCCGCGCTGCACGCGCTCGCCGCGGCACCCCTGTTCGTCGCTCAGCCGGTCGCGCTGGTCGTGCTCGGTGCCCGGTTGCGGCATGTCCGGCCCCGGTTGTCCCGGGCGATCCTCGCGACGGGAGTCGTGGCCGGCATGGCGGCCGTGGCGTTCGTGCTCTCCAGTGATGGCCCCACGTCAGGGGCACTCGAACGCCTCGCCCTGTGGCCGGTGCTCGTCGGGCTGGCCGCATTCGCATGCACGTTGGTGTCGACCGATGACCGTTCGGGACCCGGTGGGGTCAGCGCAGGCACCACTCCGCCGCGTGCAGCGGACGCTGCGGGTGGGCTCAGCGGCGAGGTGGCGATCCAGCCGCAGACGCCCGCGGGCTGAGCGCACAGGTCTGGGCGAGACCGAGGGCCCAGCACGTCGGGCACCCGCGCAGCAGCACCGCCGCCGGGACGACGAGCAGCAGCGCGAGCGGTCCCAGCCACGGCACCAGCACGAACGCCGCCACCATCATCGGCAGGCCCAGCGCCCCTCGGACGAGGTGCCTACCGACGCTGCGGCTGGCGAACATGGTGTCGAGCTGGCTCATGCCGGGGATTCGACGCCGACGCGGCGAACGGATGGCCTGCCACGCTCGGTGGCTCACGGGTCCGAGCTCGCCAACGCGTCCAGGTCGCGGGTGCAGAACCCGTGGTGGGCCCACTCCTCGTCGAGCACCGTGCCCAGGCACTGCCGGACGGTGCGGCCCGCGGCGTACGGCGGCCACCTGCCGTCGTCCGGCACCGGCGCGGTCCGCGCGAGCTGGTCGGGCGTGACCCCGGCCAGCCACGTCTCGACCTCCGAGGCCTGCCGGTCGCGGACGGCGAGCACCTCGTCGAGGCTCGGGCGCGCGGACGTGTCGAGCCCGATGCCCTCCTGGTCCATGACCGACGGCGGCCCGAGACCCATGGCCGTGAACGGCTCGCTGAGCCCGAGCACGCAGCGTCGGAACCAGGAGTCGTGCACGAAGACCAGGTGGCGCAGGGTCTCGACCATCGACCACTCACCGCCGACGGAGCGGTGCTCGCTGCCCTCGGGCATCGACCGGACCCGCTCGGCGGTCGCCTCCCAGTCGTCGCGCAGCTGCCGCCATCCCCGGCGCAGGTCGTCCGGGTCGTCGGAGCGGATCAGCAGCCGCACCGGGTGACGGCGGTCGAGCTCCGCCTCGACGTACCCCATCACCTCGACCCCGTTGACCACGAGCCGGGTGACCAGGCCGTCGATCACCGCGTCCTGCATGACGACGCCGACCATCCGCGCCCCGCTCAGGTCGCACTCGCGGAACTCCGCGCCGGTGAGGTCCTCGTCGTCGAAGCGTCGCACGCCGTCACGCTAGGCCGTGCTCCGCCGGAACGCACTCGATCAGCGCGGCAGCGCGACCGGCCGGAGGGTCGTTCAGCGGCCCGGGTCCCGCCAGAACGGCAGGTCGGCTCCCGCGGCCACCGCCTCGGCGGAGGTGGTGACGTCGACGCGGGGGTCGCCGGCGATGGCGAACAGCACGTCGGTGGAGATCGGCATCTCCAGGTCGCGCGGGTCACCGGTGATGGACGGCCCGGCGTAGAACAGCAACGCGGCGCTGTCGCCCTTCTCCACCACCACGTAGACCACGCCCGGGTCCTCCTCCGGCGCTTCGTCCTCCCACATCAGCACGCCCTGGTCGGTCTCCACGCACCCGGCGAGCGAGGCCGTCGCCCGGGCGTCGCAGTCGACGAGGGAGGTGTCGAGCCCCTCGCCCACCGCCAGCACCAGCACGTCCCCGTCGTACTCGCCGGTCGAGCCGTACCGGAGCTCGGCCCCGACCCCACCCCGGGCGAACTCCTCCGCGGCATCGCTCTCCCGCGCCGCCGAGTCCGGGGTACCGGCGTGCTCGGCCGCGACGTGGGCGAGCGCCCGCGCCGTCGTCGGCTCCCGCCCTCCGATGCCGGCGTCCGTCTGGGCCGCCCGAGTGCCGTCGCCGCAGCCGCTCAGCCCCAGGGCGAGCACGGCGCCGACCAGGACCGCCGAACGCATCTCCATCGTGCTCCTCACCGGTGCCGGGCCCCGCGGGCCTGTGCTCGGGATCCTCTCAAGCCGGGTCAGGACCTCTCGCGATCGAGGTGGTCGCGGAGGTCGCCCAGGGTGGACGCGAACGCCGCGGCGTGGTCCTCGCTGGAGATGCCGTCGGGGACGTCGGTGGCCGTGATGACGACGCGGGTCCCCTCCGCGACCGGCTCGAGCGACCACGTCAGCGTCATCGTCCCGGCCAGGTCCGGGTCGTCGGAGACGAACTCCGCCTGCTCGACGAGCCGGTGGGGCGCGTCGAGGTCGAGGAACCTGACCTCGACGACGTCGGTGCCCCCGCCCGACTTCCCCGGGGTCGACTCGTCGTCGTAGGTCAGCGTCATCCGGTAGCCGCCGCCCGGCCTGGCGTCCGCGGTCCTGGCTGCTTCGTCGACCAGCGCGGCGAAGACCTCGGCCGGCGTCGCCTCGACGACGGCCTCCCCGACATCGGTGTGGGTCATCGGACGACCGTAGGCGAGACCGGCACGTACCCTTGACAACTTTTCTCGTCAAGGCGCAGAGTGGCGGGCATGCAGGACGTCGAGGTCATCGAGAGCACGGAGGCGGCCGCCGCCGCGCTGGACCCGGTCCGGGCCCGACTGCTGGCCGAGCTCGCGGTCCCGGCGTCCGCCGCAGGGCTCGCCGCCCGGGTCGGCATCGCGCGGCAGAAGGTCAACTACCACCTCAAGGCGCTCGAGGCGCACGGGCTGGTCGAGCTGGCCGGCGAGCGCCGGCACGGCGGCATCACCGAGCGGGTGCTGCAGGCGTCGGCGGCGTCGTACGTCGTGTCGCCGGCGGCCGTGAGCGCGTCCGCCGCCGACCCCGACGCCAACGCCGACCACCTGTCGGCGGGCTACCTCGTCGCACTGGCGGGTCGGCTGGTGCGTGAGGTCGGCGCCCTGGCGCGCCGGGCCGGCGCGTCCGGCAAGCGCCTGCCGACCCTGACCATCGACACCCGGATCGGCTTCCGGTCGGCCGCCGACCGGGCCGCCTTCGCCGACGACCTGACCGCTGCCGTGCTCGACCTGGCCGCTCGCTACCACCACGACGACGGGCGCCCGCACCGACTCATCGTCGCCGCCCACCCCCTTCCCGAGGAGAACCCATGAGCACCACCCCGAACGTCCCGTACCGCCTCGAGTTCAGCGTCGAGGTCCCCGGCACCCCCGAGCAGGTCTGGCAGGCCATCGCCACCGCCCAGGGCATGAGCGCCTGGTTCACGCCGACGACGATGGAGGAGCGCGAGGGCGGCTCGCTCCACTTCGACATGGGCCCGGACATGGGCTCGGACGGCCAGGTCACCGCGTGGGAGCCGCCGCGCCGTCTGGTCTACGAGGAGGACTGGGCCGCGCTCATGGGCAAGGAGCCCGACGCGCTCAGCCCGCTCACCTCGGAGTTCATCGTCGAGGCGCAGTCCGGCGGGACCTGCGTCGTGCGGGTCACCAGCAGCGGCTTCGGGACCGGCGCCGCCTGGGAGTCGGAGTTCTGGGACACCATGGCGCCCGGCTGGACGCCATTCTTCGACAACCTGCGCCTCTACCTCGCGCACTTCCCCGGACAGGAGGCCACCCACCTGGAGGCCACCGCCACCCACGCCGGCGACGCCGAGGCGCTCTGGACGACCGTGCGCGACGCGCTGGGGCTGGGCGAGGAGGGCACCGCGGCCGACGTGCGCGGCGCCACGGGCACGGTCGAGCGCGTCGGCGACCGGCAGACGCTGGTCCGGCTCACCGCACCGGTGCCGGGGATGCTCAGCGTCTACACCTGGGACGACGGCGAGGGCAAGGCGACGGCGGGCGTCCGGGCGTACCTGTTCTCCGCCGATGCGGCGGACTACGTGCGGCGCGAGCAGCCGGCCTGGCAGGCCTGGCTGCAGCACGTCTCCGTCCCGGCCTGAGGTGGAGTCGGCGGCGGGCTCGCGGCGCCGACCAGCGGCGCGGGCCCTGCCGACTCAGCGCTCGGCGACCCGGACGTGCACGTCGATGCCGTCGTC
Organism: Nocardioides sp. NPDC092400; assembly: GCF_040684155.1. NCBI lineage: Bacteria > Bacillati > Actinomycetota > Actinomycetes > Propionibacteriales > Nocardioidaceae > Nocardioides > Nocardioides sp. NPDC092400. The sequence continues at coordinate 432,262 of NZ_JBFBFJ010000002.1, read as the reverse complement.
CGCCGGGCCCGCGAGGCCGCCGAGCACACCGACGAGCACGCCGATCGCGACCAGCCGGCCGATCCGGGCGCCGACGTGTGACGGCGGGTCCGTGCACTGCCAGGCGTACCAGTCGGAGCGGCGGAACCTCTCCAAGCCGGCGAGGGAGACCGCGGTGGCCGTCAGGGCCAGCACGAGCAGGGCGCCCTCGCCCAGGTCGTCCACCGTGGCCAGGCCGACGAGCTCGGTCAGCAGGCTCAGCGCCAGCACGAGCCGGGCGAGCACCGTCCGGAGGGTGCGGGCGCGGACGACGCCGGCGGCGACGTACCCCACGACGAGCGCGCCGAGGACGACGGAACCGAGGACCGACTCCGGGTCGCCGAGGCGCCCGCCCCGTTCGAGCAGGGGAACCGCCTGCCCCGCCAGCGACGCCCAGGCAACCACCCAGATGGAGGTCGGGAGAGGGGGCGAGGTGCGCCCTGGCCCGGCTGCCTCCTCGACCGTCACGAGGTCATCGTCGCACCGCGGTCGCGCGACAAATGAGAAGAACCGCCGGGGTCTCGGGTCCCCGGCGGTTCGAGAAGAAGCCAACCACCGAGACCGCAAGATCACCTCGAGAAATCCTCAAGATCTCCGCAACGTGCACGCACGGCCGCCACCCAGGCATGCCCAATCGGGCAGTTCAAGTAGTCCATTGGTACTAGTCCCCGGCGCGTCCTGGGCCCCAGGGGTTCTACTTCTGGCCAGACACCAGAAGTTCCGCTTCTCTCGGGTGGTGCGAGTGTCCATGGGGGACCGATGTCCAAGTGCACCCAGCCCAGAGTCGTGGTCGCGGACCAACAGGCGATGCTCACCGAGTGCCTCGGGGTCGTCTTCGAGATGCGCCAGTACCAGTACCGCGTCGTCCCCATACCGCGCGAGCCGGCGAGCGTGGGGCACATGCTCAGCCAGGTGCTCAAGCTGCGACCCGACGTGCTGGTGATCAACGCCGACCTGGGCCCGACGTGCAATGGGGCGGCGCTGGTCGCGCCGATGACCCGGGCGGGCGTCGCGGTGGTCGTGCTCACCGACACCGTCGACGAGGCCCGCGCCGGCGAATGCCTGCTGCAGGGGGCCCGGGCGGTGCTGCCGAAGAGCGAGTCGCTAGCCGTCGTGGTGTCCGTGATCCGGCGGGTCCTCGCCGGCGAGCCGGTCCTCGACCACGCCGAGCGCGATCGGCTCGTCGCCGCCTACCACCGGCGGGAGTCCCACGAGCACGGCCTGCGCGAGCGGCTCGACCGGCTCTCCCCCCAGGAGTCCGAGGTGCTGCGGCACCTCATCGCGGGCCGGACCACGCGCGAGGTCGCCCAGATGCGGGTGGTCTCCGAGGCCACGGTCCGCACCCAGGTCAAGGCGGTGCTCGCCAAGCTCGAGGTCAGCTCCCAGCTCGCCGCCGTCGCCCTCGCCCGGCGGGCGAGCTGGACGGCGTCGGGGACCGGCCCCCAGGCCGGAGCCGCCCGCGCTCCGCGACCGACCCGGGTCCGCGCCGGGCAGCCGCCTCATCCGGCCGGCGGGACGGCGTTGCGGGCGGCGGCCGCGAAGGCCCCCTGACCGGACGGGGCGGCCGGCGCGGCGTACGACTCCTCGTGGACGACGAGCGGCGAGCGCGAGCGCCAGCCGAACCGCTCGAGGTCGGGCGCGTCGGGCAGCGCGGCGACCTCGCCGACGCAGAGCCACGCGACCGGCCGGACGTGGCCGGGGAAGCCGACGAGGTCGGCGAGCACCTCCTCGCGGTAGAAGCTGACCCAGCCGACGCCGAGGCCCTCGGCGGTCGCGGCGAGCCAGAGGTTCTGGATCGCCAGGCACACCGAGTACAGCCCCGTGTCGGCGATCGCGTGACGTCCCAGGACCCGCTCGCCCGCGGTGGTCGGGTCGTGGCCGACGACCAGGCCGAGGCCGGCCTCGACGATCCCCTCGACCTTGATCCGCGAGAACGTCGCCGCGCGCTCGGGGTCGTCGGCGAGCGAGGCGGCGAAGACCTCACGCTCGGCGGCGACGTGGTCGTGGAACGTCCGGAGCCGCGCCGGGTCCCGGACGGTGACGAACACCCACGGCTGGGACATGCCGACGCTCGGGGCCCGGTTCGCGGCCTCGAGGACGCGGGTGAGCGCCTCGTCGGACGGCGGGCCGGTGAACTCCGCGCGGGTGTCGCGGCGGCGCGCGATCGCGTCGTACAGCTCCACGCTCAGCGCCTCCGCTCGCGGTCGGGGCTGTAGAGGAACGACTCCCCGCCGTCGCGGGCGTCGCCGAGGGCGCGGCCGACCAGGACGACGGCCGCCTGGCGCAGGCCCGCCTCCTCGACCTGGTCCGCGATCGACCCGACCGTGCCGCGCAGCACGAGCTCCTCGGGCTGGCTGGCGCGGTGCACGACGACCACCGGGCAGTCCTCGCCCACGACGGGGGCCAGCTCGGCCGCCAGCTCGCGGGTGCGGGTGATCGCCAGGTGCAGCACCAGCGTGGCGCCGGTCGCGGCGAAGGCGGTCAGCGACTCGCCCTCCCCCATCGGCGTGGACCGTGCGCGGGTGCGGGTGAGCACGACGGACTGGGCGACGTGCGGGACGGTGAGCTCGTGGCCGACCAGCGCCGTCGCGGCGGCGTACGCCGGCACGCCCGGCGTGACGTCCCAGGCGACCCCGGCCGCGTCGAGCCGTCGGGTCTGCTCGTGCAGCGCGGAGTAGAGCGACGGGTCGCCGGAGGTCAGCCGGACGACCGCCTCCCCCGCCTGCGCACCGGCGACGAGGTGGGCGGTGATCGCGTCGAGGTCGAGGTCCTGGGTGTCGACGAGCCGGGCGCGCGGGCCGCAGTGGGCGAGCACGTCGGGGTCGAGGTAGGTGCCCGGGTAGAGCACCAGGTCGGCCTCGGCCAGCAGCCTCGCGGCCCGCAGGGTGAGCAGGTCGGCCGCGCCGGGCCCGGCGCCGACGAAGTGGACCGCGGGGTGGCCGGTCATCGCACGTACCTCGGCGTCCACACGCCCGCCGGCGACACCCGCGTCGAGGAGGCGCCGACGATCAGCAGGCACTTCATGTCGATCGAGGCGGGGTCGAGCTCGCCGAGGGTGGTCACGGTCAGCGACTCCTCGGCCCGGCCGACATCGCGCCCGACGACGACCACGGTCTCCGGCGCGCGGTGCTCGAGCAGCACCGCGCGGGCGGTGGCGACCTGGTCGGTGCGGCTGCGCGAGGCGGGGTTGTAGACGGCCAGCACGAGGTCGGCCTCGGCGATCGCGCGCAGCCGCTTCTCGACGACCTCCCACGGCTTGAGCCGGTCCGAGAGGCTCATGACCGCGAAGTCGGCGCCCACCGGGGCACCCGCCCGGGCCGCGACGGCCTGCACCGCGCTCACCCCGGGCAGCACGCGCACCGGCACCGCGGCGTACGCCGGGTCCTCGGCCGCCTCGAACACGGCCGCGGCCATCCCGAACACCCCGGCGTCCCCGCCGGAGACGACCGCGACGCGCTCGCCGCGGCAGGCCAGGTCGAGGGCCAGCCGGGCGCGGTCGACCTCGACGGTGTTGCCCGACGCGTGCCGGGTCAGGCCCGCCCGCTGCGGCACGCGTGCGACGTACGGCCCGTAGCCGACGACGTGGTCGACCTCCGCGAGCGCGGTCGACGCCTCCGGGGTCAGCCACCCCTCCGGCCCGGGCCCGAGGCCGACGACGAGCAGCTCCGCGGCGCCGCGCTCGGCCCGGCCGACCGCAGCGGGCGCGGGAGCGGCGAGGTCGCGGGAGCGCCGGCCGTTGAGGCTGTCGCCGGTGACGACGACCAGCGAGAAGTACGGCACGGTCGCCTCGTCGACCTCGGCCACCGGCCGCCACTGCTCCTCGGGCATCGAGGCCCGCTCGACGTACAGCGCGTGGTCGAGCCGGCCCGCCTCGGCCAGCGCGCGGCGGACCGCGGGGAAGGTGCGGCCGAGCTTCATGATCACCGCGCCGTCGGTGTCGGCGAGGCGCCGGGCGAGCTCGGGCTGGGGCAGCGTGCCGGGCAGCACGGTCAGCACGTCGGTCTGGCGCACCAGGGGGCTGGCCACCGTCGCGGTCGCGGCCAGGAACGCGGGCACGCCGGGCACGACCTCCGCCTCGTAGCGGGCGGCCAGCCGGTCGTGCATGTACATGTAGGACCCGTAGAACAGCGGGTCGCCCTCGGCCAGCAGCACCACGTCGCGACCGGCGTCGAGGTGCGCCGCCAGCCGCGCGGCCGAGGCCTCGTAGAACTCCGCGAGCGCGCCGGCGTAGCCGCCGGGGTGGTCGGTGGTCCCGGTCGTCACCGGGTAGGTCAGCTCCTCCTCGACGACGCCGTCGGGGATCAGCTCGGCGGCGATGCGGCGGGCGTTGGACCGCTTGCCGGCGGCGGCGTGGTACGCCACGACGTCGGCCTGCTCGATGAGCCGGGCGGCCTTGCGGGTGATCAGCTCCGGGTCGCCGGGGCCGACGCCGACGCCGGCGAAGCGGCCGGTCCTCACTCCTCCTCCTGGGCGATCGCGTTGAGCGCGGAGGAGGTCATCGCGGACCCGCCGCGGCGGCCACGGACGGTGACGTACGGGACGTCGATGCCGTGGTCGGCGGCCAGGTCGACGAGCGCCTGCTTGGACTCCGCCGCGCCGATGAAGCCGACCGGGCAGCCGACGATCGCGGCCGGCCGCGGCGCGCCGTCGACGAGCAGCTCCATCAGGTGGAAGAGCGCGGTCGGGGCGTTGCCGATCGCGACGACGGCGCCCTCCAGCCACGGCTCCCAGAGCGAGACGGCGGCGGCGGTGCGGGTGGTGCCCCACTCCGCGGCCAGGCCCGGCACGCGCGGGTCCTCAAGCATGCAGAGCACCTGGTTGTCGGCGGGCAGCCGGCTGCGGGTGACCCCGCGGACGACCATCGTGGCGTCGCAGAGGATCGGCGCGCCGCCCTCGAGCGCGGCGCGCGCCGCCGGGACCAGCCGCGGGTCGACGAGGAGGTCCTCGGCCAGGTCGACCTGGCCGCTGCCGTGGATCATCCGCACAGCGAGCCGCTCCGCGCTGGGCGGCACCGCCGACAGGTCCGCCTCGCGGCGGATCGTCGCGAACGAGTCGTCGTAGATGGCCGGGCCGCGGTCGACGTAGTCGTAGCGGCGCCGGGGCCGGCGAGGCGTGATCATCGGGTCTCCTCGGGGATCGGCTCGGGGATCGGCTCGGGGATCGGCTCGGGGATCGGCTCGGGGATCAGGACGCCGCGCCACGGCGTGACGACGAGGACGGGTGCGGCGGCGCAGAGCCGCTCGACGGCGGCGCGGTCCAGGCCCTCGTCGGGCACCGGCTCGTGGACGCCGCCGGGCACCGCGCCGTACGGCAGGGCGGGTGCGGGGGGCGGGACGTCGGGGTGGGGTGGCTGCGGGTCGACCAGCCGTACGCCGGGCGCGAGCTCCGCGACGTGCCAGGGGGCGTCCGGGCCGTCGCCGCGGACCTCGAGGAACCGCCGGGCCAGGTCGGCGAGCAGCCGCGGGACGTCGGCGAGAGCGACGACCGGGCCCCAGGTCTCCCCCACGCGCAGCTGCCCGCGCTCGGTGTCGAGCGCGACCACGCCCAGGTCGCAGGAGCGGTCGGCGAGGTCGCCCCGGTCGTCGAGGACGAGCAGGAAGCGGCCGGGCAGGGACGCCAGCCGGGGGTCGGCCCGCAGCTCGGCGTCGAGGGCGTCGACCACCGGGCGCAGGTCGGCGCGCCCGCCTGCGAGACCGGTCTGCGGGGAGGCCATCAGGTTCCGGGCGACGTCGTGGGCGCGGCTGGGCAGCAGGCCGGTCGCCTCGAGGCCGGCCAGCACGTCGGCCGGGAGCCGTTCGGTGCCGGGCTCGGCGGGCAGCGCGCGGACCTGCAGGTTGGCGCGCCCGGTCACGTGCACCCGGCCGTCGCCGTACCGCTCGGCGACCGCGGCGAGCGCGCGCAGCGAGGAGGCCGGCAGCCGGCCGCCGGCCGGGCGCAGCCGGACGAGGAGGCCGTCGGCCGCGGGCCAGGGGCGCAGGACGCCAGGGCAGCGGTCTGGTCGGTACCGGTCCACCGGGGGCTCACCTTGCTCGAGTCCGGGTCCAGTGCGCGGGACCCTCGATGACCCGACGACGGGCGTCGTCAGGGCCAGCAGGTCTTCGGACTCGGATCAACCGGGAGTGGACGCCTTCCCAGGACCCGAGGGCCCCAGTGGCTGCCGTTGCCGGCGTGTCCGTCCCGTCCCCTCACCGCTGCGCGTCAGCTCCGGATTCACACCGGATTCCCTGACCCCACGTGGGAGTACGACTGGCTGCCGCGGACCATACCGGTCCGCGCGGGTCTCAGTCCTCCCGGTCCTCCTGGAAGGTCACCTCGACGGTCTCGAACCCCTTGTGCCGCTGGGCCCGCGCGTACGCCGCGTACGCCCGCCGGTCGGCGTCGGTGAGGTCGACCGCGTCGGTGAACGGGGTCAGCAGCGCGCGCGGCCACAGCCGGCGGCGCAGCACGACGTTGAGCTCCATGCCGAGCACGGCCGACGTGGCGGCGACGTAGGTGACCGCGAGGAGGCCCAGCACCAGGCCGAAGGTCTGGTTCATCGACGACGCCTGGCTGCCCGCCTCCGAGGCGACCGAGGCGCTCACCACCTGCAGGACCTGCCAGAGCACCGCGGTCAGCACCGCGCCGGGCACCGCGGTGCGCAGCCGCTGGCGCCGGCCGCCGCCGACCCAGAGCATCACGGCCAGGATGGCGGCGACCACGCCGACCAGCGCCACCGTCAGCCCCCACTGCAGCGCCGCGGACCCGCCGAGCCGGGCGGCGAGGACCCGGTTCAGCGCCGCGAGGACCGACAGCGCGACGAGCGCGAGGCCGCCGGTCGCGAGCAGGACCAGGCTGCGCACCCGCACGAGGAACGGGTTGGGCCGGCTGTTGCGCGGGACCGACCAGGTGGTGTTGACGGCGTTCTGGAGCGCGGTGCCGAGCCCCAGGGAGCCGTAGAGCGCGGTCAGCCCACCGACGACGATCGCGGCCACCGAGCCCTGCAGCCCCTCCGGCCGGCCGAGCTGGTCGCCCACGACCGGGAAGCTCGCGACCGCCGAGTCGAGGACCTGCGCCCGCAGCTCGGCGTCGCCCTGCAGCAGGAAGCCGAGGATGGACGTGGCGAGCAGCAGCAGCGGCACCACGGACACGAACGCGTAGTAGGTGATCAGGACCGCGAGGTAGGCGCCCTGGTCGTCGAAGAACTTGTAGACCACCGCGAGCGGGAGCGCCACCACCGGGTGCCGGCGCTGCCAGGCGTCCCAGCGGCCGAGGGGACGCCCCTCGTGCTCGACGCTCGGGGGCAGACCGGTGGCGCCCATCGCCCACCCCTCCCGTCGCAGCCCCGCACGGCCCCGCCGACTCGTTACCCGGCTCGGCGGCGCGGTAGCCGGGCGGCGGTCGTCGTCGTGGGTGGCTGGGGCGGGGCTCAGCCCACGCAGAGGCAGAACGGGTGCCCGGCGGGGTCGAGGAAGACCCGGAACGTCGTGCCCGGCTGCTGCTCGGCCTTGGTCGCCCCCAGCTCGAGCACCTGGCCCTCGGCCTGGTCGAGGTCGTCGACCACGACGTCGAGGTGCATCTGCTGCGGCACCTGCTGGCCGGGCCACTCGGGGGCGACGTACCCCTCGACCTGCTGGAAGGACAGGCACTGGCCGTAGTCGGCGCGGACGTCGGCCCACCCCTCGGAGGTCTCCACCTTCCAGTCGAGCAGCTTGCCGTAGAACGCCGCCAGCGCGGCCGGGTCGGGACAGTCGAGCACGACGCTCGGGAAGCGGGCGATGGCCATGGGCCCGACGCTAGACCCGACCACCCCCGCTCGTCACCGGTCCGGGGTGGAGGCGTCCGCCAGCCGCCGGGCGAGGTACGGCGCGGTCGCGCCCACCCCGGCGTCCGCGACCTCCCGCGGGGTGCCCGTCGCGACGACCCGGCCGCCCTCGTCGCCGCCGCCGGGACCGAGGTCGACGACCCAGTCGGCGGTGGCGATCGTGTCGAGGTCGTGCTCGACGAGGACGACGGTGTTGCCCGCGTCGACCAGCCGGTGCAGCTGGCCCAGCAGCCGGGCGGTGTCGGAGGGGTGCAGCCCGGCGGTCGGCTCGTCGAGGACGTAGAGCGTGTGGCCGCGGTTGGCCCGCTGCAGCTCGGTGGCCAGCTTGATCCGCTGCGCCTCGCCACCGCTGAGCTCGGTCGCCGGCTGCCCCAGCCGCAGGTAGCCCAGCCCGACCTCGCGCAGCGCCTCCAGCCCGCGCGCCGCCACGGGCACGTCGGCGAGGAACTCCGCGGCCTCGTCGACCGGCATCGCCAGCACGTCGGCGATGCTGCGGCCGCGGTGGGTCACCTCGAGCGTCTCGGCGTTGTACCGCGCGCCGTGGCAGGTCGGGCACGGCGCGTAGGTGCTGGGCAGGAACACCAGCTCCACCGACACGAACCCCTCGCCCTGGCACGTCTCGCAGCGGCCCTCGGCGACGTTGAAGGAGAACCGGCCCGCGCCGTACCCCCGCGCCTTGGCCTCCGGCGTCGCGGCGTAGAGGCGGCGCACGGCGTCGAAGAGCCCGGTGTACGTCGCCAGGTTGGACCGCGGGGTCCGGCCGATGGGCCGCTGGTCGACCAGCACCAGCCGGTCGATCGCGTCCAGGCCGGTGGCCTCGCGGACGTCGAGGTGGCCGGTGACGGGCCCGGGCCCATCGCCCTCGTCGCCGTCCTCCGGCGCGGGCGCGGCGACGCCGAGGTGCCGGCGGACGACCTCGGCGAGGACCTGGACCACCAGCGTGGACTTGCCCGACCCCGAGGGGCCCGTGACCGCGGTGAACGCACCGAGCGGCAGGTCGAGGGCGACGTCGTCGAGGTTGTGCCGCGTGACGCCGCCGAGGTGGATCCGGCCCAACGGCTCGCGCGGCTCGTGCTCGAGCCGCGGCACGCGGCCGAAGAGGTGGGCGCTGGTCAGGGACTCGCCGACGTCCTCGAGCCCGGCGACGGGGCCGGAGTAGAGCACCTGCCCGCCGCCCTCGCCCGCGGCCGGACCGATGTCGACGACCCAGTCGGCGCGCCGTACGACGTCCATGTCGTGCTCGACGACGAAGAGCGTGTTGCCGGCCGCCTTGAGCCGGTCGAGCACGGTCAGGAGCGGCTCGGCGTCGGCGGGGTGCAGCCCGGCGGAGGGCTCGTCGAGGACGTAGACGACGCCGAACAGGCCCGACCGCAGCTGGGTGGCGATCCGCAGCCGCTGGGCCTCGCCGGGCGAGAGGGTGGTCGAGCCGCGACCCAGGGAGAGGTAGCCGAGCCCGAGGTCCAGCAGCACCTCGATCCGCGCGACCAGGTCCGCGCTGATCCGCACGGCGGCGTCGTCGGGGTCGCCGGTGGCCTGCGGGCGCAGCAGCGCCGCGAGCTCGGTGAACGGCAGCGCGTTCGCCTCCGCGATCGAGACGCCGGCGAAGGTGACCGCGAGGGCCTCCGGCCGCAGGCCGCTGCCGCCGCAGGTGGGGCAGGTGGTGCTGCGGACGAACTGCAGCATCTTCTCGCGCATCTTCTCGCTGGCCGACCCCGCGAGGGTCTGGCGCACGTGCCGCCGGGCGCTGCGGAAGGTCCCCATGTAGTCGCGCCCGCCGCCGCCGTCCTTGTCCTGGGGGCGGATGAGCACCGAGGGCTGCTCGTCGGTGAACAGCAGCCAGTGCCGGTCCTCGGCCGACAGGTCGCGCCAGGGGCGGTCGACGTCGATGCCGAGGTTCTTCACGATCCGGCGCAGGTTGTGCGCCTGCCAGGCGCCCGGCCACGCGGCGATCGCGCCGTCGCGGATGCTCAGCGACGGGTCCGGCACGAGCAGGTCCTCGGCCACGTCGTGGGTGACGCCGACGCCGTGGCACTCCGGGCAGGCGCCGGCGGCGGTGTTCGGGGAGAAGGCCTCCGCCGCGAGGTGCTCCGCGCCGTCGGGGTAGTTGCCGGCGCGCGAGTAGAGGATCCGCAGCAGGTTCGAGAGCGTCGTGATGGTCCCGACGGTCGAGCGCGAGCTGGCGGCCCCGCGCCGCTGCTGGAGCGCGACGGCCGGCGGCAGTCCGGTGATCTCCTCGACGTGCGGCACGCCGACCTGCTGCAGCAGCCGGCGGGCGTACGGCGCCACCGACTCGAAGTACCGGCGCTGCGCCTCGGCGTACAGCGTGCCGAAGGCCAGCGAGGACTTCCCCGACCCCGACACGCCCGTGAACGCCACGATCGCGTCCCGCGGGAGGTCGACGTCGACGTTCTTCAGGTTGTGCTCGCTCGCCCCCCGGACCCGGACGCAGCCGTCCAGCCCGCTCGCGTCGGCGCTCACCCGGCCAGCTCGTCGCGCAGGACCCGCTTGAGGATCTTGCCGCTGGGGTTCTTCGGCAGCGCCGGGCGCAGCTCGATCCGCTTGGGGCACTTGTACGCCGCGAGCCGGCCGCGGCAGTGCTCGACCAGGTCCGCGGCGGTCGCGGTCGCGCCCTCCTTGAGCACGACCGCGGCGACGACCGCCTCGATCCACTTCGGGTCCGCGACGCCGAAGACGGCGACCTCGGAGACGTCGGGGTGGAGGTAGAGCGCCTCCTCGACCTCGCGGCTCGCGACGTTCTCCCCGCCGCTCTTGATCATGTCCTTCTTGCGGTCGACCACCGTGAGCCGCCCGTGCTCGTCGAGGACGCCGAGGTCGCCGGAGTGGAACCAGCCGCCGCGGAACGCCGCGGCCGTGCCCTCCGGGTTGCGCCAGTAGCCCAGCGTCGCCTGCGGGGTGCGGTGCACGATCTCGCCGACCTCGCCGGTCGGCACCGGCCGGCCCTCGTCGTCGACCACGCGGGTCTCGACGTTGAGCACCGGGCGCCCCGCCGAGCCGGCGGCCTCCAGCTGCTCGTGCGGGGGCAGGATCGTGGCGACCGGGGCGATCTCGGTCTGGCCGTAGAAGTTCCACAGGTCGACGTCCGGGAGCCGCTCGAGCAGCTCGCGGAGCACCTCGACCGGCATCGGCGAGGCGCCGTAGTAGCCCTTGCGCAGGGTCGAGGTGTCGGTGTCCTCGAAGGCCGGGCTGCGCAGCAGCGAGATCCACACCGTGGGCGGCGCGAAGTACTTGGTGACCCCGTGCTCGGCGATCGCGGCCAGCACCGCGGCCGGGTCGGGGGCGGGCAGGATGATGCTGGTCGCGCCGAGCATCAGGTCCGGGCCGAGGAAGCAGTCCAGCTGCGCGCAGTGGTAGAGCGGCAGCGTGTGCAGGTCGACGTCGTCGGCCGACATGCCGCCGTCGACGATGCAGCTGGTGTACTCCGCGACCAGCGAGCGGCTGGAGAGCATCGCGCCCTTCGGCCGGGACTCGGTGCCGGAGGTGTACATGATCCGCACCGGCGCGTCGTCGTCGACGTACGGCGCTTCCCAGCCGGCCGGTGCGTCCTCGAGCCACTGGTCGAACGTGCGCGAGCCGCCCGTCCCGCCGCCTGTGCCGCCCGTCCCGATCGTCACCAGGGGCGCCGTGGCGAGATCGGCGGTCTCGAGCGCCTCGGTCATCACGCCGGCGAACGCGTCCTGGGCGAAGGCCAGCGAGACCTCGGCGTCGCCGAGCAGGTAGGCGACCTCCGGGGCGGTCAGCATGAAGTTGACCGGGACCAGCACGGCGCCGCGCCGCGCGACGCCCCAGGCCAGCGCCGCGAACTCCCAGCTGTTGCGGCTCAGCAGCGCCACCCGGTCCCCGGCGCCGATGCCGTCGCGCTCCAGCGACCAGGCCACGGCGTCGACCACGGCGTCGAACCGGCGGTAGGTCAGCGTGGTGGCGCCGTCGACGATCGCCGGCTTGTCGGGGCGGCGGGCGGCGCTGCGCCGGAGCACGTCGCCGAGCCCGTTGCCCCGGGCGACCCGCACGTCGAGGTCCTGGTCGGCGGTCGGGGTGTCGGGCACGGGGCTCTCCTCCTGGTCGGCGCTGCTGTCAGCCGGTGTAGCGCTCCGCGCGGCGCGGGACCAGCGTGGCCACGTCGGCGTGGAAGAGCCGGCTGAGCTCCTCCTCCAGCACCGTGCCCATCCGGCGGCAGAACTCAACGGGTTCCTCCGAGGCGTCGGGCAGCTCGGGGACGATCCGGTCGACCACGCCGAGGTCGCGCAGGTCCTGGGCACGCACGTGCTGGGCCCGCGCCATGTCGGCGGCGTGGTCGGTGTCGCGGTGGACGATCGCGCTCGCGCCCTCCGGCGGCAGCGGCGAGAGCCACGCGTGCTGGGCGGCCACGACGCGGTCGGCCGGCAGCAGCGCGAGCGCCGCGCCGCCGTTGCCCTCGCCGAGCATCAGGCACAGCGTCGGCGCCTCGAGGGTCACCAGGTCGGCGAGCGACCGGGCGATCTCGCCGGCCAGCCCGCCCTCCTCGGCGGCCTTGCTGAGAGCGGCCCCCGGGGTGTCGATGACGGTGACGAGCGGCAGGCCGAGCTCGACGGCCAGCCGCATCCCGCGCCGACCGGCGCGCAGCGCACCCGGTCCGAGCGGGCGGTCGGGCGTCTGGCCGCGGCGGTCCTGGCCGAGCAGCACGCACGGCGCGTCGCCGAACCGCGCGAGCGCGAGCAGCAGCCCGGGGTCGGTCTCCCCCTGGCCGGTGCCGTTGAGGGGGACGACGTCGGTGGCGGCGTACTTCAGGAGCCGGCGGACGCCGGGACGCTCGGGGCGGCGCGAGCGCACGATCGCGTCCCACGCGTCCTGCTCGGGCAGGTCGGGCTGCTCGGTCGCGGGCACGTCCGCCGCGGGGCGGGCCTGCAGCACGGTCAGCGCGCGGTCGAGGATGTCGGCGATCTCCTCGGGCTCGACGACGGCGTCGACGAGGCCGTGGGCGTGGAGGTTCTCCGAGGTCTGGACACCCTCGGGGAACTTCTCGCCGTAGAGCGCCTCGTAGACCCGGGGGCCCAGGAAGCCGACGAGCGCGCCCGGCTCGGCCACCGTCACCTGGCCGAGCGACCCCCACGAGGCCATCACGCCGCCGGTCGTGGGGTGGCGGAGGTAGACGAGGTACGGCAGCCCCGCCGCGCGGTGCGCCGCGACGGCGGCGGAGATGCCGGCCATCCGGACGAACGCCGGCGTGCCCTCCTGCATCCGGGTGCCGCCGGAGGCCGGGGCGGCCAGCAGCGGGATGCCCTCGGCGGTCGCCCGCCGGACCGCCGCCACCACCCGGTCGGCGGCGTCGCGGCCGATCGACCCGGCGAGGAAGCGGAACTCCGAGACGATGACCGCCACCCGGCGGCCGCGCATCAGGCCCTCGCCGGTCAGCACGGACTCGTCGACCCCGCTCTTCTCCTCCGCGGCCGCGAGCTCCGCGGCGTACTCCGGTGAGATGCCCTCGCGCACGGGACGGCTGTCCCAGGAGGTCCAGGACCCCTCGTCCAGGACGAGCTCGATCAGCTGACGGGCGGACGGGCGGCGTACGGTCACGACCCCGACGCTATGTGCAACGGCGTGATCACCGCCGTGGCAAGAGTTGCCATTCAGCGGCCCCGGCAGTACCAGTAGCGTCACAGGCATGTCCGCACTGCTCGACGATGTCCTGGTCCTCGACCTCACCCGCGCCCTCGCCGGGCCGCACGCCGCGATGATGCTCGGCGACCTCGGCGCCCGGGTGATCAAGGTGGAGAGCCCCACCGGTGACGACACCCGGAGCTGGGGGCCGCCGTTCATGGACCCCGAGGACCCCGACGCGTCGCGGGAGTCGACGTACTTCCTCTCGGCGAACCGCAACAAGGAGTCGATCACCCTCGACCTCAAGGACCCCGCGGACCAGGACGTCCTCGCCCGGCTCGTCGAGCGCGCGGACGTGCTGATGGAGAACTTCCGCGTCGGCGTGCTCGACCGGCTCGGCTTCCCCGTCTCCCGGCTCCACGAGCTCAACCCGCGGCTGGTCGTCCTGCAGATCACCGGCTTCGGCCACGACGGCCCCGAGGCGACCCGCTCCGGGTTCGACCAGATCGCCCAGGGCGAGGGCGGCCTGATGTCGCTGACCGGCCTCACCGAGCCCACCAAGGTCGGCGTCCCGATCGCCGACCTGCTGGCCGGCATGAACGGCGCGTACGGCGTCGTCGCCGCCCTCTACGAGCGCGAGCGCACCGGCAAGGGCCGCGTCGTGCACACCTCGCTGCTCGCCGGGATGGTCGGCGTGCACGCCTTCCAGGGCACCAAGTGGACCGTCGCCAAGGAGGTCCCGGGCCTCGCCGGCGGGCACCACCCCTCGATCGCGCCGTACGGCATGTTCCGCTCGCGGACCGCGCCCGTGCAGATCGCGTGCGGCTCCGAGAAGCTGTGGCAGGCCTTCGCCCGCGAGTTCGACATCGACCCGGCGGGCGAGGGGTTCGCGACCAACCCCGAGCGGGTCGCCAACCGCGACGCGCTCATCGAGGTGATCGAGGGGCTCCTCGCCGACCTCGACGCCGAGAACGTCCTCGCCCGCCTCGACGCCGCCGGCGTCCCCGCGGGCAAGGTGCGCTCGCTCGACGACGTCTACTCGTGGGACCAGACCCTCTCCCAGGGCCTGCTCCTCGACGTCGACCACCCCACCCTCGGCCCGGTGCAGCTGCCCGGCTCGCCGCTCCGCTTCGACGACAACGCCCACTCCGGTGGCCGCGAGACCCACCAGGCCCCGCCCACCCTCGGCCAGCACAACGACGCCGTGCGCGCCTGGCTCGACGAGGCCTGAGGCCCCGGGCCGGCTCGCCGCTGGCGCTGCCTCTGGCGTCGATCCTCCGTGGCGGGATAGTCACAGACGTTCCTGCCCCTCACGGACCCACCGGAGGGCAGAAACGTCCGTGACTATCCCGATCCCCGCCGCTGAGCCCTGCCCACCCGACCCAGACCCACGAGCACGACGAAGGGCCCGACCGGATCGGTCGGGCCCTTCGCGTACGCCGCGTGCGCGGGTCAGCCGGTCAGGAGCCGGCAGCAGCCGTCAGCCGAGGTCGACGATCGCGGCGACCGGGCCGCCGCCGTCGGGGCCCTGGTGGGCGGCGGAGACCGAGACGAACACGGCCGGGTCGCCGGTGACCGCAGCGGTCACGCCGCCGACGCAGGACTTGATCTGGCGGTGCCAGTGCACGTCGGAGTCGTCGAGCATGGCGTTGCGGCGGCCGCGGACCTGGCCGTCACCGGAGACCTCGCACTTGAGGAAGACGTTGACGAGCTTGCCGTCGAGGTCGGTGTGGTGCGGGCGCTCGGGGAGGTCGAGGCCGGCGTCCTTGATCGCGGCCCAGATGCCGTCCTGGTCGAGGGCGTCGTTCATCACCGAGTGGCCGATGCGGTAGCGGCCGCCCACGCCGGTGGCGTTGCCGACGACGACGATCTGGGCCTGGTCGAGCTCGACGCCGGAGGAGCAGGAGGCGACCGAGGAGTAGAGGTCGCGGTTCTTCATGACGTCCTCGTCGGAGGGCATGTCGATCTCGCCGAGGGCGACCGCGATGCCGAGGCCGGTGACGCCGTTGGAGAGGTCCATGGACTCGTGGGTGTGCTCGGTCCACACCTCCTTGCCGCGGCTGTGGGCGTCGCGGATGGTGTGGATGGTCAGCAGCGGGGTCTTGGTCTGGACGTAGTGGACGTCCTTGGGGTCGCTGATGCCGGCGCGCTCCATGGCGACCTTCACGCCGTCGGCGACCTTCTTGATCATCGCGGTGTAGCCGATCTCCTCCGGGAGGATCGCCTCGCTCATCGCGAAGCCCACCGTGAGGCGCTGCTCCTGGCGGGTCGGGTCGTCCTCGGGGACGTCCACGGTCGCGAAGATGGTGGCGTGGGGGCTGATCACGCCGTCGGTGCCGCCGGACCACACGATCGGGACCTGCTTGACCTGGTCGGCCGGGGCGCCCTTCTCGACGAGCACCTCGCGGAACGCACGGTCGGCGATGATCCGGGTGTAGTCGTTCACACCGCCGTTGCCCTCGGTCTTGCCGATGATCGCGATGACGCGGTCGGCGGCGAAGACGCCCCCGTCGATGAGCTTGGCCAGCTCCGAGGCGTCGGCGACGGAGTGGATCGGGACCTTGCGGACCTCGATGGCAGAAGGCATGGGTCAGGCTTCCTTTCGGTCGGGGACGACGATCGTCCCAGCGGTGCGGTTGGCGGCTGCGACGATGGTGCCGAGGTCGGTGATGACACCGGGCCGGCCGGAGTGCTCGACGAACCGGCAGACGGCGTCGACCTTCGGGCCCATGGAGCCGCCGGCGAAGTGGCCGGCGGCGGCGTGCTCACGCATCTGGGACAGCGTGACCTCGCCGATGTCCTCGGCCTCGGGGGTGCCGAAGGCGAGGACGGCGTGCGCCACGTCGGTGGCGATCACGAGCATGTCGACCTCGATCGCGCGCGCCAGGAGCGCGGCGCCGAGGTCCTTGTCGATGACGGCCTCGACGCCGGCGAGCGAGCCGTCGTCGCGGCGTACCGTCGGGATGCCGCCGCCGCCGTTGGCGACGACGACGAAGCCGGCGTCGGAGAGGGCGACGACCGCGGGGGCGTCGATGACCTCGAGCGGCTCGGGCGAGGCCACGACCCGGCGCCAGCCGCGCTCGCCGCGGTCCTCCCAGGTCTCGCCGTGCTCCATCATCCGGCGCGCCTCGTCCTCGGGCAGGTAGCGCCCGACGGGCTTGCTCGGCTTCTGGAACGCCGGGTCGTCGGCGTCGACGCGGGTGCGGGTCACCAGCGCGGCCGAGGGCCGGTCGATCCCCCGGCGGCCGAGGGCGCGGTCGAGGGCGTTGACCAGGATGTCGCCGATGGTGCCCTGCGTCTGCGCGCCGCACCAGTCCAGCGGGACCGGGGGCACCACGTGCGCGGCCACTTCGTTCTTGACGAGGAGGTTGCCCACCTGGGGTCCGTTGCCGTGGGTGACGATGACGTCGACACCTTCGGCGACCAGGTCGGCGACGGCCTCCATCGCCTTCTCGGCGGCGGCGATCTGGTCCTCCGGACGGGCGCTGCCGTCCGGGGAGGTCATCGCGTTGCCGCCCAGCGCGAGGAGAAGTCTCATGCGTCGAACCTAGTGAGTGGGCTCACCCTCGTTCATCGTGCGGATCCGCCGACGCGACCCGCGAGCGCTGTCAACTTGTGCCAGCGAGGTCGCGGGCCAGCGCGGCCCGCAGGGAGGTGGGCGCCCGGCCCTCCCGCCCGAGCAGCGCGGCCAGCGGCAGCGGCCCGGTCGGCAGGCCGTGCCGGTCGTAGTAGGCGAACATCGCCCGCAGCCACTCCTGCTCGCGGGCGTCGAGCCCCTCGCCCCGCCACGCCTCCGGATCGGTGCGGCGCGCCGCCACCGGCCGGCCGAGCACGTCGGCGGCAGCGGCGGCGACGTCGGCGACGCTCACCAGCGCCGGGCCGCCGAGCTCGTACGTCGCACCCGCGTGCCCGTCGGTCGTCAGCACCGCCGCGGTGGCCTCGGCGACGTCGTGCAGGTCGACCAGCCCGAAGGGGGTGTCGACGGCGTACGGCACCTCGAGGTCCCCGCCCGACCGCAGGGCAGGCACGAAGTTCTGCACGTAGGCGCAGGGCTGCAGGACCGTCCAGCGCAGCCCGGAGCGCCGCACGAGGTCCTCGGCGACGGCCTTGCCGAGGTGGTGCGGCATGGCGGGGGCGTACGGCGAGGCGACCGAGTGGTGGACCACCCGGTCGACCCCCGCGGCGACCGCGGCGTCGAGCACGGTGGCGACGTACGCCGGCTCGTCGGGGTGGAGGTTCGGCGCGATGACGTGGACGGCGTCGGCCCCGGCGAGCGCCGCCGGGAGGTCGCCGAACGCGGCCCGGCCCAGGGGGTGCGCGGTGGCACCCGCCCGGGCCAGGGCCGCGCCCACGGCGCGACCGGTCTTGCCGTTACCGCCGAGGACGGCGACGTGCATCGGGTCCTGCCTCAGAGGTGGTCGACCTCGGCCGAGGCGGCGCCACCGGCGAGGGTGCCGTAGCCCGGGCCCCGGTCGAAGAACGCGTCGACCGGCTCCGGCCGGCCCGCGCGCTCCGCGGTGGTCGCCTCGGCGTCGTACGACAGCGTGTCGTCGTCGACCGAGCCGGTCAGCACCACGCCGTAGTCGGCGAGCGCCGCGGCCGGGGAGACCTTGCGCCAGCGCACGTCGCGGACGACGAGCTCGGGGTCGCGGTCCAGCGGGTTGCCCCAGCCGCCACCACCGGTGGTGCGGATGCGGATGGTCTCCCCCGCCTTCACCGGCTCGGAGTCGGCGAGGGCGTCGACCTCGCGCTCGTTCGGGCCGTCGGGGTCGATGGTGACCTGGAACGGCGTGCCCGCCTTGCCGCCCTTGACGCCCCAGCAGGCCAGGATCGAGCGGTCCGCGATGGACATGAAGTGCGCGTCCTTGAGCATGCGGATGTGCTTCTCGTAGCCCAGGCCGCCGCGGAACTGGCCGGCGCCGCCGGAGTCGACGGCGAGGCTGAGCGACTCCACGAGGAACGGGAAGCGCGACTCGGTGAACTCCGTCGGGAGGTTCCGGCTGTCGGGGACGACGTGGATGGTGTCTTCGCCGTCGGCGTAGTAGCGACCGCCCGAGCCGCCGCCGAGCACCTCGCGCATGAGGTACGGACGGCCCTCGAGGTCCTCGCCGTACACGCCGGTGTAGCGGATCGTCTCCTGGTCCGCCGGCATCTTGCCGTCGACCGCCTTGGCGATCACGCCGGCGAGCACGCCGAGCAGGCGCAGGATCACGAACGTGCGGGCGTTCGTCGGCGCCGGGAAGATCGGCGTCAGCAGCGTGCCCGGCTCGGGGAAGCGCATCTCGATGAGCGGCACGACGCCCTCGTTGACGTCGAGCTCGGCCATCCGCTCGGGGGTGTCGGCGAGGTTGCGCAGGATCGGCGCGAGCCACTTCTTGAGGAAGACGCCGTCGGAGTAGTCACCGCAGTGGTTGATCGGGCCCTTGGCCTGCGGGCCGGTGCCCGCGAAGTCGAGCACCAGGCGCTCGCCGTCGGGGTCGTCGGCCGCGGTGCGGGTCAGGGTGATCCGCTGGGTGTGCAGCTGCGGGTCGTCGACGCCGTCGTGCTCGGCGTAGTCCTCCCACGTCCAGGTCCCGACCGGGATCTTGGAGAGGATCTCGCGCCGGTAGGTCTCGGTCGAGCGGTCGATGATCGCGTCGAAGCAGGCCTCGACGGTCTCCACGCCGTACCGGTCGAAGAGCTCGCCGAGCCGGCGGGCGCCCATCAGGCACGCCGAGCACTCGGCGTCGAGGTCGGCGGCCAGCGACTCCGGCATGCGGGAGTTGCGGGTCATGATCGCCAGGGCGGACCGGTTGGGGACGCCGGCGTCCCACAGCTTGATCGGGGGGACCGCGAGGCCCTCCTCGTAGACGCTGGTGGCGTGCGAGGGCATCGAGCCCGGCACCGCGCCGCCGATGTCGTCGTGGTGGCCGAAGGCCTGGACGAAGGCGACCACGCGACGCTCGCCCTCCGGGCCGGCGAAGACCGGCACGGTGACGCAGAGGTCGGGGAGGTGGCCGATCCCGCCCTCGGAGAGGTAGACGTCGTTGTGGAAGAAGACGTCACCCTCCTTCATGTCCTCGATCGGGAAGTCACGCGCGACCGGGTGCACCAGGGCGGAGTACGACCGGCCGGTGAGCTTGCGCAGCTTCCGGTCGTGGATGCCGGCGCGGAAGTCGTGCGCGTCGCGGATCATCGGGCTGCGGCTGGTCCGCGCGATGGCCGTCTCGACCTCGTGCTCGACCGCGGCGAGCGAGCCCTGCACGATCTCGACGAGGACCGGGTCGGCGCCGCGACCGGCGTCGTCGGTCAGCGGGCCGAAGGGGAACTGCGTCGGGGCCCGGCGGCTGCCGAGGTCCGGAGCACCGGCGAAGGTGCCCGGGTGGGTGTCGGTGGTCATGCGTCGCTCCTCGTCACCACGATGTTGGCGTAGTCGTCGACCCGGGCGGTGAAGCCGGGGTGGATGGGCACGGTCGAGCCGAACTCCTCGATGATCACCGGGCCGGCGAGCACCTGGCCGGCGGGCAGGTCGGGGCGCCAGTAGACCGGCGTCTCGACGTACCCGGCGTCGGCGTCGAAGCAGACCTGGCGGGTGCCGGTCTGCTCCGGGGCCGCCTTGTCGGTCGGGGCCTTGGGGATCTCCGGGCGGCGGATCGGGCCGACGCCGGAGACGCGCAGGTTGACGACCTCGACCTGCTGGGTCGGGTCCTGCGCGAAGTCGTAGCCGTAGAGCGTGTGGTGCTCGGCGTGGAACCGCTCGGCCACCGCGGCCAGCGTCTCCGCGGTCACCGGGCCCTCGGGCACCGTGACCCGGACCTCGAAGGCCTGGCCGAAGTAGCGCACGTCGGCGGTGCGCACGAACACGTGCTGCTCGGGGTCGAAGCCCTCCTTGGCGAGCGCCGCGGCGGCGCGCTCGGTGAGCACGTCGTACTCGCGCTGGAGGACGGCCGGGTCGAGGTCGTCCTGGAGCGCGACGTGGGTCTGCACGTAGTCGTTCTTGACGTCCACGGTGAGCAGGCCGAACGCCGAGACGTTGCCCGGGTTCGGCGGGACGAGGACGGTCGGGACGCCGAGGATGTCCATCAGGCGGCACAGCAGCAGCGAGCCGGAGCCGCCGAACGTCGTGAGCGTGAAGTCGCGGACGTCGAGGCCGCGCTTGACGGTGACCTGGCGCAGGGCGTTCGCCTGGTTCCACGCCGAGATCTCCAGGATGCCGGTGGCGCAGGCCTCCGGCGTGATGCCGAGCTTGCCGGCCAGCTCCTGGATCGCCGAGGAGGCGGAGTCGACGTCGAGCGGGATCTCGCCGCCGAGCAGGTGCGGGGGGATCCGGCCGAGGAAGACGTGCGCGTCGGTGATCGTGACCTCGCTGCCGCCCTTGCGGTAGCAGATCGGGCCCGGGTCGGCGCCGGCCGAGTGCGGACCGACCTTGAGGGTGCCCTCGGGGGAGAGCCAGGCGATCGAGCCGCCGCCGGCACCGACGGTGACGACGTCGATCATCGGGATCTTGGAGGGGTAGACGCCGACGCTGCCCTCGGTGGTCAGCGTGGGCTCGCCGTCGATCACGACGGAGACGTCGGTCGAGGTGCCGCCGCCGTCGGAGGTCAGCACGCGGTCGAAGCCGGCGACCTTGGCGATCAGGGCCGCGCCGAGCGCGCCCGCGGCCGGGCCGGAGAGCACGGTGGTGATCGGCTG
Source organism: Nocardioides sp. NPDC092400 (assembly GCF_040684155.1). NCBI lineage: Bacteria > Bacillati > Actinomycetota > Actinomycetes > Propionibacteriales > Nocardioidaceae > Nocardioides > Nocardioides sp. NPDC092400. The sequence goes on along the minus strand of NZ_JBFBFJ010000002.1, from coordinate 411,177 downwards.
GTGCACGACCTCGTCGGCCGAGAGCACGCCGCCGTTGGACTTCATCACGTAGAACGGGATGGTGCGGCCACTCTGGCCGGCCAGGCGGTCCTTGATGTTGTTGACGTAGCGGGAGAGCTTCGGCTTCACCGCGGCGTCGACGAGGGTGGTCATCGAGCGCTCGTACTCGCGGTACTCGCGCAGCACCTCGCTGGAGATCGACACGACCGCGTCGGGGTGCTCCTCGGCGAGGATCTCGCGCATCCGCTCCTCGTGCGCCGGGTTGGCGTAGGCGTGCAGGAAGCACACGCCGAGGGTGTCGATGCCCTGGTCCTTGAACCAGCGGGCGACGTGGCGGGCGCCGTCCTCGTCGAAGGGGCGGATCTCCGCGCCGGTGTGGTCGAGGCGACCGCCGACCCCCTTGACCATGTCGCGGGGGACGATCCGGTCGGGCTTGACCCAGAAGTAGGAGTTGCCGTAGCCGTCGGGCACCGACTGGCGGGCGATCTCGAGCATCGCCTCGTAGCCCTCGGTGGTCACGAAGCCGAGCGCGTCGACCTTGCCCTCGAGCAGCTGGTTGGTCGCGACCGTCGTGCCGTGGCTGACCGCGACGACGTCGTCGAAGCTCGCCCCGGCCAGGTCCAGCACCTTGTCGATGCCAGCCAGGAACCCGTCGGCCGGGTTCGCCGGCGTGCTCGGGGTCTTGGTGGTGACCACCGCACCGCTGTCCTCGTCGAAGGCCACGACGTCGGTGAACGTGCCGCCGGTGTCGATGCCGATCCTCATCCGCCTTGCTGTCATGACGGACATTCAACTCACCGGGAGGGACCCCGGACGACGTCATCTTCTGCCGACAGATCGGCAGATCGTCGGCAGACCCTGCCGACGGCGTGCCGCTGGTCGAGCAGGCGACGTACTGCTGGTCGAGCAGGCGAGCCCTGGCGAGCCGTCGTCGAGACCCCGCGACCGTCCCCAGCGCCGCAAGCACCTCACCTCCCCGCTGGTCGAGCAGGCGAGCCCCGGCGAGCCGTCGTCGAGACCCGGCGACCGTCCCCAGCACCGCAGGCACCTCACCAGGTCTCGACGACGCTCGGCGCTGGCGCGCCTCCCTGCTCGACCAACAGAGCCCGCCCGCTGGTCGAGCAGGCGAGCCCTGGCGAGCCGTCGTCGAGACCGGCGACCGTCCCCAGCACCGCGGGCACCTCACCGGGTCTCGACGACGCTCGGCGCTGGCGCGCCTCCCTGCTCGACCAACAGGCGCGGGTCAGGGAGCGACGAGCTCCTCGACGGCGCGGGCGACCTCGAGCAGCCGCAGGTCGGCGCCGTGGGGGGCGACGAGCTGGACGCCGACGGGGAGGCCGTCGCGGGTGGTGCCGGCGGGGACCGAGATGGCCGGGCAGCCGGTGACGGTGATGAAGTACGCCGACCGCATCCAGTCCAGGTAGGTCTCCATCGGCCGGCCGTTGATGTCGGAGGGGAACTCCTGGTCCGCCGGGAACGGCGGCACCTGCGAGACCGGCAGCACCAGCACGTCGTAGGAGCCGAAGAACTCCCGCATCGTCTCCGACAGCGCGGTGCGCTGGGCGTAGGCCCGGGCGACGTCCGCGCCGGTGAGCGACTCCCCCGCCCGGATGTTGTCGGCCAGCGACGGCTTGAACGCCTCCGGGTGCTCGGCGAGCAGCGGGCCGAGCTTGGCCTGGAAGTGCCAGGCACGCAGCGTGCGGAAGGTGTCCTCGGCCAGGCCGAGGTCGGGGTGGGCGCCCGAGACCGCGGCGCCCGCCGAGGCGAGCGAGCGGCCGGCGGCCTCGACGACCGCCGCGACCTCGTGGTCGACCTCGAACGCGCCGCCGAGGTCGGTGCTGAGCGCCACCCGCAGGCCGCCCAGCGACGCCGGCCGGGGGTCGGCGAACGTCGCGCCCGGGTCCCCCAGCGCCTGCGGGGCCCGGGCGTCCGGGCCGGCCAACACGGAGAGCAGCAGCGCCAGGTCCGCGACGTTGCGGGCCATCGGGCCGCCGACCGAGGTGGTCTCCCACTGGTTGTACAGCGGCCACTCCGGCACCCGGCCCAGGCTCGGGCGCATGCCGACGACGCCGCAGAACGACGCGGGGTTGCGCAGCGAGCCGCCCATGTCCGAGCCGTCGGCGAGCGGCACCATGCCCGAGGCCAGCGCGCACGCCGCGCCACCGCTCGACCCGCCGGCGGAGCGGCTCGGGTCGACCGGGTTCAGCGTGGTGCCGAAGACCTTGTTGAACGTGTGCGACCCGGCCGCGAACTCCGGCACGTTGGTCTTGCCGATCGTCACCGCGCCGGCCCCGCGCACCCGCTCCACGAGCAGCTCGTCGCGGTCGGGCACGTGGTCCGCGCGCAGCGTCGAGCCGTACGTCGTGCGCCACCCGCCCACCGCGTGGGTGTCCTTGAAGGCGAACGGCAGCCCGTGCAGCGGGCCGACCTCCGCGCCGCCGGCCAGCGCCTCGTCGGCCGCGGCGGCGCCCTGGCGGGCCCGTTCCTCGTCGAGCGAGACGATCGCGTTGAGCTCGGGGTTGCGCTCGGCGATCCGGTCCAGGTGCAGGTCGAGCAGCTCGCGGGCGGAGATCTCGCGACGGCGCACCGCCGCGGCCATCTCCCGGGCGGTCGAGTCGACCGAGGTCATCGGCGACGGCCCAGCAGCCCGCCCACGACGACGCCGGCGAGCACCAGCGCGCCGCCGAGGGCGACCCCGGCGAGGAACGACTGGTCGCCGCCGGCGGCGGGGACCCGGCTCTGCTTCGGCGCGGGCGCGAAGACGCCCTGCTCGGCGGCGGCACCGCCGGCCGCGGCCGCGGCGGGGGCCTCGCCGGCGGCCGCAGGAGCGGCGGCAGGAACGGCGCTGGGGAGGCCCTCGGCGATGACCTTCTCGACGTTGCCGAAGAACTCCGCAGCCATCCGGCGCGAGACGCTGGTCAGCATCCGCTGGCCGACGCCGCCGATCATGCCGCCGACCACCGCGTCGGCCTCGTAGCTCAGGACGGTCTGGTCGCCCTCGCCGGCGAAGGTCACGCCGACGGTGGCGTCGATCGTGCCCGGCGCACCGGCGCCCTTGAGGCCCATGGTGAGCGACTCGTGCTGCTGCAGGTCCGAGAGCGTGCAGGCACCGTTGTAGGTGCCCTTGATCGCGGCGACGCCCGCGCTGACGGTCATCGCGTACGCGTTCTCACCGGTGGTCTGCAGCTGCTCGCACCCGGGGATGGTGGCGACGAGGACGCGGGGGTCCAGCAGCGCCTCCCACACCTTCTCGACGGGGGCGGCGATGGTGTTCTGGCCGGCGATCTTCATCGGTTCTCCTCAGGAGTCGTGGTGGCCGAGGCGTGCCTCGCCCGGAGCTCGAAGAGCTCCGAGGGCGAGATCGGCATGGCGGTGATGGGGAGCCCCTCGGCGTCCTCGATGGCGGCCGCGATGGCGGCCGACCCGGGGATGACGCCGGCCTCGCCGGCGCCCTTGATGCCCAGGGGGTTGAGCGGGGACGGGGTCTCGAGGTGGTCGATCTCGATCGAGTCGGGGACCTCGGTGACGTAGGGCATCAGGAAGTCCATGAAGGACGCGTTGAGCAGCTGGCCGGACTCGTCGTAGGCCATCTTCTCGTAGAGCGCCCCGCCGACTCCCTGGGCGACGCCGCCGTGGATCTGGCCCTCGACGATCATCGGGTTGATGACCGTGCCGCAGTCGTGGACGACGGCGTACTTGAGGATCGTGATCTCGGCGGTGTCGGGGTCGGTCTCGACGATCACGGCGTGCATGCCGGAGGCGAAGGTCGAGCGGATCGGCGAGTAGAAGTCCTTGCCCTCCAGGCCCGGCTCGTCGTCCTCGGCGACCGGCGGCTTGGTGGCGTCGCCGACCGAGAACTGCGTCGCGGCCTTCGACGCCTCGTCGAAGGCGTAGCGCAGCGGGTTGGACAGCACCGCGACCGTGCCCAGGTTGATCGAGGTGCCCGGGGAGCCCTTGACCGAGACGACGCCGTCGACGATCTGCAGGTCCTCGGGGTCCGCCTCGAGGGCGTCGGAGGCCAGGCGCAGCACCTTCTCCTTGGCGCGCTTGGCGGCGAGGTGGATCGCCGACCCGCTCATCACCGCGGCGCGCGAGGCGAAGGTGCCGACGGCGTACGCCATCCGGCGCGTGTCGCCCGTGGTGATCTCGACGTCCTCGAACGGCACGCCGAGCTCGTCGGCCACGATCTGCGCGAAGGCGGTCTGGTGCCCCTGGCCCTGGCTGGTCAGGCCGGTGGCGACCTTGACCTTGCCCGAGCTCTCGATGTTGACGTGCGCGCCCTCGTAGGGGCCGGCGCCGGTGCCCTCGACGTACGCCGCCAGGCCGATGCCGACGCGGCGGCCCTGCGCGGCCATCTCCGAGCGGTAGGCCTCGAAGTCGTCCCAGCCGACCAGCGTCTTGATCTTCTCCAGCATCGCCGGGAAGTCGCCGGAGTCGTAGATCGTCTCGCGACCGTCCTGGAAGACCAGGCCGTGGTCGTAGGGGAACTCGTCGGGCTGGATCAGGTTGACCTCGCGGACGTCGGCGCGGTCCTTGCCGAGGTACGCCGCGATCGCGTCCATCGTCCGCTCCATGACGAAGCAGCCCTGCGGACGGCCCGCCCCGCGGTACGGCGTGACGATCACGGTGTTGGTGTAGAGCGAGTCGAACGTGACCCGGTAGGGGCCGGTCTTGTAGGGCCCGACCAGCTGGGTCGAGGCGTTGATCGGGACGATCAGGCCGTACGGCGTGTAGGCGCCATGGTCGTGCCAGAACCGCACGTCGAGCCCGAGCAGGCGGCCCTCGTCGTCGAAGCCGACGTCGACGTGGTGCAGCTGGGCGCGCTCGTGCGCGGAGGAGATGAAGTGCTCGCGGCGGTCCTCGGTGAACTTCACCGGACGGCCGAGGCGCTGCGCGGCCAGGGAGACCAGCAGCTCCTCGGGCCACGGGTGGTTGATCTTGACGCCGAAGCCGCCACCCACGTCCGGGGTGATGACGTCGACCTGGAGCAGGTCGAGGCCGAGCTTGGCGGCGACCGCGGCACGGACGCCGGTCGAGGTCTGCGTGGAGGTCCACACCTGCAGCCGGCCGTTGGCGGTGTCCCAGCGCGCGGTGACGCCGCGGCCCTCCATCGGCATGCAGGCGCTGCGCTCGATGTCGAAGTCCAGCGAGAGCGTGTGCGGGGCGGCCTTGATCCCGGCCTCCGCGTCGCCGTTCTGCTGCACCGAGCGGGCGGCGATGTTGCCGGGGACGTCGTCGTGGACGAGGTTCTCCGCGGCGCGCGCGGCCTCGACGCCGACGACGGCGGGGAGCAGCTCGAAGTCGACGACGACCCGGCCGACGGCGTCCTCGGCGACGTAGCGGTCGTCGGCGACGACGATCGCGATCGCCTCGCCGACGTAGTTGACCTCGTCGCGGGCCAGGGCGTACTGCGTGCGCCCGTGGGTCAGCGTCGGGTGCGGGATGAGCAGCGGCAGCGGCTCGGCCATCGCGCCGTCGAGGTCGTCGTAGGTCCACACGGCGTGGACACCCTCGACGTCCAGCACGGCGTCGACGTCGACGGAGCGGATGCGGGCGTGCGCGTGGGGGCTGCGGACGACGGCGAGGTGGAGCGCGCCGAGGTCGATGTCGTCGACGTACTGCCCGCCGCCGCGGACCAGCCGGTCGTCCTCGACCCGCTGGACGGCCTCACCCATCAGCTTCGTGGTCATGCGCCCAGTCCCGTCGTCGATGCGTCGTCGTCGCGGGCGACCTCGGTCTCACCGGTCGCCGCCTCGAGGCCGCCGTCGTCGCCCTCCGGCGGGGCGGCCGCGGGCGCGTCGCCGCGCGCGATCTCCGCCGCACGCTCGACCGCCTTGACGATGTTCTGGTAGCCGGTGCACCGGCAGAGGTTGCCGGCGATCATCTCGCGGGCCTCGTCGTGGGTCGGGCAGGGGTTCTCCTTGATCCCGGCCGTGACCGTGGTCAGGAAGCCCGGGGTGCAGAAGCCGCACTGCAGGCCGTGGCACTCGCGGAAGGCCTGCTGGGCGGGGTTGAGCGACCCGTCCGGCTCGGCAAGGCCCTCGACGGTGGTGATCTCGCTGCCCACCGCCGAGACGGCGAACATCAGGCAGCTGCGCACCGGCCGGCCGTCGACCAGCACGGTGCAGGCGCCGCAGACGCCGTGCTCGCAGCCGACGTGCGTGCCGGTCAGGCCGCACTCCTGGCGCAGGGCGTCCGACAGCAGGCGTCGGGCCGGCACGGCGACGGCGTGGGTCACGCCGTTCACCTCCAGCCGGACGTCGTGGATCTTCTCAGCGGTGTTCTCAGCCACGGTCACTCCTCCCGAGCGTGGTCGTGGGCCGCGGTCAGCACGCGCGCGGTGAGCACCTTGGCCAGGTGCGCGCGGTACGCCGCGGAGGCATGGATGTCGGTCTCCGGCTCGAGCTGCGCCAGGGCGGCCTCGGCGGCCCGGGCCAGCGCGGCGTCGTCGACGGAGCCGGCGAGCGCGTCGGTCAGGTCGACCACGGTCGGCACGTCGGAGACCGAGAGGTAGCCGGCGCGGGCCGAGGTGACGCGGTCGCCCTCGACGGCGACGACGGCGGCCACGCCGCACATCGCGTAGTCGCCGTGGCGGCGGGAGATCTCCTCGAAGGCCACGCCGGAGCCGGCGGGCAGCGCGGGGAAGAACGCCTCGACGGCGACCTCGTCGTGGGCCAGGCTCGACTCGAGCGGCCCGACGTAGAGCTCGTCGGCGGCGATGGTGCGGCGACCGGCGGACCCGACGACGTCGACCGAGCCGCCGAGCAGCTGCAGGACCATCGGCATCTCCGCGGCGGCGTCGGCGTGGACGATCGAGCCGACGGTGGTGCCGCGGTTGCGGATGGTCGGGTGCGCCACGTTGGCCAGCGCGAGGGAGACGAGGGGCTGCACGCGACGTACGTCGGCGGAGGCGAGGACGTCCGCGTGCCGGGCGAGGGCGCCGATGCGGACCCCCGTCTCGTCGGCGGTGACGTGGTCGAGGCCCGGGAGCCCGTTGATGTCGACGAGCAGCGCGGGCGCGGCCAGGCGCATCGACATCAGCGGCACGAGGCTCTGGCCCCCCGCGAGCACCTTGGAGTCGGGGTGGCCGCCCAGTGCCTGGACCGCCTCCTCCAACGTCTCCGGACGGGCGTAGTCGAACGCCGTTGGCTTCACCGTGGAGGACCGGCCTTTCCCATCAGTATTTCGAGAAAATGAATGATGCGGGCCGGCCCGGGCGTGCGCCCGGGCCGGCCCGCCGCCGTGCTAGTGCGCGTGCGTCACGTCAGAGGTGCGCACCTGCTCGCCGCGAGGACGGCCGATGTTCACCAGGTGGTAGAAGACGATGACCATGATCGTGCCGAGCGCGATGCCGCTCAGCTCGAAGTCGTCGCCGATCTTCAGGGTCACGTTGCCGATGCCGGCGATGAGGCCGGCGGCCAGCGGGACCATGTTGAGCGGGTTGCCGAAGTCGATGCGGTTGTCCACCCAGATCTTCGCGCCGATGAGACCGATCATGCCGTACAGCACCACGGTGATGCCGCCCAGGACCCCGCCGGGGATGGCGTTGAGGAGCACGCCGAACTTCGGGCAGAGGCCCAGGATGATCGCGACCAGGGCGGCCACGTAGTAGGCCGCGGTCGAGTAGACCCGGGTGGCCGACATGACGCCGATGTTCTCGGCGTACGTCGTGGTCGGGGACGCACCGAAGGCGCTGGCGAACGCCGTGGCGACACCGTCGGCGCCGAGGGCGCGGCCCATGTAGGGGTCGAGGTCGTCGCCGGTCATCTCGGCGACGGCACGGACGTGGCCGGTGTTCTCCGCGATCAGCGCGATGACGGCCGGGATCACCAGCAGCGCGAAGGTGAGCGAGAAGTCGGGGGCGTGGACCTTGCTGACGCCGTCGGCGAGGTCGCCGGTCGGCAGGCCGAACCACTTCGCGTCGCCGAGGCCGGTCAGGTTGATCCGGTCGCGGGTGACGACCTCGCCGGTGCCGTCGGGCGAGGTGATCTGGCCGAAGACCGTGTCGGCCAGGAACGACAGCACGTAGCCGAAGATCAGCGCGAGGAAGATCGAGATCCGCGACCAGAAGCCGGGGAACCGCACCGTGGCGACCACGACGAACGCGGCGGTCGCCAGGGCGATCCACTGGTCCTGGGGCCAGTAGGTGTTGGCCACGACCGGCGCGAGGTTGAAGCCGATCAGCATGACCACGGCGCCGGTGACGGCCGGCGGCAGGAGGCGCTTCAGGGCACCCGAGCCGAGGAAGTGCACGGCCACGCCGACGAGCGCCAGGATCAGACCGGCGATGAGGATCGCGCCGGTGACGTCGGCGGAGTCGCCGCCCTGCGCCCGGATGGCGAAGACACCGGAGACGAACGAGCCGCTGGTGCCCAGGTAGCTGGGGACCTTGTTGTTGACGACCAGCAGGAACAGGATCGTGCAGATGCCGGAGAACAGGATCGCGAGGTTCGCGTCCAGTCCCATGATCAGCGGGAACACGAACGTGGCACCGAACATCGCCACGACGTGCTGGGCGCCCAGACCGATCGTCTTGCCCCAGCTCAGCCGCTGGAGCGGTCCTACAGCTTCACCGGGCGCAGGATCGACCTGCGTCCACTTGAACATCGACATGCGAGCGTTCCCTTCGCCAACGGTGGAACCGAGAGGACAGCGAGCCTATTGAGGCCCACGTCACGCTCTGTATGGCCACTTCCGCCGAAAGGACCCCAGGAACGTCGACACATGTCGCCCACCGTCCGCGGACGAGCCTCTGCTGCGGGTCAGCCGCCGACGACCTCGAGCACCTTCAGGGCCACCGCGACGTCGAGGCGCAGGTTGTGGTCGGAGGTGATCGGGCCGAGCAGCCGCTCGAGCTTGGTGACGCGGTAGCGGATGGTGTTGTAGTGGAAGAACTGCACGCGCGCGGCCTCCGCGACGTTGAAGTTCGTGGAGAGCAGCACCTGCAGCGTCTCGCGCAGCGCGGCCGCCTCCTCGGTCTGCCCGGCCAGCTCGCCGAGCACGTCGCTGGCGAAGGCCCGCAGCTCGACGTCGTCGGGCACCATCGCGATCAGCCGGTGCAGGCCGAGCTCGTCGAACCAGGTCGTGGTGCCACCCCCGCGCACGCGCCGGCCGACGGCCACGGCGCGGTAGGCCTGGGCGTAGCTCTCGGGCAGGCCGCGCACGTCGGAGGTCACCCGGCCGACCCCGACCGAGAACGGACGCCGGCCGCCGCCCTTGTCGCCGGCGACCGCGCGCACCAGGCGCATGACCAGGTCCGAGCCCGGCTCGTTGCCCGCCTGGGCGCCCGCCTGGATCCCCGGGGACCGGAGCACCGTCACCACCTCGGAGCCGAAGTCGGCGACCGGGACGGACTTGGAGACCGCGCCGACCACCTGGCGCCAGGCGTCGGCGAAGCGCTCCTGCCACTGGCGCTGCTCCTCCACGGTGCCCGCGGGCTCGCCGGCCGGCTGCGGATCCAGCTGGGCGACCAGCACGATCGAGGGCCCGCCGAGCTCCCACCCGAAGCCCACGACGTGCTCGCGGACGAACTCCTCCGAGCCCGCCCGGCCGAGCAGCACGTCGCGCAGGAAGTCGCCGCGGTACTTGTTCTCCACCGCCGAGACCGCCTGCTCCCGGCTGATCGAGAGGGCGACGGCGGTGGCGGCCCGCCGCAGGGCGACCGTCTCGGAGTCGTCCAGCTCGCGGCCGGCGACGACCACCAGGTGGCCGAGCGGCTGGGACGGGGTCGCCACGGGGAGCCGGTGCACCCGCGAGCCGTCGAGCAGCACGGTGTCCTCCGCGCCGATCCGCTCCACGCGCAGGCGCCCCGTCGGGTCGACGAGGTCGCCCTTGACGAGGCTGGCCTGGGTCATCTCCGAGAGCCGGGTGACCCGCTCGCGGCCGTCGGTCGTGGTGACGGCGACGTCCGCGCGGAGCGCGGCGCGGATGGCGTCGACGACCGCGCCGAGGTCGGCGTTGGCGAGCACCTGCTGGGCCAGCGCCTCGGCCAGGTCGTCCACGTCGAGGGGCTCGTCGCGGGGCACGTCGCCGGGCAGGTCGCCGGGCACGTCGGACGCAGCCTCGCCCGCCGTCGTTATCAACTCTTGCATCGGCTCGGGGCCGGAGTTGGCAATGCTCACCATTCGGCGCACCCTAGTTGATCCGTTAGCGTCCGATGGGTGCCACTGCCCGCCTCGTCCCCCACCCGCGTCGCGGGCGCCGGGACCGCCGCGCTGCGGCGTCGGCTGCAGGACTCGCCGGGCCGGGGCCAGGTGGTGCACGCCGGGGCGCAGGCGGTCTACGTGCTTCTCGGCGACCGGGTCGTCGGCGTCGCCGCGCGCGGCGCCGTGCACGTCCCGGCCACCATCGCCACCGCGCTGACCCACCTGCCCGCCGTCGAGGTGGGCGCCGCCGCCGAGGTGGCCGACGGCGTGCTGCACGTGGCGGGACTGGCGGTCTCGGTCGACCGGCTGGTCGCCGGCGACGTGCCCCGCCTGTCTGCCGACGCCGGCGCCCGGCTGGCCGCGACCCTCCCCGACCTCTCGCCCGCTCGCGACCAGCTGCCCGCCGCGGCGCTGGCCGCGCTCGCCTCCGGTGACGGCGCGGCGGTCCTGGACCTGCTCGGTCGCGGCGACGGGCTCACCCCCGTCGGGGACGACGTGGTCGCGGGCTGGCTGGTGGCCGCGCGCGGCCTGGAGCGCGACCGCGACGCGGTCGCCGACGCCGTACGCCGGCACGCCCACCGCACCACCGCCCTGTCGGCCACGCTGCTGGTCGACGCGATCGAGGGCGGGTGCATCCCGGAGTTCCGGGCGCTGCTGCTCGCGCTCGCCGCCCGCGGCGACGCGGCCTCCCCGTCGGGGGTGGCCGCCGCAGCCTCGCGGCTGGCCGCCGTCGGCCACACCTCCGGCGCCGGGATGCTCCTGGGCGCCACCCTCGCGCTCGGCACCTGAGCCACCCCGGCCCTGCGCCCCCCACTCCCGTCCCGCCCGTCCCCGACCCCGAAGGAACCACTCGATGACAGTCGAGCACGTCGAGATCCGCCCCGGCGCGTACGCCGACAGCGTGGCCCTGCTGCAGGTCAGCCGCGACGTCGCCGCCACGCCCGGGGTCGCCGCGGCCCAGGTCGCGATGGCGACCGACCTCAACCTGGAGGTGCTCGCCGGCATGGGCTTCACGCTCCCGCCGGCCTCCCCCAACGACATGGTCGTCGCGCTCCGGCTCGACGACGAGGCCGCGCTGCCCGCGGCCCTGGCCGCGGTCGACGCCGCGCTGGCCGCCGCCCGGAAGGGCTCGACCTCGGGCGACACCACCGTCGCGGCGCCGCGCACCACCGGCTCGGCGCTGCGCCGCGCCGGCGGCGGCCTCGCGCTGGTCTCGGTGCCCGGCGCCTCCGCGCTCGTCGAGGCGATGGACGCCCTGGACGCCGGCTCCGACGTCATGGTCTTCAGCGACAACGTCCCGGTCGAGCAGGAGCTCGCCATGAAGCAGATCGCGCGCAGCCGCGGCCTGCTCGTGATGGGTCCCGACTGCGGCACGGCCGTCGTCGGCGGCGTCGGCCTCGGCTTCGCCAACACCACCGAGCCCGGTCGCGTCGGCATCGTGGCCGCCTCCGGCACCGGCTGCCAGCAGGTCCTCGCGCTCCTCGACCGCGCGGGGGTCGGCGTCTCCGCCGCGCTCGGCGTCGGCGGCCGTGACCTGTCCACCGCGATCGGCGGCATCTCCACGATGACCGCGCTCGACCGTCTCGACGCCGACCCCTCGATCGAGCAGGTCATCGTCGTCTCCAAGCCGCCGGCCCCCGAGGTCGCCGCCGCGGTGGAGGAGTACGCCGCAGGGCTGGGCACGCCGGTCCGGTTCGCGCTGCTCGGCGGCGACCAGCCCGACATCACCACCCAGGTCGAGGGCCTGCTCGCCGACCTCGGCGTGGCCGTCCCCGAGTGGCCGACCTGGGGCACGCCCGCCACCGCCACCGGCGGGTCCGCCCTGCGCGGCCTGTTCGTCGGCGGCACCCTGTGCGACGAGGCGATGCTCCTCGCCGCCCAGTCGCTCGGGCCGGTCCGCAGCAACATCCCGCTCTCCCCCGAGCTGGCCCTCGGGTCCGACCTCACCGCCGACGGTCACCTGATGATCGACTTCGGCGACGACGGGCTCACCCGCGGCCGCGCGCACCCGATGATCGACCCGACCCTGCGGCTCGACCACCTGGCGAAGGTCGCCCAGGACCCCGAGACCGCCGTGATCCTGCTCGACGTGGTCCTCGGCCACGGCGCCCAGGCCGACCCCGCCGCCGACCTGGCCCCCGCCATCGCCGCCGCGCGCGGCGTCCGCGAGGTGCCGGTGGTCGTCGCCTGCGTCGGCACGTCCGCCGACCCCCAGGGCCTCGAGCGCCAGGCCGAGGCACTCGCCGCCGCCGGCGCGGAGGTCCACCTGTCCAACGCCGCAGCCACCCGCCGGGCGGTTGCTCTCGTCTCCGGAGGGACGCTGTGAACCAGCCCGCGAACGCCACCATCCCCAGCCAGGCTCCCGCCGCCGTCGCGGCCGTGGGCGCCGACATGTTCGCCGCTGCGGTCGAGGCCCAGGCCGTACCGGTCGAGCGCGTCGACTGGAAGCCGCCGATGGAGGGCACGGTCGACGACCTCGCCACCGTGGCCGCCGACCCGCTGCGCCGCGACGCCAACGCCCTCGCCGTCTCCCGGATGCTCGACGTCCAGGCGATGCTCGTCGGCGTCGCCCCGGCCTCGGAGCTCCTCGGCCTGGAGAAGGGCCAGTTCCTGCACGCCGGCCCGCCGATCGAGTGGGCCCGCACCGCCGGGCCGCTGCGCGGCGCGCTCATGGGCGCGGCCGCGTTCGAGGGCCTGGTCGAGGACCCCGAGGACGCCGTCGCGCTCTTCGAGTCCGGCGCCGAGGTGACCCTCGAGCCGTGCCACCACCGCAGCGCGGTGGGCCCGATGGCCGGCGTCGTCTCCCCGTCGATGTGGATGTTCGTCCTCGAGGACCCGGCCACCGGCCGGCGCACCTACTGCTCGCTCAACGAGGGCCTGGGCAAGGTGCTGCGGTACGGCGCCTACTCGGCCGAGGTGCTCGAGCGGCTGCGCTGGATGCGCGACTCGCTGGGCCCGCTGCTCGCCGAGGCCGTCGAGGCGGCCGGCCCGATCGACGCCACCGCGATCCTCGGCCAGATGCTGCAGATGGGCGACGAGGCGCACAACCGCAACCGCGCCGGCACCCTGATGCTGCTCCGCGACCTCGCGCCGCACCTGGTCCGCTCCTCGCGGCCGGCCGAGGACGTCGCCCAGGCGCTGGCCTTCGTCGGCGGCAACGACCACTTCTTCCTCAACGTCGCGATGCCGGCGTGCAAGCTCGCGCTCGACGCCGGCCGCGACATCGAGGGCAGCACGATGGTCGTGGCGATGGCCCGCAACGGCACCGACTTCGGCATCCAGGTCTCCGGCACCGGCGACCAGTGGTTCACCGGCCCCGCACAGCTCGCCGACGGCCTCTTCCTCGGCGACTACGGGCCGGAGGACGCCAACCCCGACATCGGCGACTCCGCGATCACCGAGACCGCCGGCATCGGCGGCTTCGCGATGGCGGCCGCCCCGGCGATCGTCCGGTTCGTCGGCGGCACCGTCCCCGACGCGCTGGCCACCAGCCGCCGGATGCGCGAGATCACCATCGGCGAGAACAACCGCTGGCCGATCCCCGTCCTCGACTTCGCGGGCGCCGCCACCGGCATCGACGTCTCCGCCGTGTGCCGCACCGGCATCCTGCCGCAGATCAACACCGGCATGGCCGGCCGCGTCGCCGGCGTCGGCCAGGTCGGCGCCGGCCTGGTCACCCCGCCCGCGTCGATCTTCCCCGCCGCCCTCGCCGCCCTCGCCGAGCGCACGCGCTCCCGCGGCGCCGTCGCCTGACGGCCGCCACGCGACGTACGACGGCGCCCGCCACCTCGCCGGTGGCGGGCGCCGTTCGCGTCTCCCGCCCCTGATGCTTGTGTGACTACTGGGGCTGGGGTGACGCGCAACATCCCAAGTTAACTTGGGATTCTGAAGGTTCCCTGCTGTTGCAACGGCAGGGAAGCGTCAACATCCCAAGTGAACCTGGGATGTCGCAAGGCACGCCGAGAGGCTCTCGGGTCAGCCGGCGCGGCAGGCGACCAGCACGCCGACCACCAGCTCGCGGCCGATCAGGTCGGCGATCTCCTCCTGCTGCGCCTGGGCGCGGGCCCAGCGGGGGTCGTCGCGGTGGGCCCGCTCGACCGTCGCGTCGACGGCGTCGGCGGCGGCCTGCCAGTCCTCCGGCGTGCCGGGGAGGTCGGCGAGCCGGGCCTCGTCGACGAGCACGAGGCCGGCGGCGGCCACCGCGGCGAGCAGCTCGTCGTGGTCGGGGAAGTGGTTGCCCTCGGGCTGGGTCGGCAGGACGTCGACGGTCCGCACGTACACCAGCAGCCCCACGCCGCCCCCGGGCACGACGGCCCGCCGCAGCTCGGCGAGGTGGGCCGGCTTGTCCTCGACGGTGCACAGCACGCCGAGCGACCAGGCGCAGTCGAACGACGCGTCGGGGAACGGCAGCGCCAGCCCGTCGGCCGCGACGACCGGCGCGTCGAAGAGCTGCCGGGCCGCCCAGCAGGCACCGGTCATCGGCTCGGCCAGCACCGGCACGGCGTCCCGCTCGCGCGCGACGTACGCCGCCGGGCCGCCGACCCCCGCGCCGGAGTCGAGCAGCCGCGAGCCGGCACCCACGCCGATCGCGTCGGCGAGCCAGTCGAGCGCGGCGGGACTGCCGCTGCCCCGGCACGCGGCCGGGAGGGCGTGGTCCGCGCCGAGCTCCTCGACCGCGGCGACCGTCCACGCCGCCACCGTGTCGAACTCGTCGACCATGGGGTCCTGCTCGCTCATCACGCCTCCCGGATCCGTGTGCCGACCTCGGCCTTCACCCGGGCGCCGGCCAGCTCGCCCTGGCTCGAGCCGAGACCGGACAGGTTGACGCCCACGACGCCGTCGATCGCGAGCAGCGACCTCGCCTCGCGCACTGCCGCCTCGATACCCGCCTCCCGCACGTCCGAAGCGCCGAGCACCGCCTCCACCTGCGTGCCGTCGAGGTGCAGGCCGGGGAACCGCTGCAGCACGCGCGCCGACCGCTCGTCGGTGTAGACGGCGACCGCGGCGACCACGGGGATCGTGAGCCCCAGCCCCCGGGCCGCCCCGACGAACGACCCCACGTCGGCCGGCGACGCCACGTGGTTCAGCACGGCCAGGTGCGCGCCCGCCCGCTGCTTCTCCACCAGGCGCCGCGGCCGGACGTGCCGGGGCGCGGCGGACGGCGCCTCGGGCACCGCGACCGCGTGCCCGGCCTCCCGGGCGAGGGCCGCCAGCTGCGTGCCGTCGAGGTCGAAGACCTGAGTCACCCCCGGTCGGATCCCGGGCGCCCGCACGTCGCCGGTGACGCAGAGGACGCCGTCGACCCCGGCGACGGCGAGCCCGGTGAGCTCCTGCTCCAGCACGACCCGGTTGCGGTCGCGGCAGGCGAGCGTCACCCACGGCGCGCCCCCGGCCCCGGCGACCAGGTCCGCCATCATCACCGGCGGGAGGTCCGGCCGGTTCTGGTGCTCGCCGACGAGCAGCCCGTCGCAGGACCCGGCGAGCAGCCCGGCGATCCGCGACACCGCGGCGGGGTCGTACGCCGGCACCGTCAGGTCGGTCAGCACCACCGGGCCGCGTCGCGCCGCCGCCAGCAGCCGGCTCCGGTCGGCACCCGGCGTAGTCGGGTGGGCCGGGTGGGCCGGCGCGCCGTCCCACGGCACCACCGCCGCCGGCTCCTGGGCGAAGGGGCAGGGCCGGGCGTCGAGCTCGCAGGACGCGTCGTCGCGCACGCCGCCGCACGGACCGAAGCGCATCCGCTTCGGGCAGGTCTCGACCGGGGACGTCACGGGGCCGTCCCCAGCTCGGAGTCGATGTCGAACCGCGGACGCCCCTGCGGGACGACCCGGAGGTGCTCCTCGTCGCGGCCCGTGTCGTAGAGCTGGACCACCACGGCCTGCTCGACGCCGCCCTGGAACCGACCGATCCCGCGGCACGCCAGCACCAGGCGCAGCCCGTCGTCGTCGGGGTCCTGCTCCGCCAAGTCGGAGCGGTGGTCGGTCGCCACCTCGAACCGGTCGACGCGCAGCAGCCGGGCACCGGGCCGCTCGTTCGTCGCCGCCACGGCCTGGTCCCGCAGGCCCGCGCAGTCGACGTCGTCGTACGACGCGGACCCGCCCAGCAACCCGGTCGCCGCCAGGCCGAGCACGACCACACCGGCACCGACCCCGCCCGCGACCGCCGCCCGCCGACGCCTCCGACGGCGCTCGGTCGTGGCGGGCCGGACGTCGTCCGCCTGCCCGCCGGCCGGCGCACCGAAGGCCGGGCCGTACGGCGGCGGGCCGGAGCGGTGGTCGTCGATCACGGCACCTCCGACGGCTGCGAGCGGCTGGTCCGGGTGGGACCTGCCTCGCACGGTACGCAGACCGCCCCCGACGCGTCGCGTCGGGGGCGGTCCTGCGGTACGGCGCGCGGTCAGTGCTGACCGTGGCCCGTCGGCCGACCGCGGTCGTCGTCGTAGAAGTCGCGGCTGCCCGACTTGGCGAGCCCGCGGCTGACCATGTAGCCGATGGTCAGCAGGGTGACGTAGAACCACGCCTCCTGGGCGCCGAAGTCCGAGGCGTCGACGACCGCCGAGGCGATGAGGACCCCGACGACGGCGGCCACGTAGGCGATCAGCTCGGTGGTCTCGAACGACGCCTTGGTCTCGGTGCTGATCCGGCGGGGTGCGGCACTCGGGGGATGGCTCGTCGGGCGAGCGTGCTCCGCCTGTGTCCAGGCCGGCTGCGGCTGCACCCGACCCGGTCGGGGGAACGGCTGTGCTCCGAGAGACGTCGCACGTGCCGGCCCCGCCGTGCCCACCGCGGTCACGCACCTGCCGCGTGGCCGCTCGCACGCGACCGCGCCGTGCTCGGCGCGACGCCCCGCGCCGCGACCGTGACGGCGACCGCGACGGCGACCCCCGCGGCCGCGAGCGCCATCGCCGCGAGCACCCAGGGGACCGCGTGCTCGCTCGTCGCCCCCACCGCCAGCCCGATGAGGGGACCACCGACCAGCGGGCCGGCCAAGCCCGCCGCGAAGACACCGGTGATCCCGCGGCCGTCCGGCACGAGGGAGGCGTGCCATGCGATGACGGCAGGGAAGACCGGTCCGATGAGCAGGCCGGTCACGGCGTAGGCGACGACCGCGGACGGCGCGTGCGCCGCCGCGGCCGCGCTGGCGGCACCGGCGACCAGGCAGGTGATGACGAGGCGGCCCGGCGGCTGGCGCAGCAGGACGGGCGCCGCGCCCAGCCGGCCGAGGATGAGCCCGATCCAGAACAGGGACACCGCGGAGGCCGAGCCGCTCTCCGACAGGGAGGTCGTCGCACGGAGGTGGGTCGTCTCCCAGCCGGCCACGCCGCTCTCGACCGCGACGTACCCGAGCAGCACCGCGGCGAGCAGGAGCACCGCACCGCGGTGGCCGTGCCGCCTCCCCGCCGGGCCGGTCGCGCCGGGGTGCGGGAGGCGGAGCGTGGCGGTGAGGGCGGTCAGGACCAGCGCCGTGGCGCCGCAGACCAGGTACGGCGCGTGGAGGTCGTCGGGGCGCCTGCCCACGAGGAAGGGGAGCAGCACGGCACTGACCCCGAAGGCGGCGCTCAGGGCCATCAGCACGGCGCCGCTGCCCTCGCCGAAGGACCGGGCCAGCACCGTGTTGAGCGGGAGGTCGACGAGCCCGAACCCGATGCCGGCCACCAGGACGCCGGCGAGGGCGAGCGAGCCCGTCGGGGCGACGGGCAGCGCGAGGCAGCCCAGGGCCAGGAGGGCTGCTCCCCCGGTCAGCAGCGACGACGGCGCGACCCTGGTGCGCAGCCAGCCGGCGCCCACCACACCGGCCGCGGAGCCCGCGGCGTAGGCGGCGAAGAGCAGCGAGGAACCGAACGCGTCGAGCCGGTGACGCTCCTGCAGCAGCGGCAGTGTCGGCCCGAGGACGCTGGCGAGCATGCCGAGGGCGGCGAACCCCACCAGGCCCGTGACCGCGAGACGAGCCGACGAGGAACGGCGGGCGGGGGCGAGCGGGGCGCGTGACACCCGGGCAGTCAATCCTGCATACTTCGGCACAGTCAAGTAGACCTCGGCACAAGGAGCGGCAGACGTGCGGGTTTTCGCGAGCGAACGACAGGCGCGCGTGCTGCAGGAGCTGCACCGCCGGGGCAAGGTCGAGGTGACCGGCCTGTCGGCGCTCCTCGGCGTCTCGGAGGACACGGTCCGCCGCGACCTGCGCACCCTC
Source organism: Nocardioides sp. NPDC092400 (assembly GCF_040684155.1). Taxonomy (NCBI): domain Bacteria; kingdom Bacillati; phylum Actinomycetota; class Actinomycetes; order Propionibacteriales; family Nocardioidaceae; genus Nocardioides; species Nocardioides sp. NPDC092400. The sequence continues at coordinate 392,845 of NZ_JBFBFJ010000002.1, read as the reverse complement.
GCGGAGGCCGGCCACCTGCAGAAGACCCACGGCGGGGCGGTAGCCCTGGACCCAGCCCGGATGCCCTTCCGGACGCGTGCCGACGTCGCCGGCGCCGCCAAGACGGCGATCGCGACCGTCGCGGCACGCCTGGTCGAGCCCGGCCAGACACTGTTCCTCGACGCCGGCTCGTCGGTGCTCGCGCTCGCCGCCGCGCTCGAGGTGCGCCCACTGCAGGTGGTCACCAACTCCCTCGACGTCGCGGCGCTGCTCGAGGCCGACGAGCAGGTCACGCTCGTCCTGGCGGGCGGCCGGTGGGACCCCCACTCGCGCTTCTTCGCGGGGCCCACGGCCGTCGCCACGCTCGCCGCGCACCGCGCCGACTGGGCGTTCCTGGGCGCCTGCGCCCTGCACCCCGGGGTGGGAGCCACCTCGGTGGACCCGCTGGACGCCGCGATGAAGCAGACGATGGCAGGAGCTGCTCTCCGCACCGTCGTCCTCGCCGACGCCACCAAGCACGGATCGGTCGCCCCGCACGCCGTCCTGGGCACCGACGCCATCGACGTGCTGGTCACCGAGGAGGTCGGCGACCTCGAACCGTGGCGCCTGCGGGGCGTCGACGTGCTGGTGGCCGACGCCGCGGGCTGAGCAGCGGCGGGGACGCGACACGGCCCCCACCCGGTGGGGTGGGGGCCGTGTCGAGGGGAGCCGCCTGTCGGAATCGAACCGACGACCTTCTCATTACGAGTGAGACGCTCTACCGACTGAGCTAAGGCGGCGCGCTGCCCGGCGCGGTCGAGACCTGCCGGGCAACCCGGGAGAGTATACGGACGCCGCCTGCCGGGGGCGAAACCGGCACACGCCCGGTGGTGGAGCGGTGGGTCAGGCCGCGAGGACGACCGTCGAGCCCTTGGCCGGGGCGAGGCCGTAGAGCGCCGACTGCTCGGCGCCGCACCAGCAGGTGAAGGTCGCCACCGGGCCGCGCTCGCTGTCGGCGACCGCCGTGACCTGGGAGGGGAAGATGAGCTGGCGCTTGGCGCAGGCGGTGCAGACGTGGGTGAACACGGCGGATCCTTTCTCGACTCGGGTGGAGTGGTGCTGAGTCCATTCTGGATCAGGTCCAGCCATAGGGGTAGCCTGACTTTCCTGCGGTCGACATAGGCTGGACCTATGCTTTCTGTGCACCAGCTCACATGCTTCCTCGCGACGTACGAGCAGGGCTCGCTCACTCGTGCCGCGGAGGAGCTCGGGTACGCCCAGCCGTCGGTGTCCGAGCAGATCCGGGCGCTGGAGAAGTCCCTCGACGTGCAGCTGTTCCGCCGGGTCGGGCGCGGGGTCGTCCCGACCACCGTGGCCGACACGCTCCGGCCGTACGCCGAGCGGGTGCTGGCCTCGATCGACGAGGCCGAGCGGGCGGTGCAGGGCGCCCGCTCGCTGGAGACGGGGACGATCCGGTTCGGCATGTTCGGCACCGCCCGGCTGTACGCCGGCGCCGGGCTCGTCGCGGACGTGCTCGAGCGCTACCCCGGCGTCCGGGTCGAGCTGATCGGCCAGAACTCGACCGACGTGCAGGAGGACCTGCGGCGCGGTCGGCTCGAGGCGGCGATGATCGCCGTGGCGGCCGCCTCGAGCGAGGGCATGACCATCACGCCGGTCGCCCGCGACGAGCTGGTCTACATCTCCGCCGACCCCGAGCGGGTGGCCTCGCCGGTCACCGCCCACCGGCTCTCCCAGGCGTCGCTGGTGCTGCCCGAGACGACCTGGCGGGCGAACGACTCCACGCGGATCGTGCTGCGGCAGATGCTGCACGAGACCGGCCGCAACCCGACCACCCGGATCGAGGTCGAGGACGTCGAGACCGCCGTCGAGCTGGTCGGCCTGGGGCTGGCCGACAGCGTCGTCCCGCGCGGCGTCGTCGACGAGCTGCTCCCGCGCCTCGCCCCCCGCGCCGGCTGGGCCCCGCTGCGCCCCCGCCAGCACGACATCCTCGCGATCGTCCACCGCTCCGACGCCACCCTCTCCCCCGCCGCCCGGCTGATGATCGAGCTGGCCACGCGCCGCATCCAGGCGATCGCCGACCCCATCCACCCGAGGTGATCGCCCGAAGGCTGCGACCCTGTTATTGTCTAGTTACTCACTCGACTTAGCAGGAGGAAGCATGACCAGCACCCTGGACCGCCCCACCCGCGCCACGTCCGACCTCCCCACCGTCCGCAAGGTCGGTGGCCGCATCGGCGCCGTGATCGAGGGGGTCCGCCTCGGCGCGGACCTCGACCCCGAAGCCGTCGCCACCATCCGCGCCGCGCTGCTCGCCCACAAGGTGGTCTTCTTCCGCGGCCAGGACCACCTCGACGACGCCGGGCAGCTGGCCTTCGCCGAGCAGCTGGGCACGCTCACCACGGCCCACCCGACCGTCAACACCGGCAGCGCGCACGTCCTCAGCCTCAACGCGACCAAGGGGATGGCGGCCAACAGCTGGCACACCGACGTCACCTTCGTCGACCGTGTCCCGGCGATCAGCGTGCTGCGCGGCGTCACCATCCCGCCGTACGGCGGCAACACCGTCTGGGCCAACACCGTCGCGGCGTACGACGCCCTCACGCCGCCGCTGCGGGCCCTCGTGGACGGGCTCTGGGCGGTGCACACCAACGAGTACGACTACGTCGCCACCTCTGAGGACCCCGAGGGCGACTCCCCCGACCGCGACGCGCTCGACCGCGGCCAGTTCCGGGCGACGTACTACGAGACGGAGCACCCGGTGGTGCGCGTGCACCCCGAGACCGGCGAGCGCTCGCTCGTCCTGGGGCACTTCGTCAAGCGCTTCGTGGGGCTGAACACCGCCGAGTCCAGCGCGCTGTTCAAGCTCCTCCAGGACCGGGTGACCCGGCTGGAGAACACCGTCCGCTGGCAGTGGCAGGAGGGCGACGTCGCGATGTGGGACAACCGGGCGACCCAGCACTACGCCGTGGCCGACTTCGACAACCACCGCCGCGAGGTACGGCGCGTGACGCTCGTCGGCGACGTGCCGGTCTCGGTCGACGGCCGCTCCAGCCGGGTCGTGGCCGGCAGCTCGGACGCCTACGCCCGGATCGACGAGCTGATCAGCTGACCCGACCGGTCAGCAGCGCAGCCCGTCCTCGGGGACGGTGCCGTCGACGAGGTAGTCCTCGACCGCCTCGTCGACGCACGCGTTGCCCACGTTGTAGCCGGTGTGCCCGTCGCCGTCGCGGGTGACCAGCACGCCGGACTCCAGCTCGCCGGCCAGCGCCTCCGCCCAGGCGTACGGCGTCGCCGGGTCGCGCGTCGTGCCGATCACCAGGATCGGCGGCGCCCCGGCGGCGTCGATCTCCGGCGTCTCCACGGTGGCCTCCGCCCGCACACCGAGGCAGCCGGCCTGCCCCCACGCGAAGACCTCGCCGAAGGTCGGCGAGGCCTCCTCGAACGCCGCCACCTGCCCGGGGATGTCGTCGGGGTCGACCGCCGAGGGGTCGTCGAGGCAGTTGATCGCGAGGATCGCCTCGGAGCTGTTGTCCTGGTAGCCCTCGGGTCCGCGCGAGGAGTAGAGGTCCGAGAGCTGCATGAGCTGCGACCCGTCGCCCTCGAACGCCGCGGTCAGCGCTCGGGTGAGCAGGAACCAGTAGTCGCGGTTGTAGAGCGGCGCGATGATCCCCGTGATCGCGTTGCCGACGGCCAGCTCGCGCTCGCCGCCGGTGGGCAGCGGCTCGGCGTCGACCTCGTCGATGAAGTCGGACAGCCGCTGGAGGCCGGCCTCGACGGAGTCGCCGAGCGGGCAGTCACCGCTGTCGACGCAGTCCTCGACGTAGGCGCGGATCGCCGTCTCGAAGCCGCGCGCCTGGCCGAGGGTCTGCTCGCGCGCGGTGAGCGTGGGGTCCACCGCCCCGTCGAGCACGAACCGGCCGACGCGGTCGGGGTGGAGCTCGGCGTAGGTCGCGCCGAGCTTCGTGCCGTACGACGCGCCGAGGTAGGTCAGCGTCGACTCCCCCAGCGCGGAGCGCAGGACGTCCATGTCCTGGGCCGCCTCGACGGTGGTGACGTGGTCGGCGAGGGCTCCGGACTCCGCGGCGCAGCCGGCGTTGAAGGCGCGCTGCGCCTGCTCGAGGGCGTCGGCCTCCTCGCGGTCGTCGGGGGCGGGGTCGGCGGCGAGGAAGACGTCGAGCTGCTCGTCGGAGACGCAGTCGACGGCGGTCGAGAAGCCGGTGCCGCGCGGGTCGAAGCCGACGACGTCGTAGCGCTCGCGCAGCGGCTCGCGGAAGGCGAGGCCGGCCTGCGCGGCGTACGTCGTGCCGGGCGCGCCGGGCCCGCCGGGGTTGACCACCAGCGAGCCGATCCGCCGCTCCGGGTCGCCGGCCGGCACCCGCAGCACCGCGATCTGGATCGTCTCGCCCGCCGGCTCGGCGTAGTCCAGCGGCACCGTCAGCCGGGCGCACTCGTTGTCCCCGCAGGCCGCCCAGGCGATCTCCTGCTCGTAGTACTTCCGCAGGGCCGGCCGGGGCGGGTCCTGCGCGCCGGGCGCGGGGGTGGTGGTCGGTGCGGGCACGGACCGGCCCGCACCGCCCGAGGAGGACCCCGAGCCGTCGCCGCCGGTGAGCCCGGCGACGGCGAGCCCGACGCCGCTGAGGACGAGCGCGGCGACCAGCACCAGCACGACGATCCGGACGGTCCTCGTGCTCATCAGGCGGCTCCTCGGCTCGGCACGCGCAGCGCGACCATCATCGACTCCAGGGCGAGGGCGACCGGGACGTTGAACTCCAGCATCTGCTCGCGGGCCTCGAAGATCCACCCGATCCGGCGCAGGTTCAGCTCCGGGGTCGAGGTGCGGACGACCACGTCGAGGTCGGCCCGGATCTCGGCGTTGACCAGCTCGCCGGGCGCGCCGGTCTGGATCGCGATCGCGTCGCGGTAGACCGACACCAGGTCCATCAGCGCGCGGTCGACCACGTCGAGGACGCGCCGCTTGGCGCGCCGCTTCTGGTCCTCCTGCAGCGCCTTGGCCGCCGCGGCGTACTCGCGCGGGCGTCGACCGCGGTCCTCGTAGCCGAAGGCCTGGTCGAGCTCGGCCTTCTCCCGCGCCTCCCGCTCGGAGGTGATGGCCTCCGCCTCCTCCTTGGCGACCTCCGCGAGCCGGGCCGCCGCCCGCATGCACCGGCCGAGGTCGGTGACCGAGGCGGGGATGCCGACGACCTCGTTGCGGCGCTGCCGGGCGCCCTCGTCGCGCACCAGCGCGCGGGCTCGCCCGATGTGGCCCTGGCTGGCGCGGGCGGCGTACGACGCGAGCGCGGGGTCGACCGCGTCGGTGCGGGCGAGGAACGCCGCGACGTCGGCGGTGGCCGGCGTGGCCAGGGTGACCAGGCGGCACCGCGAGCGGATCGTCGGCAGCACGTCCTCGACGGTCGGTGCGCAGAGCAGCCACACGGTCCGCGCGTTCGGCTCCTCGATCGCCTTGAGCATGGCGTTGCCGGAGTGCTCGTTGAACCGGTCGGCGTCCTCGACCACGATGATCTGCCAGCGGCCGCCGACCGGGCTGAGCGCCGAGCGGCGCACCAGCTCCCGGGCCTCCTTGACGACGAACTGCACCGACTCGGTCCGCGCGACCGCGACGTCGGCGTGGGAGCCGGCGAGCACCGTGCGGCACGAGTGGCAGGTGCCGCAGCCGGCGTCCTCGCACTGCAGGGCGGCCGCGAAGGCGATGGCGGCGTTGGAGCGGCCCGAGCCCGGCGGTCCGGTGAACAGCCAGGCGTGGCTCATCCCCTGCCCGCGGGCGGCGGCGGCGAGCGCCTCGACCGGCCGGGCCTGCCCGACCAGGGAGTCCCAGACCGTCATCGTGCGGCCTGCCCGAGCAGCGGCTCGACGCGGGCGCGCACCGCGGCGGCGACCTCGTCGACGGGGGCGCGGGCGTCGAGCACGAGGTAGTGCTCGGGGTCGGCCTCGGCCATCCGCAGGAACGCCTCGCGGACCCGGCGGTGGAACTCCAGCCCCTCCCCCTCGATCTTGTCCCGCTCGGCGAACCGGCCCAGGCCCTGCTCGGGCTCCAGGTCGAGCACCACGGTCAGGTGGGGTCGCAGGTCGTCGGTCGCCCAGCGCGAGATCCGCTCCACCATGGCGAGGTCGAGGTCGCGCCCGGCGCCCTGGTAGGCCAGCGAGGAGTCGACGTACCGGTCCATCACCACGACCTCCCCGCGCTCGAGGGCGGGCCGGACGAGGCGCGCGACGTGCTCGGCGCGGTCGGCGGCGTACAGCAGCGCCTCGGTGTGCGGGTCGAGGTCGCCGGTCGTCGGGTCGAGGACCAGCCGGCGCAGGACCTTGCCGACCTCGGTGTCGCCGGGCTCGAAGGTCAGCACGACGGCGTACCCCTCGGCCTCCAGCCACTCCCGAAGCCGCCGGGACTGGGTGGACTTGCCCGACCCCTCGCCACCCTCGAAGCAGACGAGGACGCCGGTGGGTGAGTGCACGGCCCGAACCTACGTGGGACGACCGACACCGGCCAACGCGGCGTGCAGGATTCCCCGGGGCCCCGGGGATTCCGGCACTCCTCGGCGGAAGCTTCCCCTGAGGAGTGCCGGTTTCCCCTGAGGAGCACCCGGGCGGCGTCGGCCGCCGCGCGCGCCGCGGACCGCGGCTGCCAGACTCCCGCGCCATGACCACCGCGCGCACCGTCCCGGTCACCACGGAGATGGACGGCGACGAGCTCGACGCCGAGGACGCCTGGCACCTCGCCCGCCACCACGGGCTGCGGCGGGTGGCGGTCGACTCCTTCGTGCGGTTCCGGTACGGCGACGGGTTCACCAACAGCCGCGCGCTCGCCCTGCAGGCCTGCCTCGCGGTCGTGCCGTTCCTGCTGGCGCTCACCGGGCTGACCGCCGACCTCGACCAGCAGCGGCTGGCCGAGGTCGTCGCGCTGACCGTCCAGCAGGTCTCGCCCGGGCAGGGCGGTGGCGACGCGCTCGCCGGGGCGGTCGCCGGCGGCGACAGCAGCGAGGACGCCGGCGAGGTCGCGCTCGCCCTGGGCCTGGTGCTGTCGCTGGTGTCGATGACGACCGCCATGGGACAGGTCGAGCGCGGGACGAACCGGATCTACGGCATCCGCCGCGACCGGCCCGCCCTGCACAAGTACGGCCGCGCGGCGGTGCTGACCGCACTGCTGGCGGTGCCGGTGGGGCTCGGGTTCCTGCTGCTCGTCGCGGGCGGGGCGTTCGGGGACGCGATGGTCGAGGTCTACGGCTGGTCCGCCGGCACCGACCGGGCCTGGGACGTCGCCCGCTGGCCCCTGGGCCTGCTGCTGCTCGTCGTGACGATCGCGGTGCTGCTCGACCACGCCCCGCGGCGACGCCAGCCGGCGCTGTCATGGCTCGCGCTCGGCTCGGCCACCGCGGTGGCGGTCAGCCTGCTCGCGGCGGCCGGCCTGGCGGCGTACGTGCGGCTCAGCGGGTCCTTCGGCGACACCTACGGGCCGCTGGCGGGGATCATGGCTCTGCTGCTGTGGTCCTGGCTGAGCGCGACCGGGCTGTTCTACGGCACGGCCGTGTGCGCGCAGCTGGAGGCCTACCGCGCCGGCGAGCCGGAGCCGGCGTACGACGACCCCGGCCGCCCGCACGGGCGGGCGGTCCGGGACTCCTGAGAGCGGCGCCGGTCAGGCCTTCTTGGCCGCGGCCCCCGTCGCCTTCTTCGCCGTGGTCTTCTTGGTCGCCGTCTTCTTGGCGGTGGTCTTCTTGGCCGCCGCCTTCTTGGCCGGCGCCTTCGTCGTCTTCTTCGCGCCCTTCTTGGCCGGGCCGCGCTCGCGCCGCTCGGCGAGCAGCTCGGCGGCGCGCTCGATGGTGATCGACTCGACGGTGTCGTCCTTGCGGAGGGTCGCGTTGTACTCCCCGTCGGTGACGTACTCCCCGAACCGGCCGGACTTCACGACCACCGGCTGCCCGGAGACCGGGTCGTTGCCGAGCTCCTTGAGCGGCGGCGCGGCCGCGGCACGACCGCGCTGCTTGGGCTGGGCGTAGATCCGCAGCGCCTCGTCGAGGGTGATCGTGAGCAGCTGGTCCTCGGAGGCCAGCGACCGCGAGTCGGTGCCCTTCTTCAGGTACGGCCCGTACCGGCCGTTCTGCGCGGTGATCTCCTCGCCGTCCTCGGCGGTGCCGACCACCCGCGGCAGCGACAGCAGCTTGACGGCGTCCTCGAGGGAGATCGTGTCGAGCGACATCGACTTGAACAGCGAGCCGGTGCGCGGCTTGGCCGACTTCGGCGCGTCCTCGGGGAGCACCTCGGTGACGTACGGGCCGAAGCGGCCGTTCTTCGCCACGACCTCCAGGCCGGACTCGGGGTGGCGGCCGAGCTGGATCTCCTCCCCGGCGGGGTTGGCGAAGAGCTCGGTGGCCTTCTCCAGCGTCAGCTCGTCCGGCGGCAGGTCGTCGGGCACGTTGGCCCGCTTGCCGATCGGGTTGCCCTCGTCGTCGGGCCCCTCGAGGTAGGGGCCGTACCGGCCCACGCGCAGGTTGATCCCGGAGTCGGGGCCGCCGACGGGGAACGTCGCCAGCTCGCGCGCGTCGATGTCGCCGAGCCCGTCGACCAGCTTCTTGAGGCCCTCGACGTCGCCGGTGCCGAAGTAGAACTCCGCCAGCTCGGTGCCGCGGTCCTTGCGGCCGGCGGCGATCTCGTCGAGCGCGTCCTCCATCTGGGCGGTGAACTCGTAGGAGATCTGCCGGGGGAAGTGCTCCTCCATCAGGCGGATCACCGAGAACGCCAGCCAGGCCGGCACCAGGGCCGTGCCCTTCTTGTAGACGTAGCCGCGGTCGATGATCGTCTTGATGATCGAGGCGTACGTCGACGGGCGGCCGATCTCGCGGTCCTCGAGCTCCTTGACCAGCGTGGCCTCGGTGTAGCGGGCCGGCGGCTTGGTCTCGTGGCCGGCGGCGGCGAGCGAGGCCGCGGAGAGGGCGTCGCCCTCGGCCAGGACGGGGAGCCGGGTCTCGGCGTCGTCCTTCTGGCCGCCGTCGTCGGTGCCCTCGACGTAGGCCTTGAGGAAGCCGTGGAAGGTGATGGTGCGACCGCTGGCGGAGAACACCACGTCCTCGCCGGTCGCGGCGGTGCCGCCGATGCGGACCGAGACCGACTGGCCGGTGGCGTCCTTCATCTGCGAGGCGACGGTGCGCATCCAGATCAGCTCGTAGAGCCGGAACTGCTCACCGGTCAGGCCGGTCTGGCCGGGGGTGCGGAAGGTGTCGCCCGCGGGGCGGATCGCCTCGTGCGCCTCCTGGGCGTTCTTGACCTTGCCGGCGTAGGTGCGGGGGGCGTCGGGGAGGTACTCGGCGCCGTACAGCTCGCGCACCTGCGACCGTGCCGCGTCGATCGCGGCCCCCGACAGCGTCGAGGAGTCGGTACGCATGTAGGTGATGAAGCCGTTCTCGTACAGGCGCTGGGCGACCGACATCGTCACGCTCGCGCTCATGCCGAGCTTGCGGCTGGCCTCCTGCTGCAGCGTCGTGGTGCGGAACGGCGCGTACGGCGAGCGGCGATAGGGCTTGGACTCCACCGAGCGCACCTCGAAGGTGCTCTCCTGCAGCGCCTGCGACAGCGCCTCCGCGCGGGTCCGGTCCACGTGCAGTGGTAGCGGTCGCTTGGGGTCACCATCGGTGGTGGCGGCTTTGAGGTTCCCGTCCGGACCGAAGTCCGAGCCGCGCGCGACCCGGACCGCGTCGACGGAGTGCAGCTTGGCCGGGAACATCCGCTGGTCGTGCTCGGAGCCGGCGTCGAAGGTCGCGTCGAGGTCCCAGTACGACGCCACGCGGAAGCGCATCCGCTCGCGCTCGCGGTCGACGACCAGGCGGGTGGCCACGGACTGCACGCGGCCCGCGGAGAGGCCGGACATGACCTTCTTCCACAGCACCGGGCTGACCTCGTAGCCGTAGAGGCGGTCGAGGATGCGTCGGGCCTCCTGGGCCTCGACGAGGTCCATGTCGAGCTCGCGGGGGTTCTCGGCCGCGGCGAGGATCGCCGGCTCGGTGATCTCGTGGAAGACCATCCGGCGCACCGGGATGCCCTTGGGCTTCAGCTCGTCGAGGAGGTGCCAGGCGATCGCCTCGCCCTCGCGGTCCTCATCGGTGGCGAGGAAGAGCTCGTCGGCGTCCTTGAGCAGCGACTTGAGCTTCTTGACCTGGTCCTTGGAGCGCTTCGGGACCACGTAGTAGGGCTCGAAGCCGTTGTCGATGTCGACACCGAACCGGCCCCACCACTTGTCCTTGATCTTGGCCGGGATGTCGGCGGCGGACTGTGGCAGGTCACGGATGTGCCCGATCGAGGACTCGACGACGTACCCCTGACCGAGGTAGCCCCCGATCTTCTGGGCCTTCGCCGGGGACTCGACGATCACCAACTTGTGTGCCACGGACCTGTCATTCCTCACGTTGCCTGGGACGGAGCCACGATCACCGGGGCTCACGGCCGCTCACGGTAGCGCGTGCTGTCGACCCGGCCGCCCCGACGGGGGCCGGGGACCAGCGCCCCGAGACCGATCTCTCCCTCAACGTTCCGGGCCCGGTCACCGTCAGAAGGGGGACAGTGGACACCGGACGGACGGGAGAGGGCACATGGCTGGAGGCGGACCGGGGACCGAACCCGGCCTCGGCGGGTTCGCCGACTTCATGGCCGTGCACCAGGCCGCGCTCCTGCGGCTGGCGCACGCGCTCACCGGCGACCCGCACGACGCCTGGGACCTGACCCAGGAGACCTTCGCGCGCCTCGGCGAGCGGTGGGACGGCCGCCGGCCGGACGTGCCCGAGGCGTGGGTGCGGACGGTCATGGTGCGCCTCAACATCGATCGGGTGCGCCGGCTGAGGCGCGAGCTGCCGCTGCTCGGCGGGGCCGACCGCGGCCAGCCGGTGCAGCAGGTCGGCGCGGTCGACGTGTGGCTGGTCGAGGCGCTCGCCACGCTCACCCCGCGGCAGCGCACCGCCCTCGCGCTGCGGTACGTCGAGGACCTCGACGTCCGTGGCATCGCGGAGCGGATGGGCTGCTCGGAGGGGACCGTGAAGAGCCAGCTCTCCCGCGGCACCCAGCGCCTGCGCGAGCACGCCCGCGACCACGCGGACCACCACGCAGGCCACCTCCCGGCCGTCCCGGGTCCGGCCCGACGAGAGGAAGCGAACCGATGAACGACGACACCGGGCACGACCGCACGATCGCCGCCGCCTACGACCGGCTGGGCGCCGCGGTGCACCCGCCGGGCGACGCCCCGCAGCGGGTCGCCCGCCGGATCGCCGTACGCCGCCGCCGGCGCCGCGCCGCCGGGGGCGTCGCCGCCCTCGCCGTGGCGGCCGTCGTTGGCACCGCCGCGGTCAGCACCGGCGGCGAGCCGGACCGGGCGGTCGACCCGGCCACGGAGCGCGAGCCCGGACCGGTGAGCACGCTGAGCACCACGATGCCGGACGGGACGACGCACACCTTCGACGAGGTCGAGGTGACCTGCGAGGGCGGCACCATCACCGCACAGTCGCCCTTCCGCACCACCGGCGAGACCGCGGACGGCGGCCTGTCAGAGCCGTACCTCTTCATCGAGGGCGAGGTCGACAAGCTGCCCGCGGGCCGGGTCCTGCACCTGCCGGTCGACGGGCCGGGTGGCTCGGACACCTACCCGGTCGTCCTCTTCTTCGCCCTCGCCGGGGACCGCGAGGCCAACGAGCTGTCCAGCGCCGTGGGCGGCGCCTCCGGCACCGTCGAGGTGGTCGAGGCCTCCTGCGGCGAGGCGCCCCGGCTCGAGCTCCGCGTCGACGCCGTCCTCGGCAGCGAGGTCGAGCAGGAGGCGATGCCGCTCACGGGCGAGCTGCGGTGAGGAAGCCCTCCTCGACCAGCTCGGCCACGACGGGCAGGTAGGTCGCCCGGGTCTGCTCGGCGTCGCGGTCGGTGAGCTGGGCGACGGCGTCGAGGATCTGGCCGACGCTCAGCTCACCGTCGCAGGCACCGACCAGCGCCGCCTCGACGGTGTCGGCCTGCCGGGCCCGCCGCAGGCCGCGCTGCTGGCGCAGCACGATCGTCTCCGGGTCCTCGGCGCCCACCGGGCCGACGGTCTCCTGGCGCACGTCCTCGCGGACCACGAGCCGCACCTCCGCGCCGACCTCCACCGAGCCCGCGTCGCCCCAGGCGCGGATCGCGGGGCCGATCGGCTGCTCGACGTCGTAGGGCCAGTCGAGGAAGGTGCGCCGGCTCGCGCCCGGCCCGGTCCGGTGCAGGTTGATCCACCCGAACCCGATCGCCTCCACGCCCTGCTCCTCGAACCACGAGAGCCAGGTGTCGTAGCGGACCAGGTAGTCCGGCGCGCCGTGCTGCCCGGCGTCCTTGAGCCACAGCTCGACGTACGCCGAGGGGTCGAGCAGCTCGCGCTGCACGACGAGCGCGTCGCAGTCGTCGGCGATCCACGGTGCCAGCCGCTCGTCCCAGGGGCGGCCGTCGAGCACGGCCCAGTTGGCCAGGACCTGGCACCAGCCGCCGTCGGCGAGGTGCGAGGGCGCCGCACGGACGATGTCCTCCACGACGCGGTCCCCCGGCAGCCCGGAGTCGCGGTAGACCAGGCGCTCGCCCGTCGCCGGCGAGATGACGAACGGCGGGTTGGTGGCGATCAGGTCGAAGCGCTCGTCCGCGACCGGCTCGAAGAAGGACCCCTCGCGCACGTCGATGCTGCCGGCGACCTCGTTGAGCGCGGCGTTGAAGCGGGTCACCCACAGCGCACGCCGGTTGACGTCGGTGGCGACGACCTGGCCCACGTGGGTGGCGAGGTGCAGCGCCTGCACGCCGCACCCGGTGCCGAGGTCGAGCGCCCGGCCGAACGGCTCGCGGATCGTCAGCTGGGCCAGCGAGGTCGAGGCCGGGCTGATCCCGAGCACGTGGTCGGTGCCGACCACCTGCGGCCCGCCGTCGAGGCCGGGGGTCAGGTCGCTGACGACCCACAGGTCGCGGCCGTCCGCGGCGTACGGCCGCACGTCGAGGCGCGCGGCGACCTCGCCGACGGTCTGCTCGAGCAGGCCCTCGGCGGCCATCCGGTCCACCAGGTCCGGGAGCGCGCGCTGGGCCTCCGCGAGGCCGACCGGCGTCTGGAGCAGGAAGAGGCGGACGAGCGTCTCCAGCGGCAAGCCGCCCTGGGTGCGCCGCAGCCCCGGGGTCGTCTCGTTGCGGGCCAGGGCGTCGTGGGCGCTGGGACCGAGCAGCTCGGCGACGGCGTCGTAGGTGAAGCCGGCCACGGTCAGCGCCGCGCGCAGGCGGGCCGGGAGGTCGGAGGCAGAGGTGCTCACCGGCTCGACTCTAGGGCCATCCACGTCCGGGCGGACCTCCCACATGGCTCGTCCGGATGACTACCGAGCACCTGCCGCATGGCCCGGATGGACTAGTCCGTTCGGGCCATCCCGAGGCAAAGACCTGTCTTAAGACCCGTCCTTGGCCCTAGGTTCCGTCCCGGGGAAGAACGTGACGTGCGTGACACGTCGCGACACAGCTGTGCGTCCGGCCGGGAGCCCGGGCGTCCGATGGGGAGGGACCTGCATGCCCACGCACCACCGCGCCCTGAGCGCGCTCGCCACCACCGCCCTGCTGTCCTCGGGCCTCGCGCTCGGCACCGCCGGCTCGGCCGCGGCGGCGCCGGCGCAGCCGGCGCCGGTCTCCCGGCCGCAGACCGGCGACGGCATCCTGGACCCGATCCTCGACCCGATCCTGGGCGGCCTCTCCGTCGTCACCCAGCCGCTGCTGTCGACCCTCGGCGGCGCGCCCGGCGTGGGCCAGCTGCTGACCGCCACCGCGCCGGTCTGGAACATTCTGAACAGCCTCGTCGCCACCGACGTCGAGTGGCTGTGCGACGGCGTCCCGATCCCGGGGACGCAGGGACAGCTCACCTTCGTGCCGACCCAGGCCCAGGCCGGCTGCCAGGTCGCCGCGAAGTTCGTCGGACGGGTCCTGGGCATCCTGCCGGTCGAAGCCGTCACCGCCTCCGTGCTCGTGCCGCTGGGCGTGGCGCCGCAGACGCCGGTCGCCACCAAGCCGGTCGCCGTCGCCGGCACCCCGAAGGTCGGCGCACCGCTCACCGCGACCGCACCGGCCTGGGACACCGACGCCACCGACGTCGCCACCACCTACCAGTGGCTGCGCGGCGGCACGGCGATCACGGGCGCCACGGCCGCGTCGTACACCCCGACCGCCGAGGACCTCGGCAAGGCGGTCACCGTCCGCGCGACCGGCACCCGGGACGGTGCCCCCGAGCCCGCCACCTCGACCAGCTCCGCCGTCACGGTCCTCCTCGGCGACGCCCCGACCGCGGCTGCACCGGCCGTCTCGGGCGACCCCAGGCCCGGCAGCACGCTCACCGTCGCGGCGCCCGCCTGGTCGGGGACCAGGCCGGTCGTCACGACCTACCAGTGGCTCCGCGACGGCCAGCCGGTCACCGGCGCGACGACCGCGTCGTACGCCGTCACCGAGGCCGACGCCGGCCGCACCCTCGCCGCGCGGGCCACCGGCACGCGCGCCGGCCACACCCCGGGCACCGCGACGTCCCAGGCCGTCACCGTCGGCGCCGCCGAGCCGCTGACCGCGACGGTCCCGCCCTCGATCACGCGGCCCGCGGGCGGCGTCACGGTCGGGCGGACGCTCACCGCCACCCCCGGCACCTGGAGCGCCCCGGCCACCGCGGTCGCCTACACGTGGCGGCGCGACGGGAGCACCATCCCCGGCGCCACCGGCCCGACGTACGTCGTCCGGCCCGCCGACGTCGGACGCGCGCTCTCGGTCGCCGTCACGGCGAGGGCGACCGGCTTCGCGGAGGGCACGTCCAGCTCGCCCACCGTCACGGTCGCCCGGTCGTCCTCCACCACCGTCGCGCGACTCAGCCGCACGGAGGTCCGCAAGGGCGCGAAGGTCACGCTCCGGGTCGCCGTCCGCTCGGCCGCCGGCGCCCCGACCGGCACCGTGCGCGTCCTCGACGGCACGCGGGTGCTGACCAAGGTCGTCGTGCGTGGCACCCGCACGGTCAGGCTGCGGGGGCTGGCCGTCGGCAGGCACCGCATCCGGGTCCAGTACGTCGGCTCGACCACCACGGCACCGTCGACCTCGAAGGTCGTCGTGCTCACGGTCCGGAAGCGGGCGTGACCACCTCCGGACCGGTCCAGACCAGCAGGGGCACGCGGCCGATCCGTGTGTCCCACGTCACGCTCCGCCGTACCGTCGCGCGCGGAGAGAGCAGTTCCGGCGCCCCGTCCCGGGCGCCGTCATGGGAGGGAAACATGCATTCCTTGAAGCGCGCCCTGGGCGCCGTCGCCACCACGTCCCTGATCAGCACCGGCCTGGTCGCGGGAGCAGCACTCACGCCCGCCGAGGCGGCACCGGCCCAGCCGGCCCGCCCGGCGGCGGCCGAGGTCCCGGGCCTGCCGGGGCTGCCCGGACTGCCGGGCCTGCCGGGCCTGCCGCTGCCCGGGCTGCCCCTGCCGGGCCTCGAGGGCCTGCCGCTGCCGAGCACGCCGCCGTCGCTGTCGCTCGACACCATCCCGGGCGTGGGCCAGGTGCTCACGCTCACCAAGCCGCTGTTCGAGGCCCTGCCGCTCGACCTGCAGAAGCTGCTGTCCTTCGACGTCTCCTGGCTCTGCGACGGCTCCCTGATCGAGCTGCCCGCGCAGGCCGACCCCTGGCAGTTCGTCCCGACCGAGGCCCAGGCCGGCTGCCAGGTCGCGGCCAAGGTGACCACCACGCTCCTCGGCTTCCTGCCGCTGGACACCATCACCTCCGCGCTCCAGCTCCCGGGCGCCAGCGCCACGGCCCCGAAGGCGACCACGCCGGTCTCCATCCGGTCGAGCGCCGCGCAGGTCGGGTCCACGCTCGAGGCGGTCGCACCCGCCTGGGACGTCGCCGACGCCACCACGACGTACCAGTGGCTGCGCAGCGGCGTCGCCATCCCGGGCGCCACCAAGCAGACCTACACCGTCGCCCCGGAGGACGCCCTCAAGGCGCTCACGGTCCGCGCCACGGGCACCAAGGGCGACCAGTCCGGCACCTCCACCAGCGCCGCGGTCACCCCCGCGCTCGGGGCTGCCCCGACCGCGGTCAGCGCCCCGGCCGTCACGGGCCAGCCGAAGGTCGGTGGCCGGCTCTCGATCAACCCGGGCACGTGGAGCGGCACCGGCACCACGCAGTTCGCCTACCAGTGGATGCGGGGGAACCAGCCGATCGCCGGCCAGACCGGCTCGACGTACGTCGCCGGCGCCGCCGACGCCGGCAAGCAGGTCTGGGCCGTCGTGGCCGCCAGCCGGACCGGCTACCAGCCCGGCCGCGCCAGCACCGACCCCGTCACGGTCGCCAAGGCCGCCAGCACGGTGAAGCTCGGCCTGGCGAAGAAGAAGGTCGCGAAGGGCACCAAGAGCGTCCTGCGGATCACCCTGAGGGCCGCCGGCGCCTCGCCCGCAGGCACCGTCACGGTGCTCGACGGCCGCACGAAGGTGAAGAAGTACGTCGTGCGCGCCGCGGACAACGGCAGCAAGCTGGTCAAGCTGCCCAAGCTCGCCCCCGGCAAGCACAAGCTGCGCGCCGTGTACGCCGGCAACGGCTCGACCAAGGGCGCCACGTCCAAGGTGGTCACGCTGACCGTGCTGAAGTAGCAGCCCGCTCCACGTGCAGAGCCCCCCGGCGCCTCGGCGCCGGGGGGCTCTCGTGCTGCTGGTGCCGTTCCGGGACTACGGCGTCGGCGACTGGTAGGGCTGCGTCGGCGCCGGGTCGACCACGGGCTCACCGGGAGGTCGGCCGACGGGGTGGCCCGGGGCGGTGACCGGGTGACCGGTGGCCGGGTCGACCGCTCCGGCCGGGGGCAGCGGCGGGGGCGCCGGCGGGGTGGGGTTGCCGTCGTCGTCGCCGATGACCACCGACCGGCGCTTGGAGATGACCACCGCGACCAGGATGCCGGCGGCGGCGACCAGCGCGATCACCACCGACAGCGGCCGGTTGGCGTCCTCGCCCATGGTCAGCGAGACGACCGCGCCCACGATGAGCAGCGAGACCAGGTTCATCACCTTGATGAGCGGGTTGATAGCCGGACCGGCGGTGTCCTTGAACGGGTCGCCGACCGTGTCGCCGATGATCGTCGCCTCGTGGGCCGGCGACCCCTTGCCACCGTGGTGCCCGTCCTCGACGAGCTTCTTGGCGTTGTCCCAGGCGCCACCGGCGTTCGCGAGGAACACCGCCATCAGGGTGCCGGCACCGATCGCGCCGGCGAGGAAGCCCGCCAGCGGCCCGACGCCGAGGCCGAAGCCGACCGCGATCGGCGCGAGGATCGCCAGGATGCCGGGGGTCGCGAGCTCCCGCAGCGAGTCGCGGGTGACGATGTCGACGACCTTGCCGTACTCCGGCCGGCCGGTGCCCTCCATGATCCCGGGGATCTCCCGGAACTGGCGGCGCACCTCGTAGACCACCGCACCGGCCGCACGGCCGACCGCGTTGATCGCCAGGCCGGAGAAGAGGAAGACCACCGCCACACCGATGAGCAGCCCGACCAGGACGTCGGGGCTGAAGACGAAGAAGCCGAGGATCAGGTCCGCGGTCCCCTCCTGGTCGAGGTCCGCGTCGCGGGCGGAGTCGATCGCCGAGCCGATGTAGGAGCCGAACAGCGCGCTCGCGGCGAGGACGGCGGTCGCGATCGCGATGCCCTTGGTGATGGCCTTGGTCGTGTTGCCGACCGCGTCGAGCTCGGTGAGGATCTGCGCGCCGGCCGGGCTGACGTCGCCCGACATCTCCGCGATGCCCTGGGCGTTGTCCGAGACCGGTCCGAAGGTGTCCATCGCGACGATGACGCCCACGGTCGTGAGCAGGCCGCAGCCGGCCAGCGCGACCGCGAACAGCGCGATGGACAGCGAGCCGCCGCCGAGCAGGAACGCCCCGAAGACGGCGGCCCCGATGACCAGCGTCGTGTAGACCGCCGACTCGAACCCGACCGACAGGCCGGACAGGATGACCGTCGCGGGACCGGTGAGCGAGGTGCGGCCGACGTCCTTGACCGGCTTGAAGTCGGTGCCGGTGAAGTAGCCGGTCAGCGCCAGGATCACCGCGGCCAGCACGATGCCGATCGTCACGGCGACCGCACCGATCAGCGCGGGGTTGCCGTCCGCGGCGTTGCCCAGCAGGAGGTCCAGCGAGCTGTCGCCGGCGTTCTCGAGGTCCGCGAAGTCGGTGGGCAGGTAGAGGAAGGACAGCGCGATGCAGGCCAGGGCGGCGATGCCGGCGGAGAGGTAGAACGCTCGGTTGATGGTGGTCAGGCCGTTCTCGCCCACCCGCGGCTTGCACAGGTAGACACCGGCCACCGCCGTCAGCGCGCCGATGGCGGGGATGAGCAGCGGGTAGACCAGGCCCTTGTCGCCGAACGCCTGGGAGCCGAGGATCAGCGCGGCCACGAGCGTGACCGCGTAGGACTCGAACAGGTCGGCGGCCATGCCCGCGCAGTCGCCGACGTTGTCACCGACGTTGTCGGCGATGGTGGCGGCGTTGCGCGGGTCGTCCTCGGGGATGTTGTTCTCGACCTTGCCGACGAGGTCCGCGCCGACGTCCGCGGCCTTGGTGAAGATGCCGCCGCCGACCCGCATGAACATCGCCAGCAGGGCCGCGCCGAACCCGAAGCCCTCGAGCACGTCGGGCGCGTCGTCCTGGAAGATCATCACCACCAGGCTCGCGCCGAGCAGCCCGAGCCCGACCGTGGCCATGCCGACCACGGCGCCGGTGCGGAAGCCGATGTTCATCGCCGGCTCGCGCCCGGTGGTCTCCGCCGCGGCCGCCACCCGGAGGTTGGCCCGCACCGCGAGCGACATGCCCAGGTAGCCGATCGCCGCGGAGAAGCCCGCGCCGAGCAGGAAGAAGACCGACCGGAAGACCCGCACGACCGTGTCGTCGGCGGGGAGCACGAGCAGCAGGAAGAAGGCCACGACCGCGAAGACGGCCAGCGTGCGGAACTGCCGCTGGAGGTAGGCGTTGGCCCCCTCCTGGACCGCGGTGGCGATCTCCTTCATCTTCGGCGAGCCCTCGGGGGCGGCGAGGACCTCCTGACGGAACATCACGGCCATCGCGATGGCGCCGAGCGCGATCAGCGCCACGACGATGACGAGGACGAGGTTCCCTCCTTCCACGGCGACGGCGGGATGGATCCCGGTCATGCGCTACCTCCTGAGCTGAGGGGTGCGATCGCGCCGGCAGCGACGTCGACGTGATCCAGGTCACGATCGAGCCGGAGTCTACGCACGGCGTGCTGCCGGCATGCAGCACAACGTGACCTGGGTCACAGGCGCGTCGTCACGACCTCGGGTCCGGACGTACGACGACCGTGCCCCGAGCGGGACACGGTCGTGAGGGCCAGCGGTGCGCGGCGTGGAACGCCGCGGCCGGCGGGATCAGCTGCCGGCGAGGGCGGCGTCCGCGGAGTCGTGGATGACGAAGACCTTCGCCAGGCCGGTGATCCGGAAGATCTTGAGCAGGCGGTCCTGGGTGCACACCAGCTGCAGCGAGCCCTCGTGGGCGCGGACCTTCTTCAGACCGCCGACCAGCACGCCGAGACCGGTGGAGTCGAGGAACTCGACGGCCTCCATGTCGATGACCAGGTCGTACACGCCGGCCGCGACCAGCTCGGTGATCTTGTCGCGCAGCTTGGGTGCCGTGTACACGTCGATCTCGCCACCGACGGCAACGATGGTCGTCCCATCGACGTCGCGCGTCGCAAGAGTCAGGTCCACGTGTTCTCCCTGGAGGCACTGTCCGGTCGGTGCCGAGAGTACGGGGTGGGCATGCGGTCCCGACACTCGGCCTGCACTATGAAACCACGCCGACCCGCACGGTGCACAAAGACAGTAAAGAAGGCTGTGGGGTGCCGCCCGGGGTGCTGCCTCGTCGGCACTGTCCCCGGTCCCTGGGACACTGGACCAGTGACGTCGACCGCCCAGCAGCACCGGCCCGCCGTGGCCGACCTGGTCGCGCGACTCTCCTCCGTGCCCGGCCGCGAGGGCCGGCTGACCCACCTCGAGACCCTCCCGTCGCGACCGGCCGTGACCGCCGAGTGGCCGGAGTGGGCCGAGCCGGCCGTCGTCGACGCCTTCCGCGCCCGCGGCGTCGACCTGCCCTGGCAGCACCAGGCCGTCGCGGCGGACGCCGCACACGCCGGGCAGCACGTCGTGCTGGCCACCAGCACCGCCTCCGGCAAGTCGCTGGCCTACCAGCTGCCGGCGCTCTCCGCGGTGCTGTCCGGCCGGGGTCGCCGCGGCCAGCGGGGGGCGACGGTGCTCTACCTCGCCCCGACCAAGGCCCTCGCCCAGGACCAGCTCGCCGGGATCTCGGGGCTCGGGCTCGACGTCCGGGTGACCACCCACGACGGCGACAGCGGCCGCGACCAGCGCGACTGGGCGCGCGACCACGCCGAGTACGTCCTGACCAACCCCGACATGCTGCACCGCTCGCTGCTGCCCGGGCACCAGCGGTGGGCGCAGTTCCTCGGCTCCCTGCAGTACGTCGTTGTCGACGAGTGCCACCACTACCGCGGGGTCTTCGGGGCACACGTCTCCCACGTGCTGCGCCGGCTGCGGCGGATCTGCGCGTCGTACGGCGCGACGCCGACGTTCGTGCTGGCCTCGGCCACCGTCGCCGACCCGGAGGTCGCCGCCGGCCGGCTCACCGGCCTCGACGTGCTGGCCGTGACCGGCGACGCCTCGCCACGGGGCCGGCTGTCCCTGGCGCTGTGGGAGCCGCCCTTCACCTCCTACACCGGGGAGAACGGCGCCCCGGTCCGCCGCGCGGCCTCCTCGGAGACCGCGGACCTGCTCGCCGACCTGGTCGTCGAGGACGTCCGGACCCTGGCCTTCGTCCGGTCCCGGCGGGGGGCCGAGCAGGTGGCGATGACCGCGGCCGACCTCCTGGCCGACGTGGACCCCTCGCTGCCGGGCCGCGTCGCGTCGTACCGCGGCGGCTACCTGCCCGAGGAGCGCCGCGCCCTCGAGGAGTCGCTGCGGCGCGGCGACATCACCGGGATGGCGGCCACCAACGCCCTCGAGCTCGGCATCGACGTGAGCGGTCTGGACGCGGTCCTCATGGCCGGCTTCCCCGGGACGCGGGCGGCGCTGTGGCAGCAGGTCGGCCGGGCCGGCCGCGGGGCGCAGGACGCGCTCGGCGTGCTCGTCGCCCGTGACGACCCGCTGGACACCTACCTCGTCCACCACCCCGAGGCGCTGCTCGGTCGGCCGGTGGAGGCCACCGTGTTCGACCCGGGCAACCCCTACGTGCTCGGCCCCCACCTGTGCGCCGCCGCGCAGGAGATCCCGCTGACGGCCGAGGAGCTGGAGCTCTTCGGCCCGACCGCACCGGCCGTGGTCGACCAGCTCACCACCGCGGGGCTGCTGCGCAGGCGCCCGCGCGGATGGTTCTGGACCGACCGGCGGCGCGCGGCCGACCTCGCCGACATCCGCTCCGCCGGCGGTCGGCCGGTGCAGCTGGTGGAGGGCGGCACCGGCCGCGTGGTCGGCACGGTCGACGCCTCGAGCGCCCACGGCACGGCCCACGCGGGCGCCGTCTACGTCCACCGCGGCGAGACCTACCTCGTCGCCGACCTAGACCTCGAGGAGCACGTGGCCGTCGTCGACCGGACGGAGGTGCCGTACTCCACCACCGCCCGGGAGGTCACCGAGATCACCGTCGTCGGGGAGCGCGAGTCCCGCACCTGGGGCGACTGCCGGCTCTCGTTCGGCGAGGTCGACGTCTCCCACCAGGTCGTGTCGTTCCTCAAGCGGCGCCAGCCGAGCGGGGAGGTCATGAGCGAGGAGCCGCTCGACCTGCCGGTCCGCTCCCTGCGCACGGCCGCCGTCTGGTGGACCGTCCCGGACCACGCCCTCGAGGAGGCCGGCCTCACCCGGCAGGACCTGCCCGGGGCCGCCCACGCGGCCGAGCACTGCTCGATCGGCCTGCTGCCGCTGTTCGCGACCTGCGACCGCTGGGACATCGGCGGCGTCTCGACCGCGCTGCACGCCGACACCGGCATGCTCACCGTGTTCGTGTACGACGGGCACCCCGGCGGCGCGGGGTTCGCCGAGCGCGGCTTCGGTGCAGCCCGGGAGTGGCTGACCGCCACCCGCGACGCCATCCGCTCCTGCGCCTGCGACGTGGGCTGCCCCTCCTGCATCCAGTCGCCGAAGTGCGGCAACCAGAACAACCCCCTCGACAAGCTCGGCGCCGCGGCGCTCCTCGACGTGCTCCTCGGCGGGCACTGACCCGCGGACCGCGCGATCAGCCGGGGCCGGCGCGGGCCTCCGCGCTGAGGTCGGCCACCTGTCCCAGCCAGCGCGGCCCGGGAGCCTCGGAGACCACGCGGACCTCCCGGCCCCGGACCGCGCAGTCCAGGACCCTCGCCCCGTTGCGCTCCGCGATCCCCGCGGCCGCCGCGCACGGGTCGCCGTCCCCGACGGTGGTCGCGCCGGCCAGGGCGGCGAGGTCGGCCGCGGCCTGGGCCGTCCGGTGGGCGCGGACCATCGCGGCGACGACGCCGAGGGCCGAGCCGAGGAGGAGCAGCAGCGCGAGGCAGCCCACGGCGAAGAGCGTGGCCGAGCCGCGCTCCCCCGGTCGCCGCGTCACGGGCCGGCCGCCTCGTCGAGGGCGTGGGCCGTCGCGCTGACCCGGACGGCGGGCAGGAAGTCGAAGAGCCCGCCCGGGCCCCGGACGCGGCCGGACGCCTCAGCCACGACCTCGCCCCCGGACCGGCCGAGGGTGACGCTGCTGCCGGGCGGCGCGACCCGCTGCCCGCGGGCGACCGCGCTCGCGTCGTCGTCACCGCGCGCGGCGGCGCGGGCCGTCTCACGGGCCGCGTCGACGACGCGGACCTGGGCCGCACCGACCGCGAGCAGCCAGACCAGGCCGGCGGTCACCGCGACGAGGAGCGGCAGCACCATCGCGAGCTCGGCGGTGGCCATGCCGCGCTCGCCCCGTCGCCCGCGTCCCCTACGTCCCTCGCGTCCCTCGCGGTCGGTGCGGCGCATCAGCCGATGCCGAGCAGGCCGAGCACGTGGTCGAACAGGGTGGTCAGCAGCTGGTTGCCGAAGCCACCGCTGAGCATCTTGTAGAGCAGGCCCGCCAGGCCGGCGCCGGCCGCGGTGCCGACGGCGTACTCGGCGGTCGTGATGCCGTCCTCCCGCCGCCGCCGGGACCGGGCGGGACGGGTGCGGGGCGTGGCGGGCGTGGTGGTCGTGCGGGTCCTGCGGGTCGTGGTCGTGCGGGTCACGGGTTGCTCCTCGGGAACGGGCCACGGTCGTGGCCGGGTGCGGACGAGCCTGGTCGTCGGGACGGTCGGTGCGCGGCCCGCCGGGCGGCGGGTGTGGAGCGGCCGGCCGGGGCCGCCGCTGTGGAGAGCAACCGGCTGCTCACCGGGTGAGCTCGGTGAGCAGGCCGGCGACGAGCGGGACGATCCCGACGAGCAGGAACGCCGGGAGCAGGCAGATGCCGAGCGGCACGGCCGCCCGCACCCCCACCGTGCGTGCCCGGTCCTCGACCTCCGCCCGGGCGCGGGCCGCCAGCTCGTCGGCGAGCCGCTCGACGGTCGCCACGACCGGGGCGCCCGTGGTGTGGGCGCGGGCCAGCGCCCGTCCGAGGGGCGCCAGCTCGGGGTCGCCGCCGAGCCCGGCCCAGACCGTGCCGGGGTCGACGCCGAGCGCGAGCCGGCTGACCGCCGGGGCGAGCCGGTCGGCGGCGGGTCCGGGCAGGGCTCGGCACACGAGCTCGACCGCCTCGGCCGGCGCCGCCCCGGCCCGCACCGCTGCCCCGAGGAGCGTCACCACGTGGGGCAGGTCCCTGCGGACGGCGGCCCGGCGGCGGCGAACCTCCGGCGGCTCGGACCGGCCGAGCACCCCCCACGCCACGACCGCGACCACCAGGCCGGCCAGGGGCCCGGCCGGCCCGCCGAGGAGGAGGTGGGCGCCCACGCCGGCGAGCACCGCGAGGGGCAGCCGCCGGCGCCGCATCCAGCCGACGTCGGCGACCGGCGCGGAGGGGACCTCGGCAGCGGCGGGGAGCCGTTCGCGTCCGGGCAGCAGCACCGCCGCGGCGAGGGCGGCGGCCAGCACGGCGAGCGCGACCGTGGGCGTCATGTCGAGGCATCCACGTCACGCGCGATGGCCTCGATCCAGGCCAGGCCCGCCCAGCCCAGCGCGAGCCCGGCGGCGAGGCAGGCCAGGCCGACGGGGTGCCCGAGGAGGAAGCCCCACGGGTCTCCCCCGGCGCCCGAGCCCATCAGCAGCGCGAGCACCGGCAGGCAGCCGACGAGCCGCGCGGTGGCCCGGGCCGAGGCCAGCTCGCCGCGGACGATCCGCCGGGTGGACTGCGCGGCCCGCAGGTCGGCGGCGACCCGGTCGACCGCGTCGGCGAGCCCCTGCCCGGTCCGCGAGGCCACCTGCCAGGCGGCGGCGACGAGCCGGAGGTCGGCCGCGCCCGGCCGGTCCCCGGCGGCCCGCAGCGCCGACGGCACGTCGGCGCCCATCCGGAACGCCGAGGCGACCGGGCCCAGCGGGGGCCAGGTGACCGCCGCCCGGTCGAGGGCCGCGCCCGGGGGCTGCCCGGACGCCAGCTCCGAGGCCAGCTGCTCGCAGGTCTCCAGCACGTGCTCGCCCGTCGCGAGCACCTCCCGCCGCCGGCGTCGCGTGGTCAGCAGCGAGCGCCCGGCCAGGACGGCGAGGACGGCGACCACGGCCAGCGCGGTGGTCGCCGGCCCGGCGCCCAGGAGCAGCAGCCCCGCCGCGAGCGGCGCGGTCAGGCCGAGCGGCAGGGCCCGGTGGGCCGCGGTGCCGGCACCGGTGGCGGCACTGGTGGCGGCGGGGTCGAGCCGGGGCACGGGCGGCACGAGGAGGAGGACCGCCGACCCGGCGGCGAGAGCCGCGACCGCGGCGACCACCGCGCCGTCGAGCCCGACGGCGGCACCGGTCACGACCCGCTCCGGCGGTCGAGCAGGTCCTCGAGCCGGTCGGCGCCGGGACCCGCCCGCACCGCTCCCTCGGAGGTGACCTCGACCGCCGGCACCAGGTCGACCGTGCCGTCGGCCAGCCGCCGCGTGACCGCGACCTGGGCCAGCCGGCGCCGGCCGTCCCTCGGCCGGACCAGGTGCAGCACCACGTCGAGGGCGGAGGCCAGCTGGCTGTGCGCGGCGGCCCGGTCGAGCCCGCCGGCGAGCGCGAGCGCCTCGACCCGCGCGGCGACGTCGACGGCGGAGTTGGCGTGCAGCGTGCCGCAGCCGCCGTCGTGACCGGTGTTCATCGCCGCCAGGAGCTCGACGACCTCGCCCCCGCGCACCTCGCCGACCACGATCCGGTCCGGGCGCATCCGCAGCGCCTGACGCACCAGGGTGCGGAGGGCGACCTCACCGGCCCCCTCGAGGTTGGCCGGCCGTGCCTCGAGCCCGACGACGTGGGGGTGGTCGGGTCGCAGCTCGGAGGAGTCCTCGACGACCACCAGGCGCTCGGTGGGGTCGACCAGGGCGAGGAGCGCCGCGAGCAGGGTGGTCTTGCCGGTCCCGGTGCCGCCGGTGACCAGGAAGGCGAGCCGGGCGTCGACGACGGCCCGCACCAGCCGGGCCGACTCGCTGGTGAGCGTCCCGGCAGCGACGAGCTCGTCGAGGGTGAAGGTGCGCGCGTGCGGCACACGCAGCGAGACGGTGGTGCCCGGCCGGGCCACCGGGGCCAGCACGGCGTGCAGGCGCGTGCCGTCGCCCAGCCGCAGGTCGACGTGGGGCACGGCGTCGTCCAGGCGCCGTCCGCCGAGGCCGGCCAGGCGCTGCGCCAGCCGCCGCACCGCCGCATCGTCGGGGAAGCGCACGTCGGTCCGCTCCAGGCCGTCGCCGCGGTCGACGTACACCGCGTCGGGGCCGTTGACGAGGACGTCGGTCACGCCGGGCAGGCGCAGCAGCGTCTCGAGCGGTCCGGCGCCCAGGACGTCGCGGCGCAGCGCGTCGTGGACCGCCAGCACCGTCGCGTCGCCGACGGGCCGGCCGGCGGCCCGGAGGGCCTCGGCCACCCGGTGCGGCGTGAGGTCGCCGGGCGTCCGGGCGAGCCGCTCGCGCACCGCGTCGACGACGTCCGCTCCCACCCCCTCCGCCGCGGGACGGACGGCGTCCCCGGGCAGGACCGCCCGGCTCACGCCGCCACCCCGAGGACGGCCAGCCGGGCGAGGACCGCCTCGGCGGCGCGGCCGAGGTGGCAGCGCGGTGAGCGCACCGGTCCCAGGCCGAGGTCGATCGACTCCGCGAGGCCGCGCTGGTCGGCCATCGCGGCCACGACGGGGGCTCCGCAGACGCGCGCGACCTCGCCCGGCTCGAGGCCCCGGCCGCGGACGACCAGCCGCACCCGGTCCCGGTCGGGCAGCCGGGCGCACAGCCGCGCCGCCGAGGACACCCCGGCCACGGTGGGGCGGACCACGAGGAGCACCTGGTCGCAGCGCGCGAGCACCTCGTCACCGGCCGACCCCGTCATGGCGTCGACCGAGCGCGGCAGGTCGACGACGACGGTGTCGTGGCCCCGCCGGGCCGCGGAGAGGACCTCGCGGAGGGCGCCGGGCTGCAGCGGGTCGGTCGAGCCGGCGTACCAGCCGAGCGCCCCCAGCCCGCCCCGCCGGGGCAGCGCCTCGCGCAGCGCACGCCCGCCGAGCCGGCCGCTCGTGCGGCACAGGGCGTCCCAGCGGAAGCCCTCGCACCCCTCCAGCCCGAGCACCCGGTCGACCCCGGGCCCCAGCGGGTCGGCGTCGACGACCACGGCCCGGCCCGTCCTCGCCGCGACCTGCCCGAGGGCGCAGGCGAACGTCGTGGCTCCGGCGCCCCCGGACCCGCCGACCGTCCCGAGCACGACACCCGGCGCGGGCCCGCCCTCTCCGAGGTCGGTCAGCGCCTCGGTGAGCCGGGCCTCCGCCCCGGGCAGGCCGAGCACCGACTCGACGCCCAGCGCGACCGCGTCGCGGTAGACGTCCTCGCCCGGCGGGCCCCAGGTGACCAGGTGGACGCCGGGGCGGCGCGCCGGTCCGAGGTGGGCGAGGTCGCCGGCGACGTCGGCGCCGACCAGCACCAGCGGTGGGGCGGTCCAGCGGCGCAGCGCGGCGACCGCGTCGGGCGCGACCTCGGCCTCGATGCCGGCCGCGGCGGCGAGGCGACGCAGGTCGTCGAGCAGGGCGGGGTCGCTGGTGACCAGCAGCGGGGCGGGGGTCTGGGGTGCAGGCATGTCCGGAACCGTTCCCGGGGGCGCCGTCGCCCCCGGCTCGGCCGGCGAGGCGTTGTGGACAACCCCACTCCGCGGGTTGCTGTGGACGCCTGCCGGGCTGCACCCCGCGCCCTACGATGGCGGCATGTCCCGCCCGACCGCGGCCTTCTTCGACCTCGACAAGACCATCATCGCCAAGTCGAGCACGCTGGCCTTCAGCAAGCCCTTCCAGGCGGGCGGCCTGATCTCCCGGCGGGCGGTCCTGCGCTCGGCGTACGCGCAGTTCGTCTACCTCGTCGGCGGCGCCGACCACGACCAGATGGAGAAGCTGCGGCTGTTCCTCTCCCAGCTCGTCGGCGGCTGGGACGTCGCGACGGTCCGCGAGATCGTCGGCGACACCCTGCACCACGTGGTCGACCCGCTGGTCTACGACGAGGCCGTCTCGCTCATCGAGGAGCACCGTCTCGCCGGGCGCGACGTCGTCATCGTGTCGACCTCCGGCAGCGAGGTCGTCGAGCCGATCGGCGAGATGCTCGGCGCGGACCACGTCGTCGCCACGCGCCTGGAGATCGTCGAGGGCCGCTACACCGGCGAGATCGAGTACTACGCCTACGCCGAGGAGAAGGCGAACGCGGTCCGCCAGCTCGCCGAGGAGCGCGGCTACGACCTCGACGAGTGCTACGCCTACAGCGACTCGATCACCGACGTCCCGATGCTCGAGGCGGTCGGGCACCCCTACGCCGTCAATCCCGACCGTGACCTGCGCAAGGTGGCGACGACGAACGGCTGGCCGGTGCTGGTCTTCGTCAAGCCGGTCGCGCTGCGCAGCCGGGTGCCGCTGCCCCCGGCCGGCCCCACCATCGCCGCGCTCGCCGTCGGTGGGATCGCCGCCGTCGGCGGCGTCCTGTGGGCCAGCGCCCGCCGACGACGCGAAGGCGCCTGAGCGGCCTGCTCACCCACTCCGCGCCCCGGAAGTCAAGGGTTGATCGTCCTCGCGGACCGGCGTACAACGGAGGGCAGAACTCCACAGACGTACACGGGGACCGAGGTACCCACGCGGCGATCCACCCTTTTTCAGGGCGCTGGCACTCGGAAGACTTCCGCGGCAGCAGTAGAGATGCACGCCTGGTAGCCATGGTCAACGTGTCAGCGGTGGCACTCGAGTCGAAGTCAGGGCCCGGGTGCCACCTGCATGTCCGGGGTCCTCAGCCGGACGTGCCGTCGCGCAGGGGGCTGGCGTCGGCGCCCGCGGCGTACGCCTCCGGCGCGTAGAGCAGCCAGGAGTGCACGCCGTTGCGGGTGCCGCCGGCGTACCCGCGCAGGTTCGACTCGTACGCCGCGCGGTTGGCGAGGTGCCCGGCCTCCGGGACGACGAGCGACTTCTCGTCGACCCCGCGGGCGACCAGCACGAGGCGCTCGACGGCCCGGGCCACGATGCCGTTGTGCGAGGGGAACGGCGAGGTGGAGACCAGGTCGGCGTGCACGACCGCGGCGACCAGGAGGGCCGGGGCCGAGGTGGTGCTGGTCAGCAGCGAGGCGATGTCGCGCAGGCGCGCGGCCGACTCGGCGTCGCGCGGGCGGCCGAGCTCGTCGTCGGCGAGCGTGCCGCGGGCGGCCAGCGCGTGCAGGCGGGCGAAGGCCTGCAGCGGGGCGCGGGAGAGCAGCGGGGTGAGGCCGAGGAGCTCGGTGGAGATGCGCACCGCGTCCTGCGCGATCGGGTCGGCGTCGCCCGCGCGGACCTCCTCGATGGTCGAGGCCGACCCCTCGAGGACGGCGCTCGCGTGCGCTCCGCGCAGGAGCGACTCGGCGGTCGTCTCCGGCGAGGTCTTGCGCAGCCCGCGGTCGCGGAGCATGACGTCGATGCCGTCGCGGACGGCGGCGTACGCGGAGGGCACGCCCTCGAGGGACACCAGCCAGGCGAGGGGATCGGC
This sequence comes from Nocardioides sp. NPDC092400, assembly GCF_040684155.1. Taxonomy (NCBI): domain Bacteria; kingdom Bacillati; phylum Actinomycetota; class Actinomycetes; order Propionibacteriales; family Nocardioidaceae; genus Nocardioides; species Nocardioides sp. NPDC092400. The sequence continues at coordinate 363,732 of NZ_JBFBFJ010000002.1, read as the reverse complement.
GGTCACGGCGAGAAGGGTACGCAGCCGGTAGCCTCGGCCCGATGGCAGACCAGTCCCCCGCGAACGGTCCCGGGCGCTCCTTCGGCGGCGTCGCGGACGCCTACGACCGCGGCCGGCCGTCGTACCCGCGCGAGGCCGCCGCGTGGCTTGCCGGCACCGACGGGTGCACCGTGCTGGAGGTCGGCGCCGGCACCGGCAAGCTGACCAAGGTCCTGGCCGACCTCGGCCACGACGTGCACGCCACCGAGCCCGACCCGGCCCTGCTCGAGCTGCTCAAGCGCGACCTGCCCGACGTGCCGGTCACCGGTGCGCCCGCCGAGGACCTGCCGCTGCCGGACGCCTCGATCGACGTGGTCGTCTGCGCCCAGGCGTTCCACTGGTTCGACCACGAGCGGGCGCTGCCGGAGATCGCGCGCGTGCTGCGCCCCGGCGGCCGGCTCGCGCTGGTGTGGAACGTCCCCGACACGCGGATCCCCTGGGTGCGGCGGCTCGGGGAGCTGCTCGGCACCCAGGAGCAGCAGGAGGACCCGGCCGGCGCCGTGGTGACCTCGCCGCTCTTCGGGTTCGTCGACGAGGCGACGTTCAAGCACTGGCAGGTCGTCGACCGGCACTCGATCCGCGACCTCGCGCTGTCCCGGTCGGGCGTCGCGACCCTCCCGGAGGCCGAGCGCGAGGCCAGGCTCGCCGAGGTGGTGGCGTTCTACGACGACTTCGGGCGCGGCATGGACGGCATGCAGCTGCCGTACCTGGCCCGCTGCTTCCGCGCGACCGTCGTCCGCGAGGAGACCGCCGGTGCCGCGGAGGAGGAGCCGGAGGGCGAGCGCGACCCGATGACCGACACCATCTCGGACGGCACCGACACCGACATGCTGCTCATCGACTTCCGCTGAGCGGGGCGACACCGTGGTCCGTGCCTGGCGCCGCACCCACCTCGGCAGCGAGACCGACCGGGCGACGTTCCGCGCCCTGCACTCGGCCTCGCTGGCCAGCCCGGCGCTGCGCGAGGGCCTGACCGCGGACTCGGCCGAGCGGAGCATCCGGCACCTGCGCGCCCTGCTGGGCACCCCCGCGCTGGCGATCACCGACACCGCCGGCCTGCTCGCCTGGGACGGCACCGGCCAGCACCACGGCCCGCAGGTGCCCGCGCTGGTCGCCGCCACGCTCGAGCGCGGCGGCACCCGCGGCTTCGACCGCACCGACCTCGCCTGCCGGGAGCAGGGCTGCCCGGTGCGGACGGCGGTGGTCTCCACGCTGGTGGTCGAGGAGCGCGTCGTCGGCACGCTGCAGGCGTTCGCGCCGTACCCCACCGCCGGCCTGGCCCGCGCCACCGACGAGGTCGCGCAGTGGGTCTCCGGCCAGCTCGAGCTCGCCGAGCTCGACGCTTCGCGGACCCGGCTGGTCGAGGCGGAGGTGCGGGCGCTGCGCGCCCAGATCAGCCCGCACTTCATCTACAACTCCCTCGGGGCCATCGCGAGCTTCGTGCGCACCGACCCCGACCGGGCGCGCGAGCTGCTGCTGGAGTTCGCCGACTTCACCCGCTACTCCTTCCGCCGGCACGGGGAGTTCACGACCCTGGCCGAGGAGCTGCGGTCGGTCGAGCGGTACCTCCTGCTCGAGCAGGCCCGGTTCGGCGACCGGCTCCAGGTGACCCTCGGGATCGCCCCCGAGGTGCTGCCGGTCGCCGTACCCTTCCTCTGCGTCCAGCCGCTCGTCGAGAACGCCGTGCGGCACGGCCTGGAGTCGGCCGAGGGCGTCGGGCACATCCGGATCACCGCGCACGATCGTGGGCAGGCGTGCGTCATCGAGGTGGAGGACGACGGCGTGGGCGAGGACCCGGAGCGAGTACGGCGCGCGCTGGCCGGTGACGCGGCCCTGGACTCCGTCGGGCTGGGGAACGTCGACGCGCGGCTGCGCAACGCGTTCGGCGACGACTACGGGCTGGTCGTCGAGACCGCGCCCGGTGCCGGCACCCGCGTGGTCGTGCGGGTGCCGAAGTTCGCACCCGGGGTGCACCCGTGAGGGGCCGGCCGTGAGGGCCCTGGTCGTCGACGACGAGCGGCCGGCGCTCGACGAGCTCTCCTGGCTCCTGGCCCGGGACGACCGGGTCCGCGAGGTGCTGACCAGCGACTCGGCGACGGAGGGCCTGCGGATGCTGCAGGAGGTCGACGTCGACGTCGTCTTCCTCGACGTGCAGATGCCGGGGCTGACCGGGCTGGAGCTGGCCCAGGTGCTCAGCCGGTTCCGGACGCCGCCGGCGATCGTCTTCGTCACCGCCCACGAGGAGCACGCGGTCGAGGCCTTCGACGTCCGGGCGGTCGACTACGTCCTCAAGCCGGTGCGGGCGGACCGGCTCGCGGAGGCGGTACGCCGCGTGGTCGAGGCGACGGCCGGCGGGCGCCAGGCGGTCCCGGAGCAGGCGCCGGCGCGCGACGACGTGCAGGTGGCGGTCGAGCGGGGCGGGGTCACCCGCTTCGTCGACCGGGTCGCGATCAGCCACGTCGAGGCGCAGGGCGACTACGCGCGGCTGCACGTGGCCGACGGCGCCGAGGGGGCGTCGGGCGGCTCCTACCTCGTGCGCACCCCGCTCTCCCAGCTCGAGGAGGAGTGGGCGGCGGCGGGGTTCGTGCGCATCCACCGCTCGCTGCTGGTCTCCCTCGGGCACGTGGCCGAGCTGCGGATGGAGGCCGGCCGCTGCTCGGTCGTGGTCACCGGCGGCACCGAGCTCGGCGTCAGCCGGCGGCACACCCGCCAGCTGCGCGACCTCCTGCTGCGCCGGTCGGGGGCATGAGCGGCCACCCGCCCGAGCGCCCGGCCCGGCCGGAGCGGGTGCGGGTCGAGCGGGTGCGGCCCGAGCGGGTCCGGGTCGAGCGGGTGCGCGTGACCGGCCCGCCCCGCCGGCGCACCCCTGCCGCGCGGACGCGCGACATCGACGCCGAGACCCGGCTGGGCGAGGTCTACATGGGCTCGTTGCTGCGCGAGCAGCTGTGGTTGGCGGTGCGGGTGCTGGCGGTGCTCGCGGTGACGCTCGGGTCGCTGCCGCTGGCCTTCCACCTCTGGCCGGGGCTGACCGGCGTCCACCTGCTCGGGGCGCCGCTGCCGTGGCTGCTGCTCGGCGTGGCGGCGTACCCGCTCCTGGTGGTGCTGGGCTGGCGCTACGTGCGTCGCGCGGAGCGCAACGAGCAGGACTTCCTGGACCTGATGAGCGAGGTCGAGGGGTGACCAGCGTCCCGGGCGTCGTCGCGATCGCCCTGGTCGCCGTCGCCACCCTCGCGATCGGGACGTGGGGCCTGCGCTTCTCGCGCACCACCAGCGACTTCCTCGTCGCCTCCCGCTCGGTCGGTCCGCGGCTCAACGCCAGCGCGATCGGCGGGGAGTACCTCTCGGCCGCGTCCTTCCTCGGCGTCGCCGGTCTCGTGCTGACCTTCGGCGCGGACATGCTGTGGTACCCGATCGGGTGGACCGCCGGGTACCTCGTCCTGCTCGTCCTGGTGGCCGCCCCGCTCCGCCGCTCGGGGGCCTACACGCTGCCGGACTTCGCCGAGGCGCGGTTCGGGTCGACCGGTGTGCGCTCGGTGTGCTCGGTGCTGGTGGTGGCGATCGGGCTGCTCTACCTCTACCCGCAGTTCCAGGGGGCGGGCCTGACCCTGCGCTCGGCGGTGGGCGCGCCGACGTGGGTCGGGCCGGTCATCGTCGGCGCCGTCGTGCTGGCCAACGTCACCTCCGGCGGGATGCGCAGCATCACCTTCGTGCAGGCCTTCCAGTACTGGCTGAAGCTCTGGGCGCTCCTGCTGCCCGCCGCCGTCCTCGCCGTCGTCTGGCTCTCCGACGGGCGGCCCGGCGCCTCGCCCGCGCTGACGGGGTCCTCGGCGGTGGGCGACTGGTCCTCCCCGCTGGCCTCCGGGGGCGGCCAGGGGCTCTACGTGACGTACTCCCTCATCCTCGCGACGTTCCTCGGCACCATGGGCCTGCCGCACGTGGTCGTCCGCTTCTACACCAACCCCGACGGCCGCGCCGCCCGCCGCACGACGCTCGTCGTGCTGGCCCTGCTCGGCGTCTTCTACCTCCTCCCGCCGGTGTACGGCGCGCTCGGGCGGGCCTACGCCGCGGAGCTGGCCGCCTCCGGCCGCTCCGACGTGCTGGTGCTGGAACTGCCGCGGCTGATGGTCCCGGGGCTGCTCGGGGAGGTGCTGACCGGCCTGGTGACGGCCGGCGCGTTCGCGGCGTTCCTCTCGACGTCCTCGGGGCTCTCGATCGCGGTCGCCGGCGTGCTCTCGCAGGACGTCACGGGCCGGCCGTTCCGCGGCCGGCGGCTTGCCGGCGTGACGGCGTTCCGCCTCGGCGCGGTCCTGGCGGTCGTCGTCCCGATGCTGATGGCGCTCGCCGCCCCGCACGTCGGCGTGGCCCGGGCCGTGGGGCTGGCGTTCGCGGTCGCCGCCTCGACGTTCTGCCCGTTGCTGCTGCTCGGCATCTGGTGGCGTCGGCTCACCGACGCCGGCGCCGTCGCGGGCCTGGCCGTGGGCGGGCTCGGCTCCGGCGCGGCCGTGCTGCTGACCCTGACCACGGCCGCCCCCGCCGGCTGGCCGTCGGTGCTCCTCGAGCAGCCCGCCGCCTGGTCGGTGCCGCTCGCCGTCGCCACGATGGTCGGCGTCTCGCTGGCCACCCGCTCCCGCGTGCCCGCCCACACGGGCCGGTTCATGGTGCGGCTGCACACCCCCGAGGCGCTCGACCTGGACCGCGGGTAGTGGTGCGGCGGCTTGGTGGTGGGAAAGGCAGGGAAGCTTCAACATCCCAAGTGAACTTGGGATGTTGAAGCCTCCCTGCCATCGCAACACCCGCGGAGCGTCAGAGAAGGCCGCGGAGTGGTGCTGGAGTCCCCGGTGAACCGGTGACTCCTGCAAGGCGAGGCGCCCACCGCTCAGGCCGCGCGTCGCTCCCAGTGCCGGGCGGCGACGAGGGCGCGGGCGCGGGCGACGACGAGGTCCACGACGAGCGGGTGCGGGCCGACGACGTCGGCGACGACGGCGGCTCCGGCGGCGAGGCAGTCGTCCCGCAGGCGGCGGTCGAAGTAGCCGGTCGCGAGCAGGTACGGCGCCACCGCGTCCCCCGGCCGCACCACGTCGGCCGGGCGGGGGCCGAGGCCGGTGAGAGTGGCCCAGCGGACCGGTGCGCCCCAGGCCCGGCCGAGGAGATCGGCGGACCGGTCGAGGTCGCGGACGGCGAGCGGGTCGGTCGATCCGGCCGCCACCATCACCACCGGGGAGCCCGGGACGGCCCCGGCGGAGACGAGCCGGGAGACCATGGCGGAGACCAGCAGCGGGTGCGGGCCGAGCTGGCGGCCGAGCCGGAGCGCGGAGCCGCGCACCATCGCGGGCAGGTCGGAGCGCACGTGCATCCCGGTCGAGAGCAGCAGCGGCACGACCACGCCCGGCTCCCCGCGCCGGCCGGCGTCGGCCGCGACGTCGGCGAGGAGCGGCTCCGCCAGCTCGACGTACGCCGCCACGCCGGGCAGGCCGAGCCGCTCGGCCGCCGCCGTGGTCAGCGCCCGGGCGACGTCGTTCCCGGCGGCCGTGCGCGTGCCGTGGGCGACCGTGACCAGGAGGGTCACGGCGTGACCGCCAGCCGGTAGCCGCGCTTGACCACCGTCTGCACGATCCGGGTGCCCAGCGCGGCCCGCAGCCGGGCGACCGCCATCTCGACGGCGTGCTCGGAGCCGGCGGTGCCCGAGGGCAGCGCGGCGAGCAGCTCGCGCCGCGAGACCACGTGGCCGGGATTGACCAGGAGCGCCTGGAGCAGCGCGAAGGGCGCCGGGGAGAGCCGGACCTCGGCGCCGTCGAGCAGCACCTCGTCGCCGTGCAGGAGCAGGGTGTGGCCGGCGACCTCGATGCTGACCCCGGCGCTGCGCGAGGGCAGCTCGGTCTCGAGCTGCTTGACCATCGCGGCCAGCCGGTTCCGCTCGGGGTGGATGGTGGGGACGCCCCACAGCTCGAAGGCCGCGGCGGTGACCGGTCCGACGCAGGAGGCGACCACGTCGGCCTGGAAGGCCGCGACGACGTCGTCGCGGCGGCCGGTCGGGCCGGCCGCCTCCATCAGGGCGGCGACGGCGGGCGCGGAGGTGAAGGTGACCGCGTGGAGCGCCCGGTCGGCGACCAGGTCGATCATGCCGAACAGCGGCTCGAGGTCCTCGGCGGACTCGACGCGGTAGACGGTGACGACGGTGACGTCCGCGCCCTGCCGGCGCAGCGCGTGGGCCACCATGGAGAGCGACTGGCCGTGCTCCTGCACGACGATCCGCAACCCCTCCAGCGAGCGGCCTCGCAGGTGCTCGAGCACGTCCTCGAAGCACTCCGAGGCCGGCGCCCACAGCTCGCGCAGCCCGCGCCGGCGCAGCGCGCCGACCGACTTCGGCCCCCGCGCCAGGATCTCGGCCCTGCCGATGGCGGCGACCAGCGCGTCGCCGAGCCCCCAGGAGTCCGCGGCCTCGAACCACGTCCGCATCCCGATGCCGGTGGTCGCCAGGAACATGTCCACCGGCCGCGCCAGGACCTCCTCGGTCGCCGCGCGCAGCGAGGCGTCGTCGACCTGGTTGGGCTCCAGCGACAGCGCGGGCGCCCACACCACCTCGGCCCCGCGCCGTTCGAGCAGGCCGATCTGGTCCTCGACCTTGCGGGCGGCGGTGACGCCGATGCGGTAGCCGGCCAGCGGGAGCGGTTCGCCCACGGTCCCTCCCTCCTCCTCGGCCCCGTCCGGTCCGTTCACCGGCGGGCCGGTCCCACCAGGACCGTCCCGTCGCGGACGGCGACGTCGTACGTCGGTACCCGGACCGCCGCGTCGTCGAGGCACTGCCCGGTGCGCAGGTCGAAGGCCTGCTTGTGCATCGGCGAGGCGACGAACGGGACCTCCCCGCGCGTGCCGACGATGCCACGGGCCAGCACCGAGGCCCGCGAGAACGGATCGTAGTTGTCCAGGGCGAACACCTCGTCGTCCCAGGTCCGGAAGACCGCCACCGCCCGCCCCTCGACCAGGGCGCAGACCCCGCCCTCCCGCGGGACCCGGTCGAGCCCGCACACCACCGTGTACGCCGTGGTGGGGACGCCCGCGCTCACCGCGGCGCCCCGACCGGGATCGTCGCGCCGAGGGTGACCGGGCCGGTGGGCTCCGCCGGGACCTCCTGGTCGCGCTCGGCGCGGAACGCGATGTGCGGGTCGGGCACGTCCGGGGCGTTGACGAAGGACACGAAGCGCGCGAGCTTGTCGGGGTCCTCCAGGGTGCCCCGCCACTCGTCCTGGTAGCCGTCGACGTGCCGGGCCATCGCCGCCTCGAGCTCCGAGCCGAGCCCGAGCGCGTCGTCGACCACGACCTCGCGGACCCGCTCGAGCCCGCCGTCGAGGGAGTCGATCCACGGGGCGGTGCGCTGCAGCCGGTCGGCGGTCCGGACGTAGTACATGAGGAACCGGTCGAGGTAGCGCACGAGCGTCCCGTCGTCGAGGTCCCCGGCCAGCAGCCGGGCGTGGGCGGGGGTGGCGCCGCCGTTCCCGCCGACGTAGAGGTTCCAGCCCTTCTCGGTGGCGATGATCCCGAAGTCCTTCGCGCGCGCCTCCGCGCACTCGCGGGCGCAGCCGCTGACGCCGCCCTTGAGCTTGTGCGGCGAGCGCAGCCCGCGGTAGCGCAGCTCCAGGTCGATCGCCATCCGGACCGAGTCCTGCACGCCGTACCGGCACCAGGTCGAGCCGACGCACGACTTCACCGTGCGCAGCGACTTGCCGTAGGCGTGGCCGGACTCGAAGCCGGCGTCGACCAGCCGCGACCAGATCGCCGGCAGCTCCTCCATCCGCGCGCCGAACAGGTCGATGCGCTGGCCGCCGGTGATCTTGGTGTAGAGCCCGAAGTCCCGGGCGACCTCGCCGATCACGATCAGCCCCTCGGGGGTGATCTCGCCGCCGGGGATCCGCGGGACGACCGAGTAGGTGCCGTTGCGCTGGATGTTGGCCAGGTAGGCGTCGTTGGTGTCCTGCAGCGCCGCGCGCCCCTCGTCGAGCACGTGGTGGCCGAGCTGGGAGGCGAGGATCGAGGCGACGGTGGGCTTGCAGACGTCGCAGCCGCGGCCGGTGCCGTGGCCGGCGACGACCTGGTCGAAGCCGGTGCACCCGTGGACGGCGACCACGTCGAAGAGCTCCTGGCGGGTCATCGCGAAGTGCTCGCACAGGCTGCGGTCGACCGTGCGGCCCTGCGCGGCGTAGTACTCCTCGACCACCTTCTTGACCAGCGGCTTGCACGAGCCGCAGGTGGCGCCGGCGCGCGTCGTGCCCTCGCAGGCGGCGGCCGCGACGATGTCGGCCTTGCTCACGTCGTTGCAGGAGCAGACTTGCGCGTCGTCGGGCAGGCTCACCTCGGCGCCGCCCCGGGAGGCCGGGAGGATCAGCTCCTCGGGGTTCTCGGGCAGCTCGATGCCGGAGCTGACCATCGGGCGGAGCACGCCGTACGCCGACGCGTCACCGACCAGGATCCCGCCGAGGAGCCGGCGACCGTCCTCGGAGACGACCAGCTTCTTGTAGAGCCCGGCCACGGCGTCGGCCAGGACCAGCTCCAGCGCACCGGCGGTGGTCGCGAACGCGTCGCCGAAGGACGCCACGTCCACGCCCATCAGCTTGAGCTTGGTGGACATGTCGGCACCGGTGAACTCCCCCGGCCCGCCGAGCAGCGCGTCGACGACGACCTCGGCCATCGCGTAGCCCGGCGCGACCAGGCCGTACATCCGTCCCGCCGGCGCCGCGCACTCCCCGACCGCCCACACGTGCGGGTCGGAGGTGCGGCACCGCTCGTCGACCAGCACGCCCCCGCGCTCGGCCAGGTCCAGCCCGGCGGCCCGGGCCAGGGCGTCCCGCGGGCGGATGCCCGCGGAGAACACCACGACGTCGGCCTCCACGCTGCCGCCTGCCTCGCCGAGGTCGAGCCCCGCGGCACGGCCGTCGCGCTCGAGGACCGCCTTCGTCGCGACCCCGGTGTGCAGCCGCAGCCCCAGCCCCTCGACGTGGCGGGCCAGCGTCGCGCCGCCGGCGTCGTCGACCTGGACCGGCATCAGCCGGGGCGCCATCTCGACCACGTGGGTCTCCAGGCCGAGGCCGTGCAGCGCGTTGGCGGCCTCCAGCCCGAGCAGGCCACCCCCGACGACGGCACCCGTCCGCGCACCGGCGGCCGCGTCGCGAATCGCCTCGAGGTCCTCGATCGTGCGGTAGACGAAGCAGCCGGGCAGGTCGTGGCCGGGCACCGGCGGCACGAACGGCGCGGCGCCGGTCGCGAGCACGAGCTCGTCGTAGGCGACGGCGGTGCCGTCGGAGAGGCGCACGGTCCGCCCGGCCGGGTCGACCTCCACGACCGACGTGCCGAGCAGCAGCCGCACCCGCGGGTCGTCGTACTCCCCGGCCGGCATGAACGACAGCGCGTCGGCGCCGACCTCGAAGAACGAGGTCAGCGCGACGCGGTCGTACGCCGGGCGCGGCTCCTCGCCGACCACCACGACGTCGTGGGTCTCGGTGAGGCCGCGCTCGATCGCCGCCTGCACGAAGCGGTGGCCGACCATGCCGTGGCCGACGACCACGAGGGTCTTGCGGAGGTGGGGGCTCATCGGGGGGTTCCTTCCATGCTGCTGAGGGACGGTCGTGCGGCGAGCAGGTCGCGGACGGTGGCGGCGCAGCCGCCGCAACCGGTGGTGGCGCGGGTGGTGGCGGTGACGTCGGCCAGCGAGGAGCAGGCGCGGACGCGCCCGGCGGTGACACCGGCGCACGCGCAGACCTCGGCGTCGTCGGGCAGGGCCGCGGCGGCGCTCGGCGCGCCGGCCGCGGGCCGCTCGGGCAGGAGCAGGTCGGCCGGCTCGGTGGGGCCGAGGACGGTGCCGCGGTCGAAGTGCTGGGTGACCAGGCCGACGCGGGAGAGGTCGCCGACGAGGGTCGCGGCCACGATCCGCCCGTCGCGCACGACCAGCTTGCGGTGGGAGCCGACGACGGGGTTGGTCACCTCGACCACCTCGCCCTCGGCCCGCTCCGGCTCGCCCAGCACGGCGACGTCGAGGTCGGTGGCGCGCAGCCGGGCGACGACCCGCGACCCCTCGTAGGACCGGTCCTCGCCGCGCAGGTGGCGGGCCAGCACCTCGGCCTGCTCCCAGGCGGGAGCGACGAACCCCGTCGTGCGGTCGCCGCGCTGGGCGCAGTCGCCGATCGCGTGGACCCGCTCGTCGCTGGTGCGCAGGCGGTCGTCCACGACCACCCCGCGACGTACGGCGAGGCCGGCCCGGCGGGCGAGCGCGGTGCTCGGCCGGCCGCCGGCGGTGAGCACGACCAGGTCGAGGTCCTCCAGCGCGTGGCCGTTGTCCAGGCTCAGTCGGCAGGTGTCGCCCGTGGGGGTCAGCCGGACCGCGCGCGCACCGGTGCACACGGTGGTGCCGAGGCGGCGCAGCCCGCGGGCCAGCACGGACCCGGCGGCCGGGCCGACCTGGCTGCGCAGCAGGTGCTCGCCGCCCTCGACCACCTCGGTGGCCAGCCCGCGGACGCTCAGGGCCCGGGCCACCTGCAGGCCGAGCAGGCCGCCACCGACGACGACGGCGCGGCGCGCCGCCGGGACGGCCGCGTCGAGCCGGCGGCAGTCCTCGAGGCTGCGGAAGGCGTGCACCCGGTCGTCGAGTCGGCCGTCGACCCGGACCAGGCCGCGGATCGGCGGCAGCGTCGGCACGCTGCCGGTGGCGAGCACGAGCCGGTCGTAGCCCACCCGGGTCCGGTCGGCCAGCTCCACCTCGCGCTCGGCCCGGTGCACCTCGACGACCCGGGTGCCCGTGCGCAGGTCCACCTCGTCGGGCAGCGGCAGCGCGAGCGACGCCGGGTCGTGGGTGCCCTCCAGCACGGCCGAGAGCAGGATCCGGTTGTACGGCGCGTGCGGCTCGTCGCCGAGCAGCACCACGTCGTGGGCGCCGCCGCCCGCGAGGTCGCCGGCCAGCCGGACCGCCGCCATCCCGGCGCCGACGACGACCACCCGCTCGAGGGTCCCCCCGCGGCTCATGCGCGCACCGCCGCCGCACAGGCCTTGAACTCCGGCATCCGCGAGGAGGGGTCGAGCGCGTCGTTGGTGAGCCGGTTCGCCCCGACCCAGTGGAACGGCACGAACACCGTGTCGGGGCGGATCGTGGCGACCACCCGCGCCGGCGCCGTGAGCTCCCCGCGCCGGGTGGTCACGACGACCGGCTCGCCGTCGCGCGCGCCGATCCGGTCGGCCAGCATCGGGTGCAGCTCCACGAAGGGCCCGTCGTCGGGCAGGTCGCGGACGCGGCGGGTCTGCGCGCCGGACTGGTACTGCGCGAGGACCCGCCCCGTCGTCAGGTGGAGGGGGTACGCCGCGTCCGGCTGCTCCGCGGCGCCGGCGTGGTCGACCACCACGAACCGCGCCCGACCGTCGGGCGTGGCGAAGCGGTCCGCGAACAGCCGCGGGGTCCCGGGGTGGTCGGCGTCCGGGCAGGGCCAGAACACCCCGTGCTCGGCCCGGATCCGCTCGTGGGTGATGCCGGCGTAGTCCGCGCGACCGCCGGCCGAGGCCCGGCCGAGCTCGGCGAACACCTCGGCCGGGTCGGCGGAGAACGGCACCGGCGACCCGAGCCGCCCGGCCAGGTCGGCCATCAGCTCGAGGTCGGTGCGCACGCCCGCGGGCGGCGAGACCGCGCGCTCGCGCAGCACCACCCGGCCCTCGAGGTTCGTCATGGTGCCGGTCTCCTCGGCCCACTGGGTCACGGGCAGCACGACGTCTGCCAGCGACGCGGTCTCGGAAAGAACGATGTCGGCGACGACGAGCAGGTCGAGGGCGGCGAGCCGCTCGGTGACGTGGGTGGCGTGGGGCGCGGAGACCACGATGTTGCTGCCCAGCACCAGCAGCGCCCGGGCGCCCTCGTCGGTGCCGAGGGAGTCCAGCAGCTCGTACGCCGACCGGCCGGGGCCCGGCAGCGAGTCCGGGTCGACGCCCCACACCCCGGCGACGTGGGCCCGGGCGGCGGGGTCGTCGATCATCCGGTAGCCCGGGAGCTGGTCGGCCTTCTGGCCGTGCTCGCGACCGCCCTGGCCGTTGCCCTGGCCGGTGAGGCAGCCGTAGCCGGCGCCGACCTTTCCCGGCATCCCGAGGGCGAGCGCCACGTTGAGCCAGGCGAGCACCGTGGCGGTGCCCTGGCTGTGCTGCTCTGCCCCGCGGGCGGTCAGCACCACCACGCGCGGGGAGCCGGCCAGCAGGTCGGCCAGCGCGCGCAGCTCCGCGGCGGGCACGCCGGTGACCCGCTCGACCCGCTCGGGCCACCAGCCGGCGACCGACCTGCGGACCGCGTCGAACCCGGTCGTCCGCGTGGCGACGTACTCCTCGTCGACGGCGCCGGCCGCGTCGAGCAGGTGCAGCACGCCGAGGGCCAGCGGCAGGTCCGTGCCCGGCACCGGCTGGAGGACGAGGTCGGCCCGCTCGGCGGTCGGCGTGCGTCGCGGGTCGACCACCACGACGCGCCCGCCCCGCTCGCGGAGCCGGTCGAGGTGCCGCGCCGCCGGGGGCATCGTCTCGGCGAGGTTCGAGCCGACCAGCACGACGACGTCGGCCCGCTCCACGTCGGCCAGCGGGAACGGCAGCCCCCGGTCGATCCCGAGGGCCTGGTTGCCCGCGGAGGCGGCCGAGCTCATGCACCAGCGGCCGTTGTAGTCGACCTGGCTGGTGCCGAGCGCGACCCGCGCCAGCTTGCCGAGCTGGTAGGCCTTCTCGTTGGTCAGCCCGCCGCCACCGAAGGCCGCCACGGCGTCGCGGCCGTGCGCGGACTGCACCGCCCGGAGCCGCTCGGCGACGAGGTCGAGCGCCTCGTCCCAGCCGGCCGCCCGCAGCTCACCGGTCGCGGCGTCGCGCACCAGCGGCGTGGTCAGCCGCTCCCGGTGCCCGCGCAGCCCGGTCGCGGTCCAGCCCTTCCGGCACAGCGCGCCCTCGTTGACGGGGAACTCCGGCCAGGGCCGCACCTCCAGCGTGCGGCCGACCCGTTCGAGGGTCATGCCGCACTGCAGGCTGCAGTAGGGGCAGTGGGTCCGCGTCGAGCCCGTGGTCACTCAGATCGCCGTCCGGACCGCGCCGGCCTCCCCCGCGCGACGGCGCAGGAAGACGACGTGCACGACGGCGGCACAGACGACGTAGAACGCCGTGAAGACGACGAACGCGCCCTTGGTCGCCGACATCGGGTCCTCGACCCACGGCGAGCTGAACGCCAGCGGGACCAGGAAGCCGCCGACCGCGCCGACGGCCCCGATGACGCCGATCGCCGCGGAGGCCTGCTTCGTGGCGGCGTCGACCGCAGCGGTCCGCTCGGGCGTGCCCACCGTCGTCGCGCGCTCGGCCTCGGTGCGCCAGATCGCCGGGATCATCTTGTACGTCGAGCCGTTGCCGATGCCGGTCGCGGCGAAGACGCAGAGGAAGAAGGCGAGGAACCACGGGAACCAGGAGCGGTTGTCGGTCGCCATCGCCGGGTCCTGCGTCGGGTTCGGCCTGAGCTGGGTCAGCGTCCACAGCACCGCCAGCGTGCCCACGATCATCGCGGCGAAGGCGCCGAGGGTGACCTTCGCACCGCCGACCCGGTCGGCCAGCCAGCCGCCCAGCGGCCGGGTCGCGGAGCCGACCAGGGCGCCGAGGAAGGCGTAGTAGGCGAAGTAGACGCCGGTGCCGAGGGCGCCGGGCCCGGGGACCCAGAAGTTGAGCTTGATCAGGAGCGGCATCGCCGCGGAGTAGCCGATGAACGAGCCGAACGTGCCGATGTAGAGGAACGCCATCACCCAGGTGTGGCGGTGCCGCACGACGCGCAGCTGCTCGCGCGGCCGGGAGACCGCGGTCCCGAGGTTGTCCATCCAGCGCCACGCCGCGAACGTCGCCACCACCGCCAGCCCGGCGTAGACCCAGGCGGCCCGCTCCAGGTGGACGCCGCCGTCGGAGGCCTGCACCAGCCCGAAGATCCCCGCGCCGCCGACGAGGACGGGCAGGAGGAGCTGGACCAGCGAGACCCCGAGGTTGCCGCCGGCCGCGTTGAGGCCGAGCGCGGCGCCCTTCTGGGCGGCGGGGTAGAAGAAGTTGATGTTGGCCATCGAGGAGGCGAAGTTGCCGCCGCCGAAGCCGGCCGTCGCGGCGATCAGGCAGAAGGCCCAGTACGGCGTGGTCGGCTCCTGCACGGCGTAGGCGAACAGCAGCGTCGGCACCAGCAGCATCGCCGCGCTCACCATCGTCCAGTTCCGCCCGCCGAACCGCGGCACCGCGAAGGTGTAGGGCAGCCGCAGCAGCGAGCCGACCAGGTTCGGCAGCGCCACCAGCAGGAAGAGCTGCTGGGCGGTGAAGTCGAAGCCGGCCGAGACCAGGAACGCCGAGCTGACGCTCCAGATCAGCCACACCGAGAAGCCCAGGTGCTCGGCGAAGATCGACCAGGCCAGGTTGCGGCGGGCCACCGCGCGGCCGGTCTGCTCCCAGAACGTCGCGTCCTCGGGCCGCCAGTCCTCGATCCACCGGCCGGTACGGCGCGCGGGTGCGGACGGCGCGGACGGTGCGGGAGGGGCGGGAGGGGCGGGCGGCGCGGCGGCCGGCGTCGCGGCGGCAGCGACCTCGGTCGCGGGTGCGGTCGTCGTCATGGCTCCCAACCTCGGCGCCGGAGATGACCTCCGGCGCCGCCCGCTGGTTCGCCGACGTCAACTTGTCCTCACGGCCTCACGGACCTCACCGCCTCACGGCGGGCCCGGACGCAGGCCCGCCGCGACCCCGGCCCCGGCCCGGCGACCGTTCGTCGCGCGCGACCGCCCGCGCGCCCGCTCCTACGGTGACGCCGATCACACCTGTCCACGAGAGGGGCCATTCGGTGACCACACCGCCCGAGGTGCCGGAGCAGGCGGGCCGGCACGACCCGGTCTACGACCAGCTCTCCGCCGCACCGGAGTTCCACGAGCTGCGCAAGCGCTACCGGGGCTTCGTCCTGCCCGCCACGGCCGCGTTCCTGGCCTGGTACCTGCTCTACATCCTGATGTCGAACTACGCCGGTGGCTTCATGGACACCAAGGTCGTCGGCAACATCAACGTCGCGCTGGTCTTCGGCCTGCTGCAGTTCGTGACGACGTTCGGCCTGGCGTTCCTCTACGCCCGCTACTCCGAGAGCAAGCTCGACCCGCTGGCCCGCCAGCTCGACGAGCAGTACGTCGCCGAGCGCGGCACCCACTCCCCGCGCCGCCACCACGAGG
This sequence comes from Nocardioides sp. NPDC092400, assembly GCF_040684155.1. Classification (NCBI taxonomy): domain Bacteria; kingdom Bacillati; phylum Actinomycetota; class Actinomycetes; order Propionibacteriales; family Nocardioidaceae; genus Nocardioides; species Nocardioides sp. NPDC092400. The sequence goes on along the minus strand of NZ_JBFBFJ010000002.1, from coordinate 348,475 downwards.
GAGGGGACCACTGATGGACGACCAGGTGCTCACCACGATCCTGTTCCTCGCCGTCGTCGCGCTGACGGTCGGCATCACCTTCTGGGCCAGCCGGCAGACGTCCGGCACGGCCGACTTCTACGCCGGCGGCCGGTCGTTCTCGCCGGTGCAGAACGGGCTCGCGATCGGCGGCGACTACATGTCGGCGGCGTCGTTCCTCGGCATCTCCGGCGCGATCGCGCTGTCGGGCTACGACGGGTTCCTCTACTCGATCGGCTTCCTCGTGGCCTGGCTGGTCGCGCTGCTACTCGTGGCCGAGATGCTGCGCAACTCCGGTCGCTACACGATGGCCGACCAGCTGGCGTTCCGCATGAAGCAGCGCCCGGTGCGGATGGCCGCGGCGACCTCGACGGTCGTGGTGTCGATCTTCTACCTGCTCGCCCAGATGGTCGGCGCCGGCGCGCTCGTCGCGCTGCTGCTCGGCGTCGACGACCAGGCGGTCAAGAACATCGTCATCTTCGGCGTCGGCGCGCTGATGATCTTCTACGTCACCGTCGGCGGCATGAAGGGCACCACCTGGGTGCAGATCGTCAAGGCCGTCCTGCTGATGACCGGCTCCGCGCTGATCGTCGTGCTGGTGCTCGCGAAGTTCGACTTCAACCTCTCCGAGCTGCTCGGCGCGGCGGCCAGCAACTCCGGGCAGGGCTCGGCGTTCCTCGAGCCGGGCCTGAAGTACGGCGCCACCGCGACCAGCAAGATCGACTTCATCAGCCTCGGCATCGCGCTGGTGCTCGGCACCGCCGGCCTGCCGCACATCCTCATCCGCTTCTACACCGTCCCGACCTCCCGGGACGCCCGGAAGTCGGTCCTGTGGGCGATCGGGCTGATCGGCGTCTTCTACCTCTTCACGCTGGTGCTCGGCTTCGGCGCTGCCGCGCTCCTCGACATCCCGGGCCTGCGGGAGTCCGGTGAGCTCGACGCGTCCGGCAACCTGGCCGCTCCCCTGCTCGCCGAGTCCGTCGGTGGCGGGGCCGGGTCGACCGGAGGCGCCATCCTGCTGGCACTGATCGCGGCCGTGGCGTTCGCGACGATCCTCGCGGTGGTCGCCGGCCTGACCCTGACCTCGTCGGCGTCGGTGGCCCACGACATCTACAACTCCGTGATCAAGAAGGGCACCGCGACCGAGGACCAGGAGATCAAGGTGACCCGCTTCGCGGCCGCCGGCATCGGCCTGGTCTCGATCCTGCTGGCAATCCCCGCGCAGAGCCTGAACATCGCGTTCCTCGTGGCGCTGGCCTTCGCCGTCGCCGCCTCGGCGAACCTGCCGACGATCATCTACAACATGTTCTGGCGCCGCTTCAACACCCGCGGCGCGCTGTGGAGCATCTACGGCGGCCTGATCTCGGCCGTCGGGCTGGTGATCTTCTCCCCGGTGGTCTCCGGCAAGGGGCTCGACCCGACCGGCAAGAACCTCTCGCTGCTGCCGACCAGCATCGACATCTCCTGGTTCCCGCTGGAGAACCCCGGCATCGTCTCGATCCCGCTCGGCTTCTTCTTCGGCTGGCTCGGGACGGTGACCAGCCGGGAGCCGGCGGCCGAGGACCGCTACACCGAGCTCGAGGTCCGTGCGCTCACCGGCGCCGGCGCCGAGCAGGCCGTCCAGCACTGAGGCCCACCCCCGGTCGTGTGCCCCGGGACGCGCCGCACCGCGTTCCGGGGCACACGACCCTTCACTACTGTGGCGAGGGCCACCCCTCGTCGGACGATCAGGAGCCCTGAAGTGAGCGAAGAGACCCTGTCCAACCTCCTCAAGGAGGACCGTCGGTTCGAGCCGCCGGCCGACCTCGCGGCCCACGCCAACCTGCGGGAGGAGGCGTACGCGCGAGCGGCCGCGGACCGGGAGGCCTTCTGGGCCGAGCAGGCCGAGCGGCTCGACTGGACCCAGACGTGGGACCAGGTCCTCGACTGGACCGACCCGCCGTTCGCCAAGTGGTACGTCGGCGGCCGGCTGAACGCGGCGTACAACTGCGTCGACCGGCACGTCGAGGCCGGCCGCGGCGACAAGGTGGCCATCCACTGGGTCGGCGAGCCGGTCGAGGACAAGCGCTCGATCACCTACGCCGAGCTGCAGGCCGAGGTGAGCCAGGCCGCGAACGCCCTGACCGACCTCGGCGTCGGCACCGGCGACCGCGTCGCGATCTACATGCCGATGATCCCCGAGGCCGTCGTGACCATGCTGGCCTGCGCCCGCATCGGCGCCCCGCACACGGTGGTCTTCGGCGGGTTCTCCTCCGACGCGCTCGCCTCCCGGCTGACCGACTGCCAGGCGAAGGTCGTGGTCACCGCCGACGGCGGCTACCGCCGCGGCGCGCCCTCCGCGCTCAAGCCGGCCGTCGACGAGGCCCGCGCGAAGGCCGCCGACCGCGACGGGCACACGGTCGAGAAGGTCCTGGTCGTCCAGCGCACCGGCCAGGAGGTCGAGTGGGACGACGCCGTCGACGTCTGGTGGCACGACTCGGTCGCGCAGGCCCCGACCGAGCACCAGTGGGAGGCCTTCGACTCCGAGCACCCGCTCTACGTCATGTACACCTCCGGGACCACCGGCAAGCCCAAGGGCATCCTGCACACCACCGGCGGCTACCTCACCGGCTGCGCCTACACGCACTGGGCGGTCTTCGACCTCAAGCCGGAGACCGACGTCTACTGGTGCACCGCCGACATCGGCTGGGTGACCGGCCACTCCTACATCGTCTACGGCCCGCTCGCGAACGGCGCGACGCAGGTGCTCTACGAGGGCACCCCCGACTCCCCGGAGAGGGGCCGCTGGTGGCAGATCATCGAGGAGTACGGCGTCACGATCTTCTACACCGCGCCGACCGCGATCCGGTCGTTCATGAAGCAGGGCCGCGAGATCCCCGACGCCCGCGACATGTCGAGCCTGCGGATCCTCGGCTCGGTCGGTGAGCCGATCAACCCCGAGGCCTACGTCTGGTACCGCGAGGTCGTCGGCGCCGGCCGTACCCCCGTCGTCGACACCTGGTGGCAGACCGAGACCGGCTCGATCATGATCAGCCCGCTCCCCGGCGTGACCCACGGCAAGCCCGGGTCGGCGATGATCCCGATCCCCGGCGTCGCCGCCGACGTCGTCACCGAGGAGGGCGAGTCGGTCCCGAACGGATCCGGCGGATACCTCGTCCTGACCGAGCCGTGGCCCTCGATGCTGCGCACCATCTGGGGCGACGACCAGCGGTTCAAGGACACCTACTGGTCGCGGTACGCCGAGCAGGGCTGGTACTTCGCCGGCGACGGCGCCAAGAAGGACACCGACGGCGACCTGTGGGTCCTCGGCCGGGTCGACGACGTCATGAACGTCTCGGGCCACCGGCTCTCCACCACCGAGATCGAGTCCGCGCTCGTCTCCCACCCCAAGGTCGCGGAGGCGGCGGTCGTCGGCGCCAAGGACGAGGACACCGGCCAGGCGGTCTGCGCGTTCGTCATCCTGCGCGACGAGGCCGGCGACGGCGGCGAGGACATCGTCGAGGAGCTGCGCAACCACGTCCGCAAGGAGATCGGCGCGATCGCCAAGCCGCGCCAGGTGATGATCGTCCCCGAGCTGCCCAAGACCCGCTCGGGCAAGATCATGCGGCGCCTCCTGCGCGACGTCGCCGAGCAGCGCGAGGTCGGGGACGTCACGACGCTCGCCGACTCGACGGTGATGGACCTGATCTCGGGCAAGCTCAGCTCCGGCAAGGCCGCCGACGACTGACCCGTGAGGGCCGTCCGGGGGTGGGCCCCGGGCGGCCCACGGGGGCCGGACGTCACGGACCGTGACGGTAGGCTCGACGCAGGGTGTGCCGGGAAGTCTGGTCGGCGTCCGTTCCGCGACCCCTGGAGCCTCATGACCACCCCGACGCCCTCCCCCCAGCGCGGCCGCCTCTTCGTCCGCCCGTCGCTGCTCGAGAACACCCGCATCGCCGAGGTGCTCCGCTCGGAGACCACCGGCGGCATGCTGCTGATCGTCGGCGCGCTCGTCGCGATCGTGTGGGCCAACACCCCCTGGGCCGACGTGTACGAGGCGGCGCGCGACTTCCGCGTCGGGCCGGAGGCCCTGCACCTCGACCTGACCATCGGCACCTGGGCCGCCGACGGCCTGCTGGCGATCTTCTTCTTCGTCGCGGGCCTCGAGCTCAAGCGCGAGTTCGTCGCCGGTGACCTCCGCGACCCGCGCCGCGCGGCCGTGCCCGTCGCAGCCGCGGTCGGCGGCATGGCCCTGCCCGCCGTCGTGTACGTCGGGTGGAACCTCCTCCACGACGGCGAGCTGGCCGGCTGGGCGATCCCCACCGCCACCGACATCGCCTTCGCCGTGGCGATCCTCGCGGTGATCAGCACCCACCTGCCCGCGGGGCTGCGCACCTTCCTGCTGACCCTGGCCGTGGTCGACGACCTGCTGGCCATCACGATCATCGCGCTCTTCTACACCGACGAGCTGCACCTGCCGTTCCTCGCGCTGGCCCTGGTGCCGCTCGCCGCGTTCGCGTTCCTCGTCCAGAAGCGGGTCCGCTCCGGCTTCCTGCTCGTGCCGCTCGCCCTGGTCACCTGGGTGCTGGTGCACGAGTCGGGCGTGCACGCGACGGTCGCCGGCGTGCTGCTCGGCTTCACCGTCCCGGTGCTGCGCCGCGACGGGGGCGACGGCCCCGGGATGGCCGAGCACCTCGAGCACGTCGTACGACCGCTCTCGGCCGGGTTCGCCGTGCCCGTCTTCGCGTTCTTCGCCGCCGGCGTCACCGTCGGCGGAGTCGACGGCTTCCTCGAGGCCCTCCGGGACCCCGTCGCGCTCGGCATCGTGCTGGGCCTGGTGGTCGGCAAGACCGTCGGCATCGCCGGCTCCACCTGGCTGCTGGCCACCTTCACCCGCGCCGACCTCGACGAGGAGCTGTCCTGGGTCGACGTGATCGGCATGGCGATGCTGGCCGGCATCGGCTTCACCGTCTCGCTGCTGATCGGAGAGCTGGCGTTCGGCCAGGGCACCCAGGACGACCACGTCAAGGTCGGGGTGCTCGTCGGCTCGCTGCTGGCCACCGTCCTGGCGGCGCTGGTGCTGCGCGCGCGCAACCGGGTCTACCGGCGGATCTGCGAGGCCGAGGAGCGCGACGCCGACGCCGACGGGGTACCGGACGTCTACCAGCAGGACTGACGACGACTGATCCCCGCCCAGAGGGGTTCTGTAGGGTCAGGGCCACATCTCGACGCAAGGGGAACGAACGAATGTCGCATCCGGTCAGGCCGCCGCAGGACGGCGACCCCACCATCGGTCGTCTCGTCGCCGACGCGAGCCGCGACATCTCGACGCTGGTCTCCAAGGAGATCCAGCTCGCGAAGTCCGAGCTCAAGGTGAGCGTCAAGGCCGGCGGCATCGGCGTCGGGCTGTTCGCCGCCGCGGGCTTCGTCGCGGTGCTGGCGATCATCATGCTCTCGGTCGCGATCGCCTACTTCATCCACTGGGACGACAAGGGCCTCGAGCTGCACTGGGCGTTCCTGATCGTCTTCGGCTTCTACCTGCTCCTCGCCGGCCTGCTCGGCTTCGTCGGCCTGAAGAAGGTCAAGCAGGTGCGTGCCCCCGAGAAGGCCATCGAGCAGGGCCGCGAGATCCCCCGCGCGCTCAAGGGCCAGGCCTGAGCGCTGACCGGCCTGACGGTTTCCCCGGGGAGCCGGGGAAACCGGCACATCTCGGCCGATGCTTCCCCTGAGAAGCGCCGGAATCCCCGGGGAACCGGGGATTCCTGCACCCCGCCGGCTCAGCCCGCGCAGTCGCCGGTCGACACGGCCTCGGTGTTGGTGACGCCGATGCGGCGGGCGTCGGCCACCTGCTCGGCGGTCAGCGCGTAGCCGGTGTCCTTGTCGGTCACCGAGGCCGCGAACACCACGCCGACGACGTCGCCGCGCGAGGAGACGATCGGGCCGCCGGAGTTGCCGGGGCGCACCAGCCCGCGCAGCGAGAAGACCTCGCGGATCACGGTGCCGTCGCCGTAGATGTTGGGCGAGCGCAGCCGCTGCTCGGCACGGATCCGGCCCGGGTTGACGTTGTAGGGCCCGTCCTGGGGGTAGCCCAGGATCGCCACCCCGTCCCTGGGCTGGGCGTCCTCGTCGAAGTCCAGCACCGGCAGCCCGCCGTCGTCGAGCGCCAGCACCGCCACGTCGAGCTCGCTGTTGTAGTAGACGACCTGCGCCGAGACGGTGTCCTCGCCGAGCTCGACCGCCGGCTCCGCGACCCCGGCCACCACGTGGGCGTTGGTCATCAGCCGGTCGTCGGCGTAGAGGAACCCCGAGCCCTCGATCCCGCGGCCGCACCCGTTCGTCCCGCGGATCTTCAGCACGCTGGGCTGGGCGGCCTCGACGTCGGGGTCGCGCAGCAGCCGCTTCGGGCCGGGGCCCACCTCGACGATCCGCTCCGGCGCGAACGGCTCGAGGTAGCGGGGGAAGAACGTCGTCCCGACCACGTTGTTGAACGTGTCGAGCACGTTCCCGGCCGAGCCGGGCAGCGCCCCGTCGACCTTCGCGAGCACCGTCGACCCGCGGACCAGCGGGGTGACCCCGGAGATGGCCGACCCGGAGATCGCGACGCCGAGCGCCCAGGCCACCAGCAGCACGGCCGCCGCGCTGAGCGCCGCGCCGCCGACCGCGTCGATGGCCCGCACCGGCTGCCAGGTGATCCGGTCGCGGATCCGCGCGCCGGCGTACTGCAGGACCGCCTGGCCCAGCGAGGCGGTCAGGATCACGATGAACAGCGCGCCCAGCGACACGACGAGCGAGGGCGCCGCGTCACCGAGGGCGACCGGGGCCAGCCACACGCCGGCCAGACCGCCGAGGAGCAGCCCCGTGGTCGCGAACGCGCCGGTGACGAAGCCCTGCCAGTAGCCGGAGAGCGCGTACGCGAGCACCAGCAGGACCAGCAGCCAGTCCAGCGCGTTCACCGATCGGGCTCCTCGATGTCCAGCATGCCCGCGCGGGCGTTCCGCTGGGTGCGGGAGTCACCTTGCAGCATGTACGCCGGCAGGTCGCGGACCCGCGAGGTGTCCCACGCGCGCGTCCAGCCCAGGTAGTCGAAGAGCCGCGCGATGATCCCGCCGGTGAAGCCCCACAGGATGACGTCGCGCTCGGGGCCGATCAGGAAGCCCGGGCTCGTGTAGCCCACCGGGTGACGCACGGTCACGCGGTTCTCGGGGTCGACGAGGTCCTCGATCGCGGCGTGGTGGATCGCGTGCACCTCGGCCCGGCTCACCACCGAGACCTGCGCGGGCTCGCGCCACCAGCCGACCACCGGGGTGACCGCGAAGTTGCTCGGCGGCAGCCACAGCTGCGGCAGGCACCCCACGACGTCGACCGAGCCCGGCACGACGCCGACCTCCTCCTCGGCCTCCCGCAGCGCCGCCTCGACGACCGACTCCCCCGGGTCGATCGAGCCGCCGGGGAAGGAGACCTGGCCGGGGTGGCTGCGCATGTCGTGCGCGCGCTCGGTCAGCAGCACCTCGCCGCCGCGCGGACCCTCGCTGAAGAGCATCAGCACCGCACCCTCGCGGGCGTCGGAGTCCTCCGGCGGGACGAAGCGGGTCAGGTGGGTGACCTCGATGGTGGAGACGGCCTGCTCGACCGGCCGCATCCAGTCCGGCAGGCCCGGCACCGGCCGGTCGGCGCTCACGCGGGGCCCTGGGTCTTGACCAGGGCGGCCGCTGCCTCGGGATCGGTCGGGCCCGCGCCGTACGCCGGGCACCAGCGCGCGACCGGGCACGCGCCGCACGCCGGCTTCTTGGCGTGGCAGACCCGCCGGCCGTGCCAGATCAGGTGGTGGGACAGCATCGTCCAGTCGCGCTTGGGGAAGAGCGCCCCCACGGCGTGCTCGACCTTGACCGGGTCGGTCTCCTCGGTCCACCCGAAGCGGCGCACCAGGCGGCCGAAGTGGGTGTCGACGGTGATGCCCGGGATGTCGAAGGCGTTGCCCAGCACGACGTTGGCGGTCTTGCGGCCGACGCCGGGGAGCTTGACCAGGTCGTCCAGCCGCGGCGGCACCTCGCCGCCGTGGTCGGCCACGAGCGCCGCGCTCAGCTTCAGCAGCGACTCGGTCTTGGCGCGGAAGAAGCCCAGCGGGCCGACCAGCTGCTCGAGGTGGGCCCGGTCGGCGGCGGCCATCGCGCGGGCGTCGGGGTACGCCGCGAACAGCGCCGGCCGCGCCGCGTTGACCCGCCGGTCCGTGGTCTGCGCGCTGAGCACCGTGACGACCAGCAGCTCGAAGGGGTTGGCGAAGTCCAGCTCGCACCGGGCGTCGGGATAGGTCTCCGCGAGGACCCGGTCGATCTTGCGGGCGCGCCGGACCAGCGCGGTCGGCGACTCCTCGGCTGGCACGGCGACAAGGGTACGGACCGCCACCGACAGCGCGCCCGGAGCACCGGCAACCGCCCATCCTCGCGGGCGACCCGCCGTGCCGATGGTGCTTGTGAGGAACGGCACTGAGTAGGATTCCCGAGGACGCGACCCATGCCCGGTGGATCGCCGAGGAGGAGGACCCGTGGACAACGACGTACTTCGTCAGGCGCCGCTGTTCAGCGCGCTGGACGACGAGGCGGCGACGGCGCTGCGGGCGTCGATGTCGGAGAGCCGGCTGCGCCGCGGGGACGTGCTGTTCCACGAGGGCGACTCCGGTGACAAGCTCTACATCGTCCTCGACGGCAAGGTGAAGCTCGGCCGCACCTCCTCCGACGGCCGCGAGAACCTGCTGGCGATCCTCGGCCCCGGCCAGATGTTCGGCGAGCTCTCGCTCTTCGACCCGGGTCCGCGCTCGGCGACCGTCACCGCGGTGACCGACGCCTCGTTCGCCTCGCTCTCCCACGAGGACCTCCTGCGCTGGCTCGAGGGGCGCCCCGTGGTCGCCCGCGGCCTGCTCACCCAGCTCGCCGGCCGGCTGCGCAAGGCCAACGACGTCGTGGCCGACCTCGTCTTCTCCGACGTCCCCGGCCGCGTCGCCAAGGCCCTGCTCGACCTCGCCGACCGCTTCGGCCGCACCGCCGACGACGGGGTGCACGTCCACCACGACCTCACGCAGGAGGAGCTCGCCCAGCTGGTCGGCGCCTCCCGCGAGACGGTCAACAAGGCGCTGGCCGACTTCGCCTCCCGCGGCTGGCTCCGCCTCGAGCCGCGCTCGGTGGTCATCATGGACGTCGAGCGCCTGTCCCGCCGCGCCCGTTGAGCCGGGCCTGACCCTCGGGTCAGGACCCCTGACCGTCGAGCCGCCCCGACTCGGCTGGTCAGCGGCCGGCGAGGTGGGCGAGCTGGGCGCGGACCGAGAGCTCCGCGGCGCCCCACAGGACCGGGTCGACGTCGGCGTACACGACCTCGACCACCCGCCGCGGCAGCTCCTCGACCGACACGTCCGCCAGTCCGGCGACGGCCGCCTCGACCTGCGCGAGCCGGTCGCGCCGGTGGCCGATGTAGAAGTCCAGGGCACCGAGCGCGTCCTCGATGACTGGGCCGTGACCGGGCCAGATCGTCCGCGCCTCGGCCCGCTCGGCCAGGGCGTGCAGCCGGTCGAGGCTGTCGAGGTAGGCGCCGAGCCGGCCGTCGGGGTGGGCGACGACGGTGGTGCCGCGACCGAGCACGGTGTCCCCGGTGAGCAGGGCACCCTCCGCGGGCAGCAGGAACGACAGCGAGTCGGCGGTGTGGCCCGGGGTCGCGACGACGTGGACCTCGAGGCCGTCGACCTCCACCACGTCGCCGTCGGCGAGGCCCTCGGACCCGAGCCGGTACGCCGGGTCGAGCGCGCGGACCCCGCAGCCCATCCGCTCGGCGAACTCCCGGGCCGCCTCGGAGTGGTCGAGGTGGTGGTGGGTCAGCAGCACCGCGCCCACCTCGCCGGCCGTCTCCGCGACCGCGTCGAGGTGCTCCAGGATCGAGGGGCCGGGGTCGACCACGACCGAGCGCCGCGCGCCCGGCTCGCGCAGCACCCAGGTGTTGGTGCCGTCCAGCGTCATCAGGTCGGGGTTGGGCGCGAGCACGCACGACCCGCGCTCGCCGAAGGACCCCCCGGCCCAGCCGGTGGCGGAGCCGCTCACGGGCGGCGGCGCTGGGCCACCAGGGGCCGCAGCCGGTCGGGCATGGACAGCGTCCAGGCGTCCCCGAGCGGCTCGACCGACGGGGTGAACATGGCCACCGTCCGCTGCTCGGCCTCGGCCAGCACCTCCGCGGTCGTGCCGTGGGTGCCCACCTCCAGGCACGTGAGGTACGTCGGCGGCAGCATCGCCAGCTCGCCACCGTCCGCCTGGTCGGCCGCGACGGCCGCCGGCAGCCAGGTGACCGAGGAGGACTCGGTCGAGACGTCGCGCGTGCGCTGCCCCTCGGGCAGGAGCGCCACGAAGAACCAGGTCCGGTAGCGCTTGGGCTCGAAGACCGGCGTGAGCCACCCGTCCCAGGTGCCGAGCAGGTCGGTGCGGAGCACCAGCCCGCGGCGGTTGAGGAAGTCGGTCATCGCGAGCTCGCGCGACTCCAGGGCGACCCGGTCGGCCTCCCAGTCCTCGCCGGTCGTGTCGGCGACCACCGTCTCCGCGGACTCCCCGGCGAGGAGCACGCCGGACTCCTCGAAGGTCTCGCGCACCGCCGCGCACACCAGCGCCCGCGCCAGCTCCTCGTCGGTGCCGAGCCGCCGGGCCCAGTCGGCCGCGTCCGGGCCGGCCCAGGCGACGGAGGCGTCGAAGTCGCGCTGGTCCACGCCGCCGCCGGGGAAGACCGCCATGCCGCCGGCGAAGTCCATCGACACCTGCCTGCGCAGAAGGTAGACCTCCGGTCCCGCGGCCGAGTCGCGCATCAGGACCACGGTCGCCGCGTCGCGCGGCTGCACCGGGACGCGCGTGCCGTCGTCGTACTCCCGGGCGACGTCGAGCAGGTGCTCGGGCAGCGGGACCGGCGGCAGCGGGATCCTCATGCGCCCGGACGGACCGCGACGACGACCTCGACCTCGACCGGCGCGTCCAGCGGCAGCACCGGCACGCCGACCGCGGACCGGGCGTGGACGCCGGCGTCGCCGAAGACGTTGCCGAAGAGCTCCGAGGCGCCGTTCGCGACCCCCGGCTGGCCGGTGAAGTCGGGCGTGGAGGCGATGAAGGCGGTCACCTTGACGACGCGCTCGACGTTCGCCAGGTCACCGACCTGCGCCTTGATCGCGGCGATCGCGTTGAGGGCGCACTGCTGGGCGCAGGCGTAGGCCTCCTCGGCGCTGACCTCCCCGCCGACCTTGCCGGTCACCAGCAGCTCGCCCTGGCGCATCGGCAGCTGGCCCGAGGTGAAGACCTGGTCGCCGGAGCGGACGGCCGGGACGTACGCCGCCACCGGCGCCGCGACCTCCGGCACCTCCAGCCCCAGCTCGACGAGCCGCTCCTCGGGGGTCGCGCCCACGGCTCAGCCCTCGACCGGGCGCTTGAAGTAGCCGACGAGGTTCTCCGGGCTCATCCCCGGCGCGACCTGCACGAGCTCCCAGCCATCGGCCCCGAAGTTGTCGAGGATCTGCTTGGCGGCGTGCGTCAGGATCGGCGCGGTCAGGTACTCCCACTTGGTCATGGGCCGCACCCTACTCGCGGCGCGGTGGGCCGCCGTCGCTCGCGAGTCATCCCCTGGTCGGACGCGCCGACCGGGGCCGCACGCCTAGGGTCGCGGTCGTGAGCACGTCCCTGCCCGACCAGCGGCCGCCGCGCCGTCTGGGTCCGCGGGGGCGTCGCTGGTTCGACCGGCTGCTCGTGCTCGGCCTCCTGGCCCCGCTGGCGCTGGCGGCCTTCGGCGGCGACCTGGCGTTCCTCCTGCTCAGTGCCGCCGCGATCGTCCCGCTGCTGTGGCGGCGCAGCCACCCGGTCGCCGTCTTCTGGGCCGTCACCGCGGTCCACGTGCTGCAGGTCCTCGCGGTCGACGAGCCGGTCCTCGGCCAGGTCGCGTGGCCGGTGGCGGTCTACTCCGTCGCGCGTCACGCCCCGGCCCGGCACGGCTGGGCCGCGCTGGCGGTGAGCGCGCTCGCCGCGGTGACCGCCTCGCTGGACTGGGGCGGCACCGGCACCGACACGCAGTGGTCGACCGTCGTCGCCAACACGATGTTCCTGGGCGCCATCGCCGCGACGGCGTGGGCGCTCGGGACGCTGGGCCGTACGCGCCAGGCGTACGTCGACGCGCTGGTCGAGCGCAGCGCGCGGGTCGAGCGGGAGGCCGCCCAGCAGGTGGCGCTCGCGGGCGCGGACGAGCGCGCGCGGATCGCCCGGGAGATGCACGACGTCGTGGCCCACGGGTTGTCGGTGATCGTGGTGCAGGCCGACGGCGCCCGGTACGCCGCGCGGACCGATCCGGAGGTCGCCGCCCGCACGCTGGAGACGGTCGCCTCGACCGGCCGGGAGGCGCTGACGGAGATGCGCCGGATGCTCGGCCTGCTGCGCGCCGAGGACGACGGCGGCACCCCCGCCCTGCGGCCGCAGCCGGGGCTGGCCGACCTGGACGCCCTGGTGGCCGAGGCACGGACCGCCGGGGCCCGCGTCGAGGCCCGGCTCCCCGACCCCGCGGCCGTGGTGCCCGACGGCGTCGGCCTCACGGCGTACCGCGTGGTCCAGGAGGCGCTCACCAACGTCCGCAAGCACGCCGGCCCCGACGTCGCCGTCCGGATCGAGGTCGCGGTCACCGGCAGCGCGGGCGGGCGGGCCGTCGAGGTGCTCGTGGAGGACGACGGCCGCGGCGCGGCGGCCGCCGACGACGGCCGCGGGCTGGGCCTGCTCGGCATGCGCGAGCGGGTCGGCGCGCACGGCGGCTCGGTCGAGGCGCACGCGCGGACCGGCGGCGGCTTCTCGGTCTCTGCGAGGATCCCCGCGTGACGGCGGCCGAGCGGATCCGGGTCTTCCTGGTCGACGACCAGCAGATGGTGCGCGGCGGCTTCCGGATGCTCGTGGACAGCCAGCCCGACCTCGAGGTCGTCGGCGAGGCCGGCGACGGTGCCGAGGCGCTCGAGCGGCTGGCGGTCACCCGCGCCGACGTGGTGCTCATGGACGTGCGGATGCCCCGGCTGGACGGTGTGGAGGCCACCCGCCGCCTCGCGGAGCGCCCCGACGCGCCGCGCGTGCTGGTGCTCACGACGTTCGACCTCGACGAGTACGCCTTCGCCGCGATCCGCGCCGGCGCCGCGGCGTTCCTGCTCAAGGACGCCGCCCCCGAGGACCTGCTCGGCGCGATCCGCACCGTCCACGCCGGCGACTCGGTCGTCGCGCCGAGCACCACCCGACGGCTGCTCGAGCAGTTCGCGGCCGTCGTGCCCGACCCGCACGCGGAGCCCCGACCGGGTCAGCGGGAGGCGCGGGACGACCGGCTCGCGCCGCTCACCGAGCGCGAGCGCGAGGTGCTGACGCTGGTCGGGCGGGGGCTGAGCAACACCGAGATCGCCGCGGAGCTGGTCGTGGCGGAGACGACCGTCAAGACCCACGTGGGTCGGTTGCTGGCCAAGACCGGCTCGCGGGACCGGGTGCAGCTGGTCGTCCTGGCGTACGAGACCGGGCTCGCGCGTACGACCTGAGTCGTACGCCGGGTCCCGCCCCGGGACCGACGACCCCGACCCCCTCCGGCGGCGAGGCTCGTGCCATGACCACGAGCACCCATCCCCCGACCGCCCCGGACCGGGTCGCGCTGGCCGCCAGCGCACGCGGCCTGACCCGCGTCCACGGCCGCGGCGACGCCGCCGTCCACGCCCTGCGCGGCGTCGACCTGGACCTGCCGGCCGGCCGGTTCACCGCCGTCATGGGCCCCTCGGGCTCCGGCAAGTCGACCCTCATGCACTGCCTCGCCGGCCTCGACGCCCCCACCTCCGGGACCGTCGAGGTGGCCGGGCGGGCGCTCGAGGCGCTGGACGACACCGCGCTGACGCTGTTCCGTCGCGACCACGTCGGGTTCGTCTTCCAGGCCTTCAACCTGCTCCCGATGCTCACCGCCGGGCAGAACATCGCGCTGCCCCTCGAGCTCGCCGGTCGCCGGCTGACCGGGGCGGCGCGCGAGCGGCACGACCTCGTCGTCGACGTGCTCGGCCTGCGCGACCGCCTGGGCCACCGGCCCGCCGAGCTCTCCGGCGGCCAGCAGCAGCGGGTCGCCATCGCCCGCGCGCTGGTCACCGAGCCCGCCATCGTCTTCGCCGACGAGCCCACCGGGAACCTCGACAGCGCCGCCTCCGCGGAGGTGCTGGACTTCCTGCGCCGCTCGGTGCGCGAGCTCGGCCAGACCGTCGTGATGGTGACCCACGAGCTCGACGCGGCGGCGTACGCCGACGACGTGGTCGTGATCGCCGACGGCGCGATCCGCGCCCACCTCGTCGAGCCGTCGGCCGACGAGCTCGTCGCCACCCTGCGGGGCGAGCGATGAGGACCGTGCTCCTGGCCTCGATGCGCACCCACGCGCGGCGCTACGTCGCCGCCGCGGTCGCGGTCGTCATCGGCGTCTCGTTCGTCGTGGTGACCAGCGCGCTGTCGGCCGCCACCAAGGACGGCCTGGTCGCCGGCGTCGGCCTGCCCTACCGGGGGTCCGACGCCGTGGTCTCCCAGATCGCCGCCGAGGACGCCGCGCTGGTGGTGCGCCGTGCCGCGGCGACCGGTGACAGCGCGGCCGTGCTCGGCTTCGTGACCCAGCCGGTGACCGCCGACGGCCGGGTCGTCGGCCAGCGCGTCGACCTCGCCCCGATCGCCGACGACGAGGCGCTGCGCTGGCAGGACCTGCGGGAGGGCCGCTGGCCCGCCGGGAGCGGCGAGGCGGTCGCCGACCTCAACGACGCCAAGTCCAACGGGCTCGCGATCGGCGACCGGGTCCGCGTGGGCGCCGGCAGCCGCGCGCTCGAGGCGGAGGTCGTCGGTCTCGTCGACAGCCCCTCGGCGTCGGCCGGCGCAGCGCTCTACCTCCCCTGGGCCGACCTCGAGCCCTGGACGTCGAGCCTGTACGTCGACGGCGTGGCGTACGCCGGAGACGGCGCCCGGGCGGCCGCGCGCGGCACCTCGGCCACCGTGCAGCCGACCGACGAGTTCGTGCAGGAGCGGCAGGCCGAGATCACCCAGGAGGTGGACGTGATCGCGATCGTGCTGCTGGTGTTCGCGGCCATCGCGCTGTTCGTCTCGGTGCTGGTCATCGCCAACACCTTCTCCATCCTCTTCGCCCAGCGGCAGCGCGACCTCGCGCTCCTGCGCTGCGTCGGCGCGACCCGCCGCCAGCTCCTGCGCTCGGTCCGCCTCGAGGCCGCGGCGCTCGGCGTGCTGTCGGCCGGCCTCGGTCTCGTCGTCGGCACGCTGCTGGGCCGGGCCCTCGTCGCGGTCGCCCGGGGACGGCTCCCCGACGGCACGATGGGCGAGGCCACCGTCTCGCCACAGTGGTACGCCGGGGCGTTCGCCGTCGGCCTGCTCGTCACCGTGGTCGCCGCCTGGCTCCCGACGCGCGCGGTCGTCCGGGTCAGCCCGCTGACCGCGCTGCGCCCCGACACCGGCGTCGACCTCCGCACCGGCGCCGGCCGGTTCCGCACCGCGGCGGGCGTGGTGGCCGTCGTGGCCGGCGCCGCCCTCCTGCTCGTCGCGATCGCCGGTCACTCCGTGGGCGTCATGGTCGCCGGCGGCACCCTCGCCTTCACCGGCGTGCTGGTGCTCGGCCCGCTCGTCGTGCCCGCCCTCGTCCGGCTCGCCGGGGCGCCCCTGCGCGGCACCACCGCCCGGCTCGCCACCGGCAACGCCGTGCGCAACCCCCGCCGTACCGCTGCCACGACCGCCTCGCTGCTCGTCGGCGTCACGCTCACCACCGCGGTGCTGACCGGCCTCGCCAGCTCGCGCAGCGCGGTCGCCGACGACATGGACACCTCCCACCCCGTCGACCTGACGCTGACCTCGCCCGCCGACCCGCTCGCCGGCACCCTGCTGCCCGACGTCCGCGCGACGCTCGGGGTCCGCGAGGCGGTCGCGCTGGAGGGCGTCGTGGCGGAGGTCGAGGGCGTCGGCCGCCTCCCCGTCGTCGACCCCGGCCCCGCCGCCGGGGTGATCCGCGACGACACCGTCACCCGGCCCCGCGCCGGCGTGATCACGCTGCCCTACGACGTGCTGCCCGGCGGGGACGTCCCGCGCCGCGTGGACGTCACCGTCGACGGCCGCACCGAGCGGCTCCGGGTCAGCACCGGGAGCGGCTGGGGCGAGGCCGGCCTGGTCTCCTCCGCCACGCTCGCCTCCCTCGGCGGGGACCCGCTGCCGCGGGCGGTGTGGGCCCGCGCGGACGACGGGGCCGACGTGGAGGACCTCACCGGCGACCTCGGGGCCCTGGCGACCAACGCCGGCGCCGACCTCTTCGACGGCCTGGCCGAGCGGGCCTGGGTGGAGCTGCAGCTCGACGTCCTCACCGGTGCCGTGGTCGCGCTGCTAGGGATCGCGGTGGCGATCGCCCTGATCGGCATCGGCAACACGCTCGGGCTCTCGGTGCTGGAGCGGGCACGGGAGAACGCGCTGCTCCGCGCGCTCGGGCTGACCCGGCGCCAGCTGCGCCGGATGCTCGCCGCCGAGGCGGTGCTGCTCTCGGTGGTGGCAACGGTGCTCGGCACCGTGATCGGCGTGGTCTTCGCCTGGGTCGCGGTGCGGACGATGGTCGACGTGGCCGTCGACGACGCCGCCGTGGTGCTGCCCTGGGGCCAGCTGCTGGTGGTGGTCCTCGTCGCGGCCGCCGCCGGGCTGCTCGCGGGCGTCCTGCCCTCGCGCCGGGCCGCGCGGGTCGCCCCCGCGGCCGGCCTCGCGCTGGACTAGCCGGTCAGGGCCTGGCCCGCTGGGGGTAGATCGTCTCCTGGCGGGCCAGCATCGCGACGTACTCCGCGATCTTGCGCTCCCGGGTCTCGGCGCGCTTGACCGCCCCGAGGCGGTGGACCAGCGCGTACCGGTTGCTCTTGGTCAGCACGTCGAACATCGCCTGGGCCCGCGGGTCGGCGGCGACGGCCGCCAGCAGGTCCGCGGGGAGCTCGGCGGTCGAGGGCGGTGCGTACGCCGCCTCCCAGCGCCCGTCGGCCTGCGCCGCCTCCACCGCGGCCCGGCCGGCGGGCGCCATCCGCCCCTCCGCCTCGAGCCGGGCGACGACCCCGACGTTCACCTGCGACCACCGGCTGCTCGGGGTGCGGCGGGTCATCCGCTGCAGCGACGACGCGGCGTCGCGGCTGCGCGCCTGGCCGTCGATCCAGCCGAAGCAGAGCGCCTCGTCGAGCGCGTCGGCGCGGGTCAGCGAGGTGACCTCGCCGCCCTTCTTGGTCAGCACCAGCCAGACGCCGGGGGAATCGGCGTGGTGCTGCTCCAGCCACGCCCGCCACGCGGCGGCGTCGGGGACGAGCAGCTCCTCGAGCTCCTGCTTCGGCCTGGCCACGGGTCAACCCTCCAGGAAGGGGACGTACGGCGCCAGCACGCCGCGCAGCTCGTTGGCCCCGAGCAGCAGGAACAGCACCGCGCAGACGACCAGGCCGGTGTTGGAGAGCCACCCGTTGCGCCACTGCTGCGGCACGTCGGAGTGCGGGAGGGCGCCGGGCCGACGCTTGTTGAGCAGCACGAGCAGCGTGATCGCCAGGAACGGCATGAACAACGCGCCCAGCGCGCCGTAGGCGAGGATCAGCCCCACCGGCTCGTCGAGGAGCAGCAGGAGCATCGGCGGGAACGTCAGCCACAGCAGGTAGCCCTTGAACAGCCGCCCGCCGGTGCGGGTGTCGGGGTGGCCCGACGGCAGGTCGCGCAGGTTCCCGACGAAGTCGGCGAACATCAGGCTGACACCGCTCCACACGCCGATGAGCGAGGAGAACGACGAGGCCCAGAACCCGACGAGGAAGACCGTGCCGAACACCTCGCCGTACCGGTCGGCCAGCACGTCGGAGAGCTGCACGAGCGCCTGGTCGCCGGTCTCGAGCGCGATCCCGGCGGAGTACAGCAGCTCCGCGCCGACCACCAGCATCGACACCACGAAGATCCCGGTGACGACGTACGCCACGCCGTTGTCGATCCGCATCACCCGCATGAAGCGCGGGGTGTGCCAGCCCTTCTCGCGCAGCCAGTAGCCGTAGGCGGCCAGCGTGATCGTGCCTCCGACACCGCCGGCGATGCCCAGCACGTTCACCACGGAGTCGTCGGGGAAGACCGGCCGCAGCCCGAGCAGCACCTCGCCGAGGTTGGGCAGGGTCAGCACCGCTGCCCCGACGACGGTCACGAACATGACGCCCACCAGCGCCGCCGTGATCTTCTCGAACGCCGCGTAGCTGCCGAACCACACCAGCGCCAGGCCGACCAGGCCGAACGCGACCGCGGTCCACCGCAGCGGCAGGTCGGGGAAGAGCGCCACGACCGGCAGCGCCGTCGACGACATCGCGGTGGCGCCGTACACCAGGCCCCAGACCAGGATGTACGGCGCGAAGTACCACGTCGTCCAGCGCCCCAGGCTGCGCCAGCCCTCGAAGATCGTCCGCTGCGTGGCGAGGGAGTAGCGGCCCGCTCCCTCGACCAGCACCACCTTGATCACCGCGCCCAGCACGGCCACCCACAGCAGCGTGTAGCCGAACTTGGCGCCGGCGACCAGCGTCGCCACCAGGTCCGCGGCACCGACGCCGGTCGCGGCGACGACCAGGCCGGGGCCGACGACCTTCCACCGGGGCACGGCGTCGGGCCCGTCGGGGCCGCCGGGCCCGTCGTGCGGGCCGTCGGCAGGGGCTTCGGCGGAGGTCATCGCCGCATCATCACCCGTGCTGCCGGCCGCTGGCTACGCTCGCCCCCATGACCGACTGGCCGCGGGTGCAGCTGCACGTGGTGACCGGGAAGGGCGGCACCGGCAAGTCGACCGTCGCGGCCGCCCTCGCCCTCGCGCTCGCCTCCTCCGGGCGCAACGTGCTGCTGTGCGAGGTCGAGGGGCGCCAGGGCATCGCCCGGATGTTCGACGTCGACCCGCTGCCGTACGCCGAGCGCCGGATCGCCACGGGCCTTCCCGACGCCACCGGAGCGCTCCCCGGCGTGGTGCACGCCCTCCACATCGACCCGGAGGCGGCGCTGCTGGAGTACCTCTCGATGTACTACAAGCTCGGCCGGGCCGGCCGGGCGCTCGACCGGTTCGGGGTCATCGAGTTCGCGACCACCATCGCCCCCGGCGTCCGCGACGTGCTGCTGACCGGCAAGGTCTTCGAGGCGGTGCAGCGCAACAGCCGCAACAAGGGCGCCACGCAGTACGACGCGGTCGTGCTCGACGCCCCGCCGACCGGCCGGATCGTGCAGTTCCTCAACGTCAGCGACGAGCTCGCCGGGCTGGCCAAGGTCGGCCCGGTCAAGAACCAGGCCGACACGATGATGACCCTCTTCCGGTCGCCGCGGACCGCGGTGCACCTGGTGACCGTGCTGGAGGAGATGCCGGTGCAGGAGACCGTCGACGGGATCGCCGAGCTGGAGGCCGCGCAGCTGCCGGTCGGCGGCGTCGTGGTCAACCTGGTCCGCCCGCGCGACCTCGACGCCGAGGACCTCGCCGCCGCCCGGGCCGGCACGCTGGACCGCGGCCGGGTCGCCGCGGACCTGGCCACCGCCGGGCTCGCCGCCACCGACGACCTCGTCGACGGGCTGCTCGCCGAAGCCCACGACCACGCCGAGCGCCGCGCCCTCGAGGACAGCCAGCGGGCGGTGGTGGCCGAGCTGGACCGACCCTCCTACGAGCTGCCGCGCCTGCCGGGCGGGGTCGACCTCGGCGGGCTCTACGAGCTGGCCGGCGAGCTGCGCGCCCAGGGGCTGGCGTGAGCGCGCGCACGCGGGTCGGGCCGCTGAGCAGCCGCGCCGCCGGCGCGCTGGACGTCGACGCGCTCCTCGACGACCGCGGGACCGGGATCATCGTGTGCTGCGGCTCCGGCGGCGTCGGCAAGACCACCACCTCCGCGGCGCTGGCCCTGCGCGCGGCCGAGCGCGGCCGGAAGGTCGTCGTGCTGACCATCGACCCCGCGCGCCGCCTCGCGCAGTCGATGGGCATCGAGATGCTCGACAACACGCCGCGGCCGGTCGCCGGGGTCGACCCCGCGGCGGGTGGCCGACTCGACGCGATGATGCTGGACATGAAGCGGACCTTCGACGAGGTCGTGCTCAGCCAGGCGACGCCGGAGAAGGCCCGGCAGATCCTGGAGAACCCCTTCTACATCGCGCTGTCGAGCTCGTTCGCGGGCACGCAGGAGTACATGGCGATGGAGAAGCTCGGTCAGATCCACGCCGACGCCCGGCAGTCGGGGACCTACGACCTGATCGTCGTCGACACCCCGCCCTCGCGCTCCGCGCTGGACTTCCTCGACGCCCCCGAGCGGCTCTCGAGCTTCCTCGACGGTCGGTTCATCCGGCTGATGCTGGCCCCCGCGCGCGGGCCGGCGAAGCTGATGACCGCCGGGTTCGGGCTGATCACCAACGCGCTCACCAAAATCCTCGGCGGACAGGTGCTGCGCGACCTGCAGACCTTCGTCGCCGCGCTGGACACCGTCTTCGGCGGGTTCCGGGCCCGCGCGCAGAAGACCTACGCGCTGCTGCAGGCCGAGGAGACGGCCTTCCTCGTGGTGGCCGCGCCGGAGCCGGACGCGCTGCGCGAGGCGGCGTACTTCGTCGAGCGCCTCGGCGAGGACCGGATGCCCCTGGCCGGGCTGGTCGTCAACCGGGCCAGCCCCGCGCCCCAGGGCACGGTGTCGGCCGACGAGGCGATGGCCGCTGCGGCGCGGCTGCGCGCGGTGGACCCGACGTCGCTGACCGCGGGACTGCTGCGGCTGCACGCCGACCGCACCCGGATGGTCGAGCGCGAGGCGGTGCTGCGCGAGCGGTTCGCCGCGGCGCACCCGCACGTCGCCACGGCCGTCGTGCCCGCCCTGCCCGGCGACGTGCACGACCTCGACGGGCTGCGCCGGGTCGCCGGGCTGCTCGCGGGCGGCTGAGCGGCTGCCGGATTCCCCGGCCCCCCGGGGAAACCGGCACACCTCAGGGGTTGCATCCCCTGAGAAGCGCCGGGATCCCCTGAGAAGTCAGGGCCCGGCGCCGCGCGCGCCGTACTCCTCAGACGGAGGCGGTGCGGGCGGCCGGCACGGTGGCCGACTGCTCGCGGGCGGTCTCCAGCACCGAGCGCCACGAGGCGTTCGGGCGGCGGCGCAGCAGGGCCCGGCGCTCGCGCTCGGTCATGCCACCCCAGACGCCCCACTCGATCTGGTTGTCGAGCGCCTCCGCGAGGCACTCGGTGCGCACGGGGCACCCGGCGCACAGCTGCTTGGCCTTGTTCTGCTCGGCTCCGCGCACGAACAGCTGGTCCGGCTGCGCCGACCTGCAGGCAGCGCGCGGCGTCCAGTCCTCAACCCACATGATGTCCCCACATCTGTTCCGAGATAGGTGCGCGTCCCCATGACGCCTACCTGGGATGTCCCCTCGGCCTCCAAGGTAAAGCCCACGGGCGGAACCGGTACAGACACGTTCAGCCCAAGTGGCATAGTCCGAAATGACTAGTGCTCCGATGTCAGGCGCGCCTGGGGTGTTCGCGTGCTCGCGTAGCCTGGTGCCATGAGCGAGCAGCGCCCCGAGCACCTGACCCCGGCCAAGGTCGCCTCCCACCTCGGCGTCATGCTCGCCGTCGCGGCCGTCCTGGGCGTGGTGGTCGCCGGGCTGGCGATCCCGTTCGCCGGCGTGGTCGGCATCGGGGCCAAGAACGTCGCCGAGACCATGGACCAGCTGCCCGCGGAGCTGGAGACCGAGGCGCTCGCCCAGCGGACCCAGGTCCTCGACGAGGACGGCGAGACCATCGCCACGCTCTACGACCAGAACCGCGTCAACGTCCAGCTCGCCGACGTGTCGCGGACGATGGTCAAGGCGATCGTCGCGATCGAGGACTACCGCTTCTACCAGCACGGCGCCCTGGACCTGAAGGGCACGCTGCGCGCGTTCATCACCAACCAGGCCAACTCCGGCGTCGTGCAGGGTGGCTCGTCGATCACCCAGCAGCTGGTCAAGCTCACCCTCGTCGACCAGGCGAAGACCAAGAAGGAGCGCCAGGAGGCGACCGACGACAGCTACGCGCGCAAGCTGCGCGAGCTGCGGTACGCCGTCGCGCTGGAGCAGCGCCACAGCAAGGACTGGATCCTGGAGCGCTACCTCAACACCGCCTACTTCGGCGACGGCGCCTTCGGCATCCAGGCCGCCGCGCGCCACTACTTCGGCGTCAACGCCTCGGACCTGAACCTCAAGCAGTCCTCGCTGCTCGCCGGCCTGGTGAAGAACCCCACCGGCTACGACCCCACCAACTCCCCCGACCGCGCCCTCGAGCGGCGCAACGTGGTGCTGGACCGGATGGCCCAGCTCGGCATCGTCAAGGAGAAGCGGGTCGACAAGATCAAGAAGCAGAAGCTCGGCCTGGACACCCAGACCACGCCCAACGGCTGCGTCAACGCCCGGGCGCCGTTCTTCTGCGACTACCTGCTCAACTACCTGCTCAAGGACCCCTCGCTCGGCAAGAACGCCAAGCAGCGCCGGGAGCTGATCTTCTCCGGCGGGCTCACGATCCGCACCACCATCGACCTGCAGGCGCAGGCGGCGGCCGACGAGTCGGTCACCAGCGCGGTCTACCCCGAGTCCCAGGCGATCGGCGGTCTCGCCATGGTCGAGCCGGGCACGGGCAAGGTCCGCGCGATCGCCCAGTCCCGGCCGATGGGCGCCGACCGGTCCCAGGGGCAGACGTACCTGAACTACGTCGTCAACAACAAGTACGGCGGCTCCTCGGGCTTCCAGCCCGGCTCGACGTTCAAGGTCTTCGTGCTCGCCGCGGCGATCGAGCAGGGCCTGCCCACCAACACCGGCTTCAACTCCCCCGAGCAGATGGAGATCCCGGAGTCGGCCTACGAGGACTGCGACGGCGAGCCCTACGGGTACGGCACCTGGTCGGTCGGCAACTCGACGACGTCGGGCTACAAGGACATGTACACCGGCACCCGCGAGTCGGTGAACACCTTCTTCGCCCAGCTCGAGCAGCGCACCGGCATCTGCGAGCCCTACGAGCTCGCCAAGGCCATGGGCGTCGACCTGACCAACCCCGAGGGCAAGGGCGACGGCCTGCCGGAGCGGGTCCCGACGTTCGTGCTGGGCATCCCCGACGCCAGCCCGCTGGAGATGGCCGAGGCCTACGCGACCTTCGCGGCGCGGGGTCTGCACTGCGACGCCCACCCGGTCACCGCCATCGAGGACGCCCGCGGCAACGTGCTCAAGGAGTACGAGCCGGAGTGCCAGCAGGTGATGGAGGAGACCACCGCCGACGCAGTCAACGACATCCTCCGCGGCGTCATCGAGGGCGGCTTCGCCTCCGCCCAGGCCCTCGGCCGCGACGCCGCCGGCAAGACCGGCACGACGCAGAACGGCCAGGCCGTGTGGTTCGTGGGCTACACCCCGAACATGGCCGCCGCCGCGATGATCGCCGGCGCGAACGAGTCGGGCACGCCGCTGAGCCTCGAGGGCGTCAGCACCGGCCCGACGACGATCTACGGCGCCTCCGGCTCGACGTACGCGGCACCGGTCTGGGGCGGCGCGATGCGCGGGATCCTCGACGAGCTGCCGGTCGAGTCGTTCGTCCCGCCGTCGTCGACGACGACCTACTCCACCAGCGACGACTTCGGGGACGACGACTTCGGGGACGACGACTTCGACGAGTGACCCGGCGGGTACGCCGTCAGCCGAGCTGGCGGCGTACCTCCGCGGCGACCGCGGCACCGTCGGCGCGGCCCTTGACCTGCGGCTGCACGACGCCCATGACCTTGCCCATGGCCTTCATCCCCTCGCCGGCGGCGCCGGTGGACTCCACCGCCTCGGTGACGATCCGCGAGATCTCCTCCACCGAGAGCTGCTCGGGCAGGTAGTCGGCCAGGACCTTCGCCTCGGCGCGCTCCTTGGCGGCCATGTCGGTGCGCCCACCGTCGTCGAAGGCGATGGCGGCCTCGCGGCGCTTCTTCGCCTCGCTGGAGAGCACCCCGACGACCTCCTCGTCGCTCAGCTCGCGCTGCACCTTGCCGGCCACCTCGGCGTTGGTGACGGCCGTGAGCACCATCCGCAGGGTGGAGGAGCGCAGCTCGTCACGCGCCTTCATCGCGGTGGTCAGGTCGGTGCGCAGGCGGTCCTTGAGCTGGCTCATGGGGTCATTGTGGCAGCCTTGCGCAGATGAGCCCGCTCCCTGCCGCAGGCCGCTCGCTGGCCGCCGTGACGGGGGCGGGCGCGCTCCTCGGCGCCGGCCTGGCGACGTACGCCGCGTGCGAGGCGCGGGCCTACGTCCTGCGGCGGGTGGAGGTGCCGCTGCTGCCGCCGGGGCACCGCCCGCTGCGGGTGCTCCACCTCAGCGACCTGCACGTGACGCCGGGGCAGCGCCGCAAGCTGGAGTGGATCGCGGGCCTCGCCGACCTCCGCCCCGACCTCGTGGTGGACACCGGCGACAACCTGGCGCACCGCGACAGCGTGGGCCCGCTGCTCGACGCGCTCGCCCCGCTGCTCGCCGTGCCGGGCGTCTTCGTGATGGGCTCCAACGACTACTTCGAGCCGACGATGCGCAACCCCGTGCGCTACCTGCTGCCCGACGACGGTCGCCGCCACACGGACACCCCCCAGCTGCCCTGGCGAGACCTCGCCGGCGCCTTCACCGGCGCGGGCTGGCTGGACCTGACCAACCGCACCGGCACGCTGGCCGTGGGTGGCACGACGTTCGGCTTCGCCGGCGTCGACGACCCGCACCTGGGCTACGACCGCCTCGACGACGTCACGGGGGTGGCGGGCGCTGACCGGCACGCCGACGTCCGCCTCGGCGTCGCGCACGCGCCGTACCTGCGGGTCCTGGACGCCTTCGCGACCGACGACTGCGACGCCGTCCTCGCCGGGCACACCCACGGCGGCCAGGTGTGCCTGCCGGGCGGGCGCGCCCTCACCACGAACTGCGACCTCGAGCCGGCCCGCGCCCGGGGCCTGCACCGCCACCCCGCGGACTCCCGGCCCGGCGACCCCGGCTCGGCCTGGCTGCACGTGAGCGCGGGCCTGGGCACCAGCCCCTACGTCCGGTTCCGCGTCGCCTGCCGCCCGGAGGCCACCCTGCTCACGCTGGTGCCGCAGGAGGCCCCCCGCCGCTGAGGTGGCGGTCACCTGGAGGTCACGTGGCGGCCACCACCGGCCCGATTGGGGCCGGCCGGCGGTGCTCCGGTATGCTCCGGTGCTCGTGAGCCCGGTGATCCCGGACTCGCGGATCGGGCTGTGGCGCAGCTTGGTAGCGCGCCTCGTTCGGGACGAGGAGGCCGCAGGTTCAAATCCTGTCAGCCCGACAGCAGAGGGCCCGGAACCCAGGAACACCTGGGATCCGGGTCCTTCGCCGTTCCCCGGCCCTCGCCGCGTGACAGACTGGCGGGCATGACTGAGGACCGCGACAAGGACGCTCCGAGCCTGGAGCCGCCCCGCCTGTTCGGTCGCAAGCGCCGGCAGAAGGACGAGCGGCCCGCCGAGGTGGTGCCCCCGCAGGTCGAGGACCGTGCGGACGCCGAGCCGACGCTGGTCGACGTGCCCGTCGTCGAGCCGGACCAGACGCCCACCGCAGCGGTGCCGCCCGTGGCGGCGCCGGCGCCCGTCGTGGAGCCCGAGCCGGCCCCGGAGCCGGTCAGGGAGCCGGTCGTGGAGCCCCCGGCCGCCCCGCCGGTCCGGGAGCCCGTGCGGGAGCCCGTCGCGCGGCGGGTGCCGGTCTCGACACCCGCGAGCCCGCCGCCGCCCGCCGAGCCCGCCCCGCCGCTCTTCGTCGAGCAGGCCCTCCGTGAGCCGGCCGACCACGCCCCGGCCGAGCAGGAGCCCGAGCAGCCCGCCGCGCCGCGCGAGCCCTGGGAGCCGTTCGTCACCGGCATGGCCGCCGCCTGCCTCGTCGGGGCGCTCGTCGGCCTCGGCACCGTCGCGCTGACCTGGGCCGGCCTGCGGGCCTGCGAGGTCGCGCAGGGCACCAGCTCCTGCGGCAACCCCGGCTTCCTGCTCCTCCTCGCGATCCTGGTGGCGATGGTGCTGGCGGGCTCCGCCCTGCTCAAGGCGTTCCGCGTGGCCGACCCCGGCTCCACCAGCTTCCTCGCGGTCGGCCTGCTCACCGTCCTCGTCCTGCTGTTCCTCATCGAGGTGCTCTTCAGCTGGACGATGGTCATCGTGATCCCGCTGCTCGCCGTGGGCTGTTTCGCGCTCTCCCACTGGGTCACCACGACCTTCGTCGAGACCGACGCCGACTGAGTCGCGCGCGAGCCGGTCCCGGCCGGGACGCCGCCACGACGACGAACGCCTCCGACCCGAGGGTCGGAGGCGTTCGTGCTGTCGGAGGCCGTCAGCGGGCGGCGACGACCAGCTCGGCGATCTGGACGGTGTTGAGGGCCGCACCCTTGCGCAGGTTGTCGTTGGAGATGAACAGCGCGAGCCCGCGGTCGCCGTCGACGCCCGGGTCCTGCCGGAGGCGACCGACGTACGACGGGTCCTTGCCGGCCGCCTGGAGCGGCGTCGGGATGTCGGCGAGCTCGACACCGGGCGCACCGGCGAGCAGCTCACGGGCGCGCTCGACCGTCATGGCCCGCTCGAACTCCACGTTCAGCGCCAGCGAGTGCCCGGTGAAGACCGGCACGCGCACGCAGATGCCCGAGACCCGGAGGTCGGGGATGCCGAGGATCTTGCGCGACTCGTTGCGCAGCTTCTGCTCCTCGTCGGTCTCGTGCGAGCCGTCGTCGACGAGCGAGCCGGCCATCGGCAGGACGTTGTAGGCGATCGGCCGCGCGTACTTCTGCGGCTCGGGGAACGCGACGGCCTCGCCGTCGTAGGCGAGCTCGCGGGCCTTCTCGCCGGCCGCCAGCACCTGGGTGGCCAGCTCCTCGACCCCGGCGACGCCGGAGCCGGAGACGGCCTGGTAGGTCGAGGCGATCATCCGGACCAGCCCGGCCTCGTCGTGCAGCGGCTTGAGGACCGGCATCGCGGCCATCGTGGTGCAGTTCGGGTTGGCGATGATGCCCCGGCCGGCGTCGAGCACCGGCTGCATCGCGTCGGGGTTGACCTCCGAGACGACCAGCGGGATGTCGGGGTCCTTGCGGAACGCCGAGGAGTTGTCGACGACGACCACGCCGGCCTCGGCGAAGGCCGGGGCGAGCGCGCGCGAGGTGGTCGCGCCCGCGGAGAACAGGGCGATGTCGAGCCCGGACGGGTCGGCGGTGGAGGCGTCCTCGACGGTCACCTCGCGGCCGGCGAACGGCAGGACCGTCCCCGCCGAGCGGGCCGAGGCGAAGAAGCGGACCTCGTCGGCCGGGAAGCCCCGCTCCTCGAGGATCTGGCGCATGGCGACGCCGACCTGGCCGGTGGCGCCGACGATCCCGATCGCGGTCATCGGCCGGTACCGCCGTACACGACGGCCTCGACCTCGTCGGCGTCGAGGTCGAACGCCGTGTGCGTGGCGCGCACGGCCTCGTCGACCTGCGCCTCGTCGACGATCACCGAGATCCGGATCTCCGAGGTGGAGATCATCTCGATGTTCACCCCGGCCGAGGCGAGGGAGGCGAAGAACTTCGCGGTGATGCCCGGGTGCGAGCGCATCCCGGCGCCGATCAGCGAGACCTTGCCGATCTGGTCGTCATAGAGCAGCTTCTCGTACCCGACCTCGTCCTGGATCCGCGCCAGCGCACCCATGGCGGCCTGGCCGTCGGTGCGGGGCAGGGTGAAGGAGATGTCGGTGAGGCCGGTGGCGGCCGCCGAGACGTTCTGCACGACCATGTCGATGTTGACCTCGGTCGCGGCCAGCGTCTCGAAGATCCGAGCCGCCTCGCCCACCTTGTCGGGCACGCCGACCACGGTGATCTTGGCCTCGCTGCGGTCGTGCGCGACGCCGGAGATGATCGCCTGCTCCATGGGCTCTTCTCCCTCTCGGGGCTCGGGGATGATCCAGGTCCCCTCCTTCTGGGAGAAGGAGGACCGGACGTGGACCGGCATGTTGTAGCGGCGGGCGTACTCGACGCACCGCAGGTGGAGGATCTTCGCGCCGGACGCCGCCATCTCGAGCATCTCCTCGGTGGAGACCCGGTCGAGCTTGCGCGCCGCGGGGACGATCCGCGGGTCGGCGGTGAAGACACCGTCGACGTCGCTGTAGATCTCGCACACGTCGGCCCCGAGGGCGGCGGCCAGCGCGACGGCAGTGGTGTCGGAGGCGCCGCGACCCAGGGTGGTGATGTCCTTGGTGTCCTGCGAGACGCCCTGGAAGCCCGCGACGATCGCGATCGCCCCGTCGCGGATCGCGGCCTCGATCCGGCCGGGCGTGATGTCGATGATCTTGGCCTTGCCGTGGGCGGAGTCGGTGATCACGCCGGCCTGCGAGCCGGTGAACGACTGCGCCTTGTGGCCCAGCTGGGCGATGGCCATCGCGACGAGCGCCATCGAGATCCGCTCGCCGGCGGTCAGCAGCATGTCCAGCTCACGCGGCGGCGGCAGCGGCGAGACCTGCTCGGCGAGGTCGCGCAGCTCGTCGGTGGTGTCCCCCATCGCGGAGACTACGACGACCACGTCGTGGCCGGCCTTGCGGGTGTTGACGATGCGCTGGGCGACCCGCTTGATGCCGGCGGCGTCGGCGACCGACGATCCGCCGTACTTCTGCACGACAATGCCCACGACGACGTCCTCGGGAGTAGGGGGAAAGGCGCGGCCGAGTCTACCGAGCGGTGCGGACGCCCCCGCCGAGCATCTCATCGGCCGCCGCCAGCACGTCGTCCTCGCCGGGCACCTCGTGGTCGAGGCGGTCGTGGGAGACCACCGAGAGCAGCGCGTTGAGCGCCGCACCGGCCAGGTTCCCCCAGGAGGAGACGTAGGAGAACTGCCACCACCACAGCGCCTCCTCGGAGTTGCCCTGGCGGAAGTGCCGCAGGCCGGTCTCGAGGTCGCTGGCGATGCTGGTGAGGTCGTCGGAGAGCTGGCTCTCGACGACCTCGGGGTCGTAGGGGTCGAAGACCAGGCTGTAGGTGTCGACCGGCTCGAGGATCGCGGCGAGCCGCATCCGCATCGGGTCGAGGTCGGTCTCCGGGCCGACGTCGGGCTGGTACGCCGCACGCGGGGTGAAGTCGCGCTGGGCACCGAGGCGGGCCCCGGCCAGCAGCACCTGGCTGATCTCGAGCAGCAGCAGGCTGATCGCCCGGCCACCGCCCTCGGCGTCCCGGGAGATCTCGCGCAGCGCGAGCAGGAAGCTCGCTGCGGAGTCGGCGACCTGCTGGGCGAGGTCCTGGGTGGCGACGTCGACCCGGGCGACCGCGGCGGCGGCGCCGGGGAGCGGCCGGGCGAGCTCGGCGAGCGCCTTGTCGACGTCGATGGGGTGCTCGTCCATCGGCGGCAGCGCGCCGGCCAGGACCGCCTGCTCGAGCAGCGTGGTCGGGTCCGGCCCGCCGGTCGTCTGCTGGTCAGTCATCTGCGCTCCGCCTTCCCGCGAATGCTCGTCCGAGGGTGACCTCGTCGGCGTACTCAAGGTCCCCACCGACCGGAAGTCCACTCGCCAACCGCGTCACGCGCAAGCCGAGCGGCTTCAGCATCCGGGTGAGGTACGTCGCCGTGGCCTCGCCCTCGAGGTTCGGGTCGGTCGCGAGGATCGTCTCGGTGATCGCGCCGTCGGCCAGCCGCTGCATCAGCTCACGGATGTGCAGCTGCTCGGGCCCGATGCCGTCGATCGGCGAGATCGCCCCGCCGAGCACGTGGTAACGACCCCGGAACTCCCGGGTCCGCTCGATGGCGACGACGTCCTTGTACTCCTCGACGACGCACAGCACCGACGGGTCGCGCCGGGGGTCGCGGCAGATGCGGCACCGCTCGTCCTCGGAGACGTTGAAGCACACCGAGCAGAACTTCACCTTCGCCTTGACCTCGATCAGGACGTCCGCGAGGCGGCGGACGTCGACCGGGTCGGCCTGCAGCAGGTGGAAGGCGATCCGCTGCGCGCTCTTGGGACCCACGCCCGGCAGCCGGCCGAGCTCGTCGATCAGGTCCTGGACGACACCCTCGTACAAGTGCGGACGTCCCCTAGAAGCCGAGCTGGCCCAGCGGGCCGCCCTCGCCGGGTCCCGCGCCGCCGCCGGCCAGCGGGCCGAGCGCCTCGCCGGCGAGCGCGTCGGCCTGCGCCTTGGCGTCGCGGTACGCCGCGACCACCAGGTCCGAGAGGTCACCGAGGCTCTCGGCGTCGTCCCCGTCGACGGTCCCGGGCTGGATGGAGAGCCCGACGAGGTCGCCGACGCCGTTGACCTCCACGCTCACCGCACCGCCGGCCACCGAGCCCTGCACGGTGGTGTCGGCGAGCCGCTGCTGGGCGGCCTGCAGCTGCTCCTGCATCTGCTGGGCCTGCTGGAGGAGGGCGTTCATGTCGAGTCCGCCGCCGCCGAGGGCGTCGAAGGGGTTCTGGCTCATCGGGTGTCCTTGCCTGTGGGAGTCGCTTGCGAGGTGTCGGGGGCGCTCGCTGCCCGGTCCAGTCTTGCGCGGCGCTGGTCGCTCGGGGTCGGCGGCCTACTGGTGCCGGATCTCCTCGATGACCGTCGCCCCGAGCTCGCGCTCGAGCAGGTCCGCCCCGGCCAGCCCGTCGTGGTCGGCGTCGAGGTCGTCGGGGCGCGCGTCGGCGTCCGGGTCGTACCGGTCCTCCTCGCGCGGCGCCTCCGGTCCGCCGGTCCGCGTCTGCTGGATGCGGGCCCGGGCGGCGGCGATCGACTGGGGGTCGGCGGCCGGGCGCGACGGCGGCTGCGGCGCCGCCTGCGGAGCCGCGGACGACGGCTCGGTCCCGGCGGTCCTGTCGGCGCCGCCGGCGCCGCCGGCGCCGGTCGGCTCGTCGGCCCAGGCCGGAGGGCCGTCCTGTCCCGGCGGCGGTCCCTCCTGGAACGCCGGCTCCGGCTGCGCCCCCGGCTGGACCGCAGGCACGGTGGGCTGGCCCGGCTGGGCCCAGGGAGCCGGGTCGGTGGGGGCGGACGGCGGCGGGGGCGGGGGGACGTCCGCGCGGGCGCCCGGGTCGACGATCGTCTCGATCCGCCAGTCCGCGCCGACGACGTCGATCGCCGCCTGCCGCACGATCTCCGCGCTGCCGCCGTTGTCGAAGCTGTCGCGCGCCCCGGCGTTGACGAACCCCAGCGTGAGGGTCCGGGCGTCGACGGCGACGACCTGGGCGTTCTGCGTCAGGTGGATCCAGGTGACCCGGCGGCGCAGCTTGGTCGCCTCGACGATGTCGGGCCACAGCCGGCGCACGTCGACGAGCGTGAGACCGCCCGGCTCCGCCGCTGCGGGCGCAGCCGCGGGCGGGGTCGCCGGGGTCGGGCCGGCCGACTCCTGGACGGGCGCCGGCTCGGGCACCGGGGTCGGCTCGGGCACCGGGGTGGGCTCCGGCACCGGGGTGGGCTCCGGCGTCGGGCTCGGCTCGGGCGTCGGGCTCGGCTCGGGCGTCGGGCTCGGCTCGGGCGTCGGGCTCGGCTCGGGCGTCGGGCTCGGCTCGGGCGTCGGAGTCGGCTCCGGGCTCGCGGGCAGCGAGACGGTGGTCGCGGGAGCGACGTGCGGCGCGGGACGGGACGGGACCACCGGCTCCGGCTCGTGGGCGAGCGGCGCCGGCCGGTCCTGAGCCGGGGCTACGGGGGTGCTCGGAGGTGCGGCGGCGGCCGTCGGCACACCGGTGATCGAGACCCGCTTCTCCAGCCGGTCCAGGCGGGCCGCGAGGCCCTCGACGGCGTGGTCGGCGCCCGGCAGCAGCACCCGGGCGCAGATGAGCTCGAGCAGCAGGCGCGGCGCGGTGGCCCCGCGCATCTCGGTGAGGCCCGTGGCCACGATGTCGGCGGCCCGGCTGAGGTCGTGGGCCCCGAACCGTGCCGCCTGCGCGACCAGCCGCTCACCCTGGTCCTCGGAGACGTCGATGAGCCCGGTAGCCGGCGCGTCCGGGACCGCGGCGACGATGACGAGGTCGCGGAGCCGCCGCAGCAGGTCCTCGGTGAACCGGCGGGGGTCCTGGCCGGTCTCGA
Source organism: Nocardioides sp. NPDC092400 (assembly GCF_040684155.1). Lineage (NCBI taxonomy): Bacteria > Bacillati > Actinomycetota > Actinomycetes > Propionibacteriales > Nocardioidaceae > Nocardioides > Nocardioides sp. NPDC092400. The sequence goes on along the minus strand of NZ_JBFBFJ010000002.1, from coordinate 316,446 downwards.
TCACCTTGTCGACCACCCCGAACACCGCTGCGCCGTCGCCGGCGGCGAACGCCTCGACCACCTCGTCGAGCAGCGTGTCGGGGGTGTAGCCGAGCAGCCCGGTGGCCAGCTGGTGGGTCACGCCACCCGGACCGGCGCCGCCGAGGAGCTGGTCGAGCACCGAGAGCGTGTCGCGCGCAGAGCCGGCGCCGGCGCGGACGACCAGCGGCAGAGCCGCCGGCTCGATCGCGACCCCTTCCTTCTCGCACAGCTCGGAGAGGTAGGTGGACAGCAGCCGCGGCGGGATCAGCCGGAACGGGTAGTGGTGGGTCCGCGACCGGATGGTCGGCAGCACCTTGTCGGGCTCGGTGGTGGCGAAGATGAACCGCAGGTGGGGCGGCGGCTCCTCGACCAGCTTGAGCAGGGCGTTGAAGCCCTGCGTGGTCACCATGTGCGCCTCGTCGATGATGTAGACCTTGTAGCGGCTGCGCACCGGCGCGAAGAACGCCTTCTCCCGCAGGTCGCGCGCGTCGTCCACACCGCCGTGCGAGGCGGCGTCGATCTCGATGACGTCGATCGAGCCCGGCCCGCCGCGGGCGAGGTCCCGGCAGCTGTCGCACTGCCCGCAGGGGTCGGCGACCGGCGCGAGCTCGCAGTTGAGCGCCCGGGCCAGGATCCGTGCCGACGTGGTCTTGCCGCAGCCGCGCGGGCCGGAGAAGAGGTAGGCGTGGTTCACCCGGTTGTTGGCCAGCGCCGCACGCAGCGGCTCGGTGACGTGGTCCTGGCCGATGACCTCACGGAACGTCTCCGGCCGGTAGCGGCGGTACAGCGCGAGGGGTGACTCCACGCCAGAACACTAACCACCGGCGCCGACATCCCGACAGGCCGCCGGACCCGCCGGGGGACGTCGCGCCCCGGATCGGCCCCCGGGCATGAAAAGGCCCCCCATGCACCCGACAGAGCTCACTTGCCCTTGCTGCCTTCCGGCCCTGGGGGATTGGGCGAGATGCCGCCGCACGGGGGGTTGCCCCGCAGTCTAGGTGAGGGGCGCGAGGTCACCAACACCAGGCTGCACCGCCCGCACCCGGAGGGGATTTCACCGGCGTCGCAGGTGACCGGTACGCTCCTCCGCGGAGGATTCGCCTAGTGGCCTATGGCGCTCGCTTGGAAAGCGGGTTGGGTTAACAGCCCTCAGGGGTTCGAATCCCCTATCCTCCGCCACTCGGACGGCGCCGCACCGCAAGGTGCGGCGCCGTCCGTCGTCCGGGGGACCTCAGGAGCGGCGGCGCGCCAGGACCGGGCGCAGGACGAGCGCGAGCAGCAGCGCCCCGCCGGCCACCAGGCCCCACCACAGCGCGCGGTCGCTGGCACCGGCGAGCAGGTCGACCTCCTCGGGCGGCGCCGTCGCCCGCTCCACGTCGCGGTCGTCGCTGGTGCTGCGGCGCAGCTCCCCGTCCTTCGACGGGCGCAGCGGCCGCACGAGCGCCTCGTAGGGCTGCACCACGCCGGCGCCGGTCTGCACGTTGCGGGTCGCGGCGGTGTCGGGGGTGCCGCTGGCGGTCGCCACCAGCCGCGCGACGATCTGCGGCGCACGCTCGTCGAAGGCGGAGCGCAGCACCGCGACGATGCCGCTCACCTCGGCGGCCGCCCACGAGGTGTAGATCGACGGCAGGCCGCAGGTCCCTCCGTCGAGGCCGTAGGAGATGGCGCCGAACGTCGGCACGGCGACGTCGATGTCGCTGTTCTGCAGGACCACGTCGGTCGCGTCGGGGGCGCCGCTGCCGTCGGCGGTGGAGCTGACCGCCAGCACCCGGGGGTACGCCGCCGGCCACACCTGCCCGGCGGCGTCCTGCCCGGGCGGCGGGGCGTCCTGGCCCTCCTCCAGCCCGAACTCGGCGTACAGCGGGTCGCCCTCCTCGGGGCGGTTGCCGCTGGCGGCGACCACGACCACGTCGGCGGCGGCCAGCCGGCGCAGCGCCCGGGTCAGCGGGGGGTACTCCCCCACCGCGAGGGACACGTTGACGACGCCGATCCGCAGCGCCCTGGCGTTGTCGGCGACCCAGTTGAGCCCGGCGACGAGGTTGGCCGGCTCCACCCCGTCCTGCCCCTCGTCGGGCTGCGCGGCGTCGTAGACCTTGACGTCGACGATCTCCGCGCCCGGGGCGATGCCGACCGGCAGGTCCTCGCCGCCGGTCCCCTGCCGTGGCGGCCCGGCGATGAGGCCGGCCACGGCGGTGCCGTGCGCGTCGTCGACGACCGCGCCGCCGCGCGTGAACGAGACCTGCCGGACGACGGGGATCCCGGCCTGCACGGCGCGCGGCGCCACGCCGGAGTCCAGCACCGCCACCCGCACGCCGGCGCCGGGCCGGGCCCGCCGGCCGGCGGCGCGCGTGTCCAGCCAGTCCTCGACCTCGGACATGCCGAGGGCGTCGAGGGGCAGGCTGCGGTCCGTGCTCGAGGAGGGCACCGGTGCCTCGGGGTCGGTGCTCAGGCAGTCGACCGTCTCGGCGTGCGCCGGGCTGCCGGGGACCAGGACGAGCCCGGCCACCAGCGCGCCGGCGACCGCGGCCCGGCTCACTCGCACGTCGTCGACCCTCGGCGCTTGTCGGGCAGCTCGGGGGGACACAGGGCGGCGTCCACCGAGAGCGCCACGCCCGGGTCGAACAGCTCGACCCAGGTGTCGGGGACGATCGGCGGGTCGGTGTCGCCGTACCCGAGGCGGTCCGCGACCTCGCGGCCCACCAGCGCGTAGGAGATGCCCTTGGAGTCGATGAAGTGCGGCGACCCGACGCGCCGCTCGTCCCACCCGGCGCTGAGCACGTAGGCGCCGCGGCCGGCGTCGAGCGTCTGGTCGACCTTGCCGCGCGGGGTCGCGGCCTCCTCGACGGAGGCGTCGGCGGTGGGGTCGGTCCCGATGTGCACGACCGGAGCGCCGTCGGGCTCGGGCAGCAGCACGGCGCACTGCTCGCCGGGCACGGCGTCGAGGGTCCCGGCGGGCCAGTTGGCGCGCTGGTAGGCGGGCACCGCCTGGGTCAGCTGGGGGTCGCCCTCGGGCTCGAGGGTGCGGGGCTCGTAGCCCGCGGGCTTCTCGACGCTGGCGTAGACCGCCGCTGCGAAGGGGTCGAGGCTGACCGGCCCCTCGGCCGTGAGCAGCAGCTCGATGCCCCCGGACTCGTAGCGGTCGCCGATCCGAGCCCCGGTCGGGATGCCGTCCTGGCCGGCGTTGGGCGAGCGCTCGCCGAAGCCGGTGAGCCCGAAGCTGGAGAAGCTGAGCGGGCCGCCGGCAGGGAACAACGTGAGCCACTGCTCGGGCACCCGCACGGCCTCCTCGCGGATCCCGAGCCCGAGCTGCTGCAGCAGCAGGTCGCTGGCGCCCTGGTCCGGCACGGCGTAGAGGTAGGCGCGGGTCTGGTCGCCCAGCTCGGCGCGCTCGGACTCCGCGACCAGGTAGAACCGCCCGCCGGCCTCGACGAGGAGGCCGGCGGTGGTCGTCGGCGTGACGAGCTGCTCGGCGGAGACGTCGACCTTGATGCCCCGGCCCTCGGCGGTGCAGGCCGTCCAGTCGGCGTCCAGCAGCATGTCCTCGTCCGGCACGGTCGCCGGCGCGTCGAGGATGCCGATCGGCTCCCCGGGGACGTACTTGTCGATCTCCGACTGGTCCACGAAGCTCGGCTCGGTGTCGGAGCCGAGGATGAGCTGGGCCGAGGTCGGGTTGATCACCGGTCGCAGCTCGGGGTCGTCCCCGCCCTCGAGGATGACGTACGACGCGCCGCCCTTCTTGGAGACCACCAGCCCGCCGTCGGTCCAGTCGCTGGGCGCCCGCGGGTTGAGGATCGAGGCGATCGCGGCGCCGGCGACCAGCAGGATGGCGAGCGCCACGCCGCCGATGACCGTGCGGCCCGGCCGGGTGGGCTCGACCTCGCGGCCACCGGGTGCACCGGAGACGAACGCCGTCACCAGGCGCCGGCGGCTGAAGGAGTGGGCCTCGACGAGGTCCTTCTTGGTGGCCATCGGCGGCTAGCCCCGCACGGCCGCGAAGACGCCGGTCGCCACGACCGTGAGCGGGAGGAGCGAGAGCAGGCACAGCGACTCGGCGAGGTCGCCGAGGCGGCCGCGCCGCAGGGACGGTTCGCCGGGGAGCAGCGTGGCGGCGAGGAGGACCGCGCCGGTCGCGGCGAGCGCGACCGCGGCGGTGGGGCGCCAGTCCGGGTGCAGCCACAGCAGCGCGACGGCCACCGCGACGAGGCCGGCGATGCCGGAGACGAGTCCGACGAGGACCTCGGAGCCGGTGCGGTACTGCCGCGTGCGCAGCATGACCACGAGGCAGGCCACGACGGCGAGGAGCGTGCCGGAGAGGCCGAGGGACACCGCGAGCGGGGCCGCGATGACCAGCAGCAGCCCGACGGTCGAGGAGATGCCGATGAGGATCTCGTGGGCCACGCGGGCATCGGACCGGACCCGGTGCGGGTCGACGTCGTCGGGGTCGGCGGTGATGTCGGCGACCGTGTAGAGCTGCTCGGTCTTCGTGCCGGTCGCGCCGAGCGCGAGCCACGGGAAGACCGAGCCGGCCAGCACCACCAGCACCAGCGTCGTGGTCAGCACGACCCGGTGGTCGACGTCGACCGCGTCCATCACCAGTCCGGTCGCCAGCAGGACCGCGCCCACGACCACGGGCGGCGTGACGAGCGTGCGCCCCTCGCCGAGCCCCAGCAGGGACACCAGGCCGGCGAGCAGCGCGCCACCGCCGGCGGCGGCCATCGGCAGGCCGAAGAGGTAGTCGTCGGTCACGAGCATCAGGCCGGCCACGGCGGCGTACGCCGCGCCCATCCAGGCGACCGCGACGGCGGCCTCCGGCTCGCGCTGCGCGCGGGAGAGCACGATCGCGCCGGCGACCAGGGCGAGGGCCACGACGCCGGCGGCGACGCCGGCGAGGAGCGACCCGCGCTGGATGAGCAGGGCGACCGCGCCCAGGGCCATCAGCAACCCGGCCGCGGCGAGGGCGGTACGTCGCCCGGAGGCCGGCTCCCAGGGCTTGAGGTCCCGCTCGACCACGTCGGTCATCGCCTCGACGACGTCGTCGTAGACCCGTGGCGGCTCGTCGTCGACGCCCGCGGAGACGGTGAGCAGCCCGCCGTCCTCCACGCCCTGGATGGTCAGGCCGGAGTCACCGGCCAGCCGACGGCCCTCGGCCGTGACGATCCGGTAGCCGCCGTAGACCGTGGCCGGGTCCAGCAGGCCCACGCTGCGGGCCAGCTCGGGGAGCAGCTCGGCGACCGGCACCGCGCCGGGGAGGACGAGGTCCACCCGCCGCGTGCCCGAGGCCACCGTCACCCGGACCAGTCCGGACGTGCTGGTGGACGCCTGGCTCATCGTGTCTCCTCGAGGGGGTCGTGCCGGTTGGCCGCGCGAAGCCTAGCGCCGGCGCGGCGGCGCGCAGGGAGACCTCGAAGGGGCCGACGCCCGGAGGCATCGACCCCTTCGAGGTCGTCTCCACCCGGACGTGCCGGATGGTCGGTCGGCTCGGTCGCCGACTCAGATGTCGAAGGCCGCGGCGCCGCGCTTGTCGGCGGCGGCGTACTCCTGGTTCGACTGGCTGACGGCCTGGCTGGTCTGGGACAGGATGTCGCGCATCTCGGTGATGGCGCCGTCCCACTTCTGCTTGGCGACGGTGTAGGCCTGCTGAGCCTGGCCGTCCCAGTCGCTGCGGAGCGGGGCGAGCTCGCTCTCGAGGCGGTTGAGCCGGTCGTCGATGTTCTTCACGGCCTGCATGAGGTCGGAGGCCGCGGTGTCGAGGCCGGCGTGGTTGACGCGGATGCCGTCGAGGTTCATGTCGATGTCTCCTCAGTCCTTGGTCGGGGGGTCAGCTCAGGCGGGAGGTGAGGTTGGAGAGGTTGCCGCTGTTCCCCTCGTCGGTGGACTTGTTGTCCTTCTCCGTGGACTGCAGCGAGTTCTCGAAGTCGGTGAGCGCGTTGACGATCACCTTCTGCTTCTCCGACCAGGTCTGGTGCAGGGTGAAGAAGGCCTGACCGCCCTGGCCGACCCACTTGCCCTGGAGGCCCTGGATCTGGCCGGTGAGCGTGTTGGCGAGGTTGTTGAAGTCGGCGTGTGCGTCCGACACCATCCCCGCGGCCTGGGAGAGAGTGTTCTCGCCCTGTCCGTACATCCCCTGCGACATGTCGCATCTCCTCACGTAGATCAGCGGCAGTCGCCGCCGGATGGGTTCTTCCCTGATGGCCCCGGGACGTCCCGAGGTGGTGCTCTGCAGATCTGAGGCCCACCCGGTCCTGCGGGGCGGACAGGCAACGATCTACCCGGCGCCCCACCCCCTAAACCTCAGAAAGTCCTTTCCCACAGGGCACGGAAGAGACCCACCGCGACGACCACCGAACCCACGGCGAACGCGCCGCAGACGCCCTCGAGCACCTCGGCCCGGCGCGACCACCACGCCGAGCGCCAGCCGCGACCGGTCGCCACCGCGACGACGACCAGCAGCACGGCGACCGCGATCGCGGCCGTGGCGACCGTGGTCCCCCACCCGCCCCCGAGCTCGTCGAGCAGGTGCACCAGCAGTGCTGCCTCGCACGCGAGGCCGGCGGTCCGCAGCAGGCGGCGCGCGGCGACGTGCCGGTAGCTGCGCGCCGCGAGCAGCAGCGTCGCGCCGGCCGCGCCGACGAGCACCCGGGCGCCGATCCGGTCGAGCGGGACCGTGGCGGTCGCCAGCAGCAGTGGCGCGGAGGTGGCGGCGACGGCCAGGACCGCCACCGAGGCCGCGGTGATGATCCGGGCGCCGCGGGCGGCCACCTCGGCGACGGCACGCGGCCGGACGAGGGTGCGGCCCCGCCGCCCGGTCGGCCGGTCGCGGGCCGACCAGGCGGTCACGGCGAGCCGCTCGAGGTCGATGAGCAGCTGGTCGGGCACGTCGACCGCCCAGCCGGGGACGAGCCGGGCCGCCAGCACCGCGGCCACGAGCAGCGTCGCCCAGACCACCTGCTCGGAGAACCCGGCCAGCGCGGCGAGCACCGACACCACGAAGACCCCGCCGCCGACGACCATCCAGGTCCGCAGCGCCTCCTCGGAGCGTCGGTCGAGCGACCGGGCCACGGCGGCCGCGACGGCCGCCACGAGGGCGGCGGTGCCGACGACGGTCGGCAGCCGCTCGGGAGCGGGGTCCCAGAGGACGGCGAAGGCGGCGGCGCCGGCGAACGCCGGTGCGGTGACGGCACGCCGCCCGGCGTGGCGTCCCACCGGGAGCACGGCGACGACCGCCGCCACGGCGAGCAGGACCACGGCGGCGTCGCGCAGGTCGCCGGGCCCGGCCTGGGCGGCGAGCCAGCCGGCCAGCCCGGCGAGCGCCGAGGACACGCCGAACCACAGCACCGGGAGCGGGCCCGGCTCGCCGGGGCCGTGGGCGGCGGTGGTCTGGACACGGGCTCGGCCGCGGCCGCCCGCCGCCGGGGCCGTCGGCGCGCCCTCACCGGGCAGCAGGGCCACGAGGACCGTCCCGGCGTCGACGCCGGCGTCGGCCAGCGCCACGTCGTCGGACAGTGTCGCGCCGGTCGCGCGGGCCAGGCGCGGGACGGCTGCCAGGCCGGCCTGCTCGGCGTACGCCGCGGCCACGTCGCGCGCCACGGCCTCGGCGGGGACGACCAGGTCGACCACGCCTGCGGAGCCGTGGACGCTGAGCGCCAGGACGTCGGTGGTTCCCCCGGCCATCGGTCCTCCGTGGTCGACGCGTGCGGCTTCAGAGCCCGGTGGCGAGGAGAGTATCCGGGTCGGTGGCCGGCGTCGTGCCCGCTGCCTATCATCAGGCGACCACGAGCAGGATTGAGCGACTCCCTCCCGGGCACGATGCCGCGGGGGCCGCACGACCGCGGCTCGACGCGCAACGGCCATCGAGGAGCCTGGGTGAGTACGACGCTTCGTGGGGCACGCGCCGAGGAGCCGGAGATGCCCTCCGGCCAGCTCGTGCTCCAGCCGCCGCCGGAGATCGAGCCGCACGAGGGTGCCGCTGGCGTGCTCATGAACGCGATCCCGATGCTCGGCAGCCTCGGCTCAATCGTCCTGGTGGCCACGATGGCGGGTCAGTCGGGCGGCAACTCCAGCCGCAGCTTCATCGCCGCCGGCATGTTCCTCTTCGCGACCATCGGCTTCATCGTCGTCCAGATCGACCGGCAGCGGAAGCAGCGCGCCCAGCAGGTCACCGGCTCGCGGACCGAGTACCTCCGCTACCTCGCCACCGTCCGCAAGCTCGCCCGCGAGTCCGCCGACCAGCAGCGCCGCGCGCTGACCTGGCACCACCCCGACCCCTCCGCGCTGCCGGTCATCGCCGAGGAGCGCTCGCGGGTGTGGGAGCGCGGCGCGAGCGACCCCCGCTTCCTGCAGGTGCGGTACGGCACCTGCGCCCAGCCGCTCGCGGTCGACCTGGTGCCGCCGGAGAGCGCGCCGATCGACCAGGTCGACCCGGCCGCCGCCTCGGCGCTGCACCGGCTGCTGGTCGTCCACCGGCTCCAGCCCGACCTGCCGGCCTCGGTGGACCTGCGGGCCTTCGACCGGGTCGAGGTCTGCGGCCCCGAGGAGCCCTCCCGCGCCCTGGCCCGGGCGATGATCTGCACCGCCGCGACGTTCCACTCCCCCGAGCACCTGCTGGTCGCTGTGCTCGCCTCGGAGCAGAACCTCGCCCACTGGGACTGGGTCAAGTGGCTGCCGCACGCCCAGAGCGCCCAGCAGTCCGACGCGGTGGGCCCGATGCGGATGGTGACCACCAACCTGGCCGACCTGGCCGCACTGCTGCCGCCCGACCTCAGCGACCGGCCGCGGTTCGGCGCCGACGAGCGGCCGGCGACGCCGCACATCCTGCTCGTGGTCGACGGCGGCGAGCTGCCGCCGGGCAACCACGTCGTCCCGCCGGACGGCCTGCACGGCATGACGATCCTCGACCTCCCGGCCCGGTGGGACGAGCTGGAGGACGCCACCCGGCTGCGGATCCAGGTCGAGGGCCACACCGACCGCGAGGGCCGGCAGCCGGTGCTGGCGCTGCGCCTGCGCGAGGAGCCCATCCCGGCCCGCGCCGACCAGTGCGACCTGGCCAGCGCCGAGGCCTGCGCCCGGCGGCTCACCCCGCTGCACACGGTCGCCTCCGGCGTGGTCGAGCCGACCAGCGGCGAGATCACCGGTCCCACCGACTTCATGGACCTGCTCGGCCTCGGCGACGTGCGCCGCTTCGAGCCGAGCGCCGCCTGGCGCACCCGGCCGGCGCGCGACCGGCTGCGCGTGCCGATCGGGCTGGGCGAGGGCGGCGCGATGGTCCACCTCGACATCAAGGAGTCCGCCCAGCAGGGCATGGGCCCCCACGGCCTGGTGATCGGCGCGACCGGCTCGGGCAAGTCGGAGTTCCTGCGCACCCTCGTGCTCGGCCTGGCGATGACGCACAGCCCCGAGCAGCTGAACATGGTGCTCGTCGACTTCAAGGGTGGCGCGACCTTCGCCGGGATGAGCGCGATGCCGCACGTCTCGGCGGTCATCACCAACCTCGAGAACGAGCTCACGCTCGTCGACCGCATGCAGGACGCGCTGTCCGGTGAGATGGTGCGGCGCCAGGAGCTGCTGCGCGACGCCGGCAACTACGCGTCGGTCCGCGACTACGAGAAGGCCCGCAGCGCCGGCGAGGACCTCGCGCCGCTGCCGTCGCTGTTCATCGTCGTCGACGAGTTCTCCGAGATGCTGTCGGCCAAGCCGGAGTTCATCGACCTCTTCGTCGCGATCGGCCGCCTCGGCCGCTCGCTCGGCCTGCACCTGCTGCTCGCCTCGCAGCGCCTCGAGGAGGGCCGGCTGCGCGGGCTGGAGTCCCACCTGTCCTACCGGGTCGGCCTGCGCACGTTCAGCGCGCAGGAGTCCCGCGGCGTCCTTGGCGTGCCCGACGCCTACGAGCTGCCGCCGGTCCCCGGCCTGGGCTACCTCAAGCCCGACCCGACGACGCTGCTGCGGTTCAAGGCGGCGTACGTCTCGGGCCCGCCGACCGGGCGCCAGCGGGTCCGCCGCGACGAGGGCGGCCACGTCCAGGGCATCCTGCCGTTCACGGTGGCGGAGGTGCTCACCCTCGACGCGCCCGAGTCCGACGAGCCCGAGCAGCAGCCGGCGGTCGTGGAGCACGAGAGCCAGGAGTCGCTGCTCGACATCGCGGTGTCGCACATGGTCGGGCAGGGCCCGGCCGCCCACCAGGTCTGGCTGCCGCCGCTCGACGTCCCCGACACCCTCGACGAGCTGATGTCCGGCCTGGTCGAGGACCCCGAGCTCGGCCTCGTCGCACCGGCGTGGCGCGACCTCGGCGGGCTCGTGGTCCCGCTGGGCACCGTCGACCGCCCGCGCGAGCAGCGCCGCGACACCCTCACCGTCAACCTCAGCGGCGCCGGCGGCCACGTCGCGGTCGTCGGTGGCCCCCGTTCGGGCAAGAGCACGCTGCTGCGCACCGTGGTGACGAGCATGGCGCTCACGACGACGCCGCTGGAGACGCAGTTCTTCGTCCTCGACTTCGGTGGTGGCACGTTCGCGCCGATGACCGCGCTGCCCCACGTGGCCGGCGTCGGCAGCCGCTCGGAGCCGGACGTGGTGCGACGGATCCTCGCCGAGGTCCGCGGGGTCGTCGACCGGCGCGAGGCGTACTTCCGCGCCAACGGCATCGACTCCATCGAGACCTACCGGTCCCGCCGGGCGGCCGGCCGCGTCGACGACGGCTACGGCGACGTGTTCCTCGTCGTGGACGGCTGGAGCAGCATCCGCGCGGACTTCGACGACCTCGAGCTGGAGATCCAGCAGCTGGCCACCCGCGGCCTGACGTTCGGCTTCCACGTCGTCGCGGGCGCCACGCGGTGGGCGGACTTCCGCGCCGCGATGCGCGACATGTTCGGCACCCGGCTCGAGCTGCGCCTCGGCGACGCCATGGACTCCGAGATCGACCGCAAGATCGCCCAGCTGGTGCCCGCGGGGCGCCCGGGCCGCGGCCTCGTGCCCGGCAAGCTGCACTTCCTCGGCGCGCTCCCCCGCATCGACGGCACGCCCGACACCGAGAGCCTCGGCGACGGCGTCGACGACCTCGTCAAGCGCGTCGCCGCCGCCTGGCCCGGCCCCGACGGCCCGAAGCTGCGGCTCCTGCCGGAGCGGATCGACCTGGCCGAGGTCCGCCGCCTGGCCCGCGTGGACACCACGGTCGAGCCCGCGGACGTCACCGACAAGCGGGTCCTGCTCGGCATCAACGAGAAGGAGCTGGCGCCGGTCGCGCTCGACCCCGACACCGAGCCGCACCTGCTGGTCTTCGGCGACGGACAGTCCGGCAAGAGCTCGGTGCTGCGGGCCTACGCGCAGGAGATCATGCGCACCCGCAGCCCCAAGCAGGCGCAGATCGCGATCGTGGACTACCGCCGCTCGCTGCTGGGCGAGGTCCCCGAGGAGTACCTCCTCAACTACCTCACCTCCGCGACCCAGGCGCAGCCGGCGCTGCGGGACCTCGCGACGTACCTGGAGAACCGGATCCCCGGCCCCGACGTCACCCCCGAGCAGCTGCGCAACCGCACGTGGTGGACCGGCGCGGAGGTCTTCGTGCTGGTCGACGACTACGACCTCGTCGCGACCCAGCAGTCCTCGCCGGTCACCGCGCTGCAGCCGCTGATGGCGCAGGCCCGCGACGTCGGCCTGCACGTGGTCGTCGCCCGGCGGTCCGGCGGCGCGTCGCGCGCCCTCTACGAGCCCGTCATCCAGTCGATGCGCGACCTGGCGATGCCCGGCCTGCTGCTCTCGGGCAGCCCGGACGAGGGGCCGATCCTCGGCAACCTGCGGCCCACCCCGGCGCCCGCCGGCCGCGGCCGGCTGCTCACCCGCGACCGCGGCGTCGACGTGGTGCAGGCGGCCTGGACCGAGATGACGATGTGAGCCGGGCCCGGCGGCTCAGGCGTGGGTGTGGGAGCCCGGGCCGCTGACCTTGAGGCTCGGCACGTCGTCCATGCTCCACGTCATCTCGTAGGTGCGCCGGTAGCCGGTGTGCGCCACCCGCCAGCCCGCGGGCGTGCGGACGTAGCGGTCGGTGTAGATCGCCGCCCCCTCGAGGACGAAGCGGAACGCCTCCACGATCACCTTGTCCTGGAGGTACCAGTGGCCGGTGGCGCTGTCGCCGGTCACGGTGATCTCGGGGTGGTGGGCCTGGTGGAGGGTGATCATCCCCTCCACGACGTTCTCCCGCATGTAGCCGACCAGGGCGCCGCGGTCGGCGAAGGCCAGGCCGTTGTAGTCCCCGGTCGCCTCCGGGACGAAGCACTGCTCGAAGTCGTCCCACTGCTTGGTGTCGAGCGTGCGCAGGTAGCGGTACTTCAGCCGGCAGATCTCGTCCACGTCGCTGGTCACCGGTGCAACGTAGATCACACCGCGGTCCGCTGTCGTTAAACCTGCCCGTAACCGTGCGTCAACCCGCCCGCGACGTGGCTCCTCCACGCTGGTGCCACCCCGTTCCGCCCGTAGAGGAGGCCGTCATGGAGCCCACCACGCTCGACCCTGCCACCACCATCGACCAGAGGCTCGAGCAGATCCGAGCCCAGCGCGTCGCCCTGCGCCTGCGCCACTCCCAGGCCCTCGCCCGGCTGATGGAGGAGCGCGACGACCTGCGCGGCGTGCACGCGCTCGCCGACTTCGTCGACGACTCCCTGCGCTGGTCGGCCTGACCCGGCGCTAGCGCCGGCCGGTGCGGAACATCCCGCGGGCGATCTCCCGGGCCGCGGTGCGCACGACGTCGCGGAAGACCTTCGACTCCACGACGTCGCGCACCAGGTCCGGCTCGCCCCGGGTGCTGCGCCGGCCGGTGCGCCGGCGGGTCGGCCTCGGCGCCGGCTCCTCCGGCACCCGGTCCCGCTGGTCCTGCTGGTCCTGCGCGGCCTTGCGCGCGCCCTCCTCGAGGGCGGGCGGCCAGCCGCTCCCGGGCCGAGTCGCGGTCGACGGCGGCGCCGTACCGCTCCTGCAGCGGGCTCGCCGCGACCAGCGCCGCCTGCGCGGCGGGGTCGGTCGGCGCCATCAGCGACTCCGGCGCGCGTAGCCGGGTCCACGCGACCGGCGTCGGCGCGCCCCGCTCGTCCATCACGGTCACGACCGCCTCTCCGATGCCCAGGCCCGTGACGACCCGGCCGAGGTCGTCGTAGGCCGAGTGCGGGTACGTCGACACGGTGGCCTTGAGCGCCCTGGCGTCGTTCGGCGTGTGCGCGCGCAGCTGGTGCTGGACGCGCGAGCCCAGCTGGGCCAGCACCTCGTCCGGCACGTCGGTCGGGCTCTGGGTCACGAAGAAGACGCCGACGCCCTTGGACCGGATCAGCCGCACCGTCTGCGCCACCTGCTCGAGGAACGCCTTCGAGGCGTCCCGGAAGAGCAGGTGCGCCTCGTCGAAGAAGAACACCAGCCGCGGCCGGTCCACGTCGCCCACCTCGGGGAGGTCGTGGAAGAGGTCGGCCAGCAGCCAGAGCAGGAACGTCGAGAACACCGCCGGCCGGTCCTGCAGCTGGGCCAGCTCCACCAGGGACACCACTCCCCGGCCGTCGTCGGTGGTGCGCAGGAGGTCCGCGGTGTCGAGCTCGGGCTCGCCGAAGAACGCCTCGGCACCGAGGTCCTCCAGCGCGACCAGCTCGCGCAGGATCACCCCGGCGGTCGCGGTGGAGAGCCCACCGAGCGTCTTGAGCTCCGCGCGGCCCTCCTCGCTGAGCAGGTGCGCGACCACGGCACGCAGGTCGGCGAGGTCCAGCAGCGGCAGGCCCGCCTCGTCGGCGTAGTGGAAGACCAGGCCGAGGCTCGACTCCTGGGTGTCGTTGAGGCCGAGGACCTTCGAGAGCAGCACCGGCCCGAACGCGCTGATCGTCACCCGCAGCGGCACGCCGGTGCCGAGGCCCCCGATCGCGAGCAGCTCGACGGGGAACGCCCGACCGGTCCAGTCCTGGCCGACCGAGGCCGCCCGCTCCACGACCCGGTCCGACCGCTCACCGGCGGTCGCCAGGCCCGACAGGTCGCCCTTGACGTCCGCGGCGAAGACCGGGACGCCCGCCGCGCTCAGCTGCTCGGCCATCAGCTGCAGCGTCTTGGTCTTGCCGGTGCCGGTCGCGCCTGCGACCAGGCCGTGCCGGTTCAGCATGGCCAGCGGGATGCGCACCGGCACGTCGGTCAGCGTCTCCGCGTCGACCAGCAGCCGGCCGAGCTCGAGCGCCGGCCCCTCGAAGTCGTAGCCCGCTCGGACGGTCGGGACGAGGTCCTGCTCGGTGCCGGCCATGGCGCGAGCGTAGCCAGCCCGGAACGCGGCGCGCCCCCTGCGCCACGGCGGGAGGTGCCGCCACTCCCGCGGGCAGGGGCGCACCGGGGCCGCGATCGCTATGGTCGGCACGTGATCTTCAAGCGGGTGGGCGACGGTCGGCCCTACCCCGAGCACGGGCTCAGCGCCCGGGCGTGGGCCGCGCTGCCCCCGCGGCAGGTGCGCCTGGACCAGCTGGTCACGACCAAGGACACCCTGCAGCTCGCGGCGCTGCTGGACGAGGACTCGACGTTCTACGGCGACCTGTTCGCCCACGTGGTCCTCTGGCGGGGGGAGTACTACCTCGAGGACGGCCTGCACCGCGCCCTGCGCGCCGCGCTGCAGCAGCGCAACGTGCTCCACGCCCGGGTGCACAGCATCGAGGGGACGGCCTAGGTGCTCCACGGACTCGACCAACGGGTGCGCACCCTGCTCACGATCGGCGTGCTGGCGCTGCTGCTGCTCGCCGGCGCCGCCTGGGGCTGGTCGGCGGTGACCAAGCCGTTCCCCGGCGCCGTGGACACCCCGGTCTGCACCGACGTCGAGGTCGAGGCGGGGAGCAAGCTCTTCGCCGACCAGGTCGTCGTGAGCGTGCTCAACGCGAGCGGCCGCGAGGGGCTCGCCGGGCGGTCCATGCAGCTGCTGACCGACGACGGCTTCGTGGCCGGCGACACCGGCAACGCGGCGCGCGGCACCCGGGTCGACTACGCCCAGGTCTGGACCGACGGGCCGGCGAACCCGGCCGTCCGGCTCCTGGCCCGCCGCCTCGGGCCGGACACCCGGGTCGTCCGGCGCGAGTCGGACTACCCAGGCGTCACCGTGGTGGTCGGCGACCGGTTCCAGGAGCTCGCCGGTCCCGACCGCACCTCGATACGGGTCGGCCGCGACTCCGTCGTCTGCAGCCCGCCCGACTAGCGGCGTCTGGTCGGGGCCGGCGGGGTCAGGGCAGGTCCGCGGCGCCGGACGCGTGGTCGTGCTCGCCGAGCCACTGTCCGAGCCGGCCGCCCAGGGAGACCTGGCGCAGCCGCTGCTCGGTCTGCTCGCGCACCTTGCGCGGCGTGACGACGAGCAGGTCGTCGCCCCGGCGCAGGACCGTGCGCCGCTCGGGGACGATGGTCTCCCCGTCCCGGATCACCATCGAGACCACCGCCCCCTTGGGCAGGCGCAGCTCGCCGACCTCGACGCCGTGCATCAGCGAGCGCGGGCTGATCGTCACCTGCAGCAGGTCCGCGGCGATCCGCTCCAGCGGCGCCGCCTCGACGTCGAGGTCGCGCGGCTGGGAGCGCCGGGCGACCCGCAGCAGCCGGGCCACGAGCGGCAGCGTGGGGCCGGTGAGCAGGGTGTAGATGACCACCAGCACGAAGACGATGTCGAAGAGCTGCTCGGCTCCGTCGATGCCCTCGGCCAGCGGGATGGTCGTGAAGACGATCGGCACCGCGCCGCGCAGGCCGGCCCAGGAGATGAACGCCGCTTCCCGCTTGGGCATCCGCTGCACCAGGCAGCAGGCCAGCACCGAGAGCGGGCGGGCCACGAAGGTCAGCACGAGCCCGGAGGCGAACCCGAGGCCGACGGTCTCCCAGGTGAGCCGGCCCGGCGACAGGAGCAGCCCGAGCATCACGAACAGGCCGATCTGCGCGATCCAGGCGATGCCCTCGGAGAAGGACCGGGTGGCCGCGCGGTGGGGCAGCTCGGCGTTGCCGAGCACCAGCGCGGCGACGTACACCGCGGCGAAGCCGGAGGCGTGGACCGCCGCGCCCACGCCGTACGCGAGGACCGTCAGGCACATGACCGCGATCGGGTAGAGCCCCGAGGACGGCAGGGCCGCCCGGCGCATCACCCAGCCGCCGCCGAAGCCGATCGCCAGGCCGATGGCGATGCCGGCGAGGAGCTCGAACACGATCAGCCCGGCCATCGCGAGCACGCCGTCCTCGGCCGCGGCGCCGGAGGAGACCAGGACGACCAGGACGACGACCGGGGCGTCGTTGAGGCCGGACTCCGCCTCGAGCGCGCCGGTCAGCCGTCGCGGCAGGGGCACCGCGCGCAGCACCGAGAAGACCGCGGCCGCGTCGGTCGCCGAGGTGCACGCACCGAGGAGGACGGCGAGCTGCCAGTCCATGCCGAGCAGGTAGTGCGCGCCGCAGGCCACCACCGCCACGGAGATCGCGACGCCGAGGGTGGAGAGCGCGACGCCGAGCCGCATCGCCGGCCTGATCTCCCGCCAGCTCGTCGTCAGGCCGCCCTCGGCGAGGATCACGACGAGCGCGCCGAAGCCGAGCGCGTGGGCGAGCTCGGCGTCCTCGAAGTGGATCCCGAGGCCCGACTCCCCCAGCAGGACGCCCATGAGCAGGTAGATCAGCAGGCTCGGCAGCCCGGCCCTGCTCGAGGCACGCACGGCGAGGACGGCGAGGAACGCGACGGCCGAGCCGACCAGCAGGAACACGTCCAGCTGATGGGCGTCGAAGGTCATCTCACCTCGGGCGATCGGGGACGGCGGAGCCCTCAGTCTATCGGCCGGCGAGGCCGCTCCCCGACGCAGGAGCCGAGGTGCGACCGGTCAGGTCGTGGGGGTGTAGCCGGGACGGCCCGCGGCGTCCCACTCCTCCCAGAAGGACGTGAACTCCTCGCCCAGGAAGGGGTCGCCGCCGGTCATCATGATCCCGCCCCGGCGCACGGTCCAGTCCCACGGCGCCAGCGCCTGCGCGGTGGCGAGGTGCGCCCGGGCGGCGCCGGTCCGCCCGGTCCGCTGGAGATGCGCCGCCACCCGCCGCTGGGCCAGCGCCCGCTGCTCGTCGTCGGTGCGCTCGGGGGCCGGGGCGGACGCGCTCGCCGGCAGCACGCCGTCGTGCACCCAGCGCCGCAGGGCCTCGTGGTGCTGCTCGCTGTCGATCCTGGTGAAGTCGACGAACTGGTCGTCGCCCGGCGCGATGGTCGGCGGCTTGACGATCCGGTCGTCCTCGTCGACCCACACCACCGAGGGGACGTTCGTGATGCCGTACCGCTCCGCGGTGACGTGGGCGGTGTCGACGGCGACGGGGTACGTCGGCGCGCCGGCGACGATCCACGGCCGGGAGTCCTCGGGGTCGGCGTCGAGGGCGACGGAGAAGATCCGCAGCCCGGCGTCGGCGAGCTCGTCCTGCACCCGCTGCCAGCCGGCCAGCTCGTGGCGGCACCCGCACCAGGACGCCCAGGTGACCAGCACCCGCTTGTGGCCGGAGAGGTCGTCGAAGGACACCGGCTCGCCGTCCACGTCGGGCAGGACCAGGCTGGGCGCCCGGCCGTCGCCGAGGTCGCGGGCGTGCGCCGCCGCCGAGGGCGCGACCGCGGCGACCTGCTCCTCGGCGTCCAGCACGAGCAGCAGGTCCAGCGCGGCCGCCCACGCGGCCAGGGACACCCGCCGCGGGTCGTCGGGGTGGGCGACGGAGCGGCCCAGCAGCGGCACGCACACGTCGCCCCGGCACAGGCCGACCGGCTTGAGCACCCACCCGGTCGCGGCCGCGAGGGCGTCGGCGTCGACGTACCCCTCGATGAGCGGCAGGTCGTGCGAGGTGCCGTCGACGTCGATGAGGACCACCATGCCCGCGAGGATCGCACGAAACTGGAACATGTTCTAGATTCCTCGCATGACTGCGACGACTCCCGACACCCCGAGCAAGGGCACCGAGGTCCCGGCGACGGTCCCGGCCTCCTCGCTGCCCGCCGACGCCGAGTCCTACGACGTCGTGGTGGTGGGCTTCGGGATCGCCGGCGGCTGCGCGGCGCTCGAGGCGGCGCGGGCGGGCGCCCGGGTGCTGCTGCTGGAGCGCGCGGCGGTGCACGGGGGCACCTCGAGCCTCTCGGGCGGCCACTTCTACCTCGGCGGCGGCACGGCGGTGCAGCGGGCCACCGGGCACGAGGACTCGGTCGAGGCGATGTACGACTACCTCGTCGCGGTCTCCAAGGAGCCCGAGCACGACAAGATCCGCGCCTACTGCGAGGGCTCGGTCGAGCACTTCGACTGGCTCGAGGGGCTCGGCTTCGAGTTCGAGCGCTCCTACTACCCCGAGAAGGCGGTCATCCAGCCCGGCACCCAGGGACTGATGTACACCGGCAGCGAAAAGGTCTGGCCCTACCGCGACCTGGCCCGTCCCGCGCCCCGCGGGCACAAGGTGCCGGTCGCCGGCGACACCGAGGGCACCAAGATGGTGATGGACCTGCTCCGCGACCGGCTCGAGGAGGCCGGGGTGGAGGTCCGCTACGAGACCGGGGTGACCAACCTCGTCGTCGGCGAGGAAGCCGAGGGCCGCCAGGTCGTCGAGGGCGTCGCGTGGCGCTCCTTCGAGACGACCGGGCACGTCCGGGCGGGTGGCGTCGTGCTGGCCGCCGGCGGGTTCGTGATGAACCCCGACATGGTCGCCGCCCACACCCCCCGGCTCGCGGAGAAGCCCTTCGTGCTCGGCTCCACCTACGACGACGGGCTCGGCATCCGCCTGGGCAGCTCGGTCGGCGCCGAGCTCAAGCACATGGACGAGCCGTTCATCACCGCGCCGTTCTACCCGCCGTCGGTGCTCCTCACCGGCATCATCGTCAACCGCGCGGGGCAGCGGTTCGTGGCCGAGGACTCCTACCACTCGCGCACGTCGCAGCTCGTGATGGAGCAGGCCGGTTCCGCGGCCTACCTCGTCGTCGACAGCGAGCACGTGGAGTACGCGAAGTACCCGCTCGTCCCGCTGGTCGACGGCTACGAGACCGTCGCGGAGCTCGAGGAGGCCCTCGGGCTGCCGAGCGGCTCGGTGCAGGCGACGCTCGACCGCTACAACGACCACGCCGAGCGCGGCGAGGACCCCGACTTCCACAAGCACCCCGACTGGCTCGCCTCCCAGCGGGTCGGCCCCTGGGCGGTCTTCGACCTGACCCTCGGCAAGGCGGTGTACGCCGGGTTCACCCTCGGCGGCGTCCGCACCACCGTCGACGGCGAGGCGCAGCGGGCCGACGGCTCCGTCGTGCCGGGGCTGTACGCCGCGGGCGCGTGCGCCTCGAACCTCGCCCAGGACGGCAAGGGCTACTGCTCGGGCACCCAGCTCGGCGAGGGGTCGTTCTTCGGGCGGCGTGCCGGCGTCGCGGCGGCCCGCGCCCGGCTCGCCTCGGCCGGCTGAGGCCGCGCCGACGGCCGCCGTAGGGTCGGCGGCGTGAACCACGAGCGTCTCGCCGTCGCCAGCCGCGCCAACGTCCCGCCGTTCCACGTGATGGACCTGCTGGCCGCGTCCGCCGAGCGGCAGCGCACGCACGGCGACATGGTCAACCTGCTGGCCGGCCAGCCGAGCACGGGGGCCCCGGCGCCGGTCGCGGCCGAGGCCGTGCGGCTGCTGCAGTCCGGGGACCCGCTCGGCTACACCCCGGCCGCGGGCATCCTCGACCTGCGGGAGGCGATCGCCGGCCACCACCGCCGTGCGCACGGCATCGAGGTCGCCCCGCAGGACGTCGTGGTGACCACCGGCAGCAGCGGCGGTTTCCTGCTGGCGTTCCTGGCGGCGTTCGACGTGGGCGACAAGGTGGCGATGGCCCGTCCGGGCTACCCCTGCTACCGCAACGTGCTGGCGGCGCTCGGCTGCGAGGTGGTCGAGATCGCGACCGGCCCGGCGACGCGGTTCCAACCGAGCGTCGAGCAGGTCGCCGCGGTGCACGCCGAGGTCGGCCTCGCGGGCCTGGTCGTGGCGAGCCCGGCCAACCCGACCGGCACCATGCTGCTGCCCGAGGAGCTCGCGGCCCTGGCCGCCTGGTGCGAGGCCAACGGGGTGCAGCTGATCTCCGACGAGATCTACCACGGCATCGAGTACGCACCGCTCGACGGCGCCCCGGCCCTGGCCCGCAGCGCGTGGGAGACGTCGCGGGAGGCGGTCGTCTTCTCGTCGTTCTCCAAGTACTTCTCGATGACCGGCTGGCGGATCGGCTGGATGCTCGTCCCGGACCGGCTGCGGCGCGCGGTCGACGTGCTGACCGGCAACTTCACGATCTGCCCGCCGGTGGTCGCGCAGCGCGCCTGCCTGGCGGCGTTCGACGACGCGTCGTACGCCGAGCTCGACGGGCACGTCGCCCGGTACGCCGCGAACCGCCGGCTGCTGCTGGACGGCCTGGCCGGGCTGGGGATCACCCGGCTCGCGCCGGCCGACGGGGCCTTCTACGTCTACGCCGACGTCGGCCACCTCACCGACGACTCGATGGCCCTCGCCCACGACCTGCTGCAGCGGGTCGGCGTCGCGGTGGCGCCGGGCGTCGACTTCGACACCGTCGAGGGCGGGCGGTTCGTGCGGATGTCCTTCGCGGGCCAGCAGTCGGAGATCGAGCAGGCTCTCGAGCGGTTGTCCACAGCCCTCTGACACACGGGTTATCCCCCCGGCGCGCCCGGGCAGGCCTGCCCCATGGACGGAGCAGGCAGCAGCAGGTACGGCGACCCGGGGGCGATCCGGGCGCTCGCCGCTGGGTTGCGCGAGCAGGCGGCGGAGGTCCGGTCCGAGGCGGACCGGCTGGTCGGGCTGGCCAGGGCGGTCCCCTGGGACGGTCTCGCGGCCGACGCGCTGCGGCACCGTGCGGCCGCGGGCGGGTCCGGGCTGCGGCGCACCGCCGCGCTGCACGACGACGCCGCCGACGCCCTCGACCGGCACGCCGCGGAGGTCGAGCACCGCCTCGAGCTGGTCGCCGCGGCCGAGGCACGGTTCCGGGCGCTCGTCGCGGCGGCGCTGGACCGGCTCGGAGGGCTGGGGGACCCGGTCGAGCGGCTGCTCGACCAGTTCTCGCCACCGCCGCCCGGGCACCGGGACTGGCTCGACGTCGACCTGCCGCGGGTGCCGTGGTGAGCGGCGCCGTGCCGGCGGCGGCAGCAGCGGCCCAGGTGACCGGCGTGACCGGGGGCTCGCACGGCCTCGCCGCGGCGTACGTCGCGGTGCGGGCCCTCGCGGAGGCCTACGACCGCGCTGGCGACCGGATGCGCGGGTGGGCCTTGCTCGGCACGCGCACGCTGCTCGACGGCGACCTGGCCGCGTCGGCCCTGCTCGCGCCGCGGACCTTCGCCGAGGCCGAGGTGGCCGTCCTGGCCGCGGCGACCGGTCCGCAGGGCGCCCTGGCCTCGGCCGCCGCGTGGGAGGCGGACGCGGTGGCCGTGCGGCTGGCGGTGGCGGCGCTGGAGGAGGCCGACGCGGGGGTGCACGCGGCGTTCGAGGTGCTCGACCACCTGGCCGGGCGGGCGGTCGGCACCGCGCTGCCGGCCCTGGTGCCCGGGCTGCTGCCGGCCCTGGCCCCGCTGGCGCCGTACCTGCCGGCCCTGGTGGGGCGGCTGGCCGCCCGGCACCCCGGCGCGCTGCAGCACCTGGTCAACGGCGGCGGCGGCCTGCTCGACGGGCTGCGCGGCCCGTGGGGCGTGCCAGCGGGTGCGCCGCTCGGGGTGCCGGCCCTCACGCCGGGCCCCGAGGCGGCCGCCGCGGCGCTGGCCACGGCGTACGGCGATCCCGGGACGGGCGTGGCGGTGCCCCTGGGACCGCCGCACGCCGGCCGCCAGCCGGGCGGGCTGGCCGACCTGCTCGCCCACCTCGACGAGGTGCACACGGCCGGGGCCGACGGCACCATCGAGGTCCAGACGGCGACCGGCGCCGACGGCTCGGTGCGCCACGTCGTGTACCTCCCGGGTACCGACGACCTGACGACGCTGCCGTGGACCCGGGACGGGGACGTGCGCGACCTGCAGACGAACCTCCTGCTCCTCGCCGGGGCCGACAACCCCTACCAGCAGGGCGTGCTCGACGCCATGGCGCAGGCGGGCGTCGGGAGGGACGAGCCGGTGCTGCTCGTCGGGCACTCGCAGGGCGGGATGGTGGCCGCTGCGGTGCTGGCGCAGGGCAGCCCGTTCGCGGTGACCGCCGTGGTGACGGCAGGCGCGCCGACCGCGCACCTCGACGGCTTCCCGGCCGGGTCGCAGGTGCTCTCGCTGGAGCACCGCGGCGACGTGGTGCCGCTGCTCGACGGCGAGGACAACCCCGACACCGTCCAGCAGACGACGGTGCGGTTCGGCGACCAGGACCCCGGGCCCGCCGGCCCCGCCGACGCCCACGGGATCCGGCACCACACCGCGGTGGCCGCCGCGCTCGACACGGCGGTGGCCGAGGGGACCGCGCACCCGTCGGTGGCCGACGTGCTCCAGCACCTCGCGGGGCAGGGCTACGTCGGCGGCCCGGGCACCACGGTGACCGGCCAGTCCTTCGCGGTGGTCAGGGGGCCGTAGGGACCTGCTGCAGCAGCGACGGCTCCGGCACCACCTCGGGCAGGCCGGCGACGAGGCCCCGGGCCACGAACCCGTTCCGGACCCGCTGCGGGTGGTAGCCGACCTTCGCGCTGCGGACGATCCGCCCGGTCGCGTAGGAGATCTTGGAGATCTTGTCCGAGCCGCTCCACGAGACGTAGCAGTGCTCGCCGTCCCAGCTCGGCGTGACCCAGTACGGCTTCAGCCCGCCCTCGAGGAGCTTGCCGGTCCGGAACGTCCGGGCGTCCACGACGGTCGCGTAGTCCGACATCGTCCCGGCGACGCAGAGCTTGGTGCCGCGGTGGTTCATCGCGATCCCGTGGTGGGCGGAGTCGAGGAGGTAGAGCTCGCGGGGGGTGTCCGGGACGAGGTTCGGCAGCCGCTTGACGCGGGTGATCGCGCCGGTGCGCCGGTCCATCTCGACGAAGCCGTGGAAGAAGGAGAGCTGGAAGTACAGCTTCTCCTCGTCCGGGCTCAGCGTGATCGGGCGGACCGCCGTGCTGACCTCGGTCATCCCGCGGTCGTCGAGGGCCTTGCGCAGGTCGTAGCGGCGGACCACCTCGTCGGTGCGCGCGTCGACGACCTGCAGCACCCGGTCGTCCTTGAGCGGGTCGAGCGCCGGGTCGTCGAGCGGGGTGTAGACCAGCCCGATGCTCGCGTGCAGGATCCGCCTGCCGCCGTCGATGTAGGTGCTCTCGTGGGGCGAGCCGCCGGAGGGGAACCGGCCGACCTCCTTGCCGTCCCTCATCCGCAGGACGTGGACGACGTTGCCGGTGGAGGCGCTGACGACGACCCGCTTGCCGTCGGGCGAGACCGCCATGTGGTCCGAGCGGACGCCGGCGACCGGGAAGCGCCAGGCGATCTCCTGGCTGGCCAGGTCGATGCCGACGACGTCGCCGAACGAGGGCCGCGAGACGACCAGCAGCCTGCCGTCGTTGGAGGAGTACATGTCGTCGACGTACTGGTCGTGTCCCTCCCCGATGAGCGCGCGGATCGCCAGGAAGTAAGCGAGCCGGTAGGGGTTGAGCGCGATCTCCTGCATCCGCTCGGCCCGGTCCGGGATGATGTCGATCCGCCCGAGGCGCCGGAGGTTCCCGGGCGTCACGATGCTCGCGGTGCCGTCCCAGTTGTTGCCGACGAAGACCGCCCGCCGCACCCCGTCGGCCTTGCGCGCCGTCTGCTGGGCCGAGGTCGGGACCTCCTCCGCGGCGGCGGGAGCGAGCGGCCCCGAGGGGGACCCGCTCATCGCGAGGACCAGGCCGAGGGCGGCGAGCACGGCGGAGCGGCGGTGGCGCATGGGCCCGATCCTGCCGCCTGCGGGCGTTTCGGGACAGGGCCCCGCGGGAATGCGACCGGCAGCCGGGACCGCACGTCGAGCGGTCCGGTGAGGAGGATCGATCGATGTACGGCGACAGCGACGCCATGCGCCGGCGGGCCCGGCAGCTGCGCGAGCAGGGCACCGACCTGCGCACGCTCGCCGACCAGCTCGTGGCGCGCACCGAGGGCACCGGCTGGACCGGCCGTGCCGCGGAGTCCATGCGCGAGCGGGTCCACGACCGCGCCTCGCGCCTGCGGGAGGCCGCCGCCGGGCACGACCGGGCCGCGGACTCCCTCGATCGCCACCTCCAGGAGGTCGACCGGGTCAAGGACGCCATCGCGCAGGTCGAGCGCAAGGCGACCGGTCTCGTGGCCGACGCCCGGTCCCGCGTCTCCCGGGTGCAGTCCCTGGCCGCGGGCGACCCCGCCGGGGCGACCCGCACTCCCGACCCGACCGACCTGCAGCTCGCTGCGTTCGACCCTCCCCCGCCCGGCCACCAGGACTGGCTCGGCGTCCACCTTCCCGGACTGTGAGGCACCCGTGACCCTCGTCGACCTCAGCACGCCCCCCGCGGGCCCGGCGCCCACCTCGGGGCTGCTGGACGCGCTGCCCCGCCGGGTGGCGCTCACGCTGCCCGAGCTGCGCTGCGCGGCCGACCACGCCGGCGGCGCCCCCCTGCCCTTCGACGCCGTCGAGCCGGACGCCTCGGCCGACGGCGCGGCCGGCGGCCTGGAGTCCCGGCTCGGACGCTCCCGCGGCTCCGCCGAGGCGGAGGCCCGGCGGACCGTCATGGACGCGCTGCACCCGCCCGCCACGTCGCTGGCCCGCCGCGGCCTGCTCGTGGACGGCGCCCTCGAGGAGGGGCTCGCCGGGGCGATCGGCCTCCTCGCGGTCCCCGACCTGGCCCTCGACCTCGACGTGGCCGTCGGGACCGGTGGCGACGGGGTCCGCGCCCGCGCCTGGCACCGGATGGCCGGAGGCGCGGTCGCGACCCTCGCCACGGTGGACGGCGTCGTCTTCGAGCTGGCGTGGTTCGCCGCCGACCACTGGCCGGCCGAGCTGGCGCGGGTGGCCGTGCTCCCCGAGGACCACCGCGCCACCGGGTCCGGCGTCCCCGCGCACGTCGACCTCCCCTACGAGCTCGCGGACGCGGCCGCCGAGGCGGTGCGGTCCTCCCGGCCCGACCTGCTCGCGGTGCTCGCCGCCCAGGAGGGCGCGACGGTCCGCGGCGGCGACGGCACGACGTACGACGCCACGGAGGTGCTCGACGTCCTCGCCGGCCTCAGCGGCGAGGTGCAGGGCCGGCTCCGCGCGCTGGTCGCCGACACCTCGGGGGAGCAGACGACCGTCGTGGGCGTCCTCTCCTGGGTGCTGCTCGGCGACGGGTGGCACGCGCTGCGGACCTACCGCGACCGGGTCGGCGACGAGGCCCGGGTCGAGGTGCGCCGCGTGGAGCCCGCGGACCTCGGTCCGCTGCTCGCGCCGGTGCTCGCGGAGGTGACCCGATGACGGAGTCCGTGCCCCTCGCCGAGCCGACCGGGCCCGAGCCGGAGCAGCCGACCGTCCCGCAGGACGCGGTGGAGGCCGCCGACCTGGCCGACAAGTACGACCGGATGACCCGCCTCGCCGACCTCTTCGACGCCGCCGGCGAGGAGGCCCGGGCGCGCGCCGGGCTCGGCGCGCAGGTCCTCGGGGACCCCGCGGTCGCCGACTCCGCCGAGGTCGCCCGCCCGACGTGGGCCGAGGTCGAGCGCGACGTGCTCGCCGCGACCGGCGAGAAGCACGGCCTGCTCGCGCGGTCCGCCGAGCTGGACGCCGACGCGATGGTGGTGCGGGCCACCGTGGCGACGTACCGCTGGATCGACGAGCTCGCGGCCGAGGCCTCACGCACGCTGGGCGCCATCGCCGGCCGCGCGATCGGCTACCTCGCACCCGAGGTCGCGCTGGGCGGACCGGTGGTGAGCGCGGGCCTGATCGAGACCGACGCGCTGGACCGCGACGGCGTCGCGGCGTACCTCTCCGAGCTCGCGCAGGACCACCCCGAGCTGCTCGAGCACGTCTCGGGCCGCGGCGGGCTGCTCGACGGGCTCCGGATGCGCTCGCTGCTGACCGTCGGGCTGCTCGCCGGGGAGACCGGCCGGGCGGCGGCCCGCGGCGGCCTCCAGGCGGTCGGCGCGGACGAGCTGCGCCCGGACTTCGCCTCGGCGCTGCGCGACGTCGCAGCAGGTGCGGTGACCGACGCCCCGGAGGAGGCCGTGCCGGGTGGCCGGCCCGCCGGCGGGAGCGCGGACGGCGCGGCGGGCGCGCCGCGCGGCCTCGAGGGGCTGATGAGCAGCCTCGGCGCCGTCACCGCGTCGGTGGCGGTCGAGCAGGTCGGCGCCGGCCGCTACATCGCCTACCTCCCGGGTCCCTCCGGCGGCGGGGGCCGGCTGCGCCTGGTCAGCGGCGACGCGACGCCGTACGCCGCGCGGGTGGTCCGCGCGGTCGAGGCGGCGGTCGAGGGCGACCCCGATGCACGGGTCATGCTGGTCGGCTCCGCGCAGGGCGGCGTCACCGCGGCCGAGGTCGCCGCCGCGGTCCGCTCCGACCGGTTCACCATCGAGCAGGTCGTCACCGCGGGCGCTCCTGCCGCGCAGGTCTCCCGCGTCCCCGAGCCGACCCGCGTGCTGGCCCTGGAGGACCGGGCCGACCCGGTCGCGCTGCTGGGCTCGCTGCTCAACCTCGAGGCGCCCAACCGGCTGACGGTGGTCTTCGAGGCCGGTGCGGTCGACGGCTCGCGGGAGAGCGCGTACGTCGCCGGCGGCCGGGCCGCGGACCGCGCCGACCACCCGGCGGTCCGCTCCGAGCTCGACCGGCTCACCTCGTTGGGCTACCTGGCGGGGTAGGGGTTCCGCGCCCGCAGACTTCAGCGGCTGGCCGCTGAAGCTGTCGCTGGGCCGATGAAGCTTCAGCGTCCGACCGGGAGCTTCAGCGGCCAGCCGACGAAGCTCCCGCGCCGCCGACCCCACCCGGCGCCGCAGGAAATGGCGCGAGGGCCGGGCTCCGACTGGAGCCCGGCCCTCGACCGTCGTGCGTGGCGGCTGGTCAGCTGCCGGAGACGGCCTGCTTGAAGGCGGACGCGGCCTTGAAGGCGGGCGCGGTCGTCGCGGCGATCTCGATGGTCTCGCCGGTCTGCGGGTTGCGGCCCTGGCGCGCCGAGCGCTCGCGCGACTCGAAGGTGCCGAAGCCGCTGATGCTGACCTTGTCGCCGGAGGCGACGGCCTTGACGATGCTGTCGATGACGGCGTCGAGGGCCTGCTCGGCCTCCTTGTTGCCGAGGCCGGTCTGCTCGGCGACGGCGTCGCGCAGCTGTCCCTTGTTCATGGTGGAGCTCCTGTTCGTTGTCAGGTCTGCTGGGGTCGTGCCGTGCCGGCCCGGCGAAGGGCCGGCGGCACGTCCGGCGTCCTGCGCGTGGTGCCGCAGGCGCGTCCGGCTGTCCGCAGGCTAGTCGCACCGCGGCGCAGCGCGACATCCGCAGGGCCGGGAACGGCGGGTAAATCCCGCGCCAGGCCCCGTCGACGGCCCCTCCCGAGGACGTCTGGAGGTCACAGGATGTCGTGGACGAACTCGCCGAGCTGGGTCAGGTTGCGGCACTCGACCATCGGCACGACCGCCCCGTAGCGCGACGCGGCCGAGTCGCCGTTGTCCCAGTGCCGCCGGTGCTCGGGGTTGAGCCACCACGCGTGGCGGATGCCGCCGACGAGCTCGCCGAGGGTGTCCAGCGCCAGGTCGGAGTAGTTCGACCTGGCGTCGCCCAGGACGAGCAGCGAGGACTTCGGGCCGAGCGCGTCGGCGTGGTCCTCGGCGAGCTTCGTGATCGCGCGGCCGTAGTTCGTCCGCCCCCACAGCGCCGCGTGCGACGTGCTCGCCGCGAGGTCGGCCATCACGTCGACGACGTCGGCGCCCGGCCGGAAGTGGTCGGTCACCTCGTGCACGTGGTCGATGAAGGTGAAGGCCCGGACCTTCTGGAACTGGTCGCGCAGCGCGAAGACCAGCAGCAGCGTGAACTGGGCGAAGTTGGCCACCGAGCCGCTGACGTCGCAGAGCACCACGAGCTCGGTGCGGTGCGGGCGCTTGGGCCGGTGGTGGGTGGTCAGGGGCACGCCGCCGGTGGACATCGAGGCCCGGACGGTACGCCGGAAGTCGAGCGGTCCGCGCCGCTGCGCGTGGTGCTCCTTGGTGAGCCGGGCCGCGAGGCGACGGGCGAGCGGGTAGATCTCCCGGCGCATCTGCTCCAGGTCGGTGCGGCGGGCGGCGAGGAAGTCGAGCCGGTCGATGCTCGGCCGCAGGGCGACGTTCGCGACGTGCTCTGGCCCCTTCTCCTCGGCGATCCGCCGGCGGGCGTCGCCCTCGACCAGCGCGGTGAAGGCGTCGACGCGCCGCCCGGCCGTCCGCTCGGCCTCCTCCTCGGTGCGGCCGTCCGCGAGCAGCCCGGCGACCAGCTTGTCGACCAGCTCGCCCGGGGAGACCCGCTGCAGGGCGGTGTAGGCCGACCAGCTGGAGAGCCCCGGTCCACGGCCCGGCATGGCGCCGAACCGCGCGACCATCTCGGCGGCGAGGGCGGCCAGCGCCTGCTGGTCGTCCGCGGCCAGCGCCTCGAGCAGCGCGCCGCGGAAGTCGCGCAGCGCGTCCGCGCCGTCGCGGACCGAGAACTCCTCGCCCGCCTCGTCGGAGCGCTCGGCGGCCGCACCGGAGCCGACCATCCGGGGGAACCAGAGGTCGAAGAGCGCGTCGAAGGTCGGCCGCTGCGACTGCCGCTTGACCAGCGTCGCGGCGTACGCCGCCTGGACGGTCGCGCGGCTGCCCCACTCCAGCGCCGAGAGCGCCGCGATCGCGTCGAGGTCCTCGGCCAGCGACACCGGCAGGCCCGCGGACCGCAGCGCCTCGAGGAACGCGATGTGCCGCTCGAGCAGCCCGCTGCCGCTCACCGGCGGCTCACCGGTCACTTCCGGAGCCGGAGCTCGCGGACGGCACGGTCGTGGTCGGAGGCGTGCTTGAGCACGACACCGAGCGTGTCGGCGACGGCCTTGTCGTCGAGGTCGCCGATCTCCAGCGCGATCAGCGTCCGGGCCCAGTCGACGGACTCCGCGATCGACGGCGCCTTCTTCAGCTCCAGCTCGCGCAGGCGGGCGACCGTCGCGACCAGCTGGCCCGCCACCCGCTCGTCGAGGTCGGGCACCTGGCTGGAGACGATCTCCCGCTCCCGCTCGGCGTCGGGGTAGTCCAGGTGCAGGTAGAGGCAGCGGCGCTTGACCGCCTCGGACAGCTCGCGGGTGGCGTTCGAGGTGAGCACGACGAACGGGCGGCGCACGGCGCTCACCGTGCCCAGCTCGGGGATCGTGACCTGGAAGTCCGAGAGGACCTCCAGCAGCAGGCCCTCCACCTCGACGTCGGTCTTGTCGACCTCGTCGATGAGCAGCACCGTCGGCTCCTCGCGGCGGATCGCCGTCAGCAGCGGGCGGGTCAGCAGGAACTCGTAGGTGAAGATGTCGTCGTGGGTCTCGTCCCACGAGGTCGCGTCGCCGGGGCCGGCCTGCGTCGCCTGGATGCGGAGCAGCTGCTTCCGGTAGTTCCACTCGTACAGCGCCCGGGCCTCGTCGAGGCCCTCGTAGCACTGCAGCCGGACGAGGTCGGCTCCGGTCGCGCGCGCGACCGCCTTGGCCAGCTCGGTCTTCCCGACGCCCGCCGGCCCCTCGACCAGCAGCGGCTTCTCCAGGGCGCCGGCGAGGTACGCCGTGGTGGCGGTCGCCGGGTCGGCGAGGTAGCCGGTCGCCCCGAGCCGCTCGGTGGCGTCGTCGGGCGAGGAGAACCAGTCGGCCGTCGTCATGCGCCCATCCTCACCCATCGTCCCCGCACGCGACCGGTCCAGAGATCTGGCTCACGTCGCCCGCCGCGACGTGACCGGTCCCCGCGGACCTCGTTGACCCGGCGTACCCACCCACCGGCAGCGGGAGCCGCGATGCGACCCACCACCAGGCGGCGCCCCCTGCGGGCGCGGCTCTCCGCGGTGCTCCTGGCGGTCAGGGCCGCCGTCCTCGCCTCGGTGCTCGCGCTGACGGTCACCGCCGGCCTGGCCGCCTCCGGGACCGTCGGCGCCCCCGACGCCCGGCCTCCGGCGTTCACCGTGGACGCCTCCTCCCCGGTCGTGCAGCGCGCGATCTCCGACCACCGGTGCTCGACCCGCGGCTTCGCCCCGGGCGTCCAGCCGACCTCCGCGCTCGTGCGGACCGGGCACGGCCGGCTCCGCGTCGTGTCCTTCGACCGCGGCTGGGAGGTCTTCACCGGCCGCCGTCCCGGGCTGCTCGTCGCCGTCTGCCTCGGCCGGCCCTGACCCCTCCGCGTCGGGTCAGGAGGCCGGGTGCGCCGTGGCGCGGTGCCGCGTCGCGAGGTCGGCGTAGTAGACCGCGTTGGTGTCGACCCAGAACTGCGAGGACGTGCCCTCGATCGGCTTGACGGCCTTGCACGGGGTGCCGGTCGCGACGACGCCGGCGGGGATCTCGGTGCCCGGGGTGACGACCGAGCCGGCGGCGACGAGCGTGCCCGCGCCGATCGTCGCGCCGTCCAGCAGGGTCGAGCCGTTGCCGACGAGCGCCTGCTCGCCGACCTCGGCGCAGTGGACGACGCAGCCGTGCCCGACCGTCGCGTTCGGCCCGACGGTCAGCACCTGGTCCGGCCCGGCGTGCAGGACGCTGTTGTCCTGGATGTTGCTGCCCTCGCGGACGACGATGCGGCACACGTCCCCGCGGAGCACCGCGCCGTACCAGACGCTCGCGCCGGCCTCGACGGTCACGTCGCCGACCAGGGTCGCGGTCGGGGCGATCCAGGCGTCCGGGTGCACGGTCGGGCGCTTGCCCTCGAACTCGAAGAGGTTCACGGGCGTCATTCCACACCCCGCCGCCGGGCCGTCGGAGCCGGGCCCGCCCGCTACGCCCCGACGTACGCCGCCAGGTGCTGCCCGGTGAGCGTCGAGCCGTCCGCGACCAGGTCCTCCGGGGTGCCCTCGAAGACGACGAGACCACCGTCGTGGCCGGCACCGGGACCGAGGTCGATGATCCAGTCGGCGTGCGCCATCACCGCCTGGTGGTGCTCGATGACGATGACCGACCTCCCCGAGTCGACGAGCCGGTCGAGCAGGCCGAGCAGCTGCTCGACGTCGGCGAGGTGGAGGCCCGTCGTCGGCTCGTCGAGGACGTAGACGTCGCCGGTGTCGGCCATCTGCGCCGCGAGCTTGAGCCGCTGCCGCTCGCCGCCGGAGAGCGTGGTGAGGGGCTGGCCGAGGGTGAGGTAGCCCAGGCCGACGTCGGCCAGGCGACTGAGGACCTTGTGCGCCGCGGGCACCTTGGCCTCGCCGGCGAAGAACGCCTCGGCCTCCGTCACCGACATCCCCAGCACCTCGCTGATGTCGCGACCGCCGAGCCGGTGCTCGAGGACCGCGGCCTGGAAGCGCTTGCCCCCGCAGTCCTCGCAGGTGGTCGCCACGCCCGCCATGGTGGCGAGGTCGGTGAAGACGACGCCGGCGCCGTTGCACGTGGGGCACGCACCCTCGGAGTTGGCGCTGAACAGCGCGGGCTTGACGCCGTTGGCCTTGGCGAAGGCCTTGCGGATCGGCTCCAGCAGCCCGGTGTACGTCGCCGGGTTGCTGCGCCGCGAGCCCTTGATGCCGGTCTGGTCGATCGCGACCACTCCTTCGCGTCCGACGACCGACCCGTGCACCAGGGAGCTCTTGCCGGAGCCGGCCACCCCGGTGACGACGACCAGGACGCCCAGCGGCACGTCCACGTCGACGTCGCGCAGGTTGTGGGTGCTCGCGCCGCGCACCTCCAGCACGCCGCTCGGCGTGCGCACCGCGTCCTTGAGCGCCGCCCGGTCGTCGAGGTGCCGGCCGGTGAGCGTGCCGCTCGCGCGCAGGCCCTCGAGGGTGCCCTCGTAGACGATCTCGCCGCCCTCGCTGCCCGCCCGGGGGCCGAGGTCGACGACGTGGTCGGCGATCGCCATCGTCTCCGGCTTGTGCTCGACGACCAGGACGGTGTTGCCCTTGTCGCGCAGCTGGAGCAGCAGCTCGTTCATCCGCTGGATGTCGTGCGGGTGCAGGCCGATGGTCGGCTCGTCGAAGACGTAGGTGACGTCGGTGAGGGAGGACCCGAGGTGCCGGATCATCTTCACGCGCTGCGCCTCGCCGCCCGAGAGCGTCCCGGAGGGGCGGTCGAGGGAGAGGTAGCCCAGGCCGATCGCGGCGAAGGAGTCCAGCGTGTGGCCCAGGGCCTTGAGCAGGGGCGCCACCGACGGCTCGTCGAGGTCGCGCACCCAGGCTGCGAGGTCGCTGATCTGCATCGCGCAGGCGTCGGCGATGTTGAGCCCCTGGATCCTCGAGGACCGCGCCTCCGGCGCGAGGCGCGTGCCCTCGCAGTCCGGGCACGTGGCGAAGGTGACCGCCCGCTCGACGAAGGCGCGCACGTGCGGCTGCATCGACTCCACGTCCTTGGACAGGAAGGACTTCTGGATCGAGGGGACCAGGCCGAGGTAGGTCAGGTTGATCCCGTCGACCTTGATCTTGGTCGCCTCCTTGTGGAGGAGGTCGTCGAGCTCGCGCTCGGAGAAGTCCCGGATCGGCTTGTCGGGGTCGAAGAAGCCGCAGCCGCGGAAGATGCGCCCCTGCCAGCCGTCCATGCTGTAGCCGGGGATCGTCACCGCGCCCTCGTTGAGCGACTTCGTCTCGTCGTACAGCGCCGGCAGCGAGATGTCGGAGACCGCGCCGCGGCCCTCGCACCGCGGGCACATGCCCCCGAGGCGGTTGAACGTCGCCTTCTCCGCCTTCGTCCGGCCGCCGCGCTCGACCGTGATCGCCCCGCTCGCGCGGACCGAGGGGACGTTGAAGGAGTACGCGTTGGGCGGGCCGATCTGCGGGTCGCCCAACCGGCTGAAGAGGATCCGCAGCATCGCGTTGGCGTCGGTCACCGTGCCGACCGTCGAGCGCGGGTTGGCGCCGAGGCGCTCCTGGTCGACGATGATCGCCGTGGTGAGCCCGTCGAGGACGTCGACCTCCGGGCGCGCCAGGGTCGGCATGAACCCCTGCACGAACGCGCTGTAGGTCTCGTTGATCAGCCGCTGGGACTCCGCGGCGATCGTGCCGAAGACCAGCGAGCTCTTCCCCGACCCCGAGACGCCGGTGAAGACCGTGAGTCGGCGCTTGGGCAGCTCGACGCTCACGTCGCGCAGGTTGTTGACCCGAGCGCCGCGCACGCGGATCAGGTCGTGGGTGTCGGCGGGGTGGCTCGCGGGCTGGTCGCTCATGGGTCTCCGTCCTCCGGTGGCGGGGCCAGCATGCCCGAGTGGACCGACGGCCGTCGGCTGCGACGTACCGGGCTGCAAGGCCACCGGACTGCCGTGCTGGTTGGAGGTCCAGACACCTCCAACCTCCCGTGCTCATCGGTCGCCCCGCGGGTGACCGACCCCGGGTCAGTCGGCGGTGACGCGCTCCGCGAGGCGGACTGCGGCGTGCAGCACGAGGTCGCCGTCCTCGGGGTCGGCGGCGGCCTGCTCGGGCACGAGGCCGCCGAGCAGGGCGGCGGGCTGGGTCAGCCAGGCCCACACCCGCCAGGGGTCCATACGGGCGGCGAGCAGGGGCTCGAGGACGGGCGCGAGGTCGGGGCGCAGCTCGCCGGCCGCGGTGAGCTGGAAGGCCGGCACCACGCTGCGCTCCTCGACGGGCACCACGAGCAGCCGGTGCGTCGAGGCCGCCTTGTGCACCGCGAACCGGGTCGCCTCGAGCGACGTGCCGCGCACCTGCGCCAGCGACGCGTAGTCGAACCAGGGGGTCGCGAGCAGCTCGACCCGCAGCCGCGCGTGGCGGCGGAGCACCAGGAGCGACACGGGTACGGCGTGCTCCGGCTCGGTCCCCTCGCTGCGGAGCAGCTGCTCGACGTCCTGCAGCTGCTCGGCCGTCAGGTCGCCGCCGGTGCCGGGGTCGATCCAGCGGGCGAGCCCGCCCTCCCCGTCGCGACGGAACGTCGGCAGGCCGGCCTCGGTCAGGTGGCCCTCGAGTCCCAGGGACTCGATCCAGGTCGCGAGCTCCTCGCCGGTCGCCGCCCGCTGCTCCTCCGTCACGGTCCCAGCCTGCCGCATCGGGCCCGCTCAGCCGCAGCCGCCGACCTCGAACCCGCGGCAGCTGTCGTCCGCGCCACCCCGGAGCACCCGGTCACGCCCCTGGCCGCCCGCGAGGTCGTCGGCGTGCGGGCCGGCGATCACGCGGTCGTCGCTGCCGCGGAGGCGGACGGTCGTGGCCCCGTCGCTGAGGGTGAGGTCGAGCAGGTCGCGCGCGTCCGAGCCGAGGAACGTCCACGCGGCGCCGTACGCCAGCGCCCAGGACTCGACGCCCGTGAGCGTGCTGGTGCCGGCCACCCCGGCAGCGGCGAGCGTGCCCGCCCGGGCGTCCACCGTGGCCGTCCGGGCGTGCTGCCCGCGGCCGCCGCGGAGGCGGACCGCGTCGTCGCCGGCGCCGAGGTCGACCCGTGCGCCGCGGACGTCGGCGCGCAGCTCCACGGTGTCGCCGCCGTCGCCGACCGCGACCGTGACCGGCTGCCGCCCGCGGACGGAGACGTACTCGGAAGCGCCGCCCGCGGTCACGACCTCGTCGCGACCGCCGTTGCTGCGCGCGCTCTGGTACGACAGCCCGCCACCGGGGCCGAGGTCGAGGCGGTCGTCGCCCGACGGGTCGCCGCCCGGCGGGTCCAGCACGACGTGGTCGGACCCGTCGCCGGTGCTGACGGAGTCGTCGCCCGCCCCGGCCCGGATCCGGTCGGTCCGGGGACCGCCGACGACGACGTCGTCGTGCGCCGACGCCTCGACCCGCAGGCCGGCGCCCAGGACGATGGTGTCGGTCCCCTCACCGGTCGCGGTGCCCTGCGCGCCCGAGAGGTCGATGGCGACCCCGGCGGCCGCGTCCTCCCAGGTCACGGTGTCGGGCTGGACGACGTTGCCGGTGCCGCGCGGGCCGGCATCGAGCCAGTCGTCGCCCGGCCCGCCGGCGAGCCGGTCGCCGAAGACGTCCTGCCCCCGGTCGGGCGTCACCCGGTCCTCGCCGCCGGCCAGCCGGTCGTCCCCGGCCCCGCCGTGCAGGACGTCGGCCCCCGGGCCGCCGCAGACGAGGTCGTCCCCGCCCCGCCCGTCGACGACGTCGTCCCCGCCGAGCGCGACGACGACGTCGGGACCCGGCGTACCGGTCATCGTGTCGGCGCCGGGCGTGCCGACCACGGTCGCCCGCTGACCCAGGCACGTCGGGGGTGGCGCGGCGGCGTCGGCCGGGGCGGTCGTCAGGCCACCGGCGACGGCGGCGAGGACGGACAGGACGGGGAGGAGCGTGGTCGCGGTGCGCATGTCGGGTACGACGCACGCCCGGCCGCTCCGGTTCGCGCGGACCCGGGGCCCCGCACCCGTTCACCGGGACGCCGGCTGCGGACGCCGCGGCCCGGACCTAGCGTCCGGGCACCCGAGCCCCCAGGAGCGCGCATGGCCGACCGGCTGCAGGACAGGACCGCCATCGTCACCGGCGGCGCCAACGGCATCGGCCGCGGGATCGTCCGCGCGTTCGTCGCCGAGGGCGCCCGGGTGATGGCCGTCGACGTGGACGAGGAGCGCGGCGAGCAGCTGGCCGCGGAGCTCGGCGACGCCGTCCGGTTCCTGGCAGTCGACATCTCCCAGGAGGCCAGCGCGGAGGTCGTCCGGGACGCCGCGCTCGCGGCGTGGGGCTCGGTGCACGTGCTGGTCAACAACGCCCACGCCAGCCGCCAGGCGCCGTTCGTGGAGACGACGATGGAGATGTTCGCGCTCTCCTTCGACACCGGGTTCTACCCGGCGTTCTGGCTGATGCGGGCCTGCTACCCCGACCTTCGCGCCACGCGCGGCTCGGTGATCAACTTCGCCTCCGGCGCCGGGCTCGTCGGCCACCCCACGCAGCTGTCGTACGCCGCGGCGAAGGAGGCCGTGCGGGCGATGAGCCGCGTGGCCGCCCACGAGTGGGCCAAGGACGACATCAACGTCAACGTGATCTCACCGCTGGCCCGCACCGAGGGCGTCGACCGGTTCCTCGCCGAGCACCCCGAGCGCGAGGCCGCGCTGCTGCGCGGCGCGCCGCTGGGCCGGCTGGGCGACCCCGAGGCCGACATCGGCCGCGCCGCGGTCTTCCTGGCCAGCGACGACGCCTCCTACATCACCGGCCAGACGCTGATGGTGGACGGCGGCGGCGTGATGCTCCGCTGACCGCTGGTCCGCCGGACCCGGCCGGACCGGGCGTGCGGGCGACGCCCCTCCCCGCGCTGGCCCGGAGGCGGTCGGACACGGCCACGACCTCGTCGCGCAGGGCGCCGGGGCTGATCACCTCGAAGTCCCAGCCGAGCCCGGCCAGCATGCGGGCCATGCCGCCGAGGTGCTCGACGCGGGCCCGGAGGAGCACGCCGTCGGGGTGCTCGTCCAGCCGTCCCACGCTCGGGGGCAGTCGCTCGCCCGCCTCCGCGAGGGTGGTCCGCAGCACGACGGCGACCTCGTGGGCCCACCCCACCGCAGCGATGCCGGACACGACCTGCGTCGTCGCGTCGAAGTCGGCGGGCACGACGTAGGAGCCGTCGCCCTGCCTGACCGACGCGATGCGGTCCAGGCGGAAGGTCCGCACGTCGTCGCGGCCGTGGTCGTGCCCGGTGGCGTACCAGCGGCCGGAGTGGAAGACCAGGCCGTAGACGTCGACCTCACGCTGCGACTCCTGCCCGTCCCAGGCGGTGTAGGCGATCACGACGGTGCGCCGCGCCTGCGCTGCTCCGGCGAGGTCGAGCAGCGTGTCGGCGCCGGCGGGAACGCTGGCGCGCGCCGGGATCGTGAAGTGCGCGGTGGACAGCAGGTCGTCGAGCCGCTGGCCGAGGGCCCGCGGCAGCACACGTGACACCTTGGCCAGCGCGCTCGCCGTCGCGGCGTGGTCGGTGGTGGCGAGCCCCGTGCGTTCCGCGGCCCGCAGGCCCAGGACGACCGCGACGGCCTCGTCGTCGGTGAGCATCAGCGGCGGCAGCTTGTAGCCCGGTGAGAGCCGGTAGCCGCCGTACCTGCCCCGCTGGGCCTGGACCGGGATCCCGAGGTCGGCGAGGTGCTCGGCGTAGCGCCGGACGGTCCGCTCGTCGACCCCGAGCCGCGCCGCGAGATCGCCGACGGTGCGCTGCCCGCCTGCCTGGAGCAGCTCCAGCATCGCCAGCACGCGTGCGGTGGGGCGGGTCACGGCGCTCCTCGCAGTCGCCTGGAGACGGCTGCGCTGCGGGTTCGCGATACCGGGCGGGAACTGTCCACAAATCACCCTAGCGTCGGCGACATGAACCCCACCACCTACGTCCTCGTCCCCGGCTTCTGGCTCGGCGCCTCGGTCTGGCGCCCCGTCGCCGACCAGCTGGGCGAGCACGGCCACGTCGTGCACGCCGTCGACCTCACCGGCATGGGCGAGCGCGCGTCCCTCGCCTCGCCGGAGACCGACCTGACGACCCACGTCGACGAGGTCGTGCACCTGCTCGAGCAGCACGACCTCCACGACGTCGTGCTCGTCGGCCACAGCTACGGCGCGCTCGTGACGACCGGTGCGGCGGACCGCGCGCCCGAGCGCGTGGGCCGGCTGGTCTACGTCGACTCCGGCCCCCTGCCGGACGGCATGGCGCAGGCCGACTTCGAGGGACCCGACGCGCGGGCGGCCAACGAGGACCTGGTCAGGACGCACGGCGAGGGCTGGAAGCTGCCGCCGCCGCCCTGGGCCGTGCTCGCCGCCGAGGTGCCCGACGTCGGCGACGATGCCGTGGCGGCGCTGGCCGACGCCTCGCAGCCGCAGCCCTGGCGCACCGCCACCCAGCCGGTCGTGCTCACCCGCGCCTGGGAGCGCCTGCCGCGGACAGGGGTGCTGTGCAGCTTCAGCCTTGAGCAGCTGCGGCAGATGGCGCCCCACGCGCCGGTGTTCGCGCACATGGTCGACGGCGACTGGACGTACGTCGAGCTGCCGACCTGGCACTGGCCGATGGTGAGCCGCCCGGTGGAGCTCGCCCGGGCACTGGAGTCGGCCAGCCGCTAGGCGCTCGCGTCCGGTCGGAACGACGAACGCCGGTCCCGAGCCCCTCGCGGAGCCCGGTCCCGGCGTTCCTGACACTTTCGTGTCCGCGGCTGGAGACCTAGGTGTCCAGCCCCTGGCGGTGGCGGAGGGATTTGAACCCTCGGTGGGCTTGCACCCACAAACGCTTTCGAGGCGTTCTCCTTAGGCCGCTCGGACACGCCACCGCGGGAGAACATACCGGAGGGCGCACGCGGCCGTGAAATCAACCGCTGGTCGCCGCCGAGGCCGCGGCCGCGGCAGCGAGCCGGTCCTCCGAGAGCCGGTAGAACCGCCGTGCCGTGCCGGACCACACCTGCTCCCGATCGCCCTCCGGCAGCTCGGCCAGCACCTCGGCGAGACCGGCGAAGACCCGGTCGTAGCCACCGGCCGCCACCGAGATCGGCCAGTCCCCGCCGTACATCAGCCGCGAGGCGCCGAAGAGCTCGACGGCCCGCTCGACATAGGGGCGGACGCCGTCCGGGGTCCAGGAGCCCATGTCGGAGCCGGGGTAGAGCCCCGAGACCTTCGCGTGGACGTTCGGGCCCTGCGCCGCGGCCGCCATGAGCGAGGCCCACGGCTCCCCCACCGGGTCGCCGACCGGCGGCTTGGCGAGGTGGTCGACCACGAGCCGGAGGCCGGGGTGGCGCTCGACCAGGGTCGGCACGTGCTCGAGGTGGCTGGCCAGCACCGCGACGTAGTCGAAGGTGACGCCGGCCGCCTCCAGGACCCCGAGGCCCTCGTCGACCTCGGGCCGCAGGATCCAGTCGGGGTCGGGCAGGTCGTGGATGAGGTTGCGCACGCCGACGACCCGGTCGTCGCCGCGCAGCTCCTCCAGCCGCTGGGCGGCCCGGTCGGGCCGGTCGAGCGGGACGTGGACGACGACGCCGACGACCTCGGGGTGGGCGTCGGCGACCTCGAGCATCAGGTCGGTGTCGCCGTCGTGGTCGTCGGACTGCACCAGGACCGTCGCCCCCACCCCGTTGCGGCGCAGGTGGGGGGCGACCTCCTCGAAGGTGAAGGTGCGGTTCCACTGCGGGACGTGCGGTCCGAGCCAGGGGTACGGCGACCGGTCGAGGTCCCAGACGTGCTG
This sequence comes from Nocardioides sp. NPDC092400, assembly GCF_040684155.1. Classification (NCBI taxonomy): domain Bacteria; kingdom Bacillati; phylum Actinomycetota; class Actinomycetes; order Propionibacteriales; family Nocardioidaceae; genus Nocardioides; species Nocardioides sp. NPDC092400. The sequence continues at coordinate 277,345 of NZ_JBFBFJ010000002.1, read as the reverse complement.
GTGGGCGTCGATGATCACGGCGGGTCTCCTCAGACGGCGGCGGGACGCGGGTGCCGGGTGGTCCAGTACGCGCCGTCGGGGTAGGCGTACTCGGCGACCGACGAGGCGTGCATCTGCGCGCTGTAGCCGGGCTGCGAGGGCAGCCGGTAAGCGCCGTCCTCGACGATGCAGGGGTCGGTGAAGTGCTCGTGCAGGTGGTCGACGAACTCGGTGACCCGGTTCTCCGTGGTCCCGGAGACCGCGACGTAGTCGAAGACCGAGAGGTGCTGGACGAGCTCGCACAGGCCCACGCCGCCGGCGTGCGGGCAGACCGGGACGCCGAACTTCTTGGCCATCAGGTAGACCGCCACGATCTCGTTGACGCTGGCCAGGCGGGCCGAGTCCAGCTGGCAGAAGTCGATCGCCTCGGCCTGGAACATCTGCTTGAACAGCACCCGGTTCATGCCGTGCTCGCCGGTCGCGACGCCGATCGGCGCCACCGCCCTGCGCACCGCCGCGTGCCCGAGGATGTCGTCGGGGCTGGTCGGCTCCTCGATCCACAGCGGCTTGAACTCGGCGAGCGCCTTGACCCACTCGATCGCCTCCGGGACGTCCCAGACCTGGTTGGCGTCGATCATCAGGTGGGCGTCCCAGCCGATCACCTCGCGGGCGATCGAGCAGCGGCGGATGTCGTCCTCCAGGTCGGCGCCGACCTTGAGCTTGATGTGCCGGTAGCCCTGCTCGACCGCCTCGGCGGCCAGCCGGCGCAGCTTGTCGTCGGAGTAGCCGAGCCAGCCCGCGGAGGTCGTGTAGCAGGGGTAGCCGGTCCGCTCGAGGTCGGCGACCCGCTCGGCCCGGGTGGGCACCGTCTCGGCGAGCATCGCGATCGCCTCCTCGCGGGTCAGCGCGTCGCTGAGGTAGGTCAGGTCGGTCGCGTCGACCAGCTCCTCGGGCGTCATGTCGACCAGCAGCCGCCACAGCGGCTTGCCCGCGACGCGCGCCGCGAGGTCCCACACGGCGTTCATGACCGCCGCCATCGCCAGGTGCTCGACGCCCTTGTCCGGGCCCAGCCAGCGCAGCTGGGAGTCCGACGCCAGCTCGCGGTAGACGCCGCCGAGGTCGGCGACGACGTCCTCGACGACCCGGCCGACGAGCGGCTCGCCACGCCGCTGCGCGGCGAGCGTGCAGATGTCGTTGCCCCGGCCGATGGTGAAGGTGAAGCCGTAGCCGGCGACGTCCGGGTCGTCGGTGCGCACCACGACGTACGTCGCCGAGTAGTCCCCGTCCTTGTTCATCGCGTCCGAGCCGTCCATGGACAGGGAGGTCGGGAAGCGGACGTCGGTGACGTCGACGGCGGTGATGCGGGTCATGTGGGCTCCTGGGTGGGGGCGTGGAACGGCGGTGCCGTGGTCGGAAGGGCGTCCCAGAGGTCCTCCGGGATCGTGCGTCGGTACCGGTCGACGGCGTCGCCGACCTGGTCCGGGCCCGCCGCGCCGACCACCACGGAGACGACCGCGGGGTGGCGCAGCGGGAAGTGGACGGCGGCCTCGGGGAGGGTCACCCCGTGGGCCTCGCAGAGGTCCGCGAGCGCGTTCACCCGGTCGACGAGCGCGGGCGGTGCGGGTGCGTAGTCGTACGTCGGGTCGGGGCCGGGACGCGGGCGGGCGAGCAGCCCGGAGTTGTAGACCCCGGCCGCCACCACGCCGACGCCGCGCTCGAGCGCCGCCTCGAGCAGCTCGTCGGCCTGCTCGAGCAGGGTGTACCGCCCGGCGCACATCACCAGGTCGACGTCGTGCTCGCGGACCAGCTCGGTGAGCGGCCCGGCGAGGTTCATCCCCGCCCCGACGCCCTGGACCAGGCCCTCCTCGCGCAGCTCCAGCAGCGCCGGCAGCCCCTCGGTGACCGCCTGCGCCCAGTGGTCCTCGGCGTCGTGGAGGTAGACCACGTCGATCCGGTCCAGCCCGAGCCGCTCCAGGCTGTCCTCGACCGATCGGCGGACGCCGTCGCGGCTGAAGTCCCACACGCGCCGGGTGGAGGCGGGCACGGCGAAGCCCTGGTCGTCCTGGCGGCCTGCGCCGTCCGGGTCGGGCACGAGGAGGCGACCGACCTTGGTGGAGAGCACGTAGTCCTCGCGCGGGTGCCGGCGCAGCAGCTCGCCCAGGCGGCGCTCGGACAGGCCGAGCCCGTAGTGCGGCGCGGTGTCGAAGTACCGCACACCGGCGCCCCAGGCGGCGGCGAAGCCGGCGGCGGCCTCGCCGTCGCTGACCTCGCGGTAGAGGTTCCCGAGCTGGGCGCCGCCGAGCCCGAGCTCGGTGAGCTCCAGGCCGCGGACGGTGCGGGTCGGCAGGCTGCCGGTCGCGGCGCTCACCGGACGGCCTCGAGGTCGTCGTGCCGAGGGGCACCGACCAGGGCCTCGACCGCGCGCTGCGCGGCGCCGAGGGCCGGGTCGACCGGCTCGCCGCGCCAGACCACGGCGTCCACGAGCTCGTTCAGCACGTCGACGACCGCCGGGAGGGCGGCGATCCGGGGCAGCGGCCGCGAGGAGGCGTGGGCGGCCTCGAAGAGCGCGTGCTCGGGCTGGGCGGCGAGGACGTCGGGGTGGCCCCACGTGCTCCGCCGCGCCCCCGACGCCCCGGCCTGCGTGGTGGCGAGGTCCATCGCGGCCGAGGCGGCATGGCGCAGGTGGGCCCACGCGCGGTCCGGCTCGGCGCAGGCGGTGGTCACGCAGGCGACCCAGAAGGCGTTGACGGTGGTCGTGGGGGTGCCGTCGTCGTGGGTCGGCGCGACCGCGCAGGCGTGGTCGTCGGCGACCGGCCCCGCCGCCGCGAGGGCGGCGTACCCCGCCCAGTTGACGACCACGCCCACACCGCCGGCGGCGAACTCCTCGCCGCTGCCGTTGCTGTCGAGGTCGTGGGCGTGCGCCGGGGCGAGCGTGGTCGCCACCCGCCGGAGGAACGCGAGCGCCTCGCGCACGGGTGCGCTGTCCACGGTGACCCGGTCGCCGTCGAGGAGGTCCCCGCCGCAGCGCCACAGGTGCAGGACGAGGTCGTAGACGTTGTTGTGCCCGTCGGGGGCACCGGCCAGCACGGTGCCGGCGCGGCCGGGGCCGTGCAGGGCCCCGGCGACCTCGACCAGCTCGCTCCAGGTGCGGGGCGCGTCGAGGCCGGCGCGCGCCAGCAGCGAGGGACGGGTGAAGAGCAGCTGCGGCCCGTCGTGGAAGGGCAGGCCGTGGACCTCCCCGGCCCAGGTGACGCCCTCGTGGAACGACGGGGACCACGCGTCCGGCCAGCCCTCCGGCGGGTCGGTGGCGACGTACGCCGCCAGCGACCGCACGCGGCCGGCCGCGGCGAGCGCGGGCAGCCAGTCGGCGGGCACGACGAGCAGGTCGGCGTCCGGGGCGTCGGGGCCGAGCACGGCGGCCTGCAGCTCGGGCAGCCCGAGCCAGGTCGCCTCGACCTCGACGGGCCCCGCCGCGGCGTGCGCGGCGACCGCCCCGCGGAAGCCGGCGAAGTCCCTCCCGAGCAGCCGCAGGGGCCGAGCGGGGCGCGGCTCGGTCATCCGCCCCTCTTGTTGGTGAGGTAGAGGTGGGTGAGCACCAGCACGGTCTCGTCGCGCTGGTTGGTCACCGTCACCAGCTCGTGGACGTAGCCGTGGGTGTCGGCCATCCGCTTGTGGTCGGACTTCTCGGTGATCTCGGCGCGCACCGTGATCGTGTCGCCGATGAAGACCGGCTTGACGAAGCGGATCTTGTCGTAGCCGTAGGACATCGACTGCGGGTTGATGTCGCCCGCGGTCATGCCGACGGCCACCGACATGATCAGCGTGCCGTGGGCGATGCGCTGGCCGGCCGGCTGCGTCTTCATCCACTCGGCGTCCATGTGGTGGGGGAAGAAGTCCCCCGTCTGGCCGGCGTGGAGCACCACGTCGGCCTCGGTGATGGTCCGGCCGACCGACGTGCGGTGCTCGCCGATCTCGTAGTCCTCGAACCAGCGGTCCTCGGTCCTCACGCGTCCTCCTCGACCAGCACGCGCGCCGCCAGCTCGCCGGCGCGCCGCAGCAGGTCCTCGTCGGTCAGCTCGCCGCGCAGGGTCGCGGTGACCCACGGCGAGACGGTGTCCTGGAACTCGATGTAGCCCGCGGTCCGGGGTCGGACCCAGGCCTGCTCGAGGGTCTGCCGCGTGCCGCGGAAGAAGTCCCACGAGTCCTCGTTGAGCCGGTCGTCGTCCCACGACGACGCGTAGCCGGGCTGGCCGCCGGCGTCGTAGTAGACCCCGGACTGCACCTCGGGCGAGGCGACCCACAGGGCGTAGGCCCGGGCCGCGTCGAGGTCGCCGGCGCGCGCCGACACGGCCACGCCGGCGCCGCCGAGCTGGGAGCCGGCCACGCCGCGCGGGCCGGCCGGGATGTCGACGTACTTGAGGCGGTGGGTGCGGAACCCCGACCGGGAGTAGTTCGTGTAGCCGTAGGCCAGCGGGGCGTAGGCCCAGCGGCCCTCGCCGTCGGTGCGGTCGCCCGCCAGCGCCTCGGCGACCTCGATCGGGTTGGCCGCCAGGCACCACTCCGGGACGCGCTCGGCGAGCCGGTGCATCAGGTCGAGGACCGGCGCCGCCTCCTCGGCCGAGAGGAACTCCCCCGGCCGCGCGGCGACGGGCGTGCCGCGGTTGGCGGCGAGGGTGGCCAGGGTCGACCAGGCGTCGATCGGCTTGGCCGGCCACAGCACCCGGCCCTCCTCGGCCAGCTCGAGGACCTCCTCCCACCCGGACGGGGCGGTCGGCAGCAGGTCGGGCCGGTGCACGGCCACCTGGGCCGCGGAGTCGGTCGCCAGGCCGTACTGCCGCCCGTCGTGGGCGTACGACGCGTGGCTGGCGCCGACCGCGTCCGCGGCGAGCGCGGCCAGCTGGTCGTCGTGGCCGGCGCCGTCGAGCGGCGCGAGCAGCCCCTCGGCCGCGGCGAGCGGCACGTGGGGGTGGTCGATGACGAGCAGGTCGTAGCGGGCCGTCAGGTCGGCCAGCGGCTCGTCGGCGAACGCCTGCAGGGAGCGGAGGTCCCACTGGACCTCGACGCCGGTGAGCCGGGCGTGCTCCTTCGCCGCGGCGACCTGGCAGTCGTAGCCGCGGGGGTGCTCCCAGGTGATGCCGCGCAGCGTGGTCATGCCGGCTCCGCGACGCTCGTGGGGCGGAGGACCGCGTCGTGCTCGCCCAGGCGCGGGGCCGGCCGGGGGTCGGTCAGGAGCCGGCCGTCGATGCGGATCGGGCTGCGGGTCGTGGTGAGGCTGAGCCCCTCACGGGTGAGCTCCTGGGTCATCGCGATCGCGCGGAACCCGTCGTGCTCGACGAGCTCCTCCAGGGTCAGCACCGGGGCGCACCAGACGTCCTCGGCGTCGAGCACGGCGAGCCACTCCTCGCGCGTGCCGGTCCGCAGGCGGGCGCTGATCAGCTCCTCGATCTCGCCCTGCCGCTCCCACCACGCCGAGGGGTCGGTCATCGACACCAGCTCCTGGACGCCGAGCAGCCGGCCGATCGTCGGCACCGGGTTCATCGCGATCGCGAGGAAGCCGTCGCTGGTGGGGTAGATGCCGTACGGCGCGGAGAGGAACGCGTGTGCCGAGCGGGGGCCCTTGCGCTGCACGGCCACCGTGGGGTCGTTGAGCCGCGTGGTGAGCAGCTCGAACTGGAGGTCCAGCAGCGCCTCGAACAGGCTGGTCTGGGCGTGGCCGCCGCGGCCGGTGCGGAAGCGGCGCACGAGCAGGGCGGTGATGCCCTGGGCCAGGTGGCAGCTGGCGAGGTGGTCGGCCACCGCGAGCCCCACCGGCACCGGCGGGTCGTCGGCCGAGCCGTTGAGCCAGGGCAGGCCGGCGATCGACTGGGCGAGCAGGTCCTGGCCGGGCCGGTCCTTGAACGGGCCGCTGTCGCCGTACCCGCTCACCGAGCCGTAGACGACGGTGGGGTTGAGCTCGCGGACGGAGTCGTAGTCCAGGCCGATCCGCTCCATGACGCCCGGGCGGAAGTTCTGGATGACCACGTCGGCCTCGCGGACGAGGTCGCGCACCAGGGCGAGGTCGGCAGGGTCCTTGAGGTCGGCGGCGAGGCTCTCCTTGCCACGGTTCATCGCGTGGAAGGACATCGAGGAGTCACCGGCCATCAGGCCGCCGAAGGCGAGCGTGCGGCCCAGGTCGCCGCCCTGGGGGCGCTCGACCTTGATCACCCGCGCGCCGAGGTCCCCGAGGCGCAGCGCGGCCACCGGGCCGGCGAGGAACTGGCTGAAGTCGAGGACCGTGATCCCCGCGAGCGGCAGCTCGAGGGCGTCCTCCGCGCCGGTCACGAGGTCACCTGCACGGGTCGGGCCCGCAGGTGGGTCACGCCGCCGTCGACCTCGAGCGCCGAGCCGGTGGTCGAGCCCGACCGGGGGCTCGCGAGGTACGCCACCGCGGTGGCCACCTCCTCGGGGGTGACCATCCGGCCGGTCGCCTGGCGGGCGTCGAGCGCCGCCTTCTCCTTGGCCGGGTCGGGGAAGCGCTGCAGCATGCGGTCGACGAAGCCGGTGTGCACCGTGCCGGGCGAGACGCAGTTGACGCGGATCCCGTCGTGCACGTGGTCGGTCGCCATGGCGTAGGTGAGCGAGAGCACCGCTCCCTTGGAGGCGTTGTAGAGCGCCCGCTGCGGCAGCCCGTTGAGGGCACCGATCGAGCACATGTTGACGACCGCGGCGTGCGCCGAGCGGCGCAGGTGCGGCAGCGCCGCGGCCGAGACCCGGGCGACGCCCACGACGTTGACGTCGAGGACGCGGTGCCAGTCGTCGTCGGAGAGGTCCTCCACGGTGCCCACCGCGCTGATGCCGGCATTGTTGACCAGCACGTCGAGGCCGCCGAGGCGCTCGGCGACCGTGGCGACGGCCGCCTCGACCGAGGAGCGGTCGGTGACGTCGCAGGTGACGCCGAGGACGCCCGCGGGCACCTCGGAGGTGTCCAGGTCGAGCGCCGCCACGCGGGCCCCGCGGGCGGCGAGCTCCTCGACGACGGCCAGGCCGATCCCCGCGCCGCCACCCGTGACGGCGGCGACGAGCCCGTCGTACTCCCGGGTCGGGTCCGCACTCATCGGGTCGCCTGCTCGAAGGCCTGGCGCTGCGTGCCGAGCCCCTCGATCTCGAGCTCGACCACGTCGCCGGCCCGCAGGAACGGCTGGCCCTCGATGCCGAGCGCCACGCCCGCCGGCGTGCCGGTGTTGATGACGTCGCCGGGCTCGAGGACCATGAACTGGCTGAGGTACCAGATGACGTGCGCGACGCCGAAGACCATGTCGGCCGTGGTGCCGTCCTGCCGCTTGGTGCCGTTGACGGCCAGCGAGAGCCGGAGCGCCTGCGGGTCGGGGACCTCGTCGGCGGTGACGAGCACCGGGCCGAGCGGGTTGAAGGTCTCGCAGCTCTTGCCCTTGTCCCACTGGCCGCCGCGCTCGAGCTGGAACTCGCGCTCGGAGACGTCGTGGGAGACGACGTACCCCGCGACGTGCGCGAGCGCGTCGTCGGGCGAGGCCAGGTAGCGCGCCCGGGCGCCGATGACGACGCCGAGCTCGACCTCCCAGTCGGTCTTGGTGGACCCGATCGGGACGAGGACGGTGTCGTGGGGACCGACGACGGTGGAGGGGTCCTTCATGAAGACGACCGGCTCCTCGGGGATCGCGGCGCCGGTCTCCTCGGCGTGGTCGCGGTAGTTCAGGCCGATGCACACGACCTTGCCGGGCCGCGCGACCGGTGCGCCGGTGCGCAGGTCCGCGGCGCCCGGGAGCTCCTCGAGGGTGCCTGCGGCGACCGCCTCGGCGATCCGCGCCAGCCCGCCGCCGGCGAGGAAGACGCGGTCGACGTCACCGCCGCCGAGGACGGGACGGAGGTCGAGGTGGGTGCCGTCGACGACCACGGTCGGGGTCTCGGCGCCACGGGGCCCGAGGCGGGCGATTCTCATCAGGGGTTCCTTCCGGAGGGGCGGTGTCTGGTGCAGGAGCGGGTGCGGGTGCGGATGCGGGGCGCCGGTCAGGCGTCGTACGGCGGCGGCTCGCCGCCGGCCGCGGCGGACCGGTAGGCAGCCTCGACGACGGCCATGGTCCGGAAGACGTCCTCGACCGAGGTCGGCAGCGAGGGGATCGACCCCTCGAGGTGGCGCTGCAGGACCGACATGGACCCGATGAAGGCGTCGGGGAACCACGAGCCCTCGAACGGCACCGGCCGCCAGCCCTCGTCGAGCCGGTCGTCGGTGACCACCTCGAGCAGGTCCTCGCCCCCGCGCGGGTAGTCCAGGAGCAGGCCGAGCTGCGCGCGGACCGCTCCGCGCGTGCCCTCCCACTTCACGAACGACTCCTCGTGGCGCTCGCCGAAGTGGTGGTCGTGGTTGGTCGAGACGACCACGCGCACCGGCCGGTCGCCGTAGTGCAGGGCGATGTCCGAGCGGCTGTTGGCGTGCGACTTCCCCGGGTGGCGCACGGTGACGGCCGAGACGCCGGTCGGGTCGCCGAGGAAGGAGCGGACCAGGTCGAGGTAGTGGACGCTGTGCATGTTGATCTCGAGCCGGTCGAGGTCGAGGACGTAGGGGAACATCTCCCACGGCGTGTTGACCGAGATCCGGACCTCGAGGTCGTAGAGCTCGCCGATCGTGCCGGCCGCGACCAGCTCGCGCGCGGCCGCGACGTACGGCGCGAAGCGCAGCTGGGTGTTGACCGCGGCGACCAGGCCCTTGCGGCGGCAGACCTCGCGGGTCCGCACGCCGTCGGGCAGGTGGTTGCCGAGCGGCTTCTGCAGGAGCACGGCGGCGCCGTCCGGGAGCTGCTCGAGCACCTCGACGTGCGCCTCGGGCGGCAGGGCCACGTCGAACACCGCGTCGGCCGGCGCGGCTGCGACGGCGGCTGCGACGTCGTCGTACGTCGCCGGCACGCCGTGCTGCACGGCGAGCTCCTCGGCCCGCTCGAGCCGGAGGTCGGTGATGCTGGCGACGTCGAAGCCGGCCTTGGCGTACGCCGGCAGGTGGGCGTCCCGCACGATGCCGCCGGCGCCCAGGACCACGATCGGTCGCGGGTGGTCGGGCAGCGCGAGGGTGTAGCCCGGGTGGGGGTCCAGCTCGGGCAGCCGGCTGGGCTCCATCAGCCCTTCACCGCCCCGACCGTCTCCCCGCGGATCAGGAACTTCTGCGCGCCGAGGAAGACGGCGAGCAGCGGCAGCATGGAGATGAAGGTGGCCAGGGCCAGCTGCGGCATGTAGAGCTTGACGTCGAGGCCGGCCGCGACGGTGGGGTTGAACAGCGGGCTGGCGCCGATGAGCTGCTGCAGGCCGATGGAGACCGTCTGGTTGTCCTGGACCGAGGAGAGCAGGGCGAGCGGCAGGAAGAAGTTGGTCCAGTTGGCGACGAAGGCGAAGAACGTGACCAGGACGGCCGCCTGCTTGGAGATCGGCAGGCCGATCCGCCAGAAGATCGCCGTCTCGGTGAGCCCGTCGATGCGCGCGGCCTCGACCAGCTCGCGCGGCATGGTCGTCATGAAGTGGATGTAGGAGAGGTACACGCCGAAGGGGAAGAAGCCCATGATCAGCGCCACCGGCCACAGCTCCCCGACCGCTCCCACGGCGTTGACCTCGAGGAAGAGCGGGATGACCAGCACGGTGTTCGGCATGACCATCGTGACGAGCGTGACCAGCAGGACCGCGCGGCGCAGGCGGAAGCGCAGCCGGGCCATCGCGTAGCCGGCCGGGAGCGCGGCCAGGACGGCGAGGACCGCACCGCCGCCGGCCACCACCAAGGAGTTGAGCATCCAGCGGGTGAAGAGCCCGCCGTCGGGACCGAAGCCGTTGACCTGCGACCAGCTGTAGCGGGCGTTGTCCAGCGACACGTCGCCCAGGCCGAGGAAGCCGCCGTCGCCGGCGGCGACCCCGTCGTTGGAGCGGAACGCCATGGCGATGAACCCGAGGACCGGGAGCGCGAAGATCGCGGCGACGAACAGCATGGTCACCACGCGGGCCAGCCGGCCGGCGCTCCAGGTCTCGACGCCGCGCGGGCGACCGCCGTTCCGGGTGGGCCGGTCCACCGGGGGCCGGACTGCGACCTGCGTCATCAGTGCTCCTCCTCGCCGAAGAGACCGCTGCGGAAGACGATGAGGAGACCGATCACGAGGGTGATCACGAGGAGGATCAACGACATCGCGGCCGCGGCGGGGAAGTTGTAGTTGCTGAAGGCGAACGCGTAGCCCAGCTGGGTGGGCGTCCACTGGTCGGGCAGCGCGTTGCTGGAGACCTGGTCGAGCAGCTGCGGCTCGAGGAACAGCTGGAACCCGTAGGCCAGGTTCATCAGCGCGGCGTAGCCGATCCAGGGCTTGATGATCGGGAGCTTGACGTGCCAGGCGAGCTGCCAGGCGTTCGCGCCGTCGAGGCTGGCCGCCTCCAGCGTCTCCTCGGAGATGCCGTTGAGGCCGCCGTTGACCACGATGATCCAGGAGCCGACGCCCTGGAAGAACATCATCGCGGTGAGGATGAAGGGCAGGTGCCCGGGCGTGGCCACGGCCTGCTTGATCGTCTCGATGCCCAGCGCGTTCCAGAAGCCCTCGATCGGCGACTGGGCGGGGTTGAGCAGGTAGACCCAGAGGACGAAGTTCGCGATGCCGGCCAGCGCGCCGGGGATGTAGTAGACGAAGCGCATCGTCGAGCCGAACCGGCCCGGGCTGGCGTGGATCAGCAGGGCCAGGCCGACGATGCCGAGCATCATGATCGGCAGCCAGACCACGAGCGTGGCGAAGACGTTGGTGAAGGTGTCGAGGAACCGGTAGTCGGTGAAGACGGTCTTGAAGCTGTCGACGCCCCCGAAGCCCGTGGTCGGGTCGAGCGGCGTGGGCGAGCGCTCGAGCGAGGTCTTCACGGCGTACCCGACCGGGATGATGCCGCCGATCATCAGCAGCACGACGTACGGCGCCATGAGCGTCCAGGCGCCCCGGGTCTCGCTCGGCCGCGACACCCGTCGGGTGCGTGGGCGCTTGGCCGGTGGGGTCGGCGCAGGGGCGCCGGCCGCCCGCTCCTCGGTGAGCGCGGTCGTCATGCTGGGGTCTCCTCGCGTGGTCGTGCGGGCGCTGCTCGGCGGGCGGGCCGGGGCTGCGGGGTCTCCGCCGCCCCGGCCCGCCCGGGTGAGGTCACTTGACCGTGTAGCCCATGGCCTTGGCCTGGTTCAGCAGCTCGGTGCCGAAGTCGCTCCAGGCGGCGTCGAGCGGCTGGCCGTCGACGAGGGCGGGCGCGATCGTCTCGGTCCAGACGCTGCCGGTGTTGTAGAGCATGTAGGCGTGGTCCGGCTTGACGTGGCTGATGGCCGCCTTCATGGCCTCGAACGTCGTGTCGTTGTCGGCGAAGTACTTCGCCTCCGCCTGCTTCTCGGCCCAGGCGCCCTGGACCGGCCCGTACGCCGGGAGGCCGGTGGAGAGCTCGACCTGCCAGGCCGGGTCGGTGGCGACGAAGCGGGCGAACTCCAGGGTGTTCTCCAGCTGCTTGCCCTTGATGTGGGACGAGACGCCCCACAGGCCGCCGCCCTCGTTGCCGGTGGACGGCGAGTCCTCACCCTCCCAGGCCAGCGGCTCGACGGCGGTCATCTCGCCGGCCGGGATCTTCCAGGTGGTGCGGAAGAGGTAGTCGCCCCACCAGGCGGCACCGGGGCTCATGACCAGGTCCTTGCCGACGCTCGCGGCGTCGGCGTCGAAGATGCCGAGCGGGGAGGCCGCGTCGGCCTCGACCATCGTGGTGAGCAGGTCCTTGGCGCGGACGCAGGTCGGGTCGTCGAGGTCGATGACGACCTCGGTCTCCGACTGGCGGGCGTTGGTCGGGCAGCCGGAGGCCCACAGGTAGCGGTCGGGGGCGTAGGCGTCACCGGTGAAGCCGCTGATCTTGCCCGGGTGCTCCTCGGCGATCTGCACGGCCAGGTCGCCGTACTCCTCCCACGTGGTGGGGACCTCGTAGCCGTTCTGCTCGAAGAACTTCGCGTTGTACCAGAACACGTCCGGGGCGGCGTCGTTGCGCAGGCAGCGGATCTCCCCGTCGATCGCGCAGGGGGCGATGACCGCCTCGTCGTAGCCCTCGATGACGTCGGGCAGCAGCTCGGTGAGGTCGGCGGCGTAGTCGATCTGGGCGCCGCTCGCCCAGGCGATGTCGTCGTTGGAGGGGAAGAAGATCGCGTCGGGCCAGCCCTTGCCGGCCTGGTTGAACTGCGCGAACTGCTGCTGGAGCGACTTGCCGCCCACGGTGCCGTCGATCTGGTTGATCGTGATGTCGATGTCCGGGTGGGCCTTCTCGAAGGCCTCGGCCGCCGGCACGCGCGGCGGGTCGACCCACACCGTGATCGCGCCGCCGGAGTCGGTCTGCGAGTCGGCGGCGGACGCGCCGCCTCCGTCGCCGTCGCCGCCGCCGCATGCGGCGAGCAGCGAGAGCGCGGCCAGCAGGGAGACAGCTCCCGCAGCACGCTTCTTCCCGAGACGAGCACCGGGTGACTTCATGGGCCTTGCTCCTTCGCGATTTCGGGGGACTCCGCGCGCTCGGGGCGACGTGACGTCCGCAACTGCTCAAACGTTAGACCTGACACATTCGGTTGGTCAATCGTTTGACGTGATCGCGTTCACTCCGGAAGCGGCGCCGCTGATCGAAACGTTTCAAGAGCGATCCGTCAAGGGCTCCGTCGGCGCGCGCCCGTCTGGACCAGACTCTCCGGGCGACGGTCCGGGGTCGCCTCCGAGGGCTCGGGCGAGGACCGGGGACGGGACCGGGGACGGGACCGGGGACGGGACCGGGGACGGGACCGGGGACGGGACCGGCGCGTCAGGCCGGCGGTGCGGTGGACTCGCGCACGACCAGCTCGGGCGCGGGGTCGGTGATCGTCGCGTCGACCATCTCGCCGTGCTCGATGCGCGCGATGACGCTGCGGACCGCGGTCCGGCCCATCGCGTAGAACTGCATGCGCACCGCGGTCAGCGGCGGCCAGGTGTTCTCCGCGGTCCAGGAGTCGTGCACGCAGACCACGGAGAGGTCGCGCGGCACCGCGATCCCGGCAGCACGCGCCTCGGCGAGCATGCCGACCGCGGCGTTGACGTTCGCGGCGACCACGGCGGTCGGCCTGGGCTCGAGCGCCAGCAGGCGGCGCAGCGCCGTACGCCCGTTCTCCGCGGTGTAGCCCAGCCGGGTCTCGTAGCCGCGGGGGACCGCGAGGCCCGCCGCCGTCATCGCGGCCTTGTAGCCGACCCGTCGGCGCTTGGCCGTGAACGAGCGCGGCAGCCCGTTGGCGAAGGCGATCCGCTCGTGCCCGAGGGAGAGCAGGTGCTCGGTCGCGATCCGGGCGCCGGTCTCGTCGTCGAGCGCCACCGAGCCGACGTGGCCCGGGTAGGCCGAGTTGATCAGCACGATCGGCGCCTGCGAGGCGAGCAGCTCCCCGAGGCCGGCCGGCGGGACGCCGTCCCCGACCTGGACGACCATGCCGTCGACCCGGCCCTCCCCGATCAGCCGCGCGATCACCTCGCCGCCCGGGCGCACGTCGTCGGAGCGACCGAGGAGCACGGTGTACTTCCGCTCGGCCGCCTCGTCCTCGGCGCCGTGCATCAGCTCGGTGAACAGCGCGTTCGTGAGGTCGGGGACGACCAGGCCGATGACCTGGGTGCGCGCGGACTTCAGGGCACGGCCGGCGAAGTTCGGCCGGTAGTGCAGCTCCTTGGCCGCGTCGAGGATGCGCTGGCGCGTCCCCTCGCTGACCCTGGCGGAGGGTGCGTCGCTGAGCACCCGGGACACCGCGGAGATCGACACGCCGGCACGCGCGGCGACGTCGCCCAGGGTGGCCATGGATCGCACCCTACTGCCGCCCGCGACGCCGGTCGCCGGCTTCGGCGAGCTCTCCGGGCCGGCCGGGGTCGCGGGTGTCGCCCGCCGACCGGGCCCGTCCACGCGCGTGCCGCCTAGCCGTCGCCGTGCGCGGCGAAGGGGTCGGCGAAGGGGTCGGCGCCGTCGGCGAGACGACCCTGGGCCCCGAGGCGGGGTGCCGCGCGCCCGGAGGTCAGCACCTCGCCGTCGATCCGGATCGGGCTGCGCGTGGTGGTGAGCCGCACGGGCTCGCCGCCGGGCTCGGCCGGCGGCCGCTCCACCACCTGGGTCATGCCCACCGCCTCGAAGGCAGGGTGCTCGATGAGCTGCTCGAGGGTGAGCACCGGCGCGCACCACACATCGGCGGCGTCGAGCACCTCCAGCCACCGGCGCGTCGGCGCGGTCCGCAGCCGGTCGGCGAGGAGCCGCTCGATGCGCGCGCGGTCGTCCCACCACGCGGCCGGGTCGGCGCGCGCGGCCAGCTCCTCGACCCCCAGCAGCCGGCCGAGCCGGTCGACCGGCGCCATCGCGATCGCGAGGTGGCCGTCGGCGGTCGGGTAGAGGCCGTACGGCGCCGGGAGGTAGCCGTGCGCCGAGTGCGGCCCGCGGCCCGAGGCAAGCGCCGGGTCGTTGAGCCGGGCGGTGAGGAGCTCGACCTGCAGGTCCAGGACCCCCTCGAGCAGGCTGGTCTCCACCAGGCCGCCGCGACCGGTCCGCGCCTTGCGGACCAGCAGCGCGGTCACGCCCTCGGCGATGTGGCAGCTCATCAGGTGGTCGGCGATCGCGAGCCCGACGGGCACCGGCCGGTCGCCGGTCGCGGTGACCCACGGCAGGGCCGCGACCGACTGGGCGAGCAGGTCCTGGCCGGGACGGCCGGCCCACGGGCCGTCGACGCCGTACCCCGACGCACTGGCGTAGACCAGCCCGGGGTTCAGCGCCATCGCCGCGGCGGGATCGAGGCCGATCCGCTCCATCACGCCCGGACGGAAGTTCTGGATGAGCACGTCGGCCCGCGCGACGAGCGCCTTGACCCGGGCCAGGTCGCCGGGGTCCTTGAGGTCGGCCACGACCGCCTCCTTGCCACGGTTCATCGCGTGGAAGGACAGCGTGTCGCCGTCCTTCCAGCGGCCGGCGAAGGCAAGGGTCCGGCCGATCTCGCCGGTCACCGGTCGCTCCACCTTGATCACCCGCGCGCCGAGGTCGGCCAGGCGCAGCGCCGCCACCGGGCCGGCCAGGAACTGGCTGAAGTCGAGGACCGTCGTGCCCGCGAGGGGGAGGTCGTCCGGCTCGAGCACGACACCTCCTTCACCGCCGCGTCCCTTGACACGTGCTCAATCGTTTGCGCAACAATAGGCCCCCTGCCGCGTCCGGGGCAACCGCTTCCGCCAGACCCGCGGCCTCACCCCCAGGAGCAGCATGCTGACCGCGGCGTACGTCGGAGACCGGACCATGACCGTCGGAGAGGCCGAGCCCGCACCCCCGGGTCCGGGCGAGGTGCAGGTCGAGGTGGCGTACGTCGGCATCTGCGGCACCGACCTGCACATCCTGCACGGGTCGATGGACGCCCGGGTCTCGATGCCCGCGGTCATCGGCCACGAGATGTCCGGGCGGGTCGCCGCCGTCGGCGAGGGCGTCACCGGGTGGGCCACGGGCGACCCGGTGACGGTCATGCCGCTGGACTGGGACGGCACCTGCCCTGCCTGCCGGGCCGGGCACCAGCACGTCTGCCAGAACCTCGACTTCGTCGGGATCGACTCCCCCGGCGCCCTGCAGGGGCGTTGGAACGTCCGTGCCGACCTCCTCGTGCCGCTGCCGCGGGACCTCTCCCTCGAGCACGCCGCACTGGTGGAGCCGGTGGCCGTCGCGGTGCACGACGTACGCCGCTCCGGGCTCGGCGCCGGCGACCGCGTCGTCGTGCTCGGCGGAGGTCCGATCGGTGTCCTCATCGGCATCGTCGCCCGCCACGCCGGCGCGGAGGTGCTCGTCTCCGAGCCCGACCCGGGCCGGCGCGCGCTGGTCGAGGGGCTCGGGCTGGAGACGCTCGACCCGACGGCGGCCGACCTCGTCGGCGCCGTCGACGAGCGGACCGGTGGAGCCGGCGCCGACGTGGTGTTCGAGGTGTCCGGTGCCGCACCCGCCGTCCTCGCCGCCACCTCGGTCGCCAAGGTGCGCGGCACGGTCGTCGTGGTGGCGATCCACCCGCGGCCGGTCCCGGTGGACCTCCAGCGCGTCTTCTGGCGCGAGCTGCGCCTGCTCGGCGCGCGCGTCTACGAGCGGACCGACTTCGAGCGCGCCGTGGAACTCCTGGCCGCCGGGGTCGTGCCGGCCGCGGGCCTGGTCACCGAGGTCGTCGGCATCAGCCGCGTCGCCGACGCGTTCGCCGCGCTGGAGTCCGGCCAGGCCATGAAGGTCCTCGTCGACTGCCAGGAGGCCGGCGCATGAGCACCGGTCCCTTCGACCTCACCGGCCGCCTGGCGGTCGTCACCGGCGCCCGCCGCGGCATCGGTCGGGCGATGGCCGAGGCCCTCGCCGCGGCCGGGGCCGACGTCATCGGGGTGAGCGCCCAGCTGGAGGAGGACCCGCAGGCCTCCGAGGTGGGCCGGGCCGTGACCGCGGCCGGTCGCCGCTTCGAGGCGGTCCGCTGCGACTTCGCCGACGCCGCGGCCGTCGATGACCTCGGTCGCCGGCTCGCGGAGCGGGCACCCGACATCCTCGTCAACAACGCCGGCACCATCCGCCGCCAGCCGGCGGTGGAGCACGCCCGCGAGCTCTGGGACGAGGTGCTGCAGGTCAACCTCAGCTCGCAGTTCGCGCTGACCCAGGCCCTCGCCGGCCCGATGCTCGAGCGGGGCTCGGGGAAGGTGGTCTTCACCGCCTCGCTCCTGAGCTTCCAGGGCGGCATCAACGTCCCCGGCTACACCGCCTCGAAGTCCGGCGTCGCCGGGCTCACCAAGGCGCTCGCCAACGAGTGGGCCGGACGCGGGGTGAACGTCAACGCGATCGCGCCGGGCTACATCGCGACCGACAACACCCAGGCCCTCCAGGACGACCCCGACCGCTCGCGGTCGATCCTCGAGCGGATCCCGGCGGGTCGCTGGGGCCGGGCCGACGACCTCGCCGGTGCCACCGTCTTCCTGTGCAGCCGCGCCTCCGACTACGTCGACGGGATCGTGCTCCCCGTCGACGGCGGCTGGCTGGGGCGGTGACCGGCTTCCGCGACCTGCTCGCCCGCGACCGGGTGCTGCCGGTGGTGACCCCCGCGTCGGTGGACAACGCGCTCGCCGCCGTCGACCGGCTCGGGGCGACCGGCACCGGGACCCTCGAGGTGGCGCTGCGCACGGGCGTGGCCGAGGCGGCGCTCGCCCGGGCCGCCGGCGGTCCGGTGCTCGTGGGCGCCGGGACCGTGCTGGTGCCCGAGCAGGTGGACCGCGTCGTCGACGCGGGCGCCGCCTTCGTCGTCACGCCCGGGTTCAGCGCCCCGGTGGTCGAGCGCTGCCTCGCCCTCGGCGTCCCGGTCCTGCCGGGCGTCGCGACGCCCGGCGAGGTGATGGCCGCGCTCTCCCTCGGCCTCAACCTGGTCAAGCTCTTCCCGGCGCGCGAGCTGGGCGGGCCGGCCATGGTCCGCGCGCTCGCCGGGCCGTTCCCCGGGCTGCGCCTGGTACCGAGCGGCGGGGTCACCGCGGCGTCGGCCGCGGAGTACCTCGCGCTCGACGCCGTCCTCGCCGTGAGCGGCAGCTGGCTCCTGGCGGACGCCTCGTGACGACCCGGTCCGGCTCGTCCGTGGTGACGCTCGGGGAGACCATGGCGCTGGCCAGCTCGTCGACCGCGCTCCCGCACGCGGCGGCGCTCGAGCTGGGGATCGGCGGCGCGGAGAGCAACGTCGCGATCGGCGTACGCCGCCTGGGGGCCGCCGCCACCTGGGTCGGCCGGGTCGGTGACGACCCGCTGGGCGCCCGCGTGCTCCGCGAGCTGCGCGCCGAGGGCGTCGACCTCGCGGCGGTGCGCGACCCCGACGCGCCGACCGGGCTGATGGTCAAGGAGCGACGGTCCGCGGTGTCCTCGAGCGTCTGGTACTACCGCGCCGGCAGCGCCGGCAGCCGGCTCTCGCCCGCGGACCTGCCGCCGGGCCTGGTCGCCGGCGCCGACGTGCTGCACCTGACCGGCATCACCCCGGGCCTGTCCGCCTCGGCGGCCGCAGCCGTGGACGCCGCGCTGGCCGAGGCCGCGGCGGCCGGGGTCCCGGTCTCCTTCGACGTCAACCACCGCGACGGGGTCTGGCGCGGGCGCGACCCGCGCGCGTCGTACGCGTCCCTCGCCCGCGCCGCCTCGGTCGTCTTCGCCGGAGAGGACGAGACGCGGCTGCTCACCGGTACCTCGGCCACCGACCCGGCCGACCTGCTCGACGCCCTGGCCGAGGCGTCGGGCGGCGACGCGGTGCTCAAGCTCGGCGAGCGCGGCTGCGCGGCCGTGGTCGGCGGCGAGCGGCTGGTGGTGCCGGCGGTGGCGGTGCCGGTCGTGGACACGGTGGGGGCGGGCGACGCCTTCGTGGCCGGCTACCTCGCCGACCTGGTGGCCGGCCCGCCGGCCGCCGACCGGCTGCGGACGGCCGTGCGGTGCGGGGCGTTCGCGTGCACGAGCCCCGGTGACTGGGAGGGGCTGCCGACCCGCGACGACCTCGGCCTGCTCGACGGCGGGGAGGCGGTCCGGCGCTGAGGCCGGTCGCCGCGGGTCAGCGGTGGGCGCGGAAGAAGTCCTCGAGCAGGGCGGCCGACTCCTCGGCGAGGACGCCCCCGACGACCTCGGGGCGGTGGTTGAGCCGGCGGTCGCGGACGACGTCCCAGAGGCTGCCGACCGCGCCGGCCTTGGGGTCCCAGGCGCCGAGGACGATCCGCTCGACGCGGGCGAGGACGGCCGCGCCGGCGCACATGGTGCAGGGCTCGAGGGTGACCACCAGCGTGCAGCCGTCCAGCCGCCACTCGCCGCGGGCACGGGCGGCCTCGCGCAGCGCGACCACCTCGGCGTGGCCGGTCGGGTCGGCGTCGGCCTCCCGCACGTTGCGACCCGTGCCGACCACCGCGCCGGAGGGGTCGAGGACGACCGCGCCGATCGGTACGTCGCCGGTGGCCAGCGCGGCGCGCGCCTCGGCCAGGGCGGCGAGCATGGGCCCGCGCCAGCGCAGTGCTGCGGTCACGCCGAGGTGAGCCCCACGGCGTCGTCGAAGAGCTCGCCGAACCCGAGCCGCCGCGCGACGTCGGAAAGCACCTCGTCGGGGTAGAGGTCGGGGTCGTCGAGCAGGGCGGCCAGGTCCATCGCGGGCACACCGAGGTCGCCCAGCAGGTCGAGGTCGCCGGCCGGGACCTGGTCGTCCTCGTCCTCGGGCATCGGCAGGCGCAGGAACTCCACCGCGGAGGTGGCCAGCTCCCACTCGTCGGCCGCGGTGATGTCGGAGAGCAGCACGCGCGTGCTCGGGCCCGCCACGCGCACGACGAGGAAGAAGTCCTCGTCGACGGCGACCATGCCGACGGCACCGGCGTCGCCGGGCAGGCGGCGCAGCCCGCTCGCCAGGGTCGTGACGTCGTCGAGGTGGTCGTGGACGAGCTCGGCGACGGTCCACCTGCCGTCCTCGCGGTACGCAGCCACGGCGAAGTCGACGGCGTCGAGCTGGTCGAGCGGGTCGGGCATGTCGTTCCTCCTCCGGCGCGGCGAGGGTGCGAGGTCCTCCAGCGTCGCAGACCCCTGCCGTGCGGCCAACCCCCTTCCGGTGGGGACCTCTAGAGTTCGGCCCATGCGCACCCACGTCGTGGACCACCCGCTCGTCGCCCACAAGCTGACCGTCCTGCGCGACGAGCGCACCGACTCACCGACGTTCCGGCACCTCGCCGACGAGCTGGTGACGCTGCTGGCCTACGAGGCCACGCGCGACGTGCGCGTCCAGAACGTCGAGATCCGCACGCCGGTCTCGCCGACCACCGGCGTCGCCCTCGCCTCCCCCCGGCCGCTGGTCGTGCCGATCCTGCGCGCCGGCCTCGGCATGCTGGACGGGATGATGCGCCTGCTGCCGACCGCCGAGGTCGGCTTCGTCGGCATGGTGCGCGACGAGGACACCCTCAAGGCCTCGACGTACGCCGAGCGGCTGCCCGCCGACCTCTCCGGGCGCCAGTGCTACGTCCTGGACCCGATGCTGGCCACCGGCGGCACCCTCGCCGCGGCGATCAAGTTCCTCACCGACCGCGGCGCGGACCACATCACCGCGATCTGCCTGCTCGCCGCCCCCGAGGGCTGCGAGCGGCTCGAGCGGGAGCTCGCCGACCTCGACGTGCCGGTCACGGTCGTCACCGCGGCGGTCGACGAGCGGCTCGACGAGAAGGGCTACATCGTCCCGGGCCTCGGCGACGCCGGCGACCGGCTGTACGGCGTCGCGGGCTGACCCGGCAGGCCAGCCGCCGTCCCTCAGCCGTCGGCCGGCCCCAGGGGCAGCTCGGCGACGACCTCGTGGCGCGGGCGGCGTCGCGGCCCCTCCCCCAGGTGCGACTGCACGAGCGTCACCCGGTCGGCCGTCCAGGCCGGCCCCGCGTAGGCGTCCAGCAGCCGCACCCACCGGGTGACCTCGGCCGGGCGGCCGAGCCGGGCCAGCGTGACGTGCGGGACGAACCGCTGGCCGTCGACCTCGACCCCGCTGGCCACCGCGGCCGCGCGGCACCCGACGGCCAGCCGGTCCAGCTCGGTGGCGCCCGGGTCGTCGAGGTCGAGACCGGTCCACAGCACCCGCGCCCGGGCGGGGTCGGGGAAGGCGCCGCCCCCGGCGACCCGCGCCGCGAACGGGGTGCGCCGCGCGGCGGCCGTGCCCAGCCGCTCCACGAGCTCGTCGAGGCAGCGGTCGGGCACGCTGGCGTAGAACGCGAGCGTCACGTGCAGCTGCTCGGCCGAGGCCCAGCGGAACCGGCCCGCGTCGCGCCGCGGCTCGAGGAACTCCTCGAGGTGCTCGAGGGCGTCGTCGGGCGGGACCAGGGCTGCGAACATCCGCACGCCGCGAGGGTACGACGGGGTGGCAGCCGCCTGCGGCCGGCGGCGCCGGGCGGCGTACGTTGAGGGGCGTGAGCGAGGGGGCCTGGGACGAGATCGTGCGGCGGTTCCTGCTCGAGCACCGCTTCGGCATGGACGAGGTCGTCACCAAGCTCTCGATCCTGCGCGACGAGTTCGCCCACCTGCACGACTACAACCCCATCGAGCAGGTCAGCTCCCGGCTCAAGTCGCCCGAGAGCCTGCTGGAGAAGATGGAGCGGCGCGGGATCGACCTCGACGGACCCGACCCGCTGTCGCTGGTGCGCGAGCGGATCACCGACGTCGCCGGCGTGCGGGTGACCTGCAGCTTCGTCTCCGACGTCTACCACGTCGTCGACCTGCTGATGGCCCAGGAGGACGTCCGCACGCTCGAGCTGCGCGACTACATCGCCGAGCCGAAGCCCAACGGCTACCGCAGCCTGCACGCGCTGGTCGAGGTGCCGGTCTTCCTCTCCGGCGGCACCGTCCCGGTCGTGGTGGAGGTGCAGTTCCGCACCATCGCCATGGACTTCTGGGCCAGCCTCGAGCACAAGATCTACTACAAGTACCGCCGCGACGTCCCGGCCGAGCTGCTCGTCGGGCTCAAGGAGGCCTCGGACACCGCCTACGCGCTCGACGCGACCATGGAGCGGCTGCACCAGGAGGTGCAGGGCCTCGAGCCGCTGGCCGGTGGGCTGGTCGAGCGCCTCCGGTCCGGCCCGGGGTCGTTGCCGGCGACCGACCTGATCGACTCCCTGCGCCGCCTGGGGAGCGCTCAGACGTCGACGTCGAGGAGCGACCCGACCGCGTAGGTCACCGCCATCGCGAGCAGTCCGCCGCTGACGTTGCGGACGACCGCGCGGCCGGGCGGTGCGTGGCCCAGTCGCGCGCTGCTCCACCCGGTGAGCACCAGCGCCAGCGCCACCGCGAGGACGGTCACCGCCACCCGCGCGCCGGCCGGGACGAGCAGGATGGTGAGCAGCGGGAGCAGCGCCCCTACCGTGAACGCCGCCATCGAGGCGAGCGCCGCCCGCCAGGGGCTGGTCAGGTCCTCGGTGTCCAGGCCGAGCTCGGCCTCGGCGTGCGCGGCGAGCGCGTCGTGCGCGGTCAGCTGCTCGGCCACCTGGCGGGCGAGGTCCTCGGTCAGTCCCTTGCCGACGTAGATCCCGGCCAGCTCGGCCAGCTCGTCCTCGGGGTCCTCGCGCAGCTCGCGCTCCTCCAGGGCCAGCAGCGCCTCCTCGGAGTCGCGCTGGGTGGAGACCGAGACGTACTCCCCGGCGGCCATGCTCATCGCGCCGGCGAGCAGACCGGCGCTCCCGGCGACGACGATCGCGCCCCGGTCGGTCGTCGCGCCGGCGACGCCGACCACGATGCCCGCCGTGGAGACGATGCCGTCGTTGGCGCCGAGCACGGCGGCGCGCAGCCAGTTCAGCCGACCCCGCAGGCCCCCGCCGTGCGGCTCGCGCTCGTGCGGCCCGGGGGCGGGTGGCGGGGTGGGGCCCGGGGTGGGGCCCGAGGTGGGGCCCGAGGTGGGGCCCGAGGTGGGGCCCGGGGTGGGGATCGGCCGGCCCTCGGCCACTCAGTCGACCGCCGTCGAGCGCGGCGCGCCGTACATCAGGTGGTGGTAGTCGGGGTGGCGACCGATCCAGCCCTTGATGAAGGGGCAGATCGGGAGCACCTGGCGGACCCCCTCGGCGCGCACCTCGTCGAGCGCGGTCCGCGCCAGCGCCGACCCGACGCCGCGGCCCTCGAAGCGCCGGTCCACCTCGGTGTGGGTGAAGACGATGATCTCGTCGGTCAGCTGGTACTCCGCGAAGCCGGCCGGCTCACCGTCGACCGTCGCCTCGTAGCGGCTCTTGCCCGGGTTGTGCGTGATCGCGACACCAGTCATGCCCCGAGCGTAGTGAGGGTCCGCCCGGGACGGACGGGTGCGGCTGGGTCGGACGGGTGCGGCAGGGTCGCCGGGCGGTGGCGGTTCTCCGGCCCGCGCCCCGCCCGGCACGCCCCAGCTCGCTCAGAGGCCGAGGTCGCGGCCGATGAGCTCCTTCATGATCTCGTTCGAGCCGGCCCAGATCCGCGAGACGCGGGCGTCGCGCCAGGCGCGGGCCACGCGGTACTCGTTCATGAACCCGTAGCCGCCGTGCAGCTGCACGCAGTGGTCGAGGATCCGGTTCTGGATCTCCGAGGTCCACAGCTTGGCCTTGGCCGCGTCGGTGGGGGTGAGCTCGCCCTTGTCGTGCAGCTCGACGCACCGGTCGATGAAGGCCTGGCTGACGTCGATCTGGGTGTCGATGTCGGCCATCAGGAACTTGTTGTGCTGGAAGGAGCCGACCGGGGCGCCGAACGCGGTGCGCTCCTTGGTGTAGGCGACGGTCTCCTCGAAGATCTGCTTGGCGTGCGCCAGGTTGCAGATCGCGCAGCCGAGCCGCTCCTGGGGGAGCTTCTGCATCATGTGGATGAAGCCGGAGTCGACCTCGCCGATGATGTGGTCGTCGCCCAGGCGGACGTTCTCGAAGAACAGCTCCGCAGTGTCGGACTCGGGCTGGCCGACCTTGTCCAGCTTGCGCCCGCGGCTGAAGCCCTCGGCGGTCGCCGGGATCGCGAACAGGGTGATGCCGCGCGCCTTCTTCTCCGGGCTGGTGCGCACGGCGGTGACGACCAGGTCGGCGGAGTAGCCGTTGGTGATGAAGGTCTTCGAGCCGTTGATGACCCAGTCGTCGCCGTCGCGCACGGCGGTGGTCTTCAGCGCCGCGAGGTCCGAGCCGCCGGAGGGCTCGGTCATGCCGATCGCCAGCAGGATCTCGCCCGAGGCCACCCCCGGCAGCCAGCGCTGCTTCTGCTCCTCGGTGCCCAGCTCGACGAGGTACGGCGCGGTGATGTCGGCGTGGATGCCCCAGCACGACCCCAGCGCGGCGTTGACCTTGTTCAGCTCCTCCATCAGGACGGCGTTGAAGCGGTAGTCGCCCGCGCCCGCGCCGCCGTACTCCTCGGGGATCTCCAGGCCGAGGAAGCCCTGCTTGCCCGCCTCGAGCCAGAACTCCCGCGGGATCGCCTTCGCCTCGGCGTGCTCCTCCACGTGGGGGAGGACCGAACGCTCGAGGAACTCACGGACCGAGCCGCGGAACGCCTCGTGGTCCTCGTCGTAGATGTCGCGCTTCATGGCGGCGATCCTACTCGCCAGTAGCACGCCCGGACAGGTGACGGGTGACCCGTGGACGGAGTGGGTAACGGGAGCGCCCGGGGGCGCTTCTCCGCGCCCTGGGATTCGATCGATCCAAAGCCACCACCACGAAGGGCACCACATGACCGAGGTCTGGCCCGGCCAGCCGTACCCCCTGGGTGCGACGTTCGACGGCACCGGCACGAACTTCGCCCTCTTCAGCGAGGCCGCCGAGCGCGTCGAGCTCTGCCTCTTCGACGAGGACGGCACCGAGACACGCATCGACGTGACCGAGGTCGACGCATTCGTCTGGCACTGCTACCTCCCGGCCGTCCAGCCCGGCCAGCGCTACGGCTACCGCGTGCACGGCCCGCACGACCCGGCCGAGGGACAGCGCTGCAACCCCAACAAGCTGCTGCTCGACCCGTACGCGAAGGCCACCAGCGGCGACATCGACTGGGACCAGGCGCTCTTCGGCTACGACTTCGGCGACCCCGACTCCCGCAACGACCTCGACTCGGCCGCCCACATGACCAAGGGCGTGGTGATCAACCCGTTCTTCGACTGGGAGGGCGACCGGCCGCTGGGCATCCCCTACAACGAGAGCTTCATCTACGAGGCGCACGTCAAGGGCCTGACCCAGCTGCACCCCGACATCCCCGAGGCCCAGCGCGGCACGTACGCCGGCCTCGCGCACCCCGCCGTCACCGAGCACCTGCAGAAGCTCGGCGTGACCGCGATCGAGCTGATGCCGGTCCACCAGTTCGTGCAGGACAGCACGCTGCTGGAGAAGGGGCTGCGCAACTACTGGGGCTACAACACCCTGGGCTTCCTCGCCCCGCACGCCGACTACGCCTCCACGCGCGAGCCCGGCCAGCAGGTGCAGGAGTTCAAGTCGATGGTCAAGGCGATGCACGCCGCGGGCATCGAGGTGATCCTCGACGTGGTCTACAACCACACCGCCGAGGGCAACCACATGGGCCCGACGCTGAGCTTCCGCGGCATCGACAACCAGGCCTACTACCGCCTCGTCGACGACGACAAGCGCTACTACATGGACTACACCGGCACCGGCAACAGCCTCAACGTCGGCCACCCGCACTCGCTGCAGCTGATCATGGACTCGCTGCGCTACTGGGTGACCGAGATGCACGTCGACGGCTTCCGCTTCGACCTGGCCTCGACCCTGGCCCGCGAGTTCTACGAGGTCGACCGGCTGGCGACGTTCTTCGAGCTCGTCCAGCAGGACCCGGTCGTCTCGCAGGTCAAGCTGATCGCCGAGCCGTGGGACATCGGTCCCGGCGGCTACCAGGTCGGCGGCTTCCCGCCGCAGTGGACGGAGTGGAACGGCGCCTACCGCGACACGGTCCGCGACTTCTGGCGCGGCGAGCCCGCGCTCGGTGAGTTCGCGAGCCGCCTGGCGGGGTCCTCGGACCTCTACGAGCACTCCGGCCGGCGACCCTTCGCCAGCATCAACTTCGTCACCGCCCACGACGGGTTCACGCTGCGCGACCTGGTGTCGTACAACGAGAAGCACAACGACGCGAACGGCGAGGACAACAACGACGGCGAGAGCCACAACCGCTCCTGGAACCACGGCGTGGAGGGCCCGACCGACGACGAGGGGATCCTCACCGCCCGGGCGCGCGAGCAGCGCAACTTCCTGGCCACGCTGCTGCTGAGCCAGGGCGTGCCGATGCTGCTGCACGGTGACGAGATGAGCCGCACCCAGGACGGCAACAACAACACCTACGCCCAGGACTCCGAGATCGCCTGGATGCACTGGGACCGCGCGGACACCGCGCTGCTGGAGTTCACCGCGGCGATCGCCCAGCTGCGCAAGGAGCACCCGACGTTCCGCCGCAAGCGCTTCTTCACCGGGCGCGAGGTGCGCACCGGCGACGGCGAGCGCCTCAACGACATCGTCTGGCTGCACCCCGAGGGCCGGCCGATGGAGGACGGCGACTGGGAGGGCGGCCAGCAGGTCATCGGCATGTACCTCAACGGCGACGGCATCGCCGGCAAGGACGAGCGCGGCCAACGGATCGTGGACGACCACTTCCTGCTCTACTTCAACGCCGACGGACCCACCGACGTGGTGCTGCCGGCCGACGAGTACGCCGACGCGTGGGACGTCGTCGTCGACACCGGTCGCGACAGCGACGCCACGGGCCTCCAGCCCGGGTCGACCCTCTTCCTGGAGACCCACAGCCTCGTCGTGCTGCGCCAGCACGCCGCCCCCGAGGCCGAGGTCGACACCTCCGTCGCCGCCTCCGTCGCGGCGCTGATCGAGAGCGAGCAGGAGTGAGCACGGAGGGCAGGCACCGCGACGCCGGACCGGCGGACGGGCAGCGGGTCCCGGTCAGCACCTACCGGCTGCAGATCAGCGAGGACCTCGACCTGTTCGAGGCGACCCGCCGGCTGGGGTACCTGCGCGACCTCGGCGTCGACTGGGTCTACCTCTCCCCGCTGCTCGCGGCCGAGCCCGGCAGCACCCACGGGTACGACGTCGTGGCGCACGACCACATCGACCCCTCCCGCGGCGGCGAGGCCGGCCTCGCCGCCCTCTCGGCCGAGGCCAGGCGGCTCGGCATGGGGGTGCTCGTCGACATCGTGCCCAACCACGTCGGCGTGGCGACCCCGTCGGAGGACGCCTGGTGGTGGGACGTGCTCAAGCACGGCCGCGAGTCCGAGCACGCCTCGGCGTTCGACATCGAGTGGGCGGCCGGCGACGGCCGGATCCGGGTGCCGGTCATCGGCGACGACGACCTCGAGGACCCGGCCGCCGAGGGTGGGCGGATCCGCAACCTGCGTGTCGTCGACACCCCCGACGGCGCCGAGCTGCTCTACCACGACAACCACTACCCGGTGGCTCCCGGCACGTGGACCGAGGGCGACGACGCGAACGACGTGCACGCCCGCCAGGCCTACGAGCTGGTCCACTGGCAGATGGCCGACGAGAACCTCAACTACCGACGGTTCTTCGCGATCAACACCCTCGCCGCGGTGCGGGTGGAGGACCCCGAGGTCTTCGCCGAGTCGCACAAGGAGATCCGGCGCTGGTTCGAGGAGGGGCTCGTCGACGGCCTCCGCGTCGACCACCCCGACGGCCTGCGGGACCCCAAGCGCTACCTCGACGACCTCGCCGAGCTCACCGGCGGCGCCTACGTCCTGGTCGAGAAGATCCTCGAGCCCGGCGAGGAGCTGCCCGAGACCTGGGCCACCGCCGGCACCACCGGGTACGACGTGCTCGCCCACATCGACCGCGTGCTCACCGACCCGGCCGGCCAGGAGCCGCTCGACGACCTCGAGGCACGGCTGCGCGGCGGCCGCGTCGACTGGCACCGGATGATCCACGGCACCAAGCGGGAGGTGGCCGACGGCATCCTCAACAGCGAGGTCCGCCGGATAACCCGCGAGGTGCGGCGGATCGTCCCGGCCGGCCCCGACTCGACCACCGAGCGGGTCGTGGACGCGCTCGCCGAGATGCTGGCGTGCTTCCCGGTGTACCGCTCCTACCTGCCCGAGGGCCGCGAGCACCTCGACCAGGCCTTCGCCGCGGCGCGCGAGGCTCGGCCGGACCTGGACGCGACGTTCGACGTGCTCCTGCCCGTGCTGGGCGACCCGTGGACGCCGCCGGCCCGGCGCTTCCAGCAGACCAGCGGCATGGTGATGGCCAAGGGCGTCGAGGACTGCGCGTTCTACCGGTACTCCCGGCTCACCTCGCTCAACGAGGTCGGCGGCGACCCGAGCGTCTTCTCCCTCGACCCCGCGACGTTCCACGAGCACATGACGGTGCGCCAGGGTCGCTGGCCGCACGCGATGACCACGCTCTCCACCCACGACACCAAGCGCGGCGAGGACGTGCGCGCCCGGATCACCGCCCTCGCCGAGGTGCCCGGGGCGTGGGAGCAGACGCTGGACCGGCTCCTGGAGCTGGTGCCGCTGCCCGACCCCGGTTTCGCCTCGCTCCTGTGGCAGGCCGTCGTCGGCGCCTGGCTGCCCTCCGACCCCGACCTGCGCGACCGGCTGCACGGGTACGCCGAGAAGGCGATGCGCGAGGCCGGCGACCGGACGACGTGGACCGACCCCGACGAGGCGTACGAGGCGGCGGTCCACGCGGCCGTCGACGCGGCGTTCGACGACGAGGAGGTCCGCACGACCATCGAGGCGTTCCTGCCCCGCGTCGTCGGGCCGGGCTGGGTCAACGCGCTGTCGGCGAAGCTGCTGTCGATCACGCTCCCCGGCGTCCCGGACGTCTACCAGGGCAGCGAGCTGTGGGAGCAGTCGCTGGTCGACCCCGACAACCGCCGCCCGGTCGACTTCGACGCCCGCCGCACGATGCTCGAGATGGCCGAGTGGTCCCCGCTGGGCGAGGCGCTCGACGACCCGGGCTCGGCGAAGCTGCGCGTGGCCCACGCCGCGCTGACGCTGCGCCGGGACCGGCCCGAGCTGTTCGGCTCCTACGCCGCGGTGCCGGCGACCGGCTCGGCCGCCGACCACGTGCTCGCCTACGACCGCGGCGGCGCGATCGCCGTCGTCACGCGGCTGCCCGTCGGCCTGGCCTCCCGCGGCGGCTGGGGCGACACCACCCTCGACCTGCCGCCGGGCCGTTGGCGCGACGTCGTCACCGACCGGCCGGCCTCGCCCCGGCTGGCGGAGCTGCTCGACGGGTACCCCGTCGCCCTGCTCGTCCAGGAGGACTGAATGACCCGAGGCACGACCCCCACGACCCGCACCCCCGCCCGGGGCCCCTTCGACCTGTGGGCCCCCAAGCCCTCCCGGGTCCGTCTCGCCCTCGGCCCGGCCGACGCCACCGAGGTCGTCGAGATGACCCGGGGCGACGACGGCTGGTGGGCGCCGGCCGAGCCGGTCCCCGCGGGCGGCGAGGTGGACTACGGCTACCTCGTGGACGACTCCGGGACGGTGCTGCCCGACCCGCGCTCGCGCCGCCAGCCGCAGGGGGTGCACGAGCGGTCGCGCACCTACGACCCCGCGACGTACACCTGGGGCGACGCGGCCTGGACCGGCCGCCAGCTGCCGGGCTCGGTGGTCTACGAGCTGCACGTCGGCACCTTCACCCCCGAGGGGACCCTCGACGCGGCGATCGGCAAGCTCGGCCACCTGCGCGACATCGGCGTGGACCTCGTCGAGCTGCTGCCGGTCAACGGCTTCAACGGCACCCACAACTGGGGGTACGACGGCGTGCTGTGGCACACCGTCGCCGAGCAGTACGGCGGCCCGGCGGCGTACCAGCGCTTCGTCGACGCCTGCCACCAGGCGGGCCTCGGCGTCGTGCAGGACGTCGTCTACAACCACCTCGGGCCGAGCGGGAACTACCTGCCGGTCTACGGGCCCTACCTGACGAGCGGGCGCAACACGTGGGGCGACTCGGTCAACCTCGACGGCGAGGGCTCGGCCGAGGTGCGGCGCTACATCCTCGACAACGTGCGGATGTGGCTGCACGACTACCACGTCGACGCGCTGCGGCTCGACGCCGTGCACGCGCTCGAGGACGCCTCGCCGGTCCACCTGCTCGAGGAGATGGCGATCGAGGTCGCCGCCCTGTCGGCGCACCTGCGCCGTCCGCTCACGCTGATCGCCGAGTCCGACCTCAACGACCCGAAGCTGGTCACGCCCCGGGAGGCCGGCGGCTACGGTCTCGACGCCCAGTGGAGCGACGACTTCCACCACGCCGTGCACGTGGCACTGACGCGTGAGACGTCCGGCTACTACGCCGACTTCGAGCCGCTGTCGGCGCTGGCGAAGGTGTGCGAGGAGGGCTTCTTCCACGCCGGGACGTGGTCGTCGTTCCGCGAGCGCGAGCACGGCGTGCCGATCGACACCGAGCACATGCCCACCTGGCGGCTCGTCGTCGCCAACCAGAACCACGACCAGATCGGCAACCGCGCCGTCGGTGACCGGATCGCGGAGGTGCTCGACGACGACCAGCTCGCCTGCGCGGCGCTGCTCACCCTGGCCGGGCCGTTCACGCCGATGCTGTTCCAGGGCGAGGAGTGGGCGGCCTCCTCGCCGTTCCAGTTCTTCACCTCCCACCCCGAGCCGGAGCTGGGCAAGGCGACGGCCGAGGGCCGGATCTCGGAGTTCGCCAAGATGGGCTGGGACCCCGCGGTCGTGCCCGACCCCCAGGACCCCGAGACGTTCCGGCGCTCCCAGCTGGACTGGACCGAGCTCTCCTCCGGCCGGCACGCCGTCCTGCTCGACGTCTACCGCCGGCTCGGCGAGCTGCGCCGTACCGTCCCCGCGCTGACCGACCCCGCGTTCACCTCGGTCTCCTGCACCGCCGACGAGGGCACGCGCGTCTTCACGATGGAGCGGGCGGGCACCCTGATGGCGATCAACTTCGGCGACTCCCCCGCCGACCTCACGGTCGACCCGGACCTCGCCGTCCTCTTCGCCACCCCCACCGGCGCCGAGCTGCTGCCCGGCGGCGCGCTCTCGCTGCCCCCGCACGTCGGGGTGCTGCTGGGGTAGGTGGTGCTGGTGGGACGCGCAGCGGCCCTCAGCGCCGGACGAGCAGCTCGTCGACCCAGGCGGGGACGAGCTCGCCGGCACGGCCGTGGCGGGTCTCGTCGAAGAGGGTGGTGACCTCGCTGGCCTGGAGGTTCAGCTCCAGGGTGCGGGCGCCGTACGTCGCGGCCTGCTGGACGAACCCGGCAGCGGGGTAGACGGCGCCGGAGGTGCCGATCGAGACGAACAGGTCCGCGGACTCCAGCGCGAGGTAGATGCGGTCCATCTCGTAGGGGATCTCGCCGAACCACACCACGTCCGGGCGCAGGTCGGGCACGCCGCAGCGGGGGCAGGGCGGCAGGTCGGAGAGGTCCTGCTCCCACCGCGAGCGGCCGCGGCAGGCGCGGCAGACCGCAGAGAGCAGCTCGCCGTGCATGTGCAGCACCCGCTGGGAGCCGGCCCGCTCGTGCAGGTCGTCGATGTTCTGGGTGACGACGAGCAGGTCGTCGCCGAGCTCCTCCTCCAGGCGCGCGAGCGCGTGGTGGGCCGGGTTCGGACTCACCCCCGACAGCGCGGCCCGGCGGGCGTCGTAGAAGCGGTGCACCACGAACGGCTGCGCGTCGTAGGCCTCGGGGGTCGCGACGTCCTCGACCCGGTGGCCCTCCCACAGCCCGTCGGCGTCCCGGAAGGTCGGCACCCCGCTCTCGGCGGAGATCCCGGCCCCGGTCAGCACCACGACCCTCATGACGACCTCAGCTCCATGCCTGGAGTGTGTCACCTGCCACGAGCGGAGCGGGGTCAGCCCACGAGCCGGTACCGCAGCCGGACGTCGAGCCCCTCCACCGCGCGGACCGACGCCTCGACCGGCGTGGGCCGGCCGCCGTCGGGCGGGGTCGCGGTGCAGGCGACGGACTCACCGACGACGCCGACCAGCTCGGACTCGCAGACCACCTCGCCCACGACGTACTCCTCGCGGGTGAGGCCGTCCAGCACTGTCCGCGCGACCTGGTCGGCCGGGAGCACCGGCGCGGTCTCGAACACGGGACCGGCGTCGGTCTGCTCGACGACGGTCGCCCGGACCGTCGCCAGGTCCCGGCGCACCGCCACCCGGCAGTCCTGGGTGGCTCCCACCTCGGCGGCGAGCGGCCCGGCGCAGCGCACGTCGACGCGGACGCGCTCGTCTGCGGCCGGGTAGAGCGCGGCCACCTCGGACTCGAGCCGGTCGGTGGGCAGCTCGGCGTCCTCGCTCCCGCAGCCGCCGAGCGCAGGCCCGCCGAGGCCCGCGAGGAGCAGCGCGGGCAGGACGGCGGCGAGGGAGGGGCGCACGGGGGCTCGGTGACCGGTGCGGCTCAGTAGTACCAGGGGTAGGCCGACCAGTCGGGCTCGCGCTTCTCGAGGAACTGGTCGCGGCCCTCCTGCGCCTCGTCGGTCATGTACGCCAGGCGGGTGGTCTCGCCGGCGAAGATCTGCTGTCCCACCAGCCCGTCGTCGATGGCGTTGAAGGAGAACTTCAGCATCCGCTGCGCCGTCGGGCTCTTGCCGTTGACCAGCCGCCCCCACTCCAGCGCGGTGGCCTCCAGCTCGGCGTGCGGCACCGCACGGTTGACGGCGCCCATCCGGACGCCGTCCTCGGCGGAGTACTCCTGGCCGAGGAAGAAGATCTCGCGGGCGAACTTCTGGCCCACCTGGCGGGCGAGGTACGCCGAGCCGAACCCGCCGTCGAAGGAGCCGACGTCGGCGTCGGTCTGCTTGAACCGCGCCTGCTCGAGGCTGGCGATCGTCAGGTCGCACACGACGTGCAGGCTGTGCCCGCCGCCGGCCGTCCACCCGGGGACCACGCAGATGACGATCTTCGGCATGAACCGGATCAGCCGCTGCACCTCGAGGATGTGCAGCCTCGCGAGGCGTGCCTTGTCCACGGTGACCCCGGCGTCGTCTCCCTCGACCCCGTCGGCCTTCTCGTACTGGTAGCCCGCGCGACCGCGGATCCGCTGGTCGCCGCCGGTGCAGAACGCCCACTTGCCGTGCCGCTCGCCCGGCCCGTTGCCGGTCAGCAGCACGCAGCCCACGTCGCTGGTGGTCCGGGCGTGCTCGAGCACCCGGAGCAGCTCGTCGACGGTGTGCGGGCGGAAGGCGTTCAGCACGTCGGGCCGGTCGAACGCGACGCGGACCGTCCCGTGCGCCCGCGCGCGGTGGTAGGTCAGGTCGGTCAGGTCCTCGAAGCCCGGGACGACGTCCCACAGCTCGGGGTCGAAGATCTCCGACACGCCGTCGATCGCACTCATGCGCCCGACCCTAGCCGCGGCGCGACGGCGCCCCGGAGGAGGACCGGGCGGAACAGGGTGGGCCCGGAACGGGTTCTGGTAGGTCATGGACCTCCTTGACGGCGAGTACGAGCCCAGCCCCGACCAGTGGGTGCGCGACCAGGTCGAGACCTACGAGCGCACCGGCGGCCGCGAGGCGCACACCCTGATGGGCAAGCCCGAGTGGCCGATCGTGGTGATCACCTCGCAGGGCGCCAGGAGCGGCAAGCTGCGCAAGAACCCGGTGATGCGGGTCGAGAAGGACGGCGTGTACGCCGCGGTCGCCTCCAAGGGCGGCGCGCCGGAGCACCCCAGCTGGTACGCCAACTTCCTCGCCCACCCGGTCGTGCAGCTCCAGGACGGACCGGAGCCCGCGCTCTACCGGACGCGCGTCGTCACCGGCGCCGAGCGCGCGGAGTGGTGGGAGCGCTGCGTCGCGCAGTACGCGCCGTACGCGGAGTACCAGGAGAAGACCGACCGCGAGATCCCGGTCTTCCTGCTCGAGCGCGTCGAGGACTGACGCCCGGGCGGGTCAGCCCACCCGCGCCATCGTCTGAGCGAGCCCGACGAGGTGGTCGAGCCGGGCGAGCTCGGAGTCGAGGAACTCCGGGCCGCCGCGGCGGCCGATGACGACGATCTCGTTGCCGTCGAGCCGGACCGCGGCGTAGATCGTCACGTCGTCCCCGTCGACCTCGAGCCGCTCGGTGCGGTCGATCTCGACGAAGTCCAGGTCGTCGGGCGCCGCCTCGGTGCTGTGCCGGACGCCCAGCGCGCGGTGGATGCGGACCGCCCAGTCGCAGCGGAACGTCACCGGCAGCAGGTCCACGCAGCGGTCGACGGCCTTCGCCGGGTCGGCCGTCAGCTCCTCGACGGCCTCCAGGTCGAGCACCAGGTTGCCCCCGGCGGCGTACCGGCTGATCCAGACGACCTCCACGCCGTCGATCTGGTTGCAGGCCGAGACCACCGAGTCGGGCATGGCCCCGCCGGACATCTCGAGCAGCACGTCGTCGAGGGCGGTGCCGTCGTGGCGCTTCTCGACGATCTCGATGGCCTCGATGTCGCCGCCGGCCTCACCGATCGCGGTGGCCAGGCGCCCCAGCGACCCGGGGACGTCGGGCAGCTCGACGCGCAGCAGGAAGGGCATGCTCGCGACCCTAGTGCGCCGACGTTGCGCCCTGGTTTCTCCCGCTCACGCCTCGGGCCGGCGTGTCGCGCCGCCGCGGGCGGCCTGGAGCCGCTGCCGCAGGCCGGTGGCGCGCTGCGCGCGGGTCTCGACCGCGGCCCGCACCGCGGCCTCCGAGCCCACCACGCGCACGTGCCGCTGGGCCCGGGTCACCGCGGTGTAGAACAGCTCCCGGCTCAGCAGCCGCGACCCCTCCTCGGGCAGCAGCACCGTGATCCGCCGCGCCTGGCTGCCCTGGCTCTTGTGGATGGTCATCGCGTGCATCGTCTCGACCGCGTCCAGCCGCCCGGGGGCGAAGTCGTGCAGCCCGCCGGACCCGGCGATCCAGGCGCGCACGCGCCCGTCGCCACCGAGCACCACGGCGCCGGTCTCGCCGTTGTAGACCTCGAGCGCGTGGTCGTTGGTGGTCACCAGCAGCGGCCGGCCGACGTACCACTCCTGGTGCAGGTCCTGGCCGATCTCCTCGGCGAGCCACTGCTCGACGGTCCGGTTCCAGACACGCACCCCGAAGGGGCCCTCGCGGTGCGCGCAGAGCAGCCGGTGCTCGTCGAGGGCGCGTACGGCGGCGGCCGGGTCGCCCCGCTCGGCGGCCCTCCGCACGGCGAGCGCCGAGGCCAGCGTGTCCGGGCGCAGCACGCTCGCAGGGTCGTCGGTCTCGACGAACTCGACCTCCGCCGAGGGCTCCCGCAGCGCCGCCAGCACCTCCTCGGCCGTGCCGGTGCGCAGCGCCTCGGCCAGGGTCTTGATGTCCTGGGTGGAGCGGTAGTTCTCGGTCAGGGAGACCACCGGCGAGGCCGGGTCGCCCTCGTGCCCCGCGACGAGGTCGGAGAGCACCGCCCCTGCGCCGACCGAGGTCAGCTGGCGGGGGTCGCCGACCAGCAGCAGCCGGGCCTGGGGCCGGACCGCCTCGAGCAGCCGCGCCATGAGCGTCAGCTCGACCATCGAGGACTCGTCGACCACGACCACGTCGTAGGTCAGCCGGTTGGTCCGGTCGTGCCGGAACCGGGTCGCGTTGTCCGGTCGCCAGCCCAGCAGCCGGTGCAGCGTCATCGCGTCCAGGCGGCGCAGCCGGTCGCGGTCCTCGGCCGGCAGGCCGGCCAGCTCGGTCTCGACCGCCTCCTGCAGCCGGGCGGCGGCCTTGCCGGTGGGCGCACTGAGGGCCACCGAGAGCCGCTCGCCCCGGGCGGCCGCCTGGTCGGCCAGGACCGCGAGGATCCGGGCCACCGTGGTGGTCTTGCCGGTGCCGGGGCCGCCGGTCAGGACGGTCGTCCACTGGCGCACGCTGCGCTCGGCCGCCTCGCGCTGCTGGGCACTGAGCCGGCCGGCGCCGACCCGCTCGAGCGCGGCGGCCAGCGCGGCCTCGTCGACCTCGGACGGCCGCTGCCCGGCCCGCGCGACCAGGTCGTCGCAGACCTGCTGCTCGAGGCGGTGGTAACGGTCGAGGTAGAGCAGGCCGTGCTCGAGACGCAGCGCGCCCTGCGCCGCCAGCCTCGAGCCCGCCACCGCGCGCAGCCACGCCCCGGGCTCGGGCCAGTCCAGCTCGGGCGCGACCTCCGGTGCCGTCGCCAGGTCGACCGCCACCGAGCCGTGGCGCACGGCGCGGACGGCGAGGGCCAGGGCGAGCAGGACCAGGTCGGCGTCCGGCCCGGCGTCCGGCCCGGTCTCGCCGGCGAGGTCGGCCACCCGGGTGGCGACGTGCAGGTCGCCGGCCTCCAGCAGGCCGGCCCGGTTGAGCTCGGCGAGCGGTCCGGTCGCCCCGAGCGCCAGGCGCGGGTCCTGCTCCCCCACGGGCTCGAACAGCTCGGTCATGGCTGGATCTTCCCGTCGAGGAGGTCGGACAGCTCCGTCACGAGCGCCACCGGCGGCCGCCAGGAGAAGATCCCGCACGGCTCGCCGTCGACCAGCGGGGTGTCCGCCCCGCACATGCCGCGCAGGTAGAGATAGAGCACGCCGCCGAGGTGGACCTCCGGGTCGTAGCCCGGCTGGCGCCAGCGCAGGAACCGGTGCAGCACCGCGGCGTACAGCAGCGCCTGGAGCGGGTAGTCGGAGTGGCCCATCGCGGCGTCGAGGGCCTCGGGGCGGTAGGCGTGCGCGGTGAGCGGCTCGTCGACCGGGCCGAGCCAGTTGGTCTTGTAGTCGACGACGACGTACCTCGGGCGCTCCTGCTCGTCGCGCAGGCGGAGCACGACGTCGACCGACCCGGTCAGGTAGCCGCGCAGGCTCTGACCGCCGAGCGCCGGCTGGTCGAGGGCGTCGGCGTAGGCCCGCACCGGGTCACCCTCGGGCAGGTGCCGGCGCAGCAGGGGTGCGAGGTCGCCGAGCCGGGCGTCACGTCCGGCGGCCAGGTCGCCTCCGGAGAGGGGGAGCTCGAAGTCCATCTCCCGGAGCCGGTCGCGCAGCGGCACCTGCCGCAGGGTGGTCGGCGCGAGCGGGCCCATCGGGGAGTCGCACACCGCGACCAGGGCGTCGGCGAGCTCCTCGGGGTCCAGCGGCACGGGCCACCGCACGAGCTGCTCGCGGACGTGGCCGAGCAGCTCCGCGCGCAGGTCCGGGGCGTCCGGGTCGGCGTGCTCGAGGACGGCGTGGACGAGGGAGCCGAAGGTCGCGCCCACCGGCAGCCCCGCCATCGGCGAGGGCACGGAGCCCTCGGCCGGGCGCGGCGTCGGGACCGGGACGTCCGGCTCGTCCTCCTTCGCGACCACCTCCGGCTCGCTGGTCACCCCTCCCGGGCCGGCGGAGGCGGCGACCACGTCCACGCGGGTGAGGGCGGAGTACGACGTGCGCCGCCAGGCCACGTCGACCTCGCGCTGGAAGCGGCGGGCCGCCAGCGCCGGCAGCGCCGGGCGGACGGGGTCGGCGCCGGGGTCGGCGTGGACCGCCGCCTCGACGGTCGGGCCACCGGC
This sequence comes from Nocardioides sp. NPDC092400, assembly GCF_040684155.1. Taxonomy (NCBI): domain Bacteria; kingdom Bacillati; phylum Actinomycetota; class Actinomycetes; order Propionibacteriales; family Nocardioidaceae; genus Nocardioides; species Nocardioides sp. NPDC092400. The sequence goes on along the minus strand of NZ_JBFBFJ010000002.1, from coordinate 240,460 downwards.
CGCCTCCCAGCGCGCGAGGAACTCTGCGGCCTCGTCGTCGGTGCGGTTCGCGAACTCCGCCGGCACCTCGGCCATGCCCGGCCGGCGGCCCAGGACCATCCGGTGCAGCGGCGAGCAGGGGGTGTTGCGGGTGGGCGACCACCAGGCGACGACCTGCGACCGGGCGCGGGTGAGGGCGACGTACAGCAGCCGGAGGTGCTCGGCGGCCTCCTCCTCGGCCCACCGGCGGACGTGGTCGTCCCAGTCGTCCCCTCCGGGTCCGCCGACCGCGAGGCAGCGGCGCCCCTGGGCGTCGTGGAAGAGCGGCATGGACGGCTTGGGGACGTTGCGGTCGGCGAGGGCTGGCAGGTAGACGACGGGGTACTCCAGGCCCTTGCTGGCGTGGATGGTCGCGAGCTGGACCGCGGCGGCGTCGGAGTCCAGCCGCCGGGTGCGCTCCGCGCCGCGGCCCTCCCGGGCGTCGGCGACCTGGCCGCGCAGCCAGGCCAGCATCGCGACCAGCCCGAGCCGCTCGGTGAGCGCCGCCTCGTGCAGGGCCTCGCCGAGGTGGCGCAGGTCGGTGAGCCGGCGCTCGCCGCCCACCTCGGCCAGCACCCGGGCCGGGAGGCCCGCGACCGTGGCGGCCTCCAGGACCGCGGCGACGCCGCGCCGGGTGAACACCTCGACCCAGGACCGCAGCGTGTCGGCGACGTCGTCGGTGAGCCGGTCGCCCCCGGCGTCCAGCTCGGTCGCGGTGTGGCCGAAGAAGCAGGTCAGGGCCGCGGTCCGGACCCGGGCGCTGCGGTGCGGCTGCTCGAGGGCCTCCAGCAGCTCCAGCCACTCGGTGGCCGCCGGGGTGGCGAAGACGCTCCCGCCCCCGGCGATCACGGCGGGGACGCCCAGCTCGTGGAGGGCGGCTCGGCAGGCGGCGAGGTCGGCGTGCCGGTAGCTGATGACGGCGACGTCCCGAGGCTCCAGCGGCCGGCCCTCGAACGTCGCGCCGGAGGCGAGGAGTCGCCGCACGTCGAGCGCGAGGTCGCGTGCCACGTGGGGGCGGGTCTGGCTGACGTAGAGCGGCGCGGTGCCGCGTCGGCCGAGCTGGTCGCGGCGCAGCACCCGGAGCCGGAACGGCGCGGTGCTCGGCGCCCCCGCGAGGCGCGAGCCGGGGTGGTGGTGGGTGACGTCGTGCACGACGATCCGGGGGTCGCCGAGCTCGGCCCCGCGCAGCACGGTCTGGAACGCGTCGAGGAGGTGCTCGTCGCTGCGCCAGTTGACCGGCAGCGTCTTGGTGGTGGTCGCGGTCGCCGCCGCGTGGAGGTACGTCGTGACGTCGCCGCCGCGGAAGGCGTAGATCGCCTGCTTGGGGTCGCCGATGAGCACCATCGTGGCGTGGCCGGTGAACGCCCGGTCCAGCACCTGCCACTGCACGGGATCGGTGTCCTGGAACTCGTCGACCAGCACGATCCGCCACCGTTGGCGCATCCGGGCTCGGGCCGGCGCGTCGGGGTGCTCGAGGGCGTCGGCGAGCTGGGCGAGCAGGTCGTCGTAGGAGAGGACCCCGAGCCTGCGCTTGCGCCGCTCCATCTCCGTGCGCACCGCGCGGGCGAAGGCGACGCGCCGGCCCGCCGGGGTCGAGCGGTCCTCCTCGGCCGGCTCGAGGCGGGCCTGGGGGTCCCTGACGACGGCCCGGGCGATGCCCATCGCCTCCGCCCGGCTGAACGCCGGGGCGGTGTCGGCGAAGGCGAACGCCCGCAGGTAGAGGTCGTCGACGACCTCGGTCAGCAGGTCGTCGAGGTCCTCGACGAGACGGGCCCGAGCGTCGGTGTCGCCCGCGACCCCGAGGGAGCCGAGCACCATGGAGCAGAACTGGTGGGTGGTGGCGATCGTGGCGCCGTCGAACCCGGCGAGCGCGTCGGTCACCCGGCGGTGCCGCAGCGCCCGCTCGTCGGCGTCGCAGTCCAGCAGCAGCTCGATGAGCGCGGACGGCTCGGCCGGCGCGAGGGTGGGGTCGTCGGCGAGCGCGCGCTCGGCCTCGACCAGCTGGCCGCGGACGCGCTCGCGCAGCTCCTGGCTGGCGGCCCGACCGAAGGTCACGACGAGCATCTGCTCCAGGGGGCAGACCCCCTCCGCGACGTACCGGGTCACCAGCGCACCGATCGTCCACGTCTTGCCGGTTCCGGCGCTCGCCTCGAGCAGGGTGGTCCCGGTGGGCAGCTGGTCGCGGATGTCGAAGGCCGTCGTGCTCACAGCGCGGCCACCCGCTCCCCGCCGGTGAGCAGCGGTTCCCAGACCAGCCAGGCGTACGTCGCCAGGCCGGCGTCGAGCAGGACCGACAGCGGCGCGCGCTCGCCCCACACCCGGACGTGGTGGGGGTCGGCGTCCTCCCCCTCGATGCCCCAGCTGTTGCCCGGGTCGGTGCGCCACGCCCGCTCCGCGGCCTGGTCGGGGGAGCGGTCGTTCCCCATCAGCTCCAGGACGCGTGCCTCCGCCCAGGCGTGGGCGGTCAGGACGGGGATCGGCAGCGGGCGGGTCAGCCCGAGGTCCATCAGCTCCACCAGCTCGCGGAGCCGGTCGACCGCGCGGTGGTCGACCGGGCCGGCGAGGGCGCGCTTGGGCCCGGCCTTGTCCCGGCCGACCGCGTGGGCGGTCCAGTGCTCGTCGGGCCGGCCGGCGCTCAGCGCGAGCAGGTCGACCCAGGAGGCCAGCCGCTGCTTGGCCTTCAGCCGGGAGTAGCTCAGCGTGACGATCCGGGTGCCGTGCACCCGCTGCACGACGCCGGAGAGCCGGCGGCCGTCGCCGAGCGGCACGTCGACGTCGAGGCTGCGAGCGGGGCCGGTGCGCAGGTCGGTGGTGCTGGCCCACAGCTTCTGGGACTCCTCGACGACCTGGGTCAGGGACGCGTGCCCGAGCCGGCCCGGTGGCAGCGAGCCGCGCAGCTGCTCGGCGGTCATCACCGCCGCGGCGTCCTGCCCGGCGAGCAGCTCGTTCAGGAGCCGGTCGCCGACCTCCCACGAGCGCAGCCCGTCGAGGTCGACCGGGATCGCGTCGCTGACCTCCTCGGCCGCGCGCGGCGTGCCGATGTCGAGCCGTCGGCGCAGGAAGGTGCGGACCGGGTGCCGCAGGAAGTCGTGGAGGTCGGCGAGCGCGACGTCGTCGGTGTCGCGCTCGGCCAGCGGGGCCGCGAGGAACACCGGGCGGGGGTGGCGCTCGCCGAGCGCCGCGCGGGCGCCGGCCAGCGCGGGCTCGTCGAACCCGAACGGCCCGGCCACGCCGAGCGCGCCGTCGGCGAAGTTGCGTGCGTCGTAGGGCTGCAGCGGGTGTCGCACCAGGACCTGGTCGCGGACCGGCGCGGCGGCGGTGCGGTCGAGCGCGTCGAGCACCTCGCCCAGCGGCACCGCGGGCGGGCGGGGGGCACCGGAGTGCTCGTTGGCGCCGGTGTAGGTGACGACCAGGGTCTCCGAGGCCGCGATCACCGCGTCGAGGAGCAGCTGGCGGTCCTCGCTGCGCGGGTCGCGCTCACCGGTGCACGGCCGACGGGCCAGCACGTCGTCGCCGTCGACGGACCCGGTGCGCGGGAAGACGCCGTCGTCGAGGCCGACCAGGCAGACCACCCGGTGCGGCACCGACCTCATCGGGACCATGGTGCAGACCGTCAGCGTGCCGGTGCGGAAGTTCGCCCGGGTCGGCCGGCCGCCGAGGCGGGACTCCAGCAGCGCCCGGACGTCGGCCAGCCGCAGCGGCACGTCCGCGCCCGACCCGGCCGCCTCGACCGCGCGCGCCAGCTCGCGCTCGAGCTGGGGCAGCTGCCAGGCGTCCTCGAGCGGTACGTCGGTCAGCGCGCGGACGCCGTCGTGCAGCGCGGTCATCCACTCCCCCACGAGCGCCGCGGAGCCGAGCGCCCGCAGGCACTCCTCCAGGCGCGCCAGCAGCTCGGCGAACCGGCCGACGAGGTCGATGTCGCCGCTGCCCACGTCGTCCAGCGGCAGCCCGCGACCCAGGTGCCGGTGGTCGTCGCCGCTCATCACCACGCCGAGCAGCACCCGGTCGAGGCCCGCGCGCCACGTGTTGTGCGCGAACCCGCTCATCGCGAAGCCCGCGCGTCCCTCCGCGTCCAGGCCCCAGCGCACGCCGGCGTCGCCGACCCAGCGGGTCACCCGGGCCACGTCGTCGTCGGTGAGCCGGAACCTGGCGCGGACGGCCTCGGCCGAGACCAGGTCGAGCACCTCGCTGGCCGTCACCCGGCCACCGGCGAGCGCGACGAGCCGGGCGGCGACCGACAGCAGCGGGTTGGTGCTGGTCAGGGCGCGGTCGGCCAGCCGGACGCGCAGCCGGTGCGCGGGGTGCCCGTGGTCGTCGGGCACCACGTCGGCCAGGCCGAAGCCCGCCGAGACCAGCGGGGCGTAGGTCTCGATGTCCGGGCACATCACGAGGATGTCGCGCGGCTCGAGCGTCAGGTCGTCGGCGAGGAGGCCGACGAGCACCTCGCGGAGCACGTCGACCTGTCGTGCGGGTCCGTGGCAGGCATGGACCTGCACGCTGCGATCGTCGGGGGCCGGCCGTCGGGCCGCCCGCTCCGCGGCGTCGGGGGCCGCGTTGGCGCGGAGGTCGTGCTGCAGCCAGCCGAGCAGGGTCGCGCCCGGGGCCCCCGCCGCCGCGGGGTCGGTCGCCGCTGTCTCGTGCTCCTCGACGTCGGCGGCGGCCAGCGCGCGCCGCAGCTCACGGGTGTCGCGCCCGAGGGAGGCGAGCAGCGGGTGCCGCACCCGCAGCGCGGTGTCGTCCTCGGCGCGGGCGACGGGGCCGCCCACCCCGGCGAGGTCGCGCCACAGGGCGGGCGAGGGCTGCGGGAGCCACAGGTGCACCTCCCGGTCGGTGCCGAGGGCGGAGAGCAGCTCGACCTCGGTGACCGGCAGCCGGGTGTGGCCGAAGAGCGAGAGCCGGTCGGGCAGGTCGAGCCCGTCACCGCCGGCCCGGAGGGCGGCGAGCGTCGCCTCGTGGCGGACGTCCGGCGGGTCGACCGGGACCCGCTGGAGCAGGCGTCGCCACAGCTCGGGCTGCCAGCGCAGGTCCTCGTCCAGCGGCGCACCCGCACCGTCGGTGTCCCGCCCCGCGCGCCAGTCGGCCACGAGCGAGGGCCGCTGGACGGCGTACGACGCGAAGAGCCCGGCGAGCCGGCGGGCGACCGACCAGCGCCGGTTGCGCCGCAGGGCCGCCTCCTCGCCCTCCAGGCGGTGGCCGAGGTGGGCGGCCAGCGTCGCGCACCAGGGTTCGTCGAGGCTGTCGTCGATCACCCCGAGGAGCGGCCACACCAGCCGGTCGGGGTCCCACGGGTCGTCGCGGTCGCGGTCGAGCAGCAGCCCCACCAGCGACCGCGGGCTGAGGAAGCGGACCCCCGCGCAGACCCCGTCCCCACCGCCCGGCGACGCGCCGAGCCGGTGCGAGAGGCGCTGGGTGAGCCAGCGCTCCACGCCCCTCGCCGGGACCGCGACCACCTCCTCGGCGAAGGGGTCCGCGAGCGGGCGCGACAGCAGGTCGCCGAGGGCGTCGGCGAGCTGGTCGGTCCGCGGCGCGGAGTGCAGGTGGAGGGGCACGCGGCGCAGCATGCCACCCGGCGCCGACAGGGCCGGCGCCGTGGCCGGGGTGCGCCGTCGGAACCGCGCGATTGAACGATTGCGGCGGGTCCCGAGGCCAGGAACCGGTCAGAACCGCGCAATTGAACGATTGCGGCGGCCCGCGACCCGCTCAGGCGACCAGGCTCAGCTCGTCGGCGGAGACGGCCGCCAGGGGGGCGGGGGTGGGCAGGCGGACCAGCCGGGCGTGCACGTGCGGCGGGAGGCCGACGCGGGTGAGGATCGCGAGCGAGCCGAGGGTGGCGACGGCGGCGTAGATGACGTTGGCCTCCACGCCGGCCAGCACGCCGTACGCACCGGCCAGCAGCGCGTCGACGACGAGCATGACCCAGCCCGAGACGGCGATGGCCGCGACGTCGTGGCTGCGCCAGGCGGTCAGGGCCGCGGGGGTGACCAGCAGCGCGACCGAGCAGCCGAGGACGACGGTCACCGGTCCGTGCCCGACCCACAGCGCGGAGAGGCCCGCGGAGACCACCACGACGGCCCACACCAGCGGGAGCCACAGCCGGTCGCGGGAGCCGCCGCGGCGCCAGGCGAGGACGAGCGCGCCCGCGGTCGCGGGGATGCTCACCGCCGCGGGGAGCGCGACCCACACGTCGCGCTCGAGGGTGCCGTACAGCGTCCACGCGACGTTGCTGATGCTGGAGCAGGCGAGCGCGGCGACGCTGACGCCCGCCGCGGAGACGGTGCGGCGCAGCTTGCGGAACTGCGGCACGGTGTAGCCGAAGGCGAGGAGGGTGGCGGCGAGTCCGATGAGGCTCGCGAGCTCGAGGGGCACTGCTGGTCCGTCCATTCCTGGCGCGCCTCGGGGCGCGCACGTACGACGCGGCCGCCTCGCGCATGGCGTGGCGACCGCGTGGGTCTGCTGTGTTTCCGGGTGGAGCTGGTGGCGGCACGCCGGCGGGTCGTCAGCCGGGCCTCTCCAACGGAAATCTTATCGTCTCGGCACGGGTGCTCCGGACGATCTGCAGTGTTCGCGACGTCCGCACACCGTGATCTCGCGCACAGGACGCGCCTAACGTCCGCTCGGCCGGGTCGTTGAGCCACCAGACCCCACCCGCCACCGCAGGAGCCGCCATGTCGAACCCCGTCCTCCGCCAGCTGCTCACCGCGCTGGCCTCCGTCGCCCTCGTGGTCGGATCCGTCGTCGGGGTCGGCGTCGCGCTGACCTCCGCGGGCACCACGAGCGCCGCCGCGGCCCCGCCCGGCTGCACCGCCGAGCAGAACACCTACGACGACGCCGAGGACCGGGTGGACCGCCTCGAGCGCGCGCTGGCCACGAGGTCGGCCAAGGTCGCGCAGGCCCGGAAGGCCTACCAGCAGGCACCGAAGGGCTCGAAGAAGCGGGCGCAGGCGAAGAAGGCGCTCGCGCAGGCGAAGGCCTCGAAGAACCGGGTCAAGGCGAACCTCGCCCGGGCGCGCAGCGACCGCGACGCCGCCCGCCGCGACCTCTCGGACTGCCGTGACCGGGCGACCTCCGCGCCGACCAGCACGGCCACCAGCACCGTGACGGCCACCGTCACGGCCAGCCCCAGCGGCAGCGCGACGGCCACGCCGACGGGCACCACCAGCCCGAGCCCGACCTGCTCGCCGAGCGCCACCACGAGCCCGCGCCCGACGTCGACGGCCACGCCGACGCCCGGCCCGGGCCTGCCGACCGGCCTGCCGACGGGCCTGCCCACCGGCCTGCCGTCCACCGACCCCTGCGCGGGCGGCCCGCTCGACCCGCTGTGCGACGTGCTCGGCCCGGTCCCGCTGCCGCTGCCGTTCTGCCCGACGGCCGGGGCCACCCGCCGCTGACGGTCCCGCTCCACGCGACAGGGGAGGTCCCCCGGCCACGAGCCGGCGGGCCTCCCCTGTCGCTGTCGGCGTCCCGGGCGCCCCGGGGCACCTCAGCCCTGCTGGCGGTCCGCCCGGTCGATGTCGCGCTCGAGCGCGGCGACGGCGTCGGGGCGGCCGTGGAAACGGCGGTAGCTGTAGACGAGCAGCGCCAGCGCGACGATGCCGGACACGACCTGCGTGATCCCCGTGGCGATGCCGCCCGGCAGCCACCACGAGTCCGCGAACGGCCACCAGGCGGGGACGTCGGGCTTCCAGATCCACAGCACGCCGGCGGCGACCAGCACGAGCGCGACGCCGGCGGAGAAGACCACGCGGACCTTGGTCTCGACCGACTCCGCGGCGCCCTTGAGCGCGCGGTACTTCACCGGGTCCAGCCGCCGCTCGGCCCACTCGTACTGCTGGCTGAGGACCGCCAGGCCGCCGAAGAGCATCAGCAGCCCGGGGCCGGGCAGGATCAGCGCGGCGACGCCCGCGACCACCAGGAACCAGCCGACGACCTCGAGGGTCACCCGGCGCGCGGCACCCTTCACGACTCGCTCTCCGTCGCGCGGGCGGTGGCGGTGTCCATGGCGTCGAGCATCCCAGAGCGCGGCAAGCCCGTCACCGGTGACCGGTGCCGCCGGTGCTCGGCCACCAGCAGCGCGAACGCCGCCACTCCCGAGACCAGCTGCCCCACGCCGGTCCAGGTCCCGCCGGGCAGCCAGGGCCAGGCCGGCCAGATCCACAGCAGGCCGGCGAGCGCCAGCACCGCCGTGCCGCCGAGGCTCACGGCCGAGCGCAGCGGGGTGCTGACCGCCTGCCGGCCCGCGACCGCCCGCACCCGCTCGACGCAGCGCCCGGCCCAGTCGTAGCGCCGGGCGAGCAGGCCGAGGCCGCAGGCGAGGAGCACCACGCCGGGCCCCGGCAGCGGCAGCAGCACCAGGCCGGCGAGGACCAGCAGCCAGCCCACCGGCTCCACGAGCACCCGCACCGGGCCGGTTCTACCCGCGGCGGGGGAACCCCGCGTGAACGCCCGGCCTCAGCCGCCCGACGTGCCGCCGTACGTCGCGACGTACGCGCGGCCCTCGTCCCCGAGCCGGCCGTGCGCCTCGGCCACGGCCGCCCAGCGCAGCGTCGTGCGCAGGAACCGCAGCGGGTTGTAGACGTCCTCCTCGCCGGAGAAGAGCCCGTCCCCGGCGTAGGTCATGATCGTCAGGTTCGACTCCTCGTGCAGCGACCCGTCCCCCGGGTCGGGCATCAGGTTGCGCACCTCGCAGACCAGCCGCGAGCGCTCGAGGTCGACCGTCGACCAGGCCAGCGGGAACCCGGTCATCACGTTGCCCGGGAAGCTCGTCATCGTCCGCACCGACCACTCGCGGATCTCCTCGCGGCCGCGGAAGGTGCCGTAGGCGTGCTCGACGTACGTCGCGTCCTCGGTGAAGAGGTCCGCGTACCCGTGCCAGTCGCCGCTCGCGGTGAACCCCTCGACCCGCGCGTGGAACGCGGCGTAGGCCTCGGTGATCTCCTCTGCGCCGAAGGTCCCGGTCCGGTCGGTGCGCTGCAGGGTCATGCTCATCCCGTCCGCTCGGCGTAGGCGGTCGCGGCGGCGTGGACGGCCGCGACGTACTCCTGCGCGTGGTTGTAGGAGAAGATCGCCGCCGACCAGCCCTCCCCGGTGGTCAGGTCGTGCCCGTCGGCGCACAGGTAGCGGACCGCCGCGAGCGCGGCGTCGTCCAGGTCGTTGGGGTCCTCGGTCCCGTCGCCGTCGCCGTCGGCGGACCAGCGCCGCCAGGTCGAGGGGATGAACTGCAGCGGCCCGACCGCGTGGTCCCAGTCGGGGTCGCCGTGCCAGCGGCTGGAGGAGGGGGTGGCCGGGATCGCGGCCACCTTGCCGCGACCGTCGAGCGCGGGACCGAGGACCGGGCTGGAGGAGTGCCCGTCCTCCCCGAGGGCACGGCCGCCGATGGTGCCGTGCTGGGACTCCACCCAGCCGATGCCGGCCAGCGTCGTCCAGCCGACCGAGCACCCGTCGGGCGCCACCAGCGTGGCCCGGCCGTACGCCGCGACGGCGGGCGCGGGGATCCCGGAGCGGTCCGCCGTGGTCGCCGCCCACGTGGGGTCCACAGCCGGCACGCCGGACCCGGCCCGGACGCCTCCGCGGCTCCCGGTGGCCGCCCGGCCGGAGGCCTCCTCGGGCGCCGCGACCTCGGGGACAGCCGCCACCAGCGGCTCGGCCGTCGCGTCCGCGCTGCGCGTCCGGGCCGGGTCGAGCACCCGCTGCTGGGCCCAGAACGCGGTGCCGGAGAGCACCGCGAGGGCGAGCAGGAACCCGAGGACCGCGGGGAGCGCGCGGACGCGTCCGGTCATCCGAACCGGCCGTTGACGTAGTCGCTGGTGCGCTGGTCGCGCGGGGCCGAGAACATCGCGCCGGTGTCGCCGTGCTCCACGATCACGCCGGGCGTGCCGTGGGAGGCCAGGAAGAAGGCGCACTGCGTGGAGACGCGTGCGGCCTGCTGCATGTTGTGCGTGACGATGACGATGGTGACCTCCCGGGCGAGCTCCAGCATGGTCTCCTCGATCACGCGTGTCGAGGTGGGGTCCAGCGCCGAGCAGGGCTCGTCCATGAGCAGCACCCGCGGCTTGACCGCGAGCGAGCGGGCGATGCACAGCCGCTGCTGCTGGCCGCCGGACAGGCCGCCGCCGGGCGCGTCGAGGCGGTCGCGCACCTCGGTCCACAGGCCCGCCTTGGTCAGGCAGGACTCCACCAGCTCCTCCTTGGCCGACCGCGAGGCGCGGGTGCCGGTGAGGCGCAGGCCGGCCAGGACGTTCTCCCGGGTCGACATCGCCGGGAACGGGTTGGGCTTCTGGAAGACCATGCCGATCGCGCGGCGGGCGTCGATGAGGCGCCGGTCGGGGTCGTAGACGTCCTCGCCGTCGAGCAGCACCTCGCCCGCGAGCCGGGCCGAGGGCACCAGCTCGTGCATCCGGTTCAGGATGCGCAGGAAGGTCGACTTGCCGCAGCCGGACGGGCCGATGAGCGCGGTGATGCCGCCCGCCGGCATCGTGAGCGAGACCCGGTCGAGCACCTTGCGCTCGCCGAACCACGCGGTGATCTCGTGGGCCCGCAGCTCGGCCAGCGGCGCGAGCGGCGCGAGCGGCGCCACGGGGGCGGGCGGGCCGGCCGGGACGGCGGGCAGGACGGTGGTCTCGTCGGTGGTGCTCATGGTTCGGTTCCTCGCTGGTCGACCGCGCGGACCGGGCGGCCGTCGTACGACGACCGCCCGGTGCCGGTGGTGCGGGCTACTTCTGGGTGATGGTGAAGGACTTCGTGGCGCCGACGGCGACGCCGTTGCCGCCCCAGACCGCCTTCAGGGAGTGCTTGCCCTTGGCCAGCTTCGGCAGCTTGACCGTGGCCTTGCCGCCCTTGAGGGCGACCGACTTGAGGGTCTTGGAGCCCTCCATGACCTTCACCGTGCCGGTGGCCTGGCCGCTCGCGCCGGTGAGCGCGACGGTGACGGTGCCGGCGGCCTTCTTGCCCTTGGCGACCTTCGCGGGGAAGGTCTCGGAGACGGCGGAGCCGGCCTTGACGACCACCGAGGCGGTCGCGGTCGAGCCCTCGAAGGCCGAGCCCTGCGCCGGGACGAACTCGGCGGCGAAGGAGCGGCTGCCGAGGTCCAGGCCGGTGGCGGTGTACGTCGCGCGGCCGGAGACCAGCGGGACGCCGGTGGCCAGCGTGGTGCCGCCGGAGGTGAAGGTGACCGTGCCCTGCGGAGCGGTGCTGCCGGTGACCTGGGCGACCAGGGTCGCCGACTTCGCGCGGGTGCTGGAGCCGCTCAGCGCGAGCGTGGTCCGGACCGACTCGTTGAGCGTGAAGTTGCTGGTCGCGCTCTGGGTGGCCTGGCCGCAGACGCCGCCCTGGGCCGGGGTGGCGAGCTGCTTGAAGCCGGCGCGCTCGATGAGGGCGCGGGCGTCGGAGGAGCAGAGGTAGCCCTTCTCGCCGAAGACCGACTGGACGGCGGCCGTGGCGAGGTCGGCGCCGCGGACGACGTTGTAGAGCGCGCGGTCGGCGCGGAAGCCGGTCTCGAGGCGCAGCGTCTTGCCGAGCAGGCCGGCGCGGCCCTCGGAGAACGGCGCGACGGCGTTCGGGTCGCCCTTGATCGCGGTGTCGTCGTGCTCCTGGACCTCGGCGACCGACTTGGCGAGCGTCACCGCGACGCCGCCGTTGGCGGCCTGCAGCTGGGCGGTGAAGAAGCTGCGGGTGCCCGAGCCGGCCTGGGGGATCAGCGGCTTGATGACGCCGTCCTTGCCGCCGACCTGCGACCAGTTGGTGACCGTGCCGTCGTAGATGTCGACGATCTGGTCCTTGGTGAGCGCGGCGGGCGCGTTGGAGGCGGTCGAGCCGGAGACGGCCATGACCAGGGTGTCGAGCGCGAACGGGAAGTTCTGCAGGCCGGCCTGGACCTCGGCGGTCGAGGGGCCGGAGGAGGAGCGGGCGAAATCCACACCCGCGTTGTTGCCGGCGCCGTAGAGCAGGGCCTTTCCCGCGCCGGAGCCGTTGGGCCGCTTGAGGGCGCCGGTGTGCAGGGTGACGTCGCCGCCGCCGGTGGCGGCGTAGGTGGCGAGCTTCGCGGCCGGCGAGGTGGCGTTCCAGCCGTCGGCGAGCAGCTTGAGGGCGTGCTGGCTGGTGTCGGACCCGACGCCGACCAGGTCCGCGGCGACCGGGGCGAACGTCGTGTCGTCGGGGTCGACGGCGGCGGTCGCCGGGGCGGCCGTGAGCGCGAGCACGGAGCCGGTCACGGCCGCGGCCGCGAGACCGGCGAGGGACTTGCGTACAGACATCTCGACATCGCTTTCTTGGAGGTGGGTGGTGCGTGGTGGTGGTGGTGCGCGGTGGTGGTGCGGGTTGGTTCAGAGGACGTTCGGCAGGAGCCGGACGGCCACGTCGGTGGTCGCCCAGGACAGGGCGAGGGCGAGCGGGGTCGCGACGACCCAGACGAGGACGGTCGACCAGCGCTGGCGCGCGGCGACCACGGCGAGGACGAGCGCCACGAGAAGCGCCAGGTGCAGGGCCAGGAGCGGTACGGCGCCGTCGTCGGCCGCCATCGCCTTCTCCGACTCCGGCACGGCGGCGGGCCGGCCCGGGGGCGCCGGGAAGCCCTCGCGGGCCTCGGCGTCGACGTAGACCGCCGAGCCCGGGGAGACCGCGGCGAACCGGCCCTCGCCCTCGGCGGTGACGAGGGTCAGCCGGGCGGCGCCCTCCTTCGCCGGCGCGGGCAACGGGTCGCCGCCGCGGCGGACGCCGAGGACGGAGAAGGTGACCGCGCCCTGCGCACCGGTCACCTCGACCGCGTCGCCGACCCGGAGGTCGGGGAGGTCGCCGAACGGGCCGCCGTACGTCGCGGCCCGGCCGTAGACGACCGACGTGCCGACCTGCCCGGGCAGCACGGTGTCGCGCCGGTGGCCGGGCCCGTCGAGGGTGTCGCCGGAGGCGGTGCCCTCGACGACGACCTCCTCGACCCCGAGGCTCGGGATGCGCAGCAGCGCGACCGGGTCGCCGACCGGGACGACGGGCCCGACCGGGGCGGTGGCGGAGGCGATCTGGGTGCGGAGGTCGCGGTAGAGCAGCTCCTGGGCGCGCTCGTGGGACAGCGAGCCGAGGAAGAGCAGCTGCGCCGCCGTCCAGAGGCAGACCAGCGCGAGCATGGTCAGCGCCGAGGAGGCGACCGCCGTGCGCTCGTCCGGCTTCGTGGCGGGCCGCGCGGGCCGGGCCGGGCCGCGCAGGCCCCGCAGGACGCCGGCCAGGCGGGCCGGGACCAGCGGACGGGCGCGGCCGGCGGACGGCGACCCGGCGTCGGTGCCGGGTGCCGCGCCCGCCTCGGGGGCGGGGCGGTCGTCGAGGGCGGTCACCGCGGCACCCGCACGAAGAAGCGCAGGCCGCTGGCGCCGAGCACCGAGACCAGCCCGACGAGCACCAGGGCCGGCAGGAGGCCGCCGCCGAGGCGGGAGCCGACCGGCTCGGTGGCCGGCATCACCGGCGCCGCGGTGGCCGGCGGGGCCGGCTCGTCCGCGCCGGGCGCCTCGTCGGCGCCGGGGACCTCGTCGGTGGGCACGTCGCCCACCGGGACGTCGCCGCCGGGGAGCCCGGTGCCGCCGCCGGAGGTGTCGCCTCCGCCGCTGCCACCGCCGGAGGTGTCCCCGCCACCGGCCGGCTCGCGCTGCGCCGCGACCGCGTCCGCGACGCGCTGTGCGGAGCGGAACAGCTTCGCGGTCACGCCGGTGCGCCGGATCGGCAGGTAGCCCTCGGGGAGCTCGCCGTTGCCGCTGCCGGGGCGCTGGCCCTCGGTGGTCGAGACCCGGATGAACTGGGCGACCTTCGTCGCGTCGGCCTTCGGCAGGTTGCGCAGGCGCGCGGCGGTGTAGACGACCATCGTGCCCGGGTAGGCCGCGCCGTCCTTGCGCACGTCGGCCTGGTCGAGGACGAACGGCTGCATCGGCTCGGCCTGCTCGGCCAGCCGCACGCCCGCGCCCAGCGAGGCGTCGGTCGGCGCGACGTACCGGCCCGGCTTCGTCTCCAGCGCCGCCGAGCGGAGGCCGTAGCGCGCCGCGTCGCCGAGGCTGGTGATGCCGAGCATGAACCGCGACCCGAAGGACTGGCGGTCGACCCGGCCGAGCTTGTACTGCTGGGCGGACTGGTCGAGCTCGCAACGGGTCTGCACGTTCGGCCAGGCGTCGAGCAGCGCCTCGGAGATCTTGCGCAGGGTGGTCACCGGAGCCGCGAGCTGGGTGAAGTAGACCGCGGGGTTCTCCTGGCGGCAGGTGTTCTCGGTCTCGGGGACGTAGGTGTCGAGCAGCGGCCACTCCGAGCGGGGCACCTCGATGCCCTCGTACTCGGGGTTCACCTTCATGCCCCACTTGTCGGGCTTGCCGGAGAGGAACGCCCGGGCGTCGGGGTCCTCGGCGAGGTACGCCGTGACCTGCTCGACCACGTCGGAGGAGTTCGACAGCGACAGCAGCGCCGCGCCGGCCTCCTGGGTGGTGGTGCTCAGCCCGGGGTTGAGCTGCTGGAACTCCGGGTCGTTCATGATCGCCAGCGGGTTGCCGCCGATGCCGGGGTGGCCACGGCCGAGGTCGGAGCCGAGGTAGCTCTGGGTCATCAGCTTGGCGACCAGCCGGGCGTTGAGCCGCAGCCGGGAGTACTCCCCGCCGTTGTCGGGCTCGTCGACGACGTAGGCGATCGAGAAGCCGGTCACCGCCGTCGGCGCGTAGCCGACCGGGTCGGTCCCGCGCCGCTGGTGCTCAGAGGAGACCGCCGCGGCCGCGCCGCCGCCGCTCTCCATGAGGTTCCAGCCGGCCTCGTCGGACATCTGGTTGAGCTGGTACTTGAACCGGTCCTTGGCCAGGCAGTACGCCGGGGACCACTGGGTCGCGGCCTGGGCGAGCAGCTCGGAGCCGTAGAAGCCCGTCGGAGGGCGCGGGTCGCGGATGTCGCAGGTGTCCGGCGGCAGGCCGAAGGTGATCGGGATCGCGAACCGGTTGCGCCAGTTCGACTCCGCCCACCACAGCGCCGGGCCGACGGCCTGGTCGATGCCCTCGTTGCTGTAGTTGCTCGAGCCCGGCGCGAACCGGCCGCCCTTGCGGCACGCCTGGTCGCCGGCGGTCGCCGGCTCCGACGGCGCGTCGCAGCTGAGGCCCACGATCGGGATGACGACGACCGAGCAGGCGACCTCGTGGTTGCAGCCGAGCGACTCGTTCTCGGTGTCGCTGCGGACCTCCAGCTGCACGCTGCCGGTGCCGTCGGGCTCGGTGAAGGCCGCGATCTCCGCGGGCGGGAAGGCCGCGCCCACGGCCGCCTCGGGCGGCATGTGCTCGGCGTCGCAGGCCAGGTAGGTGCGGCCGCCGCGGGCCACGAACGGCGTCAGCCGGGTGGCGTAGGGGTCGATGTCGGCGGTGGGGCACTCCTCGGCGCCGGGGAACGGCGCGACGCCGGAGACCCGCGCCTTGTCGGCCGCGTCGGCGTACAGGTCGTGGCGCCAGGTCGCCTCGCCCTCCGAGCGCGTGACCTGCGAGCGCTGGGCGACCGAGGCCGTCCAGCAGGTCTCCGGCCGCAGCCGCTTGCCGGCCGCCACGGACGGGTCGTCGACGCCGCGGCACTGCAGCACGACGACCGGGTACTCCTGGGCCAGACCGTTCTCGCCGTACGGGTTGCTCGCCCGGCCGCCGCTGGGCTGGGCGCCCTTCCAGCTGATCCGGATCCGCTGCCGGCCGCGCAGGTTCCTGGTCTTGTCGGCGGTGACGGTCACCCGGTGGGTCGGGAAGGAGTACGACGTCCCGTCGGCGTTGGCGAAGACGCGCGTCAGCTCCTTGGTGGCGCGGTAGCCGTCCTTCGCCTTCCCGGCGGCCGAGGCGGCCGAGGCGGCGGAAGCGGCCGGCGCGGCCTGCGCGGGGGCGCCGAGGCGGCCGGGGACGGCGAGGCCGAGCGCCACGAGGGCCAGCGCGACGAGGACCAGGCCCGCCCGGCGCGTCACCGGACGCTCCGGCGGCGCTTGAGCGAGGCGACGTACAGGCCCGGGAGCAGCACGAGCGCGACCAGCTCGACGGCGGCCAGCCACCCGAACGCGCGGGTGTCGGCGGCGCGGTCGGCGGCGAGCTCGGTGGGGTTGGCGTAGATCGCCTCGCCCCCGGTCGCGACGACGTCCCCGCCCCCGACGACGGCACCGGTCTCGGGGTCGATGACCGGGGCGGCGTCACCGCCGGGCACGCCGGCGGCCCCGCCGCCCGCTGCCCCGCCGCCGCCCGTCCCGCCACCGGCCGCGGTCCCGGTGCCGCCGCCCTGGCCGCCGGCGGCGCCGGTGCCCTCGTCCGTCGACGGCGTGCCCGTGCCGGTCGCGGTGCCGCAAGGTCCCGCACCGACCTTGTCGCACGCCGCGGGCTGCGGGGCGATCTGGGCCAGCTTGTTGCCCGAGAGGTTCTTGCCGTCGAACGTCGGGTTGTTGCACGAGGTGACGTCGCGGTCGGTCAGGTCGACCGCGCTGTCGGCCTGCTTGAGCTGCGCGATCTGCTGGAAGCCGGCCTGCACGAGGTTGAGCGGCAGCGGCGAGTAGCCGTACGGCCCGGCCTTGGCCTGGCCCGCGCACAGCGAGTAGTAGAGGAAGTCCGCGAGCGTCTGGCGCTTGGCCGTCGACATCCGCGGGTCGCTCTTCCCGGTCGGGATGATCATGTAGCTGTACGACGACAGCGGGTAGGCCCGCGGGTCGGTCGCGGTGTAGACCCCGTCGAGGACCTGGGTGAGGTAGAGCGCGGAGCCCTTGTCCTGGTTGATCTTGGCCTTGGTCAGCGCGACCGCGACGTTGTACTGCGTCGGCTCGACGAAGTAGCCGCCCTTATTGAGGACCTTGACGACCGGATAGTCCTTGTTGACCGGGTAGGAGTACTCGACGTAGCCGATCGTCCCGTTGCCGGCGAAGCCCGCGATCGTGTTCATCACCTGGTCCGAGCCGGCCTGGCCGACCGCGCGGCCCTTGCGGGGGTAGTACGACGTCAGGCCGGAGCGGCCGAAGAACGGCCGCCAGATCGACGGGTACTCGTGGTCCATCCACGTGGTGAACTGCGCCGTCGTGCCCGAGCCGTCGGAGCGGACGACCGGCGTGATCGGGAGCGAGGGGAACGCGCGGCCGTTGTTGTCCTTCGCGATCGCCGGGTCGTTCCAGTTGGTGATCTGGTTGGTGAAGATCTTGGCGAGCGTCTCCCCGGAGAGCCGGAGGTTGCGGACCAGCTCGTTGCCCACCTTGAGCTGGTAGGTGAACGCCGTGCCGCCGGCCACGATCGGCAGGTAGGCGAACTCGCGGCCGCCGCTGGTGTCGGCGTTGCCGGCCTCGTCGACGCCCTGGTAGGGGATCTCGGAGATCGCGAAGTCGGTGCTGTCCTGGGAGAAGTCCTTGCGGCCCTTGGAGGAGCCGCCGCCGGTGTAGACGACCTTCATGCCGTTGGCGTCGACGTCGGAGATCCACTGCTGGACGATCAGCTCCGACCAGGTCGACCCGGTGCCCTCGATCTGGGCGTACGCCGCGGCGTGGGCGGCGCCCGGCAGCGTCGCGACGCAGCCGAGGGCGATCAGGAAGGCGATCCAGCTGCGGGTGCAGCGACGGACCGCTCGGGACGCGGTTCTCAACGGTTCTCCTGCGAGATGGAGGGCGCCTGGCGCAGGCGCGTGACGAGACGGGAGCGGAGGGGTGGCCGCGTGCCGCGGGGCCGGGCCAGCAGGCGGGCGACCACGAAGAGCAGCAGGACGAGGCCGAGCAGCACCGCGGCGGCGCCGTACGCCCGGGTGATGGCGGTCGGCTCGCCGGAGCGGACGAGGGAGAAGATGTAGAGCGGCAGCGAGTTCATCGCTCCCTCGGTGGGGTCGGCGACCATGAACGCCGCCGCGCCGGAGGTGAGCAGGACCGGGCTGGTCTCGCCGATGCCGCGGGCGACGCCGAGGATGACCGCCGTCGCCAGGCCGGGGCGCGCCGTCGGCAGCACGACGCACCACACGGTGCGCCAGCGGCTGGCGCCGAGCGCGAGGCTGGCCTCGCGCAGGCCGGAGGGCACGACGCGCAGGACGACGTCGGCGGCCCGGGCGATGATCGGGAGCATCATCACCGCGATCGCCATCGCGGCCGCGAGGCCCGAGCGCGGGTAGCCCAGCGCGCGGATCAGCACGGTGTAGACGAACAGCCCGGCGACGATCGAGGGCAGGGCGGTCATCGCCTCCACGACCGTGCGGACCAGCGTCGCGAACCGGCCGCCGACCTCGGTCATGAAGACCGCGGTGCCGATGCCGAGCGGCAGCGTGACCACCAGCGCGATCCCGAGCTCGATGAGCGAGCCGACCACCGCGTGCGCGACGCCACCGCGGTCGAAGGAGTCCTTCGGGCCCACGCCGGACATGTCGTCGAGGAAGAAGTTGAGGTGGGTCAGCGGGCGCCAGCCCTGGGAGAACACGTCGTAGACGGTGGTCACCAGGACGCCGGCGACGACCACGGCGCCACCGGTGACGACCGCCTCGGCGAGCCGGTCGCGCACCTCGGTCGAACCGCCCGACATCGCCGCGGTCGTGGCGGTCAGGACCAGGCCGAGGCCGAACCACACGATGACGAACCAGGCCGGGCCGGCGAGCGGCAGCAGCCGCTGGGTCACCAGCCAGGACAGGCCCAGCGCCGCGGCCCACGGACCGAGCCGGGAGAAGCGCTCGTCGGGGCTCAGCCGGCCCAGGCTCGCGCGCGGGACGGCGGGCGCCGCGTCCTCGTCGTACGTCGGCAGGTGGGTGGTCGGGGGCGCCGCCGCGTGCGCGCCGGGGTGGAGGCCGGGGGCCTCGGGCGGGAGCGTCGCGGTCATGCGTCGGTCCCCGCTCCGGACCGGCTGCGTCCGACCACGACCGCGGCGAGGGTGTTGACCACCAGGGTGATCAGGAAGAGCACGAAACCGGCGGCCAGCAGCGCGGACAGCTGGGCGTCGCTGGCCTCGCCGAAGCGGCCGGCGATCAGCGCGCTGACCGTGCTGGTGCCGATCTCGAGGACGTTCCACTTCATCTCGAAGGCCGGGGAGACGATGAGGAAGACCGCGATCGTCTCGCCGAGCGCGCGGCCGAGGCCGAGCATCGTGCCGCCGATGATGCCGCCGCGGCCGAAGGGCAGCACGACGGTGCGGATCATCCCCCAGCGGGTGGAGCCGAGCGCGAGCGCGGCCTCCTTCTCACCGGGCGGGGTCTGGGAGAAGACCTGGCGCATGACCGCGCACGACATCGGCATCACCATCGCGGCGACGGCGATGCCGGCGCAGAACGCGCTGGCGGTGTAGCGGCTCGCGTCCCAGACCGCGGCGTCGGGGTCGGACCCGCGGACGTCGAAGAACGGGATCCAGTCGAGGTTGCGGTGCAGCCACAGCGCCAGCTCGGCCGCGTGCGGCATCACCAGCGAGAAGCCCCACAGCCCGTAGACGATCGAGGGGATCGCGGCCATCAGGTCGACGAGCGAGACCAGCGTCGAGCGCAGCCGCGCCGGGGCGTACTCGCTGATGTAGAGCGCGGTGAGCAGCGCCAGCGGGAACGCGAAGGCCATGGCGACCAGCGCCACGGACGCGGTGCCGGCGAGGACCGCGGCGATGCCGACGACGTCGGCCTCGGGCTGCCACTGGCTCTCGGTGAAGAACGACCAGCCGTACCGGTCCAGGGTCGGGTAGGCCTGCCAGGCGAGGAAGAGGCCGACGCCCCCGGTCACCACGAGCACGGACGCGCCCACGGCACGGCTCGCGTGCGCGAAGACCGCGTCCGCGCCGGTGGGGCGTCGGGAGATCCGGCGGGGACGCACGTCGTCGTCGGTGCCGGGCAGCGGGAGGGTGGTCACGGTGGTCCTGATCTGGTCGGGCGCGCGGACGAGGTGTCCGCGCGCCCTGAATGCTCAGGACCCTCCGGGAACGGATGCGCCGCCTCCGGTGAACGGCCGGGGAACTCGTCCCCGGCCTTTCCCGAACAGGTCAGGCGCCGCCGTTTCCGCTGGTCACAACGGACTACGCAGGTCGTCCTCGGCATGGCCCGAACGGGCCAGGGGTGCCTCGGCGCCGTCCTGCGGACCGGTCTGGACAGGCTGCTCCCGGTCCGCCCGGCGGGAGGCGAGCAGGCTCGTGGTGACCGTCACCGCGAGCACGCCGACGATGACGCCGAGCGAGGCGAGCGTGGGGATCTCGGGGACCGACGGCCACACCAGGTGGGCCCAGTGCAGGACGAGCTTGACGCCGATGAAGCCGAGGATCGCCGCCAGCCCGTAGGAGAGGTGGGCCAGCTTCGCCAGCGCGCCCTCGAGGACGAAGTAGAGCGCCCGCAGGCCCAGCAGCGCGAAGGCGTTGGTCGCGAAGACCAGGTAGGGGTCGCCGGTGATGCCGTAGACCGCGGGGACCGAGTCGATCGCGAAGACCACGTCGGTGGCGAAGACCGCGATCACGACCAGCGCGAGCGGCGTGAGGGCGCGGCGGGTGGTCCGGCCCACGGCGGTGCGGGTGAGCATCCGCGGGCCGTCGTACTCCTCGGTGACGGGGACGACCCGGCGCACCAGGCGCACGACGCGCATGTCGTCCACGTCGGTGGTGTGCTCCTGGCCGCGGACGGCGTCGCGCAGCAGCTTCAGGCCGGTGAGCAGCAGCACCGCGCCGAAGACCAGGAAGACCCAGTCGAACGCCGCGAGCGCGGCGGCGCCGAGGGCGATGAAGATGCCGCGGAGGACGAGCGCGCCGACGATGCCGTACAGCAGGACGCGTTGCTGGAGCTCGCGCGGGACGGCGAAGGCCGCCAGGAGCAGCATGAAGACGAACAGGTTGTCGACGCTCAGCGTCTTCTCGACCAGGTAGCCGGTGTAGTACTCCACGCCGGTCGTGCTGCCGTGCTGCGCCCAGATCCAGGTGCCGAAGGCGAGCGGCAGGGCGACGTAGAACGCCGACCAGCCCAGTGCCTCCTTCATCGAGACCTCGTGGGGACGACGGGTCAGCAGGAAGTCGACGAGCAGGAGGACCAGGACGGCACCGATGGTGACCGTCCACAGCAGGGGTGTGCCGATGGTGGGCATGCAGGACTCCTCGAACGGGTGTCGTTCGAGGTCTCCCCCACCCGGCGGTCCGGACGGGGCCGGGCCGGGCGGCCACCGGGACGCCGCAGGGGACGTCGTACTGACCGGTGGCACTGAGCGGGGTACTCCCCTCGGGGTGAAGCGTAGAGGGCAGCGCCAAGGCCGAGCGTCGGGACGGTCGCGGCGGGCGGCGTCGCGTCCGCGATGATCCCCCGGTGACGACGTCGACGGTCCTGCTCGCCGTCGCGGTCGCCGTCGAGGCCGTGGGGCTCGGGGTGCTCCTCGGGCTGTGGCTGGGCGGCCGGCGGCGGGTACGGCGCCTGCGCGCGGAGGTCGCGGCGCTGCGGGACGGCCGCAAGCCGCCGCGGCGGCTCGTGCCCCGGCCCGACGAGGTCGTCAGGGCGGTCTGGGAGACCGCGACGCTCGTGCGCGACAAGGGGCTCGGCGGCGCCCTGCGCAGCTCGGTGGAGGACCTTGCCGGCTGGGCGCAGGTCGAGCGGCCCGACCTCGTGCGCCTCGCCGGCGTCGACGACACGGTCGCGATCCTCTTCTCCGACATCGAGGGCTCCACCGCCCTCAACGAGGAGCTCGGCGACCGGGCGTTCGTCAAGCTGCTCGCCCGCCACGACCAGCTCGTCCGCAGCCGGGTCGAGCGGCACGCCGGGCACGTGGTCAAGACCCAGGGCGACGGGTTCATGGTCGCCTTCTCCACTGCCGAGCAGGCCGTGCGCTGCGCCACCTCGGTCCAGCGCGCCCTCGACCGCGGCCGGCGCGGGGGACGCGTGCCGGTCGCCGTCCGCATCGGTATCCACCAGGGCGACGTCGTCCACCGCGACAACGACATCTTCGGCCGCAACGTCGCCCACGCCGCCCGCGTCGCGGCCCTCGCCGAGGGCGGCGAGGTGCTGGTCAGCGAGCCGGTCGCGGCCGCCCTCGCCGACGCCGAGGACCTCGTCCTCACCGAGCCGCGCTCCGTCCGGCTCAAGGGGCTCTCCGGCGACCACCTGGTCTCGGCCGTCGAGTGGTCGGTGGACTGAGCCGTCCCTCGCCGGGTGGGCGTCCTCGGGCCGTCGCAACCGTTCAATTGTCGGCTGGTGACGGTGCGCAAGCGCTTGCACACGGTCAGGACCGCGCGATTGAACGATCGGTGCGGCCGCGACCCCGGTCCGACCCGCGACCCGGGCACGCCGGGGCGGTGCGGATCGGCGACGATGACGCCCATGCCCGAGCTGCGTGCCGATGTCGTCGTCGTGGGTGCCGGTCTCGCCGGCCTGGTGGCCGCCGCGGAGGCGGCGGACGCGGGCCGCAGCGTGCTGCTGGTCGACCAGGAGGGCGAGCAGAACCTCGGCGGGCAGGCGTTCTGGAGCCTCGGCGGGCTGTTCCTGGTCGACAGCCCCGAGCAACGGCGGATGGGCGTCAAGGACAGCCTCGAGCTGGCGCGGCAGGACTGGTTCGGCAGCGCGCAGTTCGACCGGCCCGAGGACCGCTGGCCCCGGGCGTGGGCCGAGGCCTACCTGCACTTCGCCGCCGGGGAGAAGCGCTCCTGGCTGCGCGGGATGGGCCACCGGATCTTCCCGGTCGTCGGCTGGGCCGAGCGCGGTGACGGCACGGCCACGGGTCACGGCAACTCGGTCCCCCGCTTCCACATCACCTGGGGCACCGGCCCGGGCGTCGTGGAGCCGTTCGAGCGCCGGGTCCGCGAGCACGTCGCCTCCGGCCGGGTGCGGCTGGCCTGCCGCCACCGGGTCGACGAGCTGCTCGTCGAGGGCGGCGTCGCCGTCGGCGTGCGCGGCGGCGTGCTGGAGCCCACCGACGTCGAGCGCGGCCGGCCGAGCAGCCGCACGGTGGTCGGCGAGTTCGAGGCGCGGGGGTCGGCCGTCGTCGTCACCAGCGGCGGCATCGGCGGTGACCACGAGCTGGTGCGGCGCAACTGGCCGGCCCCGCTGGGCACCCCGCCGAAGCGGATGGTCGCCGGCGTCCCGGCGCACGTCGACGGCCGGATGCTCCGGATCACCCAGGACGCCGGCGCCACCGTCGTCAACCCCGACCGGATGTGGCACTACGTCGAGGGCCTGCGCAACTGGGACCCGATCTGGGACAACCACGGCATCCGGATCCTCCCCGGCCCCTCCTCCCTGTGGCTCGACGCCGAGGGCAACCGCCTCCCGGCGCCGTTCTTCCCGGGGTTCGACACCCTCGGCACGCTCCAGCACCTGCGCGCGACCGGTCACGACTACTCCTGGTTCGTGCTGACCCAGCGGATCATCGAGAAGGAGTTCGCGCTCTCCGGCTCCGAGCAGAACCCCGACCTCACCGGGAAGGACGTCAGGCTGCTCCTCTCCCGGGTCAAGAAGGGCGCGGCCGGGCCGGTCGAGGCGTTCAAGCAGCACGGCGAGGACTTCGTCGTCGCCGACACCCTCGAGGAGCTCGTCGCCGGCATGGACCGGGTCGCCGATGAGGGCGTCGCGCCGATCGACGTCGAGCGCCTGCGCACGCTCATCGAGGCCCGCGACCGCGAGATGGACAACGACTACAGCAAGGACGCCCAGGTCACCGCGATCCGCGGCGCCCGACGGTTCCTCGGCGACAAGCTGATCCGGGTCGCGAGCCCCCACAAGCTGCTCGACCCCGCCGCTGGCCCGCTGATCGCCGTGCGCCTCAACATCCTGTCCCGCAAGACCCTCGGCGGGCTGGAGACCGACCTGGAGGGCCGCTGCCTGCGCGCCGACGGCACCCCCTTCCCCGGCCTGTACGCCGCGGGCGAGGTCGCCGGCTTCGGCGGCGGCGGGATGATGGGCTACAACGCGCTCGAGGGGACGTTCCTCGGCGGCTGCCTGTTCTCCGGCCGGGTCGCGGGCCGCGCCGCGGCGGCAGCCGTCTAGGCCGGCCGGTCGGGTTCCCCGGCGGGCAGCCTCTGCCCGCGGGCGAGGTCGACCAGGTCCGCGATGGAGTCGACGACCCGGGTCGGGCGGTAGGGAAAGGTCTCGACCTGCTCCCGGCGGGTCGACCCGGTCGTCACGAGCACCGTCCGGATGCCCGCCTCGAGACCGCTGATGATGTCGGTGTCCATCCGGTCGCCGATCATCACCGCCGACTCCGAGTGCGCGTCGAGCCGGTTGAGCGCCGAGCGCATCATCAGCGGGTTCGGCTTGCCGATGAAGTACGGCGTCCGCCCGGTCGCGGTGCTGATCAGCGCGGCGACCGACCCGGTCGCGGGCAGCTTGCCCTGCTGGCTCGGCCCGCTCGGGTCGGGGTTGGTGGCGATGAACCGCGCCCCGTCGTCGATCAGCCGGATCGCCCGGGTGATCGCCTCGAAGGAGTAGGTCCGGGTCTCCCCGAGCACGACGTAGTCGGGGTCGCGGTCGGTCAGCACGTAGCCGATGTCGTGCAGCGCGGTCGTCAGCCCGGCCTCCCCGACGACGTAGGCGCGCCCCTCCGGCCGCTGGTCGGCGAGGAACTGCGCGGTCGCCAGCGCCGAGGTCCAGATGGACTCCTCCGGCACGTCGATCCCGCTGGCCAGCAGCCGCGAGCGCAGGTCGCGCGGGGTGAAGATCGAGTTGTTGGTGAGGACCAGGAACTTCCTCCCCGACTCCTTCAGCGCCTCCAGGAACTCCGCGGCGCCGGGGATCGGGTCCTCCTCGTGGACCAGCACCCCGTCCATGTCGGTCAGCCAGTACTCGATCGGGCGGTCCTCGCTCATGGCCCGAGTCTGGCAGCAGCCGGCGTCGCCGCCGCTACTCCGCGAGCGCCGCCCGCACGACCTCGCGCACCTCGGCCGGCGGCAGGCCCGCCGCCCGGGCCGCCCGCACCGCGGCCAGGAGGGCCTCGACCTCCGGTGGCGGGCCGTCCTGGTCGGGGCCGAGCGCGTGCTCGCGGACCAGCCGGGCGACCTCCTCGGGCGCCTCGGCCGGCGCCAGGTGCGCGACGCCGTCGAGCTCCGCGAACCGCCCGTCCGGCACGCCCTCGGCCAGCGCCCGCAGCAGCCCGGGCGGCGTGGGCACGTCGTGGGAGCCCGCCACCGCGAGCACCGGCACCGTGGCCTCGCCGAGCCGGTCGCGGACGTCGAAGGCGGCGAGCGCACCGCACACCGCGGCGTACGCCTCGTCGTCGGCGGCGGTGAGCGACCGGAGCAGCGCGGCCGCGCTCTCGGCCTCCCGCTCGACGAACCCCGGCCCGAACCACCGCTCCGTGGAGGCCTCGACCAGGGCCTCGGTGCCGCGCTCGCGCACGGTCCCGGCCCGCTCGGCCCACGACTCGGGGGTGCCGATCCGCGCGCCGGTGCACAGCAGCGTCGCCGATTCCACGCGGGCCGGCGCGTCGAGCAGCAGCTGCAGCCCGACCGCACCGCCGACGGAGTCGCCGGCGTAGTGGAAGCTCGGCGCGTGCAGGCCCTGGGCCATGGTGTCGACCAGCGCGAGCACCCCGGCGGCGAGGTCGGGGACCGTCAGCGGCTCCTCCGCGGTCGACGGTACGGCGGCGTTCGTGCCGTGGCCGGGCAGGTCCCAGGCCACGACCTGGAAGTCGCGCGCGAGGTGGCGGGCGCAGTCGCGCCACAGCGCGGTCGCCGAGGTGCCCAGCGAGGGCCCCAGCACGAGGAGGGGGAGGTCGGGGCGGCCGCCGAGGCGGACGGCGGTCAGCGAGGCGGTCACGCCGACCAGTCTCGCGTGCCGGCTCGCGACGCCCCGCAACGACGCGGCAGGGGCCCGCGACCAGCGGTCGCAGGCCCCTGCCGAGGTGTTCCGGCCGCCGTCAGAGGACGAGCAGCGCCAGCACGACAGCAGCGATGATCAGGGCGATGATGGCGATGGTGCGGGTGTTCATGTCGTCACCTTTCTCGGGGGTGATGGGACTGTGCCCGGCGACGCCCGCCACAAACGGCCAGGTCAGTGCTGGTCTGCTCCAGTGCCGGCGACGGGGCCCGCCTGGACGACCAGGGCCAGCACCTGCCCCATCAGGTCGTCGGGCACCGAGCCGGGCTCGACCAGCCGCTCGATCGCCAGCCCGTTGGACAGCGCCATCAGCAGCGTCGCCATCGAGGTCGCCGGCAGCGGGAGCTCGGCGCCCGCCTGCTCGGCGTGGGCGGCGACGGCCCCCGCCACCGCGGCGTGCAGCTCGCGACGGCGCTGCACGAAGGCCCCCTCGGTCCGGCCGCTGCGCACGGTCCGCTGCCACAGCTCCAGGAAGAGCAGGTGCCAGTCGTGCTGCTCGTCGGTCGCGGCGGTCAACCGGTCGCCGAGCGCGCGCGCCCGCTCGGCCAGCGTGGCGCCGGGGTCGTTCTCCACCGCGGCCAGGCCGAGGTCGAGGTACGCCGAGACGCGGTCGTCGACGAGGGCGGCGACCAGCCCCTCCTTGCTGCCGAAGTTGCTGTAGACCGCGCCCTTGGTGAACCCGGCCGCGGCCGCCACGTCGTCCAGGCTCGCGCCGTCGATGCCCTGGCGGGCGAAGGTCCGGGCGGCCGCGTCGAGCAGCGCGCGCCGCACCTCCTCGCGGGCGGGGCGCCTGCGCGCCTCGGCCGGCGCGGGCGGGACCGTTGACATGGCGGGGACGATACCGGAAGGTATCGGATACCGGCCGGTATCCAACCGACCCCGCTCCCGACGCCCAGGAGGGCCCGTGCTGCTCCGGACCGCGACCCACCCGCTCGTGCCGAGAGCCGATGCCCTGCGCTCGGCCGCGCGCCCCGCGGTCCGCTGGGGCCTGGGTCACGCCCTGCCCAAGACCGTCATGCGAGCGGCCGCTCGCCGCGGCGACCTGCATGCCCGGCTCATCGTCACCAGCAGCACCAGCAGCGACGTGCCGGTCGACCTCTTCGACGAGATCCGGGCCAGCGGACCGCTGCACCGGTCGCGGTACGCCTACGTGACCGCCACCCTCCCGGTGGTGCGCGAGGTGCTGGCCAACCCCGACGTGCGCGCGGGCGTGGACCTCGGTACCGGCGCGGGGCCGCTGGGGCGGATCGGGCGCTGGGCGCACGAGACCACGCCGATGGGCCCGCTGACGCCACCCTCGCTGCTGGTCACCGAGCCGCCGGACCACACCCGGATGCGCAAGCTGGTCACCCGGGTGTTCTCGGTCAAGGCCGTGCAGCGGCTGCGCGAGCGGACCGAGCAGATCGCCGACAAGCTCCTCGGCGACCTCGCCCGGCAGTCCGCGGGCGGCCGGCCGGTCGACCTGGTCGAGGCCTACTGCGCCCTGCTGCCGGTCACGGTGATCGCCGAGATCCTCGGCGTCCCGGACTCCGAGCGGCACACGGTGCTCGAGTTCGGCACCGCGGCCGCCCCGAGCCTCGACCTCGGCCTCTCGTGGCGCCGCTTCCGCACCGTCGAGGGCGCCCTGTCCTCCTTCGAGGCCTGGCTGGTCGACCACATCGAGAGCAAGCGGCGCCGGCCGGGCGACGACCTGCTCAGCCAGATGGTCGCGGCCCGGGACGACGACGGCGTCG
This sequence comes from Nocardioides sp. NPDC092400, assembly GCF_040684155.1. Classification (NCBI taxonomy): domain Bacteria; kingdom Bacillati; phylum Actinomycetota; class Actinomycetes; order Propionibacteriales; family Nocardioidaceae; genus Nocardioides; species Nocardioides sp. NPDC092400. Next base: position 212,996 of record NZ_JBFBFJ010000002.1, on the reverse strand, counting down.
CGCTGACCGACAAGGAGCTGGTCGCGACCGCCGGGCTGGTGCTGGCCGCCGGGTTCGAGACGACGGTCAACCTGCTCTCCAACGGCATCGCGCTGCTCCACGAGCACCCCGAGCAGCTCGCCGCGCTGCGCACCGACCCCGGCCTGTGGTCGAACGCCGTGGAGGAGGTGCTCCGGCTCGACCCGCCCGTCCTCCTCACCGGCCGCACCGTCGTGCGCGACACCGAGGTCGCCGGCGTCCCCGTCCCCCGCGGGGCGGTGGTGACCACGCTGCTCGCCGGGGCCAACCGCGACCCCGACGTCTTCGCCGACCCGCACCGCTTCGACGTCAGCCGGGAGAACGCAGCCGACCACGTGTCGTTCTCTGCCGGCCGGCACTTCTGCCTCGGCGCCGCGCTGGCCCGGATGGAAGGTCAGGTCGGCCTGCAGCGGATCGTCGAGCGGTACCCCGACCTGCGCCTCGAGCCCGGCGCCGCCAGGCGCGACACCCGCATCCTGCGGGGGTACCAGGTACTGCCCGCGCGGCTGGGCTGACGCTCCGGGAGCGGCGCGGCGCGGTCCCGCGACGGGCGGCCGTGCACCCCGGCGGCGACGTGCGTCACCGCCGTGACCGTTCGGCGACGGCGCACCTGCGGTGTGTGGGATCGTTCGGGACAACCGACCTTCTGGAGGTCCTGCACGTGTCCCAGCCCGACCCTGGGGAGCGCGGCGCCGTGCTCCCCCGTCGGGGAGGCGCGTCGGGCCCCGCCGACCCGCCGGTCACCGCCGACCAGGCGCGGCTCGTCGCCCGCCTGCTCGACGGCCTCGACCAGGTGCCCGACGCAGCCTGGCGGGTGGCGGTCGACGCGGCCGGGGTCGGGGCGTTCGACTGGGACCTGGTCGACGGCCGGCTCCGGTGGGACGACCGGCTGCTGGAGCTCTTCGGGCTCGACCACCGCACCTTCGCCGGCACCATCGAGGCGTTCAGCGCGTGCGTCCACCCCGAGGACCGCGACCGGGTCTCGGCCGCGCTGGCACGGGCGGTCGACGAGTGCGGCGAGTACGAGGCGGAGTACCGCGTCGTCCTCCCGACCGGCGAGGAGCGCTGGATCACCGCCCGCGGCCGGGCGCTGCCCGGCCCCGACGGCAGCGCCGTGCGACTGCTCGGCGCCGCCCACGACTCGACCTCGGTGCGCGGCGAGGAGTCCCGGGTCGCCCGCGTCCTGGAGTCGATGCCGACGGCGTTCTACCAGCTCGACCGGCAGTGGCGGTTCAGCTACCTCAACGCCGAGGCCGAGCGGCTCCTCGGCCGGCGGCGCGAGGAGCTGGTGGGCGGCTCGGTGTGGGAGCTCTTCCCGGCCACCGTCGGTACGGCGTTCGAGGAGCACTACCGCCGGGCGGTCCGCTCCGGCGAGCCGGTCGCCTTCGAGGCCTACTACCCCGCGCCCCTCGACGGGTGGTACGAGATCCGCGGCTGGCCCTCCCCCGACGGGCTCGCCGTCTACTTCGTCGACGTGAGCGCGCGCCGCCGGGCGCAGTCCGACGTCGACCGGGCCACCGCCCGCGCCGGCCTGGTCGCCAGCGTCACCGAGGCGCTGACCGACACCCTCGACATCACCGAGGCGGTCCGGCGGCTGCCGCGCCTGGTCACGCCGGTGATGGCCGACTGGTGCATCATCACGCTCCTGCGCGAGCCGGCGCCCAGCAGCGCGCGGACCCGTCGCGGCGTGACCGTCGAGGGCGCGCCCGAGGTCGACGTCGACCCCGGGTGGCGCGAGAACCTGCGCGACGCCGGCTACTGGCACCACGACCCCGCGCTGCGGCGAGCGGTCGACGACTACGCCACCACCCGGCTCACCGCGCTCGCCGACAGCGCGCCGCTCGCCCGCGCGGTCGCCGAGCAGCGCCCCGTGCTGCACCGGACCGACGCCACCGAGGCCCTGCTCGCCGCGCTCGCGCCCGGCCCGGCGTACGACGCGATCCAGGTGCTCCGGCCGAGGTCGGGCGCCTTCGTGCCGCTGCGGGCGCGCGGGCACGTCGTCGGCCTGCTGTCGGCGTTCCGCGGCCCCGAGCGGGGCGCGTTCGGCGAGGACGACGTCACCGTGCTGACCGACATCGGCAACCGGGCGGGCATCGCCATCGACAACGCCCGGATGTTCGGGCGGCAGCGCGAGCTCGCCGAGACCCTCCAGCGCAGCATGCTCACCGAGCCGCCGCAGCCCGACGACCTCCAGGTGGCGGTCAGATACGCCCCGGCGGCGCACTCCGCGCAGGTCGGCGGCGACTGGTACGACGCGTTCGTGCAGGACGACGGCGCGATGGTCGTGGTGATCGGCGACGTCGTCGGCCACGACGTCGACGCCGCGGCGGCGATGGGCCAGCTGCGCAGCCTGCTGCGCGGGATCGCCGCGCACACCGGCGACGGCCCGGCCGTGGTGCTCGCCGGCGTCGACCGGGTCGTCGACGCGCTCGCCGTCGACACGATGGCGACCGCCCTGGTCGCCCGGTTCGAGGAGATCCCGGAGGACCGCCGCGCCGGGGTCACCCGGCTGCGCTGGTCGAACGCCGGCCACCTCGACCCCGTCGTCGTCGCCCCCGACGGCACCGTGTCCGTGCTCGCCCCCTCCGAGCGGCACACGCTGATCGGCGTGGTGCCGGACCAGCAGCGCACCGACGACGTGGTGGCCCTGCCGCGCGGCAGCACCGTGCTCTTCTACACCGACGGGCTCGTCGAGCGGCGCGGCGAGGCGCTGGACCGGGGCATCGACCGGCTGGTGCGGGAGCTGACCGGGCTCGTCGCCGACGGGCTCCCCCTCGACGAGGTCTGCGACGGGCTGCTGGAGCGCCTCGTGCCGGGGGGCGCCGAGGACGACGTCGCGCTGCTCGCCGTCCACCTGGGCCCGAGGACGGACCCCGCGACCGGCCCGAGCGGGGCCTGAGGAGCCAGCCGGGTCCGCTGTGAGCCAGGTCTCACTCAACGGGCGAGCCGACGCTCCTCCTCCCCGGCGCGGGCCACGATGACCCGGCCGGCACGGGTCCGGCGTGCACGGGACCGACGGAGGGGACGAGTGCCCAGGATCGCGGAGGGCCGCCCGCCGGCCGCCCCGGTGTCGCTCGAGCAGCGGGCACGGCGCGACCGGATCGTGCGCGCGGCCACCACGATCGGCGCCCGGCTGCCGATCGACCGGGTGCAGATGCACGACGTGGCCAAGGCATCCGGCGTCGCGATCGCGACCCTCTACCGCTACTTCCCCTCCAAGACGCACCTGTTCGCCGCCGTGATGGCCGACCAGGTCGCCCGGCTCGACGCGGAGTACGTCGGGCCGTCGCTGGACCGGGACCCGGCCGACGAGCTCAGCGAGCTCCTCATCCGCGTCGGGCGCCGGATGCTCGAGCACCCGGTGCTGACCACCTCGATCATGCAGTCGAACAACGCCCTGACCGCGACCCCGCTGGGCCGGGAGGTCGCCGGGGTCTCGCACGGGGTCATGCTGCGCGCGCTCCGGGCGGCGCACGACCCCGAGCCGATCCACCTGCGGCTCGTGCGGCTGGTCGAGCAGAACTGGTACGGCGTGCTCATCTCCATCCTCAACGGCCACACCACCCAGGAGGAGGGCGAGGAGGACCTGCGGCTCGCCGTCCGCCTCCTGCTGACGCCGCTGCCGCGCTGACCTCCGGGAGAGGTTCAGGCGCGCGCCGCGGCCCGTCCCGCCCGGCGCCCGAAGAAGGTCCCGTCGCCCAGCGAGGTGCCCGAGATGTAGCCCTCGCCGTGGATCCCGCTGCTGGCGCGCCCCGCGGCGTACAGGCCGGGCACCGGCGGGCCCGCCACCGAGCGGACCTCGCCGTCGACGGTGGTGCTCAGCCCGCCGAGGGTGAACCCCTGGAACCCCGTGCCGCCGCCGGCGGCGCTGCCCTCGGCGAAGAAGCCCAGCCGCGGGTCGACCACCGCCCACGGACCTTTCAGCGGGCGCAGCCAGCGGGCCGCCTTGTGGTGGAGCGGGTCCTCCCCGACCGCCGCGTGCGCGTTGTACGTCGCCACCGTCCGCTCCAGGGAGCCGGCCGGCAGGCCGAGCTCCTCCTCGAGCTCGGCCAGCGTCTCGGCGGCGTACGTCGGCCGGACGCCCATCAGGTCGGCCTCGGGCACCGACTCCAGGCCCTGCTCGTCCAGCAGCACCCAGCACGGGCCGGGCTGGTGGAGGGCGGCGTGGCTGAACAGGCCGGGGTAGACGTCCTCGTTGACGAACCGCTGGCCGAGGCCGTTGACCAGCATGCCGCGGCAGACCATCGCCGGCACCGCGGTGTACGCCGCCTCCACGAAGCCCATCCTCCGGGTGGCGGCGCCGAGCGCGGCCGCCATCTTGATCCCCGAGCCGTCGTCGAGGCCGTCGCTGACCTTGCCGTGGCCCAGCAGCACCGGCGCGTGGTCGGCCAGCATCCCCTCGTCGTCGACGAAGCCGCCCGTGGTGAGCACCACCCCGCGCCGGGCCCGGTAGGTGACCTGCTCGCCGAAGCGCCGGGCCACCACCCCGACGACCCGGCCGTCGGGGTCCACCACCAGCGACCGTGCGCGGGTGTCGGTGTGGGTGACCACCCCACGCTCCGCGCAGGTGCGGAGCAGCGCGCCCATCAGCGTGTGCCCGGCCCAGCCCTTCGTGGCCGGGCGGTGTCCGCGGGGCACCGGACGGGCCAGCTCGTCGTAGGGCCAGGCGTTCTCGCCCAGCCACATCAGCCCGTCCTGGGTGAAGGGCATCCACGTGGGGGCGTCGTGCAGCGACTCGTTGAAGGTGACGCCGCAGGAGCGGAACCACTCGAAGTGCTCGACGGAGCCGTCGCAGTAGAGCCGGAGCTTCCCCTCGTCCGCGTGCGGCCCGAGCGCCGCGCGGAGGAAGGCGAACATGTTGTCGGCGTCGTCGGCGAACCCGCACGCCTGCTGCACCGCGGTGCCACCACCGAGGTAGAGCTCACCGCCGGACTGCGCCGACGAGCCGCCCGGCCCGCTCGCGCGCTCCAGCGCGATCACCGAGGCGCCCGCCTGGGCCGCCTCCATCGCCGCCGCGGCACCCGCGCACCCCAGGCCCACCACCAGCACGTCGACCTCGTGGTCGAACGTGGGCACCCGGTCCAGCGGGACCGGCGCCACGTCGAGGAGCGCGGCGCCTGCCGGGGCGGTCTCGGTCACGGGGAGCTCCTTGCACGCGGGGACGGTCCGCGCGAACGTCGCACGGGACGCCCGCGCTCCCCCGGCGAGCTTCCGGTGACCGGGAGGCCCGGTCAGCCGGCGTCGGCCGTGCGGCAGACCTGGCAGACGCCGAACAGCTCGAGGGTGTGGTCGACGTCGGCGAAGCCGTGCTCCTCGGCGACCTTGCTGGCCCAGCGCTCGACCGCCGGGCCGGAGACCTCCACGGTCCGGCCGCACCGCCGGCACACGAGGTGGTGGTGGTGGGCCGGGCTGCACAGCCGGTAGACCGCCTCGTTCCCGTCGGCCTTGACCGTGTCCAGCTCGCCCGCGTCCACCATCGCCTGGAGGGCGCGGTAGATCGTCGCCAGCCCGACCGGCTCGCCCTGCTCGCGGAGCGCGTGGTGGAGGTCCTGCGCGCTGCGGAACCCCTCGCTGGCCGCCAGCTCCGCCACGAGCGCGCGGCGCTGCCGGGTGCTCCGCGGCCCCGGCGACGCGGCGTCGTGGGCGGGCGTCGTCCGGGAGCTGTTCGTGGGGGCCACGCCGTCACGATACCGACGCGACCGGCCGGCCTCCGGGGCCCGAGCACCGCCGCCGGGACTCACCAGCTGGACTTCGTGACCCCGGGGAGCTCGCCGCGGTGGGCCATCGCCCGGAAGGTGATCCGTGACAGCCCGAACCTCCGGAGGTGGCCGCGGGGCCTCCCGTCGACCTGGTCGCGGTTGCGCAGACGCACCGGCGAGCCGTCGCGCGGCAGGCGCGAGAGGCCGCGCACGGCGGACGCGTGCTCGATCGAGCCCGGCTCGGCGGTGCGGATCACCTGCTTGAGGGCGGCCCGGCGCTCGGCGTACCGCTCGACCACGCGCTCGCGTCGCCGCTGCGCGGCGATCTTGCTGGTCTTGGCCATCTCAGCGCTCCTCCTTGAAGTCCACGTGGCGGCGGACGCGCGGGTCGTACTTGCGCAGCACCAGCCGGTCCGGGTCGTTGCGACGGTTCTTGCGCGTCACGTAGGCGTGGCCGGTGCCGGCGGTCGAGCGCAGCCTCACGATCGGCCGGAGGTCGTTGCCGCGGCGAGCCATCAGATCCGCCCGTCGCGCCGGAGGACCTCGGCGACGACGGCGTCGATGCCGCGCACGTCGATGACCTTGATGCCGCGCGCGCTCACCCGGAGGGTCTCCGAGCGCCCGAGCGAGGGCACCCAGTACCGCTTGCGCTGCACGTTGACGTCGAAGCGGCGGTTGGTGCGCCGGTGCGAGTGGGAGACGTGGTGGCCGAACCCGGGCGTGCGCCCGGTGACCTGGCACGTGCGTGACATGGCTCCTCCTGACGGGTACGATAATGAGAACGATTCTCATTCTACACAGGAGGACCCATGCGAGAGGGCATCCACCCGGCGTACGGGCCGGTGGCGTTCCGCGACCGCTCCACCGGGGACGTGGTGGTGACGAGGTCGACCCTCGTCGGCACCCGGACCCTGGACCGGACCGTCGAGGTCGACGGCGTGACCTACCCGGTCGTCGACGTCGACGTCACGAGCCACAGCCACCCGTTCTGGACCGGCCGCGCGCGCGAGCTGGACAGCGAGGGCCGCGTCGAGCGGTTCCGCCGGCGGTACGGAGCCGGCTCGTGAGGGTGCCCGTCGTGGTCCTCACCGGGGTCGACCGCGACGCCGTGGCCGCCACCGCGGTGGGCCTGCAGTTCGACCTGCCCGGAGCGGTGTCGGTGCGGCACGAGATCGACGTCGAGCGCAGCGTGCTGCGCCGCGTCGTCAGCGACGTGCACGGGCTGGTGGAGGAGGACGAGACCGGCCTCGAGCACGCGTGCGTCAGCTGCGCCCTGCGCGAGGACGTGCTCCCCACCCTGGAGCGGGTGGCCCGCTCCGGGCGCTGGTCGACGATCGTGGCGCACCTGCCGGTCGGCGCCGAGGCCGACCAGCTGTGCCACGTCGTGGCCGTCGACAGCCGGCTCGCCCGGCACCTGCGGATCGCGAGCGTCGTGACCGCTCTCGCGGGACCGACCGTGGTGGACGACCTGCTCGGCGACGACCTGCTGGCCGAGCGCGGTGCCCACACGGGGCCCGACGACCGCCGCGGGGTCGGCGAGGTGGGCTGCGCCATGGTCGAGCGGGCCGACGTGGCCGTCACGTACGGCGACACCGACCCGGTCGCGCTCGCGCTCCTGCGCGCCCTCGCGCGGCCGGGGGCCGAAGTGGTCGCCGGGACCGAGCACCTGGACGCGGCACGCGCGACCGGTCGCCTGCACGACCACGAGCGCACCCTCGCCTGGACCGGTCCGGCCCTCGACGGGCCGGTCCCACCGCTCGCCGGCGCCGACGCGGCGCTCGCCTGGCGCCTCGACCTGGCCTCGCCGCACCCGTTCCACCCCGACCGGCTGCTCGACCACCTCGAGGCGCTGGCCGGCGACGGCCACCGCTCGCGCGGCGTGTTCTGGCTGCCCACCCGGCCGGGCCGGGCGCTCGTGTGGGACGGCTCCGGGGGCCAGCTGAGCGTGGGCGACGCCCACGCGTGGGCCTCGCAGCCACCGCACACCCGGCTGGTCGCCACCGGGATCGGGCCCGCGCCGGCCGAGCTGCGCCGGGTCTTCGACGCGACCCTGCTCGGGCCCGACGAGGCGTCGGCCACCCGCTGGACGGTGGGCGAGGACGGGTTCGAGCCCTGGCTGGGCCCGGTCCGCGACGTCGCCTAGCCCGCACCGACACCCGAGAGCGTCACCGACCAGGAGGTCACGACCATGGCCGTACCGAAGCGACGGACGTCGCGCAGCAACACCCGCCACCGCCGCTCGCAGTGGAAGGCCGCCCCGCCCGACCTGGTGACCGTCACCGTCGACGGCGAGCGCCACCGGGTCCCCCGCAGGCTCGTGGCCGCAGTCCACCGCGGCCTCGTCGGCCCCGGCACCGGACAGCCCAGGAGGGAGGGACGATGAAGGTACGCAACTCGCTGCGCTCGCTGAAGAAGCAACCCGGAGCACAGGTCGTGCGCCGCCGCGGGCGCACGTTCGTGATCAACAAGCGCAACCCGCGCCTGAAGGCACGTCAGGGCTGAGCGGGCCCGGAGGGCACGGACGCGGCGCGGGCCCGACCCCGGGAGGGGGTCGGGCCCGCGTCGTCCGCTTCCCCAGCCGCGCCTCGGCCGCCTCCTCAGCCGCGCCACCGCAGGACGAGCCCGGCGCGGAGCCAGGCCGCGACCGTGCGAGCGCACCGACCCGCATCGGCGACGGCGAGGTCGGTCGGCCGCCCGGTCGGCCGGAGCCCGGCCGGGCCGCCGGCGCAGCGCTGGACCCTCACCCTCGTGGTCGGGTCGGGCAGCGGCGCGGGGTCGCACGGCCCGCCGAGGCACGGCGTACGCACCAGCACCGCCCCGGGCGCTCCACGCACGACGGGACGGAGCTCGGCGAGCACGGACTCGGTCCCCGAGGAGCAGCCCGGCCCGCCGCAGACGGCGACGAGGGTCACCGGTCGCTCGCCGTCCGGGTTCCGCCCGCTGCTCACGGACGACGCCCGCCGTGCGCGAGCGACGGGTCCCGGCCGACCACGCGGCCCGCCTCCAGGCGGAGCACGCGGTCCGCGGCGCGGACGCTCTCCTCGTCGTGGGTCACGCAGGCGACGGCCGCGCCACGCTCGTGGGCCTCGTCCCGCAGGATGCGGCGGGTGGTCTCCCGGCTGGCCGCGTCCAGGCCGGCCGCCGGCTCGTCGAGCAGCAGGACGTCGGCGTCCTGGACGATGCCCTGCGCCAGCAGCGCCCGTTGCCGCTGACCACCGGACAGGGTGGCCAGCGGCCGGTCCTCGAGGCCGACGAGGTCGACCCGCGCGATCGCGTCCTCGACCGCGCGGCGGGCCGCCGCTCGGGGACGTCGCCTCGCCCACGTGCCCATCGTGACGACGTCGCGGACGGTCACCGGCAGGCTGTCCGGCACCGCCGGCCGCTGGACGACGAGGGCAACCCGCCCCGTGCGGGACACGTGGCCCCGACGGGGTGCGCGGACGCCGGCGAGCAGCTCGACGAGCGTCGACTTCCCCGCGCCGTTCGGGCCGCAGACCGCGGTCACCGCTCCGCTCGGGAGCACCACCGACACGTCGTGCAGGACGTCGACGTCCGCGTGGGCGTAGCACAGTCCGGTGGCGACCACGGGGTGGCTCGGCGCGTCCATGGCCTCATCCTGACTAATTGGTAATGATTCTCAAAATCATCTAGCGTCCTGGCCGTGCCACTCCTCGAGGACCCCTTCAGCACCGACTTCATGCAGCGCGCCCTGCTGGGCGGCTCGCTGGTCGCGGTCATCTGCGGCGCGGTCGGCACGTGGGTCGTCATCCGCGGGATGGCCTTCCTCGGGGAGGCCATCGGGCACGGGATGCTCCCCGGCGTCGCGGTCGCGACGCTGGTCGGCGCCCCCGTGCTCGTGGGCGGCGCGGCGAGCGCCGTGGTGATGAGCGCGACCATCGGCGCGCTGCACCGGCGCGGGCGGCTGTCGTACGACACCGCGATCGGCCTGCTGTTCGTCGGCATGCTGTCGCTCGGCGTCATCATCGTCTCCCACTCGGGCAGCTTCGCCACGGACGCGACCGTCATGCTCTTCGGCGACGTCCTGGCCCTGCGCGACGGCGACCTCGCCCTGCTCGCGCTGGCGGCCGTCGCGACCCTCGTGGTGACGGCGGTCTTCCACCGCGCCTTCGTGGCGGCCGCCTTCGACCCGCGGGTGGCCCGGACGCTCGGCCTCCGACCGGGGCTCGCCCAGGCGGTGCTCGTGGGCCTGGTGACCGTCGCCGTCGTCGCGTCGTACCAGGCCGTCGGCTCGCTGCTCGTCGTCGGCCTGCTGCTCGCGCCGGCCGTGGCGGCCGGCCAGTGGACGACCCGCATCCCCACCACGATGGCGCTCGCCGCGCTCGTCGGCGTGCTGGCCGTCCTCACCGGCCTGCTCGTCAGCTGGCACGCCGGGACGGCCGCCGGGTCCTCGATCGCCTACACCGCCGTCGTCCTCGCCGCACTGTCCGCCGTCGTCCGCCGGCTGACCCCCGGGCCCCGGCGACCCGCCCCCGCGCACTGAGCCCGCGGCCGTCGACCCCGCGACCAGCGTGTCCCACCACCCCGGAACCAGACAGGAACCCATGACCCACCGGACCCTGACCGCCGCGCTCGGAGCAGTCCTCCTGCTCGGCACGTCCTGCTCCAGCGACACCTCCGAGGCACGGCCCGCCGAGCGACCCTCGTCCTCCGCCACCGGCTCCGGCGGGGACGGGCACGGCGCCGTCGACGGCGCACAGGAGGTGGCCGAGCCCCAGCTGCACCTGACGACCGTCGACGCGACGGGCCGGGTCGGGATGCTCGACCTCCTCACCGAGGAGACCTCCACCGTCGGCACCGTCGGGGAGCCGTCCGCGGTCGCCTCGGACGGCCGGTACGTCTTCGCCACCACCGCCTCCGGCGTCGAGGTCGTCGACAGCGGCGTGTGGACCTGGAACCACGGCGACCACCACCACTACTACCGCGCGGAGCCGCGGGTCCTCGGCACCGTCCCCGGCCGCGGGGAGGCCACGGTCTCGACCGGGCCGCTCTCCACCGCGGGCGGCACCGGCCTCTTCCTCGCCGGCTCCGGCGAGGCGGTCCTGCTCGACAACGAGGCCCTCGCCGACGGCGAGCTGCGCGAGACCTTCCGGGTGTCGACGCGTCCGCACGACGGGCTGGTCGCGCCGTTCGCGGACGGCGCCGTGGTCACCGTCCCCGACGCCTCCGGCACGGCCACCGACGTCGAGCTGCTCGACGCGGACGGCACCCCGGTGCCGGGCACGCGCACCTCCTGCCCCGACGCCAGCGGCACCATCACCACCTCGGTCGGCCTCGTGGTCGGGTGCGCCGACGGCGCGCTGCTGTGGACCGAGGACGGCGAGCGGCCCGCGGTCGAGCGGATCCCCTATCCCCGCGGCTCCCAGGCCCCGCCGGCCACCGGCTTCGACGCCCGCAAGAGCCGACCGACCGTGGCCGCCCTGGCGGGGACGGACGGCTTCTGGCTCCTCGACACGCGCGAGCGCACCTGGCGGCTGCACGAGGTCGACGTACCGCTCCTGCGGGTCTCGGCCAGCGACGACGCCGAGGGCCACGTGGTCGCGCTCGACCGGAGCGGCCGGGTGCGCGTGTACGCCGCCGGCACCGGGAAGCAGCTCGCCGTGACCGCTCCGCTCGTGGCCGGCAGCGTGCGGCGCCCCCGGGCCGCGGCACGGGTGGAGCTGGTCGTCGACCAGGAGCGCGCGTACCTCAGCTCGCCGGAGGAGGGCGTCGTCCACGAGATCGACTACGCCGACTCCGCCCGGGTCGCGCGGCGCCTGCGCACGAACGTCGCGCCCACCTTCCTCGCGGAGACGGGCCGATGACGCGGCGCACCCGCGCCAGCGCCCTCGCCGCGGCGCTCGCGGCCACGGTCCTCGCGCTCTCCTCCTGCACCGCCGACGACGGCCCGGACCGGCCCGAGGTCGTCGTGACCACGAACATCCTCGGCGACCTGGTCCGCAACGTCGTCGGCGAGGAGGCCGAGGTCACGGTGCTGATGCGCCCGAACGCCGACCCCCACTCCTTCGAGATCTCCGCCCGTGAGGCGGCCTCGATGGCCGAGGCGGACCTGGTGGTCTCCAACGGGCTCGGGCTGGAGGAGGGCCTGCAGCAGCACCTCGACCGCGCGGCCGGGTCCGGGGCGGAGATGTTCGTCGCCGGTGAGCACGTCGACGTCCTCGACTACTCCGCCGCCGAGGGCGGCGCGCCCGACCCGCACTTCTGGACCGACCCGGCCCAGGTGGTCGAGGTCGTCGACGCGCTGGCCGAAGCGCTCGCCGGTGTCGACGGGCTCGACACCGGCGTGCTCGAGCAGCGGGCGGCCGACTACCGCGGCCAGCTCGAGCGGCTCGACCAGGAGATGACGACGGCGTTCGCGGCGATCCCCGAGGAGCGGCGCAGCCTGGTGACCAACCACCACGTCTTCGGCTACCTCGCGGAGCGCTTCGGGTTCCGCGTCGTCGGTGCCGTCATCCCCGGCGGCACCACCCTCGCCTCGCCCAGCGCCGCCGACCTCGACGATCTGGCCACCGCGATCGAGGAGGCCGAGGTCCCCGCGATCTTCGCCGAGTCCTCACAGCCCGACCGGCTCGTCCAGGTCCTCGCCGACGAGGTCGGCCTCGACGTCCGGGTCGTCCCGCTCTTCACCGAGTCCCTGACCGGGCCCGGCGAGGGAGCCGAGACCTACCTCGACATGCAGCGCGCCAACACCGCACGCATCACCACCGGGCTCTCGTCCTGAGCGCCCCGACCGGAAGGAACACCATGCACCGACGCCCCACCCGAGGACTGCGCGGCACCGCCGCGCTGGCGGTCCTCACCTTCGCCCTCGCCGCCTGCGGCGGGGCCGAGGAGGAGTCCGCGACGTCCGAGGACGCCCCCGAGACCACCGCGGCCGCGGCCACCACGCAGCCGCGCCTCGCGGTCACCTACGAGGACGGGGTCGCCGTGCTCGACGGCGAGACCCTGGAGGTCCTCGAGGAGTTCGAGACCGAGGAGTTCACCCGCGTCAACGCCGTCGGCGACGGCCACCACGTGCTGCTCACCACCAGCGAGGGGTTCCAGGTCATCGACACCCAGGCGCCCGAGCTGACCGACGCCGTCTTCGCCGCCGAGGCCGCGGGCCACGTCGTACGGCACGGCGAGCACACCATCCTCTTCGCCGACGGCACCGGCGAGACGACGATCTTCGAGACCGACGCGCTCCTCGCCGGCGAGGGCGAGCTGCCCGAGACCACCGGCTTCCGGGCGCCCGAGGCGCACCACGGCGTCTCGATCGTCCTCGAGGGCGGCACCCTGCTCACGACGATCGGCGACGAGGAGACCCGCTCCGGCGCGATGGCGCTGGAGCCGGACGGCGAGGACTGGACCGAGACCGCCCGCAACGAGGAGTGCCCCGGCGTGCACGGCGAGGGCACCGCGGCCGGCGAGGCCGTCGTCTTCGGCTGCGAGGACGGCGCGCTGCTCTACCGCGACGGGGCCTTCGAGAAGCTCCAGGCCCCCGACGAGTTCGGCCGGATGGGCAACGCCTACGTCTCCGAGACCAGCCCGCTGGTCGTCGGCGACTACAAGACCGACCCGGACGCCGAGGGCTACGAGCTGACCCAGGTCGCGCTGATCGACACCGAGCAGGGCACCCTCGAGACGGTCGACCTGCCCAAGGGCGTCGCCTACACCTGGCGCGGCGTCGTCCGCGGCCCGGACGACCTGGCGTACCTCCTCGGCACCGACGGCGCGATCCACGTCCTGGACCCCGCCACCGGCGAGATCACCGACGACTACCCCGTCATCGACCCGTGGGAGGGCCCGGCCGACTGGCAGGACCCGCACCCGGCGCTGACCGTCGACGGAGACACCGTGTACGTCGCGGACCCGGCCACCAACCAGGTCCACGCCGTCGACCTCACCACCGGCGAGACCACCGCCTCGGTCGAGCTCGACCACGAGCCGAACGAGATGGCCGCCAACCTCGGGTGACGACCCGGGGGTCCGGGCGGTCCCCGCCCGGACCCCCCGACGCGCGACGAGCACTCCGGGCGCCGGTGCGATAACGTTCTCATGTGCGTGAGCCCGGACGGAACCCGACGATCCGCGACGTCGCTCGTGTCGCCGGGGTCTCGGTCGCGACCGCCAGCCGGGCCCTCGGCAACTACGGCCGTGTCAGTGACGAGACGCGCGCCCGGGTGCAGGCCGCCACCGAGGAGATCGGCTACCGTCCCAACAGCGTCGCCCGCAGCATGATCACCCGCCGGACCAACACCATCGGCGTCGTCTGCGCCGACATCTCCAGCCCGTTCTTCGCCGGTGTCGTCCGAGGCGTCACCGACGAGGCCAAGAAGGCCGGCTTCGACATCCTCCTCGTCAACACCGACGAGGACGTCGCCACCGAGCGCGAGGCGATCGCCCTGCTCATGGACAAGCGGGTGGACGGGATGGTGGTCTCCGCCGCGGACGTCTGCGAGGTCGCCCACCTGGCGACGGCGCAGGAACGCGGCACTCCCGTCGTCCTGATCGACCGGATCAGCTCGATGCTGAGCGCCGACGTGGTGACGGTCGACGACGTCCGCGCCACCGAGCTCGCGGTCTCCCACCTGCTCGAGCTGGGGCACCGCCGGATCGGCATCCTGGCCGAGCTCCGCATCGAGCGCGAGGCGGACTGGCAGACGTTGCTCGGCCCTGGTCTCGACCGGGACCGAGGCGAGCTCAACGCCAGCGCCGCCCGGCTCCTCGGCTACCTCCGCGCGCACCGGGCGGCCGGCGTGCCGGTCGACCCGACCCTGGTCTGCCGGACCGGGACGTACGAGGTGGACGGCGCGGTGGAGTGCGCTCGCCAGCTGCTCTCCCGCTCCGACCGCCCCAGCGCGCTGGTCACCATCGACAACGTGATGACGGTCGGCGGGTTCCGCGCGGTCCGCGAGCTCGACCTCGACCTGCCGGGCGACCTGTCCTTCGTGGGCTTCGACAACCTGGACTGGACGACGCTCGTCCGCCCCGCTCTCACGCTGGTCGAGCAACCGGTCCACGAGATCGGGGCCCGCGCCGCCCAGCGCCTGCTGGAGCGGATCGCGGGCGACGACCAGGAGCCGCGCCGGATCCTGCTGCCCACGTCGTTCCTGGTCCGCGGGTCGACGGCCCCCGCGGCGCCCGCCGCTCCCTGACCACCCTCAGGCGTGGTCCCCGCCGGAGGCCCAGGAGTCGAAGGCGGCCTTGTTGGCCAGGAGACCGAGCTCGATGCGCACACCCAGCGGGCTCACCAGGTAGCGGAAGCGGACGCTGCCGTCCTCCTCGAGGCCGTCGGCCTCGGTCCGGTAGCCCGCGGCGTGCAGCTGGGCCGTCGCCGCGCCCAGGTCAGCGACCCAGTACGTCAGGTGGTGCAGCTGCTGCACCCCGCCGGTCGGCGCCCAGACGCTGCCGGGCGCCGACTCGATGAGCTTCAGGTGCGCGGGTGCACCGGCGGCCGTCACGAAACGGACCGGTCGGCGCTCGATCGAGCCGTCGGCCCGACGCACCGTGGTGTCCCACTCCAGCACGCTGCTCCACGCACCCACGAGCGGCAGGTCGGCCATGGCCGCCTCCAGGTCGTCGACGACGACGCCGACGTGCGCGACACCACCAGCGAGCACGTCAGAACCGGATGCCGTAGTCGCCACCGGACGTCCACTCCTCCCAGGCCGGCCGCGTCTCGGCCGCGCCGATCTCGATCCGCAGGCCGTTCGGTCCCAGCAGGTAGATGAAGCGCGTGGTCCCGTGCTCGTCGTCGCCCCACGCCTCGAGGCGGTACCCCTGCGCCTGGAGCGCCGCACTGTCGCCGGCGAGGTCGTCGCTCCAGTAGGCCAGGTGGTGCAGGCCGCCGCCCGGGTTGGCGTCGACCGACCAGACCCCGGACTCGGCCTGGATGACCTCCCACTGGGGCGGCCCCCCGCGCGAGGCCGTCCAGCGCACGCGGCTGCTCTGCGTCCCGCCGACGACGTGCACCGGCACCTCCCGCTCCAGGACGGTCGCCCAGTCGTGCCCGAAGGAGTCCGCCAGCTGCTCCATCGCCTGCTCGAGGTCACCCACGACGACCCCGACGTGCCAGAGCCGATCGAAGTCGACCGTCACCGCGACGCCACCTCGTAGTGGGCGGCCCCCTCCTCGCTGACGCGCCCGTCGCGCACGTCGGCGGCCAGGGCCTCGGCCGGGCGCGACGCCGGATCGCCGTACCCGCCGCCCCCGCCGGCGCGCAGGCTGACGACCTGCCCGGGCGCCGCGACGCCCTGGCCCTTGACCGGCAGCGCGGCCTCGTGGCCGTCCTCGTCGATGAGGGCGAGCGACGCCGAGCGGCCGGGCCGTCCGCCGTCGAGGCCGAGCGGTGCGTACTCCGGGCGGGTCTGCTCGGCCTCGGAGAGGAAGTGCAGGGGCTTCTCGGAGATGTTGCGGTAGTCGGCTCGGATGCCGAGGCCGCCTCGGTAGCGACCCGCTCCGCCGGAGTCCGGGATCAGCGCGTACTGCTCGACGCGGAGCTCGTAGGACGACTCGATCACCTCGGCCGGGATCAGCTGGCAGTTCGCCATGTGCACGTCGAGGGCGTCGGCACCGTCGTGCTCGGCGCAGGCGCCGGCGCCCCCGGCGACGTTCGCGAGCAGGACCACGCCCTCACCCGACTTCGGCGAGCGGGACTCGCACACGAGCACGGGCCACCCGACGAACCACTCCGCCGAGGCCCGGTCCGGGGCGGCCTCCGCGAGCGCACGCGTCACGATCGACGCGAGTCGCTGCGAGGCGAGGTGCCGGTCACCGACCGCTGCCGGGAAGTCCGGGTTCACCGCGGTGCCCGACGGGGCGTGCAGGGTGACCGGGGCCAGCGAGCCCTCGTTGAAGGGCACGTCGGCGGGCATCAGGCACTTCACCGCGTAGTGGACCACCGACCGCAGGGTGGAGTTCGGGATGTTCATCCCGCCCCGCATCTGCGGGTCCGACCCCGTGAAGTCGAAGTGGATCCGGTCGCCCTCGATCGTCGCCGTGACGACCATCTTGACCGGCGAGTCCAGGTCGAGGCCGTCGTTGTCGAGGTAGCCCTCGGCGCGGTAGTCACCGTCGGGGAGCTTGGCGAGCTCCGCGCGGGTGCGGCGCACCGTGTAGCCGAACAGCTCGTCGATCGCGGCGAGCAGCACCGGGGTCCCGAACTTCTCGGCGAGCGCGGCGAACCTGGTGCCGCCCGACCGGGCCGCCGCCACCTGCGCACGCAGGTCGCCGACGTTCTGGGCGGGGTGCCGGACGTTGGCGTTCATGATGTCGAGCACCGTCGTGTTGGGCCTGCCGGCTACCTCCACCTTGAGCGCCGGCAGCAGCACACCCTCCTCGTACGCCGACTCCGAGCGAGCCGCCGCGGTGCCGGGCGTGCGGCCGCCCCAGTCGGCGTGGTGGGCGATCACGCCGGTGAACCCCACCAGCACGTCCTGCGCGTCGAACACCGGCGCGAAGATGTTGATGTCGTTCGTCTGGCAGGCACCCAGGTAGGGGTGGTTGTTGATGAAGACGTCGCCGGGCTCGATGTCGTCGCCCCACTTCTCGAGGCAGGACTGGAGCGCGGGCGCCATTGAGGCCAGCAGGCTGGGGATGTCCAGTGCCGCTGCGAGCATCCGGCCCTGCGCGTCGAAGAGCGCGCAGGAGTAGTCGCGCATGTCCTTGACGACCACGCTGAGGGCGGTGCGCCGCAGCGCGGTGCCCATCTCCTCGGCGATGGTCTCGAGGGCGTGGCGGACGACCTCCGTGGTGATCGGATCGGCGAGGCGCTCGCCGACCGCGTCCGTCGTGGCAGTCATGGCGTCAAGCCCCTTCACGGTCGTTGTAGGTGATCAGCAGGTTGAGGTCGTCGTCGACGCGCACGGTCGTGTCCGGGATGACGACCGTCGTGGCCTCGCGCTCCTCGATGATGGCCGGCCCGTCGATCACCGTCCCCGGCGGTAGCGCCGGCCGCAGGTACACCGGTGTCTGCACACGTCCGGGGCCCTTGAAGTAGACCTCGCGGTGCTCGGCGGGCTCAGCGGTCCCCTGGACGGGCACGACCGCGCCGCTGGCGCTGGTGTCGAGGAGGCCGTAGGCCTCGAGGCCCACGGCGACGAGCTCGACCCGGTCCTCGACGTTGCTGTGGCCGAATTCGAAGTGGTGCTGCTCGTGGAACTGCTTGACGGCCTGCTGCAGGGCGTTCTCGTCGAGGACCGGGCCCTCGACGATCACCTCGACGTCGTTGTCCTGCCAGGCGTAGCGGAAGCGCGCCAGCCGGATGTGGTCGACCCGGGCGACCCCCGAGCCGGCGAAGCGGTCGGCGGCTGCGGACTGCAGGTCGGCGTAGGTGGCCTCCACGTCGGCGACGTCCAGGTCCGAGACGTCGACGTCGACGACTCGGACGAAGCTGTACTTGATGTCCGACCCCGCCAGGCCGACGGCCGAGAACGTGCCCGGGTTCGGTGGGACGAGCACGGCTCCCACGTCGACGAGGGCGCCCACGCTGAGGGCGTGCATCGGGCCCGCCCCGCCGAACGGCAGCAGGTGGAAGTCGCGCGGGTCGTACCCGCGGTTGACGCTGACGACGCGCACGCCGCGGGCCATCACCGCGTCGGCGACGTCGAGGATCCCGATGGCCGCGGTGTCGACGTCCACGCCGAGCGGGTCGGCGACGTGGGTCTTCACCGCGAGGCGCGCCGCCTCGAGGTCGAGGCTCATCTCTCCCCCGAGGAACGACGCCGGGTCGATCCGGCCGAGAACCAGCTGCGCGTCGGTGGTGGTCGGGCGGGTCCCGCCACGGCCGTAGCAGGCGGGCCCGGGCACGGCGCCCGCGCTCTCCGGCCCGACGTGCAGGCCGCCCGCCTCGTCGACGTACGCCAGGGAGCCGCCGCCGGAGCCGATCGTGTGGATGTCGAACTGCGGCACCAGCATCGGCCGCCCCTCGAAGAGGCTCTCCCGCTCGACGCGCGCCCTGCCCTCGTGGACCAGGCAGATGTCAGTCGAGGTACCGCCCATGTCGAAGGTGATCTGGTGCGGATAGCTCGACTGCGCGGCCACCTGGGTGGCTGCGAGGACGCCGGCGGCGGGGCCGGAGAGCACCATCCGGTGCGCGTTCTCCGCCGCCTCGGTCACCTTCATCACGCCACCGTTGGACTGCATGATGAACGTCGGGCAGGTGACCCCGGCCGGCTCGAGGCCGGCCAGGATCCCGGCCATGTAGCGCGCCACCAGCGGTCGCAGCGCTGCGCTGACCACCGTGGTGCAGGCGCGGGGGTACTCCTTGATCTCCGGGGCCACCTCGCTGCTCACCGCAACCGAGAGCTCCGGCATCGCCGCGCGCAGGGCGTCGGCGAGCCGTCGCTCGTGCTCGTCGTTGCGGAACCCGAACAGCAGGGTGACGGCGCAGGCCTCGACGTCCGCGGCCCGGACGGCCTCGACGATGCGCTCGACCTCGGCGTCCCCGAGGGGCCGCACGACGCCGCCCAGGCGGTCGACGCGCTCGTCGACCTCGATCACCCGCGACCGGGGGACGTAGGGACGGGGCTTCGCGACCCGGAGGTCGAAGAGGTCGCTGCGCAGCTGGGTGCCGATCTCGAGCACGTCGCGGAACCCGCGGGTGACCACGAGGGCCGTGCGCGGGAGCTTGGACTCGAGCAGCGCGTTGGTCGCGACCGTCGATCCGTGGCAGAAGACGTCCAGCTCCCCGACGTCGACGCCCCGCGTCGCCTGGATCTGCTCGATGCCGCGCAGGATGCCGATCGAGGCGTCCTCCGGCGTGCTCGGCACCTTCTCGACGACACGGCGGCCGTCCTCGTGCAGGACGACGACGTCCGTGAACGTCCCGCCCACGTCAATCCCAAGTCGGGTCACGGGTCTACTCGCTTTCCGGCTTCACGTAGAGGTACTGGCTGATGTCGGGGTCGTCGACGTTCTCGGGTGTGGCGATCACGACGTCGTAGAGGTTCTCGCTGTCGGGGTCCTCGCCACCCTGGGCGTGCTCCACGAGCGCCTCGACCGCGTCCTTGCCCATGTCGTAGGGCTTCTGGACCATGAGCGCGTCGACCTGACCCTGCTGGAGCAGGGCGACTTCGTCGGGCGAGGCGTCGACGCCGATGACGACGACGTCCTCGCTCTTCCCGGCCTGCTGGACGGCGTTGGCCGCGCCGATGGTCGCATTGGTCCAGGAGGCGTAGATGCCGGCCAGGTCCGGGACGCGGGACATCAGCGCCGAGGCCTTGGCGGCGTTCTCGGCGATGTCCGCGCCGGCGTACTGCTCGCCCTCGTTGTCGAGGCCGGCGTGCTCCTCGAGCTGTTCGGTCCAGCCCTGGAGGCGGATGTCGACGCTCTGGATGCCGGGGGTGTAGCCGACGTACCCGACCTTCCCCTCCCCACCCAGCAGCTCGGCCATCTCGTCGGCGGCCATCTCCCCGTTGACCTTGCCGTCGGACTTGAAGGTCGCGAGGCGGGCGGAGGCGTCGTTGACGTCGCTGTCGACGGTGACGATCGGGATCCCCGAGTCCTGGACCTGCTTCATCGGTGCGACCATCGCGTCGGCGTCGAGGGCCGACATGATGATCCCGTCGGGCTTCGTCGCGGCGATCGACTGCAGCAGCTGGGTCTGGCTCGCCACGTCCAGCGTCGTCGGAGCCTGCCAGGAGAAGTCGATGCCGAGCTCCTCCGCCTTCTCCTCGGCGCCCTTGACCAGCGTCAGGTAGTACGGGTCGAACTGGTCGTTGAGCAGCATCACGACCTTGATGTCGCCCGCATCGCCTCCTGGCGAGGCCGAGGCGGCGGTGTCCTCCTCGGTCGAGCAGGCGGTCAACGCCAGCCCGGCCAGGGTCAGGACGGCGATCTTGTGCCAGGGGTGCTTCATGGTCGGTTCCTCTCGCTGGTCGGCCGACGGCACGACAGTTGGATGTGGTGCGTGTCCGAGATCCCCGGTCCGTTGGTCACAGGGTGTTCACCGCCCGACGCCGGTACTGGTCGACGAAGACGGCGAAGATGAGGACGCAGCCGATGGCGACGTTCTGCCAGAAGGGCTGGAGGTTCATGATCACGAAGCCGCTCGTGAGCGTGGCCGGGATGAAGGCGCCGACGACGGTGCCCGACATCTTGCCCCGCCCGCCCCACAGCGAGGTGCCTCCGATGATCACCGCGGTGATCGCCTGGAGGGCGATCGTGCTGTACCCGGTCACCGAGGCGGTGGTGAAGCGGGCGATGTCGATCATCCCGACCAGGCCCGCCAGCACCCCGACGAGGGTGTAGAGCACCAGCAGGTGCCGATCGACGTTGATGCCGGCCCGGCGGGCGGCCTCGGGGTTGGCCCCGATCGCGTAGGTCCGCATGCCGAAGCGCGTCCCGGCCAGGATCACCCACAGGACGCCGGTCACCGCGAAGGAGACGACCACCGGCCACGGGATCCCGAGGACCTTCCCGAGGCCGAAGGACGTGCTGAGCGCCGGCGGCACGCCGCTGACGTTGATGCCGCCGGTCCACACCTGCGCCAGGCCCAGGATGATCGTGCTGGTCGCGAGGGTGACGATGAACGAGGGTATCTTCGACTTCACGACGAGCAGGCCGTTGACCAGGCCCCAGGCCGCGCCGGTGAGCAGCCCGGCGCCGAGGGCGAGGAGGATCCGGGACCAGAGCTCGACTCCGCCGGCCGTCGTGTCGGCCAGGCCCGCGGTGAGGTTGACCATCAGCTTCACGGCGAGCACCGAGGAGAAGACGACGATCGCTCCGACGGAGAGGTCGAGCCCGGCGGCGATGAGCAGGTACGTCACACCGGCCGCCAGCAGCAGCAGCTGGGAGCCCGACAGCGCGATGCTCGTCAGGTTGAAGTTCGACAGGAACGAGCCGTTCGGCGTGACGATGCTGAAGAAGACGACGATCAGCAGCAGCAGCCCGAAGATCGTGACGTTGGAGAAGCGCTGGCTGGCGAGCAGCCGCGTCCCGAGGCCCGGCCGGTGGTCCGGCTCCGGCGTGGGGTCGTCGACGCCCGGGGTCGGTTCGATGGTGACGGTCATGCCGCACCTCCCTGCGTGGCCGGGGCGAGTCCGGTGGTGACACCGGTCATCGCGGCGATGAGGTCGTTCGTGCTCAGGGTCGAGGTGTCCGCGGTCAGGACCGTGCGGCCGAGGCGGAGCACGGTCACCCGGTCGGCGACCCGGAAGACGTCGGGCATGCTGTGGGAGATCAGGAGCACGGCGAGGCCGCGCTCGTCGCGCAGTCGCTCGACGAGCCGGAGCACCTGCTCGGTCTGGGAGACCCCGAGCGCCGCGGTCGGCTCGTCGAGCATGATCAGCGCGCTGCCCCACAGCGAGGCGCGGGCGACGGCCACGGCCTGCCTCTGCCCACCGGAGAGCGACCCGACCTCGTTGCTGAGCG
This sequence comes from Nocardioides sp. NPDC092400, assembly GCF_040684155.1. Lineage (NCBI taxonomy): Bacteria > Bacillati > Actinomycetota > Actinomycetes > Propionibacteriales > Nocardioidaceae > Nocardioides > Nocardioides sp. NPDC092400. The sequence goes on along the minus strand of NZ_JBFBFJ010000002.1, from coordinate 190,908 downwards.
ACTGGAGGCTGGCGCCGAGGGAGGTCAGCTGCTCCTCGGCCGACCGGTTCATCGACCGGCGGTCGATGAAGCCGAGCCTGCCGAGCAGGCCCTTCCGCGGGATCTCGCGCCCGAGGTAGAGGTTCTCGCCCGGAGTCAGGGTGGGCGCGAGCGCGAGGTCCTGGTAGACCGTCTCGATCCCGGCGGCCTGGGCCTCCGACGGGCTGGCGAAGCTCACCCGGTCCCCGCGGACCGAGACCGTGCCCGACGTGGGTGGGACGGCTCCCGCGATGATCTTCATCAGGGTGGACTTGCCGGCCCCGTTGTCCCCCACGAGGGCGTGGACCTCGCCGGGGCGGACCTGGAGGTCCACCCCCCGGAGGGCCTGCACGTGCCCGTAGGTCTTGGTGACGCCTGCCACGTCGAGCACGGGGGTGGGCGGTGTCGCGGTCATCGTGTCGCCTCCTCGGTCGGCTGATGGATGGGTACGGGGTGTCCGAACGCCCCGAAGTGCTCGCAGACCGTTGCTGCGTACGCCGCCGCCTCGGCAGCGGCGACGTCGAGCCCGCGGTGTTCCGCGAGTGCGCAGAGCATCGCCGCCAGGTAGGCGTCGCCGGCACCGAGGGTGTCGATCGGCGCGGCCGGCGCGGCCGGCTCGAGGTGGACGACGTCACCCTCCCGCCAGACCACCGACCCCCGCGCGCCGCGGGTGACGACGACCAGGCCGGGGCCGAGCGCACGGACCTCCTCGATCAAGGCGACGCACTGCTCGTCGTCGGCCTCGCCGCGCGAGAAGAACGCCGCGGTCACGTGCGGGAGCACCGGGGCTGCCCACTCGAGGCTCTTGTACGAGAAGTCGAAGACCACCGGCGCCAGCGACCCGAGCGTCGGCACCTCGGAGAGGGTGAAGCTGCTGTGGCCGGTGTGCAGCCAGTCGCTGCCGCGAAGGTAGGCGAGGTCGTCCTCGTCCAGCTCGAGACGACCGACCGGCGGGACGAACTCGCCGAACACGCGGTTGCCGTCCGGGTCGAGCGTCACGTCGGCGAAGGAGTTGGGGTGCGCCTCGTGGCGGACGCGCGAGACGTCGACGCCCTCGTCGAGCAACGACTTGAGGACGTGGGTCGCCGCCTCGTCGTCGCCCAGGATGCCGACGTACCCGGCCGAGGCGCCGAGGCGCCGGGCGTGCACGGCGACGTTCACCGCACTTCCCCCCGGGTACATCAACCCGGTCTCGAGGTACCGGTCGACGACGTTGTCGCCGACCCCGCAGATGCGTGTCATCGGCTCAGTACTCGACCTTGTACATGTACCGGCGGATGTCGAGGTCGTGCCCGGTCATCGGCTCGAAGTGGTAGGCGATCCGGGAGGCGACCGAGGCCATGGCGATGTGCGCGACCCTGCCGCGCACCTCGTCCGGGACACCGGGCAGGGGGAGCGCCGCGGAGTCGAGGACGTAGTGGTCACGGCCGTAGCGCCCCAGGAAGCGGTCGACCCGCTCGGAGATCGGCCGGGTCTCGTCCTCACCGGCGAGGTGGATCACCGGCGTGCTCTGCTCGTCGACCATCTCGAACGGACCGTGGAAGAAGTCCGCGCTGTTGAAGTGCGTCGACTTCTGGCGCTGCATCTCGACGAGGTAGCAGACCGACAGCATGTAGGCGAGGCCCAGCAGGCGACCGGTGCCGAGCACGAAGACGTTGTCGGCGTCGTAGATCTTCGCGACGGCGGCGCGGGTCTGCTCCTCGGTGGCCTCGACGGCCGCGACCGTCGCGTCCGCGATGGCGTCGAGGCCGGCGCGGACCGCTGCCACGTCGACGCCGGCGCCGGTCGCCTCGAAGATCGAGCAGCTGAGCTCCTCGAGCAGCTCGTACTTCGCGCTGGTCGCGGTCTTCTCGCTGCCGTAGACGAGCTGGTGCCGCGCCGCCTCGGCGAGCGGGTTGTCGGCGTCCCGGGCGACCGACACGACGTGGGCACCCGCCTTCGCAGCCGCTTGCGCCGCCGCCACGGTCTCCGGCGTCCCACCCGAGTGCGAGGAGGCCACCACCAGCGAGCGGGGACCGACGCGGTCGAGGTGGGTGAGCACGAACTCGGCGGCGTTGACGTTGTGCACCGCCAGACCGGTGGCCGTCCCGGTCAGGCTCAAGGTGGCCGGCACCGAGGAGGCCCACGAGCCTCCCATGCCGACGAAGAACACCGTGTCGAGGTCCCGACGGACGACCTCGGAGGCGATCTCCTGGGTCAACGAGCGCTGGCCGACGGTCGTGCGGAGCGTCGGTGCGATGTCCGGTGCGACAGGGCGGAGGGGAAGGGCGAGAGAAGTCACTGGTCTCTACTTCCATGGTGTCGAGGGATGCGAGAACGTTCTCACTGAGTGCGATAACGTTCTCACCAGTTCCATGACGAGACCAGACCGGGGAGGTAACGATTCGGTTACGACGTGGCCCGGGTCACGTCGTGACCGACGGGCGGCCCGCGTGCGGAGGCGCGCTGCAGCGCCTCGGGCGAGCCGTGGGTCCGGCTCCGGCCGAGGTGGGGACGCCGGGCCGCGCGCCCGCCGCGACCGGCGGACGGGCCGGGCGCGGCGGGCGGGTCCGCCTCAGCGGAACGCGGCCTGTCCGGTCATCGCCTGACCGACGACGAGGGTGTGCATCTCGACGGTGCCTTCGTAGGTCAGCACCGACTCGAGGTTGTTCATGTGCCGGATCACCGGGTACTCCAGCGAGATGCCGTTCGCGCCCAGCACGGTCCGGGCGGTCCGGCAGATCTCCAGCGCCTCCCGGACGTTGTTGAGCTTGCCGAGGCTGACCTGCTCCGGACGCAGCGTGCCGGCGTCCTTGCGGCGCCCGAGGTGCAGGGCCAGGAGCACGCCCTTGGTGTACTCGAGGTTCATCTCGACCAGCTTCTGCTGGGTCAGCTGGAACCCCGAGACCGGGCGACCGAACTGGATCCGCTCGCCGGCGTAGGACAGCGCTGCCGCCAGGGACGAGCGCGCCGCGCCCATCGAGCCCCACACGATCCCGAAGCGGGCCTCGTTCAGGCAGCTGAGCGGCCCGCGGAGGCCGCGGACCTCGGGGAGGGCAGCGGCGTCGGGGAGGCGGACCCCGTCGAGCACCAGCTCGCTGGTCACGGAGGCGCGCAGCGACTGCTTGTGCTTGATCTCCGGCGCGCTGAACCCGGGGGTCGTCGTGGGCACGACGAAGCCCCGCACCCCCTCGTCGGTCTGCGCCCAGACGACCGCCACGTCGGCCACGGAGCCGTTGGTGATCCACATCTTCCGACCGTCGAGGACCCAGTCCGACCCGTCGCGACGTGCGCGGGTCCGCATGCTGCCCGGGTCGGAGCCGATGTCGGGCTCGGTCAGTCCGAAGCACCCGATCGCCTCGCCGGAGGCCATGCGAGGCAACCACTCGAGCTTGTGCTCCTCCGATCCCCACCGCCAGATGGCGTACATCGCCAGCGACCCCTGGACCGACACGAGCGACCGGATGCCCGAGTCGCTCGCCTCCAGCTCGAGGCACGCGAGGCCGTACTCGGTGGCGGACATGCCGGCGCACCCGTAGCCCTCCAGGTGCATGCCCAGGAGGCCCAGCGCGCCGAGCTCCTCGGCCAGCCCGCGGACGTCGTCGACGACGCCCCGCTCGAACCAGTCCGCCACGAACGGGTCGACCCGCTCCGCGCACAGGTGCCGGACCGAGGCCCGCACGGCCTTCTCGTCCGGGGTGAGCAGGTCGTCGATGCCCACCGGGTCGAGCGGCTCGAAGGCGGGCAGGTTGCTGGTCCTCATCAGTCGATCTCCTTGGTCAGCCAACGGCGGACGTCGTCGTTGTGTTCGCCCAGCAGCGGCGGCGCCGCGTAGCCGGTGATCGGGGTGGCCGAGAACGTGAGCGGGCTCCGCACCTGGCGCGGGCGGTCGTCCCCCACCGCGACGGTCGGGCGCAGGCCGAGACGCTCGGCGAGGTCGAAGGCGTCGCCGACCGAGCCCACCCCGCCGGCCGGTACGCCGGCCGCCCCGAGCCGCTGAGTCCACCCGTCCACCGTGTCCGCCGCCAGCGCGGCCTCGAGCACGCGGACCAGGTCGTCGCGGTGCGCCACGCGGTCGGCGTTGGTCGCGAACCGCGGGTCCCGCGACAGACCGGGCACGCCGAGGACCTCGACGAGCCTTCCGAACTGCTGGTCGTTGCCGCAGCACACGGCCACGTGCCCGTCCCGGGCGGCGAGCGTCTCGTACGGAGCGATGGACGGGTGCCGGTTCCCCATCCGTCGCGGCAGCTCGCCCGTCGTGAGGTACGCCGAGGCCTGGTTGGCCAGTGAGCCGAGCAGGCTCGAGAGCAGGTTGACCTCGACGTGCTGACCACACCCGAGCGCCTCTCGGGCCCGGAGCGCGGCCAGGATCGCGACCACGGCGTCCTTCGAGGTCAGCACGTCGACGAGGGCGACCCCGGCCTTGGTCGGCTCCTCGTCCCCGGTGATGCTCATCAGCCCACCCACCGCCTGGACCAGGAAGTCGTAGCCGGCGAGGTCGGCACCGCCGCGGCTCCCGAAGCCGGTGATCGAGGCGTAGACCACCGCGGGGTTCACCGCGGCGACGTCGGTGTAGCCCAGGCCGCGCCGCTCGAGGGTGCCGGTGCGGAAGTTCTCAACGAGGACGTCGCAGCGCGCGGCGAGCCGTCGGGCGAGGACCAGGTCGGCAGGGTCGGCGAGGTCGAGCTCGACGGATCGCTTCGAGCGGTTGGCGCACTCGAAGTACGAGCTTGAGGACTCCGTCCAGGGTGGCCCCCAGTGACGCGTATCGTCGCCGGAGCCGGGCCGCTCCACCTTGACGACCACGGCACCGAGGTCGGCGAGGGTCGCGGCCGCCAGCGGGCCGGCCAGCACCCGGCTGAAGTCGGCGACGAGCAGGCCGTCGAGCGGGAGGGTCATGCCGAGCCGCCGGCCCGTGCCTCACCCGCGACCCGTCGCGGGACGCGCCACGGGTTGGCTGCGCGCGCGGCCGGCGGCAACCACGCGTCGTACGACGACTGGTAGGCGACCGGACGCACGAAGCGCGCCAGTCCGTGCGCGCCCACCGACGTCGCGCCCGGGGCGGAGGTCGCGGGCCACGGGCCGCCGTGCTGCTGCGCCCAGGCGACGGCGACCCCGGTCGGCCAGTCGTTGACCGCGACCCGGCCGACCTTGCGGCTGAGCACCTCGACCAGGGCAGCGGCCTGCGGGTCGTCCTCGGTGCCGGTCACCAGGCTGGCGGCCAGGGACGGCTGCAGGGTCGACAGCACGCTGGCGAGCTGCTCGTCGGAGTCGTACTCGACCACGACCACGACCGCGCCGAAGCACTCCTCGAGGAGCCTGCTCCCCCGCTCGAGCGCGTCGGCACCGGCGGAGAGGACCGCGGCGGGCGCCACCCACCCGGTCGACCCGGGCGGGTCGAGGCGCGTCACCACCTCGGCGCCCGCCGCCTCCATCTCGGAGATGCCGGTGACCACGGAGTCGGCGATCGCCCGCGTCAGCATCACCGGGCGGGGCGCCGCCGCACGCAGGGCCGTGGCGACCGCCCGGGCGGCGCCGGAGCCCGTCGGCGCCAGGAACAGGCCCGGCTTGGTGCAGAACTGGCCGTGGCCCTGGGTGAAGGAACCCACGAACCCGGTCGCCACGGAGGCGATGTCCGCCGCTGCGGCGCGGGTGACGACCACCGGGTTCACCGTGCCCATCTCGGCGTAGACGGGGATCACCTCGTCGCGGTCGTTCGCCAACCGCCACAGGGCGAGGCCCCCGGCCTGCGAGCCGGTGAAGCCGACCGCGCTGACCTCGGGGGCCTGGACCAGGCGGACCCCCGCGTCGTGCCCGACCACGACGTCGAGGACATCGGCCGGGGCGTCCGCCGCGGCGAGCGCCTCGTAGGCGATCTCGACCTGGCGCACGCTGGTGCCCAGGTGTGCGGGATGTGCCTTGACGACGACCGGGCACCCGGCGGCGAGCGCGCAGGCCGTGTCGTTGCCCAGCACGCCGAACGCGAAGGGGAAGTTGCTGGCTCCGAAGACCGCGACCGGCCCCAGCGGCTGGTTCACGCGGGCGAGGGCGGGCGAGGTCGCCGTCGCGGGATCCAGGGTGACGCCGAGGTAGGAGCCCTCGGCCGCGACGTCGCCGTAGAACCGGAGCTGGTTCGCAGCCCGGGTGATCTCGCCGCCCAGGCGTTCCGACCCCAGCGCGGTCTCGGCGTCGCCGAGGGCGACGAGCTCCTCGCGGTGCGCCTCGAGGGCGTCGGCCACCCCGTGGAGCCATCGGCGGCGTCGCCGTGGGCTGGTGGCCGCGACCGCGGGAGCGACCTGCGCCGCGCGACGGGCGGCCAGCCCCACCTCCTCCGGCGTGGTGGCGGTCGCGGTCGCGACCACGCTCCCGGTCCGCGGGTCGTACGACGCGTCGCCGGTCATCGCGCTGCTGCGACGGCCGACTCGAGGACCGCGACCGCCTCGTCGAGCAGGTCCATCGGGATGACGAGCGGGGGGAGCAGTCGGATGACGTTCCCGAAGGTGCCGCAGACGAGGGTGAGCACTCCTTCGCGGTGGCAGTGGGCGGCGATCGCCCTCGCGATGTCGGGGGCGGGCTCGGTCGTCCCCGGGCGGACCAGCTCGAGCGCGAGCATCGCGCCCCGGCCACGGACCTCGCCGACCGGCGAGCCCGCGCCCTGCAGCGCCTCCAGGCGCGGCCGCACCCTCGCCTCGATCTCGCGAGCCCGCTCCACCAGGCCGTCGCGCTCGATGACCTCGAGCGTGCCGAGCGCCGCCGCGCAGGCGACGGGGTTGCCGGCGTAGGTCCCGCCGAGGCCGCCGGGAGCAACGCTGTCCATCAGCTCGGCACGACCGGTCACCGCCGCGAGGGGCATGCCTCCGGCGAGTGCCTTGGCGGTCGTCACGAGATCGGGCACGACTCCGTCGTGCTCGCACGCGAACATCGCGCCCGTGCGGCCGAACCCCGTCTGGATCTCGTCGGCGACGAAGACGATGCCGTGCTCCGTGGCGAGCTCCTGGACCGCCTTCAGGTAGCCGGCGGGAGGCACGATGAAGCCACCCTCGCCCTGGATCGGCTCGGCGACGATGGCCGCGACGTTGTGCGCACCGACCTGCGTCAGGACCGTCTCCCTGAGCGCGGCCAGCGCTTCCTCCGCGGCGTGCTCGGGGCCCGACGGCCACCGGAACGGGTACGGCGAGGGCACCCGGTAGACCTCGGGGGCGAAGGGACCGAAGCCGTCCTTGTACGGCACGTTCTTCCCCGTCATCGACATCGTGAGCAGGGTGCGCCCGTGGTAGGCGTGCCCGAGCACCACCACCGCGGGCCGGCCCGTGGCGGCGCGGGCGATCTTGACGGCGTTCTCGACCGCCTCTGATCCCGTCGTGAACAGGGCCGTCTTCTTCGCGTGGTCACCGGGAGTGAGGCGGTTCAGCGCGGCGGCCACCTCGACGAACCCCTCGTACTGCGTGACGAGGAAGCACGTGTGGGTGAAGCGCTCGGCCTGCTCCGTGATGCGGCGGACCACCTCCGGGTGCGCGGCGCCCACGCTGGTCACGGCGATGCCCGAGGCCAGGTCGATGATGTGGTTGCCGTCGACGTCGACGACGACGCCGCCGCCTGCGCGCTCGACGAAGACCGGCATCGTGGTACCGAGACCTCCGGCCAGCTCAGCGCTCCGCTGCTCCTGCAGCGCGGTCGATGCGGGGCCGGGGATCGCTGTGGCGACGATGCGCCGCTGCTCGGGCTGCGACATGACTTCCTCCGTCGTGGTCGGTTGCCAGGACGGTAGGCGCGGCGCCGTCGGTGGTCCTTGGACGATCCGACGAATCGGGCGCTCCGATGGACGGAACGACGAGGTCGCTGCGGGTCAGGCGACGCCCCGCGCTCGCAGCGCCAGCCAGAGCTCAGCCGCGACGTCGGGGTCGTCGAGGTCGACCGCCAGGTGGGCCCGAGCCCGCTGGACGCGGTAGCGCAGCGTATTGCGGTGCAGGCCGAGCTCCCGCGACGCCTGCTCCCACTGGCCCCGGTGACGCAGGTAGGCGACGAGCGCACCGCGCACCTCCCCGGCAGCGGTGGCGAGGAAGACGTCGAGGGCACCCAGCAGGGCACCGGGCGCGGCGGACCGGGGCAGGGCGACCGTCGCGCCCGGCATCGATGCGACGACCTGCAGCAGTCGCGCCCGCGTGGGTCCCGCGGCCTCGGCGGCGACCAGGTCCGACATCGCGGCCGCCACCGAGCGGTCCACGTCGCGGAGCCGCTTCTCGAGCGCGCCAGGGTCCGGGTGGTCGTCGGGCACCAGGAACCACGCGATCGACCGGTCCACCGCCACCGCCAGGGCGTCGGGGCACCAGCGCTCGACCGCCTGGACGAGCCCTTCGCTGTCGCGACCTCGCGCGACCACGACGCGGAGCTCCCGACCCGGCGAGGGCGCGCCGGCCTCGGCCGCCAAGCGACGGGCGGCGTCGACGAGGCCGGCGTCCACGAGCAGTGCGACGCAGCGACGGGTCGCCTCGCGGGCGGACTCCGTGCGCTGGTTGCGGAGCACGTCGAGGCTGAGGAGGGCGGCGGCCGTGAGGATGACCCGTCTCTGCCAGGGATGCACCTGGTCCGGCGCCCCGGCCGCCAGGTAGCCCACGACCCTGTCCTGCACCGCGAGGGGGAAGACCACCACCACGCTCCCGGCGATGCTGAGGGAGGCCGAGGAGTGCACGCCTGCCATCTCGAGACGCGTGACCTCCGCCTGCAGCGCCTCGGCGTCCTCCTGCATCGACGGCGGGTGGACCTGGTCCACCTCGCCCGAGGGCCCGAGCACGGCGGCCCACCCGTCGAGCAGCCGAGCGAGGCGGCGCAGGATGGCGGCGGCCGGGTCGGGGGCGACCGCGGCGTCGACCAGGGCGCGGTGCGCGGCGACCGCGTCGGTCAGCTGCTGCTCCGTCGAGCGTGAGCGGGCCGCCCAGTAGGCCGTGGAGACGGTCAGGAACGGCGTGGGCGCAGGGACCACCAGCAGGACCAGGCCCAGGGCGCGGCACGCTGCAGCGAGTCGAGCGGGCGGGTCCGCGTGCACCGGCCCGAGGCCGAGCGCGAGCGCGCTGGTCCCGGCGGCCACCAGCCGTTCGACGTACGCACGGCAGGCTGCCTCGTCCTCCGGCAGCCCCAGGCCGGTGGTGAGCAGCAGCTCGCCGCCCGCGAGGTAGGCGGCCGGGTCGAGGAGCTCGCTGATGTGGACGGCCGTGATCTCGGTGTCGGGCGGCGAGAAGCCCGGGGCCGGCGAGAGGTGGTGACCGAGTGTCGAGCACAGCGAGGCGACGGTGGGCAGTGCCAAGGAAGCACCTTTCGACAGCGGAGCCCCGGGAAGCGGTCTCCGGTCAGGGTATCGGCGTGCGTCCGGCGCCCTCCTCGGGTCAGTCGTCGTGGCCGACCTCGACGCCGTCGACGACGCCCTCGCCGTACATGCGGACGTAGTCGACCTTCATCGTCGCCGGGAAGCGGGTCGCGCGGCCCGGGTCACCGGGCCAGTCGCCTCCGACGGCGACGTTGAGGAGCAGGTGCATCGACTGCTCGAAGACCCAGTCCCGCTCGGCCGGGAGGTCCTGCGGGGCGAGGGAGAAGTACGGCTCGTCGTCCACCAGCCAGGTGATCCGCTGCGGCTCCTTGACGACGGAGTAGACGTGGAACTCCTCGTCGGCGCGGCCCGGAAGCCTGGTCGTGCCGCCGATCCCGCCCTCGTTGAAGTAGGTGGGGCCGTGGGCGGTGCCGTACGCCGTGCGCGGCTCGCCGCCGACGACCTCGACGATGTCGACCTCGCCCTGGCGGGGCCAGGTGCGACCGTTGTCGCCCAGCAGCCAGATCGCCGGGAGGAGCCCCCGGCCGGTCGGCAGCTTCGCGCGCACGTCGACCCGCCCGCGGGTGATCGACACCTTCCCCTCGGTCGTGAGCCGGGCCGAGGTGTAGTCGCACCGTCCGCGGGGCCAGCACGGCAGGCTCCCCCGATGGCCGGCCCACCTCGCCCGGACCAACAGCCTGCCCGAGCCGCTCAGCGAGGAGTTGGCGGCGCGGGCGGTGTAGTACTGCAGCTCGTTGTTCCACCAGCCCTGCTGCCGCCGGTTGCCGACCTCGGTGGTGAAGACGTCGGCGTCCGGGCGCTCGCCGGCCCACCCGGAGAACTCCGCGGACCAGAAGGGCTCGACGGGCGTGCTCGTCGCAGCGCTCCGCGGCTGCGGCGCCGGCGCGACGGAGCTCACCGCCCCGGTGCCCGCCGTACCGAGGGCGATCGCCAGAGCGGCGACCAGCACCGCGGTGAGCCCGCGACGACCCGTGTGTCCTTCAGCGCCTGCGTTCCTCATCGGACCCTTCATCGGTCGTCCTGCGGCCTCGGCCCGGCAGCGGCACCGCTCCTGGCCGACCCTAGTCGTCACCGGATCAGCCCATCGCGTTGAGCACGCCGTACCCCAGGCTCAGCACGCCCGTGGCGGCCGCGGCGCTGGCGAGGACGCCTGCAGCCGCGGCGGGGGTGCGCATCCGTGCGGCGGTGCCGCCGACCAGGACGACACCGGCCACGAGGCACATGGTCCAGTAGACCGGGCTCGTGCTGGAACCGACGACGGTCAGGCCGTAGACCCCGTCCGCGACCAGCACGCCCGCGAGGGCGCCCGCGCCGAGCGCGCTGTGGACGGTCCGGTCCCCCACGACCGCGGCGGCCGCGACGCCGACGAACGGACCGGCGATGATCCCGACCACGCTCCAGAGCACCGGGTCGTAGGTGAGGCCCCGCAGCTCGGAGGCCACGGTGTAGCCGAGCACCAGGGCGACGAACGACGCGACCCCGAGCACCGCGCCCAGGGCCAGCGGCGGCCGTGCCGCGGCGACGAGCAGGGCGGTCAGCACCGTCCAGCCGGAGGGCGAGTTGGCGAACGAAGCGAGCGCATGCGGCAGCACACCCTGCGCCCACGACGTCAGGGCGCCGAGCAGCAGGCTGGCGCCGACCACGGCGAGGGCGGAGGAGACGGCGCGTGGGAACGAGGTCACGGACCCATCCTCGGCGCCGTTCGCAGACGATCGGCGCCGTTCGGACGAGCGCGGTACCTGGGCCCAGGACGTCGGTACCTGCGGAGGAGATGACGACGCTGCTCGAGCGAGCGTCCGGGCGCCGGCCTCCTGCAGACGCAGGACCGCCCCCTCGCCTGCGTCTCCGCTGGTGAGGGGCCGTCCCGTCCTGCGCGCACTGGGTTGCGAGATCCGCGCGAGCTCGGGCGCGTCCAGCCAGGTCTGGTCACCGGTGCCGGCAACCACGTGGCAGCTGCAACCTGCACCTGGTGCTACCTCACGAGTGGAGGCACCGCACGCTCACGCCGATGAGCGGTCGCGAAGGACTGGCGCAAGCATCCGTCCGCGGACACGCTTGGCACCGGGTTCCGCGCCGGCCAGCCTCGGGACCGGTGCGCGTCAGACATCGGTCGGTGCGAGGCGAGCAAGGATTCGGTCGAGGTCGGCGGCGAAGGTGTCGGGTCCGTCGGCTAGTTCGCAGTTCTCGCTGACGGCATGGAGCGCGGCGAAAGCGGCGCCGACGAGAGCCCGCATCAGGACGCGGTCTTCGGCCCCGGGCGCGCGTTCCTGCAGGACGTCGACGAGTTGACGCTGGACGAGGTCCATCCGGTCGAAGTACGCGGCCCGAAGAGTGCCGCTGGTCTCGACGATCGACATCATGAGTGTGGCTCGCTCGCGAGCGGCTTGGTCCTCGCGTTGGCCGACGACGACCTCGAAGGCATGCCGCAGCGATGACCATGGGTCCTCCGTCTCGGGGCGCGACCGAGCGTCTTCGACCATGCGTGCCGAGAGCCGATCGAACTCGGCGAGGACCAGGTCCTCCTTGGTCCCGACGTGGCGGAAGAACGTCCGCTGCGACATCCCCACGCGCTCGGCGATCTGGTCAACCGTCGTCGCGTCGTAGCCCTGCTCTCGAAACAGCGACTCCGCAGCCGAGGTGATCTCAGCGTGGACCGCGCGTCGCGCTACCTCACGAACTCCAGTGCCCGCCATGCCACGGACGTTAGCACCTAACGTGTTTGACAGTTACTGTCAGTAGTGACGTACAGTGACGAGGCGGTGCAGACCTGATGTCGCGCTCCTCGCAGACGCCGGACCGCCTCCGTCATCCCCCGCGCCGGACCCGATCTCGGCGCCCAGCCAAGGAGAACCCCATGAATGTCGCGGTCATCGGAACCGGGAACATCGGCAGCGAGCTCGCGCGCGTCCTGGCGGCCGCCAACCACGACCTGACCCTGGCCAACTCCCGCGGCCCTGCGTCCCTGCAGGAGCTGGCCGCGGAGCTCGGTGCACGTCCGGCCACAGTCGCCGACGCCGTGGCACACGCCGACGCCGTGGTGCTGTCGATCCCGTTCGTGGCCATCCCCGGCCTGGCCCAGACCCTGCGCGAGGCGCCCGCGTCGACGGTCATCGTCGACATGTCCAACTACTACCCCGAGGCCGGCGTGATGGAGGGGGTGGCGGACGCGGCCTCTGACACGGCCTGGCTCAGCGAACAGGTCGGCCGACCCCTCACCAAGGCCTGGAGCTCGATCTTCTCCCGCAGCCTCGCGATCAAGGGACGCGCATCGGGCGACCTGGACCGGGTGGCGCTGCCGGTCGCCGGCGACGACGCAGCGGCCAAGAAGGTGGTCATGCAGCTGGTCGAGGACACGGGCTTCGACGCCGTCGACGCCGGAAGCCTCGCCGACTCCTGGCGCATGCAGCCGGGCACTCCCGCGTACTGCACCGACCTGGACGCCACCGCCCTCCAGGGCGCGCTCGCACGCGCCGACAAGACGCGCATGGACCGCGATCGGCCCGCCCAGATCCAGGCCGTGTACAAGCCGGAAATCGGCGTCGACATGGTCAACGGCGTCCAGATCTACCGCGAGATCACCGCGTAGATCCCAGTGGGCCCCACCCCCTGGACGACACCACCTCCCCGTTCAGGGCGGGGCTCCTCGCTACCTGGGCACGCACCGCAGCTCCACCTCAGTACATCGACGACCAAGCACGTCGTCGCATCAACGTAGAGAGCAAGGAAAGCGAAATGAGCACTCGTTCCGACGGAAAGGTCGCGCTGATCTCCGGGGGAAGTGTGGGCATGGGCTTCGCCACTGCCAAGCGGCTCATCGACGAGGGAGCGACCGTCTTCGTGACCGGTCGTCGAGTCGAGCAGTTGCGCGCAGCCGAGGCCGGGGACCGCAGCTGACCGGAGTTCGTGCAGATGCTGGAAGCAAGGAAGACATCAAGGCAGTGATCGAGCAGATCAGGGCCACCACGGGAAGGTCGACATCCTCTTCACCAACGCCGCAGCAGCAGGCTTCGAGCCTCTAGGGCAGATCACCGAAGAGACCCTTGACCAGCAGCTCGGGGTGAACATCAAGGGCCTGATCTTCCTCGTTCAAGCCGCCCTCCCCATCCTGACCAACGGCGGATCGATCATCATGATGTCCTCGTTGGCGGCGCAGCAGGGGACCCCCTCGGCAAGCGTCTACGCCGCCACCAAGGCCGCGATCCGCAACTTCGCGCGCTCCTGGGCCTCAGAACTCGCCGACCGGAAGATCCGTGTCAACGTCGTGACCTCCGGCCCCAACGCCGGCGAGGGCTTCAGGAGCGGCGCGTTCGACGAGTCATTCCAGGCCTTCGTCGACGACGCCGTACGGAGGTCCCCCTCGCGCCGGGTCGGCGAACCGTACGAGATGGCCAACGCCGTCGCGTTCGTCGCATCCGACGAGGCGTCCTTCATCAACGGTGCGGACATCCCGGTAGACGGTGGCCTGGGTCAGGTCTGAGAACCGACCAGGCCCACGTCCTAGCGGGCCTCAGGCTCGGTGAACGCCACGGCCGCCGCCCACTTCGCGGCCACCCGAGGTGGCGGCCGAAGTGAGCGGCGCTGAGCAACGAACCAGGCGTAAGTGCTGAGAACCGCTCCGTGCGTGGCCGCCAGGTTGAGCGAGACCATCGGAATCTGCCGCGTTGACGATCACCTGGCACGACCGGCCGGTGGGGTGTCGGAGTGCAAGCCGGACTGGACGCTGCTCGACCTCGCGCCGCGGAGAGGCCGGTGAGTCGTCGACGATCATCGACAGCATCGCAGAGGCACCGATGGCGGGGCGACCCCGGCCAGGACGGTCTTCGCCAGCGGCCCGCGGCTGGCGTCGGAGACCGACGCTCGACAACGCCTTCTCGACCGCGGCGCGGCGAGCCACGCATCCGACCTGCGCACGAACGAGCTGCTACGCGAGTCCCACTCCCGGCTGACCGTGAGACCGTCCGCCTGACCGATGCCGTCGCCCGAGCGGTCGGTGAAGCAGTCGAAGCCCGTGTGGCGCACGCGGGTAACCGGTTCGCTCACCACCCACGCATCGCTCTCCGCGGAGACCACCCGCCCGACGCGACTGGGCTGAGCGCCTCCGGACGGGCGCTCGAGGCCGCGCAGCAGGCGCTCGTGCAGCCACACCCGCAGCGGACCTGGCCAGTCCGCGGAACCCGAGATCGAGGTGCCCTCGAGGTGATACCGCAGCTCGACAGCCGATGCTGGGGCGGCATCGACCCCGGACCCTCAGCACGGTGCTAGCACCGAGCAAGGCGTGTCACCAATGGAGAACGGCCCCTCAGCTGCGTCTCCGCCGGTGAAGGGCCGTTCAGTCCTGCGCGCCCGTAGGGATTCGAACCCCAAACCTTCTGATCCGTAGTCAGATGCTCTATCCGTTGAGCTACGGGCGCCTGCCCACCGCGTCGGTGGACGAAGGAAGACGATAGCCGACCCGGGCGACGAACCCGAAATCAGGGGAGCCCGGGCCGACGGGGGAACACCCCCTCCTTCCCCCTCCACCGGGCCCCGACACCCGGTGTGACCTGGCACACGAGCCGTTGAACGATCCAATACTCACCCCCGGAGGCCGCGGGTACATTCAGCGAACCGGGGCCCTCGGCAGCTCCCGTCGACCCCCGGTGCACCACGAACAGTCGCCGACAACGACGCCGCGCGATCCACAGCAGCTCCACGACACACCGTCGATACGCTCGACGGCCGGCGGCCCTCGCCGAGCGAGGCGGCCACCGCGAATGCGCGAGAGGGAACAGGACCCAGGGCAATGACCGCCGAGACGCAGGCACCGACCACCCACCGAGGCATCGCCGACTTCGTCGAGAAGTGGGCCGCGATCATGCAGCCGGACAGCATCCACTGGTGCACCGGCGACGACCAGGAGTGGGACGAGCTGACCCGGGCGCTCGAGTCCACCGGCACCTTCACCCGGCTCAACCCCTCGATCAAGCCGAACTCCTTCTACGCCGCCTCCGACCCCATCGACGTCGCGCGCGTCGAGGACCGGACGTACATCTGCTCGGTCGACGAGAAGGACGCGGGGCCCACCAACAACTGGATGGACCCGGGCGAGATGAAGTCCCTCATGAACGGCCTGTACGAGGGCTGCATGAAGGGCCGCACGATGTACGTCATCCCCTTCGTCATGGGCCACCTCGAGTCCGAGCGCCCGATGTTCGGCATCGAGATCACCGACTCGGCGTACGTCACCGCCTCGATGCGCGTGATGGCCCGGATGGGCACCAACGTCCTGCGCCGGATGGAGGAGCTCGACGCGGACTTCGTCGAGGCCGTCCACTCCGTGGGCCACCCGCTGGCCGAGGGCGAGAAGGACGTCGCCTGGCCGTGCAACGACACCAAGTACATCGTGCACTTCCCCGAGGAGCGGGGCATCTGGTCCTTCGGCTCCGGCTACGGCGGCAACGCGCTGCTGGGCAAGAAGTGCTACGCCCTGCGCATCGCGAGCGTCATGGCCCGCGACGAGGGCTGGCTGGCCGAGCACATGCTGATCCTCAAGCTCACCAGCCCGGCGGGCGTCGTGAAGTACATCGCCGCCGCCTTCCCGAGCGCCTGCGGCAAGACCAACCTGGCGATGCTCGAGCCGACGATCCCGGGCTGGAAGGTCGAGACGCTCGGCGACGACATCGCCTGGATGCGGATCGGCGAGGACGGCCGCCTCTGGGCGGTCAACCCCGAGTACGGCTTCTTCGGCGTCGCGCCGGGCACCAACTACCACACCAACCCGAACGCGATGAAGACGATCGAGAAGGGCAACTCGGTCTTCACCAACGTCGCGCTCACCGAGGACGGCGACGTCTGGTGGGAGGGACTGGAGAACCCGCCGGCCCGGGCGACGTCCTGGAAGGGCGAGCCGTGGACCCCGGACTCCGAGGAGCTCTCCAGCCACCCGAACAGCCGCTACTGCACGCCGATCAAGCAGTGCGACATCCTCGCCGACGAGTACGACGACCCGCGCGGCGTGCCGATCGACGCGATCCTGTTCGGCGGTCGCCGCAAGACGACGGTCCCGCTGGTCTTCGAGGCCCGCGACTGGACCCACGGCACCTTCCTCGGCGCGACGCTCTCCTCGGAGACCACCGCCGCCGCGGTCGGCGCGGTCGGCGTCGTGCGCCGCGACCCGATGGCGATGCTGCCGTTCATCGGCTACAACGCCGGTGACTACTTCAGCCACTGGATCAACGTCGGCAAGGACAACGACGCGGCGAAGCTGCCGAAGATCTTCTACGTCAACTGGTTCCGCCGCGACGACGAGGGCGGCTTCCTGTGGCCGGGCTTCGGCGAGAACAGCCGCGTGCTGAAGTGGGTCGTCGAGCGCATCGACGGCCAGGCCGCCGCCGAGGAGACCGCGATCGGGCACGTCCCGGCCCCGGGCTCCCTCGACGTCGACGGCCTCGACCTCGACGAGGACGACCTGCGCAAGGCGCTCGCGGTCGACCCCGAGGAGTGGAAGGCCGAGATCCCGCAGATCCAGGAGTGGTTCGAGAAGTTCGGCGACGACCTCCCCGCCGTGCTGTGGACCGAGCTCGACGGCCTCAAGGCGCGCCTCGGCGCCTGAACGACGCAGCGCGGCACCACCCGCAGCACCCCGCAGCACCCCACCGGGGGCCCCGTCCGCACGGACGGGGCCCCCGTGGCGCGTGTGGCGCCCTGTGCCAAGATCGGAACGTCTCGGAGCCTTTGGCAGGCGTGCCCACGTGTGCCCGCAGTGTGAGAGCAAGGGGAGGTCCGTGGACGAGTACGACTCGCAGGACCGGCAGCTGTTCGAGACCGTCGCCGCGCCGCTGTACGAGGAGATGCTGACCGAGGCCGGGCTGGCGCCCGACGACCCCCGGCTCGCCACGGACGAGACGCTCCGCCGTGCGCTCGACCTCCTCGTCGAGCTGGGCCTGGTCCGTCACGACGCGGAGTCCGACCGGTGGCTGCCCGAGGACCCCACCAGCACGGTCGCGCGCGTGGTCTCCCCCCTGGGTCGCGAGGGCGCGCGCCTGCTCCAGGAGTCGGCCGCCTGGTCCTCGACGCTGGCCAGCCTGGGGCAGGCCTGGCGACGTACGCCGCAGGCCACGGAGGTCGGGCCGTTCACCTACCTGCGCGCCGAGGCCATCGGGCCGTTCCTCGCCGGCCTGGTCGCGGAGTGCCAGGAGGAGGCGCTCACCGCGCAGCCGCAGACCGGCCGCGACCTGCAGCTCTCGGCCGGCATCACCCAGCGCGACAGCGCCCTGCTCGAGCGCGGCGCCCGGATCCGCACGCTCTACCAGCACAGCGCGCGGCGCAGCAGCGCCACCCGCGAGTACGTCGCCGCGGTGACGGCGCGGGGTGCCGAGGTCCGCACGCTCGACGAGTTCTTCAACCGGATGATCGTCATCGACCGGCGGGTCGCGGTCATCCCCAGCGGCGACGACCTCAGCGTCGCGCTCGCCGTGCGCGAGCCGTCGGTGGTCTCCTACCTCGTCGACGTCTTCGAGCGCTCGTGGGAGCGGGGCCGGCCCTTCACCAGCCGCAGCGCGACGATGCTCAAGGACATCGCGGCCGAGCAGCGCGCGATGACCCTGCGGATGCTCATCGAGGGCCATCCCGACCCGGTCTCGGCCAAGCGGCTCGGCGTCAGCCCCCGCACCTACGCGGGCTACGTCGCCGACCTCAAGAACGAGTTCGAGGCGGAGACACGCTTCCAGCTCGGCTACACGATCGGCCAGCGCGGCATCTCCGGGGAGGAGTGACCGCCGGTCGCCACGGGTCCCGCGCGACCGGCCCCCGAAATCGCTCGAGGCCAGCGACGGGGGGATGTCGCTGGCCTCGAACGGGGCTCGGGAGCCGCCCGTCCTAGGGGGGCTTCGGACGATGGTGTGCCGCGGGGGGAGCGGCAGCGGTCCCGAGCTGGCTTGGGGGGCTACTTGCCGCCTCCGCTGTGCGGGGCGACGCGGTAGCCCCAGCTGGTGTCGGCGTGCGCGGCCGGAGCGGAGATGCCGAGCAGGCCGACGCTGACGGCGGCCGCTGCGAACGTGATGCCCACCTTGCGAACGATCTTCATGAGTCCCACCTCTGTGTCCTGTGTCCCCGGCGCCCACGGCGGTGCCGGAACCACAGTCTGTCCCGGCCCGTCGGGGGGCAGGCGCGGAACGTTGGGTCAGAAAACTGCAGTGCAAGAAGATGCAGCACGCGGGCAGCACCGGACCGCCGACCACGCACAGCGCGTTCGGCGGTGGGGAGCACCCGCACGGCACCGTAGTGCAGATCGGCCCCCGTGCGGATCAACCGCACGGGGGCCAGGCTGGCGGAGGCGGCGGGATTTGAACCCGCGAGAGGGTTGTAGCCCTCAACCCGCTTAGCAGGCGGGCGCCATAGACCGGACTAGGCGACGCCTCCTCGACAGCCCGCACAGGCTACAAGGCGGCGCGCCGGTGCGGCCAATCAGGGGCGGTCCCCACCCCTCCGGCGCGTCGGACGCCCGGAGCGGTCAGGTCCGGTCAGAGCGGCCGGAGGCCCTCGCCGCGCCGCAGCCGGTGCTGCAGGTCGCGCACGAGCTGCTCGGGGTCCGCGTCGAGCACCTCGACGGGGATCGTGGTGGTGGAGCCGTCCTCGAGGCGGAGCAGGACGCACCGGATGCCCCGCGGCGAGACGGTCGCGGCCTCGGCCACCTGCTTCCACGGTGCGGCCTTGACCCCGGCACCACGGACCAGCCGCACCCGGTAGCCGTGCTCGTCGAAGCGGACGACCGCGAGCCGCGAGCGCAGCCACCAGCCGAGCCCGAGCACCGCGGCCACCCCGAGGACGAGCAGCACCACCAGGACGTCGGCCGGCATCCCCGCGAGGGCCACCAGCGCCGTGCCGACGAGCACCAGGACCGCGAGCAGGACGAGCGCGAGCCCGACGAACCGGACGGCGACCAGCGGCGCCAGCCGGTACTCCACCGGGGCGTCGGCAGGGTCTGCGCTCGGTCCTGCGCTCGATGCTGGGTCGGACATGCCCCCGATTGTCCCCGGACCCTTGCCGCCGCGCGCGGACGGGGTCCATGCTCGGAGGTCCAGGCCCGGGGCCCCCGGGCGCTCGGGAGGTCGCCATGACGCTCGTGTCCCACCAGCCCGCCGAGACCCTGGCCGCGCTCGCTGCACTCGCCGCCGCCGCGGGCCCGCCGGGCACGACCGAGCTGCCGGGCGCGTGGCGCTGGCGGGTCCACCGCCGGATGGCCGCCGTCCGCGACGCCCTGCTCGCCGAGACGGCCGGGAGCGCCGACGGCTGGCTCGCGGCCCGCGGCGGCACGGCGTACCGCAGTCGCGAGGTGCTGCTCACCCGCCTCGGCGTCCTCGGGGCGCGGGTGCTGACCGAGACCGACCTCGCGCCGGCCCACCGCGAGCTCGACCGGCTCGTCGTCGACATCGCCCACCACGTGCAGCGCCTCCACGACCTGGCCTACGACGAGGTGGAGCTGGAGCTGGGTGGGTCGGAGTAGGCGTCTCCTACACTCCTCCCGTCGGCCGGCGCGCGAGCACCGGTCGCACGGAGGGGTGCCGGAGTGGCCGATCGGAACCGCCTTGAAAGCGGTCGTAGGGAGACCTACCGCGGGTTCGAATCCCGCCCCCTCTGCCAGGTACGGCGGCTCGTCCCGGCCGGATGCCCGAGTACCCCCGGGTAACGACTAGCGTCGCCGGCATGGCCCGCGAACAGGTGAGCGAGATCGTCGCGGAGATGGTCGCCAACGTCATGACCGTGACCGTCGAGCCCGGCGCCGCGGTCGCCCCCGGCGACACCGTCGCGCTGCTGGAGTCGATGAAGATGGAGATCCCCGTCGTCGTCGAGCACGCCGGCACCGTCCGCGCCGTCAAGGTCGCGCCGGGCGACGTCGTCCAGGAGGGCGACGTGCTGCTCGAGATCGTCTCCTAGCCCGCTCGCGGGGTCGCCGGGCAGCCGGAAGATCCATCGGTCAGCCGATGAAGCTCCTGGGTGGCCGATGAAATTTCAGCGGCCCACCGACAGCTTCATCGGCCAACCGCTGAAGCTTCCCGGCGACGGCTACAGCAGCGCCTCGGTACGCCGCGGCTCGGGCCGCCCGGCGGCCTCCTCCTCGGCCCGCCGCGAGCGCCGGCCCCGCGGGCCGGTGAGGGCGAGGTCGAGCCGGATGACGACGTACCCGATGACGAGCCCGACGACCGCGCCGTACACCACCGAGAGCGTGCACTCGAGCAGCGAGATCGAGGGGTTGGCGAGCGCGTTGGCGACGGGTGCGGTCGCGCAGACCCCGAAGGCGCAGACCCACCAGCCCTGGCGCCGCCGGGCGCGCATGTGGCACCCCCACACCAGCGCGGGGACCCCGAGCACCGTCTCGATCGGCCGGGGGAACGCGCCGAGGTGGTCGCGGCTCCAGCGCACGGCGTCGAGCAGCGAGCTGACCAGGCCCGGGGTGCCGTAGCGGCGCAGCAGCTCGGCGTAGGCCAGCGTCACCGCCAGCAGCACCGTCCCGACCAGCACGATGGCGACCCCCCGCCGGCCGAGCCCGTGCAGGCCGGCCCCCAGCCGGACGACGAGCAGGAACGCCGCGACGAGGGCGAGCCCGAGGGTGACGTACTCGAAGCGCACCAGCGCGATCCGCGGCTCGAAGCCGACGGTCGCGAGGGCGCCGACGGCCGCGACGAGCAGCGCGAGGGCGCACTCGCGGGCCGCCTGGTGGAAGCGCCGGGCCGGGACCGTGCCCATCACCGCCAGGACCGCGCTGACCACGCAGGTGAGGACCGCGGCACCGGTGCGCAGGGCGTCCTCGTCGAGGACCACGGCCAGCACGCCGAGCAGCAGCGCGAGGCCGCCGAAGACGAGCGGCCGGCCGCCGGTCCGGGCCGCGAGCGCCCAGGTGTACGTCACCGCGACCGCGACCGCGCCGGCCTCGCCCAGCCAGCCGGGACCGACCGGCACCATCGCGGCGACCAGGGCGGCCAGCCCGAGGGCCGCGACCACCGCGGCCACGGCGACCTTGGCGCGGCCGCTCAGCGGCCCACGGCCCGGGGGGCGCTCGCGGCTCCCCCGCTCGTCGCGCGGACGTCGCTCACGTGCGGGACGCTCCGGGCGCGGCGGCGGCTCGGCACGGCGGCGAGGGGCGGTCCGGGACACGCCGGGCAACGTTACAGACGGCGGTTGGCCAACGAGGGGTTGGTGCGCCGGGCCTGCTCGAGCACGTCGGGACGCAGCTCCGCCGTCAGCAGCTCGGGCCCCTCGCCCGCCTCGGCCAGCACGTCGCCGAGCGGGTCGACCACCATGGAGTGGCCGCTGTAGCGCGGACCGGGCTGGCCGCAGGCCACGACGTACACGGTGTTCTCGATCGCCCGGGCACGGACCAGCGTGCGCCAGTGGTCGACCTTCCGCTCCCCCGCCACCCACGCCGCCGGCACCACCAGCACCTCGGCACCCTCGTCGACGAGCAGGCGCGCGAGCTCGGGGAAGCGCAGGTCGTAGCAGGTCATCAGGCCGACGCGGGCGCCCGCGACGTCGACGACCACCGGTGCCGGCGGGCCCGCGGTCAGCCGGTCGGACTCGCGGTAGCCGAACGAGTCGTAGAGGTGGACCTTGCGGTACGCCGCCTCGGCGGCGCCGCGGACGACGAGGGTGTTGTAGGGCCGGGCTGCGTCCGGGCCGGTCTCGAACATGCCGGCCACGACGGTGGTCCGGCGCACCGCGGCGACCCGGTCGACCTCGTCGGCGAAGCGTCCGTCGACCGGCTCGGCGTACGCGCCCACGTCCGAGCCGGCCTCGCCGAAGTCGCGGGCGAAGGCCTCCGGGAGCACGACGAGGTCCGCGCCGGCCGGCACGAGGTCCGCCAGCCGCGCACGGTTGGCGTCGGGGTCCAGGCCCGCCGCCTCCTGGACGAGGGCCACACGCATCGGGGATCGCACGACCCCAGCGTGCCACCTCCGGAGCCGCCCGCCCGGAGCGGTGCGGCAGGATCGAGGCGTGCTGGAGAGCTTCTGCGCGGTCGTGCTGGCCGGGGGCCGCGCCGCCCGCCTCGGCGGGGCCGACAAGGCGTCGGTCGAGGTCGCCGGTCGCACCCTCCTCGCGCACGCCCTCGACGCGGTCGTCGACGCCGCGGAGGTCGTCGTGGTGGGTGACCCGGTGCCGACCGAGCGGCCGGTGACGTTCACCCGGGAGGACCCGCGGTACGGCGGGCCGGTGGCCGCCCTGCTCACCGGCCGCGACGCGCTGCTGCGGCGCACGCCCACGCTGGCGGTGCTGGCGGTGGACATGCCGCACGTGACCCCCCGGACGATCCGCCGGCTGCACGAGGCGGCGCAGGGCCGTGACGGCGCGGCGCTCGTGGACCCCGACGGCCGCCGGCAGCTCGCGCTGGTCCTCGACGTGGCCCGGCTCGACGCGGTACGACCCGGCCGTGAGGAGCAGCACGGCGCCGCCCTGCACCGGCTGCTCGAGCCGCTGGACCTCGCCGCCGTCCCGACCGAGGGCCGCGAGCACCGTGACCTCGACACCTGGGCCGACCTGCGCGAGCTGCGCGAGCAGGGGGACGACGACGCGCCCTGACCGGCCCGGGACGGTTGCGGCCGGAGCCCTCCGCTGGGCAGATTGGGGACCGTGAACCTCCACGACTGGATCGACGAGCTCAGCGACGTCCTCGACGTCGAGGAGGAGATGGACGAGGGGCTCGTCCTCGACCTCGCCCGCGTCGTCGCCCACGCGGTCGAGAGGCCGGCGGCGCCGGTGACCTCCTACCTCCTCGGGTACGCCGCCGGGGCGGCCGGTGCGAGCCCCGAGGAGGTCGAGCGGCTGGCCGCGAAGGCCCAGCGGCTCGCCGAGTCGTGGGACCGGCCGGCCGGTGCCGCGGACCCCGACGACGTGGCCGACGAGGTGCCCGACGACCGCGCCGTCGACCACAGCGGCGACACCCTCGACTGAGACCCGCCCGAGCGTCCGCCGGCCGGCGAGCGGGTCCCTCCTAGGGTGGGCACATGCGAGCCGTGATCGCCGACGGGGCCGGTGGGCCGGAGGTCCTCAGCGTGCAGGAGGTGCCGGACGTCGAGCCGGGGCCCGGCGAGGTGGCCGTCGCCGTCGCCGCGACGGCGGTCAACCGCGCCGACCTGCTCCAGCGGCAGGGGTTCTACCCGCCGCCGAAGGGCGCCTCGGACGTGATCGGCCTGGAGTGCAGCGGCACGGTCGCCGCCGTCGGCGAGGGCGTGGAGGGCTGGTCGGTCGGGGACGAGGTGTGCGCGCTGCTGGCCGGCGGCGGCTACGCCTCCCGGGTCGTCGTGCCGGCCGGGCAGCTGATGCCGGTCCCCGACGGGCTCGACCTGGTCACCGCCGCCGCGGTGCCCGAGGTGGCCTGCACCGTGTGGTCGAACCTGTTCATGGTGGCCGGCCTGCGCCCCGACGAGAACCTGCTGGTG
This sequence comes from Nocardioides sp. NPDC092400, assembly GCF_040684155.1. Classification (NCBI taxonomy): domain Bacteria; kingdom Bacillati; phylum Actinomycetota; class Actinomycetes; order Propionibacteriales; family Nocardioidaceae; genus Nocardioides; species Nocardioides sp. NPDC092400. Next base: position 167,178 of record NZ_JBFBFJ010000002.1, on the reverse strand, counting down.
CACGGCGGCGCCGGGGGCATCGGCACCTTCGCGATCCAGCTCGCCGCGGCGACCGGCGCCCGCGTGCTGACGACGAGCGGGACGCCGGAGAAGCTGGCGTACTGCCGCGAGCTGGGCGCCGACGTGGCGATCAGCTACCGCGACGAGGACTTCGTGGCCGCCGTGCGCGAGGCGACCGACGGTGTGGGCGCGGACGTCGTGCTGGACAACATGGGCGCCAAGTACCTCGGCCGCAACGTCGACGTGCTCGCCCCCGAGGGCCGGCTGGTCATCATCGGCATGCAGGGCGGCACCAAGGGCGAGCTGGACATCGCGAAGCTGCTGGGCAAGCGCGGCGCGGTCATCGCCACCTCCCTGCGCGGGCGGCCGGTGGCGGGCAAGTCCGCGATCTGCGCGTCCGTGGTCGAGCACGTGTGGCCGCTGCTCGCCGACGGCTCGGTCACCCCCGTCGTGCACGGGTCGATGCCGCTGGAGGACGTCGTCCGTGCCCACGAGCTGATGGAGTCCGGCGAGCACACCGGCAAGATCGTGCTCACCCTCTGAGGCTTGGGCGCCGGTCGATAGGGTCGGTGCATGAGCGGTCCCGCGGAGGAGCAGGAGCAGCACGTCGTCGTCATCGGCCCGGACGGGCAGCCGATGGGGTCGGTCCCCGTCTCGGCGCTGCAGCAGCAGCAGGACGGCGCCGCCGGTGAGGACGGCGGCGAGGGCGAGGAGCAGCGCTCGGTGACCGACCTGGTCGAGCAGCCCGCGAAGGTGATGCGGATCGGCGGCATGATCCGCCAGCTGCTCGAGGAGGTGAAGGCCGCACCGCTGGACGAGGCGAGCCGCAACCGGCTCAAGGAGATCCACGCCGCCTCGATCAAGGAGCTCGAGGCCGGCCTCGCGCCCGAGCTCGTCGAGGAGCTCAGCCGGCTGGCGCTGCCCTTCACCGAGGACGTCACGCCCTCCGAGGGCGAGCTCCGCATCGCCCAGGCCCAGCTGGTCGGCTGGCTCGAGGGGCTCTTCCACGGCATCCAGACCGCGATCTACGCCCAGCAGATCGCCGCCCGCACCCAGCTCGAGCAGATCCGGCGGGCCCTGCCCCCCGGCGCCGTCCCCGGCGCCCAGGGCGGGATGCCGACCATGGGTCAGCAGCCGCGGCAGGACCCCGGTCCGACCCCCGGTGAGTCCGGGGGCATGTACCTCTGACCCTCGCGGTCAGCGGCGGCCCAGCCGGCGCACGACGGCGAGGCCGAGCAGGCCCACGAGGACCATCGCGAGGCCCGGTGCGGCGGTGCGCGAGAGCGGTGCAGGGCTGCCGTTGGCGACGCGGGTGAACTCCGCCGACTCCGGCGGGGGCTCGACCGGCGTCGTGCCGGCGCCGAGCAGGCGGGTCACCTGGGCGACCAGGCGTGGGTCGGCGGGAGCGGTCCGGCTCCCGGCCGAGGCGATCATGGTCCCGGCGCGCCGGTCGACGAAGAACAGGTAGTCCGAGCCGACCTCGAGGCGACCGAGCCCGGAGCCGCAGGCCTCGCGCCCCCCGACCGTGCGGACGTCGACCTGCTCGGCGGCCAGCCCGCCCTTCCACACCCGCGAGACGGCGACCCCGTGGTCGTGGACCGCTCGCCCCCCGGAGCGCTCGGTCGTGACGTCCTCGACCGTGCCCGAGAAGACCGCGTCGGCCTGGCGCGTCGCGTCCTGGACCGTGGGCGTCGGGCAGCGGGGCGGCGCCTGCGCGGCGACCGCAGCCGGCACCGCAGCCGGCACCGCGACGCCAGGACCGACGAGGCACGCAGCCGCCACGGCGGCGCTCGCGAGGAGTCGGCGGGCGGCTGGCACGAGGAGCATCACAACAGATCAGAGCCCGAAGACACCAGCCAGGACCCGTGCGACGCCGTCCTCGTCGTGGCCGGGCGCGGCGTGGGTCGCCGCGGCGGTGACCGTCGGGTGCGCGTCGGCCATGGCGTACGCCGTACCGGCCCAGCCGAGCATCGGGAGGTCGTTGGGCATGTCCCCGAAGGCGATGACGTCCGCGGCGTCGATGCCGAGGTCGCGGCAGAGCAGCTCGAGCGTGGAGGCCTTGGTGACGCCCGGTCCGCTGACCTCGAGCAGCGTGGTCGCCGAGGACCAGGTGAAGGTGAGCCGGCCGTCGTTCACCTCCTCGGCGCGGTCCCAGAACTCCTGCGGGGCGAGCTCCTCGTGACGGACCAGCAGCTTCAGCGGCGGCCGGGCCAGGAGGTCCTCGACCGGGGCGCGCCGGGAGCCGGCCGGCATCTCGTAGCGCTCCATGAAGTCCGGCTCCAGGCCGATGCCGTCCAGGTCCTCCACGGCGTACGCCGTGCCCGGCACCGCGGCGCGCAGGTCGCGGCACACCTCGAGCGCCAGCGCCGGCGGGATCGGGCGCTCCAGGTGGATGCGGCTGCGGGCGACGTCCCACACGAGCGCCCCGTTGGAGATGATCGCCAGGCCGTGCTCGCCCACGTGCTCGAAGACCTCCTCGGCCCAGCGCAGCGGCCGCCCGGTCACGAAGACCACCGGCACCCCGAGCGCCTCGACCCGGACCAGGACGTCGGCGGTGTAGTCCGACACGGTGCCGTCGGAGCGCACGAGGGTGCCGTCGAGGTCGGTGGCGACCAGCCGGGGCGTGCGGTCCGGGCGGGAGGAGCCGTCGGCGCTCACGGCAGCGGCCTCGCCATCACGAGGTTGCCGTCCTCGTCGGAGCCGCGGAGCCCGGTGAAGCCGGCCTTGGCCAGCACCCGGATGCCGGACCGGTTGCCCGGCGCGACGGCGGCGCGGACGAGCACGCCGACGGCGTCCGTGGCGGCCAGGACGGTCCGCAGCGCCTCGGTGGCGAAGCCGTAGCCATGCGCCTCCTCGACCAGGCCGTAGCCGACCTCGGCCTCGGGCGGCTCGCCGCCCGGCGGCCCGTAGAAGCCGATCGAGCCCAGGACGGTGCGCCCGCGGACCACCGAGCGCGGGCCCCAGGTGTCGCCCTCGGCCCAGATGGTCGCGGCGTCGGCGTCGTCGCGCCGCGGGAAGTCCGGGTGCCACTCCGCTCGCCGCCTCCCCGCGCGGATGTCGGCCACCTCGGCCGCGGTCCACAGCGGCAGGCGGAGGCGCTCGGAGACGAGCAGCTCCGGCAGCTGGGGCGGCACCGGCGCGGTCACGCTCAGCGCTCCGGGAACCAGCGGGAGATCTCCTTCGCCGCGCCGTCCTCGTAGACCTCGCCGGTGACGGCGTCCGCCGCCTCCCGGACGACCTCGATGGCCTGGCCCATCGCGACCCCGCGGCCGGCCCACTGCAGCATCTCGATGTCGTTGCGGCCGTCGCCGATCGCCAGGACGTCCGCGGCGGTGCAGCCGAGCTCGGCGCACACGTGCGCCAGGCCGGAGGCCTTGGACACCCCGATCGGGGCGATGTCGAGCCAGGCGGTCCAGCCGACGATGTAGTTGGTGCCGTGCAGGCCGAGCTCCTCGGCGAGCGCGACGAACTCGTCGGCGGTCGCCTCGGGGTCGCGGATGATGACGCGGCTGACCGGTCCGGCCACGAGCTCCTCGAGCTCGGTGACGATCATGTCGCCGGAGAGCTCCCCCTCGGGGAAGTGGGAGGTCACCCGGTAGCCGACGCCGCGCTCCTCGACCGCCACCAGGGCCTTCGGGTGCCGCTCGAGCACCGCCTTGACCGCCGGGCCGGCGTCGAAGGTCTCTTCGTGGACCACCTCGAGCGGCGGGTAGCGGAAGACCACCGCGCCGTTGGACGCGACGACCCACAGGGCGTCGTCGTCGGTGTGCTCGCCGGGGTGCAGGTCCAGCAGGTCGGCGATCGTGGTCATGCCGTGGGGCGAGCGCCCCGAGGCGAGCACCACGTGGCCACCGGCCTCGCGGACGCGCCGCACGGCGTCGTACACCGCCGGCGCGATCTCCTCGTGGGTGGTCCCGCCGCCCTCGACCCACTTGAGCAGCGTGCCGTCGATGTCGAGCGCGACGACCTTCGGCTGCCACCCCTCGGTGCCCGGCGCCGGGGAGGGCGCGCTCACGGGGCCACCGGCCGGAGGACCTCGAGGCCGCCCATGAACGGTTGCAGCGCCTTCGGGACGCGGACCGACCCGTCGGCCTGCTGGTGGGTCTCGAGGATCGCGACGATCGCTCGGGTCACCGCGGTGAGGGTGCCGTTGAGCGTCGCGGCCGGGCGCACCCCCGCGTCGTCGCGCACCCGGATGTCGAGGCGGCGGGACTGGAACTCGGTGCAGTTGGAGGTCGAGGTGAGCTCGCGGTACTTGCCCTGGGTCGGGATCCACGCCTCGCAGTCGAACTTGCGGGTCGCCGACAGGCCCAGGTCGCCGGTCGCGACGTCGATCACGCGGTAGGCCAGCTCGAGCTTGTCGAGGAACTCCCGCTCCCAGGCCAGCAGCCGCTCGTGCTCGACCGGGGCCTCCTCGAGGGTGGTGTAGACGAACATCTCCACCTTGTCGAACCAGTGGACCCGGATGATCCCCTTGGTGTCCTTGCCGTGCGACCCGGCCTCCTTGCGGAAGCAGGGGCTGAACGCGGCGTACCGCAGCGGCAGCGAGCCGCCGTCGAGGATCTCGTCGGAGTGGTACGCCGCCATCGGGACCTCCGAGGTCCCGACGAGGTAGAGGTCCTCCCCCTCGATCCGGTAGACGTCGTCGGCCGCCTGGCCGAGGAAGCCGGTGCCGTCCATGGCCCGCGGACGCACCAGGGAGGGCGCGATGACCTGGGTGAAGCCGGCCTCGCGGGCCTGCTCCATCGCCAGGTTGACGAGCGCGAGCTCCAGCTGCGCGCCGACGCCGGTGAGGAAGTAGAAGCGCGAGCCGGAGACCTTGGCCCCCCGCTCGAGGTCGATGGCGCCGAGCATCCGGCCGAGCTCGATGTGGTCGCGGGGCTCGAAGCCCTCCGCGGCGAAGTCGCGCGGGGTGCCGACCTCCTCGAGCACGACGAAGTCGTCCTCGCCGCCCTCGGGGGCCTCGGGGGACGCGAGGTTCGGCATCGACATCAGCGCCGCCTGCCACTCCTCCTCGGCCGCCGCCTGCGCCGTCTCGGCCTCCTTCACCTCGGCGGCCAGCGCCTTGGTGCGGGCCAGCAGCTCGGCCCGCTCCTCGGGCGAGGCCTTCGGGATCTGCTTGCCGAGCTGCTTCTGCTCCGCGCGCAGCGACTCGAAGGCGCTGATCGCCGTCCGGCGGGCGCCGTCGGCGGACAGCGCGCGGTCGACCACCTCGTCGGACAGACCGCGCTTGGCCTGGGCGGCGCGCACGCGGTCGGGGTCGTCTCGCAGGATGCGGGGGTCGATCATGTCGGCAAGGCTATCCGGGCGGTTCCGGGCCGCTCACGCGAGTTCCGGGCACGTGCTACCGGCCGGTCATACTGTCGAGGTGCTGGACCGTCCCCGCGTCGCCCCGCTGAGCTGGGCCGTCCTCTGCTTCGTCCTCCTCGGGCTGCTCGGCCTGGGTGTGGCGCAGGGCTGGGGCCCGCTCGCCACCTTCGACGACCGAGGCGACCCGGCCCAGCAGTGGGCGGTCGACGCCGGCTGGCTCTCCGGCCCGCTGCGCTGGATCGAGGTGGCGTTCGCGACGACCGGCATGACCGTGCTGACGCTCGTGCTGGCGGCGGCGATGTTCCTCAAGAAGCACGCCCGCGCCGCGGCGTACGTGCTGGCCGTGATGGTGGCGACCTCGCTCGCGACCACCGGACTGAAGCTGTGGATCGGCCGCGAGCGACCGGAGTGGCAGCTGAGCGAGGCGCTGCTGAGCACCAAGTCCTTCCCCTCCGGGCACGCCTCCTCGATCGCGGCGTTCGGCGGCGTGCTCGTGGTCCTCGTGGCGATGCTGGTGCGGCGCTCGAGCGTGCGGCGGGCGGCGTACGTCGCCGTCGGGCTCGTCGTGCTGCTCGTGTGCCTCGACCGGGTGCTCCTGGGGCGGCACTTCCCCTCCGACGCGGTCGGCGGCGTGCTGCTCGGGTCGGGCATGGTCCTGCTCGGGCTGGCGGTGCTCAGCCCGCTGCCGCGCAGCATCGCGGACAAGGCGGAGCCGCTGCCGGAGGTGTTCAGCTCGGCGCACCGGCTCGCGGTGATCGTGAACCCGATCAAGGTCGAGGACCTCGACGCGTTCCGGGCGACCGTGACCTCGATGGCGGTGGAGGCCGGCTGGTCCGAGCCGCGCTGGCACTACACGACCGTCGAGGACCCGGGCGGCGGCATGGCCGAGCAGGCGTCGGTCGACGGCACCGACCTGGTCCTCGTCTGCGGCGGCGACGGCACCGTCCGAGAGGTCTGCGCCGAGCTGGCCGGCACCGGGATCCCGGTCGGGATCATCCCGGCCGGCACCGGCAACCTGCTGGCCCGCAACCTCGGCATCCCGCTCTACCTGCGCTCGGCGATCGACATCGGGCTCAACGGCCAGGACCGCGCCATCGACCTCGTCGAGGTCGAGGGCGACGGCATCGAGCCGGCCCACTTCATGGTGATGGCGGGCATGGGCTTCGACGCCGCGATCATGGAGGGCGTCAACGAGGACCTCAAGAAGCGGGTCGGCTGGGTCGCCTACGTCGTCTCCGGCATGAAGTCGCTGATGTTCCCCGCGGTGAAGGTGGAGGTCTCCGTCGACGGCGGGGAGTTCACCAAGCACCGCGCGCGCACCGTCGTCGTCGGCAACGTCGGCTTCCTCCAGGCCGGCATGCCGCTGCTGCCGGACGCGGCGATCGACGACGGCACCCTGGACGTCGTCATCCTGCACCCGCGCAACTTCCTGGCCTGGGTGCCGCTGGCGTGGCGGGTCATGCTCAAGCGGCCGCACACCGACGAGCTCGTCGACCGCAAGACCGGCGCCTCGGTCGTCGTCCGCGCGGAGCGGGAGACCCCCCGACAGCTCGACGGCGACTCGATCGGCCCGGGCCGCGAGCTGCGGATGCAGTGCGTCCACGGACGCCTGCTGGTGCGCGTCCCCCGCTAGCGGAGCGCCGGAGCTCAGGGGCGGGCGGCGGAGACCGCCTCCTCCTCCTCGGGGGAGAGCTGCTGCTCGCAGGTCCAGCCGGCGACGTTCTTGGCGTAGGTGCGCGAGTCGCTGCGGCCGTGGATCGAGGTCAGCACGACGCCGTTCCCGCCGTCGTCGACCAGGGCCAGCGACCAGGACAGGTGCCCGCCCATGTCGCCGAAGGCGTCGTACCGCACGACGGCGAGGTGGCGCAGCGCGTCGCGCGTCTCGGCCCGCAGGGCGGCGACCTCCTGGCGCAGGCCGTGCACGTCCTCGGGGAGGGCGTCGACCGGAGCGGTGCGGGGCGCGGACGCCGTGCGCCTCAGCGCGAGCACGGCGAAGACGACGGCCACGAGGGCGACCACCAAGGAGAGCACTGCGAGGACGGCCACGGCGCCGACCCTAGACTGCGGCCGTGCCCGACGCCCGCCGCATCGCCTACCAGGGCGAACCCGGAGCCAACTCCCACATCGTGTGCGCCCAGCACTACCCCGACTGGGAGGCGCTCGCCTGCGCGTCGTTCGAGGACGTCTTCGCCGCCGTCGAGGGCGGTGACGCGGACCTGGCGATGATCCCGATCGACAACTCGATCGCCGGCCGCGTCGCCGACATCCACCACTTCCTGCCCGGCTCGGGCCTGCACATCATCGGCGAGCACTTCCTGCGCATCCGCTTCCACCTCATGGGTGTCCCCGGCTCGTCGCTGGAGTCGATCAGGACGGTGCACAGCCACGTGCACGCGCTGGGCCAGTGCCGCAAGGTCATCCGCGAGCACGGCCTGCAGCCGGTCATCTCCGGCGACACCGCCGGCGCCGCCCGCGAGGTCGCCGAGGCGGCCGACCCCACCCAGGCCGCGATCTCCCCGCCGCTGGCGGCCGACATCTACGGGCTGCAGGTCCTCGCCGAGGACGTCGAGGACGAGGAGCACAACACCACCCGCTTCGTCGTGCTCTCCCGCGACCTGCAGGAGGCCGAGCGCGGCAGCGGACCGGTCGTCACCAGCTTCATCTTCAACGTGCGCAACCTGCCCGCAGCGCTCTACAAGGCGCTGGGCGGCTTCGCCACGAACGGCGTCAACATGACCAAGCTGGAGAGCTACATGGTCGGCGGGCAGTTCACCGCCACCCAGTTCCTCGCCGAGGTCGACGGCCACCCCGACGACCCGGGCCTGGCCCGCGCGCTGGAGGAGCTGGCGTTCTTCACCACCGACATCAAGGTGCTCGGGGTCTACCCCGCCGACCCGTTCCGCGCCTGAGGGCTGCCGCCGCACCCTCCCGACCACCCTCCCCGCACCTGAAAGCAGCACCTCATGGACCTCGCCGTCGCGGCGATCGCCTTCGGCACGATCTTCCTCGTCGAGCTGCCGGACAAGACGTTCCTGGCCACGCTCGTCCTCTCCACCCGCTACCGGCCGCTGCTGGTGTGGATCGGCGTGGGCCTGGCCTTCGCCGTCCAGACGACCATCGCCGTGCTGCTCGGCCACGCGGCGTCGTTCCTGCCCGAGGAGGTCGTCCAGGTCGCGGCCGCGGTCATGTTCCTCATCGGAGCGGTCCTCCTGCTCCGCGAGGCGCGGGCGCACCAGCGTGACCGCGACGCCGACGAGGGGGCGGAGTTCGCCGAGCGGGCCAAGCCGGCGACCGGCTGGCGCGCGGTGCTCGCGTCGTTCCTGGTCCTGCTGGCCGCCGAGTGGGGCGACCTCAGCCAGCTGCTCACGATCTCGCTCGTGGCGCGGTACGAAGCGCCGTTCGAGGTCTTCGTCGGCGCCCTGGGCGCCCTCCTCGCGGTCAGCGGGCTCGCGGTGCTCGTCGGCCGGACGCTCATGCGCTGGGTGCCGATGCACGTGCTGTTCTACGCGGGTGCGGGCGTGTGCCTCGTGCTCGAGGCGTTCCTGATCTGGGAGCTGGTCCGCTGACGCGCCTACAGTTCCGGCCATGAGCGAGCAGCAGGCCCGGTACGGGGCCGACAGCGAGGTCGGACGGCTGCGGACGGTGGTGCTCCACCGGCCCGGGCCGGAGCTGAAGCGGCTGACCCCCCGCAACAACGACAAGCTGCTCTTCGACGGCATCCCGTGGGTCGCTCGCGCGCAGGAGGAGCACGACGCGTTCGCCGAGGCGCTGCGCACCCGCGACGTCGAGGTGCTCTACCTGACCGAGCTGCTGACCGAGACCCTCGAGCAGGAGTCGGCCCGCAACCACGCGATCAACTCCGCGCTCACCGGCCTGCACCTGGGCGACACGATGCGCGGCTACCTGGCCGGGTTCCTGCGCGAGGCGTCCCCGGCGGAGCTGACCGAGTACCTCACCGCGGGGATCCGCAACGACGAGGTCCGCGGCGGCTTCGGCCTGGTCACCTCGCTGCTGGCCAGCGACGACTTCCTGGTCGACCCGCTGCCGAACCTGCTGTTCACCCGCGACTCCAGCGTGTGGGTCCGCGACCGGGTGGCCGTCACCTCGCTGTCGATGCCCGCGCGCAAGCGCGAGACCCAGCTGACCGAGCTGATCTACACCGAGCACCCGCGGTTCCGGGGCACCCGCCGCATCCACGGCTGGCACAGCGAGCACGTGGAGGGCGGCGACGTGCTGCTGCTCGCCCCCGGTGTCATCGCCGTCGGCGTCGGCGAGCGCACCACCCCCGCGGGGGTCGAGCGGTTCGCGCGGCAGGTCTTCCACGCCGACCTCGCCCACACCGTGCTGGCCGTGCCGATCGCCCAGGAGCGGGCCACCATGCACCTCGACACGGTCTGCACCATGGTCGACGTCGACAAGATCGTGATGTACCCGAACGTCGCCGACTCCCTGCAGGCGTACGCCGTCACGCTGGACGCCGCCGCCGGCGACGCTCCTCCCGGCGAGCGCGGGGACGCCGGCGCGCTGACCCTGCGGGTGGCCGACGCCGAGCCGTTCCTCGTCGCGGCCGCCAAGGCGATGGGGATCGACACCCTGCACCAGATCGACACCGGCCTGGACCCGGTCACCGCCGAGCGCGAGCAGTGGGACGACGGCAACAACACCCTGGCGCTCTCGCCGCGGGTGGCCGTCGCCTACGAGCGCAACGTCGAGACCAACGACCGGCTCGAGGCGGCCGGCATCGAGGTCGTCCGCATCGCGGGATCCGAGCTCGGGTCCGGGCGCGGCGGCCCTCGCTGCATGAGCTGCCCCGTGACGCGCGACCCGCTGCCGGTCTGACCCTCGTCCGGCCGCACCCGAGCCCGCCGACCCGCCGGTGTGGCAGCCGTCTCCTTCACACCCCGGGGCCGGTCTGCGAGGATCGACCGCGGGAGGGGACCCGCCGTCGCACCGTTCGCGGTGAGTAAGGAACGCACATGAGCGTCTCGTTCTTCGAGAACTTCACCCCGCAGGAGGTCGCCCGGATCAGTGCCGCCGGCACCCGGGTCCACCTGCCCGAGGGCTGGTCGCCGATCTCCGAGCGGACCCCGGCCGACAAGGCCTACATCCTCCTCGAGGGCCGCGTCTCGGTGCGCCGGGGCAAGGAGGAGATCGCGCAGCTCGGCCCGGGCGACATCATGGGCGAGAAGGCGATCGTCGGGCACTCGCTGCGCACCGCCTCGATCGTCGCGCTGACCCCGCTGGACCTGATCCACCTCACCGCCGAGGCCGTCGAGCGGCTGTCGGAGGAGATGCCCTCCTTCCGCGAGGCGCTGAACGCCGTCGTCGAGTCCCGCTGACCGCGGTCGCCGCCCGTGGCTGACGACGGGGAGCGGCTCGACCTCACCGGCGCCGTCGAGGCGGTCGAGCGCTTCCTGCTCCAGGAGGAGCCGCGGTTCACCCGCGACGAGGTGATCGAGCAGTCCGGCGTCGAGGAGGCCGTCGCCGAGGAGCTGTGGCGGTGGCTGGGGTTCCCCCAGGCCGACCACGACGACGTGGCGTTCACCCGCCTGGACGTCGACTCCCTGCGCCAGGCCGTCGAGCTCGTCGACCTCGGCGTGCTCACCGAGGACCGTCAGGCGGCGCTGGTGCGCACCTGGGGGCGCAGCTTCGCCCGGCTCGCGGAGTGGCAGACGACGCTGCTGGCCGACGTCGCGCTCGAGGAGGGCGTCGGCGACCCGGTCGCGCGGGTCGCCGAGCTGGCCGAGGAGGTGCTCCCCCGGGTCGAGGCGCTCCAGTCCTACGTCTGGCGCCGCCACCTGGTCAGCGCCGCGGGGCGGCTGCTCGCCGTGGACTCCCCCGGCTCGCCGGCCACCTCCCTGGCGGTCGTCTTCGTCGACATCGTCGGCTACACCTCGCGCAGCAAGGGGCTCGACGAGGCCGGACTGGTCGGCTGGCTGGAGGGCTTCGAGTCGGTCTGCACCGACATCGCGGTCGAGCACGGCGGCCGGGTCATCAAGAACATCGGCGACGAGGTGCTGCTGGTCGCCGACGACCCGCTCGCGGCCGCCGCGATCGCCCTGCGGATGGTCGAGCGTGGAGCCGACCCCGACGACCCGTTCCCCGAGGTGCGTGCCGGACTGGCGTACGGCGCGGTGGTCAGCCGGCTCGGCGACGTCTTCGGCCCCACCGTCAACATCGCCGCACGGCTGACCTCCCTCGCCCGGCCCGGGACGGTGCTCGTCGACCGCGGGGCCCACGACGCGCTGTCGGGCCGACCGCCGGCCGACGACGCCGACCGCGACGACCAGGACGCCGACCGCGACGACCAGGACGGGGACGACGAGGACGCCGGCGACGCGCCGTACCGCTTCCGCCGGGTGCGCCGCACCTCGGTCAAGGGCTACTCGCGGCTGCAGCCCTGGGTGCTGCGGCGACGCTAGGTCCCGGCCCCGGCGTCGGCGCTCAGCGGATGGTCACCTGCCGGGTGGCGAGGCCCTGGCGGGCCGAGCGCTGCTCGGAGGTGAGGTCGGAGGTGTCGGCGAGCGCCTCGGCCAGCTCCTGGCGGAACCGGTCGGCCGGCTCCTCGAGCACCTCCGCGCCGGTGCCCAGCGGCAGGTCCCACACGGGTGCGAGCAGGCCGTGGGCGCGGAACATGCCCACGAACCGCGAGTCCGGCACCAGCACGTCGCGGCCCGCGACGTGCAGCCGCGCCAACGCGGTGAGCAGGTCGTCCTCCGGCTCGGGCATCACCCAGCGCAGGTGCTCCTTGGTGCCGACGTTGGTCCAGTACGCCGCCTCGACGCTGGTCAGGCGGGCGGTGGGGCTGGCGGCACCGTTGGCCTGCTCGAGCGCGGCCTCCATGCCGCTGGTGTCCTCGAGGTCGGCGATCCAGTACTCGAAGCCCTCGTGCACGGTGACCTCCAGCCGGTCGCCGGTGACCAGGTCCTGCAGGCGGGGCCCGGCCGCGGGCGGCTCGGTGAGGCCGACGATGCCCGGCTCGGCGACCAGCGCCTGCTGCAGGGCGGCCGCGAGGTCGCGGGAGGGGTCGCCGAAGGAGTGCTGGACCTGCAGGCCCAGCCAGGTCTGACCGCTCTCGCGGGCCATTGCCGGGGCCGCCATCGGCAGCAGGCTGGCGAGCACGACGGTGCGGTCCGGGTCGTCCTTCAGGGTCAGCGGCGCGGTCGCGGCCGGCACCAGCTCGCGCATCGCGACGATGTCGCACTCCGAGGGCAGGCCCTCGAACGGCCGCGCGACGAAGGGGGCAGCCGCCCCGCCGGGGGCGCCGTGGCAGGCCTTGTACCGCTTGCCAGAGCCGCACGGGCAGGGCTGGCGGGGGCCGACCTCGCCCTCGGCGAGGGGCGCGGAGGTGCGCGCGTCCGGGCGGGACTTGGTGCGGGACTTCTTCGCCATGGGCGAAGACTAGGCGCCGAGCTGCTGGAGGACGTACGCCGGGCGGTCGGTGATGACCGCGCGGACGCCGAGCTCGAGGCACAGGTCGAGCTGCTCGCGGGTGTTGACGGTCCACACGTGCATGCCGTGCCCGGCGCGGGTGATCCGCGGGCCGAGCGAGGGGTGCTCGGCCAGCTCCTCGACCCCGGGCCCGACGAGCCAGTCGGGGCCGATCATCCGGCGCAGGGCCGGCCAGTACTGCGCGCGCTCGAGCAGCATCACCAGCGGCACCCCCGGCGCGAGCCGCTCGACCCGCTGCAGCGCGGTGAAGCTGAAGCTCATCACCCGCGCCGGGCTCCCGGCCCGGTCCCAGCCGAAGTGCCGCAGCGTCTCCACGACCCGGCGCTCGACCAGACCGCTGTAGCGCGTGGGGTGCTTGGTCTCGATCGCCAGCTCCACGCGCCGGTCGTGGTCCGCGGCCACCTCGCACAGCCGGCGCAGGGTGAGCACCCGGTCGTGCTCCTCGTCGCGCTCCGGCGCCTCGTCGTCGAGGTCGGACCAGGGGTTCTTCCAGGTCGCGAAGTCGAGCTCGGCGAGCTCGGCCAGCTCCATCGTGGAGACGACGCCGCGCCGGCTCGCGGTCCGGCGCAGCTTGCGGTCGTGGACGCAGACCAGGTGGCCGTCGGCGGTCAGCCGCACGTCGCACTCGAGCGCCTCTGCGCCGGCGGCCAGCGCCGCGACGTACGCGCCGAGGGTGTGCTCGGCGTTGTCCGCGCTGGCCCCCCGGTGGGCGACGACCTGCGGCCGGGTCGCGGGCGTGGGGGGCGTGGCCGCCTGGCCGGCACCGTCGGACTGCACCGTCCCATCGTCGCGCACGACCGGCGCGGGCGGCGCCCGCCGGGCCGGCTCAGCCGCGCAGTGCCGTTCAGCTGCGCAGTGCCGGCTCGGTCTTCTCGCGCACCTCGTCCTCGGTGACGCCGGGCGCGAGCTCGACCAGCCGGAGGCCACCGCCCTCGGCGGGCGGCACGACGTCGATGACGGCGAGGTCGGTGATGATCCGCTGCACCACCCCGCGGCCGGTGTAGGGCAGGGAGCACTCCTCGACGATCTTGTAGGACCCGTCGCGGGCGACGTGCTCCATCAGGACCACGACCTTCTTCGCGCCGTGGACGAGGTCCATCGCGCCGCCCATGCCCTTGACCATCTTCCCGGGGATCATCCAGTTCGCGATGTCCCCGGCGGCGCTGACCTGCATCGCGCCGAGGATCGCGGCGTCGACCTTGCCGCCGCGAATCATCCCGAAGGACGTCGCGGAGTCGAAGAAGCTCGCGCCCCGCCGGACCGTCACGGTCTCCTTGCCGGCGTTGACCAGGTCGGGGTCCTCCTCGCCCGCCAGCGGGTAGGCGCCGACGCCGAGGATGCCGTTCTCCGACTGCAGCACCAGCTCGACGTCGTCGGCGACGAAGCTCGGCACGAGCGTGGGCAGCCCGATGCCGAGGTTGACGTAGGACCCGTCGGTCAGCTCCGAGGCCGCGCGCGCGGCCATCTCCTCGCGGCTCCAGGCCATCAGCGGACCATCCTCTTCTCGATGCGCTTGTCGGCCGCCTGCTCGGGGGTCAGCGCGACGACCCGCTGCACGAACACCCCGGGGGTGTGCACGTGGTTGGGGTCGATCTCGCCGGGCTCGACCAGCTCCTCGACCTCGGCGATGGTGACCCGCCCGCACATCGCGGCGAGCGGGTTGAAGTTGCGGGCGGAGTCCTTGTAGACGAGGTTCCCGTGCCGGTCGCCCCTCCAGGCCCGGACCAGGCCGACGTCGGCCACGATCGCGTGCTCGAGCACGAACTCCCGCGGTCCGTCGGCGGTCTCGAAGACCTGGGTCGGCTTCGGCGGGGACGCGACCACGACGTTCCCCTCGGCGTCGTAGCGCCACGGCAGACCCCCCTCGGCGACCTGCGTGCCGACCCCGGTGGCGGTGTAGAACGCCGGGATCCCAGACCCGCCGGCCCGCATCCGCTCGGCGAGCGTGCCCTGCGGGGTCAGCTCGACCTCGAGCTCGCCGGCGAGGTACTGCCGCGCGAACTCCTTGTTCTCCCCGACGTAGGAGGCGACCATCCGCCGCAGCCGGCCGGCCGCGAGCAGCCGGCCCAAGCCCCAGCCGTCGACCCCGGCGTTGTTCGACACCGCCTCGAGCTCGTCGACCCCCGCCTCGAGCAGCGCCTCGATCAGCACCGAGGGGATCCCGCACAGCCCGAACCCGCCCACCGCGATCCGCGAGCCGCTCGCGACGTCGGCCACCGCCTCGGCAGCGCTTCCCACAACCTTGTCCACAGGAGGGATCTTCGACCGGTCGGTGGACGGGGTCAATCGGCGGGTCGGTCGGAGAGGGTCACCGGGCCCGGAGGAACTTCCCGAAGTGCGGGACCGTGAACGCCACCGAGCCGCGCTCGCCGGAGTACACCAGCCCCTTCTTGATCAGCCCGTCGCGGGCGGGCGAGAGCGACTGCGGCTTGCGCCCCAGGTGCCGGGCCACCTCGGCGGTGGCGACCGGGCCGTCGTCGGCCTCCGCGCCCAGGTCGGCCATGGCGGTCATGTAGTCGCGCTCGGCAGGCGTCGCGCGCTCGTAGCGCGCCCCGAAGAAGCCGATCGCCAGCTCCGCCTCCGCGAGGGGGGCCGCCTCGGCGACGTCGTCCAGGGTGACCGGGGAGCCGACCGCGGCGTCCCAGACGACCTTGCCGTAGGCCTGGACGAAGTAGGGGTAGCCGTCGGTGAGGCGGTAGAGCTCGTCGAGCGCCCCGGCCTCGAAGTCGACGCCCTCCTCGGCCGCCGGCACCCGCCAGGCGCGGTCGGCCATCTCCCGCGGGAGGCGGTCGACCGAGACGTAGCGGAAGAGCCGCTCGGCGTAGGACTTCGAGGCGGCCAGCGCGACCGGCAGGTGCGGCAGGCCCGCGCCGACGACGACGAGCGGTGCGCCCAGCTGGCTGATCTCGTGGCACGCCCCGCACAGGGCGGTCAGCTCGGCGGGGTCGATGTCCTGCATCTCGTCGACGAACAGGGCGATCCCCACGCCGAGGTCGCCGGCGAGGCCCGCGACGTCGGTGAACAGCTCGAGCAGGTCCAGCTCGAGGTCCCCGGAGTCGGCGCGCCCCCTGGTGGCGGGCACGTCGAGCGGCGGGGTCCAGGCGTGGCCCTTGCGGTCGGCCAGCGTCGTGCGCAGGGCGTAGGCCTTGAGCACCCCGGCGACCTCGTCGACCCGGTCGGGGTCGCGGTGGCGGTGGGCCACCTCGCGCACGGCGGCGTGGACGGCCTGGGCGACCGGCGTCCGGATGCTGCGGTCGGGACGGGCCTCGATCTTGCCGGTGCCCCAGGCCCGCTTCACCGCCTGGCTGCGCAGCGCGTTGAGCAGCACGGTCTTGCCGACCCCGCGCAGGCCGGAGAGCACCATGCTGCGCTCCGGCCGGCCCGCGGCGACCCGCTCCAGGGTGATCTCGAACTGCTCCAGCTCCAGGTCGCGGCCCGCCAGCTCCGGCGGTCGCTGCCCGGCGCCGGGGGCGTACGGGTTGCGGATCGGGTCCATCCGACGACCGTATCGCCGATATGCGCCCGTCTAGGGTTCCTCCTAGACGTGTCGCGACGGCCCTATCGGCGGACGCGAGCCGCTAGCCGGCGACGGACGGCAGCGTGCCGGTGGCGTCGGTGTCGCCGCCCATCCGGCGGCCCAGCGCGATGTCGTACTGCTCGTCGAGCCCGGTGCGCAGCGCCTCGATCAGGGTGGGCACGTCCTCGACGGAGAGCCGGAAGGACCCCGCACAGAGGTTCTCCCGCCACAGCGAGAGCACGACGAGCCCCGACTCGTGGTGCCAGGAGACCCGGAGCGCGCGGTCGTCCCCCCGGGCGTCGAGGTGGATCGAGCCCGAGACCGGGAGCGGTCGCGCAGCGGTCATCCGCCCATGGTGCACCCGTCGCAGCCGGTTGTCACCGGGTACCGGCACGTCGTGCGCCGCTTCGACTACTCCCTCGACTACGCGGGCCTCGACCTGCGCGAGCACCCCGAGCTGTACGCCGTGGGTCGCGGCGAGCAGGGCGTCTTCCACGTCGAGCCGTACAAGTCCGAGCTCCTGCCCCTGTGGGAGTTCGCCACGGTGGAGAAGGCCGAGCGCTCCAGCGCGGCGATCGCCGAGCGCTTCGGGGCCTACCTCGCCGCGGGCGACTTCGTCGGCGCCGACATGGCCCGGAAGTACCTCCAGATGGGCTACACGCGGGCCCGCCGCTACGCCAACCGGCAGGAGGGCGAAAAGGCCCAGGAGAAGGCCGACGCCGCGCAGGTGTTCAAGGCGGCCTGGGACGCGGCCGCCGCCGACGCGACGTACCAGCGGCTGCGCGCGGAGCACCGCGAGCGCTACGACGCCTGATCTGCTCCCCGTCCTCCTAGACTCGACGACGTGCCCGAGCTGCCCGAGGTGGAAGCGCTGGCCCTCGACCTGTTGGGCCGGCTCGACGGACGCGCGATCGTCAGGGTCCACGTCGCGGCGTTCAGCGCCCTGAAGACCTTCGACCCGCCGCTCAGCGCCCTCGAGGGGACGCTCGTCGACGACGTCACCCGGCACGGCAAGTTCCTGGACCTGGACTGCTCCGGGACCCACCTCGTGCTGCACCTCGCCCGCGCGGGCTGGGTGCGCTGGCGCGACGAGGTGCCGACGATCCCGCCCAAGCCGAGCACGAAGTCCACCCTGGCCGTGCGCATCGTCCTCGACGACGGCTCCGGGCTCGACGTCACCGAGGCGGGCACCCGCAAGAGCCTCGCGATGTACGTCGTGCGGGACCCGATGGACGTCCCCGGCATCGCCACGCTGGGCCCCGACCCGCTCGTCGACGACTTCACCGTCGAGCGGCTCGGCGAGATCCTGCAGCGCGAGGGCCGCAAGCAGATCAAGGGCGTGCTGCGCCACCAGGGAACGATCGCCGGCATCGGCAACGCCTACTCCGACGAGATCCTGCACGCGGCCCGGATGTCGCCGTACAAGCCGGCGAGCTCGATCGAGGGCGAGGAGCTGCAGAGTCTCTTCGACGCGCTGCGCGCCACCGTCGGCGCCGCGGTCGACCGCTCGCGCGGGCTGGCGGCCAGCGAGCTCAAGGGCGAGAAGAAGTCGAACCTCGCCGTCCACGGCCGCACCGGACAGCCGTGCCCGGTCTGCGGCGACACCGTCCGCGAGGTCTCCTTCGCCGACTCCAGCCTGCAGTACTGCCCGACCTGCCAGACCGGCGGCAAGCCGCTGGCCGACCGGCGGATGTCGAAGCTGCTCAAGTAGGCCGGGTTAACTGGTGCCATGAACCAGATCCCCACCGTGACCCTCGACGGCGTGCCCGACCCCCTCCCCCAGGGCCTGGTGGTCCTCGACGTGCGGGAGCCGGTGGAGTGGGAGCACGGGCACATCGAGGGCGCCGTGCACGTCCCGCTCATGGACCTGCCGCAGCGCCTCGGCGACCTGCCGGTCGGGCAGACGCTGGTGGTGTGCAAGGTCGGCGGCCGCTCCGCGCAGGCGGTCGGCTACCTCGCCCAGCAGGGGTACGACGTCGTGAACCTCGACGGCGGGATGCTCGACTGGGAGGCTGCCGGCCGACCGATGGTCAGCGAGAACGGCCAGCAGCCCCGCGTGGTCTGACCTGGGTCCGACCGGGCACGACCCCGGTGCGGTGGATCAGGGAGTGGTGTCCTCGGTGGGCAGCCCCTCGGGGGAGGGGGCCTCGGCGGACGGCGCACCCATGCCCGGCATCTGGTCGGCGCAGTTCTCGGTCATCCAGGTGTTGAGCGCCTTCATCTGCTCCTGCTCGGAGTCGGAGTAGTCACCGGAGTCCTTGAGCTCGGAGAGGTCCTCGACGTCCTCGATGTCCTGGGCCTGCTCGAGGACGAGCTCGAAGCCCTGGCGGGCGTCGTCGGGCAGGTCGCTGGGCGTGCCGACGTCCTTCATCTTCGCGCTCCACTCCTTGAGCGCGTCGACGGCGGCCTGCTCCTGCTCGCTCTCCGACCCGTCGGTCGGGGCGGCGACGAGCGACTCGAAGATGCTGCTGTAGGCGGTGCAGAAGTCCTCGGTCGACGCGTCGTCCGGCGCGGAGCTGGCCTCCTCGTCCCCACCGCACGCGGCGGCGAGGGGGGCGAGCAGCAGGAGGGACGAGGTGGCGACGGCACGGCGCAGGTTCAGCATGGGTTCCTCACGGTTGGGTGGCTGGTGCGGCGCGTGCCCTGCGGGTGGCAGGACGAGCGGGGCGCCGCTGGCTCACTCTGCCCAGCCTGGCACGGATCAGTCCTCGGCGGCCTTCGGGGTCGGCACCGGGGTCGGCACCAGCCCGGGAGGCAGGGGGAGCCGCACCGCGCGGCGCAGCCGGTCGAGGTACGTCGCGCGCGGCACCTCGACGACGCCGAGCGAGGCGAGGTGCGGGGTGGACCACTGGACGTCGAGCAGGCGGTCGGCGGCGTGCTCGTCGCGCAGCCGCTCGACCAGCCCGACCAGGGCGACCTTGGAGGCGTCGCGCGCCGTGTGGAACATCGACTCCCCCGCGAACAGCCCGCCGACCGCAACGCCGTACAGCCCGCCGACCAGCTCGCCGTCGCGCCAGGCCTCCACCGAGTGCGCCCAGCCCAGCTCGTGGAGGCGGAGGTACGCCGCGCGGATGTCCTCGTCGATCCAGCCCTGCGGACGGCGCGGGTCGCCGCAGGCGTCGACGACCGCCGCGAAGGCGGTGTCCACGCGGACGTCGAAGTCGCGGCAGGACCGCCGCAGCGAGCGGGAGACCGTGAGCCCGTCGAGCGGGAGGACCCCGCGGCGCACCGGGCAGAACCAGTACATCGGGTCGCCCGGCGTCCCGGACGGCATCGGGAACAGCCCCTGCCGGTACGCCGCGAGCAGCGTGCCGGGCGCGAGGTCGGCGCCGACGGCGACGAGGTCGTCGAGCGGGTCGTAGCCGGCGGGGTCGCCGAAGGCCCACGCCGACGGTGGCGGCTCGACGGGGACCACGGGATCGGGCACGGACCGACGTTAGCGAGGGCTCCCTACGATGTCGGCATGAGCGTCAAGCGCAGCGTCACCGGACACGTCGGCCGGCAGCTCGCCCCCCGGTTGGCCCAGCTGGCCCCCGGGCTGACCACGTCCTTCGTCCGGGAGGCCCTGCACCGCGCGATCGCCGGCGTCGGCCCCCTGCCCCCGGCCGCGGCCGCGGCGGAGAAGCAGCTCGCCGAGCAGAAGGGCGACGTCGACCGCGCGGTGCACGAGGTGATCGAGAACCACGTGCGCTACGCCGGCGCCAGCGGCTTCACCACGAACGTCGGCGGCCTGGTGACCGCGGCGGTGACCATCCCGGCGAACATCACCGGCCAGGCGCTCATCCAGTGCCGGATGATCGCCGGGATCGCGCACCTGCGCGGCTACGAGCTGGCCGACCCGCGGGTGCGCAACGCGGTCCTGGTGACCCTGCTCGGCGAGGACAAGGTCGACGAGCTGGTCAAGAAGAACAAGCTCCCCGCCCCGCCGATGGCGCTGGCGACGGCCCCGACCCACGACCCCGACCTCGACGCGATCGTCTCCGCGGAGGTGGCCACGGAGCTGATCACCAAGGTGGCGGGCAAGCGGATCGCCACGACGATCGGTCGCCGCGTTCCGGTGGTCGGCGGCATCGTCGGCATGGGCGCCGACGGGTACGCCACCTGGCGGGTGGGCCGCTACGCCGACCGCGAGCTCCTGCCCCGCACCCGGCGGTAGACCGCGAGGGCGGCGCGGCCGCCCCGGCCGCCCTGGAGGCGGCGCACGACCTTCTCGCGCAGTCGGTAGGAGGGGCGCAGGTAGGACCGGTCCAGCGCCCGGCGCGTCTCGTCGAGCTCGCCACGCAGGCGGTCCTGCTCCTCGCGGAGCGCGACGTTGTCCAGCAGCAGCGCCTTGATCGCGTCGACGGCCGCGCCGGCCACCTGGCGCTCCGCCGGGTGGTCGGGGTCCGACCACCGCGGGAGCGGGGGCGGCCCGGCCAGGTCGGCGAGGTCGCCGACGACGTCGTACCCGCGCCGGGCGACCTCCTCGGCCCAGTCCGCGGCGAGCTGCCGGGCCCACGGGTGGACGTCGGGCGGCAGGGCCAGGCGCGGGGAGCGGGTGCGCCGCGACAGCGTCTGGTGGGCGAGCAGCTCGCGGACGAGCGGACGGTAGTGCGCCGGCTCGACCACCTTGTTGACCGCACGGTTGACCCGCCGCAGCAGGGCGGTCTCGGGGACGCCCAGGGAGGGGTTGGCCCGCTCGGCGTGCAGGTCGAGGTCGACGTCGTCGAGGCCGAAGGCGTGGCTGAAGCGCTGCCAGAGCAGCTCCGGCGGCCCACCCGGGGGCGGCACGGTCACCAGGTGGACCCGCTCGGGCGGCAGGTCGTGGCCCCAGCGGGCGAGGATGTCGGGGATCTCCTGGACGCCCCAGAACCAGGTGGCGATCCGGCTCTCCCGCGCGGGGTCGCGGACCTGCTCGAGGAACGCCGCGTAGCTGATCGTGCTGCGGTGCTTGACGTTCTCCTGCCACTCCGCGGGGATCTGGCGCACGAGGTCGCGCACGGAGAGCACGAGGTGCACCTCGGTGCCGGACCCGTGGCCGAGCGACTCCAGCGCGCGGCCGACCTGGGAGCGCGACGCGGTGGCCAGGATCTCGTGGCTGACGACCGACGTGCCGCTGTGCCGGCGCACCCGCTCGGCGAGCCGGTCCCAGGCACCGACGGCCTCGGTCTCCAGGCCGCCCCAGGGCAGCCGCATCAGGTCCAGCGCGGCGAGGAAGTGGGCGTCGAACCGGTCGGCGGGGTAGAGGATGCCGTGCCCGGCGAGGAGCCGCTGGTTCCGGAACAGCACGTCCTGGAGGTAGGACGTTCCGGTCTTGGGCGTGCCGACGTGGAGGAGAACCTTGGCGCTCATCGGTCCTCGCTCCCCCTGTCGTCCTCCGTGCCCGTGCCGGCGTCCGTGCCCGCACCTGCGCCCGCGTCCGCCGCCAGCAGCAAGCGCACGGCGAGGGCGAGCACGCCCTCCTCCGAGGGCTCGGGCACGCCGTCGGGGTGCCCGGGCAGCAGCCCGTCCGGGTCGCCGACGACAGGGTAGCCAGCCGACCGGGCGGCGTCGCGCAGCCGCACCGCGTGGGTGCGGACCCACCGGTCGTGCTCCGCGGGCACGACGAGGGGCGGCCCCCCGGCCGCGGCCAGCCGCGGGACCAGCACCTCCCGCAGCACCCGGGTGCGTCGCTCCGGCGGCACGAGCAGGCCCAGCACGGGCGCCGTGCGCCGGGCGAGCTCGGCGCCGTCGGCCGGCAGCACCGGCGGACCCGACAGCGGGCCGCGGGTGCCGGTCAGCCGCGGCAGGGCCGCGGGGTCGAGGACGAGCCGCACCCGGTCGCGGCCGACGCGGGACTCCCACCGGCGCAGCGCCTGGAGCACGTCGACCCGCGGGGGGACCCGGTCGCGGCGCACGGCGTCGGCCAGCCAGTCCGACCACGACGGTGCGCCCTCGCCGGTCACCCGGTGGCACCAGGCGTGGCCGAGCATCGTGGCGAGGTCGTCCGCGAGCACCAGCACGACCGACCCGCGGCCGCCGGGCTCGCGGCCCTGCTCCCGTGCCTGTCGGCGGGCGGCGTCGGCCAGCCACGGGTCGCCGACGAGCCGGAAGCGCCGGCGCCAAGGCCGCGTGGCCCCGGGTGGCACCGGCGGGAGGTCGGCGGCCACCAGCTCGTCGGCGAGCACCGAGGTCGCGACGCGCACGAGCTCGTCGGCGGGCAGGGCGGCGGGGTCGACGGGGCGGGGCCCGAACCGACCGGGCTCCACGGCGCCGGCCAGCTCCAGGTCCGGCCGTCCGCGGCCCGGCGCGCTGGCGGCGAGCACACGGCCGACGAGCCCGGCCGAGGGCCGCCCGGCGGCGTTGACGCGGCGGAGCAGCTCGAGCTGCTGGGCGCCCGGGAGGAGCCGGCCGTGGGTGGCCGAGGCGTCGGCCTCACCCGCCCAGCCATCCCAGGGGGTGGTGCCGCCGGCGCGGAGGTGGGCCAGCCAGCCCCACGCGCGCCGTTCCCCGGCCGCGGGGGGCCGCGAGCCGGTGGCCGGTACCGGTGGGGTCACTGCTGCCGGAGCCGCTGGGCGTGCGCCCGCGCCTTGGCCAGGATCGCCCGCTCGGGGTCCTGCCGGCGGGCGGCCTCGCGGGTCATCGCGGCGAGCGCGTCGAGGGCGACGCCGAGCTGCTGCTTCGGGGGGACCCGGTCGGGGTCGCGCCAGGTCTGCTCGTCGGGCGGCGGCCCCGGCCGGAGCTCCTCCAGGTCGCCCACGACGTGGATGCCGGAGGCCCCGACCCAGTCGATCCAGCGCTGCGCCTGCTCCTCGGCCCAGGGGTACATGTCCGGGGGCAGCCGCACGGGGGCCGACTCGCGGCCCACGAGCTCTCCCTGCGCGAGCATCTCCCGGATCAGCTCGTCGTAGGACGCCTCGCGGCGGGTGGCCCGGTCCATCCGCCGGTTGAGCCGGCGCACGACCTGGGTCTCCACGATGCCGAGCGACTGGTTGGTGCGGTCGCTGTCCTGCGGCGCCCAGGCGGGGTCGATGTCGAGGGCCGCGCAGAAGCGCCGCCACAGCTCGTCCCCGCGCTGCTCGGCCACGCGGCGCGGCGGGACCGTGACCAGGTGGACCTGCTCGGGCGGGAGGCCGGCGCCCCAGGTCGCGAGCACGGCGGGGAGGTCGAAGGCGTGGGAGAACCACGGCCTGCCCTCGCGGGTCCGGGCCAGGAAGCGCCGGTAGGTCCACTTGCGGCCCTGCTTGATGCTCTCCTGCCAGGCGGCGGGGACCTGGCGGGCGAGGTCGCGCGCGCTGTAGACGACGTGCAGCTCTGCCCCCTCGCCGGCGAGGTCGCGCTTGGCGCGGGCGACCTGGGCGGGCGTGGCGGGCGCGAGGATCTCGTGGCTGATGACCACGGTCCCGGTCCTGCGCCGCGCCTTGCGGGCCAGGGCGTTCCAGGCGCCGGCCGCGTGGCCCGGCGGACCACCCCAGTCCTGGCCCAGGAGGTCGAGGGCGGCGCGGAAGTGGAACAGGGCCGGTGTCACGAGCGGCGACCCGGTCGGCACGTGCACGCCGTGCCGGGCGAGCAGCCGCGCGTTGCGGGTCAGCCGGTCCTGGACGTACGTCGTGCCGGTCTTGGGTGCCCCGACGTGGAGGTAGACGCGGCGGGTGCTCACGACCCCGATCCTGCCAGGGCACGGACGACGGCCGACGGGCTGGGCCGTCCCAGCTGCCGCGCCATCCAGGCACTGGTGGCCACGACGGCGTCGAGGTCGACGCCGGTCTCGATGCCGAGCCCGCGCAGCATCCACAGCAGGTCCTCGGTGGCGAGGTTGCCGGTGGCGCTCTTGGCGTAGGGGCAGCCGCCGAGGCCGCCGGCGCTGGCGTCGAAGGTGGTGATCCCCGCCTGCAGCGCGGCGTAGGTGTTGGCGAGCGCCTGGCCGTAGGTGTCGTGGAAGTGCAGGGCGAGCCGCTCGGGGCCGAGGCCGGCCGCCGCGAACGCCTCGACCAGGGTGCCGACCTGGCCGGCGGTGCCGACGCCGATGGTGTCCCCGAGGCTGAGCGTGCTCGCGCCGAGGTCGACGAGCCGCCGGCCAGCGGCGACGACCTGCTCGACCGGCACCGCGCCCTCCCACGGGTCGCCGAAGCACATGCTGAGGTAGGCACGGACCTCGACGCCGGCGTCGCGTGCGCGGCGCACGGTCGGCTCGAACATCGCGAACTGCTCGTCGAAGGACCGGTTGAGGTTGCGCTGGGCGAAGGTCTCGGTCGCGGAGCCGAAGACGGCGACGTGCCGGCAGCCCAGCTCCAGGGCGCGGTCCAGGCCGCGGTCGTTCGGCACCAGCACCGGCAGGTCGCGGGCGCGGTCGCCGATCCGCTCGCCCAGCACGGTGAGCAGGTCCGCGGCGTCGGCGAGCTGGGGCACCCACCGGGGGTGGACGAAGCTGGTGGCCTCGACGACGGGCAGGCCGGCGGCGAGCAGCCGCTCGACGAACTCCGCCTTGACCTCGGTCGGGACCTGGCCGGCCTCGTTCTGCAGGCCGTCGCGGGGACCGACCTCGTAGACCGTGACGTGGGTGGGGAGGGTCATGACAGGTCGGTACCCGTCACCTCGAACAAGCGCGCCCCGAGCGGCACCTGTCGCCCGGCGACCGCCTCCACGGCCGTCACGGTGCCGTCGTACGGCGCCTTGAGCGCGAACTCCATCTTCATCGCCTCCATCACCCCGAGCACCTCGCCGGCCGCGACCTGCTGCCCCTCGGCGACCCGCACGTCGAGGACCGTGCCGGGCATCGGCGCGGGCACCGTGCCGTCGCCGGCGTCGGGCCCGGTGTCGGCGAGCACGTCGGGGCGGGTGAACACGTGGCGCTGCCCGTCGAGGACCACCTCGACGGTGTGGGCGCGGGCGTCGACGACGGCGCGACGACGGCGGCCCTCGACCTGGGCGACGACCACGTGCCGCTCCGCGCTGACCGCGACGAACGGCACGCCGTCGACGGTCCCGGCGGCGCCGACGCGGCCGTCGGTCACCGGGACCGGGCGGTCCAGCTCGACCAGGACGGGTGCCGGCGGGCCGGCCAGCCGCCAGCCGTCGGCCTGGAAGGGGTGGGGCTCGCCGGTCGCGGCCGGGGTGAGCAGGTGCGCCGCGGTCCACGCCGCGAACAGCCGGGCCTCGTCCGGCGCGGGAGCGGCGAGCTCGTGCCGGTCCAGCCACGCGGTGTCGATGGTGGCGTCGCGGAACTCCTCGCCCGCGACGAGCGCGCGGAGGAAGCCGGTGTTGGTGGTCAGCCCGGTCACCGCGGTCTCGTCCAGGGCGCGCAGGAGCCCGCGGCGCGCGGACTCCCGGTCGGGGCCGTGAACGACGACCTTGCCCAGCATCGGGTCGTACGCCGTGGACACGACCTGCCCGCTCTCCAGCGCGTGGTCGACCCGGACGCCGGGTCCGGTGGGCCAGCGGACCAGCTCGGCCCGGCCGGCCTGGGGCAGGAACCCGCCGAAGGCGTCCTCGGCGTACACCCGGGCCTCGATGGCGTGCCCGCGTGCCGGGAACGGGCCGAGCCCCTCGAGCCGGCCGCCGTCGGCGACGAGCAGCTGCAGCTCGACGAGGTCGACGTCGTGGACCAGCTCGGTGACGGGGTGCTCGACCTGGAGGCGGGTGTTCATCTCCAGGAACCAGAACTCCCCGGTGTCGGCGTCGAGCAGCAGCTCGACGGTGCCGGCGCCGACGTAGCCGACCTGGGCGGCGAGCGCGACCGCGGCCCGGGCGACCTCGGCCCGCGTGGCCTCGTCGAGCGTGGGGGCGGGCGCCTCCTCGAGCACCTTCTGGTGCCGGCGCTGGGTCGAGCAGTCGCGCTCGCCGAAGGCCAGCACTGTGCCGTGGGTGTCACCGAGGACCTGGACCTCGATGTGGCGGCCGCGCTCGACGTACCGCTCCACCAGCAGCGTGTCGTCGCCGAACGCGCTCGCGGCCTCGCGGGCTGCGGCAGCCCGGGCCTCGGCCAGCTCGGCCGCCGAGCGGACCACCCGCATGCCCTTGCCGCCGCCGCCGGCGGCCGCCTTGACCAGCACCGGGTAGCCGAGGGTGCCGGGGTCCGCGTCGAGGGCGTACGACGGCACGACGGGCACGCCCGCGGCGACCGCGACCTCGCGGGCGAGGTCCTTGCGGCCCATCTGCTCCATCACCGCGGCGCTCGGGCCCACCAGGACGACCCCGGCGGCCTCGAGCGCGCTCGCGAACGCCGAGCGCTCGGACAGGAACCCGTAGCCGGGGTGGACCGCGTCGGCACCCACCGACACCGCCGCCGCGACGACCTCGTCGACGTCGAGGTAGCTGCCCACCCGGACCGCCTCGTCGGCCGCGCGGACGTGCGGCGCGGCGGCGTCGAGGTCGGTGTGGACCGCGACGGTGCGGATGCCGAGGCGGGCCGCGGTCCGGAAGACCCGCAGCGCGATCTCGCCGCGGTTGGCCACGAGGAGGGTGCGGATGCGGCCGCTGGTGGAGCCGGTCATGTTCGTTCCCATCACATGCGGAAGACGCCGTAGGAGGGCGCCGGGATCGGGGCGTGGGCGGCGGCCGCGAGGCCCATGCCGAGCACGCGGCGGGTGTCGACGGGGTCGATGACGCCGTCGTCCCAGAGCCGGGCCGTGGCGTAGTACGGCGAGCCCTGGGTCTCGTACTGCTCGCGGATCGGGGCCTTGAGGTCCTCGTCGTCGGGGCGGCCCGCGACGGTGGCGAGCACCGACGCGGCCTGCTCGCCGCCCATCACCGAGATCCGCGCGTTGGGCCACATCCACAGGAACCGCGGGTCGTAGGCCCGCCCGCACATGCCGTAGTTGCCAGCGCCGAACGAGCCGCCGATGACGACGGTGAGCTTCGGGACCACCGAGCAGGCGACCGCGGTGACCAGCTTGGCGCCGTCGCGGGCGATGCCCTTGTTCTCGTACTCCCGGCCGACCATGAACCCGGAGATGTTCTGCAGGAACACCAGCGGGATGCCGCGCTGGTTGCACAGCTCGATGAAGTGCGCGCCCTTGAGGGCGGACTCCCCGAAGAGGATCCCGTTGTTGGCGACGATCCCGACCGGGTGGCCCCAGATCCGCGCGAAGCCGGTCACCAGCGTCTCGCCGTAGAGCTTCTTGAACTCGTGGAACCGGCTGCCGTCGACCACCCGGCGGATGACCTCGCGCACGTCGTACGGCGTGCGGGTGTCGGCGGGCACCACGTCGTAGAGGCCCTCGGGGTCCTCGGCCGGCTCCTCGACCTCGTGCACCTCCCACGGCGCCGCTCCGCCGGCCCGGTGCGGCGGCCGCTCGAAGGTGGAGACGATCGACCGGACGATCGCGAGCGCGTGGGCGTCGTCCTCGGCGAGGTGGTCGACCACCCCGGAGGTGCGGGCGTGGACGTCGCCGCCGCCGAGCTCCTCGGCGGTGACGACCTCGCCGGTCGCGGCCTTCACCAGCGGCGGGCCGCCGAGGAAGATCGTGCCCTGCTCCTTGACGATGACGGTCTCGTCCGACATCGCCGGGACGTAGGCGCCGCCGGCCGTGCACGAGCCCATCACCGAGGCGACCTGCGGGATGCCGCGCGCGGACAGGTTGGCCTGGTTGAAGAAGATCCGCCCGAAGTGCTCGCGGTCGGGGAAGACCTCGTCCTGGAGCGGCAGGAACGCGCCGCCGGAGTCGACGAGGTAGACGCACGGCAGGTGGTTGTCGGCCGCGACCTGCTGGGCGCGCAGGTGCTTCTTGACGGTCACCGGGTAGTACGTCCCGCCCTTGACCGTCGCGTCGTTGGCGACCACCACGCACTCGCGTCCGCTGATCCGGCCGATGCCGGTCACCACGCCGGCCGAGGGCACGGGCGTCTCCCCCGGCGCGCCGTACATCCCCGTCGCGGCGAGCGGGCTGAGCTCGAAGAACGCGCTGCCCGGGTCGAGGAGCCGGTCGACGCGGTCGCGGACGAGCAGCTTGCCGCGGGCGGTGTGCTTGGCACGCGCCGCCTCCGAGCCGCCGAGCCGGGCGGTCGCGAGGCGCTCGCGCAGGTCCTCGACGAGCGATCTCAGGTCCTGGGTCACCCGGGCAGGTTAGCGATCGTTAACCGGTAACGTCGAGCGACCGGGTGCGTCCGCTCGGCGGACGCCCATTGTCCACCGAATGGCTCGACAATACGCTGGCGCGCCCGACCCACCCAGGAGGAACACGTGCCGCACAGCCCCGAGACCCTCGCCGTCCACGCCGGCCAGGAGCAGGCCGACCCCGCGACCAACGCGCGGGCGGTGCCGATCTACCAGACCACGTCCTACGTCTTCAACGACACCGAGCACGCCGCGAACCTGTTCGCCCTGGCCGAGCCGGGCAACATCTACACGCGGATCATGAACCCGACGCAGTCGGTCTTCGAGGACCGCGTCAACCAGCTCGAGGGCGGGGTGGGCGCCCTGGCGACCGCGAGCGGCTCGGCCGCCACGACGTACGCCGTGCTCAACCTGACCTACGCCGGCGACAACATCGTCGCCCTCTCCACGCTGTACGGCGGCACCTACGCGCTGTTCGCCCACACGCTCCCGCAGTTCGGGATCGAGGTCCGCTTCGTCGACCCCGAGAAGCCCGAGGACCTCGCGAAGCACGTCGACGAGAAGACCAAGATGGTCTTCGGCGAGACGATCGGCAACCCGCGGATCAACGTCATCGACATCCCCGCCTGGGCCGAGGCCGCCCACGCCCAGGGCCTGCCGCTGGTCATCGACAACACCACGCCCTCGCCGTACCTCGTCCGGGCGATCGAGCAGGGCGCCGACGTCGTCGTGCACGCCGCGACGAAGTACATCGGCGGCCACGGCACGTCGATCGGCGGCGTGATCGTCGACTCCGGGAAGTTCGACTGGGCCGCGCACTCCGAGCGGTTCCCGGGCCTCACCCGGCCCGACCCGGCGTACCACGGCGCGGTGTGGACCGAGGCCGCCGGCCCGGCGGCGTACATCATCCGCGCCCGCACGGTGCTGCTGCGCAACACCGGCGCGGCGATCACCCCGATGAACTCCTGGCTGTTCCTGCAGGGGCTGGAGACGCTGCACCTGCGCATGGAGCGGCACAGCGAGAACGCGCTGGCGGTAGCGCGGTACCTCGAGGGCCACGAGGCGGTCTCCTGGGTGAGCTACCCGGGCCTGGAGTCCAGCGCCTACAAGGCCGTCGCGGACCGCACCTTCACCGGCAAGGGGTACGGCGGCCTGGTCAGCTTCGGGCTCAAGGCCGGCCGCGAGGGCGGGCGGACCTTCATCGAGTCACTGGAGCTGTTCAGCCACCTCGCCAACATCGGCGACGCCAAGTCGCTGGCGATCCACAACGCCACGACCACCCACTCCCAGCTGACGCCCGAGGAGCTCGTCGCCGCCGGCGTGCCCGAGGACATGGTCCGCCTCTCGATCGGCATCGAGCACGTCGACGACATCATCGCCGACCTCGAGCAGGCGCTGTCGGCCACCAAGTAGCGCCGGGCAGCACCGCTCCGTGACCGGACCGATCGGCTACGTCGAGACCCAGCGGGTCGTCCTCGCCTCCGAGGACGACCCGCTGCGCCTGCGCGGCGGCGGGCGGCTCGACCACGTCGAGGTCGCCTACGAGACCTACGGCGCGCTCTCGCCGGACCGCGACAACGCGGTGTTCGTCTGCCACGCCCTCACCGGGGACGCGCACGCCGCCGGGCTGCACCTGGGCGCCAAGAAGCGCGGGTGGTGGGACAACCTGATCGGTCCCGGTCGGCCGGTCGACACCGACCGGTTCTTCGTCGTGTCGGCGAACCTGCTCGGGGGCTGCTCGGGCACCACCGGGCCGCTGTCGACGGACCCGGCCACGGGCGCGGCGTACGGTCTGGGGTTCCCGATGCTGCACATGAGCGACCTGGTGGCCGTGCACCGGCGGCTGCTGCGCTCACTGGGGGTGTCGCGGCTGCACGCCGCCGTCGGTGGATCGCTGGGCGGGATGCAGGTCCTGCAGTGGGTGGTCGACGCCCCCGACGAGATCGACCGGGCGGTCGTCGTGGCGGCCTCCTCCCGGCTGACCCCGGAGAACATCGCCTTCTCCTCCGTCGCCCGCGAGGCGATCATGAGCGACCCCGACTTCCACGACGGGCGGTACGCCGAGAAGGGGGTCCAGCCGCGCCTGGGCCAGAAGATCGCCCGGATGATGGCCCACATCACCTACGTGTCGGCCGCCTCGCTCGAGACCAAGTTCGGCCACCGGCGCACCAGCACCGGCGACGACTGGCGGATGGGGCCGGACTTCGAGGTCGAGCACTACCTCCAGCACCAGGGCGAGACGTTCCTCGACCGCTTCGACGCGCTGTCCTACCTCTACCTGACCCGGCTGCTCGACTACTTCGACCCCTTCGCCGACCCCTGGACCGCCGACC
The DNA here is from genome assembly GCF_040684155.1 of Nocardioides sp. NPDC092400. Lineage (NCBI taxonomy): Bacteria > Bacillati > Actinomycetota > Actinomycetes > Propionibacteriales > Nocardioidaceae > Nocardioides > Nocardioides sp. NPDC092400. The sequence continues at coordinate 136,553 of NZ_JBFBFJ010000002.1, read as the reverse complement.
GGCTGCGCGCCACCCGCACGCGCTTCCAGGTCACCTCCTTCGACAGCGACTGGCGCTTCGACACCGGCCAGTCCCAGCGGCTCGCCCGCGAGCTCGCCGCCTGCGGGGTCGACGTCGACCTCGCCGAGCTGGCCTCGCCCTGGGGCCACGACTCCTTCCTCCTCGAGCCGCCCGGCTACCACGAGCGGTTGCGGGGGTTCCTCGTCGACTGAGGCTCGGGGGTCGGTGGTTGAGAAGGCCGCGGAGCGTCAACATCCCAAGTGAACCTGGGATGTTGAAGGTTCCCTGCGGTTGCAACGGCCGCGGAGCGTGAGGATCCCAAGTGAACTTGGGATGTTGACGCTTCCCTGCCTTTCCTCCCGCCGGGCCGGGGCCGGCCCCCGCTAGCCTTGCCGACCGTGAGCCGTCGCGCGCAGATCCTGGCGACCGCGGCCGAGCTGTTCGCGGCACGCGGGTTCCACGGGGTGTCGGTGGCCGACCTCGGGGCGGCGTGCGGGATCTCCGGGCCGGCGCTCTACAAGCACTTCCCGTCCAAGGACGCGATGCTCGCCGAGATGCTGGTGTCGATCAGCGAGGAGCTGCTGGTCGTGGGGCGCCAGCGGGTCGCCGAGGCGGGCGACCCGGAGGGGGCGCTGGTGGGGCTGGTGGACTGGCACGTGTCGTTCGCGCTGGGCCGGCGGGCGCTGATCGTCGTCCAGGACCGCGACTGGGAGTCGCTGCCGGCCGACGCGCGGGAGCGGGTGCGCGCGCTCCAGCGGGCGTACGTCGACCTGTGGGCCGACCAGCTGCGCGGCGTGCACGACGGGCTGGGGACCGAGCGGGCGCGGGCGATGGCGCACGCGACGTTCGGGCTGCTGAACTCCACCCCGCACAGCGGCCTCCTGCCCGACGAGCCGATGCACGAGCTGCTGGCCGGCATGGCGCTCGCCGCGCTCGGCGTGCGGGCACCGGTCGGTCGGCCCAGCGGGGCCTAGGCTCGAAGCGTGCGTGGCCGGCTCGTCGCCCTCCTGCTCGCCGCGGTCCTCGGGGCCGGCGGCGGCGCGGCGACCGCCCTCCTCGACCCCCTCGGCGGCGACGACGGGGACGGCGGGACCGGCGGGACCGGCGCGAGCGCGGCCCGCGACCCGCTCCACCTCGGGGTGCCCCAGGTCGACCAGGCGTGCACCGGCGAGGCGCTCCTCGTCGTGGCGGTCGGGGACACGCCGACGGCGCTGCGCGGTGCCGTGGCCGACCACGGCACCGACGTCCGGTACCTGAGGGTCGACGACTCCTGCGACACCGAGTGGTCCCTCGACGAGGAGCGGCCGACGCCGACCTGGGCGGCGTACCTCGGCCCCTACGACGACCTCGCCGAGCCGTGCGCGGCCCGGATGACGCTGGACCACAAGGGCGACGGCGTCACCGTGCTCACCCCCGGCACCGACGACCTGGTCCGGTGCGTGTGCGTGCTGCCGACGACCGGCATGCCGCAACTGACCCTCGGCGGGCCCCTGGACCCCGAGCTGGGCATCTGGGTGCGTGCCCTGCAGGGCATGCTGGTCGACCTCGACCCGACCCGGTTCCCCGAGGAGCGGGTGACCGGGCGGTACGACGAGGCGACCGCCGCCCGGATGGAGCCCCTGCAGGCCTACCACGACATCGAGCCCGGCAGCCCGGTCGACGAGTCGAGCTGGCGGGCCGTGCGGGACCGGGTCTGCGGGTCCTACGGCTTCTGAGCCGCGCCGCACCTCCCCGCGCCTCGCCGGTCGGCTCAGAACAGGTGGTCCACCGGCCGCCCGTCGGCCAGCAGGTCGAGCGCCCGGGCGGCGCGGAGGGCGGCGTCGTACGCCGTGTCCGCGTCGACCTCGGCCGGGTCCTCCTCCGGAGCCGCCGGGCCCGAGCGGGCGTGCAGGCGCGCGAGCAGCTCGTCGCGCGGCAGCCCGCGCAGGTGCAGGAGCACGAACGGGTCGCCCTCGAGCAGCCACGCGAGCTGGTGCAGGACGGCCAGGGCGTGCACGCACGGGTCGGTCCACGACGTGCACGTGCAGGTCGCGCCCAGCTCCCCGCCGTACGGCAGCAGCTCGACGCCGGCGTCCTCCGCGTGCTCGACCAGGGTGTGCGGGAGGTCCCCGGCCAGCAGCGCGGCGACCCGGCCGGCCTCGGCGGCCACCGTCTCGACGAACGCCTGCCGCGCGGGCTCGTCGAGCACCGGCACCGTGCCGGAGGTCGTCCACAGTCCGCCGTCGTCCTCGACCGCCGCGACGAAGGTGCCGACGTCGACGATGATCCCGCCGATCCGGCCCGAGCGCGCGAGCCGGCGGGCGGCGACCAGGTCCGCCTCGTCGTACGCCGCCTCCTCGGCGGCGCGCAGCCACGCCCGGGCCCACCACGTGCCGGCCCGGGCGCCGCCCCGCCGCGCCGGGACGCGGGGGTGGACGACGCCTCGCCCGGGCGCGGTCACCTCACGCCTCCGGCCGCAGGGTGACCAGGTCGCGCAGGTCGGCGTCGGACAGCTCGGTCAGCGCGGCCTCCCCGCGGGCGAGCACCGAGTCGGCCAGCGCACGCTTGCGGGTGAGCAGCTCGGCGACCCGCTCCTCGATGGTGCCGCGGGTGATCATCCGGTGCACCTGGACCGGCTTGGTCTGCCCGATCCGGTAGGCGCGGTCGGTCGCCTGCTCCTCCACCGCGGGATTCCACCAGCGGTCGAGGTGGATGACGTGGTCGGCGCGGGTGAGGTTGAGCCCCGTGCCGCCGGCCTTCAGCGACAGCAGGAAGACCGGCACCGGGTCGGGATGGCCGGTGTCCTGCGACCCGGCCTGGAACCGGGCCACCATCGCCTCGCGCTCGCGCACGGGGGTGCCGCCGTGGAGGAGCTGGTGGCCGATGCCGAGACGGGTCAGGTGGGCCTCGACCAGGCGCGCCATGGCGACGTACTGGGTGAACACCAGCGCCGCCCCGCCCTCGGCGACCACGGTCTCGAGCAGCTCCTCGAGCAGGTCGAGCTTCTGCGAGCGGCCCGCGAGGCGCACGGCGCCGGACTGCTTGAGGAACTGGGCGGGATGGTTGCAGATCTGCTTGAGCCCGGTCAGCAGCGCCAGCACCAGCCCGCGGCGGGCCTCGGGGTCCGCCCGCTCGATCCGCTCCATCGTGTCGCGGACGAACGCCTCGTAGAGCACGACCTGCTCGCGGGTGAGCCGCAGCGGGTGGTCGGTCTCGGTCTTGGCCGGCAGCTCCGGCGCGATCCCCGGGTCGGACTTGCGGCGCCGCAGCAGGAACGGGTCGATCAGGTCGGCGAACTGCCGCGCCTTCGTGGGCTCCTGCCCCGACTCGATCGGCGCCGCCCAGACCTTGCGGAACGCCGCCCGGCTGCCCAGCAGCCCGGGGGTCGCCCAGTCGAGCACGGACCACAGCTCGGTCAGGTCGTTCTCGACCGGTGTGCCGGTCAGGGCGACCCGGGCCCGCGACGGCATGGTCCGCAGTGCGCGGGCGGTGGCGGACTGGGCGTTCTTCACGTGCTGCGCCTCGTCGGCGACCACCAGGTCCCACCCGACGTCGGCGAGCACGGCGGCGTCGCGGCGGGCGGTGCCGTACGTCGTCAGGACGAACCCGTCGTCCATGCCGGCCAGGCCCTCGCCGAGCCCGCCGAGGTCGCGGCTGGACCCGTGGAAGCGGCGCACCGGCGTGCCCGGGGCGAAGCGCGCGACCTCCGCCTCCCAGTTGCCGAGCAGGCTGGTGGGGCACACCACCAGCGTCGGGCCGGTCGCGCCCTGCTCGCGGCGGTGCAGGTGCAGCGCGATGAGGGTGATCGTCTTGCCCAGCCCCATGTCGTCGGCCAGGCAGGCGCCGAGGCCGAGCGAGGTCAGCTCGGCCAGCCAGGTGAGGCCGTGGCGCTGGTAGTCGCGCAGCTCCGCGCGCAGCGCTGCCGGGACCTCGACGGGCTCGCGGGTGGCGGCCGTCGTCAGCCGCTCGCGCACCCGCAGCAGGCTCGCGCCGACGACCACCTGCTCCTCGCTCTGCGCCCCGCCGGGGGCGGGGACCTGGACCGTCCCGGTCAGCGCCGCGGCGACGGCCTGCGCCGGGGTGGCGGTGCGGACCAGCCGCTTGCGGGCCCTGCGGGCGACGGCGGGGTCGACCACCGTCCAGCTGCCCCGCAGCTTGAGGACCGGCGAGGCCGCCTGCGCCAGCTGGTCCATCTCCTCGTCGGTCAGGGGCTCGCCGTGCAGCGCGACCTGCCAGCGGAAGGCGAAGAGGTCCTCGGTCCCGAGCAGCGGCTTGTTCAGCGGCTCCTCGCGGGTACCCGTCCCGCTCCGGGACGAGGTCGCGGACGCCGCGTCGAGCACGGTCGTGGTGGTGAAGTCGCGCCCCAGGCTGCGCGGCCAGAGCACGTCGACGCCGCGCTCGCGCAGGGCGCCCACGCCCTCCTCGAGCAGGCTGACGATCTCGTCGGTGTCGAGGGTGATCTGGTCGGGCACCCGCAGCTCGAGCAGCCGGTCGAGCACGGGCCACGCCTCCGCGGCCGCCCGCAGCGCGATCGTCGCGTGCGTCCGCGCCCGGTCCCCGAAGCCGTGGCCGGGATCCGCGCCCGTCCCGGTCCACAGCAACGCGGCGTCGCAGACGTGGAGCGGGTCCTGCTCGTCGTGGACCTGGAGGACGAGCCGGACGGCGCCGGCGACGAGCTCCTCCTCGTCGGCCTCCACCCGCAGCGAGACGGTGACGAGCTGGGGCAGGTCGCCGACCGGGCCCGCCGCGGTGCGGTTCCGGTCGATCCGCGCCTGGAGCCTGGCCGCGAAGTCGCGCTGCGCCGGCCGGCCCGCCGCGGGGCGCGTCGGACCGCCGGCCCCGGGCTGCCGGTCCGGGCGCTGCGGCCGGGGGGCCGTCCGCGGCACGGCGTCGGCGACCGCGTCGAGCACCTGGCGCACCAGCTCCTCCGCCGCCGCGGCGTCCACGCCGTCGTACGCCCGGGTGCGCGCGAGCATCTCCACCCGGTCGGTGTCGGACCCGTCGAGCGGCGCCATCCGCCACGAGGGAGGCCCGTCGCCGTCGGCCGGCTCGATCCGCCCGGCGGCGACCAGCCGCAGGCCGAGCAGGGCGGCTCCGGAGAGCAGCGCGACGCTCGGGTGGAGGTCGTCGCGGGCGTGGGCCTTGGTGAGCACCGGCAGTGCGGCGCGCACCGGAAGGCTCACGGTGCGCCGGTCGTCGCCGAAGTCGACCACGCCGTCCCGCGGCGGCTCGGCGGGCCGGAACCTGGCCGGGCCGGTGACGGGGACGAAGCTCACCCGCAGGACCGTAACCGCTCCTGCCGACGGTGCGGCCGGTGCCGGTACCGTCGCGCCATGAGCATCCTCGACCTCCCGATCAACCGGCTCGACGGGACGCCCACCACCCTGGGCGAGATCACCGGCGGCAAGCCGGCCCTCCTGGTCAACGTGGCGAGCAAGTGCGGGCTCACGCCGCAGTACGCCGGCCTCGAGGCGCTGCACGAGGAGCTGGCCGGCTCCGGGTTCACCGTCGTCGGCCTGCCGTGCAACCAGTTCATGGGCCAGGAGCCGGGCACCGCCGAGGAGATCGGGGAGTTCTGCTCCGCGACGTACGGCGTGACGTTCCCGATGACCGAGAAGATCGAGGTCAACGGCGAGGACCAGCACCCGCTGTACGCCGAGCTGGTGCGGACCCCGGACGAGAAGGGCGAGGCCGGCGACGTCCAGTGGAACTTCGAGAAGTTCCTCGTCGACCGCAGCGGCCACGTCGTCGCGCGCTTCCGCCCCGGCGTGGAGCCCGACGACCCGGTGCTGCGCGACGCCGCCCGCGCGCTCGCCTCCAGCAGCGGCGCCTGAGGGCGGCGCCGGCCCCCGGCCGGCAGGACCGGGGTGACCAACCGCACGGGCCCCGACGACCGAAGTCGGATGACCGAGGGTGAGAGCGGAGACTAATCTCCTCCGGTGAGCACCGATCTCTCCAGCACGCCCGGCGGGCCGGGCACGCCCGTCTCCGACAAGCTCGACCGGCAGGTCCTCGTGGTGGCCGGCGTCGTCGTCCTCGGCGCGATCATGTCGATCCTCGACATCACGGTCGTCTCCGTGGCCCTCGAGACCTTCCAGCGCGAGTTCGACGCGACCACCGCGCAGGTCGCGTGGACGATGACCGCCTACACGCTGGCCCTGGCCAGCGTGATCCCGTTGACCGGCTGGGCCTCCGACCGGTTCGGCACCAAGCGCCTCTACCTCTTGGCGATCGTCCTCTTCGCGGCCGGCTCGGCGCTCTGCGCGGTGGCCGACTCCCTCGAGGTGCTGGTCGCCTTCCGCGTCCTGCAGGGCCTCGGCGGCGGCATGCTCGTGCCGCTCGGCATGACGATCCTGACCCGTGCGGCCGGCCCGGAGCGGATCGGCCGGGTCATGGCCGTCATGGGCATCCCGATGCTGCTCGGCCCGATCTTCGGCCCGATCATCGGTGGCGCGCTGATCGACAACGCCAGCTGGCACTGGATCTTCCTGATCAACGTGCCGATCGGCCTCGTCGCGATCGTCTACGCCGCGAAGGTGCTGCCCAAGGACGACGTCGAGCCCTCCGAGACCTTCGACTGGCTCGGCATGGTGCTGCTCTCCCCCGGCCTCGCCGCGTTCCTGTACGGCGTCTCGACCATTCCCGAGACCGGCACCGTCCTGGACGCCGAGGTGCTGGTCCCCGCGATCGTCGGCCTGCTGCTCATCGCGGCGTTCGTGCCGTGGGCGCTCGCCCGGTCCAACAAGCACCCGCTGGTCGACCTGCGGCTGTTCACGAACGGCACGATGACCGTCGCGGTCATCGCGATGTCGCTGTTCGCGATCGCCTTCTTCGGCGCCAGCCTGCTCTTCCCGCTCTACTTCCAGAACGTCCGCGGCGAGGGCGCCCTGGACGCCGGCCTGCTGCTGGCCCCGCAGGGTGTCGGCGCGATGCTGGTGATGCCGGTCGCCGGCGTCCTCAGCGACAAGATCGGCCCCGGCAAGATCGTGCTCGCCGGCATCGCGGTGATCACGGTCGGCATGGGCATGTTCGCCACGCTCGACGCGACCACGTCGTACACGTTCCTGATGGCCGCGCTGTTCGTCATGGGCCTGGGCATGGGCGCCACGATGATGCCGATCATGTCCGCGGCGCTCCAGACCCTGCGCGGCCACACCGTCGCCCGCGGCTCGACGCTGCTCAACATCGTCCAGCAGGTCGCCGCCTCGATCGGCACCGCGATCTTCTCGGTGCTGCTCACCAACGGCATCAAGAACGACGTCGACCCGACCTCGGGCGACCCGGCCGCCATCGCCGGCGACTTGGCCGGCGTCTTCAGCGGCACCTTCTGGGTCGCCACCGTCATGGTGGCCGTCGTGCTGCTCCCGGCGTTCTTCCTGCCGCGCCGGCCCCCGGCCGAGCCGGTCGACCAGACCGCGCTGATGGGTCACTGACCCCTCGGTCACCCACCTCATCCCAGCCCTCGTGCTGCCCAGCGTGCGCCCCGGCGCACGCTGGGCAGCACGAGGCGTTTGCGGGGTCAGCCGGTGACGGCGAGGACCAGCGGGAACACCTCGGCCGCCCCCGCCCGCCGCAGCGCGCGGGCGGCGAGCGTCAGGCTCCAGCCGGTGTCGGTGCGGTCGTCGACCAGCAGCACCCGCGCGCCCTCCGGCACGTCGGCGTGCAGCGCCGAGCGGCGGCCGACCGCGGCCACCCGCTGGGCGGAGTTCATCGCGCCCTGCCCCGGGGCGACGTCGGGGTCGACGACTGCCCAGGTGCCGACCACCGGCACCCCGAGGTAGCGCGAGAGCCCCGCGGCGAGGTCGCTGGTGAGCGTGGGCCGGGTGGCCGACTCCACCGACACGATCGCGTCGACCCGCGGGCGCCACTCCTCGAGCACCTCGACGACGGCCCGCACGAGCGGCACGGGGACCGGCCCGTCGGGCGTGCCCGGCGCGAACAGCTCCCGCAGCGCCTGCCCGTGCCCGAGGTCGGTCAGCCGCGCCACGGCGCGCCCCTCGGACGCCCCCTCGGCGATCTTGCCCTTGAGGTCGACGCCGAGGTTGGCGAGCGCGGTCGGCCACATCTTGCGCGGCTCGACGACCACCCCCGGGCGCGACAGCCGCGCACCGGCCTCCTCCAGCGCCGCCGCCGACACCTCGGTCGACAGGTCGAGGCCGCCGCAGTTGTCGCAGCGCCCGCAGTCGGCCGCCTCCGGGTCGTCGAGCTGGTCGCGCAGGAAGCGCATCCGGCAGCGGTCGGTGGCGATGTAGTCGAGCATCGCCTGCTGCTCGCGCTCGCGCGCCTCGGTGACGCGGCGGTAGCGCTCCTCGTCGTAGCTCCAGTCCCGGCCCGTCGACTCCCACCCGCCGCGGACGCGGCGCACGGCGCCGTCGACGTCGAGCACCTTGAGCATCGTCTCCAGCCGGGTGCGGTTGAGCTCGACCCGGGTCTCCAGCGCGGCGGTGCTCAGCGGACGGCCCTCCGCGGCCAGGACCTCGAGGGTCTGGCGGACCAGCTCCTCGCGGGGGAAGGCCAGCGAGGCGAAGTAGTTCCAGATGTCGCGGTCCTCGGTGGCCGGCAGCAGCACCACGACCGCCTCGTCGGTGCCGCGGCCCGCACGTCCGACCTGCTGGTAGTAGGCGACCGGCGACGACGGCGCGCCCATGTTGACCACGAAGCCCAGCGTCGCGTCGAAGCCCATGCCGAGCGCGCTGGTCGCCACCAGCGCCTTGACCCGGCCGGCGGCGAGGTCCTGCTCGAGGGCCTGCCGCTCGGTGGTGTCGGTCTGGCCGGAGTACGCCGCGACGTCGTGCCCGCGCGAGCGCAGGTAGTCGGCGATCTCTTGGGTGGCGGCGACCGTCAGGCAGTAGACGATCCCGGACCCGGGCTGCTCGGCGAGGTGGTCGGCGAGCCAGGCGAGCCGCTGCTCGGCCGTCCTGAGCCGGACCACGCCCAGGCGGAGGGACTCCCGGTCCAGCGAGCCGCGGAGCACCAGCACCTGCTGGCCCAGAGGCCCGAGCTGCTCGGCGACGTCGGCGGTCACCCGCTCGTTGGCGGTCGCGGTCGTGGCCAGCACCGGGATGCCGTCGGGGAGCTCCGCCAGCAACGTGCGGATGCGGCGGTAGTCGGGCCGGAAGTCGTGGCCCCAGTCGGAGATGCAGTGCGCCTCGTCGACGACGAGCAGGCCGCAGGTCGCGGCCAGGCGCGGCAGCACCTCGTCGCGGAAGCCGGGGTTGTTGAGCCGCTCGGGGCTGACCAGCAGGACGTCGACCTCGCCGTCGCGGATGGCCTGGTGGACCGGCTCCCAGTCCTCGATGTTGGTGGAGTTGATGGTGACGGCGCGGATGCCCGCGCGCTCGGCGGCGGCGATCTGGTTGCGCATCAGCGCCAGCAGCGGGGACACGATTACCGTGGGCCCGGCCCCCTGCCCGCGCAGCAGCAGCGTGGCCACGAAGTAGACCGCCGACTTGCCCCAGCCGGTGCGCTGCACCACCAGGGCGCGGCGCCGGTCGACCGCGAGCGCCTCGATCGCCGACCACTGGTCCTCGCGCAGGACGGCGTCGTCCCTGCCGACCAGGGCGCGCAGGTGCGCCTCGGCCTGCTCGCGCACGTCGGTCGCGCTGCTCGGGGACGGGGCGGCCGCGGGAGAGGTCATGGCGACCTGTCTACCAGCGGCCACGGACGGTGCCGGAGCGCCCTCCAAGCCGGGCGGTCGCGCCGATCGGGTCATCGGCAACGCCTGCCACCGGGCGGCCCGCCCGGTGCTGCGCCGACAGGCCACACCTTCTATGGTTTGTCAGGTTGTTCACTGCACAAACTCATCCACAGCCGGTGGACGACGACGGACCAGTCGAGGAGACGATCATGGCAAGCACCACGGGAGCCGCGGCGACCAGCGCGGCCGCCGACCCCCGCCGGGTCGCGATGGCCTCGGCCGTCGGCGCCACCATCGAGTGGTACGACTTCTTCCTCTACGGCACCGCCGCCGGCCTGGTCTTCGACGAGCTGTACTTCAACGGCCTGGACGGACCGGCGGCGCAGTTCGCGGCGTTCGGCACGTTCGCCGTCGGCTTCCTCGCCCGGCCGGTCGGCGGGCTCGTCTTCGGCCACTTCGGCGACCGCATCGGTCGCAAGACGATGCTGATCTGGACGCTCATGATCATGGGGATCGGCACCGCGGTGATCGGCCTCCTGCCGACGTACGACCAGATCGGCGTGTGGGCGCCGGTGCTGCTCGTCGTGCTGCGGGTGCTCCAGGGCATCGGCGTCGGCGGGGAGTACGGCGGCGCCGTGCTGCTCGCGGTCGAGTTCGCGCCCGCGCGGCGGCGCGGGTTCTTCGGCAGCTTCGCCCACATCGGCGTGCCCGGCGGCCTCTTCCTGGCCAGCGGCGCCTTCGCGATCGCCTCGCAGCTGCCCGACGAGGCGTTCCTCGCGTGGGGCTGGCGCGCCTGCTTCCTGCTGAGCATCGTGCTGCTCGCCATCGGCGCGTGGATCCGGCTGAGCGTCATGGAGACCCCGTCGTTCCAGCGGGTGCAGGAGGAGAAGCAGGTCTCCGCGATGCCGGTGACCGAGCTGTTCGCCCGGCAGGGGCGGACCCTCCTCCTCGGCATGGGCACCCGGTTCATCGAGGGGTTCTCGTTCAACCTGTTCTCGGTCTACCTGCTCGCCTACGCCGTCGACGAGGTCGGCGTCACCAAGTCCACCGCCCTCAACTGCATCATGGTCGGCGCGCTGCTCGGCGTCGCGCTGGTGCTGGTGTCCGGGCGGCTCAGCGACCGGGTCGGCCGCCGGCCGGTCTACGCGTCCGGCGCGGCGTTCGCGCTGGTCTTCGCCTTCCCCGCCGCCTGGATGATCCAGACCGGCACGACCCTCGGCGTGTTCCTGACCTTCGTCGGCGGCCTCGGGATCGTCTACGGCTGGGTGTACGGCCCGCTGGCGGCGTTCTGGAGCGAGCTGTTCGACACCCGGTACCGCTACTCCGCGCTCAGCACGCTCTACCAGGTCTCGGGCATCCTCGCCTCCGGCCTCACCCCGCTCATCGCCGCCTGGCTGGTGACGAAGGGCGACGGCACGCTGTGGCTCGTGGCGACCTACAACGTCGTCGTCGCCGCGATCAGCTTGGTCTCGGTCTCTCTGCTGCCCGAGACCCGTGGCCGCGACCTGACGGTCGACCTCGCGCCCGTCGACGAGGGCGCGGCCGCCCGGCCGGAGCCGGCCGCGGTCTGAGGAGCGACCGACCCGGCACTCACCAGATCCGCACCCGCCGGTCGGGGTCGAGCCAGAGGCCGTCGCCCTCCCGGGTGCCGAAGACCTCGTGGAACTCGTCGAGGTTGCGCACGATGTTGGCGCGGAACTCCGGCGGGCTGTGCGGGTCGATGGTGAGGTACTGCTGCTCCTGCTGGGTGCGGCGCTTGGTCCGCCACACGTAGGCCCAGTTCAGGAACAGCCGGCGGCGGTCCTCCTCCGAGGCGGTGCCGCCCTCGGAGATCAGGAACGCCTTGTGGGCGATGGTGAGCCCGCCGAGGTCGCCGATGTTCTCGCCCACGGTCAGCGAGCCGTTGACGTGCTCGCCGGGCAGGTTGCGCGGCTCGAACGCGTCGTACTGCTCGATGAGCGCCCGGGACTTCACCTCGAAGGCGGCCTTGTCGTCGGCGGTCCACCAGTCGTGGAGGTTGCCCTCGCCGTCGTACTGCGCGCCCTGGTCGTCGAAGCCGTGCCCGACCTCGTGGCCGATGACCGCGCCGATGCCGCCGTAGTTCTCCGCCGGGTGGGCGTCGGGGCTGAAGAACGGCTTCTGCAGGATGCCGGCGGGGAAGCAGATCTCGTTGGTGCCGGGGTTGTAGTAGGCGTTGACGGTCTGCGGGAGCATGAACCACTCGTCGCGGTCGACCGGCGAGCCGATCTTGGCCAGCTGGCGGTCGGTCTCGAACGCCGCGGCGGCCGCGACGTTGCCGAGCAGGTCGGTCGCGCTGACCGACAGCGCCGAGTAGTCACGGAACTTCTCGGGGTAGCCGATCTTGGGGCGGAAGGTCGCGAGCTTCTCGTAGGCCCGCTGCTTGGTCTCCTCGGTCATCCAGTCCAGCTGGGAGATCGACTCGCGGTAGGCGGCGATCAGGTTCGCGACCAGGTCGTCCATCAGCGCCTTGGAGGTCGGCGGGAAGTGCCGCGCGACGTACTCCTGGCCCACGGCCTCACCGATCGCGCCCTCGACGAACGCCACGCCGCGCTTCCACCGCGCGCGCAGCTCGGGGGTGCCGTTGAGGGTGCGGCCGTAGAAGTCGAAGTTGGTCTCGACGAAGTCGTCGGTGAGGTACGGCGCGGAGGAGCGCAGCACGTGGCTGAGCATCCACGGGCGCCACGCGTCGATCGGGACCTCGTCGAGCACCGTCGAGAGGTGGCCGAAGAACGACGGCTGCCGCACGCACGCCTCGGCGACGGTCTCGTCGTTGCCGCCGAGGTTGGTGACGTAGGCGTCCCAGTCGAAGGCCGGGCACAGCTCCTTGAGCTCGGCCAGCGTCATCAGGTTGTAGGTCTTCTGGACGTCGCGGGTCGCCGCGCGCTCCCAGTGGCCCGCGGCCAGGCGGGTGTCGATCTCCAGCACGGTGCGCGCCGCGGCCGCGGCGTGGGGGTGCTCGGCGAGGGTGAAGAGCTGCTCGAGGTAGCCCAGGTAGGCCTCGCGGACCTCGGCGAACTTCTCCTCGCGGTAGTACGACTCGTCCGGCAGCCCCAGCCCGCCCTGGACGAGGTGGAAGAGGTAGCGGTCCGAGCGGCGGTCGTCGGTGTCGACGTAGGACCCGAACAGCCCGTGGCCCCCGACCCGCTCGAACTCGCCGAGGAACGCCGCCAGGTCGCGCACGTCGCGCAGCCCGTCGACCGCGTCGATCAGCGGCCGCACCGGGCGCAGCCCGTGCCGCTGGATCGCCTCGGTGTCCATGAAGGAGGCGAACAGGTCGCCGATCTTGCGCGCGTCCTCGGTCATCGTCGCGGGATCGCCGGCGGCGAGCTCCTCGATGATCTGCCGGACGTGGTCCTCTGCGGCGTCGGCCAGCTGCACGAACGGGCCCCAGCTCGACCGGTCGCTGGGGATCTCGGTCTCGTCCAGCCAGCGCCCGTTGACGTGGCCGAACAGGTCGTCCTGCGGGCGGATGTCGGGGTCCATGCCCGGGCGGGCGTCATCGAGGATCGTCACGGGATCGACCCTAACCGGCGCGACCCACTGCCCCGGCCCGCACGCCGCCGCTAGGTTCGGCGCCATGAGCACCCCGATCCGCGTGGTCGCCACGCTGCCCGTCCAGCCCGACCACGCCGACGCCGCCCGCGCCGCGCTCGCCACCCTCGCCGCCGCCAGCCTGGCGGACGACGAGGGCTGCCTGCAGTACGACGCCTTCGAGTCCGCCACCGCGCCGGGCACCTTCGTCACCATCGAGGCGTGGGAGTCCCAGGCCGCCATCGACGCCCACATGTCCGCCCCGCACGTGGCCGAGGCCTTCGCCGTGCTCGGCCCGGTCCTCGCCGGGGACGTCGCGATCCACCCGCTCCGCGCGGTCTGAGCGGTCGCGGGCCTGAGCGGTCGCGGCTTGCAACGCGCTTTCCGGTGATCTACCGCGCCGCTCCACCGGCGCGGCAGCTCCCCGAACGGCGCGTTACATCCCGCCGACCTCAGCCACGGACGCGGACGACCGACTTCCCGAGCGTCCGGCGGGCCTCCATGTCGAGCAGGGCCTGGGAGAAGTCGTCGAGCGGGTAGGTCGAGCCGATCGGCGGCTTCACGACGCCGGAGGTCATCATCGGCACGAGGCGCTCCCACTGCTGGTGCATGTAACCGGGGCGGACCATCGCGTAGGCGCCCCAGCCAACGCCGCGCACGTCGACGTTGTTGAGCAGCAGCCGGTTGACCTTGACCTGGGGGATGCCCTGGCCGGCGGCGAACCCGACGACCATGAGCCGGCCCTGCGGGGCGAGCACGCGCAGGGAGTCGGTGAACAGGTCGCCGCCCACCACGTCGACCACCACGTCGACGCCGACGCCGCCGGTGAGCTCCTTGGCGGCGTCCTTGAACCCCTCGACCAGCACGGCCTCGTCGGCGCCGGCGGCGCGGGCGACCCCGGCCTTCTCCTCGGTGGAGACCACCGCGACGACCCGCGCGCCCATCCCCTTGGCGACCTGGATGGTGGCGGTGCCGACGCCGCCGGCGGCGCCGTGGACCAGCACGGTCTCGCCCTCGCGCAGCCCGGCGCGCTCGTGGAGGGTGAAGTCGGCGGTGAGGTAGTTCATCGGCAGCGCCGCGCCCTCGTCGTACGACAGCTCGTCGGGCAGCGCGAAGACGAAGTCGGCCGGGTTGGCGACCAGCTCGGACGCCCCGCCCCAGCCGCCCACGCCGGCCACCCGCTGGCCGGGCTCGAAGCCCGGGCCCGACACGACCGTGCCGGCGAAGTCGACGCCGAGGGTGAACGGCGGCTCGGGCTTCATCTGGTACTCGCCGCGGCTCAGCAGCAGGTCGGGGAAGGACACCCCGACGCTGTGGACCTCGACGAGCACGTCGCCCGCGCCCGGCGTGGGCTCGTCGACCTCCTCGACACGGACGTCGGCGGGACCGGTGGTGGCGAGGACTCTGGCGGCGCGCATGCAGGCGAGGCTAGCGACCGGCGAGGACCGCGTCGTCCCCGACCGCGACCGGCCCCGGCCCCACGACGTCGACCACGACGCCCGCGCACCCGTCGTTGAGCCGGGTGGTCTCGTGGAGCACCTCGGTGCCCACCATGACGCACCGCGGCATCGGCTCGCGCACCCGCAGCACCAGCCCGCCACCACCGACCCGCAGCTCCCGCCCGGACCAGCCGTCCTCGGCGAACGCCTCGAGGCCCGGCACGTCCAGCACCAGGTTCGCGCGCAGGACGACCCCGTCGGTGGCCAGCCGGCCCAGCGTGGCGGTGGTGACCAGGTGCAGCGGGCCCTCGTCGTGGTGGGCGACGTCCGCCTCCGGGGCCAGGGCGACCGGCCGGCCGACGTACGCCGTGAGCGCCTCGTCCAGCTCGGCGTCGGGGGCCCGCCAGGACCGCCCGTCGGGGAGGGCGACCACCGGCCCTTCGCCCACCCGGCCCCCGTCGTACGTCGCGTGGAGCTCGAGCAGCCCGGCCATCCTGCGGAACCGCCGCGTCGACTTGCCGCTGCCGAGCTTGCCGTCCGGCTCGCGCACCGCCCAGGCCCGGTCGCCGACGAGACCGCGCAGGTCCACGTCCACCCGCTCGAGGCGCTCGCCCTGCAGCGACTTCACCGGGAACCGGTGCAGCTCGACGACCCGTCCGATCGCCACGCCGGGCTCCACGCCCCGCTCCACGACCCGCCCCACGCCCGGCCGGTCAGGTCCGGGGCTCGACGATGGCGACCATCTCGAAGTGCATCGGGTCGGTGTAGCGCCAGTCGCCGCCCCACCCGAAGCCCCACTTCTTGAAGATGTCCACCACCGTGCGGTCCATCTCGCCGACGGTGCCGCGCAGGTTGCCGGGGACGTTGAAGTCGAGCGCCAGCCCGAAGGAGTGGTTGGAGAGCTTCGTCGAGCCGGCGATGAAGCGCGGGTAGTAGCAGCCGGCGTACTCGTCGGGGTGGATCTCGTCGGCGAGGCCGCGGTCGACGACCTCCTGCAGGGCCGCCCGCAGCTGCGGGAAGATCGCCTTGTTGCAGGTCACCGAGCCGAGGATCGGCACCGGCTCGGTGCGGATGTGCTCGGTGACCCAGGCCGGCTCGGGGGCGATCCGGCCCCCGCCGAGCACGGTGTAGTTGAAGGTGCCGACCGCCTCGGCGACCGTCCCGACCAGGAACGCGGTCTGCTTCACGCTGGTGTCGAGGTCGGGGCCGAGGATCTGCACGGAGGCCTCGTCGCCGGCGATCTCCTGGATCGGCTTGCGCAGCGCCTGGGGGGCGGTGATGTCGGCGGAGACGAGCAGCGCGTTGCCGGGCTTCATCCCGAGCGCCTCGCCCCACTTCTCGTTGACGACCGCGTCGACCTGCGGGACCTGCGCGACGTAGGCGCCGACGTGGGCCTTGGGCGCCTTGGTCGAGTTGCCCAGCGACAAGAAGCCCTGCTCGTCCATCGGGATCTTCGTCTTCATCTCCGGCAGGACGGCGATCTCGCCGGCCGCGACGCGCTTCCACGCCTCGAGCAGCCGGGCGCTCGCACGGTCCGGCACGAAGCGGCGGTACGTCGCCGGGTCGACCGCGGCGAGGTTGATGACCTTCTCCTCGACCGGCACCTGCGCCATGGCCAGCGGCTCGACGGCGTCGACGCCCCGCAGGCCCTCGATCCGCTCCACCATGTCGTCGCTGAGCGGGTCCTGGCTGTAGACGAGCATGTCCGGGCCCTCGAGGGTGCTGCCCCGCAGCGGGCCGGGCGGCTCGACGGCGAACGCGCCGACCGGGGCGGCGCGACCGCCCTCGGGCCGGGGCGCGGTGTCGACCGAGCCGACGGCGGAGCCGGACGGGGCGGGTGCGGGCTCCGGGGTGGTCTCCGCCGACGTCGCGCAGGACGTCAGGAGCAGCAGGGTCGCCGCCACCAGCGGCGTCCAGGCACGCGTCGCTCCCACCGGTCCTCCCTCCGAGCTCTCCCGCCGCCCAGGGTAGGCCGGGTCCGCAACGCCCGCGCCCGAACCCGGCTCACTCCTCCAGGACGTCGCTGCGGACGAGGACCCACGACACCGCACCGCCGAGGGCCAGCAGGCCCGCGCATGCGATCATCGCGGTGCGGTACGCCGCGTCGAGCGCGACCGGGTCGGCGTACTGGTCCCCGCCGAGGCCGACAGCCACCGGCAGCGCGGCGACGGCCAGCAGCGAGCCGGCCCGGGCGACCGCGTTGTTGACCCCGCTGGCCAGCCCCGCCTGCTGGTCGGGGGCCGCCGCGAGCACGGTCGCGGTCAGCGGCGCGACCATCAGCGCCAGGCCGAGGCCGAAGACGGTGAGCCCGGGCAGCACGTCGCGCAGGTAGTCGACGTCCTCGCCGACCGCCAGCAGCAGCAGGACGCCGGCCGCCATGACGAGCGGGCCGACGGTCATCGGGATGCGCGGCCCGATCCGGGCCCCGAGCGCGCCGCCGCGCGCGGCCAGCAGCAGCATGCAGACCGTGACCGGCAGCGTCGCGGTGCCGGCCGCCAGCGCGGCGTACCCGCCGACGGTCTGCAGCTGCAGGACCAGGAAGAACATCACCGCGCCGAGCGCGGCGTAGACCAGCAGCGTCATCGCGTTCGCGGCGCTGAAGGTGCGGTCGGCGAAGAGCGCCGGGTCCAGCATCGGGTCGGAGCGCCGGCGCTCGACCACCACGAAGGCCACGAGCGCGAGCACGGCGAGGACCGCCGCGGCCGGCGCCAGGTCCCCGCCCCACTGGATCAGCGCGTACGTCGTGCCGGCGAGGCCGAGGGTGGCCAGGACGGCGCCCGCGACGTCCAGCCGCCCGGAGGCGCCCGGGTCCCGGGTCTCGGGCACCGACCGCAGCGCGACCAGCACGGTCACCGCGGCGAGCGGCAGGTTGACCAGGAAGATCCACCGCCAGCTCGCGTGGTCGACCAGCACGCCGCCGACGAACGGCCCGACGGCGGTCGCGATCCCCCCGAGGCCCGACCAGGCACCGATCGCCCGCGGCCGGTCCTCGGGCACGAACGCGCCCTGGATCATCGCGAGGCTGCCGGGCGTCAGCAGCGCCCCGCCGACGCCCTGGAGCACCCGCGCGGCGATCAGCGTCTCCGCGTTCGGCGCCAGGCCGCAGGCGAGGCTGGCCAGCGCGAACCACACGGTCCCCACGACGAACACCCGGCGGCGGCCGAACCGGTCGCCGAGCGAGCCGCCGAGGAGGATCAGGCTGGCCAGCGAGAGCAGGTAGCCGTTGGTGATCCACTGCAGCTGGGCCAGCGAGGCGTCGAGGTCCTCGCCGATGCGCACCAGCGCCACGTTGACGACCGTGCCGTCGAGGAGCGTCATCCCCGAGCCGAGCGTCGCGGCGGCGACGACGGCCCGGCCGGACGGGGTGCCCAGCCGGACGCCGGCGGGGCCGCTCACCCGACGCGGACGCGCAGGACGCGAGCGGCGAGCCAGGCCAGCCGGTCGGCGGTCGTGGCCGGCAGCGCGGAGGGCTGCATGACGTGGCTGAGCACGACCCGGACGACCATGTCGATCGCGGCGTCGAGCTGCTCGGGCTCGAGGTCCACGTCGTACGGCGCGATCCGCTCGGCGACCACGCCCTGCGCCGCGACGAGCAGCGACTCCGACTGCGTGGTCAGCAGTGGGAGGAGCTCGGTGTCGGCGCCGTGGGTCGCGCTCACCACCGCGTGCAGCAGCGGGTTGTCCTGGGCCAGCTCGAGGACCGAGCGGGTCGCCTCGCGGATCGCTGCGACCAGGTCGTCGGGGTGCTCGTCGAAGGCGAGGGTCACGACCCCGAGGAACCGCTCGAGCTCGCGAGCGATGATCGCCTCGGCGAGGCCGGCCTTGGTGCCCATCTCGTTGTAGACGGTCTGCCGGCTGACGCCGACCTCGTCGGCCAGGCGCCCCATCGTCACCCGGGCCCAGCCGACGTCGATGGTGAGCCGCACCGCGGCGTCCACCACGCGGTCGCGCGTCGTGGTGGGCGCCGGGGTGGGCGCCGGGGACGTCGTCATGCGGCCAGTCTAGGAAGCAGACCCCGGACCGGGGCCGGACGGCAGGGGGAACCGCCCTGCCCCGGCCGGGGTGGTCTCAGGCGGGGGCCAGGGCCAGGGCGAGGACCGGGCAGGACTCCACCGCGGCGTGGACGCGGCCGCGGTCGGCCTCGGCCGGTGTCTCGGCCAGGACGTGCAGGACCTCGTCGTCGTCGAGCTCGAAGTAGTCCGAGGCCATCGCCTCGCACATCCCGAGCCCCTCGCAGCGGTCCCGGTCGACGGTGATCCGCACCGGTCCGGCGGGCGCGCCCATCAGGCGTCCGCCCCGGTCAGCGGCACGAAGTCGACCTTCTCGCGCACCCCGCAGTCCGGGCAGCACCAGTCGTCGGGGACGTCGGCCCACGCGGTGCCCGCCGCGAAGCCCTCGTGCTCGTCACCGGCGGCGACGTCGTAGACGTACGCACAGCTCGGGCAGCGCGCGGCCAGCACCTCCTCGGTCGCGCCGGGGGTGCGGTCGGCGCGCTCGGCCGCCGTCGGCTCCGCGACCGGCGGCGGGTACGCCGCCAGCAGCCGCTCGCGCCGGCCGGGCTGGATGTTCGCGCGGGTCAGGTCGCCCCCGAAGTGCGCGTGCACCCGCGGGTCCATCACCCGGCGCCACAGCGGCGGGACGAGCGCGAGGACGATCATCCCGGCGTACCCCGTGGGGAGGACCGGCGACTCCTCGAAGTCCCGGAGGGTCTGGTAGCGGCGGGTGGGGTTCGCGTGGTGGTCGCTGTGCCGCTGCAGGTGGTAGAGCAGCACGTTGGTGGCGATGTTGTTGGAGTTCCACGAGTGCGAGGGGTCGACCCGCTCGTAGCGCTGCCGCTCGCCGACGCCGACCTTCTGGCGCAGCATCCCGTAGTGCTCCATGTAGTTGACGACCTCCAGCAGCGAGAAGCCGACCACGGCCTGGAGCAGGAGGTACGGCAGCACCTCGACGCCGAGCCAGGCGACGACCCCGCCCCAGAGCACCGCCGACATCACCCAGGCGTTGAGCACGTCGTTGCCCGGACGGAACGGGTGCTGCTCCTTCCGCGCGTAGCGACGCTTCTCCAGGTTCCAGGCGCTGCGCAGCGAGCCGAGCACCGTGCGCGGCCAGAACCGGTAGAACGTCTCGCCGAGGCGGGAGGACGCCGGGTCCTCGGGGGTGGCGACGCGGACGTGGTGGCCGCGGTTGTGCTCGATGTAGAAGTGGCCGTAGAAGCTCTGGGCCAGCGCGATCTTGGACAGCCAGCGCTCGTGGCTCTCCTTCTTGTGGCCCAGCTCGTGGGCGGTGTTGATGCCGATCCCGCCGATGCACCCGATGGAGATCGCCAGGCCGACCGCCTCCCAGGTGGCCAGGTCGCCGCCGCCCCGCCCGACGCCGGCCAGCGGGTCGCCCGCGGCGATGAGGTACATCGCGCCGAGGAACCCGGCGTACTGCACCGGGAGGAAGAGGTAGGTCACCCACCGGTAGTAGCGGTCCTCCTCGAGCGCCTCGATCAGGTCGTCGGGCGGGTTCGAGCGGTCCAGACCGGCCACCAGGTCGATCGCCGGCACGACCACCAGGATCACGACGGGGCCGATCCAGAACCAGCCGCCGAAGCCGGTCAGCTTCCAGCCGGCGTAGGCCAGGAATGCCAGCGAGGGCACCACCAGGCCGATCAGCCACAGGTAGCGCTTCTGGTCGGTCCACTGCTCGGTCGAGCCCTGCGGGACGGTGCTGTGCGGCGTGCGGTGCGGGACGGCGCTGCTCATCGGCGTACCTCCTGGCGGTGCGGGGTTTACACGACCATAGGGTCTGTAAACCTCGCTTGACAAGAGGTACGCCGATGTAAACCCCGCGGGGAACGCGTGGCGGTGCGGTCAGGCGTTCTCGCGCCGGAACACCGCAGTGCCCCACCAGACGGCGAGGCCGAAGAGCAGCACCGTCCAGCCCACGCCCCAGCCCATCACCGAGGCGTCGAACTCACCGAAGAACGCCCCGCGCACCGCGTCGACGACGTGGCGGATCGGCATGAAGTCGGCCAGCGTGTCGAGCCAGGCGGCGCCGAAGCTCATCGGCAGCAGGATCCCCGAGAGCAGCAGCACCGGCATCATCACCAGGTTGATGACCGGCGCCATGACGTCCTCGCTCTTGACCGTCAGCGCGAACGCGTTCGACGCCGCGGCGCAGGCGCCGCCGAGCAGGATCGTGAGCACGATGCCCAGCAGGATGCCGCCGGGGTTCCACTCCATCCCCATGACCAGGCCGAGGGCGACGAGGATCAGCGCCTGGACCAGCAGCTGGAGGAGGTCGCGGCCCAGCCGGCCCATCAGCAGCGCCGACCGGCTCGCCGGCGTCACCCGCTCGGCCTCGATCACGCCCTCGCGCCACTCCCCGATCAGGCTGAAGCCGGCGAAGAACGCGCCGAAGATGCCGAGCTGGACGAGCATCCCGGGGACGAACCAGGTGTACTGGTTGACGCCCAGCTGGCCGATCACCGGCTCGAGCAGCGGCCCGAACAGCAGCAGGTAGAGCACCGGCTGCAGCATCCCGATGATCACCCAGGCCGGGTTGCGAAGGTTCATCCGCAGCTGACGGTTGAAGACGATCGACGTCTCGCGCAGGAAGGTGGTCATCGGGCGACTCCGGAGGTGCTGGCGACGGTCTGGGTCTCGTCGGGTACGTCGGCGGCCGGCTCGGTCGCCTCGGCCGTGGCCTCGGCGTCCCGCAGCGACCGGCCGGTCAGGGTGAGGAACACGTCGTCGAGGGTCGGCCGGGCCACCTCGATGGAGTCGAGGGTGACCCCGGAGGCCTCCAGGTCGCGCAGCAGCCCCGGCACGGCCCGGCCGGCGCGCGAGACCCGGCCGCGGACGTGGCGTCCGTCCACGACGACGTCCGGCGCCAGCGACGCCAGCTTGTCCCGGGCGACCGGCACGTGCTCGTCGGCGTTGACCTCCAGGTCCACCAGGTCGCCGGCCACCTGCGCCTTGAGGCTGTCGCTGGTGTCGCTGGCGACGATCCGGCCCCGGTCGATGATCACGATCCGGTCGGCCAGGGCGTCGGCCTCGTCGAGGTAGTGGGTGGTCAGGAAGACCGTCGCGCCCTGCTCGGTGCGCAGGCCCGCGATGTGCTCCCACAGGTTCGCCCGCGCCTGGGGGTCCAGGCCGGTGGTCGGCTCGTCGAGGAAGACCAGTGACGGGGAGTGGATGAGCCCCATGACGATGTCGAGCCGGCGCTTCTGCCCGCCCGACATGTTCTTGGGCATCCGGCGCCACAGCCCGTCGAGCTGCAGCCGGTCGAAGAGCTCCTGGCCCTTCGCGACCGCGTCTTTGCGCGACATCCCGTAGAGCATCCCGTGGTCGACGACCTCGTCCCCGGCGTAGGCCCCGGAGAAGGTCGAGCCGACCTGGCTGCAGTAGCCGATGCTGCGGCGCACCTGCACCGGCTGCGTCGCCACGTCGTACCCCGCGACCGTCGCGGTGCCGGCCGTCGGCCGCAGCAGCGTGGTCAGCATCCGCAGCGTGGTGGTCTTGCCGGCGCCGTTGGGGCCGAGGAAGCCCACCACCTCGCCCTCCGCGACGTCGAGGTCGACGCCGTCGACGGCCTGGACGGCCTTCTTCTCCTTCCCCCGACCGGTGTGGAAGGTCTGCACCAGTCCCCGTGCATGGATCATCCGCGCTCCTTCGTCCGTGGTGGGCACCGCCAGTGTCCGGCGCCCTCGCGCGCGCGTCGACCGCTTTCCGGCGCGGCCGCGCCCGCCGCCACGACGTCCGACCCGGCCCGGCGGGCGGACTCATCGGTGCGCGGGTGCTCAGATCCCGTGGCCCCGCTGGTGGGCGAGGTGGAGCAGGCGCTCGGCGCTGACCACGTGCATCGCGACGGCGGCCGCGAGGTAGGCGCGGGGCTCCAGCGGTGCGACCCGGACGGTGCGCAGCACCGCGCGCCGGGCCTCGGGACGGCCCAGGGCGGCCAGCGCGAACGCCCGCCGGCCGTAGAGCCGGCCCAGCGCCCGCGGGTCGCGGTGGAAGACGGCGTGCTTGCCCAGCGAGTAGTCGATCGCGTCGACGATCGTCTGCCACTGGTGGGAGAACTGCGAGCCGCCCCAGCGCACCCGCACGAGCGGCCGCGGGACGACCGCGACCGGGGAGACCGCCGCCGCGCGCAGCAGCCAGTCGAAGTCCTCGCCGTAGCTGCCGGGGATCTCCTCGTCGACCAGGCCGATCCGCGAGACGAGCGCCTCGCGGCGGACCAGCACGCTCGAGGGGTGGGCCGCCATCACGCGCCGGCGCGCGAGGTTCTCCAGGCGGAGCTCGTCGGCCGCCGGGACGCGGTCCACGCTGTGGCCGTCGTACTCCACGGTGATGCCGGTGACCGAGGTGTCGGCGCGCTGCGCCTCCAGGACGGCGAGCTGGGCGGCGAGCTTCTCCGGCAGCCACACGTCGTCGTCGTCGCAGAAGGCGACCAGGTCGGCCTCGCCGGCGAGGATCCCCGTGTTCCGGCCCCCCGCCAGCCCGGGGGTGCGGGTGTTGGTCAGCACGCGGACGCGCCGGCCGGGCCGCTCCTCGGCGACCGACGGGTCCGGCTCGCACTGGTCGAAGACCACGAAGCAGGTGATCTCGCAGTCCGCGTCCTGGTCCAGCACCCCGGCGATCGCCCGGCGCAGGAGCTCGGGGCGGTTGCGGGTGGCGATGACGACGTCGACGCTCGGGGACGGGCTCACGGGGTGGCTCCTTCGGGCAGCAGCGGGTCGAGCGCGGGGACGTCCGAGGGAGTCCGGGCGTCGAGGTGGCCGGCGATGCGCCAGATGCGGCGGGCGTTGAGGAGGTCGGCCAGGACGTAGAAGGCCAGCGCGGTGGCGATCGCGGCCGGCAGCGCGTCGGCCGGGAGCAGCAGGGGGGCCAGCCCGAGCGTCGCGATCTCGACCTCGACGGCCCACGGCACGGCCGAGACGCCGTGCCGGTCGCAGAACCCGGTCCACCCGCCCAGGAGCCCCCCGGACCGACGCCACCGGTGCGCCGCCCCGCCGGTGCCGAGGCCGGCCTCCGCCGCGAGGCGCTTGCGGTGGCCGAGCTCCCAGTTGTAGAGCCCCAGCGCGCCGAGCACGGCCAGCGGCCAGGCCGGGCCCAGGCGACCGGTGTCGACGAGGTACCAGCCCAGCGCGGCGTACGCCGCGGTGACGCCGATGATGTCGGCGCCGAGGTCGGCGAACGCCCCGCGCGTGGAGCAGGTCCCCTGCAGCCGGGCGACCGTGCCGTCGAGGCAGTCGACGAAGAAGCGCAGCACGAAGAGCGCGCCCCCGGTCCGCAGCCGGCCGGTGGCCAGGCAGGTGGCCGCCGCGAGGCCGAGCGCCAGCGCAAGGGCGGTCAGCCGGTTCGGCGTGACGCCCCGCACCCGCGCCAGCCGTCGGGCCAGGGGCACCGCGACGGGGTCGACGGCGAAGAAGGTCCACAGCTCGGTGAGCTGTCGCCCGGGTTCGGGTCGGCTGGCAGCCATGCGTCCACCTCCGTGTGCGGGGTCGGTCGGCCGGGTGCCCAGCGAACCCCGCGAGGGGCGGCCGGGGGGTCACCAATTTCGGGGACTTCCCCCGCCGGCCCCGGGCCGGCGGGTCGCGCGCCCGTTCACTGGCGGCGAGGGCATCCCGGCACCCGCCGGAGCGACGGCCCGGAGGAAGCGAGGGGAACGTGCAGGCACTCATCCTGGCCGCGGGCGTCGGTCGACGACTGGGGCGGCTGACCAGGGACCGGACCAAGTGCATGGTCGAGGTGCACGGGCGGACGCTGCTGGAGCGGAGCCTCGACGCCCTGGTCGCCAACGGCGTCGAACGGGTCACGATCGTGGTGGGCCACCGCGGCCAAGGGGTCCGTGACGCCGTCGGCCACGAGTACCGCGGCGTCCCGGTGACCTACGTGGAGAACGCCGACCACGCGACGACCAACAACATCCACTCGCTCTACCTCGCCGCGGAGGAGCTGGCCAAGGACGACACCCTGCTGCTGGAGAGCGACCTGATCTTCGAGCCGCAGATCATCGAGCGGCTGCTCGCCCACCCCTCCCCCGACGTCGCGGCGGTCGCGGCGTACGAGCCCTGGATGGACGGCACGATGGTCACCCTCGGGCGCGACGGCATGGTCGAGGCCTTCGTGCCCAAGCACCTGGTCGACGGCTCGGCGATGGGGCAGTACTTCAAGACGGTCAACATCTACAAGCTGTCGCGGGAGTTCATCAAGAACCGCTACCTGCCGTTCCTCGAGGCCTACGTCCGGTCCGTCGGCCCGAACGACTACTACGAGCAGGTGCTCCGGGTCATCGCCGGCCTCGACCACCACGGGCTCGTCGGCATGCCGCTCGAGGGCGAGGCGTGGTACGAGATCGACGACGTCCAGGACCACCAGATCGCCGAGACGCTGTTCGCCCCGGCCGAGGACCGCTACCACCACTACCTGCGTCGGCACGGCGGGTTCTGGCGGTTCCCCGGGCTGCTGGACTTCTGCTACCTGGTCAACCCCTACTTCCCCACCCCCGCCCTGCGCGAGGAGCTGGCCCGCTCCTTCCCCCGGCTCCTGGGCGAGTACCCCTCGAGCGCGACGGTGCAGAACCACCTGGCCGCCAAGATGTTCGGCGGCGAGCCGGAGTGCTTCCTCGTCGGGAACGGCGCGGCCGAGCTGATCGCGGCGCTCGGCGAGGTCGTCGGGGCCCGCACGGTCGGCGTGACCGTGCCGACGTTCGAGGAGTACGTCAAGCGCTTCCCGCACGCGCAGGTCGTCACGGTCCGCGGGCCGGGGGACGGCGCCGACGTCGGCACCGGGTCGTCGCTCGAGCACTACACGCACCTGCTGGACTGGGTCGACCTGCTGGTGCTGGTCAACCCCGACAACCCGACCGGCCGGTGCCTGCGCACCGAGGAGGTGCTCAGCCTGCTGGACCGGGCCGACGCGACCGGGAAGCGCATCCTGCTCGACGAGTCGTTCGTCGACTTCGCCGACCCCGACCACTGCACCAGCCTGCTCACCCAGGAGGTGCTCGACGCCCACCCCTCGGCGGTCGTCATCAAGAGCATCAGCAAGAGCTACGGCGTCCCGGGCGCCCGGCTGGGCGTCCTGGCGACCCGGGACGCCGACCTGGTCGCCCGCGTGGCGCGACGGCTGCCGGTCTGGAACATCAACTCGGTCGGGGAGTACTTCCTCCAGGTCATCGGCCACCACCAGGCCGACTACGTCGACGCGTGCGGCCGGATCCGCGCCGAGCGCGACCACCTGGTCGAGCGGCTCTCCGCGCTCGACGGGCTGCGGGTGGTGCCCTCCCAGGCCAACTTCGTGCTGTGCGAGGTCACGACCGGCGCCTCGGGCGCCGACGTCGCCGCCCGCCTGCTCAACGAGCACTGCGTGCTGGTCAAGGACTGCACGGGCAAGCCGGGGTTCGAGGGGCTGGGACCGCACCTGCGCGTCGCGGTCCGCGACCGGGCCGACAACGAGGTGCTGGTGCACGCGCTGGAGTCGGTGCTGGCGCCCACGGTGGTGCTCGCACCCCCGGCGGTGCGCGCGGCCGCCGGCTGACCGTCGTACGCCGCGCCTCCGTCCCCCCGACCCGGGCGTGGTGGGATGGAGGGATGGCAGCGACGACGCTGGGTCCCAGCACCCCCTTCGGCATCGACTTCGGCGGCACCGGCATCAAGGGCGCGCCGGTCGACCTCGAGGTGGGCGACTTCGCCGCGGAACGTGCGCGCATCCGCACCCCGAAGCCGTCGACCCCCGAGGTCGTCGCCGGGGTCTTCCGCGACCTGCTCGCGCAGTTCCCCGGCAGCGACGGCCCGATCGGGGTCACGGTGCCCGGCATCGTCCGGCACGGCGTCGTGGGCTCGGCGGCCAACATCGACCCGGCCTGGGTCGGCACCGACGCCGACGCCCTGTTCACCGAGGCCACCGGGCGCGAGGTCCACGTCGTCAACGACGCGGACGCCGCCGGGCTGGCCGAGGTGCGGTACGGCGCGGCGCGCGGCCGCCGCGGGCTGGTCATCGTCACCACCCTCGGCACCGGCATCGGCTCGGCGCTGGTCCACGACGGCGTCCTCGTGCCCAACAGCGAGCTCGGCCACCTCGAGATCGACGGCCACGTCGCGGAGAAGCGGGCCGCCAACAGCGCCCGCGAGCGCGAGGACCTCTCGATGGCCGATTGGGCCGAGCGGCTGACGGCGTACTACCGCCACCTCGAGCGGCTCTTCTCCCCCGACCTGTTCGTCGTGGGCGGCGGGATCAGCAAGCGGGCCGACGAGTTCCTGCCGCTGCTGGGTCTCGACACCGAGATCGTGCCGGCGACCCTGCGCAACAAGGCCGGCGTCGTCGGGGCGGCGCTCTACGCGGCCGGCTCGGCGGGCGGCGCCTGAGGCACCGCCCGCTCCGCGCTCACGCGCCGCGGATGGCCGCCGCGACGGCCTTCGGGACGTCGGGGTGGAAGACCGTCGGGATGATGAAGGACGGGTTGAGCTCGTCGTCGTCCACGACGTGCGCGATCGCGTCGGCGGCCCGCAGCAGCATCTCCACGGTGATCTCCGAGGCACGCGCGTCGAGCAGGCCCCGGAAGACGCCGGGGAAGGCGAGGACGTTGTTGATCTGGTTCGGGTAGTCCGAGCGGCCGCTCGCCACGACCGCGGCGTACT
Source organism: Nocardioides sp. NPDC092400 (assembly GCF_040684155.1). Taxonomy (NCBI): domain Bacteria; kingdom Bacillati; phylum Actinomycetota; class Actinomycetes; order Propionibacteriales; family Nocardioidaceae; genus Nocardioides; species Nocardioides sp. NPDC092400. The sequence goes on along the minus strand of NZ_JBFBFJ010000002.1, from coordinate 109,318 downwards.
TGTCCGCCTCGGCCGGGTCGACCTCCGGGTCGGGGTTGGCCAGCGCGAAGACGACCGCGTCGTCGGCCATGTCCTTGATCCACTCGGGCTTGAGGATCCGCGGGGCGCTGACGCCGATGAAGACGTCCGCCCCGGTCAGCACCGTGTGCAGGTCGCCGGTGACCCGCCGGGGGTTGGTGGCCTCGGCGAGCTGGCGGTGGGCGCCGGTGAGCGAGGTGTCGTCGGCGCTGAGGGCGCCGGCCCGGTCCACGACGACGACGTCGGTGACGCCGGCGGCGAGCAGGAGGGTAACGATCGCGGTGCCGGCGGCGCCGCCACCGGAGACGACGATCCGCACGGACGCCAGCGACTTGTGCACCACGCGCAGCGCGTTGGTCAGCGCCGCGAGGACCACGATCGCCGTGCCGTGCTGGTCGTCGTGGAAGACCGGGATGTCCAGGCTCGCGCGCAGCCGGCGCTCGATCTCGAAGCACCGCGGGGCGGCGATGTCCTCGAGGTTGATGCCGCCGAAGCCGGGCGCGATCATCTCGACCGCCCGGACGATCTCGTCGATGTCCTGGGTGTCCAGGCAGATCGGCCAGGCGTCGATGCCGGCGAAGCGCTTGAACAGCGCCGCCTTGCCCTCCATCACCGGGAGCGCCGCGCCGGGGCCGATGTTGCCCAGGCCCAGCACCGCGGACCCGTCGGTGACGACGGCGACGGTGTTGCCCTTGCTGGTCAGCCGCCACACGTCCTCGGGGTGCTCGGCGATCGCGGTGCTGACCCGCCCCACGCCGGGGGTGTAGGCCATGGAGAGGTCGTCGCGGTTGCGCAGCGGCACTTTGGAGGAGACCTCGATCTTCCCGCCGAGGTGCAGCAGGAAGGTGCGGTCGCTCGTCTTGTGCACGGTGACGCCGTCGAGCGCGTCGACCGCCTGCTCGAGCAGCTTGGCGTGGTCGGCGTCGCTGGCCGAGCAGGTGACGTCGACGACGAGCCGCTCGTGGCTGGACTCCGCGACGTCCATCGCGGTCACGATGCCGCCGGCCTGGCTGATCGCGGTGGCGACCGCTCCGACCACGCCGTGGTCGGGAGCGGTGTGCAGCCGCATGGTGATGGAGTACGACGAGGTGGTGGCGGCTGATCGGGAGGTCACCGACCCACTCTCCGCGCCCGCGCGGGTTACCGGCAAGTCAGCAGGGGCCCCGGCGGGCGGCACGTGACAGCCGTCACTAGTTTTGCACCGGCTTGGGCAAGAGTGCAAGACTGCACTCCATGACCGGAAGTGCAACCGAACTCTCGCGGCGCGACGCCAAGCGCCGCGACACCGAGGACCGCATCTCCGACTGCGCCCAGCGGCTCGTCGAGGAGCACGGGCTCGACGGGTTCACGATGGAGGACCTCGCCGCGTCGGCCGACGTCTCGCGCCGCACCCTGTTCAACTACTTCCCCAGCAAGCTCGACGCCGTGCTCGGCAACCCGCCGCGGATCCCCGACGAGGTCCGCGCGGAGTTCGCCCGCGGCGGGCCGCACGGCGTCCTCGTCGAGGACCTCGCGAGCCTGGGGCACGTCATCCTCGAGACCAAGGACATCGACCGCGACCAGGTCCGCCGGGTCCAGCACATCCTCACCACGACGCCGCGGCTGCTCATCGCGCTGCACGGCCGGTTCGAGGACATCTGCACCGACATCGCCGGCCTCGTCGCCCAGCGCGAGGCCGACCTGGACCCCGTGCACGCACGGTTGCTGGTGCGCCTGCTGGTCACCGTGTTCGACAGCGTCATGGCCGCGTACGTCGCGGGCGACGACCGCCCCCTCGGCGAGGTCTTCGACGAGCACCTCGCCGCCGCCCGCCGCCTCCTCTCCTGAGGACCCTCGTCCCGCTCCACCCGCACCCGCACCCCGACAGCCCGAAGGAACCCCCCATGGCCACGCTGCTCCACCGCCTCGGACTCACCGCCTACCGGCGGTGGCCGCTCGTCATCGCCACCTGGGTCGTGCTCTTCATCGCCCTGGGCGCCTCGGTGGCGGCGTTCTCCAAGCCGATGAGCGACTCGTTCTCGATCCCGGGCATCCCCTCGGAGAAGGCCTCGGACATGCAGGCCGAGCTCTTCCCGGGCGCTCCCGACCCGGCCGAGCAGGCGACCGTCAACGTGGTCGTGGCGGCGCCGGAGGGCGAGCAGCTCTCCGACCCGGAGTGGACCCGGGCCACCAAGGCGCTGATCGGTGACCTCTCCGGCCTGCCGCAGATGCCCGAGACGCCGCTGGTCGACCCGGTCACCGCGGCCGAGCAGCAGCGCGAGCAGCTCGTCGGCGCCGCGGAGGAGGCCGGGACCGACCCGGAGGTCGCGGAGGCCAACGCCGCCGCGCTGTCCCCGCTGTCCGAGGACGGCCGGGTCGGCACCATCACCTGGGACTTCGACGTCGAGGCGGTCGCGGACGTCGAGCCGACGACCATCGAGGACCTCGAGGACGTCCTGGCCGAGGCCCGCGACAGCGGCCTCACCGTCGAGGCCAACGGCTCCGGCAGCGCCGGGATGCCGGAGATCGGCGGCACCTCGGAGCTGATCGGCATCGCAGTCGCGCTGGTGGTCCTCGTCCTCACCTTCGGCTCGCTCGTCGCGGCCGGCCTGCCCATCCTCACCGCGGCCGTCGGGGTCGGCTTCGGCGTCACCGGCATCAGCCTGATGACCGCCTTCACCGACATCGGCTCGACGACGCCGATGCTCGCCACGATGATCGGCCTCGCCGTCGGCATCGACTACTGCCTGTTCATCCTGGCCCGCTTCCGGGCCGAGCTGGACCACACCTCCGACCGGCAGGACGCGGCCGGCCTCGCCGTCGGCACCGCCGGCTCCGCGGTGGTCTTCGCCGGTCTCACCGTGCTCATCGCGCTCGCCGCGCTCTCCGTCGTGCGGATCCCGTTCCTCACCTCGATGGGCATCGCGGCCGCCGGCACCGTCCTCGTCGCCGTGCTGGTCGCGCTCACCCTGCTGCCCGCCCTGCTCGGCCTGCTCGGCTCCAAGGTCTTCGCCGGCCGGGTACGCCGCTACCGCCCGGCCCGCGACCACGACGGCCGCGTCCTCAACAACGGCGTCCGCTGGGCGCGCCTGGTGGGCAAGCAGCCCCTCGCCGTCGTCGCGCTCGTCGTCGTCGCGCTGGGTGCGCTGGCCATCCCGATGAAGGACCTGCACCTCGCCTTCCCGACCGACAGCACCGCCTCGGTCGACTCCACCCAGCGCAAGGCCTCCGACCTGGTCGCCGACGCGTTCGGCCCGGGCCGCGACGCCCCGCTGCTGCTCGTCGTCGACGGCCGTGACGTCCCCGCCGACGACCGCCCGGCGGCGTACGGCGAGGTCGTGGAGTGGGCCGCGGGCCAGGACGACGTCCTCAACGCCCAGGTCGTGGGTCAGAACGAGGCCGGCACCGGCGCCCAGGTGCTCGTCACCCCGCGCACCGGCCCCGAGGACACCGCCACCGAGGACCTGCTCACCGCGCTCCGCGACGGCCAGGCCGACCTCGAGCAGGCGACCGGCACCGAGCTCGGCGTCACCGGCACCACGGCGATCTTCACCGACGTCTCCGAGCGGCTCAGCGACGCGCTGCCGATCTACCTGCTGGTCGTGATCGGCCTGGCGTTCATCCTGCTGATGATCGTCTTCCGCTCGATCCTGGTGCCGCTGACGGCGACCCTGGGCTTCCTGCTCTCGGTGCTGGCCACGCTCGGCATCACCGTGGCGGTCTTCCAGGAGGGGACCTTCGGGATCGTCGAGGGCCAGCCGATCGTCAGCTTCATGCCGATCTTCCTCATCGGCCTGGTCTTCGGCCTGGCCATGGACTACCAGGTGTTCCTGGTGACCCGGATGCGCGAGGCGCACGTGCACGGCATGGGCACCCGCGACGCCGTCGTCGACGGCTTCCGCAACAGCGCCCGGGTCGTGGCGGCCGCGGCGGTCATCATGATCTCGGTCTTCGCCGCGTTCATCCTGATCGACGAGCCGATCATCAAGTCGATGGGCTTCGCGCTCGCCGTCGCGGTCCTCCTCGACGCCTTCGTCGTCCGGATGGCGCTCGTGCCGGCCCTGCTCTACCTGATGGGCGAGAAGGCCTGGTGGCTCCCGGCCTGGCTGGACAAGCTGCTGCCGAACGTCGACGTCGAGGGCGAGAAGCTCGAGCGCGGCCGCGGCGGCGAGCTCGTGCCCGGCGAGGCCGGTGCCGCCGGCGCCAGCGAGGGCGAGCGGCAGCCGGTCTGAGGCCGGCGGGCTGGCGCGATCGTCGGAATCCCCGGGGCCCCGGGGATTCCGGCACTTCTCAGGGGTTGCGTCCCCTGAGATGTGCCGGTTTCCCCTGAGAGGTCGGGCCCCGGGGTCGGCGCCGCGCCACCGGGCGTACGTCGGGGTAGTCCGGCACGCCTGCGCCCTCGACGGGCGCGGGAAGGGCCCTCCGGTGGCGGACTACCCCGCCGGGCGGACCAGGGCGGGAGCAGAGGCGGACCGGGGTGGGCGACCAGCCGAGGTCAGGCCTCGGCCACCCCGAGGTGGGCGAGCAGGTTCCGCGAGAACCGCTCGCCCATCTGCCCCATCACGCCGCGCATCGCGGCGGTGACGGCCGGCGAGGACAGCCGCGGCAGCGGGAGCTCCAGGGTGATGTCGAGGCTGGTGGCCAGGTGCGTGCCACCGCCCTCGGCCTTCGGCACCTCGGTCAGGACGTACCACCCCTCGACGCCGGCCCGCTCCGAGGAGCCGGCGGGCGGGTCGTGGGAGAAGTCGATCCGCTCCAGCTCCCGGTAGGACATCCGCTCGGTGAACGTCGGCGCCACCTGCACGCCGAGGACGTCGAGGCCGCTCATGTGCCACGTCCAGTGCTCGCCGTCGGCGTCGATCCGCTTGAGCAGCGGGGTCAGCCGCGCGACCAGCGCGGGGTCGGTGAGCACGTCCCAGATCGCCTGGCGCGGGGCCCGCACGACCGCCTCGGCCGTCGTCCCCGACGTGAAGCGGGCCATCAGCCCGCGACCCCGGCGGCGAGCGCCCGCTCGACGTCGTCGGCGATCCGCTCGGGCCTGGTGGTCGGGGCGTACCGCTCGACGACGCGGCCGTCGCGCCCGACGAGGAACTTGGTGAAGTTCCACTTGATCCGGTTGCCCAGCACCCCACCCTTCTCCGAGCGCAGGTAGTCGAAGACCGGGTGCGCGCCGGACCCGTTGACCTCGACCTTGGAGAACAGCGGGAAGCTGACGCCGAAGCTGCGCTCGCAGAAGCCGGAGATCTCCTCGTCCGAGCCCGGCTCCTGGCCACCGAACTGGTCGCACGGGAAGCCGAGGACCGCGAACCCGCGGTCGGCGAAGCGGTCGTGGAGCGCCTGCAGGCCCTGGTACTGCGGGGTGAACCCGCACTGCGAGGCGGTGTTGACCACCAGCACCACCCGGCCGGCGTACGCCGCGAGGTCGACGTTGCTGCCGTCGATGCCGCGGGCGCTGAAGTCGTGCAGCGTCGTCATGCCGGGAAGCATGGCAGGGCCGTGGTGGGTCCCCGGCGGTCGATCAGACCAGCCGCCCGGTGACCCGCGCCGGCTGCTGGTGCCCCACCTGGTTGACGTGCCCGTCGAGGAGCACCTGCACCCGCAGGTCGCCGAGGTCCAGCACGAGCTCGCCGTCACCGATCTCGAGGACGTCGCCGCACACGACGTGCTGGTCCCCGACTGGCTCGAGGCGTGCGCCCGGCGGGCAGCGCTCGACGTCGCCGGTCGCCACCAGCCGCAGCTGCGGGCGGTGCCGGCCGCGAAAGCGCCAGAGCAGGAGGAGCATCAGGGCCAGCGCCGCGTCGGCGACGAGCGCGAGGACCAGCCCGAGGCGCCCACGGACCTCGCCCTCGACGCGGCGGACGGACGGGTCGTCGGGGAGCACCCGGACGGCGACCTGGCCGGTCCGGACGGCCTGCTCGTAGACGTCGGGATCGACGTCCGCGGTGCCCGGGAAGTCCTCCACGACGTACTGCAGGAGGTGCGCGTCGCCGCGTTCGCGGTGCGCCTCGACGGTGGCGACCCGGACGACGCCGTCGGCGGCGAGCCGCCGGTCGAGCCAGAGCCCGTGGACGACCGGGAGGTTGACCAGCGCCGCGACCAGCACCACCGCCAGGGTGGGGGTCCAGCGACGTCGGGGGGCGGCCACCGGGTCAGTATCCCGAGTGGACGCCCCCGCCCTCCCCCCACGGTCGAGCGGGGACGCCGCCCGGGGGCGGCGCTGGCCGCCCGCGGGCGACGGTCACAGTAGGGGTCCTCAGGCGCGGGGGTCCATCGTCCGTGCCGCTGGTCCTGACCGGCTGGACAGGGTGGCCCGGGCCAGGTCGGTGACCCGCTCCCAGTCACCGGCGGCGAGCGCGTCCTTGGGCGTGAGCCAGGAGCCGCCGACGCAGCCGACGTTCGGCAGGGCGAGGTACGACGCGGCGTTGGCCGGTGTGATCCCGCCGGTCGGGCAGAACCGGGCGGCCGGCACCGGCGAGGCGAGCGAGGAGAGGAAGGTCGTGCCCCCCGAGGCCTCGGCCGGGAACAGCTTCATCTCGGTGAGGCCGGCCTCGAGCACGGCCAGGACCTCCGAGACCGTCGCGGTGCCCGGCAGGAACGGCAGGCCGGTCCCGAGCATGGCGTCGAGCAGGCCGGGCGTCGTCCCGGGCGAGACGAGGAACCGGGCGCCGGCGTCGAGCGCCTGCTCGGCCTGGTCCGGCGCGACGATGGTCCCGGCCCCGACGAGGACCTCGGGGACCTCGGCGGCGATCGCGCGGATCGCGTCGAGCGCGACCGGCGTGCGCAGGGTGAGCTCGACGACGGGCACCCCGCCCGCGGCGAGCGCCCGTGCGACCGGCACCGCCTGGGCCAGGTCATCGACGACCACGACGGGGATCACCGGGACCAGGTCGAGCAGGGAGCCGGCCAGGGAGCCGGCCAGGGCGCCGGGCCCGACCGGCGGGACGTCAGACGGGCTGGGCATCGGGGACCTCGCTGGTGAGGGGACGGGGCTCGGCCGGCGCGTCGTACGCCGGGAAGACGCTGGCGCCGGCGTCGGCCGGGCCGACCGTGGCGCGGAACGCCGCGAACAGCTCGCGGCCGGTGCCGGCCCACTCCTCGCCCTCGGGCGCACGGCCCGTGGGCTCGCGGGAGGCCAGGTCCGCGCCGTCGTGGGTGCGCACCGTCAGCACGCCGCGCTCGGCGTCGACGGTGACCAGGTCGCCGTCGCGCACCCGGCTCAGCGGTCCGCCGAGGGCGGCCTCGGGCGTGACGTGGATGGCGGCGGGGACCTTGCCCGAGGCACCCGACATCCGCCCGTCGGTGACCACGGCGACCCGCTGGCCGCGGTCCTGGAGGACGCCGAGCGCGGGGGTCAGCTTGTGCAGCTCGGGCATGCCGTTGGCGGCGGGGCCCTGGTAGCGGACCACCGCGACCAGGTCGCGACCGTCGAGGAGGCCGTCGTCGAAGGCCCGGAGCAGGTCGGCCTGGTCGTCGAAGACCATGGCCGGCGCGGTCACGACGCGGTGCTCGGGCTTGACCGCGGAGGTCTTCACGACGGCGGTGCCCAGCGGGCCGTGCAGCACCTCGAGGCCGCCGGTGGCCTGGAACGGGTCGTCCGCGGGGCGCAGCACGTCGAGGTCCAGGCTGGCCTTGGGACCCTCCTCCCAGGTCAGGTCGCCGGTCTCGGCGGTCCCGCGCAGCACGGGCTCGGTCGTGTAGTGGCGCAGCCCGCGGCCGGCGATCGTCCACACGTCCTCGTGCAGCATCCCGGCGCGCAGCAGGGTGTGGACGAGGAACGCGATGCCGCCGGCGGCGTGGAAGTGGTTCACGTCCGCGGCACCGTTGGGGTAGACCCGGGCCAGGAGCGGCACCACGGCCGAGAGGTCGGCCAGGTCGTCCCAGGTCAGGGTGATGCCGGCGGCGCGGGCGATGGCGACCAGGTGGAGCGTGTGGTTGGTGGACCCGCCGCTGGCCAGCAGCGCGACGCACGCGTTGACGACCGCCTTCTCGTCGACGATCTTCGCGATCGGCGTGGGCTCGCCGCCCTGGCGGGTGATCTGCACCGAGCGCGCCGCGGCGGCGCGGGTGAGCGCCTCGCGCAGCGGGGTGCCGGGGTTGACGAAGGAGGAGCCCGGCAGGTGCAGCCCGAGCACCTCCGTGATCAGCTGGTTGGAGTTGGCGGTGCCGTAGAACGTGCACGTCCCGGCCGAGTGGTACGACGCGGCCTCGGCCTCGAGCAGCTCCTCGCGGCCGACCTTGCCCTCGGCGTACAGCTGGCGCACGCGGGCCTTCTCGCCGTTGGGCAGGCCCGAGGCCATCGGGCCGGCGGGCACGAAGACGGTCGGCAGGTGGCCGAAGGAGAGCGCGCCGATCAGCAGCCCGGGCACGATCTTGTCGCAGACGCCGAGCATCAGCGCGCTGTCGAACATGTCGTGGGAGAGCGCGATCGCGGTCGACATCGCGATGACGTCGCGGCTGTAGAGGGAGAGCTGCATGCCGTCGCGGCCCTGGGTGATCCCGTCGCACATCGCCGGCACGCCACCGGCGACCTGGGCGACGCCACCGGCGCGGACCACGGCTTTCTTCAGCACCGGCGGGTAGGTGCCGAACGGCTGGTGGGCCGAGAGCATGTCGTTGTAGCTGGTCACGATCGCGACGTTCGGCTTGACCCGCCCGCGCAGCGCGGCCTTGCCGTCGGGCTCGGCCGCGGCGAAGCCGTGCGCGAGGTTGGCGCAGGCCAGGCGGTGCCGGGCGGGCGCCCGGTCGGTGGCCTGCTCGACCCGGCGGAGGTACGCCGCGCGGCCGGCGGCGCTGCGCTCGGTGACGCGCGCGGTCACCGCCGCGACGACGGGGTGGATCGGCTGCTGTGGGGAGGTGCTCACTGGTCGGTCTCCTGCCAGGTGCGGCCGTCACGCCCGATCAGGTCGGCGGCGGCGGTCGGTCCGGTCGAGCCGGCGGGGTAGGTCTCGGGGCGCTCGCCGGACTCGGCGGAGCGCTGCGCCCAACGGGCGAGGACGGGCTCGACCCACGACCAGGCCGCCTCCACCTCGTCGCGGCGCATGAACAGCGTGGGGTTGCCGCGGACGACGTCCATCAGCAGCCGCTCGTAGGCGTCGGGCGAGCGCTGGTCGAACGCGGTCGCGTAGGAGAGGTCCAGGGACACCGGGCGCAGCCGGATGCCGCCGGGGCCCGGCTCCTTCGCGGTCAGGTGCAGCTTCATGCCCTCGTCGGGCTGGACGAGGATGTGCAGCCGGTTCGGGGCCGTCGTGCCCTCGCTGTGCGGGAACATCGCGTGCGGCGGCTCCTTGAAGACCACGACGATCTCCGAGGCGCGCTGGTCCATCCGCTTGCCGGTGCGCAGGTAGAACGGCACGCCGGCCCAGCGCCAGTTCTGCACCTCGGCCTTGAGCGCCACGAAGGTCTCGGTCCGCGAGTCGGCGTGGCCGACCTCCTCGGCGTACCCCTCGTAGGCGCCGCGCACGGTGTCGCGGTCCACGTCGAGCGGGGTCAGCGGCTTGAGCGCCTGGAGGACCTTGAGCTTCTCGTCGCGGACGGTCTCGCGGCCGACGTACGTCGGGGGCTCCATGGCGACCAGGCACAGCAGCTGCAGGAGGTGGTTCTGCACCATGTCCCGCAGCGCGCCGGCGTTGTCGTAGTAGGGGCCGCGCTTGCCGACGCCGACGGTCTCGGCGACGGTGATCTGGACGTGGTCGACCCAGCGGCTGTTCCACAGCGGCTCGAGGAAGGCGTTGGCGAAGCGCGTGACCAGGAGGTTCTGGACGCTCTCCTTGCCCAGGTAGTGGTCGATGCGGAAGACCTGGTGCTCGGCGAAGACCCGGCCGACCGCGTCGTTGACCGCGCGGGCCGAGGCGAGGTCGTGGCCGATCGGCTTCTCCATGACCACGCGGGAGCGCTCGTCGACGAGGCCGAGCTCGTCGAGCCGCTCGCAGGTGGGCCCGAAGAGGCCCGGCGCGACGGCGAGGTAGTAGACGCGGACGGTCTCGTCGGCGCCCGGGCGGTCCTTGAGCAGGCCGTGCAGCTCGTGCCAGCCCTCGGGCGTGTGCGCGTCCAGGTCGAGGTGGTGCAGGCGGCCGAGCAGCCGGTCGACCGCGACCGGGTCGAGCTCGTCGGCTGGGACGTGGGTGGCCAGCGCCTCGCGGACCATCGTCCGGTAGCCCTCGGAGTCGATCGGGCTGCGGGAGACGCCGACGATGCGGTGACCGGGGAGCAGCTGGCCCTCGCGGTCGCGGTGGTAGAGCGCGGGGAGCAGCTTGCGGAGGGCCAGGTCGCCCGTGCCGCCGAAGACGGTGAAGTCGCAGTGCTCCGGGAGCGCCGCGAGGGAGGTCGGGCTGTCCGGGGTCGAGTGCATGACTCCACGGTCTCAGGACTTTTGGATCGATACAAGCGGACTTCCGACTTTTCACGGACAAAGTTGCCGTGCTTTGATCCGACAATGAGCACCACACCGGTCGAGACGACCGCCGGCGGTCTGCTGTCCCTCGTCCGGGCCGGCGAGGCGTCCACCCGGGCCGACCTCGGCCGCCTCACCGGCCTCTCCCGCACGGCCGTCTCCCAGCGCGTCACCGCGCTGGTCGCCGCCGGCCTCGTGACCGAGGGCACCGGGCTGGCCTCGACGGGCGGGCGACCCGCCGGCTCGCTGTCCTTCAACGTCGACGCGGCCGTGGTCGTGGGCGCCGCGGTCGGGCGGTCGCGGACCCAGGTCGGTGTGTTCGACCTCGACGGCCGCGAGATCGTTGGGGACACCCGCGACCACGAGGTCGGCAGCGGGCCCGACGAGGTGATGGTCGACGTCGCCGAGCGGCTGCGGACCCTGCTCGACGGGATCGAGCCGCCCGTGCTCGGGATCGGGCTGAGCCTGCCCGGCACGGTGGACCCCGAGCGACGGGTCAGCGTCGACGCCCCGGTCATGAAGGGCTGGGACGGCGTGCCGCTCGCGCCGTACCTCCACGACGCGTGCGCGGCGCCCCTCCACCTCACCAACGACACCTCGGCGCTCACCCGGTCCGAGCTGTTCGGGCCCGCGCCCCTGGGCAGCGACGTCCTGGTGGTCAAGGCCTCGACCGGCCTGGGCATGGGCGTCATCGCCGACGGCCGGCTGGTCAACGGCTCCCGCGGGGTCACCGGCGAGCTCGGCCACACCCGGGTCGAGGGCGCCGACGAGCTGCTGTGCCGCTGCGGAGCGCACGGCTGCCTCGAGACCGTCGCTGCCGGCTGGGCAATGGTCAACCGGCTGGTCGAGGGCGGCACCGAGGCCCGCCACGTCCGGGACCTCGTCGCCCTGGCGCTCGACGGCGACCCCGTCGCCCGCAGCATGCTGCGCGAGAGCGGCCGCCGCGTCGGCGAGGTGCTCGCGGTGGCGGTCAACCTCCTGCACCCGCAGACCGTCGTGGTCGGCGGCGACATGGGCTCGGCCTTCGACCTCTACACCGCCGGCATGCGCGAGAGCGTCTACGCCCGCGCCGCCGGCTCGGTCACCCGCGACCTGCGCTTCGCGCCCGCCGCCCACGGCGACTCCGCCGGCCTGGTCGGCTGCGCCGCGCTGGTCATCGACCACGAGCTCTCCCCCGCCGCCGTCGACGCCCGGCTGCGGGCCTCGCGCACGGCTCAGCCCTGACCGCAGCCCTGACCCAGCACCTGACCGCGACCCCTGACCGCCTCGGTCGGGGCGGGACCCGGGTCAGCGGCGGCTGCGCTTGGTCTCGCGGCGCACCCGGCGGCGCACCTGCCACAGGCGCAGCGTGCCGGCGAGGGCGGTGAGCAGCAGGCCGGCGGCCACGGCGATGAGCAGGGCCACCGCGAGCGGGGTCTCGCCCTCGAAGCCGAGGAAGCGGACCAGGACCCGCTCGGTGTTCTGGGCGATGAAGACGACGAGCAGCACCAGCACGACGCCGAACGCCACGAGCGCGGCCCAGATCCCGCTGGTCAGGGAGCCGCGCAGCGGGTCGCCGCCGCCCGACGCGGGGCGTGCGGGCTGGGCCGCGGGCGTGGTCGCGGCGTGCTCGTCGGATGCGGCAGGCGGCGTCGCGGGACTGGTCGCCGGGTCCTCGGGCGTGTGGGTCATGGGGGTCCGGTACCCACCCCGTCCGCGTGCCCCCCGAGCGGGCCGGGACCGCCTCGCGGAGGGATGGCGCGGCACGGGCGGGGCGCCCGGCACACTGGCCCGGTGATCACCCGGCGGCGGCTGCGCACGCTCGCGGCGCTGGCCCTGCTGGTCGGCGCGCTGCTGGCCGTGCTGCCCGCCGTCGACGACGCCGCGGCCGGTCGCACCCACGGCGCACCGGTGCTGCTCGTCGGGCCGGAGGTGGTGGTGGGGCCGCTCGCGCGGGACGTGGACGCGCTGCCGGGGTCGCCCTTCGACGCCGAGCCCGAGGACGACCGGGCCACGGCCGAGGCGGCGCTGGCCGCCGGCGACGTGGTCGCCGTGCTGGTGCTCGACCTGCGCCGCACCCAGGACACCCTGCTGCTCCCCCGGTTGCGCACCGACGACCTCGACGCAGCGCTGGTCCGCGAGGCGCGGGCCGCCGAGGAGCGCCGGGGACGGACCCTCGCCGTCGAGCGCGTCGGGCCCGTCCGGGACGCGCCGGCGTACGACGCGCTCGGCCTGGCCGCCGTGGCGGCGGCGTTCGTGCTGGTGCTGGTCGTCTCGCTGGTGTGGGGACCGTTCGCCCGCACCCTGCCCCGCGGGCTCCTGCGCCTGGCCGCGCTGGGTGCGCTCGCCGCCGTCGTCCTCGGCACCGCGCAGCTGCTCCCCGGGGTGCCCGGCGCGGCGGCCCCGGAGGTCGGCGCCGCACTCGCGCTCGGCGTCCTCGCCGCCGGCTGCCTCACCCTGGCGCTCGAGGCGCTGGCCGGCCTCGCCGGCCTGCTGCTGGCCGCGGCCCTGCTGCTGGTCGTGCCGCTCCCGCTGCTCGTCGCCGAGGACCCGCTCCTGCTGGCGGACCCCTGGCCCGGGGTCACCCGGTGGACCCCGGCCGGCGCGGTCGCCGAGGCCGTGCGGGACAGCGCGGCGGGCGGTGGTGCGCAGCGCGAGCTGCTGCTCCTCGCCGTCGTGGCGGCCGTCGGGCTGCTCGTGCTCGCCCTGACCCGGTTCGACGGGGTGCGCACCAGCCCCGCGGTCCCGGCACGCGCCGATCGACCGGCCGACGACGTGCCCACGACGGGGCGCTGGCGCCTCCAGCTGCTCGCGGTGCTGGCCCTGCTCGCGGGCGGCGTCGTGCTGACGCTGGCCCTGCTGCCCGGGCCCGACGACGCCGAGGCCTACCCGAGCTTGGCCTCGGCCACCACGTGCGAGCCGACCGGGCCGGTGCGCACGGTGGCCGACCTGAACAGGGTCACCGAGCTGCGCGGGTCGCCGCAGTTCCAGGGCGGCGACGTCGGGGCCGAGGCGGCGCTGCAGGACGGCCGGCGGGTGTGGGTCTTCGGCGACACGCTGCGCGCCGGGGACGGGGGGCGGTCCTTCGTCCGCAACTCGATGCTGGTCGTCGAGCCGGGCTGCCTGCAGGTCGTGGTCCCGGCCGGAGGCGGCGCGGTGATCCCCGACCGCGACGGCCAGGTGGGCTACTGGCCCATGTCGGTCGTGGTCAGGGGGCGGCCGGGCTACGACCTGGTCACGGTCACCGCCCAGCGGGTGCGGTCCACCGACCGCACCGACGCGTTCGGGTTCGGGAACCTCGGCCCGGCCGTCGCGCTGTACGTCGTGCCGCGCGGCGAGACCCCGCAGCTGGTCTCCCGCGTCGACGTCGGCGAGGACTCCGCCGACCCGGCGCGGCCGATGTGGGGGGCGGCGACCGCGCTGGCCGACGGCTGGCTCCACCTCTACGGCACGGCCCGCCCCGAGGCCGATGCACCGACGGGGTTCTCGCTCCGCGTCGCGCGCGTCCGGCCCGACGACGTGCTGGAGACCGACCGGTGGCGCTACTGGGACGGCAGCGCCTGGGTGGCCGACTCCGGCGCGGCGGCCGAGCTGGTCCCGGCCGAGGGCGGCACGTCGCAGACGCTCAGCGTCTTCGAGCGCGACGGCCGGTGGTTCGCCTTCAGCAAGCGCGACGAGTTCCTCGGCTCCGACCTCGTCTTCTGGACCGCGCCGGCGCCGACCGGACCGTTCACCGCCCAGCCGCCGGTGGCCGACCTGCCCTCCGACAGCGCCGGCGGCGAGCTGCGGTACATGCCGCTGGCCCACCCCGACCTGCTGCCCGAGGCGGGGTCGGTGCTGGTGTCGTACAGCCGCAACAGCACCGACGTCGGGCGGGTGCTCGACGACCCGCTGCTCTACCGGCCGCGGTTCCTGCGCGTGCCGCTGCCCTGACCGGGCGCCCCCCGGCCGGTCAGACGGCGGCCTCGAGCGCGGCGTACTCCTCGTCGCTGAGCTCGATCGACGCGGCGGCCATGTTGTCCTCGAGGTGGGCGACCTTCGAGGTGCCCGGGATCGGCAGCATCGCCGGCGAGCGGCGCAGCAGCCACGCCAGGGCGAGCTGGGAGGCGGAGACGCCCTTCTCCTGGGCGATCGCGGTCAGCGGGCTGCCCGGGCCGGAGAGCTGGCCGGTGGCGAGCGGGAACCACGGGATGAAGCCGATGCCGTTCGTCTCGGAGTGGTCGAGCAGCGCCTCCGCGGAGCGGTTGGCCAGGTTGTAGAGGTTCTGGACGGTGGCGATGGTGGCGACCTCGGAGGCCTCCCGGAGCTGCTCGACGCTGACCTCGGACAACCCGATGTGGCGCACCTTGCCCTCCTCCTGCAGCTTCGCGAGCTCACCGACCTGGTCCGCGAGCGGGACCTCGGGGTCGATGCGGTGCAGCTGGAGCAGGTCGATCCGCTCCACGCCGAGGTTGCGCAGCGACAGCTCCGCCTGCTGGCGCAGGTACGCGGGGCGGCCGACCGGCGTCCACACGTCGGGGCCCTGCCGGGTCAGGCCGGCCTTGGTGGCGACGACGACGTCGTCGGCGTAGGGGTGCAGGGCCTTCTTGATCAGCTGCTCGGCCACGACCGGGCCGTAGGAGTCGGCGGTGTCGATGAGGTTGACGCCCAGCTCGACCGCGCGCCGCAGCACGCGCACCGCCTCGTCGGGGTCGTTCGGCTCGCCCCACACGCCCGGGCCGGTGAGCTGCATCGAGCCGTAGCCGAGGCGACGGACCTTCAGGTCGCCGCCGATGGTGAAGGTGCCGCTCTGCTCCGCGAGGTTGTTGGTCATGGGAGGCCCAACAACCGCGGGCCGCACGAATTCCAGCACGGCCGGGGACGTCGTGGACGAGGACGTGGACGACGAAGGCCCCGGGGCTACCCGGGGCCTTCGGTTGCTCGACGCGTGCGCGAGGGGGGAGTTGAACCCCCACGCCCTTTCGGGCACACGGACCTGAACCGTGCGCGTCTGCCTATTCCGCCACTCGCGCGTGTTGAAGCGGCCCAAGGTTAGCCCAGCGCGTGAGCAGCGACCAAACCGGGAACGGAGGGTGCGGGCCGCCGGTCCCCGACATGGTTACGATCGGTCGCGACCCGGCGGCCGACAGGGCCTGTCGGCCCTGCCCCGGCAGAGCAAGGCAGAGCGACGTGGAAGGAGGCGGCGGGACGTGGGCGGACTCTCCAAGCTCGAGCAGCGGTTGGAGCAGATAATCTCAGGAGCCTTCGCGAAGGCGTTCCGCTCGGCCGTCCAGCCGGTCGAGATCTCGGCTGCGCTGCAGCGCGAGGTCGACAACAACGCGCAGATCCTGTCGCGCGACCGCCGGCTGGTGCCCAACGACTTCCACGTGGAGCTCTCCGCTCCCGACCTGGACCGGCTCGCGCCGTACGACACCGCGATGGCCGGCGAGCTCGCCGAGCAGCTGCAGGAGCACGCCGACAGCCAGGGCTACGTCTTCCCCGGGCCGATCGCGATCGAGTTCGAGCCCGCCGAGGACCTCACGACCGGCCGGTTCCGCATCCGCAGCCGCGCGCAGGCCCGGGTGACCGGCAGCGCCACGCACACGCAGGTGCGCCGCGCGCGGGCGCTGCTCGAGGTCAACGGCACCACCCAGCCGCTGCACCCGCCGGGCGTCGTCGTGGGCCGCGGCACCGAGGCGGACGTCCGGATCAACGACCCCGGCGTCAGCCGGCGGCACGTGGAGTTCGGCGTGACCACCGAGCGGCGCGGCGGCGACGAGACCGTCCGGGTCGAGGTCCGCGACCTCGGCTCCACCAACGGGATGCTCGTGGACGGGCAGAAGATGGCCCGCGCCGCGCTGCACGACGGCGCCGAGGTGCGCATCGGCAACACCACGATGACGGTCCGCATCGTCGAGGAGGACGGCTGGGATGTCTGAGCTGACGCTGTTCCTCATCCGGGTCGCCTACCTGGCGATCCTCTGGATCTTCGTGCTCTCCGCGATCTCGGTCATCCGCTCCGACATGTTCGGCGCGCGCGTGCCCGAGGCCGCCCGAGGTGCCGCCGAGCCGCGCGGGCGCCGCGGCGGCGGACGCGCGCCGAAGGCCAAGCCGCCGAGCAAGCGGCGCGGCTCCCCCACCCACGTCATCGTCACCGAGGGCAGCAACGTCGGTGAGCGCGCCGAGCTCGACCAGGGCCCCGTGCTCATCGGCCGCGGCTCCGACGCCGCGATCCGCCTCGACGACGACTACGTCTCCACGCGGCACGCCCGGATCGCCGCGTCGGGCGACGAGTGGTTCGTCGAGGACCTCGGCTCCACCAACGGCACCTACATCGGCAGCGTCCGGATCACCCAGCCCACCACGGTCACGCTCGGCTCCCAGGTGCGGATCGGCAAGACCATCCTGGAGCTCCGCAAGTGAGCCTGCTCCTGCACTGGTCGGCGATCTCCGACGTGGGTCGGGTGCGCAAGGACAACCAGGACTCGGGGTACGCCGGCCCCTGGCTGCTCACCGTGTGCGACGGCGTCGGCGGCGCGGCCCGCGGCGACATCGCCTCCAGCACGGCGGTCGCCCAGCTGCGACGGCTCGACGAGCAGCCCACCGGCGAGCCCGACGACCTCCTCGGGCTGGTCTCCGGCGCCCTGCACCGCGCGCACGACCGGATCAACGACCTGGTCGACGAGGACCCCTCGATCAACGGCACCAGCACCACCGCCACG
Source organism: Nocardioides sp. NPDC092400 (assembly GCF_040684155.1). Lineage (NCBI taxonomy): Bacteria > Bacillati > Actinomycetota > Actinomycetes > Propionibacteriales > Nocardioidaceae > Nocardioides > Nocardioides sp. NPDC092400. The sequence continues at coordinate 92,251 of NZ_JBFBFJ010000002.1, read as the reverse complement.
GTCGCGCTCTTCGACGGGCGCCGCATCGCCATGGGCCACGTCGGCGACAGCCGTGCCTACCTCTGGCGCGCGGGGCGGCTCTCCCAGCTCACCAAGGACCACACCTTCGTCCAGACCCTCATCGACGAGGGCCGGATCAGCGAGGCCGAGTCGCGGGTGCACCCGCACCGCAACCTGATCCTCAAGGCCCTCGGCGGACCCGGCGACGTCGAGCCGGACCTGTTCCTCGTCGAGCTCGAGGCCGGCGACCGCCTGCTGCTGTGCAGCGACGGCGCGAGCGGCGTCCTCGACGACGCCCGCCTCGGCGACATCGTGGGGACCGGCTCGCCCGACTACGCCGCCGTCGAGCTGGTCCGGGCCAGCCTCGAGGCCGGCAGCTCCGACAACGTCACCTGCATCGTCGCCGACGTCCTCACCGAGGAGCAGGCGTCCGCCGACGCCTCCTGGGCCGAGCTGGAGCCGATGCTCGTCGGTGCCGCCAGCGAGCTGCGCCGCAAGCCGTCGCGGGGCACCAAGCCGGGCTCGGGCGGCCTCTTCCGCGGCCACCGCTCGGGCGACACCGGGGAGCTCGAGCCGGTGCAGGCCGACATCCCCGACGACGTGCCGTTCGCGATCTCCTCCGACCCCCTCGACCCCGAGGCGGCCCGCTATGCCCCCCGGCCGCCGCGGCGGCTGGCCTGGCTGCGCCCGCTGTTCGGGATCCTCGTCCTCGGGGGGATCGTGTGGGTCGCGGCCGCCGTGGCGTGGTCGTGGAGCCAGGACCAGTACTTCGTCGGCGAGGAGGAGGGCGCGGTGGTCATCTACCGCGGCCTCAACACCGACCTGCCCGGCGTGCCGCTCAACGAGCCGTTCGAGACCACCGACGTCGAGCTGGACCGCCTCTCGGACTTCGACGCGGGCAAGGTCCGCGAGGGCATCGAGGTCGACGACCTCGACGACGCCCGCCGCGCCGTGGACAACCTGGCCGCCAAGCAGGCCCCGGTCGACGAGCCGGCCGACGACAGCACCGCGGCGAGCGGCGAGCCCACCGCCGGCGCCACGGACAGCCCCACCGGCGGGACCACCGGCGGGACCACGCCCGCGCCGCCCGGCCCCGCGTCCGGGTCCGGCCCGGGCTCGGCGACGGAGGAGCCCTGATGGCGGGCGCGCAGCAGGGCGCGATCATGGGCTTCGTCCACCGGCGCCGCCGGGGCGCCGAGCTGTTCCTGCTCGTCCTGGCCCTCGCGGTCGGCATCGGGGCGTACGCCGCCGTCGGCATCGGCGTCGAGGGCGAGGTCCCCGTCGACCTCCTCGGGTACGGCGGCTGGCTGGCCGGCCTGGTGGTGGCCGCCCACGTGGTGATCCGCTTCGTGGCGCCGTACGCCGACCCGGTGCTGCTGCCCGTGGTGGCCGCGCTCAACGGGCTCGGGCTCGCGGTGATCCACCGCCTGGACCTGGCCGCGGGCGACACGACGTTCGCCCGCCAGCAGCTGACCTGGATGACCCTCGGCGTCGTCCTCTTCATCGGCACCCTGATCGTCATCCGCGACCACCGCGTGCTGACCCGCTTCACCTACACCAGCGGGCTCGGCGCGATCGTGCTGCTGCTGCTGCCGCTGGTCCCCGGGATCGGCAAGACCATCAACGGCGCGCGGATCTGGATCGGCGTCGGGCCGTTCAGCTTCCAGCCCGGCGAGGTCGCCAAGGTGCTCCTGGTGGTCGCCTTCGCCGGTTACCTGGTGCTCCACCGCGACGCGCTGGCGCTGGCCGGCCGGCGGCTGGTCTTCGTCGACCTCCCCCGGGGCCGCGACCTGGGTCCGATCCTCGCGATGTGGCTGATCAGCCTCGGCATCCTGGTCTTCCAGCGCGACCTCGGCTCCAGCCTGCTCTTCTTCGGCCTCTTCCTGGTCATGCTCTACGTCGCCACCGAGCGTCCCGGCTGGCTGGTCGTCGGCTCGGCGATGTTCCTGGCCGGCGCGGTCGTCGCGTGGCGCCTCTTCGGCCACGTGCAGGACCGGGTCGACCTCTGGCTCGACCCCTTCGCCTACTACGGCGAGGGCACCAGCGACAACGGCCGCCAGATCGTCGAGTCGATGTTCGGCATGTCCTGGGGCGGCCTGCTCGGCCGCGGCTTCGGCGAGGGCAGCCCGTGGCGGATCTCCTACGCGGAGTCCGACTTCATCGTCGCCTCGATCGGCGAGGAGCTCGGCCTGACCGGCGTCATGGCCGTCCTGCTGATGTACGGCCTGATCGTGGAGCGCTCGCTGCGGGCCGCGCTGATCTCGCGCGACGCGTTCGGCAAGCTGGTCGCCACGGGGCTCGCGAGCGTCTTCGCGCTCCAGGTGTTCGTGGTCGTCGGAGGCGTCACCCGGCTGATCCCGCTCACCGGCCTGACCACCCCGTTCCTCTCCTACGGCGGCTCCTCGCTGGTCGCGAACTGGGTGATCATCGCGCTCGTGATCCGCGTCTCCGACCTCGCCCGTCGGCCGGTCCCGACCGCGGACACCGACGACGACGACGCCGCCGCCGAGACCACCCAGGTGGTACGCCTGTCATGACGATGAACAAGCCGATCCGCACCATCTCGATCTTCTGCCTGCTGCTCTTCCTGGCGCTGATGGTCAACGCGACCTACCTGCAGTACCAGGCGGCCGGCGACCTCAACGACGACCCGCGCAACCGGCGGGTGATCGACGCGGCGTTCTCCCGCGAGCGGGGCGCGATCCTCGTCGGCCGCGACTCGGTGGCGGTCAGCGAGCGCTCGGGCGACCGGTTCGAGTTCCAGCGGACCTACCCCCAGCCGTTCAAGTACGCCCCGCTGACCGGCTACTTCTCCTACCAGTACGGCGCCAGCGGCATCGAGCGCTCGGAGAACGACGTGCTCTCCGGGGAGGACTCCCGGCTGTTCGTGACCAAGCTGGTCGACCTGGTCAGCAACGACAACAGCGAGGGCGGGAACGTCCAGCTGACGATCGACCCGGCCGCCCAGGACGCGGCGTACGAGGGCCTGACCAGGCTGGGGGCCGGCACCCGCGGCTCGGTCGTCGCCCTGCAGCCGAGCAGCGGCAAGGTGCTCGCGATGGTCTCGCTGCCGACCTACGACCCCAACAACCTCGCGTCCCACGACTTCAGCGAGGTCACCGACGCCTGGGACCGGCTCCAGGAGGACCCCGCCCAGCCGCTGCTGAACCGGGCGATCCAGACCACGCTGCCCCCCGGCTCGACGTTCAAGGTGGTCACCGCGGCCGCGGCGATCGACGCGGGGCTCTACACCGCCGACGACCTGGTGCCGGGCGGCGCGACGTACCAGCTGCCGCTGACGAGCGGCGAGACCGGCCTGATCGACAACGAGGGCCGCCCCTGCGGCACGAGCCGGATCCCGTTCACCCAGGCGATGGAGCAGTCCTGCAACACCAGCTTCGCCGCGATCGCCGGTGAGGTCGGTGCGGAGAAGATGCGGGAGACCGCCGAGGGCTTCGGCTTCAACAGCGACTACCTCCAGGACCTCCGCCCGCAGGCCGAGTCGGTCTACCCCGAGGACCCGAACGCCGCGGAGCTCGGCCAGACCGGCATCGGTCAGTTCGACGTCCGCGCGACCCCGCTGCAGATGGCGATGGTCGTCGCGGGCATCGCCAACGGCGGCGTCGTGATGCGGCCCTACGTCGTCGACGAGGTGCAGTCGGCCGACTACGAGGTCCTCGACAAGACCGAGCCCAGCGAGCTGTCCCGGGCCGTCAAGCCGCAGACCGCCGACGAGGTCACCGAGCTGATGGTGGCCACGGTCGAGCAGGGCACCGCCTCCCCGGCGCAGATCCAGGGCGTCGAGGTCGCCGGCAAGACCGGCACCGCGCAGAGCGGCGACCCCGACCGGCCGCCGTACGCCTGGTTCGTGTCCTTCGCCCCCGACGAGGACGTCGCGGTCGCGGTGGTCATCGAGAACGCCGACATCTCCCGCTCCGAGATCGCCGGCGGCGCGCTCGGCGGCCCGATCGCCAAGGCCGTCATGGAGGCGGTGATCCGCCAGTGAGCGACCCGACCGTGACCTTCGGGGCCCCGGGCGCCCCCGGCGACCGCTACGCCGACGACGCCCACCGCTACCGCCTCGACGGCCGGATCGCCACCGGCGGCATGGGCGAGGTGTGGCGGGCCACCGACACCACCCTGGGCCGCGAGGTCGCGGTCAAGCTGCTCAAGAGCGAGTACGCCGACGACGCGACGTTCCGCTCCCGCTTCGAGACCGAGGCGCGCCACGCCGCCTCGCTGCACCACCCGGGCGTCGCGGCCGTCTACGACTTCGGGGAGGCCGCGGCCACCGACGGGTCCGGCGTCCCCCGTCCGTACCTCGTCATGGAGCTGGTCGACGGGCAGCCGCTGTCGGCCCTCCTCCGCGAGGGCGAGCCGCTCGACCCGGACGCCGTGCGCCAGCTGCTCGGGCAGGTCGCCGACGCCGTCGCGGCCGCCCACGCCGCCGGCATCGTGCACCGCGACATCAAGCCGGCCAACCTGCTGGTCACCCCGGACCGCACGGTCAAGATCACCGACTTCGGCATCGCGCGCGCCGCCGACGGGATCGGGATGACCCAGACCGGCCAGGTGATGGGCACCCCGCAGTACCTCTCGCCGGAGCAGGCCCGCGGCAACCCCGCGACACCGGCCTCCGACGTGTACGCGCTCGGCGTCGTCGCCTTCGAGATGCTCGCCGGCCGGCGTCCCTTCCAGGCCGACTCCCCGGTCGCCACCGCGCTGGCCCACCTCAACGACCCGGTCCCGGACCTGCCCGACTCGGTGCCGGCCGACCTGGCCGCGGTGGTGCGCCGCGCGCTCGCCAAGGACCCCGCCGAGCGGTACGCCGACGCCTCCGCGCTCGCGGCCGCGCTGCGCGACCCCTCCACCGAGCTCCTGGCCCCGCCGCCGGCCTCGGCCGCGGAGCAGACCCAGCTCCTCGCGCCGACCGTCGTCGCGACGCCCCCGTCCGAGGCGACCGCCGTCGTGCCCCCGCTGCCGGCCGCTGCCGCCACGGGCACGACCGGCGCCGTCGCCGCCGACGAGACGGCCGAGGACGCCGACCGCCGCCGGACCGGCCTGGTGATCGGCCTGCTCGTCGCGGTCCTCGTGATCGCCGGAATCGTCGCCGCCATCGCGCTGGCCGGGCGGGACGGCGACGACGACCCGACCGACCGGCCGACCGCCTCCGCCGGCACCATCACCATCGACGAGGACAACTACCTCGGGCGCCCGGTCGGCGACGTGCGCCGCGAGCTGACGCGCGCCGGCCTGCGGGTGACCACCGACGAGGTCGCCAACCCCGGGGGCGAGACGCCCGGCACGGTGACGTCCGTCGACCCCTCGGGCCGCCTCGACGAGGGCGAGCGCGTCGTCGTCCAGTTCTGGGGCGAGGAGCCGGTCGTCGAGCCGACCCCGGAGCCCACCACGGAGGCGCCGACCCCCGAGCCCACGCCGGAGGAGCCGTCGGCCGAGCCGACCACCCAGGCCCCGACGCCCACCCCGACCCCGACCCCGACGCAGGAACCCACCCAGGAGCCGACCACGTCCACCCCGCCGTCCCCCACGGCCCCGGCACCCACCACCCAGGCGTCGCCGGCGCAGGCGTCCCCCGCGCAGGCGACCGGCATGTCCGCCCCGACGGCCGGGAGCACGCCGTGACCGGCCCCGTCGTCGGCGGGCGCTACGAGCTCGGCGAGCTGCTCGGCCGTGGCGGCATGGCCGAGGTGCGCAAGGGCACCGACACGCGGCTGGGTCGGGTGGTCGCGGTCAAGCGGCTGCGCACCGACCTCGCCAGCGACGCGACGTTCCAGGCCCGGTTCCGCCGCGAGGCGCAGTCCTCGGCCTCGCTGAACCACCCCGCGATCGTCGCGGTCTACGACACCGGCGAGGAGCTGGCCACCGACGGCAGCGGTGTCGCCCAGCCCTACATCGTCATGGAGTACGTCGCCGGGCGGACGCTGCGCGACATCCTCCGCGAGGGCCGCAAGATCCTCCCCGAGCGCGCGCTGGAGATCACCAGCGGCGTGCTGTCGGCGCTGGACTACAGCCACCGCGCCGGGATCATCCACCGCGACATCAAGCCCGGCAACGTGATGCTCACGCCGTCGGGCGACGTCAAGGTGATGGACTTCGGCATCGCCCGGGCGATCAGCGACGCGTCCTCGACGATGACCCAGACCGCCGCCGTGGTCGGCACCGCGCAGTACCTCTCCCCCGAGCAGGCGCGCGGCGAGACCGTCGACTCACGCTCCGACGTCTACTCCGCCGGCTGCCTGCTCTACGAGCTGCTGACCGGCCGTCCGCCGTTCGTGGGCGACAGCCCGGTCGCGGTGGCCTACCAGCACGTCCGCGAGCCCGCCCGCCCGCCGTCGGACCACGACCAGGACCTCCCGCCCGAGGTCGACGCGATCGTGATGAAGGCGCTCGCCAAGCGCGTCGAGGACCGCTACCAGTCCGCCGCCGCGATGCGCAGCGACATCGAGCGCTACCTCGCCGGCCGCCCCGTCCAGGCGACGGTCCCGCCGCCGACCGCGGCGGTGCCGGTCACCCACGTCGCGCCGGCGCCGATGCCCACCTCGGCCACGACCAGCACGGCCGCCCGCCCGCCGCTGCCACCGGCGGGCGACGACCGGCCGGGACGGCGTACCGGCCTGATCGCGTTCCTCGTCGTGCTCGCCCTCGTGCTCGTGGCCGCCGGCGTCTTCGCGGCCGGCCGGCTCTTCGAGTCGCCTCCCGAGCAGGTCCAGGTGCCGAACCTGATCCGCCTCACCGACGACCAGGCCCGCGCGGAGATCCGCGAGGCCGGGCTCAGCGTCGGGAACGTGTCCTTCGCCGAGGACGAGGCGGTGCCCGCCGGCAAGGTCTCCGAGCAGGAGCCGAACCGCGACCAGTACGTCGACCCCGGCACCGCCGTCGACCTCGTCGTCTCCCTCGGGGAGCCGAAGGTGACCGTGCCGTCGGTCGTCGGTCTCAGCCGAGCCGACGCCGCGGCCCAGCTGCGCTCGGCCGGGCTGCGCACCGCCCAGGAGGAGACCTCCTCCGACGAGCCGGCCGGGCAGGTCATCGCCCAGGCCCCGGCCGCCGGGCAGGAGGTCGCCGACGGGGCGACGGTCACCATCTCCTACTCCGACGGTCCCGAGGAGGTGCCCGACGTCGTCGGTCGCCGCCAGCGGGAGGCCGAGCGGCTGATCGGCGAGGCTGGGTTCCGCACCTCGGTCGTCCGCAGCTCCGACACCACCGAGCCGGCGGGCACCGTGATCCAGCAGAGCCCGCAGGCCGGCGAGACGCTGCCGGAGGGCTCGACGATCACCATCGTCGTCTCCACGTTCGAGCCGGAGGAGGAGCCCAGCGACACCCCGTCGCCCAGCGAGACGCCGGACCCCAGCGGCCTCCCGACCGACCTGCCGCCCGCGGTGCCCTCCCGCGACGGCCGCGGCTGAGCCCAGTCGACCAGGCTCAGTCGATCGGCTCGGCGTAGGACATGGCCAGCACGCCCTCGTACGCCGGCGCCTCGACGTCGTCCTCGACCTCGAGGTCCCAGCCGACGGTGTCGCGGGCGACCGCGTCGAGGTAGGCCGCGACGTAGGAGTCGGCCCCGACCGAGGACTGCAGGCTGGTCGGGTCGCCGACCGCCTCGATGACGTAGGGCTGGGGGTAGGGCACGCCGTGCAGGGTGACGGCGTTGCCCTCGCACTTGATGCCGGTGGTGGTGATGATCCGCTGGCCCGCGATCGTCACGGCCGTCGCGCCGCCGCGCCACAGCGCGTTGACGACCGCCTGGATGTCCTGCTGGTGGACGACGTACTCGTTGACGTCCGCGGCCTCCGGCTGGGCCTCGACCACCTCGCGGGGAGCGTCCGAGAGCGTGATCCGCACCCCGCTCCCCCGCTGCGGCTCCAGCCCGGCCGGGTCGCGCAGCTGGTCGGCCCGCTGGCGCAGCTTCGTGACGCCCGCGTCGGAGACCGACCCGGCGAGCCGGTCGACCTCGTCGTCGAGCTCGGTGGCGCGCTCGCGGAGCGCGTCGTACTGGTCGGCCTCGGCCTCCACCAGCGACGCGAGGTCGGTGTAGCGCCCCGGCCGCAGGTCGGTGCCCTCGCTGTTCTCGGCGCTCGCCACGAACAGCACGCCGCTCAGGACGACCATCACGGGCGTGCCGATCCGCCAGCCGAGGGCGGCGCGACCGCGCGGGCGCCGCAGCAGGCCGCTCCAGCGGCGCGGCGGGCGGTCTTCAGGCCGCGCGTGGGATCCGGACGTCACGCCGACTAAGGTATCCCGCGTCCCGCGGCGCCCGGTCGCGGACGGACCGGCGAGACCACCAGGAGAGACCGTGGCCAAGCAGAAGACCGAGCGCGACCCCCTCGCCCCCGTGCGGGGACCGATCGCATCGGTGCGGTTCGTCCTGGCCCTGGTGCTCATGGTGGTGGGCATCGCCTGGATGGCGTACTACTACGCCGCTGTCCGCCCCGACGGCTCCGGTGAGGCCGGCAGCCCGGCGTTCATGGCCGACCTCGGCGACTGGAACTACCTGGTCGGCTTCGGCCTGCTCTTCCTCGGGCTGATCGTCGCCGCCCACCCCTCCACGCCGCTCGGCCGCGGTCGCGGCGTCGTGGTCGGCATGCTCGGGTGCTTCCTCGTCGGCCTGCTGTGGATCTGCACCTTCTACGTCTTCAGCGACGACCTCAGCAGTCTCTGGGTCTTCAACGACCTCGGCCAGCTGAACCTGGTCGTCGGCATCGGGTTCATGGCGGTGGGGTTCACCTACGCCACGCGCTGGGAGTGACCTCCCCTCGGCACCGCCGAGCACGCACCACCCCGACCGCCGGTCGGCCTCCGGGCCGGCCGGCGGTCGGCATCTCCGGCGCGACTTCTCCACAGCGGTGGACAAGCCTGTGCAGAACTACACGCATGTAGTTCTGCACAGGGTCCTCCACACCTGTGGACGAGAACGGCCCGGACGGGCCCGGTGCGCGGGCGGGTCAGCACCACCCGCGGTGAACACGTCAAGACGCTCCGGGTCGACCTGGAGCGCGTCGATCGCGACATCGGCCAGCAGCGCCCGCAGCACGGGCTCGGCGAGCGTGACCGGCTGCTGCCCGGGCGTCATGGCCCGGTCCCAGGCCTCCACGGAGGTGAACGCCACCGCGGTCCGCGTGCCGTCGGGCCGTCGGGCCGTCGGTAGGTCCGCACGCAGGCTGCGCCCGATGTCGTCGACGCGCACCGGGACCCGGAGGACACCTCGCCCTGTCGTTCGTTCCACGCACCGAGCGTGCCGACCCGTCCTCCGGCGCGGGAGGGGGTGGGGCATCAAGAAGTGGTCGGAACCCGCCAGGTCGGCGTCAAGGCGGCCCGCCGACGACCGGCAGCGCTCAGGACAGGACGAGCACGCGGGCGAGGATCGCGCCGAGGACGAGCAGCGCGACCAGCACCAGCCCGGCGACCTGGACCGGCGTGCGTCGCGGTCCCCGCGGGGCGTAGACCAGCAGCGCGGTCACCGCGGCACCGCCGAGGAACCCGCCGAGGTGGCCCTGCCAGGAGATGCCCGGGACCGCGAAGGTGATCACGACGTTGACCACGATCAGCGCGACCAGCTGGCGCACGTCGCCACCGACCCGCCGCGCCATGATCAGCAGCGCCGCGAAGAGCCCATAGATCGCGCCGGAGGCACCGAGGGTGGCCTGGAACTCCGGTGCCGCCCACATCACCACCGCGGACCCGGCGAGCAGGGAGAGGAAGTACAGCGCCAGGAAGCGGGCACGGCCCAGCGCGAGCTCGAGCTGGGGCCCGAGGACGTACAGCGCGAACATGTTGAACGCGATGTGGAGCACCGTGACGTGGGTGAACCCCGAGGTGAGCACCTGCCACACCGCACCGTCGGCCACGCCGGGCAGCCAGGTGCCGCCGCCCGTGCAGGCCGCCTCCGGCACGTTGTAGCCGCCGTCGCCGAGCAGGCACAGCCCGCTGGGCCGCATGGCCAGCAGGTCGACCAGCCGGCTGGCCGCACCCCCGGTGACGAGGATCGCGATCCACACCGCCACGTTGACGGCGATGAGGACGCCGGAGGTGATCGCGGCGTTGGTGGGCCGCAACCCGCCGTACGCCGTGCGGCCGCTGCGCGTCGTGCGCGCGCCCTCGGCGACGCAGTCGGGGCACTGGAAGCCGACGGCGGCGTCACGCATGCAGTCCGGACAGATCGGACGGCCGCAGCGCTGGCAGCGGATGTGCGACTCCCGGTCGGGGTGCCGGTAGCAGACGGGCACCCCGGCCGGGGGGATCGGCTGGGTGGGCTGGCTCAACGAGGTCTCAGCGAGGGCTCAGCACGCGTTCCGGGAGGACCGCGTCAGCGCAGCTCGACGGTCTCGATGACCACCGGCTCGACCGGACGGTCACCCGGGCCGGTCTTGGTCGTCGCGATCGCGTCGACCACGTCGCGCGAGGCCTGGTCGGCGACCTCGCCGAAGATGGTGTGCTTGAAGTTCAGCCACGGCGTCGCGCCGACGGTGATGAAGAACTGCGAGCCGTTGGTGCCCGGGCCGGCGTTCGCCATCGCGAGCAGGTAGGGCTTGTCGAAGGTGAGCTCCGGGTGCGGCTCGTCCTTGAAGGTGAAGCCCGGGCCGCCGGTGCCGGTGCCGAGCGGGTCGCCGCCCTGGATCATGAAGCCGTCGATCACGCGGTGGAAGATCAGGCCGTCGTAGAACGGTCCGCTCCTGCCGTTCCCGGAGTCGTAGGACTTCTCACCCGAGGCGAGCCCGGTGAAGTTCGCGACGGTCTCGGGGGCGTGGTTCGGGAAGAGGTTCAGGACGATGTCGCCCCGGTTCGTCTTCAGTACGGCCTGCTGGTCAGCCATGGGTGTCCTTCGCGTGTGAACGGGCTGGTTCGACGCGCCGCGCGTTCCGATCGCGACGCGAGTGGGTACTGCACGACGTACGGCGGCGATGCGCCGCACCCGTCGATCCTCGCACGTGGCGCCAACCGGTCTCCCGGGTGGCCCGGCCGCGCGGTGCGTGATCGAATGGCAGTGACCGAACGAGAGGAAGTGACGCGATGCGTCTGCGCAAGAAGAAGTCCCTCCTCGATCAGGCCTCGGACTACGTCGACACCGTGCGCCCCCAGGTGGAGGCCGCCGTCGCCCAGGCCCGGGAGGCGGTCGAGGAGTTCGTCGAGACCACCGCACGACCCGCTCTCGCCGACGCGAAGGTGAAGGCCGGCCCCGCGCTGGCCGATGCCAAGGTGAAGGCGGCCAGCAGCCTGGCCGACGCACGCGAGAAGGCCGCTCCGGTCATCGCCGACGCGCGCGAGAAGGCCGGCCCCGCGCTGGCCGACGCCAAAGCCAAGGCCGCCCCGCTGGTCGCCGCGGGTGCCGCGGCAGCCGGTGAGAAGGCCGCTGCGGCCAGGACGGCCGCGGAGGCCCGGATCGCGACGATCAAGGGCGAGCCGCCGAAGAAGAAGGGCGGTGCGCTCAAGAAGCTGCTCCTCCTCGGAGGCCTCGCCGGCGTCGTCGCGGTCGTGGCCAAGCGCCTGCAGGGCGGGGGCACCAGCGACAACTGGCAGTCCTCCTACGTCCCGAGCCCGCCGCCCAGCGCCGGCACGACGACGCCGAGCACCACGACGACCCCGGCCGCGCCCGTCGGTGACGCCACCGCGGCGACGCCGCTGGCCGACGAGGTCGCCCAGGACATCGGCGGTGCCTCGCCCGACGAGGCCATCGCCGACGCCGCCGAGGCGCCGCACGCGGTGACCACGCCGGACGACCCGGCCGAGGTCACCGACGTGGACGGCGACCGGAAGTGACCGCCTCCGTCGCCTGCTGACCGCCGGCGGCGGTCAGCAGGAGCGGCAGCTCAACGGGACCGGCCGGGGGGAAGATCCTCCGGCCGGTTCTCTGCCACCCAGGCGTCGATGGTCTCCCACCAGCCGTAGAGCCAGTCGATCCGCGCGTCCCGGTCGGTCGGGATCTCCGCCCGCGGGACCTGCCACCACCGCATGGTGAGCCGCTTGTCCATCGGCAGCGCGCGCCAGATGTCGGCGACCCCGGTGAGGTGGTCGAGCCCGGTGTGGGCCACCAGCACGACGTCGGCCTCGGGAGCGGCGTCCAGCGCCGCGAGCAGCCCGCCGGGCTTGGGCGCCAGCACGTGCGTCATCCGCTCGGCGCGGTCGGCCATCGCCTGCAGCCCCAGCCGGCGCAGCCGCTCGATCGCCCGGGTCCGGCGCTGCGGGGTGAAGTTGCCCCCCTCGGGGAAGATCACGAACGCGTCGTTCTCGTCCAGGCCGGTCGCGAGCGCGGCGATCTGCTTGTCCACGTCCTCCCCCGGACGCCCGGGGGTGATGAACCGCGCCGGGATGCGGTTCAGGAGCACGTCGATCGCGGGGTCCCAGGCCAGGGTGTCCTTGAGGACGACGCGCGGCTCCCGGCCGTACCAGTGCATCAGCGCGTGGACGAGGGTGAAGGAGTCCCCCGGGCCGGCGTGGCGGCAGCACACGACGATCGGCACGCCGGGGTGCGCGTCGGGCGCGGGGCCGTCGGTGGTGATCGTCAGCCGGAGCACCCGCCGCGCCTCGCGGAAGAAGATCCACATGACCCCCTGGACGAGGTCGTAGTGGATGCCCTCCCAGTACGGCGTGCGGATCCGCCGCCCGAAGCCGCTGGCGAGCCACATGCCGAGCAGCACCACGAGCAGGAGCGCCTCGATCGTGAGGTAGAGGACCGCGACCCAGGCCAGGCGGACCACCCGCAGCCGGCCCGGCACCACCGGCGAGACCAGCGCCGCACCCAGGAGCCACAGCGGCAGGGTGAACCACAGCAGCACGGCCGACGCCACGACCGCCGGCGCGAGCACCAGGCGGCGGAGGGCCCAGGTCACGGGCCCAGCTCGCGGTCGAGGTAGTCCACGCACGCGTCGTACGTGCGGTCGATCCGCTCCTGGACGCTGCGGAAGTCGGTCGCCGCGCGCCAGGTGTCGTCCCGCGCCGAGGTGCCGCGGGCGGGGAGGACGTACGCCCGCACGCCGTCGGGGAGCTCCTCGAGCTCCCGGTGGAACCGGTGCCGCCGGGCGATCTCGAACGACACGCGGGCGACCTCCCACGGCCGACGCGGCACCTGCAGCGGCCGGTCGACCCGGCCGACCTGCAGCACGAAGACCCGGTCGGCCCCGAGCCGCACCGCGCGCGCCAGCGGGATCGAGTTGACGATGCCCCCGTCCAGGTAGTGCTCGTCACCGACCTTGGCGGGCGGCAGGAGGCCGGGCACCGCCGCGCTGGCCATCACCGCGTCGACGACCCGGCCCGAGTCGAACCAGTGCTCGGCCGCCCGCTCGATGCTCGCCGCGCACACCTGGAAGCGCACCGGCAGCTCCTCGAAGGTGAGGTCGCCGAGCTCGTCGAGCAGGCGCTGCTTCAACGGGCGGGAGGACCACAGGTGGGTTCCGGTGGAGACCGCACGGCGGACCGTGCGCAGCGGCCGGTCGCCGTACACCTCGCGCGGGGCCTGGCTCGCGTCGTCCCACAGCCGCGTCATCCGGTCGATGACGGCGAGGGTGGGCTCGCGGGCGACCAGCGCGCCGTTGAGCGCGCCGATGCTCGTGCCCAGCACCAGGTCGGGCGTGATGTCCCGCTCGAGCAGCGCCCGGAGCATGCCGACCTCGACGGCGCCGAGGACCCCACCGCCGCCGAGGACGAACGCCGTGGTGGTCATCGGTTACCGGGCGCGCCGCTCAGCCGTGGACCGGCTCGCCGAGCTGGGCGCGGACCCGCTCGGTGGCGCGGTGCTCGGCCCAGAAGCTGAGCACCGGGATCGTCCCGCACACCAGCGTGACGAGGGTGAACCGGAGGTCCCAGCCGGCCCGGCGGGCGAGCAGGAAGGCCATCACCAGGAAGATCATGTAGAGCCAGCCGTGGGCGACCCCGAGGTAGCCGGTGATCGCCTCGCCGAGCTCCTGGGCGCCGGACCCGGTGGCGAACAGGTCCGGGGTGCTGCCGAAGACCCCCCACATGCCCGTGCCGTCGAAGTTGGCCAGCGGCACGCCGACCAGGCACAGCACGATGAGCAGCACGCCGACGACGGTGGCCATGAAGCGGTAGCGGGTCAGGGCGCTGCTCAGGCCGGGGTCGGTGCGCTCGTCGTCGTCGATCACGGCCTCGACGGTACCGCCTCGTCGGCGGTCTCCTCGGTCCGCCCGACGGCCGTGGCCAGGTCCCGTGACCAGCGCCACCAGATGAAGGCGGCGAAGGCGCCGAAGACGAACCACTGGATCCCGTAGAGGAAGTTCTTCAGCCCGGTGAACGCCGAGGCGCCGGGCAGCTGCTCGAGCTCGGCCGGCGCGAGGCCGTCGAGCGGCTCGGTGGCGATCCCGAACGCGCCGTACAGGTCCTGGTCGACGTACTGCACCAGGTCGGCGACCCGGATCTGCGGGAGCACGTCGTCGCTGCGGTCGGGGTCGACGGCGGTGGTGCCCTCGGTGGGCTGGAGCCACGCGGTGAGCGTGACCGGTCCGGGCGCCGGGGGCGGGGCCTGCGCCTCCGCGCTCCAGCCGCGGACGACGTACATCGCGGCGCCGCCGCCCCCGTCGACCTCGACCGGCGTGACGACCCAGTAGCCGTCGCGGCCCTCGTGCTGGCGACCCTCGATGAACACGGTGCTCTCCGGCACCCAGGTGCCGCTGAGCTCGACGGGGTGGCCGACCTCCTCGCCCGGGAAGGGGTCGTCCGGGCCGATCAGGTCCTCCAGCGGCTCGGGCGCCACGCCGGTGAGGTCGCGCGCCTCGAGGTCCCGCTGCGCCTGCCACGCCTCGAGCTGCCAGACGCCCAGCCAGCAGGCCAGGAGGACCAGCACGACCGCGAGGAGGTGACCGCCCCAGTAGCGGGGGGCGAGGGCGACGGGCACCCCTCCAGGGTACGGCGTGACCGGGGTCGCCCGGCGGGTGCAAGCGGTGCGACGGTCCGCGCGGCCGGGCCCTCAGCCCGCGCAGGCGGCGACCGGCACCGTGCGCCGGCGGACCAGGTCGGCGGCGACGACGGGGTCGGTCAGCTGGTACCCGATCCGGCCGGTCGAGGGGTCGGCCACGCCGTCCCGGAAGCCGTCGGTGAACGAGGCGCCCCGGGCCGGCCAGGTCTCCCCCAGCCGCAGGCGGTCGAAGGCGTCCGACCGGAGCTCGCCCAGCCGCGCGGTGGCCAGCCCGCCCTGCAGCGCGACCGACCACGCCGCCAGCTCGTCCAGCCCGCCGGTGTCGACCCCCGCCGGCGGCTCGACGCAGCCGCGCTCGACGTACGTCGCCTCCGCGGGGAACCCCACCACCGAGGCGACCTCCGGGTCCGCGGCCCACGAGTCCGACCCGTCGGCGCTCGCGCCCCGCACGACGAGGCTGTCCTGGGCCCGGACCTCCGCGCCGGCCAGCGGGCCGACCCCGTCGGCGACCGCCCGCTGGACGGCGGCCATGTCGAGGCCGAGCCGGAAGGAAAGCACCCAGCCGGGCCCGTCCGGTCCGTCGAACCGCGCCTCCCAGAGCACGTCGTCCTGGGTGAAGCCGTAGTCGCGCGAGAGCCGGGCGTCGACCGGGCGCAGGAGGCCGGGGGTCAGCAGCGGCGCCTGCCGCTCCGCCCGGGACCAGAACGCGGCCCGCTGGGCCGGCGAGGACTGCCCGCTGAGGTCGGGGAGGCCGAGCTGGAGCCGGACCCGGTCGAGGTCGGTCACCGACAGCGAGGTCGCGCTCGCGGGCACGAGCGGCAGCACGGCGGCGGAGGCCTCCTCGCGCACGTCGTACTCCGGCGCGGGGGTCCGGCTCGTCGGCGCCGGTGCGGGGGCCGGGTCGGAGGAGTCCCCCGAGCACGCGCCCAGCGAGGAGGCGAGCAGCACGGCGGCCATGCCGAGGCCGAGCCTGCTGATCATGTGGAGCCTAGGGGACTCGAACCGCTGACCCCCTGCTTGCCACGTCTGTCGAGGGGAGCCGCTGCCAATTGCGCCCACCCCTCCCTCCGTGACGTCGACTTCGGTGTGGAGCCTAGGGGACTCGAACCCCTAACCCCCTGCTTGCCACGTCTGTCGAGGGGAGCCGCTGCCAATTGCGCCCACCCCTCCCTCCGTGACGTCGACTTCGGTGTGGAGCCTAGGGGACTC
>NZ_JBFBFJ010000002.1:0-76062 GCF_040684155.1 Nocardioides sp. NPDC092400 | reverse complement strand
CGAACCCCTAACCCCCTGCTTGCAAAGCAGGTGCGCTACCAATTGCGCCAAGGCCCCGTGCCCGCGGTGTGGCCGCGGTGGTCGGGTCGTGCCGGGTCAGGACGAGGAGCGGACGCTGTCGGTCGCCTCGGCCCAGAGGGCCTGCTCGTGCTGGCCCTCGTCGTACTTCTTCTTGGCGAGGGCGGCGCCGACGGCGGCCAGGGCCACGAGGACGATCTTCTTCATCGGGTGACCTCCGGTCGCGCGGTGCGGTTGCGGGTGGTGGTGGGCCTAACAGGACTTGAACCTGTGACCTCTTCCTTATCAGGGAAGCGCTCTAACCGTCTGAGCTATAGGCCCGCTCCGGCACGGGGCCGGCGCGGTCGCTGACGCGACCGAGGGTGGACACTACCCGACCTCCGACCCGCTCCCCAAAACGGGGGCGGACCCGGAGGTGCGGCTCAGTGCTGGTCCTCCGCGAGGGTGACCTCGATGCCCCCGAGGAGCGCCGCGGCCATGTTGTAGAGGAACGCGCCGAGGGTCGCGACCGCGGTCAGCAGGACCACGTCGATCGCGGCCACGAGCATCGTGAAGCCGAGGACGCGGGAGGTGCCGAGGTAGTCCTTGACGTCGAAGTCGGAGGCGTCCTGGCCGCCGACGATGTCCTGGACCGTGCGGTTGATCGAGTCCCAGACGTCGGCCGCGCCGAGCACCGACCACACCATCAGCACCGAGACGACGGTGACCACGGCGAACGCCACGGAGAGCAGGAACGCGGTCTTCATCACCGACCACGGGTCGACCCGGGTGAGCCGCAACCGGGCCCGTCGGGGCGCCCGCGAGCCCGTGGGGGCAGCCCCCGTCGCCGTCCCGGGCCGGGCTCCGCCGTTCGCGCGGTGCTCGTCCGCGGCGTTGGCGAGCCGGGCCTGGATCCGCTCGCCCAGGCCGGGGCGGACGGCGGTCTCCTCGGTGCGGGTGGCGCCGCGGCCGGCGGTCCCGTCGGTGGAGTGGTCGGACATCAGTCCTCACCCTCCCCTTCGTCGGTGGCGTCGGAGTCGTCGGACGCATCGATTGTTGCACCCGGGCCAGAATCCGCCGTCTCGGCGGACTCCACGTCCTGCTCGAGGTCGGCCGTCTCGGCGGCGGCCGCCTCGACCGCCGGGTCGTGGGCAACGGCCTCCGCCGCCTCCTGGGCCGCGGCGTCGGCGGCCTCGGCCACCTCCTCCTCGACCTTGGCCTCGACCGAGCGGGCGACCACGGCGACGGCGTCGCCGGACTTCGTGGTCAGGAACTTCACGCCCATGGTGGAGCGTCCGGTCGGGCGGAACTGGTCGTTGATCGGGCTGCGCACGACCTGGCCCTTCTCGGTGATCGAGAGGACCTCGTCGCCGTCCTCGACGATGAACGCGCCGACCAGGCCGCCGCGCTCCTCGTTGGCCAGCGACATCGCCTTGATGCCGAGCCCGCCGCGGGACTGCAGGCGGTACTCGTGGATGCGCGTGCGCTTGGCGAAGCCGCCGTCGGTGATGGTGAAGACGTACTGCGGCTTGACCTCCTCCACCTGCTCGGCGGTGGCCTCGACGGCCGCGGAGTCCTCGGCCTGCTCGCTGAGGCCCGCGGCCTCCTCGGCCGCGACCTGCGCCGCGCGGATGACCGACATCGACAGCAGCGAGTCGCCGTCCCGGAACTTCATGCCCGAGACGCCGGAGGTCGCCCGGCCCATGGGCCGCAGCTGGGAGTCGTCGGCACGGAACCGGATCGCCTGGCCCTTGCGGGAGACGAGCAGGATGTCGTCCTCGGAGTTCACCAGCTCCGCGCCGATCAGCTCGTCGTCGTCCTCGCGGAAGTTGATCGCGATGACGCCGGCCTGGCGCGGGCTGTTGTAGTCCCCGAGGCGGGTCTTCTTCACCAGGCCGTTGCGCGTGGCCAGCACGAGGTACGGCGCCTGCTCGTAGTCGCGGATCGCCAGCACCTGCGCGATCGACTCGTCGGGCTGGAAGCTCAGCAGCCCGGCCACGTGGCCGCCCTTGGCGTCGCGGGACGCCTCGGGGAGGTTGTAGGCCTTGGTGCGGTAGACCCGGCCGGCCGTGGTGAAGAACAGCAGCCAGTGGTGGTTGGTCGTGGCGATGAAGTGCTCGACGACGTCGTCGCCGCGCAGCGTCGCGCCCCGCACGCCCTTGCCGCCGCGCTTCTGGGTGCGGTACTGGTCGGCGCGGGTGCGCTTGGCGTACCCGCCACGGGTGATCGAGACGACGAGGTCCTCGTCGGGGATGAGGTCCTCCATCGAGAGGTCCCCGTCGGCGGCGATGATCTGGGTACGGCGGTCGTCGCCGTACTTGTCCACGATCTCGCCGAGCTCGTCGCTGACGATCTGCCGCTGGCGCGCGACGTTGGCCAGGATGTCCTGGAGGTCGGCGATGCGGGCCTCGAGCTCGGCCAGGTCGTCGATGATCTTCTGGCGCTGCAGCGCGGCGAGCTGGCGCAGCTGCATGTCGAGGATGGCGGTGGCCTGCAGCTCGTCGATCTCGAGCAGCTCGATCAGGCCCTGGCGGGCCTCGGCCACGTCGGGCGAGCGGCGGATCAGCGCGATGACCTCGTCGAGCATGTCGAGGGCCTTGACCAGGCCGCGCAGGATGTGGGCGCGCTCCTCGGCCTTGCGCAGGCGGTACTCCGTGCGCCGGCGGATGACCTCGACCTGGTGCTCGACCCAGTTGCTGATGAACTGGTCGATGGTCAGCGTGCGCGGCACCCCGTCGACCAGCGCGAGCATGTTGGCGCTGAAGTTGGTCTGCAGCTCGGTGTGCTTGAGCAGGTTGTTCAGCACGACGCGGGCGACGGCGTCGCGCTTGAGCACGACGACCAGGCGCTGGCCGGTGCGGTCGGAGGTGTCGTCGCGCACGTCGGAGATGCCCTGGACGCGACCGGAGTCGGCCAGCTCGGCGATCTTCAGCGCGAGGTTGTCGGGGTTCACCATGTACGGCAGCTCGGTGACGACCAGGCAGGTGCGCCCGCGGGAGTCCTCGTCGACCTCGATGACCGCGCGCTGGGTGACCGAGCCGCGGCCGGTGCGGTAGGCCTGCTCGATGCCCTGGTGACCGACGATGAGCGCGCCGTTGGGGAAGTCGGGGCCCTTGATCCGCTCGATGAGCGCGTCCTGCAGCTCCTCGCGGGTGGCGTCCGGGTGCTCCAGCGCCCAGCGCGCCCCGGACGCGACCTCGCGCAGGTTGTGCGGCGGGATGTTGGTGGCCATGCCGACCGCGATGCCGGCCGAGCCGTTGACCAGGAGGTTCGGGATCCGCGAGGGCAGGACGACCGGCTCCTGCGAGCGGCCGTCGTAGTTGGGCTGGAAGTCGACGGTCTCCTCGTCGATGTCGCGGACCATCTCCATGGCCAGCGGGGCCATCCGGCACTCGGTGTACCGCATGGCCGCGGCCGCGTCGTTGCCCGGCGAGCCGAAGTTGCCCTGGCCCTGGATCATCGGCGCGCGCATCACCCAGGGCTGCGCGAGCCGGACCAGGGTGTCGTAGATCGCGGTGTCGCCGTGCGGGTGGTACTGACCCATGACGTCACCGACCACGCGCGAGCACTTGGAGAAGCCGCGGTCGGGCCGGTAGCCGCCGTCGAACATGGCGTACAGCACCCGGCGGTGCACCGGCTTGAGCCCGTCGCGCACGTCGGGCAGCGCGCGGCCGACGATGACCGCCATCGCGTAGTCGATGTACGCGCGCTGCATCGAGGTCTGCAGCTCGACCGGCTCGATGCGGCCGCCGGGCCCAGGGGTGGTCGGTCCGCCGCCGTCGGTGGGCGTCTCGGTCACGATTGCTCTCTCTCGCTGGTTCTACCGGATGTCTAGGGTTCGCTCTAGAGGGGCCCAGAGAGGGCCAGAGCGCCTAGATGTCCAGGAATCGGACGTCCTTGGCGTTGCGCTGGATGAAGGAGCGGCGCTGCTCGACGTCCTCGCCCATGAGGATCGAGAAGATCTCGTCGGCCTGCGCGGCGTCGTCCAGGGTGACCTGCAGCATCAGCCGCTGGTCGGGGTCCATCGTGGTCTCCCACAGCTCCTTGGCGTTCATCTCGCCCAGGCCCTTGTACCGCTGCACCGGGTTCTCCTTGGGCAGCTTCTTGCCCGCCTCGAGGCCGGCCGCCATCAGCGCGTCGCGCTCGGCGTCGGAGTATACGAACTCGTGCTCGTGCGGCTTGTTCCAGCGCAGCCGGTAGAGCGGGGGCTGGGCCATGTAGACGTGGCCGTGGTCGATCAGCGGCTTCATGAACCGGAAGAGCAGCGTCAGCAGCAGGGTGTTGATGTGGTGGCCGTCGACGTCGGCGTCGGCCATCAGCACGACCTTGTGGTAGCGCAGCTTCTCCAGGTCGAAGTCCTCCTGGATGCCCGTGCCGAGCGCGGAGATGATCGACTGCACCTCCTGGTTGCCCAGGATCCGGTCGATGCGCGCCTTCTCGACGTTGAGGATCTTGCCGCGGATCGGGAGGATCGCCTGGATCCGCGGGTCGCGGCCCTGGCGGGCCGAGCCGCCCGCGGAGTCGCCCTCGACGATGAAGACCTCGCACTCGGCGGGGTTGGTCGACTGGCAGTCCGAGAGCTTGCCGGGGAGACCGCCGCCGCCCAGGATGCCCTTGCGGCTGCGGGCCAGCTCGCGGGCCTTGCGGGCCGCGATCCGGGCCGAAGCCGCCGCCTGGGCCTTGCGCACGATGTCGCGGCCCTCGGCGGGGTTCTGCTCGAGCCAGGCGCCGAACTGGTCGTTCATCAGGCGCTGGACGAAGCCCTTGGCCTCGGTGTTGCCGAGCTTGGTCTTGGTCTGGCCCTCGAACTGCGGCTCGCCCAGCTTGACCGAGATGATCGCGGTGAGGCCCTCGCGGATGTCGTCGCCGGAGACGCGGTCCTCGCGCTTCTTGATCAGCCCCCACTCCTCGCCCCAGTGGTTGACCAGGGAGGTCAGCGCCGCGCGGAAGCCCTCCTCGTGGGTGCCGCCCTCGTGGGTGTTGATCGTGTTCGCGAAGGTGTGGACCGACTCGGTGTAGCTGGTGTTCCACTGCATCGCGACCTCGAGGCTCATGTGGTTCTCGACGCTGGGCGGCGTCTCGGCCTCGAAGGAGATGACGGTCGGGTTGGCCTTGTCCTTGCGGCGGTTGAGGTGCTCGACGTAGTCGACGAGGCCGCGGTCGTACTTGAAGACCTGCTCGATGCCGCCCTCGCCACCGCGGCGCATAGCGTCGGCCGACCCCTGGTCGACGTCGTCGACGACGGTGTCGTCCTCGACCGCGTCCATGACCTCGGTCGCCGCGGGCCGCTCGTCGCGCACGACGATCTCCAGGCCCTTGTTGAGGAAGGCCATCTCGCGGATGCGGGTGGTGATGGTCTCCAGGGAGTACGTCGTGGTCTCGAAGATCTCCGGGCTGGCCCAGTACTTCACCGTGGTGCCGGTGCTCTCCCCCGGCTCCAGCGCGCGCACCTGCTCCAGCTCGCCGTCGGGGACGCCGATGGTGAACGACTGGCGCCAGAGGTGGCCGCGGTTCTTGACGTCGACGACCAGGTGGGTCGACAGCGCGTTGACGACCGAGACGCCCACGCCGTGCAGGCCGCCGGACACCTTGTAGCCGCCGCCGCCGAACTTGCCGCCGGCGTGCAGCATCGTCAGCGCCATCGTCACCGCGGGCATCTCCTGCCCGGGCGCGGTGTCGGTGGGGATGCCGCGGCCGTTGTCCTCGACCTGGATCGCGCCGTCCGCGCACAGGGTGACGACGATCCGGTCGCAGTGGCCGGCCAGGGCCTCGTCGACCGCGTTGTCCACGATCTCCCAGATCAGGTGGTGCAGGCCGCGCTCACCGGTGGAGCCGATGTACATGCCCGGCCGCTTGCGCACCGCCTCCAGGCCCTCGAGCACCTGGATCGCGGAGGCGTCGTAGTCGTTGTCGACCCGCGAGGAGGTCAGTGCCGCGGCCGCCTGCTCGGGCAGCCCGGGCAGCGCTCCGGCCTGCTGGACCGACGCATCGCCACCGGGCTGACCGTCGGGCTGACCGTCGGGCTGGGCCGCGGACTGGCCCTCGGACTGGGGAGTGGGGGAGAAGCTCTCCTCGGACACGTCCACCTTCTTCTCGACAGGTCGGGGCGGGTCACCGACAGGGACCCGGCACGGAACGGGTCGCGCACGCGCGACCCGGCGCCCATGGTACCGCGTGGAAGGCCCAGAACCACGCAACGTCCCCAGCCGGACGGGGCCGGGGGGACCGGAGAGGGCCACAGGCGGCTCGTCAGGGCCGGTGAGAGGCGCGACCAGGGGGGCGGACGAGCCCCGGTACGGCGGCGAGGCTCGCAGATCGGCAGATCGCGCGGCTCGCAGCCCGCCCTCAGCCGTAGGTGTCGCGCGGCCCGCGGCCGTCCCGGACCGAGCGCGGACCCTTCTTCCAGGTCGGCAGGTGCGGTCCGAGCACCTCGATGACCGTGACCGTCCCGTGGCCCAGGTCCTCGTTGAGCCGGCGCACGACGGTCGGTGCCAGCAGCCGCAGCTGGGTGGCCCAGGCGGTGGAGTCGGTGCGCACCACCAGGCGGCCGTCCTCGAACCTCTCGGGGGTGCAGTGCGCGGCGACCTCGGCGCCGACGAGCTCGCCCCACCGGCCGAAGACACCGTGCACCCGCAGGTCGAGCTCCCAGCCGCGCTCGGCGACCAGCCGCCCGAGGGTGTTGTCGAGGAGCTGCGGGTCGCGGTCGTCGGGGTGGGACCCCGAGACCCGGGTGCCGCGCGGCCGGTCGGTCCACGGCTTGCGCCGGCGGGCGCGCG
This sequence comes from Nocardioides sp. NPDC092400, assembly GCF_040684155.1. Taxonomy (NCBI): domain Bacteria; kingdom Bacillati; phylum Actinomycetota; class Actinomycetes; order Propionibacteriales; family Nocardioidaceae; genus Nocardioides; species Nocardioides sp. NPDC092400. The sequence goes on along the minus strand of NZ_JBFBFJ010000002.1, from coordinate 69,289 downwards.
GGGTCGAGCCGGCCGTCGCCCGGGTCAGCGCGCGGGCCAGGTCCAGGCCGTCGTCGCGGTGCTCGGGCTCGGGCCGCTCGGGTCCGGGCTGGTCCGCCGCGGGCTGGTCGTCAGGAGTCACGGCGTACCTCCCCTCCCGCGACGGTGAAGCGCGCCCCCGTCAGGGCCTCCGGGACGTCCGCCCCGACCGCGGCGGTGACCAGGACCTGCTCGGCCCCGGCCACCAGCTCGGCCAGCTGGGCCCGGCGGTCGGTGTCGAGCTCGGCGAAGACGTCGTCGAGCACCAGGATCGGGTCGTCGCCGTCGGCGCGCAACAGGTCGTAGGACGCCAGCTTGAGCGCCAGCGCGACCGACCAGGACTCCCCGTGCGAGGCGTACCCCTTGACCGGCAGCTTCTGCTCGCCCCCGCCGTGGGCCAGGGTGAGCAGGAGGTCGTCGCGGTGCGGCCCCACCAGCGAGATGCCGCGGTCCAGCTCGTCGGAGCGGCGCCGCTCCACCTCGGCGAGGATCCGCTCGCCCAGCCCGGCGGGGTCCGTGGCGCCCTCGAGGTCGAAGGAGGGGCGGTACTCGATGTCGGCGTCGTCGCGGCCGGCGCCGCGGGCCACCGTCTCGTAGGCCTTCCCGACGTACGGCGCGAGCCGCTCGACCAGGTCGAGCCGCCCGGCCAGGAGCTCGGCGCCCGTGCGGGCGAGGTGCTCGTCCCACACCGCGAGCGTCGAGAGCGCCGCCTCCTGAGAGGAGCTGCCGCGGCGGGCCGCGCCCGCGGTCTTGAGCAGCGAGTTGCGCTGCTTGAGCACCCGGTCGTAGTCCGACCGCACCCCCGCCAGGCGGGGGGCGCGCAGCACCAGCAGGTCGTCGAGGAACCGGCGGCGGTCCGAGGGGTCGCCCTTGACCAGGGTGAGGTCCTCGGGGGAGAAGACGACCGTGCGCACCAGCCCGACCAGCTCGCGGGCCCGGGGGAGCGGCGAGCGGTTGATCCGGGCCCGGTTGGAGCGGCCGGGGTTGATCTCCACCTCCAGGACCGCGGTCCGACCGTCCCGCACCACCGCCGCCCGCACCACCGCGTGGTCGGCGCCCGCCCGCACCAGCGGGGCGTCGCTGGACACGCGGTGGGAGCTGAGCCGGGAGAGGTAGTCGACCGCCTCGACCAGGTTGGTCTTGCCCTGGCCGTTGCGACCGATGAACGCGGTGACTCCGGGCCCCAGCTCGACGTCGGCGGTGGCGTAGGAGCGGAAGTCGTGCAGGGTGAGGTGGGAGACGTGCACCGCGGTCCGGCTAGCTCTCCGCGGGCGCCGAGTCGTCGCCGGAGCCGGCCTGTCGGGCCGAGCCGGCCTGGTCCGGCGTGCCGCCGTCCTCGACGTCGCCGCCCTTGGGCGCGGAGGTCTGCATGGCGTGGCCGCCGAACTGGTTGCGCATCGCGGCCACCGCCTTCATCGCGGGGGAGTCGTCCTGGCGGGAGACGAAGCGGGCGTAGAGCGCCGCGGTGATCGCGGGGGTCGCGACCGCGTGCTCGATGCCGGCCTCGACGGTCCAGCGGCCCTCGCCGGAGTCCTCGGCGTACCCGCGGATGCCCTCCAGCCCCGGCTCCTGGTCGAGCGCGGCGACGAGCAGGTCCAGCAGCCAGGACCGGATGACCGTGCCCTCGCGCCAGGAGCGCATCACCTCGGTGACGTTCTCGACCATCTCGACCTTCTCGAGCAGCTCCCAGCCCTCGGCGTAGGACTGCATGATCGCGTACTCGATGCCGTTGTGGACCATCTTGGAGAAGTGGCCGGCGCCGACCTTGCCGGCGTGCACCGAGCCGAAGTCGCCCTCGGGCTTGAGCGCGTCGAAGACCGGCTGCACCTTCGCGACGTGGTCGGGCTCGCCGCCGTACATCAGCGCGTACCCGTTCTCCAGGCCCCAGACACCGCCGGAGACCCCGCAGTCGACGAAGCCGATGCCCTTCTCGGCCAGCTGGTCGGCGTGTGCGAGGTCGTCGGTCCAGCGGGAGTTGCCGCCGTCGACCACCACGTCGCCCTCGCCGAGGAGGCCGGCGAGCTCGGTGACCGTCGCGCGGGTGGGGTCCCCGGCGGGCACCATCACCCACACGACCTTGGGGGAGGGGAGCCGCTCCACGAGGTCGGCCAGCGAGTCGGCGTCGCTGACCTCGGGGTTCCGGTCGTAGCCCACGACGGTGTGGCCGGCGCGGCGCAGGCGCTCGCGCATGTTGCCGCCCATCTTGCCGAGGCCGACGAGTCCGAGGTCCATCTGCTTTCCTCCTGTGAGCGCTGCGGGGTGTCAGGCAGTACGCCGGACGGTACCCACCGTCAGGACAGCAGACGCCGCGGCATCAGCAGGTAGCGGAACCCGGGGTCGGCGGGCGCCGCGGCTGCTGCGTCCGAGCCGTCGCCGTCGGGCGCCGCCCCGCTGATCACGACCGGCTTGCTCGCCTGGGTGAAGGCCAGCTCGACGACGGGCTGGTCGATCGCGGTGAGCCCGTCGAGGAGGAACTGCGGGTTGAAGCCGGTGGTGATGTCGTCACCGTCGACCTGCGCCTCGATGGACTCCGAGGCCTGGGCCTCGTCGCCGGAGCCGGCGTCGAGGGTCAGCACGCCGTCGCTGAAGGCCAGCTGGACGGCGGTGTTGCGCTCGGCGACCAGCGCCACGCGCTTGACCGACTCGACCAGCGCGGCCTTCTCGACGCGCGCCACGGTCAGGTGCTCGTTGGGGAAGAGGCTGCGGACCTTGGGGAACTCCCCGTCGAGCAGTCGCGTGGTGGTGCGACGTACGCCGCCGGGGGCGTTGCCCTCGAAGCCGATGATCCCCTCGCCGCTCCCGCTGGCGGCCAGCGCGATGGTGACCTCGCTGCCGGCGGTCAGCGACTTCGCGGTGTCGCCGAGCACCTTCGCGGGCACGAGCGCCGCGGCCGACTCGTCCGGGGTGCGCGGGTCCCAGCCCAGCTCGCGCTGGGAGAGCCGGAACCGGTCGGTCGCGAGCAGCGAGATGGTCGAGCCGTCGATCTCGATCCGGACGCCGGTCAGCACGGGGAGCATGTCGTCGCGCCCCGCGGCGGTGACCGCCTGGGCGACGGCGTGGGCGAACTCGTCGCTCTGCACGGTGCCGGTGGCGGCGGGCATCTCGGGCAGGGACGGGTAGTCCTCGACCGGCATGGTCTGGAGGCTGAAGCGGGCGGAGCCGCAGGTCAGCGAGACCCGGGCGCCGTCGAGGGTCATGTCGACCGGCTTGCTGGGGAGGCTGCGGCAGATGTCGGCGAGCAGCCGGCCGCTGACCAGCGCCTTGCCCTCGTCGCTGACCTCGGCGCTCAGGGTGGCCCGGGCGGACGTCTCGTAGTCGAACGTGGACAGGACCAGGCCGTCGTCGGTCGCGTCGATGAGCAGACCGGCGAGCACGGGGACGCTCGGCCGGACCGGGAGGCTGCGGGCAGCCCAGGCGACGGCATCCGCGAGCACGTCGCGGTCGACGCGGAACTTCACGATGGGGGTCCTTCGAGATCGGGGCGGGCAACGGATCCCGAATCCTGCCACGTGCGCCCGGGGCGCGGGAGGTTCGGTGTGGTTTGCCCCGCCCGTCGCCTGTGGATGCGAGGTGGCTCCCGGAGACCGTTCGGCTCGGTCGTCCCCAGGTGATCGGCCCGGTGGAGTTGCACGGAGGATCGGGATGTCTGGAGGTAGGTGGGAGTCACAGCATCGGTGGAAACTGTGGACAACCGACGTTTCCGCAGGTCGTGCGGAGCGAACGCGGCCCACAGGGGGCTGTGGAGACAGCCGCGACGGCCGGGCCCCGGGTGTGGAGCCCGACCGTCGGGGTGGAGTGCAGGTGCCGGCTGTCCCCAGATCCTCCCCGTGTAGTTCGGGGTGCGACCCCGGCCTGGTCCACAGGAGGAACGACAAGTTCTGGCGTTCCCACCCTGTGGAGGAGGCCTGTGGAGACTCGGTCCGGCGGCGCTGCGAGGCGCCCTGTCAGGCGACCGTCAGGGTGACCTCGACGTTCCCACGGGTGGCGTTGGAGTAGGGGCAGACCTGGTGGGCCTGCTCGACCAGCTCCCGGGCCCGGTCCGCGTCCACCTGCGGGAGGGTCACCTCCAGCTGGACCGCCAGGCCGAAGCCGCCGGCGTCGTTCGCTCCGATCGAGACGTCCGCGACGACCTCGGAGTCGGTCGTGTCCGCGCCGGCCTTGCCGGCGACCAGCTTGAGGGCCGAGTGGAAGCAGGCCGCGTAGCCCGCGGCGAACAGCTGCTCGGGGTTGGTCGCCCCGCCCGGGCCGCCCATCTCGGTGGGGGTCCGGACGTCGGTGTCGATGAGGCCGTCGGTGGACTGGACGTGGCCGTTGCGGCCGTCCCCGGTCGCGGCGGCGCTGGCGGTGTAGAGAGTCTTCATGTGCACCAACGTATTGCGCGCAATGGAATCGCACAAGGGTCTATCCTCGGAGGTGTGGTCGACCATCCGCAGCTCGCTCTCGACGAGCAGCTCTGCTTCCCGCTGTACGCCGCCACGCGCGCGGTCACGCAGCGCTACGGCGAGCTGCTCGCCGACGTCGGGCTGACCTACCCGCAGTACCTCGCGCTGCTGGCGCTCTGGGAGGCCGGTGGACCGGTCACCGTGGGCGGTCTGGGTCAGCGGTTGCGCCTGGACTCGGGCACGCTCACGCCGCTGCTCAAGCGGCTCGAGGCGGTGGGCCACGTCTCGCGGCGCCGCGACCCCGCGGACGAGCGACGTGTCCTCGTCGAGCCCACCGAGCAGGGCTGGGCGCTGCGCGACCGGGTGGCCGGCGTGCCGGAGCGGCTCCTGGAGGGGATGGGCCTGTCCGTGGAGGAGCTCGTGCGGCTGCGCCGTGACCTCGGCACGTTGCTCGACGGGCTCGACGCCACCGCCGGCTGACCGGCCTCAGCCCTGGCGGGCCTGCATCTTCACGCGGTTGGTCAGCTCGCTGACCTGGTTGAACACCGCGCGGCGCTCGGCGAGCAGCTGGTTGATCTTGCGGTCGGCGTACATCACCGTCGTGTGGTCGCGGTTCCCGAACTGCGCGCCGATCTTGGGCAGCGAGAGGTCGGTGAGCTCGCGGCACAGGTACATCGCGATCTGGCGGGCCATCACCAGGTGGCGGCCCCGGCTGGGCCCGGTGAGCTCGTCGATGGAGAGCCCGAAGTAGGCCGCGGTCTGGGCGATGATCAGGCCGGCGGTGATCTCCGGCTCGCCGCCCTCGGGGATCAGGTCCTTGAGCACGATCTCGGCGAGGGTCATGTCGACCTCCTGCCGGTTGAGGTTCGCGAACGCCGTCACCCGGATCAGCGCCCCCTCGAGCTCGCGGATGTTGGTCTGGATCTTGGACGCGATGAACTCGAGCACGTCCGGGGGCGCGGTGAGCCGGTCCATGGCGGCCTTCTTGCGCAGGATCGCGATCCGGGTCTCGAGGTCGGGCGGCTGCACGTCGGTGATCAGCCCCCACTCGAACCGGTTGCGCAGCCGGTCCTCGAGCGCCTCGAGCCGCTTGGGGGCCCGGTCGGAGGTGAGCACGATCTGCTTGTTGGCGTTGTGCAGCGTGTTGAACGTGTGGAAGAACTCCTCCTGGGTCTGGGTCTTGCCCTCCAGGAACTGGATGTCGTCGATGAGGAGGACGTCCACGTCGCGGTAGCGCCGCTTGAACCGGTCCTGCCGGTCGTCGCGGATCGCGTTGATGAACTCGTTGGTGAACTCCTCGCTCGACACGTAGCGCACCTTCGCGCCGGTGTAGAGGCTGCGGACGTAGTGCCCGATCGCGTGCAGCAGGTGGGTCTTCCCCAGCCCGGAGTCGCCGTAGACCAGCAGCGGGTTGTAGGCCTTGCCCGGTGCCTCGGCCACGGCCACCGCCGCGGCGTGGGGGAACCGGTTGGAGGAGCCGATGACGAAGGTCTCGAAGGTGTACTTGGGGTTCAGGCGCGTCTCGAGGGCCGTGGGACGTCCGCCGGCGTCACCGGAGCCCACGGCACCGTGCCCGGGGAAGGCGTCGCCGAGGTAGCCGCCGTCCGCCTCGTGGCGCCGACCGGCACCCGACGGCCCCGACGGCACGGACCCGGCGTCTGCCTCGCCCCCGAGTGGCAGGTCCGGCACGGCCGCCAGGCCATCGAGTCGACTTGTCGACAAAGCGACGTCCAGGCCCGCGCGGTCGCCCCGCGCGTCGCCGCCGAGGTGGTCGGGAAGGTGGTCGCCGAGGTGGTCGGGGGCCGGAGCGGGCCGGGCGTCGAGGTCGAGCGCCGGGTTCACGGTCACCGCGATCCGGATCTCCCGCCCGAACGCCACGGTGAGGGCGTCCTCGAGCTGGCCGCGCAGCCGCCCCTCGAGCTGCCCTCGGGTGAAGTCGTTGGGCACCGCGACGATGGCGGTGTTCTCGTGCAGGGTCACCGGCTCGCTGGCGGTGAGCCACGCGCGCTGGTGGGACTGGAGGTCGCCGACGACCTGTCGCCAGGCGGTGGCCAGGTCCGGCGTGCTCTGCTCCACGGTGGGCGGTCCCCTTCTCGTTGCTCGCGAAGTTCCACAGCTTTGTCCACAGGTTGTGAACGCGACCCGCTCGCTGTGGAGGAGTCTGGCCGAGGCCCGGCGCCGACAGGTTCGGAATCGACGTTTTCGCAGGTCAGACTCGTCATGCGCGGCTACGTGACCGGAGTCACGTGGGCGACGCCTGCGGGTCCGGCGCAGGCCGGAGGGGAATCTCGACGGCCCCGAACGTAACCCTCGGGCGGCGGGACCAGCAAGACGTCATCCACAGGCCCGTAGGCTGGGTCCGACGGTGCATCCCCAGCGGTGCTCGTCGGTTTGACCCTGGGAAACGGCTGCGCGTACCGTTGGCCGGTCACCCGGTGTCGACCGGTGCCGCACGTCCACGGGAGCCACAGGTCTCGCGTGGGTGGGCGGTGCCAGCCGAAAAGGCGTCACAAGACGTGACGGCATCGCCGATCCCGCCGGGGTCGATTCCCCGAACACACCGAAGGAAGAGCTCGTGAGCAAGCGTACGTACCAGCCGAACAACCGTCGCCGCCACAAGGTGCACGGCTTCCGCCTGCGCATGCGCACCCGTGCCGGCCGCGCCATCCTGTCCTCGCGCCGCCGCAAGGGCCGCAAGAGCCTGGCCGTCTGACGGTCGTCGCCGCACACCGCCCAGCTCCGACCCCGCTGTGCTCCCTCCGGCGCACCGGTTGGTCGACGCGGACTCGTTCCGCCTCGCCACCCGGGCCGGGGAGCGAGCGGGGTCGCGCACACTGGTGGTCCATCTGTGGACGCCGGTGGGCGACGCCGACGGCCCGCCTCGAGTGGGCTTCGTCGTGAGCAAGGCGGTGGGCAACGCCGTCGTCCGGAACCGCGTGAAGCGCCGCCTGCGCCATCTCGCCCGGGAGCACGTCTCGTCGCTCCCGGGCTCTGCTGTGCTCGTGGTCCGAGCGCTCCCGGCCGCTGCCGGTGCGTCGTACGACGCGTTGGCCGAGGACCTGGCCCGGGGGCTGCGTCGTGTGGCGCCCGACCCGGTGCGGTCGTGACGGCGGTGCGCTGGTGAAGCACGTCCTCATCGCGCTGCTGCGCGGCTACCGGGCCGTGATCAGTCCCCTCTACGGGCAGGTCTGCCGCTACCACCCGTCGTGCTCGGCGTACGCGCTCGAGGCGGTGACGGTGCACGGCAGCATCCGCGGCACGTGGCTCGCCGTGCGCCGGCTCGGTCGCTGCCACCCGTGGGCGGCAGGCGGCTACGACCCCGTCCCCCAACGTCCCGCCCGTGGCCGCACGGGTACCCCGACCACTCAGCAAGGAGCCTGATCGGTGGGCATCATCGGCGACATCTTCGGCTTCATCGCCACGCCTCTGTACTACGCCATCTCGGCGGTGCTGATCGCGTGGCACAAGCTCTTGACCATGATCGGGCTGGACCCCGAGGGCGGCGCCGTGTGGGTGCTGTCGATCATCGGGCTGACCCTGGTGATCCGGGCGGCGCTGATCCCGCTGTTCGTCAAGCAGATCAAGTCCAGCCGGAACATGCAGCTGATCCAGCCCAAGGTCAAGGAGCTGCAGAAGAAGTACGGCCACGACCGGGAGCGTCTCGCGCAGGAGACGATGAAGCTCTACAAGGAGACGGGCACCAACCCGTTCGCCTCGTGCCTGCCGATCCTGCTGCAGATGCCGATCTTCTTCACGCTCTTCCACCTCCTGAACGAGGCGGCGAAGGACGGTACGCCGCACGGGCTGCTGACCCGATCCCTCGCGCAGGACTTCGGCGAGGCCGAGCTGTTCGGCCGGCTCCCCATCTCGGCGACCTTCGTCAACTCCGACGGCCACATCGGCGTCATGGTGCTCGCGGCGTTCCTGGTCGTGGCCATGACGGCCACCACCTTCCTCACCCAGCGCCAGCTGATGAGCAAGAACATGCCGGCCGACGCGCTCAGCGGCCCCTACGCCCAGCAGCAGAAGATGCTGCTCTACGTGCTCCCGCTGGTCTTCGCGGTCGGTGGCATCGCGTTCCCCATCGGCGTGCTGTTCTACTGGACCACCTCGAACGTCTGGACGATGGGCCAGCAGTTCTACGTCATCCGCAACAACCCTGCCCCGGGCACGCCGGCCTTCGCCGCGAAGCAGGAGCGGGACAAGGTTAAGGCCGCGCGCAAGGGCGAGCCGGTCGCCTCGGAGGTCGTCGAGGCGGCACCGGAGACCCCGGCCGAGCGCCGTGCCGCCCAGCGGCAGCAGCCGCGCAAGCAGACCCGACAGCAACGCAAGTCCTCCGGTGGGCAGCGGCCCGCTGGCGGCACGACCGAAGGTGGGAAGCAGAAGTGAGCGACGAGACGACCGAGCCGGCCGACGTCATCGAGGAGACCGCCGGGTCGGAGACTGCTGCCTCCCCCGCCGCCGAGGCTCCCTCTGCCCGCTCCCGCGTCGAGGAGCTCGAGGCGGAGGGCGACATCGCCGCCGACTACCTCGAGGAGCTGCTCGACATCGCGGACCTCGACGGTGACCTGGACATGGACGTCGAGGGGGACCGTGCTGCGGTGTCGATCGTCGGTGCCGACCTCTCCCAGCTGGTGGGTCGGGACGGCGAGGTCCTGGACGCGCTCCAGGAGCTGACCCGCCTCGCCGTCTACCGCGAGACCGGCGAGCGCTCGCGGCTGATGCTGGACATCGGTGGCTACCGCGCCCAGAAGCGCGAGGAGCTCGTCGCCCTGGCCGAGCAGACCATCGCCCGCGTCCGGGAGGGTGGCGCCCCGGTCTCCCTGGACCCGATGTCGCCCTTCGAGCGCAAGGTCGTCCACGACGCCGTCGCAGCCGCGGGCCTGGTCTCGGAGTCCGAGGGCGTCGAGCCGCGCCGTCACGTCGTGGTCCTGCCGGAGTGACGGCTCCGCCGCTGCGATGAGCGACGACGTTTCACGTGAAACACCCGCACCCTCCGTGCCCGACGTGGCACGGAGGGTGTTCGCTTCCGACCGGCTCGCGCTCGCCGAGCGGTACGCCGAGCTGCTGGCGACGGACGGCGTCGTCCGGGGGCTGATCGGTCCCCGGGAGGCGCCCCGGCTCTGGGACCGGCACCTGCTGAACTGCGCGGTGCTGGGCGAGTGGCTCCCGGCCGACGCGGTCGTGGCGGACATCGGTTCCGGCGCCGGTCTGCCGGGCCTCGTCCTGGCGATCTCCCGCCCCGACCTGGCGCTCACCCTGGTCGAGCCGTTGCTGCGGCGCACCACCTTCCTCGCCGAGGTCGTCGAGGGGCTCGGTCTGGACAACGTCGAGGTGGTCCGCGGCCGCGCCGATGCCCTCCACGGGAAGCGCCGCTTCGACGTGGTCACGTCCCGGGCGGTCGCACCGCTCGGGCGGCTGCTCGAGTGGTCGATGCCGCTGGTCGACGCGCACGGCGCGCTGGTGGCGATGAAGGGCTCGTCGGTCGTCAGCGAGATCGATGATGCGCGGCCGGTGCTTCGTCGACTCGGGTGCGCGGAACCGGAGGTCCGCGAGCTCGGCGTGGGCCTGCTCGAGGAGACGACCGGCGCGGTCCGGGTTTCGTGGGCCGATCCCGCGACGGTATCTTGGCCGCTCAGCAGCGACGCCGGAGCCGGGTCGTCCGGACGTCGTCGGAAGTCGTCGTCCGGGCGCCGGAGCCGGCCGAAGGGACGCGGCTAGCAGGTGGAGGGGTTCTCCGCAGGTTATCCACCGGTCCCAGCAGCCCGCTGAGCGTGACTGTCCACAGATTCACCTAGTTTGTCCACAGGAGGCGGCGTGCCCGAGTCCACCGATGTTTCACGTGAAACGGGCGGCAGCGGCTTCACCGTTCGCACGGCAGCCGACCTCGCGACGTACAACACCGGGTTCGAGGACGACCAGACGCCGCTCGCCAAGGCGGCTCAGCACAGCATCCTGGCGCGACAGGGCGCCGGCAGCCGTCCCTCGGTCCCCCGGCCGGACGCCACCCGGGTCTTCGTCGTGGCGAACCAGAAGGGCGGCGTCGGCAAGACGACCTCCACGGTGAACGTCGCGGCGGCGCTGGCGCAGCTCGGCCAGCGCGTCCTGGTCATCGACCTCGACCCGCAGGGCAATGCGTCCACTGCCCTCGGTGTCGGGCACCGCCGGGGCACCCCGTCCACGTACGACGCGCTGGTCGACGGCGTGCCGCTCACCGACGTCATCGCCGCGAGCGAGGACCTCCCGAACCTCTTCGTCGTCCCCGCGACCATAGACCTGGCCGGTGCCGAGATCGAGCTGGTGAGCGTCGTCGCACGGGAGGGCCGCCTGAAGAAGGCGATCAGCGGCCACCCGCTCGTCGGCACGGCGGCGGAGGCGGGCGAGGACCGCTTCGACTTCGTGATCGTCGACTGCCCGCCGTCGCTGGGCCTGCTCACGCTGAACGCGCTGGTCGCCGGCGACGAGATGCTCATCCCGATCCAGGCGGAGTACTACGCGCTGGAGGGGCTCGGCCAGCTGCTCGAGACCGTCGAGATGGTCAAGGCGCACCTGAACCCCACCCTCGACGTGTCCACGATCCTCATCACCATGTTCGACGCACGCACGCGGCTCGCGGCCGGTGTGGCGGAGGAGGTGCGCGAGCACTTCGGCAGCCAGGTGCTCCGGACCGCGATCCCCCGCTCGGTGCGGGTCTCGGAGGCGCCGTCGTACGGGCAGACGGTGATGACCTACGACCCCGGCTCGCCCGGCGCGTTGAGCTACCTGGAGGCAGCCCGCGAGATCGCCACCAAGAGCCGTACCGCCGACGGGGCGAGCGCATGAGCAAGCCGCCGGCACGCCGCGGCCTCGGGCGCGGCCTCGGGTCCCTGATCCCCACCGCGCCGCCGACCTCCGTGGAGGACGACTCCGCCGGGGCCGGTGCCGACGGATCCACGAGCGCCTCGTCCGGTGGCGGCGCACCCGGTCCGGACGCCCCCTCCCCCGGCGCCGACCCCGCCGGCGCGACCGACTCCGGTCAGCAGCCGCTGGCACCCGTCGTCGGCGCCTACTTCGCCGAGATCCCCGTCGGCCAGGTGGTCCCCAACCGCGCCCAGCCCCGCCAGGTGTTCGACGAGGACGCGATGGCCGAGCTGGTGCACTCGGTGCGCGAGGTCGGCCTGCTGCAGCCGATCGTCGTGCGGCGCACCGGGGACGAGGCCTACGAGCTGGTCATGGGCGAGCGCCGGTGGCGGGCCTCGCAGGAGGCCGGCCTGGAGCGGGTCCCCGCGATCGTCCGGGACACCGACGACATCGACATGCTCCGGGACGCCCTCCTGGAGAACCTGCACCGCTCGGAGCTCAACCCGCTCGAGGAGGCCGCGGCGTACGCCCAGCTCCTCGAGGACTTCGGCTGCACCCACGAGGAGCTGGCGCAGCGGATCGGCCGGTCGCGGCCGCAGATCAGCAACACGCTCCGGCTCATGCGGCTGAGCCCCGCGGTCCAGCGACGCGTGGCGGCCGGGGTGCTGTCAGCGGGGCACGCGCGAGCCCTGCTGGCGGTGGAGGACGCCGGACTGCAGGACCGGCTGGCGCAACGGGTCGTCGCCGAGGGCATCAGCGTGCGCGGGCTCGAGGAGATCGTGGCCGTCGGCGACACCGGCAGCGCGAGGAAGGCGCCCCGGCGTGCCCGGCCGGAGCCGGCGGCGGTCTCCGAGGTCGTCGACCGCCTGTCGGACCGCTTCGAGACGCGCGTCAAGGTGGACGTGGGCAAGGCGAAGGGCAAGATCACCGTCGAGTTCGCGTCCCTGGAGGACCTCCAGCGGATCGTGGACATCATGGACCCGCGGAACCGGCACGACCGGGTGATCTGAGCGGTCTTGTCGATCGGGGGACTTGTCGCTTTGTCGACAAAAGGCTAGATCAGCTCGTCGGCACGGACCGGTACGGACGGGCGTCGGGGTAGTCCGTCACGCACGCGCCCCTGGGCGCGGTCACCGGGGCCGGGGCGTGACGGACTACCCCCCGCCGGGAGCGGGAGGACGGCTCAGGCGCCGGCGCGCTTGGCGGCGCGCTTGGCCGCACGCGCCCGCTTCTCCTCGGCGTCGAGGCGGACGGCCTCCTCGGGGGTGGGCGCGGAGCCGCCGAACCGCGCGGGCAGCCACCAGGAGCCGGGAGGCTGCTCGTCGGCGGGGTACTCGCGGATGGTCTCCTCCAGCAGGCCCGAGAGCGCGGCGTGCAGCTCCGCGGTCTCGGCGACGGGGTCGGCCCCGGTGGGGTGCAGCGGCTCCCCCACCCGGATCGCGATGGTCTTGCCGCGGGCGAAGTCGCGGGGGTGGTCCTTGGTGAACATGCGCTGGGTGCCCCACAGCGTCACCGGGAGCAGGGGGACGCCCGCCTCGGCCGCAATCCGCACGGCGCCGGTCTTGATGTCCTTGACCTCGAAGGACCGGGAGATGGTGGCCTCGGGGAAGATCCCGACCGCCTCGCCGGCGCGGAGGTAGTCGATGGCCGAGCGGTAGGAGGTGAGGCCCTCCCCGCGGTCGACCGCGATGTGGTGCATCGAGCGCATGACCGGCCCACCGACGGCGTGGTCGAAGATCTCCTTCTTGGCCATGAACCGGACCAGGCGGCGGGAGGGGTGCGCGGCGAACCCGCCGTAGATGAAGTCCAGGTAGCCGACGTGGTTGAACGCCAGCAGCACCCCGCCGTCCCGCGGCACGTGCTCGGTCCCGCTGAGCTGGAACCGCTGCCCCAGCAGGCGGAACGCGGTCTTCGCCGTCCAGATGATCGGGGGGTAGCTGATGTCGCGCATGCGGTGAGCGTAGGGGGCCGGCCCCCGTCGCCGCTCGCGGGTCGTCAGCGACATACGGCGAGGAAGTCGGCGATCCGGCCGATCGCCTCCTCCAGCACGTCCACGGCGGGCAGCGTGACGAGCCGGAAGTGGTCGGGATCGGGCCAGTTGAAGCCGGTGCCGTGCGTGACCAGCAGTTTCTTGGCCCGCAGCAGGTCGATGACGAACGCCTCGTCGTCCTCGATGGCGTAGACCTCGGGGTCCAGACGCGGGAAGCAGTACAGCGCGCCTCGGGGCTTGACGCTGCTGACACCGGGGATCTCGTTGAGCATCCGGTGCGCGAGCATCGCCTGCTCGTAGTAGCGACCGCCCGGGCCGATCAGCTCCTCGACGGACTGGTAGCCCCCGAGTGCGGTCTGGATGGCGTGCTGGGCGGGCACGTTCGCGCACATGCGCATGTTCGCGATGAGCGTGAGGCCCTCGATGAAGTCGGCCGCCAGCTCCTTGGGGCCCGAGATCATCACCCAGCCGGCGCGGTAGCCGCAGACCCGGTAGGCCTTGGAGAGCCCGCTGAACGTCAGGCAGAGCACGTCGTCGCCGGCGTACGTCGCGGCGTGGTGGTGGACGGCGTCCTCGAAGAGGATCTTCTCGTAGATCTCGTCGGCCATCACGACCAGGTCGTGGCGCCGCGCGATGTCCACCAGGCCCTTGACGGTCTCCTCGCTGTAGACCGCGCCGGTGGGGTTGTTGGGGTTGATGATCACGAGCGCGTGGGTGTTCTCGGTGATCTTGGACTCGATGTCCGCGAGGTCGGGGTTCCAGTCGTCGTCCTCGTCGCAGCGGTAGTGCACCGCGGTCCCGCCGGCGAGCGTGACCGCGCCCGTCCACAGCGGGTAGTCCGGCGCCGGCACGAGGATCTCGTTCCCGTCGTCCACGAACGCCTGCAGCACCATCGAGATCAGCTCGGAGACGCCGTTGCCGATGAAGACGTCGTCGACGCGGACGTCGCGCAGGCCGCGCGACTGGTAGTAGTTCATCACCGCGGTGCGGGCCTCGTAGATGCCGCGCGAGTCGGCGTACCCCTGGGAGTCCGGCAGGTGGTGCACGATGTCGGCCACGATCGCCTCGGGCGCCTCGAAGCCGAACGGCGCGGTGTTGCCGATGTTCAGCTTGAGGATCCGGTGGCCCTCGCTCTCGAGGCGCTGGGCCTCGACCAGGATCGGACCGCGGACGTCGTACCGGACGTTGCGGAGCTTGCGGCTCTGGCGGATCTGGCGCACCCGCCCATCCTCGCAGGCCCGTGCCTACGATGAGCGAGGAGGAGGTGCGCCCATGTCCCGCAAGGTCGTCCGCCTGACGCTCGACCACCTCGACGCGCTGTCGGCGCCGTGCCGCACGTGCCTGTTCTGGGAGCTCGACCCCGTCTCGCGCCACCGGGTGGAGGACGCCGCGGGGGAGAAGCACGCCTGGCTCTCGGAGGTGCTGCGCGAGTGGGGCTCCTGCGGCCGGGTCGCGCTGGTCGACGACGAGCCCGTCGGCCACCTGGTCTACGTGCCCGCGGCGTACGTCCCCGGAGCCGCCGGGATCCCGACGGCTCCGGTCAGCGCCGACGCGGTCCTGCTGACGACCGTCCAGGTCGACCCGCGGCACGCCGGGGGCGGGCTGGGCCGGATGCTGGTGCAGGGCATGGCGCGGGACCTGATCCGCCGCGGCGGCATCCGCGCGGTCGAGGCGTTCGGGACGACGCTGCCCGGACCGGTGGCGCCCTGCCTGGTCCCGGCGGGCTTCCTGTCCAGCGTGGGGTTCGGCACGCAGCGGGCGCACCCCACGAACCCGCGGATGCGGATGGAGCTGCGCTCGGCGCTGACCTGGAAGGACGAGCTCGAGGCGGCGCTGGAGCGGCTGCGCGGCGTCGTCCGGCCGGCCCCGGGACCGGTACGGCCCCCGGCTCCGTCCCGGGGGACGGTGCCGAGGGCCGTGGAGCGGTCCTGAGGGACCCGCGTCAGGCGGAGATGAACTCCGAGAGCTCGTTGAGGAGCGTCGCCTTCGGGCGGGCGCCGACGATGGTCTTCACGACCTCGCCGCCCTGGTACACGTTGATCGTCGGGATGCCGGTGACCCGGTAGGACGACGGGGTGACCGGGTTCTCGTCGACGTTCATCTTGAAGAACTCGATCTTGTCGCCGTGAGCACCGGCGATCTCGTCGAGGATCGGGGCGACCTGGCGGCACGGACCGCACCACTCGGCCCAGAAGTCGACCAGGACCGGCTTGTCGGACTTGAGGACCTGCGCCTCGAACTCGGCGTCGGTCACGGCTGCGATGTTGCCCACGTGAGGATCCTTCCCTGGAGTGTTGGTGCTGCGGGGTGCTGCTGAGGAGTGAACACCGGTGCGCCGACGGTTGTTCCGGCCCCCGGTGGGTGTCGGGCGAGGAGCGTCAGGCGCCGGCGGTCTGCACGGTCTCGGAGGCCACCTCGGCGTCGATGCGCGCCTGCGCCTCCGCGGGGGTGGCCGAGACCGTGTCGAGGGCGGAGAGGAACCGCTCGGCGTCCAGCGCGGCGGCGCACCCGGTGCCCGCGGCGGTGATCGCCTGGCGGTAGTGGTGGTCCACCAGGTCACCGGCGGCGAAGACACCCGGCAGGTTGGTGCCGGTCGAGGGGTGCTCGACGACGACGTACCCGTTCGGGTCGAGGTCGACCTGGCCGCGGAGCAGCTCCGAGCGGGGGTCGTGGCCGATCGCGATGAACAGCCCGGTGGCGTCCATCCGGCGGGTCTCGCCGGTGACCGTGTCCTTGAGCGTGATGCCCTCGAGCCGGTCCGTGCCGTGGATCTCCTCCACGACCGAGTTCCACTCGATCTCGAGCTTGGGGTCGGCGAAGGCGCGGTCCTGCATGATCTTGGAGGCGCGCAGCTCGTCGCGGCGCACGATCAGCGACACCTTGGACCCGAACCGGGTCAGGAACGTCGCCTCCTCGATCGCGGAGTCACCGCCACCGACGACGGCGATGTGCTGCTCGCGGAAGAAGAAGCCGTCGCAGGTCGCGCACCAGGACACCCCGCGGCCCGACAGCTCGTCCTCCTTGGGCAGGCCGAGCTTCTTGTAGCCCGAGCCGGTCGCGAGGATCACCGCGTGGGCGGTGTGGGTGCCGGTGGCGGTCTTGACGACCTTGACGTCGCCGGTCAGGTCGACCTCGACGACGTCGTCGGGGACCAGCTCGGCGCCGAACCGCTCGGCCTGGGCGCGCATCTCGTCCATCAGCGCCGGGCCCATGATCCCGTCCCGGAAGCCGGGGAAGTTCTCGACGTCAGTGGTGTTCATCAGCGCGCCGCCGGCGGTCACCGAGCCCTCGAAGACCAGGGGGTTCAGGTTCGCCCGGGCGGCGTACACCGCGGCGGTGTACCCGGAGGGGCCGGAGCCGATGATGATGACCTGACGGGGTGCGGTGTCGGACATGGAGTCGACGTCTCCTCGCGATGCGGTGGCTGCCGGCGTTCGCTCGCGCCGGACGATGGGGTGCTGGCTGGTCCAACCGATCGTAGGCGAGGAATGTTCCGCGCCGGACCTGGGTGAGGCGCCGCCGGGGAGGGCTGTCGCGCTGCGTGCGTCAGTCGGCCGGGAGGGTGGTGGAGCGCAGGATGTCGCCGGTCCCGCACTGGAGCAGGTCCGCGACCTGGCTGTCGCCGGCGGGCGCCCGGAACACCAGGACGTGCGGCTCCCCGTCGTAGAGCACCGGGACCGCCGCGCCGGCGCCCCAGTCGGCCGGCGTGCACTCGAAGTACGCCGCGCCGTCGGTCCGGCGGTCGGTGCCCCGGGGCCGGTCCCGCTCCAGGCCGCCGTCGAGGTCCCGGACGTCGGTCCGGCCCGCGTCGACGCGGTCCCGGGCACGCAGCGCGTCGGCGGCGAACCGGTCCGAGCGCAGCCGGACGGGCCGGCGGGCCGACGCGACGAGCGCGCCGAAGGCGCTCTCGTCCTGCACCGCCCCCGGTGCGGAGCCGGTGGAGCCGGTCGAGGGGCGGGGTGCGGCCTCGCCGGGCACGCCGTCGGTGCGGTCCTGCGTGGAGCCGCCCCCGCCGTCCCGGCGACCGCCGTCCTCGGCAGCACCGCCGCCCGCGGCGCTCGACCCGGCGCTGGTGGAGTCGTCGTTCCCGCTGCCCGCGGGAAGGACCTGTCCGAGGCCGAGGCCGACCACGGTGACGACCGCGGCAGCGGCGAGCAGCCCGGCCGCGCGGCGCCGGCGGCGCACCGCGAGCTCGTCGGCCGAGGAGGGGACGTCCTCACCCTCGGCCAGCTGCGCGAGCACCCGGTCCAGCCGTGCGGCGACGTCGACGGGCACGGGCTCGGCGTGCCGGACGTCGGCCAGCAGGCGGCGCACCTCCTCCTCGCGGGGGTCGGGCACGGTCTCGGGACCGGTCATGGCGCACCTCCTCCGGCGGGCTCGGTGTTCTGGGTGTCCTGGCTGTCCTGGGCGTGGTCACGGGTGCCACCGGTGTCGGTGCCCCCGGTCGTCCCGGGTGTCGGGGCGGCCGCAGATCCTGTCAGGTCGGCCCGTCCTGGGACGCGTCGGCCCGCCCGGAGGTTCCTCCCAGGTGACGGTGGCCGCACCGGACGCTCGAGCTCGAGCAGCTCGGCCAGCCTGGTCCGCCCCCGCGAGCAGCGCGACTTCACCGTGCCCACGGCGCAGCCCAGGATGACGGCCACCTCGGCGACGGGGTAGCCCTCCATGTCGACCAGCACGAGCGCGGCCCGCTGCTCGGCGGGCAGTGCGGCGAGGGCGGCGAGCACGGCGCGCCGCCGCTCGGTGCGCACGCTCGCGTCGGCCGGGTCCTCGACGCCGGGGTCCGGCGACGCGGTGCCGCGGTCGCCGTACTCCTCGAGGTCGTCGGGCAGCCTCTCGGTCCGGCGCACCCGCGCCGCGCGGAGACGGTCGAGGCAGGCGTTGACGACCACGCGGTGCAACCAGGTGGTGACCGCGGCGTCGCCGCGGAACGACCCGGCCCGCCGGTACGCCGCGACGAGGCCGTCCTGCAGCCCGTCGGCGGCGTCCTCGCGGTTGCCGGTCGTGCGCAGGGCGACGGCCCAGAGCCGGTCCCGGTGCCGGGCGACGAGCCGTCCGAACGCCTCGTGGTCGCCGGCCACGTGTGCGGCGAGCAGCTCGGCGTCGGTCCGGTCGTCGGTCCGCTCGCTCACCCGCGGACCACGGCCTCGGCCACCTCGCCGCGGTAGCCGCCGGGGACCTCCGGCAGGGAGGTGAGCCACACGACGACGTACCGCCCGGACACCGGCTCCTCGAGCTCGACCCGGCCGCGCTCCTCGAGCGTGTCGGCGCCGGCCACGGCGAGGTCCTTGACCGCGACGGGCGCGGACTCGGTGACGTGGACCGACACCGCGGTCGGGGCGCCACCGAGGGTCAGGCCCACCTCGGAGACCCGCTGGGAGGACCCCAGGTCGAGGACGAGGCCGACACCGGTCTTGAGCCCCTCGGGCCCGAGCTGCTGGCGGTAGGTCGCCGTGCGCCAGGCCGTTGCCGGGTCGCCGTCGACGGCCAGGGCGGTCAGCTCGGCGTTCTCCGAGCCGTCGCCGCCCTGGGGGTCGAGGTCGGTGGCGGCCTCGACCGGCAGGTCGCGCAGGGGTCGCGCGACCGGGCTCGTGCTGGTGGTGGGGTCGTCGTCGGGCTGGGTGCCGAGCGGGCCGCGACCGCGGCCCACGTTGACCGCCACGACGGTGACGACGAGCACCACCGCGCAGACCGCCAGGACGATCGCCAGCCGCATCCAGCGACGACCGGGCACCCGGTCCAGCGTGCCCGTCTCCTCGTCGTCCGCCGGCGGAGCGCTGTCGACGGCCCGGCCGTCACCGGTGTCCCAGGGCCAGTACGACGACCCGCCGGCCGTCCCGGCAGCGAACGCGTGCGGGCCGGCGCTGCTGTGGACCACCCCCGGCCTCGGTCGCCGCGCGGGCGCGCCGTCGGCCGGGTCGGGCGCGAACAGGGGCCGGCTCGGCGGCTCCTCGAAGGGCGGCGGGGGCGGCACGGGCTCGGTGCGCCGCTCGAGCCACGACACGTCGTCGGTGGCGTCGTCAAAGATCGGGAGGCCGGCCTCGGTCGGCAGCTCGGCCGCGGCGGGGGTGGCGGGGGTGGCCGGCGCCGGGTCGGCGTGCCGCGGGGGAGGGGCGGACGGGGCCTGCCCGCCGGCCCTGGTGCCGGAGTCCTGCTGCTCCTCGCCCGGGTCGCCGTGCTGGTCGGCGTGGGGCACGACGTCGGGGACGGCGGGCAGGACGATCGTCTGCGGGCGGTGCAGCGAGGGGGCGGCCGCGGCGAGCGCCTCGGGCACGCCGGTGGGGTCCCCGACGAACTCCTGGAGGTAGTCGGCCACCCCGCGGGCGGTGCTCACCTCGAGCAGGTCGCGCCGCGCGGCGTAGGGGTTGAGCAGCGCCTCGCAGAGCGCGTCGAGCGGTCGCGGGACGCCGGCACGGACCTGCCGGGGCCGCAGCACGTGGCCGGCCTCCTGCGGCGCGGACGGGACCGCGGAGGGCGAGACGCCGGCCCACCGCCCGGTCAGCGCGGCGTACAGCAGCCCGGCGAGGTCGGTCACGTCGGTGGCCGGCCGGTCGGCGGGCAGGCCGTGGAGGGCGGCGTCGACCGACAGGCCGATGACCTTGACCTGGCCGGTGTGCTCGACGAGGACGTTCTCGGGCACGAGGCGCCCGTGGGCGACGCCCGCGGCGTGCGCGGTGGCGATCGAGTCGGCGACCTCGGCCACCAGCCACGCCGCCTTGCGGGGGCTCAGCGGGCCGGTGGTGGCGAGCAGGATGTCGAGGGAGACCCCCGTGCCCCACTCGTTGACGACGTAGCAGACGCCTTGGAGCCGCTCGGCGTCGAGCACCCTGAGCACGCGCCGGTCCAGGACCGTGGCCGAGCGCCGCGCCGCGTCGATCAGCCCCGGAGCGCGGTCGTCGGCGGCGTCGATGACGTGCAGGGCGACGTGCCGCTCGAGGACCCGGTCGTGGGCCCGCCAGAACCGCCCCCCGCGGCTCTCGGAGAGCAGGTCGACGAGGCGGTAGCGGTCGGCGAGGACGTCTCCTGGCCGGGCGGTCTGCGGCACAGCCTCCTCATCCCTTCGACGTTCTCGGGCCCCGGGTCGCCCCGGTCGGGTCATCGTAGGACCGTCAGCGCCTGCGGGGCAGCGGAAGCCGTCGGGTGAGTGTCTCGACCACCGAGGTCACCTCGGTCAGCCGCAGGAGCCGGGCCAGGACCAGGAACACCGCGACGTCGACGCCGGTCACCACGACGGCGCGGACCACGGAGACGGCGTACGTCGAGGTGTCGCCCAGGCTGTCCAGGAGCATCGAGGCGAGCCACGCGGCGGCGGTCGACACCGCGACGGCGATCGCGATCCGGACGAGGAAGCGGACCAGCACCGTGGAGCCCAGCCCGCCGAGCCGGCGGGCCAGGACCGTGTAGGAGAGGAGGGCGCCGACGAGGTACGCCGCGGCGTAGGCGACCGCGAGGGCGGGCGCGGTCGCGGCGTCGTCGGTGGTGGCGACCAGCACCAGCGCGGCGACGACGTTGGTGACCCCGACGCCGCACTGGACGTAGAACACCGTGCGGGTCTGCTCCAGCGCGTAGAAGCCGCGCAGCATCAGGTAGTGGACGGTGAAGAGGACCAGGCCGGGGCCGAAGACGGCCAGCGTGCCGATGTAGTTCTCGTAGGTGTCCGCGGCCGCCCCGAGCGAGATGACCCGCGCCAGCTCGGGCGCGATCACCGGCAGGAGGGCGGCGAAGGGCAGCACGACGGCCAGGGCGGTGCGCAGCGTCGAGGACAGCGAGCGGCCGAGCCCCGGCAGGTCGCGCTCCGCGGCCCGGCGGGAGAGCCCCGGGAGGATCGCGGTCGCCAGCGACACCGTGATCACCGAGTGCGGGACCATGATGATGAGGAACGCCGCGGAGTAGACCGAGTAGCCGGTGCTGTCGGAGGCCCCGTCGGCGGTGCCGCTGGACGCGAGCCGCACCACGACGGTGTAGGCGACCTGGTTGACGATGACGAACAGCACCGTCCAGATGCCCAGGCGCAGGGTGTGGCCCAGGCCGGTGCCCCGGAAGTCGAACCGCGGGCGGTAGCTGAAGCCGGCCGCCCGCAGGTAGGGCAGCAGGATGAGCAGCTGCGCGGCGATGCCCAGCGTCGAGCCCAGGCCGAGGACGAGCTCCTGGTCGGCCGAGAAGCCGGCCGAGCGCTCGGCCTCGGTGGCGGTGCCGAAGAGGACGAGGTAGAGCAGCAGGACGGCGACCGAGATGACGTTGTTCGCGATCGGCGCCCACATCATCGGCCCGAAGCGGCCGCGGGCGTTGAGGATCTGCCCGACCAGCACGAACATCCCGTAGAAGAAGACCTGCGGGAGGCACCAGCGGGCGAAGTCGACGACCGACTCGCGGGCGTCCGGCGGCACGTCGGCGTCGAGGTAGAGGTCCATCACCCACGGCGCCGCGAGCACCAGGAGGACGGTGACCACGCCGAGGAAGAGGGCCGCCAGCGTGACGACGCGGTTGGTGTACGCCTCGCCCCGGTCGGCGTCGTTCTTGGCGGCCCGCACCAGCTGGGGCACCAGCACGGCGTTGAAGACACCGCCGGCCAGCAGGATGTAGAGCATGTTGGGGATCGTGTTCGCGATGTTGAACACGTCGGCGTGCAGCACGTTGCCCAGCGCCGCGGCCAGCAGCAGCGTGCGGACGTAGCCGCTCAGCCGGGAGACGACCGTGCCGGCGGCCATGACGGCGCTGTTGGACAGCACCGAGCGCTCGTCGTTCGGGACCTCGGCGTCGGTCCCGGTCTCGGTGCGGGTCATGTGGTGGCCTCCTCCTCGCGGCGGGCCCGGCGCACACGGCGCACCAGCCGCACGGCGATCGCGCTGAACAGCAGCAGGGCCCCGACGCCCATGATCACCCAGATCACGGCGCTGGCCTGGATGGAGCGGATCGACAGCTCGTCGGTCGAGCCCAGCGGGGTGTGCCGGTCGTCGGGGTCCTCGGTGTGGTCGGTCAGCACGAGCCGCACCCGGTGCACGCCGGGCTCCCGGGTGGTGGCCTCGAGCAGGACCGGCGTGCGGCCGCGCGCCGGGACCTCGATCGTCTCGGGCCCGGTGATGGAGACGGCCGCGGGGTCGTCGGTGACGGCCTCGATGCTCACCTCGACCGGCTCGTCGAGGCCGTTGACCACGCTCGCGCCGAACCCGCCGCTGGCGCTGGAGAGCGCGACGCCGCGGGGCGCCTCGATGACGACGCTGCCGAGGAGCCTGTCGATCTCCTGCCGCGAGCCGAGCACGGCGAGCCGGGCCGTGGTGGGCCGGTCGCGGGAGGAGTACGACAGCGACGCGAGGGCCTCGTCGGCGACCTCGGCCGCCACGCGGGTGTTGTCGCGGAGCACGTGCTGGAGGACCTCCCCGGCGTCGATCAGGCCGGTCGCCGCCTCGAAGGCGTCCTCGTCGAGCCGCTGCCGGACCTGGCGCTCGGGGTAGTCCAGGTCGTCGAGCGCCACGGCCGTGCCCTCGCGGCCGGCCACGTCGCCCACGGTGCTGACGTCGACCCAGTCCTCGTCGAGGCCGTCGAAGAAGCCGGTGGTCGAGCCCGGGGACCACCCCGTCGGCAGCTGCACGACCAGCGGCTTGCGGCCGGGGCCGAGCAGGCGCACGGCCGCCTCGGCCAGCACCCGCTGGCGCAGCGAGACGGCGGCCAGCGGGTCGTCGGGTCCGGGCCCGCCGGCGGCCGCGCCCGAGGACGTGACGACCAGCCGGCGGCCGCGGACCTTCGCGACGCCCGGGGCGTCCGCTCCGAGCTCGCGGTCGGTGACCAGCATCGTGGTGTCGGGCTCGACGGCGACGACCGCGGCGGGGTCGAGGAACCCGGTGGGGGAGCCCAGCGCCGGTGACGTCGCCACCTCCCAGGAGCTGGTCGCCTCCTCGGCGCGGGCACGGGCGCGGGTGAGCAGGTCCGGGTCATGGGTGAGCGCACCGGCCACGTCGAGGTCGCCGTACGGCAGCGCGAGCACGTCGTCGCCCTCCATCGCCTCGCTGAGCCGGCCCAGCCACGCCGACGCCACCTGCGCGGCCTCGGCCTCCTCGGCGGTGGGCTCGTGGACGGGCTCGCCGTCCCCGCCCTGGCCGTCGCCCTCGCCCTGCTCGCCGTCCTGGCCGTTCTCGCCGTCCTCGCCGTCCTCGTCGGCGCTCGCCGAGGCGGAGGGGTCCGAGGAGAAGGCGGCGTCGGGCTGGTCGGAGGGTGCGATCGGCTGCCCCCCGAGGGTGGGGGCGAGGGAGCGCGGCGGGTTGCCGGCGGCGAGGCGGCGGACGGCGTCGACGAGCGCGGGGTCCACCAGCCAGGTGACCGGGCGGTCGCCGGCCGACGCGCCGAGGTCGACCAGGGACCGCAGGGACCCCTCGCTGCCCAGGGTGCGGATCCAGCCGGGGACGTCGGCCAGCGAGCCGTCGGGCTCGCGGGTGAGCGCGCGGCGCAGCGGGACCACCACGGCGGTCTCCACCTGGCCGCGCGTGCTGCGGGGCACCAGCGGGAGGAAGGTCCGGGCGCGGCCGTCGGCGACGTCGTCGCGGCCGGCGGAGGACTCCCCGGATGCGTGGACGCCGAACCAGTAGACGCCGGGAGCGGTGCGCGTGGCGGTGTAGGCGCGGGGCAGGCGGATCGAGAACTGCTGGGAGCCGCCGGGCTCGAGCTCCTCGATGGTGTCGCTCACGTCGGTGATGCGGCCGCCGACGTACTCGCCGGCCGGGACGGTGGCGGCAGCCGCCAGCTGCTCGGAGGTCGTCATCGGCGTCTCGCCGAGGAACGGGTAGAGGTTGATCCGCCGCCAGGTCTCCCCGCTGCGGTTCGTCACCGAGCCGCTCACCCGGATCGGGCCGCGCCGCGGGATCGCGCCGGGGGTCAGGGAGTCGATCGTCACCTCGAGCGCGGCCTCGTCGTCGACGACGGCGGAGGTGGCGGCGGAGGAGACCGCCACGGGCGCTCCGGCGGCGTCGGCCGGTGCCGGGACCACCGCCGTACCGGCTCCGAGGCCCACCAGCGCCAGGGCCGCCGCCACGAGGGCAGGCCGCGGCGACCGGGGGCGAAGCATGCGGACGACACTATCCGCCCGGCCGCACCTAGAATCGTGCCCCGTGCCCGACGCCCCGCTTCCCCACCTGCAGCTCGCCGACGTCCAGCGCTCGGTGAGCGAGGAGCTCGACCGCATCGCGCCGGTCATCGACGAGCTGGGTCGCCGCTTCGCCGACGCCGGGCACGAGCTCTCCCTGGTGGGCGGCCCCGTCCGGGACGCGATGCTGGGCCGCCAGCACAACGACCTGGACTTCACCACCTCCGCCCGGCCCGAGCAGACCGAGCGGCTGCTGAAGGGGTGGGCCGACGCGATCTGGGACATGGGCCGCGCCTTCGGGACGATCGGCTGCCGCCGGGGCGAGTGGCAGGTCGAGATCACGACGTACCGCTCGGAGAGCTACGACCCCGACTCGCGCAAGCCCGACGTCGACTTCGGCGACTCCCTCGACGGCGACCTCGGCCGCCGCGACTTCACCGTCAACGCGATGGCCGTGCGGCTGCCCGGGCGCGAGGTGGAGGACCCGTACGGCGGCGTGGTCGACCTCGCCCACCGGGTGCTGCGCACGCCGGGCCGGCCCGAGGACTCCTTCTCCGACGACCCCCTGCGGATGATGCGGGCCGCGCGGTTCGCCGCCCAGCTCGGGTTCACCGTCGACGACGGCGTCCGCGAGGCGATGACCGCGATGGCCGAGCGGATCTCGATCATCTCCGCCGAGCGGGTCCGCGACGAGCTGGTGAAGCTGGTGTGCGCGCCGTACCCGCGGCTCGGCCTGACCCTGCTGGTCGAGACCGGGCTCGCCCAGCTGGTGCTGCCCGAGCTGCCGGCGCTGGCGCTGGAGCGCGACGAGCACCACCGGCACAAGGACGTCTACGAGCACACGCTGACCGTGCTGGAGCAGGCCATCGACCTCGAGGACCGGCTCGGCGGGGAGCCGGACTTCGTGTCCCGGTTCGCCGCGCTGATGCACGACGTGGGCAAGCCGCGCACGCGCCGGTTCGTCGACGACGGCACCGTCACCTTCCACCACCACGACGTGGTCGGCGCCAAGATCACCCGCAAGCGGATGAAGGCGCTGCGCTTCTCCAACGACGAGATCGAGGCCGTCACCAAGCTCGTCGAGCTGCACCTGCGCTTCCACGGCTACGGCACGGGGGAGTGGACCGACTCCGCGGTCCGCCGCTACGTGCGCGACGCCGGCGACCAGCTCGAGCGCCTGCACGTGCTCACCCGGGCCGACTGCACCACCCGCAACCAGCGCAAGGCCGCGCGGCTCGCCCGGACCTACGACGAGCTCGAGGAACGGATCGCCCGGCTCTCGGAGGAGGAGGAGCTGGCCTCCCTGCGCCCCGACCTGGACGGCAACCAGATCATGGAGCTGCTCGGCATCGGGCCCGGCCGCGACGTCGGGCAGGCCTACCAGCACCTGCTGGAGCTGCGGATGGACCACGGGCCCCTCGGCGAGGACCGTGCCCGCGAGGAGCTCCTCGCCTGGTGGGCGGCCCGCTCGGCCTGAGGCGTCCCGCGACGTCCGGGGGGTCGACGGGCGACGGTGGGCAGGCCGGTGTCGACCGGCTCCCCGCCGGCCACGGGGTGGAGCCGAGGGTCGCCGCAGGCGTCCGGGTCGCTGATGGACCAGGTGCCGGCGGGGCTGGAGCGCGCGCCGCGGTCGTGCAGGTCCGCGAACCAGTCGTCCCCCCAGACGTCCGAGAACGAGCCGGCCACCTCGCGGCGGTCGCCCGAGGCCAGGTCGTGGGCGAGGACCGCGGCCGGCCCGGCGGCGTACGCCACCTCGTCGGTGGGACCGAGCACCTCGGGGGAGTCGGCGTCCTCGTGGACGTCGGCCAGGTCGTCGGAGCCGGGGTCGCCCCCGGGGGCCACTAGGGTGCCGGCATGGCCAGCGTCGCAACCGCCCAGGACCTCGAGGCGACCGTCGAGGTCGCTGCCCCGCCCGCGACCGTGTGGTCGCTCGTGGCCGATCCGACCCGTGCCCGGGAGTGGAGCCCGCAGGTGCTGCGCACCTTCGTGCGCGGCCGGCCGGTCCAGGAGGGCACGACCTTCCTCAACCTCAACCACCGCGGCCCGCTCGTGTGGCCGACCACGGCGAAGGTCACGACGTTCGACCCGCACGTGCGCTTCGCCTTCCGCGTGACGGAGAACCGGACCACCTGGTCCTTCACCCTCCAGCCCACCCCCGACGGCGGCACCCTGCTGACCAACCGCCGGGAGACCACCGAGGGCATCTCCGCCCTCTCGCTGGTGCTGACCCGCGTCGCCCTCGGCGGCGTCGACACCTTCACCGACGAGCTCCGCGCCGGCATGACCGAGACCCTCGGCAACATCAAGGCCGCCGCCGAGGCGCTCGGCTGAGGCGTCGGTCGCACTCCTGGCACTCGGATCGTTCAATTGCGCTGTTGTGGTGGCGGGACCTGCGTCAGGCGTGTCTGCCCCCACCGGGATCGTTCAATTGAACGATCCGGGTGGCACCTCAACTCGCCGGTCGCGGCGCCCGGTTGATGAAGTGCGGCTCCCACCCCGGCTGGGGCGGCGAGACGGTGAGGCCCAACCGCGCGGCTGCGAGCCAGATGCGACGGAGCGTCCCACCCGGCGTGTCGAAGAGGTCCTTCGAGGTGACGTGGACCAGGTGCCACCCGAGCTGGTCGACGAGCTCGCTCCGGCGGAGATCCCGCTCCCACGTGCGTGGGTCGTCGCGGTGGTGCGTGCCGTGGTACTCGATGGCGAGCCGTTGCTCGCGGTAGGCCAGGTCGAACCTCACCAGGACGTCGCCGTTCTCGGCTCGTACGGCGTGGCCGGCCACGGGCTCGGGGAGCCCGGCGAGCACGATCAGCATCCGTAGCCGCGTCTCCATGGGCGAGTCGACGCCGTCGCGCACGTACGCCGCGGCGTGTCGCGCGGCCGGTGACCAGTAGTCGCGCGTCCTCTCCAGCCCGGCTCGCAGGGTGGCGGCGGTCATCCGGAACACCCGCAGGAGGTTGTCGCCCGCGACGACGAGGTCGACCAGGTCGAGCATCGACGCGAGCTCGACGAACATCCGCACCGGGTCGGAGACCCGGATGCCGCGCCACATCCGGGTGGGCGTGCCGACCGGCGCGACGTGGGGCTTGATGTCGGGCAGCCACCGACGGTCCTTGGCCTTCGTGACGCTCACGTGGACGAAGGAGGAGTCCGGTACGACGACACCGCACCAGGCGGCCGCGGTCCGGTGGCTCGCCCACGCCCCCGCGGGGTGGACGAGCAAGGCACCGATGACGCGCTCCTCGTCGGTCGGCTCCACCTCGGCACTGATGAACACGCCCCGGAAGATCCGTCGGTACCGCGACCCTCGGAGCAGCCACGGGCTGATGCCGGCGGCAACGGCGTCGGCGCGCGTGAAGGGTCGTCGTTCGTCCATGGCTCGGCACCTTGGCACCGGCCTGCGGCGCGGTGCTCCCGTCATCCACAGGTATTCACCACGCTGTGGAGGACCGGACCCCACCAGGATCGTTCAATTGCGCGATCGCGGTGGCCCGGAGGCGTCGAACGCCCCGACGAGCCACCCGAACCGTTCAATTGAACGATCCGGGTGACAGGAAAGAGCCTGGAGACGCCGACGGCCCACCCGGAGGACCGGGCGGGCCGTCGTGCGAACGTCGAGCCGCGAGGGCTCAGCGGTGGGAGGAGGTCACTCCTCGCCGGCGATGAAGGCCTCGACGCGGCGGCGGCCCTCGTCGTCGGGCAGCTGCACCGGCGGGGACTTCATCAGGTACGACGAGGCCGAGATGATCGGGCCGCCGATGCCGCGGTCCTTGGCGATCTTCGCGGCGCGGATCGCGTCGATGATGATGCCGGCCGAGTTCGGGGAGTCCCAGACCTCGAGCTTGTACTCCAGGTTCAGCGGGACGTCACCGAAGGCGCGGCCCTCGAGGCGGACGTAGGCCCACTTGCGGTCGTCGAGCCAGGCGACGTAGTCCGAGGGACCGATGTGCACGTTCTTGTCGTGGACCTTGCCCGACAGCGAGCCGGTGAGGTTCGAGGTGACGGCCTGGGTCTTGGAGACCTTCTTGGACTCCAGGCGCTCGCGCTCGAGCATGTTCTTGAAGTCCATGTTGCCGCCGACGTTGAGCTGGTAGGTGCGGTCCAGCGTCACGCCGCGGTCCTCGAACAGCTTCGCCATCACGCGGTGGGTGATGGTGGCGCCGACCTGCGACTTGATGTCGTCGCCGACGATCGGGACGCCGGCGTCCTCGAACTTCTTGGCCCACTCGGGGTCGGAGGCGATGAAGACGGGGAGGGCGTTGACGAAGGCCACGCCGGCGTCGATCGCGCACTGGGCGTAGAACTTGTCGGCCTCCTCGGAGCCCACCGGGAGGTAGGAGACCATGACGTCGATCTCGCGGTCCTTGAGGACCTGGACGACGTCGACGGGCTCGGCGCCGGACTCCTCGATGGTCTGGCGGTAGTACTTGCCGAGGCCGTCGAGGGTCGGGCCGCGCTGGACCTCGACGCCGAGCGTCGGGACGTCGGCGATCTTGATCGTGTTGTTCTCCGAGGCGTTGATGGCCTCGGAGAGGTCCTTGCCGACCTTCTTGTCGTCGACGTCGAACGCCGCGACGAACTCCACGTCCTTGACGTGGTAGTCGCCGAAGGCGACGTGCATCAGGCCGGGGACGGTGCCCGCGGGGTCGGCGTCCTTGTAGTACTCGACGCCCTGCACCAGGGAGGTGGCGCAGTTGCCCACCCCCACGATCGCTACTCGAACCGAACCCATCGGGTCTTCCTTCCTTGAACCTGTACGGAGGTCTGTGTGTGCTGCGCTGGTGCGCGGCTTGCTGGTCTGCTGCTGCTCGTCAGGGGGTCTGCTCGGGCGTCGGACCGGCCGGTTGCACCGGTGCCTGACCCAGGTTCCGCTCGGCGTTGATGAGGTCCGAGAGCCACCGGACCTCGCGCTCGACGGACTCCACGCCGTGTCGCTGGAGCTCGGCCGCGTAGCGGTCGACCTCCTGGACGGTCATCTGCAGCTCCCGCTGCACCCGGTCGAGCCGCTCCTGGAGGCGGATGCGTCGGCCCTCGAGCACGCGCAGCCGGATCTCCATGTCGGTGCGTCCGAAGAACGCGAACCGGATGTCGAAGTTGTCGTCCTCCCACGCGGCCGGGCCGACCTCGGACATGAGGCGCTCGAACTCACGCGTGCCGGCCTCGGTCACCTGGTAGACGATCCGCGGCCGACGGCTGGTGGGGACGTTCGTGCTGGTGGACTCCTCGATGAGGTTGCCGCGCAGCATCTTCTTCAACGTCGGGTAGAGCGAGCCGTAGGACAGCACCCGGCCCCACCCGAGCATGAGGTTCAGCCGCTTGCGCAGCTCGTAGCCGTGCATGGGTCCCTCGTGCAGCAGTCCGAGGACTGCGAGCTCGATGGTCTCTCCACGACGTGCCACGCGACCTATCGTAGCGATATATCCACCGGTTGCGAACATCTGACCTGTCGAGTGCGTGTCACAGGCCGCCGGAAGTGGCGTGGATCGCGCGGAGGCCGGTGGGGCGGCCCCGATGCGTACCCTGTCCTGGGTCGCGGCCGGCCCCCTCGGGGCCGGGACGTGGCACGCAGCCGTGCACCGGAGGAGAAACACCAGCGTGAGAGATGGCAAGCGCCGGGCCGCAGGTCCTGCCGTGAAGAAGTCCCCGAAGCGGGCACCCCGCACCCGCAAGCAGAAGGTGTGGCGGGTCGGGCGTTGGCTCCTCGCTCTCGGGCTGGTGGGTGCGCTCCTGGTCGGCGCGGCGTTCGTCGTGCTCTACCAGACGATCGACATCCCCGACCCGAACAAGGACTTCGAGACCCAGACGACGTTCGTCTACTTCGACGACGGCAAGACCGAGCTCGGTCGCTTCGCCACCCAGAACCGGGTGTCGATCGACCTCGAGCAGATGCCGCAGTCGCTCAAGGACGCGGTGGTCGCGGCGGAGAACGAGACGTTCTGGACCGACAGCGGCATCGACCCCAAGGGCATCGTCCGCGCGGCGTTCAACAACGCCCAGGGCAACGCCCGCCAGGGCGCCTCGACGATCACCCAGCAGTACGTCAAGATCCTGTACCTCTCCCAGGAGCGCAGCTACCAGCGCAAGATCAAGGAAGCGATCCTGTCGCTGAAGGTCCAGCGCCAGCAGAGCAAGTCGCGCATCCTCGAGGGCTACCTCAACACCATCTACTTCGGTCGCGGTGCGTACGGCGTGGAGGCCGCCGCCCAGGCGTTCTTCCAGCGCCCGGCCAAGAACCTCGACCTGCGCCAGAGCGCCGTCCTCGCGAGCGTGCTCAACAACCCCAGCCGCTTCGACCCGGCCAACGGCAAGGACTCGCGCGAGGCGCTCACGGGCCGCTACGAGTACACGCTGAACCAGATGGCCGAGCTCGACATGATCACCGAGGACGAGGCGGCCAAGGCCAAGAAGCGGCTGCCGGACTTCCCGCAGGAGCGGGCGGAGAGCACCTACGGCGACCAGAAGGGCCACATGCTCACGATGGTCCGCAAGGAGCTCGACCGCCTCGGGTTCACCCCCCAGGAGATCGAGGGCGGCGGCCTGCGGGTGACGACGACGTTCACGCCCAAGGCGATGGCCGCGGCCAAGGAGGCGGTCCTCGAGGAGCGCCCCGAGGGCTTCAAGGACAAGGAGCTGCACGTCGGGGTCGCCAGCGTCGAGCCTGGCACCGGAGCGGTCCGCGGCTTCTACGGCGGCCAGGACTACCTCCAGTCCCAGATCAACTGGGCGGTCTCCGGCGGTCAGGCCGGCTCGACCCTGAAGGCGTTCGCGCTCGCGGCCGCGATCAAGGACGGCTTCTCCCTCAACGACACCTTCGACGGCAACTCGCCGTTCGTGCTGCCCGACGGCACCGAGGTCACCAACCAGGGCGACGACAGCTTCGGCTCGGCGATCAACATGATCTTCGCGACGCAGAAGTCGGCGAACTCCGCCTTCGTCGACATGACGACGAGCATGGACGGCGGCCCGGAGAAGGTCGTCAAGATGATGAACGCCATGGGCATCCCGCCGACCGAGGCGGGCCGCAACGACCCCGGCTTCCCGAACACCTCGCCGGGCCTCGAGCCGGTCGCCACCGTGGCGCTGGGCAGCGCGACCGTCAGCCCGATCAACATGGCCAACGGCTACGCCACGATCGCCAACGAGGGCGTGTACGCCGAGCCGTTCATCATCGAGAAGGTCGTCGACGACAGCGGCGAGACCCGCTACTCCCACGCGGAGCAGGGCCCCGAGCCCAAGCGCGTCCTCGACGCCGACATCGCCGCGGACGTCTCCTACGCCCTGCAGCAGAACGTCACCGGCGGGTCGGGCACCGCGGCGCTCGCGCTCGGGCGGCCCGCGGCCGGCAAGACCGGCACGGCCACCAATGGCCGCGACGAGGTGTCCTCGGCGTGGTTCGCCGGCTACACCCCCCAGATGGCCACCGCGGTGATGTACGTCCGCGGCAAGGGCAACGAGCAGCTGATGGGCTGGCTTCCGGAGTACTTCGGCGGCTCCTACCCCGCCCGCACCTGGACCCACGCGATGGAGGTCCTCATGGACGGGCTGCCGGTCGAGGACTTCCCCGACCCGGTGTACGTCGACGGCGACGCGCCGAGCGACGGCCACGCGCCGTACGTCCCGCCGTCCACCCCGACCGGCGAGCCGGATCCGCAGCCCCAGCAGCCGCAGCCCAGCGCGGGCATCGAGTCGGAGACGCCGGAGCCCTCCCAGGAGCCGACCCCGTCGCAGGAGCCGACGCCCACCGCCGAGCCGTCGCCGAGCTGCGACATCCTCGGCTGCGGCGAGCCGTCCTCGCCGCCGCCCAGCTCGCCGCCGCCGAGCCAGGCGCCGAGCGGCAGCGCGTCGCCGGCCGCGGGGCCGTCGCGCGAGACCGCACCGCGCGGACGGGGCTGACCCGCCCGCGCGGCAGGTACCCCGCCGATGGCCCGCTGAGGGAGCACTGATGGAGCCGCAGGTGCCCGACCACGTCCACCCCACCCGGGAGGACCCGGTCGCGCGCTCGCTGAGCGAGGGCATCGGCGGCCCGATGGGCACCCGCGGCGCGGGGCACCGCTGGTGGACGCCGCTGCGGGTGGTCCTGGCGCTGACGGCGTTGTGCTTCGCGCTGGGGATGGTGCAGAAGCAGAGCTGCTTCGAGGACACCTGGAGCGACGGGCAGCAGCGCTACGCGCACATGTGCTACTCCGACCTGCCCTACCTCTACACCGGCCGCGGCATGGTCGAGCGGGCCTGGCCCTACACCGAGGACGCGGAGGTCCGGTCCCGCTACGAGGTCATGGAGTACCCCGTCGGGATCTCCTACTGGGCCTGGGGGACCGCCTGGGTGGCGCAGGTCGCCGACCACGTCGGCGTGCCCGACCTCGCCGACCGGGCGCGGCAGCCGGTGGACTCGCTCTTCGGCGACAGCGAGGTCCAGTCGGAGATCCGCTGGTACGTCGTGGTCAACGCGCTCGGCCTGGCCGCCGTCGCGCTGCTGACCGCGTGGTTCGTCTCGCGCACCCACCCACGACGGCCCTGGGACGCCCTGATGTACGCCGTGTCCCCGGCGCTGGCGCTGACCGCGCTGGTGAACTGGGACCTGCTCGCCGTCGGGTTCGTCGCCGCCGCGACCTGGGCGTGGTCGCGGGACAAGCCGTTGCTGACCGGGGTGCTGATCGGCCTCGGCACGGCCACGAAGCTCTACCCGCTGTTCCTGCTCGGCGGGATCCTCGTCATCTGCCTGCGCGACAGGCGGTTGCGCGACGTCGCGGTCGCCACGGGGGCCGCGGCCGCCGCCTGGGTGCTGGCCGACCTGCCGGCGTACCTCTCGGGTCCGGAGGAGTGGCGGGTCTTCTGGTCCTTCAACTCCGAGCGCGGCGCCGACCTCGGCTCGGTGTGGCTGGTGGCGCAGCAGGCGCTCGACACCACGATCAGCGCCCACACCATCAACGTCGGCTCGTGGCTGTTCTTCGGCGCCTGGTGCCTGGGCGTGCTGGTGCTCGGCCTGCGCGCGCCCGAGACGCCGCGGCTGGCCCAGCTGGGGTTCCTGGTCGTCGCCGGGTTCCTGCTGGTCAACAAGGTCTACTCCCCGCAGTACGTCCTGTGGCTGCTGCCGCTGGCCGTGCTGGCGCGGCCGCGCTGGCGCGACCAGCTGGTCTGGCAGGCCGGCGAGGTCCTCTACTTCGCCTCGGTGTGGTGGTACCTCGGCGGGTACCTCGCGCCGGCCGGAGGTGGCGACGTCGGCTTCTACTGGGTCGCGATCCTCGCGCGGGTCGCCTGCGAGCTCTACCTGGTCGGGATCGTCGCCCGCGACGTGCTGCGTCCCCGGCACGACCCGGTCCGGGAGACCGGGTGGGTCGCCCCGCCACCGCGCTCGCGCGCGCTCGTCGGCTGAGCGGCCAGGCGTCCTACTCGACCAGGACGCGGTCGAACGCGGTCGCGGTGAACCGCACCCGCACGTCGACCTCGTCGCCCACCTCGGGCACCCGCGAGCCGTGCGGGAGGAAGAGCATCGAGGCCTGCATGTGCGGCGGCTCGGCGAAGAGCCGCTGCTTGCCGTCGATGGAGAACGGCGAGCGGACGAAGCCGACCGCGTCGAGGCCCCCGCGCGCCAGCGTGGCCGCGCGGGCCCGGATGCTGGAGTCCCCCGTGGGTGCCTCGAGGCCGATGCCGTGGGCCGTGCCCCCGCTGACGACGAGCAGGTGACCGGACTTCGGGGCGGTGCGCCCGCGGTAGCCGAAGGAGTCGCCGCGCTCGACCGGGTGGACGTCGAGCACGCTCGCGGTGACGCGGAGGGCGCCGCGGTCGCCGAGCCAGAGGGCGGTCCCGGTCCGCGGACGGATGTCGTAGTCGGCGTACGACGCGCGGAGCGTGGCGAGCTCGGCGTCGGTGAGGTGGCTGACCCAGATGGTGCGCGTGCCGAGCTCGGCGGCGACGACGTCGTTGAGCAGCCGGTCGACCTCGCCGAGGTGGGAGCCCTGGGCCAGCGGCAGGTGCAGCGCGACGCCCTCGAGGCGGGCGCGCGGGTGCCCGGCGAGGCTGCGGGCGGCGGCGCGCAGCTCGCGTGCGGAGTGGCCGTGGCGCTGCATGCTGGTCATCCGCTCCAGCACCAGGCGGGCGTCGGGCTGGCGGCCGAGCAGGTCGTCGACGTCCTGCGGGCGGCTCACGGTGTGGACGACGCGGTCCCCGAGCGCCGGGTCGACGTCGAGGGCGGCACCGAAGGGGCGCCACGGGGTGAGGACCAGCAGGCTGCCGTCGAAGCGGCTCGCGACGTGCGGCAGCTCGTCGTAGGTCCCCACGGCGATCGTGTCGACGCCGAGCCACTGGCTCTTGCGGGCCAGCCGCCCCAGGGTGAAGCCGTAGCCGTTGCCCTTGCACACCGGGACCAGGCCCGGGTGGGCGTCGGCCACCGAGCGCAGGTGGGTGCGCCAGCGGTCGCCGGCGACGTGGAGGACGAGGCTCATCGCGCTGCTCCCATGCTCAGCCCCGGCGCTTCATGTAGAGGTCGAAGGCCCGGTAGAGCGGCCGGTTCAGCGGGAGGTCCCACTCGCCGACGTACTCCACCGCCTCGCCGCCGGTCCCGACCTTGAACTGGATCAGGCCCACGTGCGGGTCGTCGGGGTCCAGGGTCTCGGTGATGCCGCGCAGGTCGTAGACGTCGGCGCCGGCGGCGATCGCGGCGCGCATCATCGCCCACTGCACGGCGTTGGAGCCCCGCACCTCGCGCTTCTCGGTCGAGGAGGCGCCGTAGGAGTACCAGGAGTGCGTGCCGACCCGGATCGCGATCGTCGCCGCGACCAGGTCGCCCTCGTGGCGGGCCAGGTGGAGGGTGATCCGGTCGGGCTCCTCGGCGGCGAGCGCCTCGACCATGGTGCGGAAGTACGACAGCGGGCGCGGGGTGAACCGGTCCCGCTCGGCGGTGTGGACGTACAGGTCGTGGAACGCCTCGAGCTCGGCGCCGATGCCCTCGGCGGTGCTGCTGGAGGTGACCTCCACGCCGGCCTTGGTGGCCTTCTTGATGTTGCGGCGCCACAGCTGGTTCATCCCGGCCAGGACGTCCTCCTCGGACCGCCCGGCGAGGGGGACCTGGAAGACGTGCTGCGGCTGGCCCGCGGCGAAGCCGCCGGCGACGGCCTGGGAGCGCCAGCCGAGCTCGTGGAGCTGGGAGACGACCCGGGCGCCGGTCCCGTCGCGCTCGGTGGGTGCGAGCTCACCGAGGCGGTGCACCCCCTCGTCGGCGATGCCCTCCTTGATCGTCGCGGCGTCCCAGCGGCGGGTGACCACCGGCGGCCCGATCCGCACGCCGAAGGCGCCCTGCGCCTTGACGTGGGCGGCCATCGGGGCCAGCCAGGCGGCGAGGTCCTCGTCGGCCCAGTCGAGCACGGGGCCCTCGGGCAGGTAGGCCAGGTAGCGGCGCACCCTCGGCAGCTGGCGGTAGAGCACCAGCGCCGCGCCGACCGGGGCGTCCTGGCCGTCGCGGAACCAGCCGATGGACTGGCGGCGCCACTCGGACTTCACCTTGCCCCAGGCGGGGGTCTGCAGGAACGACGCGGAGCGCTGCGCCCGCACGAAGGCGAGGTGCTCGGTCTCGGAGATCTCGCGGACGGTCAGCACGTGGCGAGGCTACTTGTCCTCAGACCCGCTCGCGCAGCCAGGCGAAGTCGGCCCGGTGCTGCTCGGCGTCGCCAGGGGTCTCGCACACCACCGGTGCGGCCGCGTCGCGCACGATGCCGGCGAGCAGCTCGGGGTCGATCCGACCGGACCCGAAGTTGGTGTGCCGGTCGGCGCCGGAGTCGAAGTCGTCGCGGCTGTCGTTGCAGTGGACCAGGTCGATCCGCCCGGTGATGCGGCGTACGTCGTCGACGACCGTCTCCAGCGCGTTGCCGCCCGCGTGGGCGTGGCAGGTGTCCAGGCAGAACCCGACGTCCTCGAACCCCTCGGCGGTGGAGATCGCGTCCCAGACCCGGCCGATCCGGTCGAGGTGGCGGGCCATCGCGTTGTCGCCGCCGGCGGTGTTCTCGATCAGCAGCGGGACCTTGATGTCGGTCGCCTCGATCGCCTTGCGCCAGTTGTCGAACCCCTTCTCGGGGTCGTCGGCTTTGTTGACGTGGCCGCCGTGGACGATGAGCCCCCGGGCGCCGACCTCGGCGGCGGCGTCCATGTGCTGCTGGAGCAGCTTGCGGCTCGGGATCCGGATCCGGTTGTTCGTCGTGGCCACGTTGATGACGTACGGCGCGTGGACGTAGAGGTCCACCCCGGCGGCCTCGGCAGCCTCCTTGAGCGCGGCCGCGCCGCCGGCGTAGCGCACCTGCGGACCCTTGTAGTCCTGCGGGTCGCCGAGGAAGAACTGCACGAGCGGCGCCTGGCGCGCCTGCGCCTCGGCGATCGGGTCGGTCTGGTCGACGTGGGCGCCGATCGACAGGGGGGTGGCCATGCGCGCCACCCTACGAGGAGCCGCCGACGGTGCCCGGGGCACGGGCGGAGACCGCGCCCGCGGCCGTGGGCGCGTGATTTCGGGGCGGTCCGCGCCCGCTGGTACCTTGTCCTGTCCGCACGCGACCACCCACCGACGGGACCGGGAGCGGCGGACACCCGTCGTGCGGCTCCTGCTGCCGGCGGGACGCAAGCCCTCCTGCCACGGAGAGACCGTGGCCGCCGAAGTCCACAGGAGGTGGAGACCGCTTTGCGTGCCTACGAAGTCATGGTCATCCTCGACCCCAGCCTCGACGAGCGCACCGTGCAGCCCTCGCTCGACCGCTACCTCAACGTCATCCGCAACGACGGCGGCTCGGTCGAGTCCGTCGACGTCTGGGGACGTCGTCGCCTCGCCTACGAGGTGAAGAAGAACGCCGAGGGCATCTACGCGGTGATCTCGATCAACGCCGAGCCGGCGACGGTCAAGGAGTTCGACCGTCAGCTCACGCTCAACGAGTCCATCCTGCGCACGAAGGTCATCCGGCCCGACGCTCGCTGAGGTGGCTCCGGCACAGCCGGGACCCTCACGGACGTCGTCCCTGTGGATGACCCCTTCCCGACGTCGGTGCCACCGGCAACGATGAGCGGGACGCACACACGACTCTGACCAGCACGAAGCCAAGGAGACCCTCATGGCAGGCGAGACCGTCATCACGGTGGTCGGCAACCTCGTCGACGACCCGGAGCTGCGCTTCACCCCCTCGGGTGCGGCCGTGGCGAACTTCCGGATCGCGTCGACGCCGCGCACCTTCGACCGGCAGTCCAACGAGTGGAAGGACGGCGACGCGCTGTTCCTCTCCTGCTCGGTCTGGCGTCAGGCGGCGGAGAACGTCGCCGAGTCCCTGCAGCGCGGCATGCGTGTCGTCGTGCAGGGCCGCCTGAAGTCCCGCCAGTACGAGACCCGTGAGGGCGAGAAGCGGACCGTCTTCGAGATCGAGGTCGAAGAGGTCGGTCCGTCGCTGAAGTACGCCACGGCCAAGGTCACCCGGGCCCAGCGCTCCGGTGGCGGCGGCGGTGGCGGGTTCTCCGGCGGTGGCGGCGGTGCCGCTTCCGGCGGGGACGACCCGTGGGCCACCCCGGCGCCCCAGCAGGGCGGCGGCGGCCAGGGCGGCGGCCAGGGCGGGTACGGCGGCGGCGCTCCCGGCGGCGGCCAGGGCGGTTACGGAGGCGGCGCACCCCAGGGTGGCGGCGCTCCCGCGAACGACCCCTGGGGCGCACCGGGCGTGGGCTCCGACGAGCCCCCGTTCTGAGCCTCGGCTCCTCGGCCCACCAGCTGGTCCAGCACCACCATCCACGCACATCCCTCAACCATTCCGCCCCTGCCCGCCCTCGCGGCGGCGCCGGGTCGGGCTTCTAGGAAGGAAGCACCACAATGGCCAAGGCAGTGATGCGCAAGCCCAAGAAGAAGGTTTGCCAGTTCTGCAAGGAGAAGGCGACCGGTGTCGACTACAAGGACACCACGCTCCTCCGCAAGTTCATCTCGGACCGCGGCAAGATCCGCGCCCGTCGGGTGACCGGCAACTGCGTCCAGCACCAGCGCGACGTGGCCACGGCCGTCAAGAACGCCCGTGAGGTCGCCCTGCTGCCCTACACCTCGACCGGTCGCTGAGAGGAGCGGGAACGATGAAGCTCATCCTGACCCAGGAGGTCACCGGTCTCGGTGGCCCCGGTGACATCGTCGAGGTGAAGGACGGCTACGGCCGCAACTACCTCGTCCCTCGCGGCGTCGCGATCCGTTGGACGCGCGGTGCCGAGAAGACCGTCGAGTCGATCAAGGCCGCCCGCGCCACGCGTGCGGTCCGCGACCTCGGCCACGCCGAGGAGATCAAGGCCAAGCTCGAGGCGAACGCGGTGGCCGTCAAGGTCCGCGCCGGTGCCGGGGGCCGCCTGTTCGGCGCCGTCACCACCGCCGAGATCGCCGACGCCCTCCAGGCGACCTCCGGCGAGGCCGTCGACAAGCGCACGATCGCGGTCAAGAACCCGATCCGCGCGCTCGGCAACCACGAGGTCTCGGTCCGGCTGCACGACGAGGTGTCCGCCACGGTGGCCCTCAACGTCATCCCGGCCTGATCCTCCGCTGCCGCTCGCGGCAGCACGCACCATCTGCACCGACGACAGGGGCCGCCCCTCCGCGAGGAGGGGCGGCCCCTGCGTCGTACGCCGGGGCCGCCGGCCTGTCCCGGCGGCTGGCCGGTCAGTGGGCGAGGACGGCGTCGACGCGGACGGTCTCCGCGCGGCCGAGCTCGGCCGCCCGCACCTGCACCCGGCCGCTGACCAGCGGCTCGAACTGGTCGCGGACCTGGTAGACGTGGAAGCGCTCGTAGCTCGGGCCGCCCAGGTCGACGGTGTACCACCGGCCCTGGCCGACCCGCACCGAGACCTTGCCCAGGCCCGGGCCGCGCGGGGCGACCAGGCGCAGCTCCCGGACGTTCCTGCCGGGCGCGGAGACGGTCGCGCCGTGCCGGGTGGTCTGCAGGAAGTCGCCGTCGAAGTAGCCGCCCTGGCGCACCTGCTTCCACCCGGAGCGCTTCGGGGCGGCGAGGTCGCGGGGCACCGAGAACGTCAGCACCGAGGGGGTGGGGTCGACGTTGCCGGCGGCGTCGCGGGCGACGGCCTCGAAGCGCTGGTCGCCGGGCGGCAGGTCGCGCAGGTCGGTCGGGCCCAGGGCGCACGGGACGGCCCGCCCTGTCAGCGTGCAGGAGAAGCCGACCGGGCTGCGGTCCTGGCTGCCGCCCGCGCCGAGCACAACCTGGAGCGTGCGCGAGGTGACCATCGGCCAGGTCGGGTTCTCCTCGTCCACCAGGCCGTTCACGCGGACCGAGCCCGCGGGCGCGACGGTGTCGACCCGCACCTGGACCGTGGCGGGTGCCGAGACGTCGTCGAGGTCGGTCCGCGCGGTGCTGCACCCGAGGCCGCAGGTGGACCGGGGGTCCCGGGCGGCGTCGCCGGTGTCCACGGCGCGCACCCGGAACGTGTACGGCAGCGCCTCGGACTCCTCGAGCCCGTTGTAGGACTGCCGCCAGACCTCGGCGGCTGCGTCGTAGGTCCCGCAGGCGGTCCACGGCTGGTCGGCGGTGGTCCGGGAGGAGAGCTGGCACTGGAAGCCGAGCGCGTCGGCGTCGGCGTCGGTGAAGCGACCGGTGAAGGAGAACGTCAGCTGCTTGCTGCCCACCCAGCCCTGGGCGCGCGGGGCCGGGGTGACCACGACCTCGCCGTCGACGACCGGCGGCACCTCGTCGTCGCAGGTCGCGCCGAGGATGCCGGGGAGGGCCTGGCCGGTGACGGCCTCGCTGAGGCAGACGGGCTCGGCGGCCGCGGGCGCGGCGACCGGGCCGAGCACGGCGAGGCCGGCGAGGACCAGGGCGGTCGCGGGCAGCACGGCGAGCCGGCGCAGACGGGTGGTGGGCATGGTGCCTCCCTCTCTCTTCTGCGGGACACAACGGCCGGAGCCCGGAGAGGCTATGGTCCAGACCGGTCGGCCGCGGGGCTGTCGCCGCCGGGACGGCCCGGCGCCCGGGGGGCGTCGAGCGGGGCCGGTGCGCCGGCCCAGGGCCGGCCCGAGCAGGCGAAGAGCTGCCACACGACGAGGACCAGCGTCAGCACCGCCAGGGCGGCC
Source organism: Nocardioides sp. NPDC092400 (assembly GCF_040684155.1). Taxonomy (NCBI): domain Bacteria; kingdom Bacillati; phylum Actinomycetota; class Actinomycetes; order Propionibacteriales; family Nocardioidaceae; genus Nocardioides; species Nocardioides sp. NPDC092400. Next base: position 28,922 of record NZ_JBFBFJ010000002.1, on the reverse strand, counting down.
GCCGGGGTCCCGAGCACCTCGACGCCCGCCCCCAGGACGAGCACCGGGAGCGCGGCGACCACCGCGGTCAGCGTGACCGCGAGACGGAGCCGCCGGGCGGCCGTCTCGTCGCCGGCCGCGGAGGCCCGGCGGGCCAGGACGTGGCACAGCACGGCGACGAAGCCGAGCTGGGGGAGCGCGAGCGCCCACGACACCGACGCGTCGAGGTCCGCGACCGCCTCGGCCACGGCGGGCAGCCAGAGCGGGACGGACACGGCACCGGCGAGTGCCGCGAGCGCGGCCAGGACGGTGCGGCGCTCGACGTCCGCCGGCAGCCGCAGGACCCCGAGGAGCACCAGCACCCACCCGAGCGGGTCGGCCAGCGCGTCGTACGAGCCGAACGCCGCGGTCAGGCCGACGACGACGAGCCCCATGGCGACGGACTGGAGGGGCTTCACGGGGTCAGGCTACGGACGCCGGTGACGAGCCAGGCGTCGCCGCGCGCCCGGCGGACGAGCACGGCGAGGCGCGCGCCCATGAAGACGGCGGCGAACACCACCCAGACGACGACCAGGCCGCCGCCGAGCAGCGCGGCCGCCAGCACCGCCGGCGCGTGGAGGAGCAGGACCACCAGGCCCGCGCGGGCGAGGTAGGGCCCGTCCCCGGCGCCGATGAGCACCCCGTCGAGGACGAAGACGACGCCGGCGACCGGCTGGCCCAGCGCTGCCACGACCAGCACGGGCACGAGCAGCGCCCGCACGTCGGGGTCCGCGGTGAACAGGTGGCCGAGGGCCGGGCTCGCGAGGGCCAGCAGCAGGCCGGTGACCACGCCGCTCACCACGCCCCAGCGGACCATCCGGTCGGTCACGGCGCGGGTGCCCGCGACGTCGCCGGCGCCGAGGCAGCGCCCGGTGATCGCCTGGGCGGCGATGGCGATCGCGTCGAGCACGAAGGCCAGGAACGTCCACAGCGTCATGGCGAGCTGGTGGGTGGCCAGACCGACCTCCTGGTCCCGCCCGGTGGCGCCGAGGGTCACGGCGTACGTCGTCGCGAGCAGGGCGGCGCGCAGGGTCAGGGTGCGCACGACCAGCGCGACGCCGGCCCGGCCGGCCGCGCGGATGCCGCGCGGGTCGGGGCCGAGGGGCGCGCCGGCGCGGCGCGCTCCCCGGACCACGACCGCGAGGAGAGCCGCCGCGCTCGCCACCTGCGCCAGCACCGACCCGATCGCGGACCCGGCCAGGCCGAGCCCGTCCCAGCCACCGAAGCCGTACACGAGGAGCAGGTTGAGCGCGATGTTGAGCGCGTTCCCGGCCACGGCGACGACGAGCGGCGTGCGGGTGTCCTGCAGGCCGCGGAGCACCCCGGTCGTCGCCAGCATGACGAGGAGCGGGGTGGTGCCGAGGAAGGCGATCCGCAGGTACTTCGTCGCGTGCTCGGCGACGGCCGTGCTCGGGTCGAAGACGGCGACGAGCGGCTCGGTCAGCAGCACGCCGAGCACCGTCACGACGGCCCCGATCAGCACCGCCAGCCAGACCCCGTCGACGCCCTGCGCGAGCGCGCCGCGCGGGTCGCCGGCACCGACGTGGCGCGCGACGGCGGCGGTCGTGCCGTAGGCGAGGAAGACGCACAGGCCGACGGCGGTCTGCAGGACGACGCCGGCGACGCCGAGGCCCGCCAGCTCCGGGGTGCCGAGGTGCCCGACGATCGCCGCGTCGGAGAGGAGGAAGAGCGGTTCGGCGACGAGCGCGAGGAAGGCGGGGAGGGCCAGGCGCCAGATCTCGCGGTCCAGGGCACCGTCCCGCTCGCTCCGCACCGGACCAGCGTAGTCAGCCGCTCGGCCGCGCCGCCTGGTCGGGCGGCCTAGTCCCGGTAAGAGGCTTTCGGCCCTCCTGTCCCCTACCCGAGTAGTACCGGGAGACCGGTGGATAACCTCGGGTGGTCTGTGGAAACCCTGCCTGTCACCCGCTTTGTCGACAAAGCAGCCGGGAGCGGGTCCCCGGCGGTCCGGGGATCGACATCCACCCGGAAATAGTTTCCGTCCACACCCATGCTTCTGCGTTTTCGCAGGTCAGCGGGGTGCGTGCGCCATCCGGGTGAGGTGTCTCCACAGCGAACTCCCCAAGCTGTGCACAGTCCACCGCGTGTCGTCCACGGGTTGTTCCCGGTTATCCCCAGGACCTGTGGACAAGGTGGTGTCGCCGGACGCCGGGGGCCACGTACGGTCCGGGGGTCACGGGCCGATGTCAGTGGTCCTCCCTACTGTCGGGAGCGGGCCGGCCCGGACGGGCGCCGGCACCGCAGGACCGGTCACGAGCGCACGGGAGGGGCACGAGTGAGCATCGCCGAGTCGGACACGCGGGGCGTGCCGGAGCCGCCGTTCGAGGAGTGGGGCGACGGCCCCGCGCCGTACGCGCCGGGCGAGCGACCCTCGGCGCCCGGTGACCGGACGCCGCCGCAGGACATGGCGGCCGAGCAGTCGGTGCTCGGCGCGATGCTCATCTCCAAGGACGCGATCGCCGACGTGACCGAGGTGCTGCGTGGGCCGGACTTCTACCGGCCCTCGCACGAGACCATCCACGACGCGGTGATCGACCTCTTCGGGCGTGGCGAGCCGGTCGACATGGTGACCGTCGCGGCCGAGCTGCAGCGGCGCGGCGAGCTCCAGCGGATCGGCGGCGCGCCGTACCTCCACACGCTCTCGGCCAACGTGCCGATCGCGGCGAACGCCGCCTACTACGCCGAGATCGTCCGGGAGAAGGCGATCCTGCGCCGCCTGGTCGACGCGGGCACCAAGATCGTGCAGATCGGCTACGCCGGCGAGGGTCACGTCGACGACGTGGTCGACCGGGCGCAGGCCGAGATCTACCAGATCACCGACCGGCGCTCGAGCGAGGACTACGTCCCGCTCTCGGACATCATGGACGGCGTCCTCGACGAGATCGAGGCGATCAGCAACCGCGAGGCGGGCCTGTACGGCGTGCCGACCGGCTTCGCCGACCTCGACGACCTGACCAACGGCCTGCACTCGGGCCAGATGATCATCGTCGCCGCGCGTCCCGCCATGGGCAAGTCGACCCTGGCGCTGGACTTCTGCCGGGCAGCCTCGATCCACAACAACCTCACGAGCTGCTTCTTCAGCCTGGAGATGACGCGCTCGGAGATCACCATGCGCCTGCTCTCGGCCGAGGCGAAGGTGCCGCTGAACCACATCCGCAACGGCAACATGAACGACGACGACTGGGCCAAGCTGGCCCGGAAGATGGGCGAGGTCTCCTCGGCCCCGATCTTCATCGACGACAGCCCGAACATGACGATGATGGAGATCCGCGCGAAGGCCCGGCGGCTCAAGCAGCGCCACGACCTGAAGCTGATGGTCATCGACTACCTCCAGCTGATGACGTCGGGTCGCAAGGTCGAGTCCCGCCAGCTCGAGGTCTCGGAGTTCTCCCGGCAGATCAAGCTGCTCGCCAAGGAGCTGGAGATCCCGATCATCGCGCTCTCCCAGCTCAACCGTGGCCCCGAGCAGCGCGGCGACAAGCGCCCGATGATGAGCGACCTGCGTGAGTCCGGCTCGATCGAGCAGGACGCCGACATGGTGGTGCTCCTGCACCGTGACGACGTCTACGAGAAGGAGTCGACCCGCCCCGGCGAGGCGGACCTCATCGTCGCCAAGCACCGCAACGGCCCCACCCGCGACATCACCGTGGCCTTCCAGGGCCACTACTCGCGCTTCGTCGACATGGCGCACTGAGGACGGCCGCCTGCGGCGATGACGACCGATTCGGCCTCGGACCGCCGATCCGTGTCGGGCAGGTCGGCGGGCCCGAGGCTCCGTCGGGTGCGCGTGCCGAGGGCGCGGCGGGGTCAAGCGGCGGTGACGCCGACGCTCCAGGTGACGCCGAAGCGGTCGGTGAGCATGCCGAAGCCGGCGCTCCACGCGGACGCGGCGAGGGGCTCGACGACGGTGGCGTCGGCGGCGAGCCCGTCCCAGTAGCCCTGCGCCTCCTCGAGGGTGTCGGCGTCGACCGAGACGAACAGCGCCTGGTCGGTGGTCGTGGTGCCGTTCTCGCGGCTGGTGGACGTGCCGCCCACGATGGTGCCGCCGGTCTCGCCCGGGATGTCGTAGGCCATGACCCGGAAGCCGTTCTCGGAGGCGACGAGGCCGAACACGACGTTCTCCGCGCCCGGGAGCTCCTTCGGCATCCCGAGGTCGGCGTAGGTGTTGATGACCGTGTGCCCACCGAACACGGACTGGTAGTGCTCGAGCGCCGCGCGCGCGTCGCCGCGGAAGTTGAGGTGGGGAGTGGTCTGGATGGTCATGGCTGCTCCTTGCGAGGTGTTGCGCGGCCGGACCGGCCGCGCAAGGGATACCCTTCGGCACGACTAGGACGGTTCTCGTCCTAGACCGAGGCGAACCTGGACCATGACCACCACCGCATCGCGTCTCCTCGACCTGCTGTCGCTGTTGCAGACCCGTCGGGACTGGCCCGGCTCGCTGCTGGCCGAGCGGCTGGGGGTCAGCGACCGCACGGTGCGGCGCGACATCGACCGGCTCCGCGAGATGGGCTACACCATCCAGGCGACCATGGGGCCGGAGGGCGGCTACCGCCTCGGGGCGGGCACCGAGCTGCCGCCGCTGCTGTTCGACGACGACCAGACCGTCGCTGTGGCCGTCGCCCTGCGGACGGCCCCGGCCGCCGGCGTGGGCATCGAGGAGGGCGCGATCCGCGCGCTCGCGACCATCCGGCAGGTCATGCCCTCACGGCTGCGGCACCGGCTCGACGCCCTCGAGGTCACCGCCATCACCGACCGCCCGGGCAGCGGAGCCCCGGCGCGGGTCTCGACCGACGTGCTCGTCTCGCTCGCCACCACCGTCCGCGCCCGCGAGGTGCTGCGTCTGGACTACGCCGCCCGCGACGCCGACCCGGACGCAGGGCCGACCCTCCCGCCGCGTCGGGTCGAGCCGCACCACGTCGTCGCCTCGCAGGGGCGCTGGTACCTCCTCGCCTGGGACCTCGACCGGGAGGACTGGCGCCTGTTCAGCGTCGAACGGATCACCCCCCGCGTCCCGACCGGGCCGCGCTTCACGCCGCGCGAGGTCCCGGGTGGCGACGTGCACGAGTTCGTGTCCGCACGGTTCAAGGGACGCGACGTGAACGAGTGGCCGTGCCGCGGCACCGTCGTCCTCGACCTCCCGGCCCGGGAGGTCCTGCCCTTCGCCGGTGGCGGAGTCGTCCGAGCCATCGACGAGAACCGGTGCAGCCTCGAGGTCGGCTCGTGGTCCTGGGCGTCACTGGCCGCCTCCTTCGGCCGCTTCGAGGTCGCCATGGAGGTCCTCGGCCCCCCGGCGCTCGCGGACGCCTTCGGCGTCCTGGCGGCGCGGTACGCCACGACAGCCCGAAGCGGTGATGCCGGCACGGGGCGGACGGATGCCCGGGAGTCGACGTCCTGACCTTGACCGGCCGGTCCACCGGTCGCGGTCACGGGGTGCGGGGAGTCGGCGAACGTCGTCCCGGCGTGCGCAGGAAGGCGTGCACGAGCAGCGCGGTGAGGAGGCAGAGGACCGCGTTGGCGCCGATGGCGACGGTGAGGCCGGTCAGGATGCCGGAGGAGTCGGTCGAGTCGGTCGCGGCGTCACGGGTGTGGACGGTGGCGGTGAGGATCGCCGACATCACCGGGATGCCCAGGGTGATGCCGACCTGCTGGCTCATCGTCGCGAGCCCCGTCGCGAGTCCTTGCTCGTCGTCCGGGACACCCGCGGTGACGGAGACCATGAAGCCGACGATGGCCACCAGGTTCGCGACGCCGCCGACGAAGGTCGCGACCAGCAGCAGGACGATGAAGGCCGGGGAGGTCCCGAGCAGCACCAGCGAACCGGTCGCCACCCCTTGGGCGACGAGGCCGCCCACGATGGCCCGGGGGCTGCCGACGGCAGCGATGACCTTCGGGGCGAGCAGGCCGCCGAGGACGGTGCCCGCACCGAGGACGGCGAACGCGAGCCCGGCGGCGAGCGCGGAGTAGTCGAGCACGTCCTGCAGGTAGAGGGTCAGGAGGAACACCAGCGACGTCTCGGTGACGAACGCCATCAGGCCGGCCACGTTGCCCCACCCGACGGCACGCCGCGCCAGCAGGCTGAAGGGGACCAGCGGCTCCTCGACGCGGCTCTCCACGACGCGGAAGGCGAGCAGCAGCACCGCACCGAGGAGCAGCGGGACCAGCGCGGCGGGGTCCTGCCAGGACTGCTCGCCCGCGACGGTGAGCCCGTAGACGATCGCGAGCAGGCCCAGGGTCACGGTGACGGCGCCGGGCACGTCGAGGCGAGGGCGACGTTCGGGCCTGCTCTCGGTCAGGACGACGGGGGCGACGGCCAGGACGACCACGGCGACGGCGACGTTGACGTGGAACGCCCACCTCCAGGAGAGCAGGTCGGTGAGCACGCCGCCGAGCACGGCGCCCGTGGTGAACCCCGCGGCCATGAGCGCGCCGTTGAGTCCCAGCGCGCGGTCGCGACGAGGCCCCTCGGCGAACGACGTGGTGAGCAGGGACAGCGCCGCCGGGGTGACGATTGCGGTCGCGAGGCCCTGGGCGACCCGGGCCGCGACCAGGACCCCGGGAGTCGTGGCCAGACCTCCGACCAGCGAGGAGACGGCGAGCAGGACCATGCCGAGCAGGAACAGCCGGCGGCGTCCGAACAGGTCCGCGACCCGTCCGAACAACAGGGTGAAGCCGGCTGCGAACAGGGCGAACGACGTGGACACCCACTGCAGGTCCTCCAGCGCGAACCCCACGTCCGTGCCGATGGCGGGCAGGGCGACGTTGAGGATGGAGAAGTCCACCGCGAGCGTGAAGCCGGCGGTCAGCAGCACCGCCAGGACCAGGCGCTCGCGACCGCTCGTCGCGGCGCCGGTGGCGGGAGGGGCGGGTGCGGAGGGCGTCGGTGGGGCGTGCTCGTCGAGGTGCGACATGCGCGGGTCCGTTCCGGTCGAGGGCTGGGCGAGGGCTGGGGTCGTGCTGCGGACGAGCGTCCGACAGCCGCCGGAGGTCAGCCAGGCCCCCGGCCCGCCCACGCCCGGCGCGCCTACGCCGGCTGTGCCTACCCCTGCCAGGGACAGGCGCCTGTCGCGTCCACGGGCGACACTGGGCGGGTGGATGGACGAGGAGCACCGCCCCCGGCTGCGCTCGGGGAGTTCCTGAGGTCGCGTCGGGCACGCATCACGCCCGAGGACGCCGGCATCGTGTCCCACGGGGCGCGCCGCGTGCCCGGCCTGCGGCGTGAGGAGCTGGCGCTGCTCGCGGGTGTGAGCGCCACCTACTACACGCGGCTGGAGCAGGGGCAGAGCACGAACGCCTCGGCGTCGGTCGTCGACGCCCTCGCGCGGGCACTCGCGCTCAGCGACGACGAGAGGGCCCACCTCCACGACCTGGCGCGCCCGCGGGCCGCCACGCCTCTCCGCAGCCCCAGGCGGGACCACGTGCGCGCCGGCACCAGGACCCTGATCGAGGCCATGACCGCCGTCCCTGCCGTCGTCCTGGGCCGTTCGACCGAGGTGCTCGCCTGGAACCGGCTGGGCCACGCCCTCGTCGCCGGGCACGTCGACCGGGCAGCTCCCGAGGAGGCCGGCGTCCGGCCGAACCTCACCCGCATGCTCTTCCTCGACCCCCACACCCGCGAGCTCTACGCGGACTGGGACGAGGAGGCGTCGCGGGCCGTGGCCTCCCTGCGGCTCGTCGCCGGTCGTCACACCGATGACCGGAAGCTCACCGACCTCGTCGGCGAGCTCTGCATCAGCAGCCGCGACTTCGCGCGCCTGTGGGCCAAGCACCCCGTCCACAGCTGCACGAGCGGGACCAAGCGGCTCGACCACCCCGAGATCGGGGCCGTCGAGCTCGGTTTCGAGGTCCTCCACCTGCCCGACAACCCCGGGCACCGCCTGCTGACCTACACCGCAGCGGAGGGCAGCGCGGCCCAGCACGCGCTGGCGCTCCTCGACGCCGTCGCCCGGGAGGAGCGCCCGGCGCCTGTGCGGTCCGGGTCACGGGGCTAGGGCGGATCGGTGCCCCTCAGGGGCCGCCCTGCGGTCCGTCGGGGCGAGCGGTCTCGCCGGCCGGCAGCGGTCCTAATGCCTCCGCCTCCGGGCCGAGGGTGGCGAGGAGCGCCGTGCCGACCAGCGCGGCTCCCACGAGGGTCGGTCCGTCGAGGGTCTCGTCGAGCAGGACGACGCCGGCGGCCACCCCGACCAGCGGGGTCACGAACGACAGCACGCTGAACCGCGCGGCACCCATCCGGCCGATGAGCCAGTTGGCCAGGAGCAGGGCGACGATCGAGCTGACCAGCGTCAGGTAGGTGTAGGCCGACCAGGCCTGCGTCCCGCCGGGCAGCCGCACCGACCCCTCGAACGCCACCGCGGCGAGCGCGACCAGGGCACCGCCGATGAGGTTCTGGCCCGCGACGACGCGGAGCAGGTTGAGCCCGCCGAGGCGGGCCTTGATGTAGACGAAGACCGCGCCGTAGATCGTGACCCCGGCCAGCACGGCGGCGGCGCCCGCGGCCGCGCTCGGGCCCGGCACCCCGGCGCCGCGGAAGACGACCACCATGCCGACCATCCCGAGGGTCAGGCCGGCGGCGAACCGTCGGGTCGGCACCCGGCGCTGGGCGAGGTGGACGACCAGCGCGGTCGTCACCGGCTGGGTGCCGGCGATGAGGCTGGCCAACGCCGCGCCGATGAACTGCTGGCCCCACACCGTGACGCCGAAGTTGACCGCCATGCCGAAGACCCCGACGGGCCAGATCACCCGCCAGCCGGCCGGACCCAGCGGCCGCCCGGCGTACGACGTCAGCAGCAGCGGCGCCAGCACGACCGCGGCGCCGAGCAGCCGCAGCGCGCAGAACCACAGCGGCTGCCAGTCCGCCAGCAGGCCGGCCTTGATGGTCAGCGGGGTGGTGCCCCACACCAGGCCGAGCGCCACGAAGGCGACGGCCGTGCGGGCGCGCACGGGAGGCCCCGTCGGGTCGGAGGACATGCCGGCCTCTCTTGCAGGAGGGCGTGACGGACCGCGCGACCCGCCGGGTCGCGGGTCCTCGGGTGGTGACGGCTGGGGGTGCGCGGGGCCCGGGTGGCTAGTCGGACCAGCTGACGGAGTGGCGCATGCCCAGCTCGATGTCGGCGGCGGCCTGCTGCACCCGCGGCGCGAGCGCCACCATGTCGGCGGCGGACCTGCGCCCGATGTGGGTGGAGAGGTTGACCGCCGCGCGGGTGCGCCCGTGCCGGTCGCGGACGGGAACCGCGATCGCGACCAGGCCGATCTCGAGCTCCTGGTCGACCAGGGCGTACCCCTGCTGCCTGACCTTCGAGAGCTCCTCGCGGAGGGCGGTCACGTCGGTGATCGTGTTCGGGAGGATCGGGTCCAGGTGGGTGTTCTCGAGGTAGGCGTCGAGCTGGGCCGGCGGCAGGTTCGCCAGCAGCACCCGCCCCATCGACGTCGCGTACGCCGGCCGGCGGGCGCCGATGCTGACCGAGATCGTCATCAGGGCCGGCCCGGGCACCCGCACGACGTACACGACGTCGCCGCGGTCCAGGACCGAGCCCTCGCTGGCCTCGCCGGTCTCGGCGACCAGCCGCTCGAGGTGCGGCAAGGCGGCGTCGGGGAAGGTCAGCGAGGAGAGGTAGGAGTAGCCGAGCTCCAGCACCTGCGGGGTCAGCTGGTAGCCGTCACGGTGGGTCTGGACGTAGCCGAGCTCGGTGAGGGTGAACAGGAAGCGGCGCACGGCGGCCCGGGTGAGGCCGGCGAGGTGGGCGATCTCGGAGACCGTCAGCCGGGGCCGGTCGGCGTCGAAGACCCGGATGATCGCCAGCCCGCGCTCGAGCGACTGCACGAAGTCGCGGTGCTTCCCGCTCGAGGCCTCCTCGGACTCCGCCATCGCCGGCTCCGTCATCGCGGCCTCCGCCTGCTCGTCGACATCGCTCGACCTCGTCGTCGCCACCCGAGTTCTCCCATCCACTTCACCGGACATAGGACGCACCGTTCAGGTCCAGCGTGGCCCCGGAGAGACTAGGACACGCGTCGGACGCCAGGTAGGTGATCAGGGAGGCGACCTCGTCCGGTGAGACGAGGCGCCCCATGGCCAGTCCCTCGGCGACGGCCTGCCGGTGCTCAGAGTCCTGGTCGGCGATACCCATGCCGGCGTCGACGACGCCGGGCGCCACGACGTGGACCCGGACCCCCGCGCGGGCGTGGTGGCGGGCGAGCGTCTGCGCGAGGTTGCGGATCGCCGCCTTGGACGCGGCGTACCCGCTGACGTCGAGGATCCGCGAGCCCTGTTCGGCGGCCCAGCTCGAGACCACGACGGCGGTGCCGCCGCCCCGGCCGGCGAAGGCGCGGACGGCCTCGCGCAGCAGGGCGCCGGCGCCGAGGACGTTGACGGCCAGCGACTGCTCCCAGCCGGCGTCCCACTCCTCGTCGGTCCCGTCGAAGGGGGTGGGCGCCATCGTGGCGGCGTTGACGACGACGACGTCGATCGGACGCACCGCCTCCGCGTCGGCCCAGAGCCGGCGCGCGGCGTCCGGCCCGGACAGGTCGCCCTCCAGGAGATGCGCCCGGTCGCGGTGCGGTCCGGCGACGGCGGCCTCGGCCGCCGCCCGCCCGGTGCGGTACTGGCCGACGACGTCGGCGCCGGCCGCGAGCAGGGCCCGCGCCGTCGCGGAGCCGATGCCGCCGGAGGCGCCGGTCAGCAGGACGGTGCGACCGGCCAGCGCGCCGGTGGGTGCGGGTGTCGCGGAGGCGCTCACAGGAGGCCTCCGTCCACGGGCAGCAGCTGGCCGGTGATGCCCGCGGCGAGGTCGCTGAGGAGGAACGCGGTCGCATTGACCACGTCCGCCGTCGTCGCGGTGCGCCGCAGCGCGGTCTGGTCCGCGGCCGCGGCGAGCGCCTGCTCGGGACTCAGGCCGGTGCTGCCGGCCCGCGAGCGCATCCGGTCCAGCAGGGCGTCGGTCGCGACCGGCCCCGGGGCGACGCAGTTGATCCGCACCCCGTCGGGGCCCAGCGCGGCCGCCGCGGAGCGGGCGAGGCCGAGGGCGGCGTGCTTGCTGGCGACGTAGGACCAGATCCGCGGGTCGCCGCGCCAGGAGTTCAGCGAGCCGACGACCACGACGGAGGACCCCGGCCGCAGGACCGCGCCCGCGTGCTTGAGCACGGCGGCGACGCCGCGCACGTTGACCGAGAGGACCCGGTCGAGGTCGTCGAGGTCGAGGTCGCCCGGCTCCTGCCAGGTGGGTACGACGCCGGCCGCGGCGACCACGCCGTCGATGCCGTCCGGGTGGCCGGCCGCGTGCGCGACCGCGCCGGCGACCTGCGCCTCGTCGGTGACGTCCGCGTCGACTCCGGTCCACCCGGCCGGGAGCGTCCAGGGGGTGCCCGGGAGGTCGACGGCGACGCCGCCGGCCCCCATCGCGGCGAAGGTCTCGACCATGGCGGCGCCGAGGCCGCGCCGGGCGCCGGTGACCAGGACGCGACGACCGGGCAGGAGGGGTGCCTCGGGGGCAGCGGTGGTCACCGGGTGGCCTCGCGCAGGACGTCGAGGACCGCTGCCGGGTCGCCGTCCAGAGCGGTGTCCACGACGACCTCGTGGAACCCGATGGCGTCGAGGTCGGCCAGTCGTGAGGCGACGACCGCCTCCTGCCCGGTCGACTCGACCAGGCGCAGGACGAAGCGGAGGGCGGCGGGGTCCTTGCCGGCCTTCTCGGCCTGGGCGCGCACCGCGTCGACCTCGGTGGCCAGGTGGTCGACGTCGAGGGCCGGCACGGCCTGCTGGGCCAGCCAGCCGTCGCCGAGCGAACCGGCGCGGCGGAAGGCGGCCTTGGTGTGCCCACCGACGAGGAGCGGGACGGGGTGCGGGGGGGCGGGCAGCTGCACCAGGCCGTCGGCCAGCGGGTAGACCCCGTCGTTGGCCGCCGGGCGACCGGTCCACAGGTCGCGGAGGAGCCCGAGCCAGGCCTCCATCCGCTTGCCCCGCTCCTCGAACGGCGAGCCGAGCGCGGCGAACTCCTCCTGGAGCCAGCCCGCGCCGACCCCGAGCTCGATCCGGCCGCCGCTGAGGGCGTCGAGGCTCGCGACCTGCTTGGCGAGGAGCACCGGGTTGCGCTGGGGCAGGACCAGCACGGCCGTCCCCAGCCGCACCCGCTCGGTGGCAACGGCGGCGGCGGCGAGAGCGACGAGCGCCTCGACGTAGGGGATGTCGCCGGTCCAGGGCGCCCGGCCGTCGCCGGCGAAGGGGTAGTAGGACCCGATCGTCATCGGCATCACGACGTGGTCACTGACCCACAACGAGTCGAAACCGGCCTCCTCCAACGCACGCGCGCGGGCGGGGATCGAGGAAGGATCGACGGGTCCGGTGTGGGGCAGCTTGACCCCGAGGGCGATCGGCACGAGGTCAGTGTCGCGAGCCGTCAGGTGTGCGTCAAGCGCACAAAAAAACGCAAAGCGGTTAGTCCGTACGTATTGCGCACATCACACCGATCTGCGAACATCCTCCCCGATGCGTCCCCACTCCGAGAGGAATTCGTCGCGGATGGCAGTCTCCACGCCGACACACCGGCAGTTCGGCACCCTCGTCGGCCTCGACCACATCGGCATCGGTGTCACCGACATCGACGCGGCCCGGTCGTTCTACGGCGAGCTGGGCTTCACCGACGAGTCCTTCGATTACACCGGGACCCTGCCGGGGATCTCCGGCCTCACCGGGCACGCGGAGACCCGGGCCCGGGTGCTCTACCTGCGTGCCGGGACCCCGACGGTGCTCGGGCGGGCCGGCGTGAAGCTGGTCCAGGTCCTCGACCGGACGCCCCCACCCCGGCCCGAGGGCCAGGCGTGGGGCGAGCCCGGCATCTGCGAGGTCTGCGTGCACGTCAACGGCCAGGCCGACTTCCACGCGGAGCTGGTCGCGCGCGGTCACACCAACCTGATGGACCCCAACGAGGCCGACCTCGACCCGTACCAGACCCACTGCGGCCTGTCGTACGTCGAGGACCCCGACGGCGCCAAGATCGAGCTGATCGAGTGGTCCACGCTGGCGGCCGGCTGGCCGCTCGAGGACGGCCCGCACGGGGTCAACCACGTGGCGTTCGGCGTCACCGACATCGAGCGGACGCGCACCTTCTACCAGGCGCTCGGCTTCACCGGCCAGCTCTTCGAGTCCGACGGGTACTTCGAGCCGATGCACCCCTGGTTCGGCGACCGGACGCCGCCGCGCCAGCGGATGATGCTGCTGACCAGCCCCATCGGCGGTGCCCTGGAGCCGGTGCAGCACTACCCCGCCTCGCCCGACATGCGCGGCGAGTGGGGCCACCTCGGCACCTTCGAGTTCGCGATCGGCGCACGCTGCCTCGAGAGCGCGGTCGACCACCTCGGTGGTCTCGGCATCGAGCTGGTCGGCGAGCCCGCCGCGCTCGACGTCGGCGAGGGCGGCACCTGGCGCTACGCCTACTTCAAGGACCCCGACGACCTGTACGTCTGCGTGACGGAGGTACGCGCATGAGCACCCTCGAACCCACCGGCCCGAGTGCCGTCACGACCGACGCGGTGACCCCGCCGGTCACCCCGCCGGCGCTGCCGCCCGACGGGTCCGCCGCGACGCCCGCCGAGCCGGCCTCCCACGCGTCCGTCCCGGCGTCGCCGGCCACGGCCCGGGGCCCGCTCGCGTCCACCGCCGCCGCCGGCGAGCCGGTCGTGCGGATGCGCGGGCTGAAGAAGTCCTTCGGCAGCCTGGAGGTCCTGCACGGCATCGACCTCGACGTGCACGCCGGCGAGCACGTCGTCCTGTTCGGACCCTCCGGGTCGGGCAAGTCGACGGTCCTGCGCAGCATCAACCTGCTCGAGGAGCCCGACTGCGGCTCCGTCTGCGTCGACGGCGTCGAGTACGGCCCGGGCTTCGCCGGCGAGAAGTCGGTGCGCCGGGGCAAGCCGATGGAGCTGCGCCGCAAGGTCGGGATGGTCTTCCAGCAGTTCAACCTCTTCCCCCACCTCACGGCGCTCGACAACGTCGCGCTGCCGCTGCGGTCGGTCAAGGGGATGAGCAAGGAGGACGCGATGCGCCGCGCGGCGGAGTCGCTGCGCCAGGTCGGCCTGCTCCAGCGGGCCGCCCACTACCCCGGCCAGCTCTCCGGCGGTCAGCAGCAGCGGGTCGCGATCGCGCGGGCGCTGAGCCAGGACCCCAAGGTGATGCTGTTCGACGAGCCGACCTCCGCGCTCGACCCCGAGCTGGTCGGCGAGGTGCTCCGCGTCATGCACGAGCTCGCCGACGCCGGGATGACCATGGTCGTCGTCACCCACGAGCTCGGGTTCGCCCGCGAGATCGGCGACCTCAACGTGTTCATGGACCAGGGTGCGATCGTGGAGACGGGGGCCGCCGAGATCTTCGACGAGCCCTCCAACCCGCGCACCCGCGACTTCATCCGGGCGGTGCGCTGATGGGAATCACCGACTACGACTGGTCCCTCGTCTGGGATTACCGGGGCGACCTGCTCCGAGGACTGCTCACCGCCCTCGAGGTGTCGGTCGTCGCCCTGGTCATCGCGACGGTCGGCGGCCTGGGCCTGGCCATCCTGCGGATGGGCAAGGCACCGATGTCGTGGATCGCGGCGATCTACATCAACGTCTTCCGCGGCATGCCGGCGCTGGTCACGGTCATCTGGATCTACTTCGGCGTCTCGCTGCTGCTCGGGGTGAACTTCAGCGTCTTCCAGGCCGGTGTCATCGCGCTCTCGCTGCTCTACAGCGCGTTCATGGCCGAGATCTTCCGCGCCGCCCTCCAGGCGGTGCCCCACGGCCACCGCGAGGCCGGCCAGGCCCTCGGCATGCGCGACGCCCGGATCTTCTCCTCCGTGGTCGCCCCGCAGGCGTTCAAGATCGCGCTGCCCAACATCGGCAGCATGTTCATCGGGATGATCAAGGACACCTCGACCTTCACGGTCATCGGGCTGCTCGAGGTCGTCCGGGTCACCCAGAACGTCAACGCCCAGACCTTCCAGCCCTTCGTCCTCTACACGGCGGCCGCCGCCATCTACGTGCTCGCGGCCTTCGGTGTCGACCTCCTCTTCCGGCTGCTCGAGGCCTCGCTCTCCAGCCCGCCGAAGGGCGGCGTCTCCAAGCTGCTGCGCGGCCGCAAGCAGCGGCGCATCCAGGCCCTCATCACCGAGCTGGCGGCCTGACCCACACACGTCCGGGTGATCTCGGTGGCCCGGTCAATCCCGCACCAACCACCGATACACCCCTCCGGAAGGAACTGCTGTGCCCGCAAACACCCGTACGTCGCTGTGGCGACGCTCCGCCGTCGTCGGCACCTCGCTCGTCCTCGCCCTGTCCCTCGCCGCCTGCGGCGGTGACAGCGACGCCTCCTCCGAGGAGGGGTCCGGCGGTGGCTCGGGCCTGATGGAGGACGGCGTGCTCACCGTCGGCATGAACCTCCAGTTCGAGCCGGAGATGTACCTCGACGAGAACAACGAGCCCGCCGGCTACGACGTCGACCTGCTCGAGCAGCTCGCCGACGAGATGGGCGTCGAGCTCGACATCGTCAACCTCGACTTCGACGGCCTCATCCCCGGCCTGCAGTCGAAGAAGTTCGACATGGTCTCGGTCGGCCTGACGGCCACCGACGAGCGCAAGCAGGTCGTCGACTTCAGCCGCGAGTACGTCCCCTACGTCAGCGTCCTGGCCGTCCCGGAGGACGACGAGGGCCCGTTCACCATCGAGAACTACGACGTCGAGGGCAACACGATCACCGCGCTCCAGGGCTCCTCCGGCGAGCAGCTGGCCAAGGACACCTTCCCGAACGCGTCGGTGGAGGGCTTCGGCCAGCAGAACTCCGCGCTGCTCGAGGTCGCCACCGGTCGTGCCCAGGGCGCCGTCCTCGAGGACTACATCCTTGCGCAGTACATCGAGGCCAACGAGGGCGAGCTGAAGGTCGCCGACCTGCCCGAGCCGCTGGCCATCGGCTACGGCAGCTGGGCGGTCCAGAAGGGCAACACCGCCCTGGTCGAGCAGCTCGACGAGTTCCTGTGCGACGCGCAGGAGGGCGGCGACCTCGCCGCGGCGTACAGCAAGAACTTCGGCGTCGACGACTTCCCGACCATGCCGGGTGGGTGCTGACCTGTGCCTGACGACGCGCAGCACCTCGACCTCCTCGTCGTGGGGGGCGGACCCGCAGGGATGTCCGCCGCCCGGACGGCGGCGGGGACGGGCATGCAGGTGCTGCTCGTCGACGAGCGGCCGTCGCTGGGCGGCCAGATCTACAAGCAGCCGGGTCCGGGCTTCACCGTCACGGACCCGGCTGCGGCCGACCGCCAGACCCGCTCGGGCCGGTCGTTGATCGCCTCGGTCGAGCGCTCGGAGGCCGCGGTCGCGCTGCGCACCTCGGTCGTGGCGGCCGAGCAGGAGGAGGACGGCTTCGCGGTCGTGCTCGTCCGGGACGGCGAGCCGGCCACCACCCTGCGCGCCCGCCGCGTCCTCGTCGCACCCGGCGCGCACGACCGGCCGGTGGTCTTCCCCGGCTGGACCCTGCCGGGCGTCGTGACCGCCGGCGGCATGCAGTCGATGGCCAAGAGCCAGGCCGTGCTCCCGGGGCGGCGGATGGTCTTCGCCGGCTCCGGCCCGGTCGCGCTCGCCTTCCCCGCCCAGCTCGCGCACTACGGCGCGCACCTCGTGGCCGCCCTCGAGGCCGGCCCCGCGCCGCGCCCCGGTGACGCGCTCCGGGTCGCCGCGGCGCTGCGCGGGAACACCTCGCTGCTGCGCGACGCCGCCCGCTACCGCGGGGGCCTGCTCCGCCACCGCGTGCCGCTGCACTACGGACGCATCGTCGTCCGTGCCGAGGGCGAGGGACGCGTGGAGCGCGTCGTCCACGCCGCCGTCGACCGCGACTGGCGGCCCGTGCCGGGCACCGAGGAGACCGTCGAGGCGGACGTCCTGTGCGTCGGCTACGGCTTCGTCCCCTCGCTGGAGCTGCTGCGCCTGCTGGACTGCTCGACCGAGCACGACGAGGACCTCGGTGGCCGGGTGGTCACCAAGGACGACTGGGGCCGCACCTCGACCACGGGCGTGTACGCCGCGGGCGACGGCACCGGCGTGGAGGGCTCCTACGTCGCTATCGACGAGGGGGAGCTCGCCGCCCTCGGCGTGGCGCTCGACGCCGGCGTCCTCGACCGGGCGACCGTCGAGGACCGCGCGGCCGGACCGCGCCGCCGGCTGCGCCGCCGACGGGCGCTGGCCCGTGCGACCCGGCGGATGTACCGGGTCGGCGACGGCATCCACGAGCTCGCCGACGACACCACGACGGTGTGCCGCTGCGAGAACGTCCGCCAGCAGGAGCTCGTGCGGGCCGTCGCCTCGACCGACGACGTCAGCGTGGTCAAGGCGGTCACGCGCGCCGGCATGGGCCCCTGCCAGGGCCGCAACTGCCAGCGCCACGTCGCCGCGCTCGTCGCCCGCACCCACGGCCGTCCGGTGGGGGAGATCGACCTGGCGACCCCGCGGATGCCGCTGCGGCCCGTGCCCATCCGGGCGATCGCCGACGCCACCGTCGCCGATCCCGGCCTGTTCGTCGCCGAGCAGGAGGACCGCTCGTGACGGCCGCCGTGCCACCCCTCGCCTCCCTCCGCGCGCCGCTGCCGGAGGAGACCGACGTGGTCGTCGTCGGCGGCGGGATCGCCGGCGCCGCCGTGGCCTACTACCTTGCCCGGGAGGGCGTCGAGGTGGTGCTGCTCGAGCGTGGCGAGCTGAACCGCGAGGCCTCCGGCACCAACGCCGGCAGCTTCCACCTCCAGCTGGCCATCCACCAGCTCTCGGGCAAGGGGACCGGCGCGGACCGGGACCGGCTGCTCGCCGACGCCCGGCTGAGCCTCGAGGCCTACGCGCTGTGGCAGGACCTCGACCGCGAGCTCGACGGGTCGGTGGACCTCCACCAGACCGGCGGCTGGATGGTCGCCGAGACCCCGGAGCAGGTGCGCGTGCTGCACGAGAAGCACGAGCTCGAGCTGCTCGCCGGCATCGAGACCGAGGTGGTCACGGGCGCGGAGCTGCGCGACCGCGCGCCGTACTTCTCCGACCGCGTCCTCGCGGCGACGTACTGCCCGACCGAGGGGCACGCCAACCCGCTGGCGGTGACCCCGTTGTACGCCGCCCGCGCGGTCGAGCACGGCGCCGAGGTGCGCACCCACGTCGGCGTCCGCAGCGTCGAGCAGCACGCCGGCGGGGCGCACCGGTTCACCGTCGAGACCACGGCCGGGCCCGTGCGGGCGCACCGCGTCGTGGACTGCGCGGGCGCCTGGTCCGGCGAGCTGGCCGCGATGGTCGGCCTGCGCTTCCCCGTGCGCCACGAGGGCCTCCACGTGAACGTCACCGAGCGCCGCCCGGCGCTGCTGCCCTCGATGGTCCAGCACATCGGGCGCCGGCTCACCCTCAAGCAGAGCGAGCAGGGCACCTTCATCATCGGTGGCGGCTGGCCCTCGCCGGCCGTGCCGCTCCCGCGCCGCTACCCGACCCGGTGGCAGAGCGCCGCGGGCAACGTCAACGTCGCCCTCGACGTGGTGCCCCGGCTCGGCGACGCCCGCGTGGTGCGCACCTGGTCCGGCGTCATCGTCTTCACCGACGACATGTCCCCGGTGGTCGGGGAGTCGCGGCGGGTGCCGGGCTTCCATGCCTGCGTCGCCAGCACCGGCTTCACCTTCAGCCCGATGTTCGCTCGCCAGCTCGCCGAGCAGATGGTGCGACCCGGCGAGCACGACCCTTTTCCCGAGCGCTACGCGCTCGACCGCCTGCACACCTGAGGGACGCCCCCCGGCGAGCCCCACCACCCGAGGAGAGACGCACACATGAACCGCGACGACGTCGACTGGCAGGGCTACTTCCCGGCCTTCGTGACCCCGTTCACCGCCGACGGCGACCTGGACCTCGACACGCTCGCCGCGCTGGTCGACCACTACGTGGCCGAGGGCATGCACGGCATCGTCGTCAACGGCACCTGCGGCGAGTGGTTCTCCCAGACCGACGACGAGCGGCGACAGGTCGCCGAGGCCGCCGCGGCCCAGGCCGCCGGCCGCCTGCGCGTCATCGTGGGCTGCACGGCGTACACCGCCGAGCAGAGCGCCGAGCTCGGCCGCCACGCCCTGGCGTCCGGGGTGGACGGCGTGCTCGTCTCGCCGCCGCCCTACGCCAAGCTCTTCGCGCCGGAGGTCGTGGCGTTCTACGAGGAGATCAGCGCGCTGGTCGACGGCCCGCTGACGGTCTACAACTGGCCCTGGGGCAGCGGCGTGGACATCGACACCGAGCTCGCCGACCGGCTCGCCGACGTCCCGAACGTCGTGGCGATCAAGGACAGCACGCCCGACGCGGACCAGTTCTTCGCGACCTCGCGCCGGGTCCGCGACCGGGTGCGGGTCTTCGGGCCCTACCTCGGCGAGCGGGGCCTCGAGGAGCTCACCACGCACGGCGGTGACGGCACCGTCGGCGGCGGCTCGCTGTTCGGGCGCCCCGACCCGCAGTACTGGGAGGACGTCTGGGCCGGCGACATCGACGCCGCCCGCGCGCACGCCGTGCGCTCCGACCGCCTCTTCCCGCAGCTGTGGCTGCCGGGCGGCTGGGCCGGCAAGTACGGGGCCTACCAGAGCCAGCTCAAGGCCCTGATGCACATGCTGGGCCAGCCGGCCGGGCACGTGCGCCGTCCCCGCCTGCCCGTCACCGACCCCGCCGCTCTCGCCGAGATGCGCGCCGTCCTCGTCCGCGAGGGCCTGCTGGCCGCGGACGAGCGGCAGGACCAGCCGGCGTGAGGCGCGACCGCAGGAGCGCCCGGATCGACCCCCAGCCGGGGGTCGACCGCGGCCCGCGCGCGCGCATCACCGTCGACGGCCGCTCGGTCGACTGCTACGTCGGCGAGAGCGTCGCGGCCGCGATGATCGCCGACAGCGGCGACCTCGCCCTGCGCCGCACCGCGGACGGCGAGCCGCGGGGGCTCTTCTGCGGCATGGGCGTCTGCTTCGAGTGCCTCGTCGTCGTCGACGACGTCCCCAACACCCGGGCGTGCATGACCTGGGTCCGCGACGGCATGGCCGTCGGGACCCAGGTCGGCCCCGAAGGGCGTGGCGACGCCTGACGGCGCCGGCTGCTCAGCCGACGCCGTCGATGCAGAGGTACTTGATCTCGGTGAACTCGTCGATGCCGTGCCGCGAGCCCTCGCGGCCCAGCCCGGACTCCTTGACCCCGCCGAACGGGGCGCCCTCGTAGGAGATCAGGCCGGTGTTGATGCCGACCACCCCGAACTCCAGCGCCTCGCCCACGCGCCAGGTGCGCCCCGAGTCGCGGGTGAAGAAGTAGGCCGCGAGCCCGAACTCGGTGTCGTTGGCCAGCCGCACGGCCTCCTCCTCGGTCTCGAAGGAGATGATCGGGGCCAGGGGGCCGAAGGTCTCCTCCCGGGCCACGAGCATGTCGCCGCGCACGCCGGTGAGCAGGGTGGGCTGGAAGAAGGTGCCGCCCAGCTCGTGCACGTCCCCGCCGACCTCGACCCGGGCACCGGCGCCGACCGCGTCGGCGATGTGGCGCCGGACCTTATCCACGGCCTCCGCCGAGATCAACGGGCCCTGCTGGGAGCCCTCGCTGAACCCGTTGCCGACCTGCAGCGCGGTGACGGCCTCCCGCATCCGCGCGACGAAGGCGTCGTGGATCCCGGACTGGACGAGGATCCGGTTCGCGCAGACGCAGGTCTGTCCGGCGTTGCGGAACTTCGAGGCCATCGCCCCGGCGACGGCCTGGTCGAGGTCGGCGTCGTCGAAGACGATGAGGGGAGCGTTGCCGCCGAGCTCGAGGGCGAGCTTCTTCACCGTGCCGGCGCTCTGCGCCATCAGGAGCTTCCCGACCTCGGTGGAGCCGGTGAAGCTGAGCGCGCGGACAACCGGGCTGCTGGTGATCACCTCGCCCACCACGCGTGCCGGGCCGGTGACGACGCTCAGCACGCCGGCGGGCACGCCGGCACGGGCGGCGAGCTCGGCCAGTGCCGTCGCCGAGAGCGGCGTCTCGGCGGCGGGCTTGATGATCATCGAGCAGCCGGCGGCCAGCGCGGGCGCCGCCTTGCGCAGGATCATCGCGGAGGGGAAGTTCCACGGGGTGATCGCCGCGGTGACGCCGATCGCCTGGCGGACGGTCACGAGGCGGCGACCCGGGACGTTGCTCGGGATCACCTCGCCGTAGGTGCGCTTGCCCTCCTCGGCGTACCACTCGACGAAGCCGGCGCCGTAGAGGATCTCCCCGCGCGCCTCGTGCAGGGGCTTGCCCTGCTCGGCGGTGAGGATCGCGGCGAGGTCGTCGGCGTGCTCGACGATCAGGTCGTACCAGCGGCGCATCACCTTCGCGCGCTCCGGCGCGGGCCGGGCCGCCCAGGCGTGGCCGGCGACCTCAGCCGTGGCGATCGCTCGCTCGACATCGGCGGCGTCCGCGGCCGCCATGGTCGCGACCAGGTCACCGGTCGCGGGGTCGAGGACGTCGAACGGCTCCCCGGCGCCGTCGCGCCACTCGCCGTCGATGAACAGCTGGGTGCGCAGCAGTGCCCGATCGGTCAACCGGTCGGCCTCGAAAGTCGTGTTCACAGGTGCCTCTCTGGTCGCGGCCGACAAGGTTGTGGCCGGTCTGCGCCCAATCGTACGCTTTGCGCACGAAAAGTGCTACGGTTCCCAGGACTCACCGGACTCCCGAGATGCAGGCAGACATGACGATCGCGAGCAACGTCGACGACCTCGACCGCCAGTACTTCTTCCACCCCTTCACGCACGCGAAGGACCACGAGCGCACCGGGCCGCTGATGATCGCCAGCGGGCGCGGGTCGACGCTCGTCGACGTGTCGGGCCGGGAGTACCTCGACGCGATGGCCGGCCTGTGGTGCGTCAACATCGGCTACGGCAACGAGGAGATGGCCGAGGCGCTGGCCGCCCAGACCCGGACGTTGGCCTACTACCACACCTTCGCCTCGATGGGGAACGAGCCGGTCGCGCGGCTCGCGCACCGTCTGGTGACCGAGGCCCCGGGCCGGATGGCGAAGGTCTTCTTCGGCAACAGCGGCTCGGACGCGAACGACACGCAGGTCAAGCTGGTCTGGTACTACAACAACGTCCTGGGCCGCCCGGAGAAGAAGAAGATCATCTCCCGCGAGCGGGGCTACCACGGCGTCACCGTCATGTCCGGCAGCCTGTGCGGCCTCCCCGGCATGCACACCGGCTTCGACCTGCCGTTGCCGATGGTCCGCTTCGCCCGCGCGCCCCACCACCGCTTCGAGGGCCAGGAGGGGGAGAGCGAGGAGCAGTTCGTCGCCCGCCTCGCCCGCGAGCTCGACGAGCAGATCATCGCCGAGGGGCCCGAGACGGTCGCCGCCTTCATCGCCGAGCCGCTGCAGGCGGCCGGCGGCGTGATCGTGCCCCCGGCGTCGTACTTCCCGGCGATCCAGGAGGTGCTGCGCAAGCACGACGTGCTGCTCATCGCCGACGAGGTCGTCTGCGGCTTCGGCCGCACCGGCGAGTGGTTCGGCTCCCAGGCGTTCGGCATGGAGCCGGACCTGATGACCGTGGCCAAGGGCATCACCTCGGCCTACGTCCCGCTGTCGGCCTGCCTGGTCTCCGACGCCGTCTGGGACGTCATCGCGTCGGGCTCGGACACCTACGGGCTCTTCAGCCACGGCTACACCTACTCCGCGCACCCGCTGGCCGCGACCGCCGCGCTCACGAACCTCGACATCATCGAGCGCGACGGGCTGATGGGTCAGGCCAAGGCGCGCGGCGACCACCTGCACGCCCGCCTCCGCGAGGCCTTCGAGGGCCACCCCCTGGTCGGGGAGGTCCGCGGGCACGGCCTGGTCGGCGCCGTCGAGCTGGTGGAGTCCCAGGAGGGCCTGCGCCGCTTCGAGCCGCGCGGCAAGGTCGCCGGCGCGCTGGTCAAGCGGGCCCGCGAGCTCGGGGTCATCACCCGGGCGCTGCCGAATGCCGACACGATCTCCTTCTCGCCGCCGTTCGTGGTCACCGAGGCCGAGCTGGACCAGATGGTGGCGGGGACCCGCCAGGCCCTCGACGACGTGTGCCGAGAGCTCGGCCTCGCGTGAGCGGTCCGGTCCTCGGCCTCGTCGTCAACCCGGTCGCCGGGATGGGCGGCCGGGTCGGCCTGCACGGGACCGACGGCCGGCTGGACCGCGCCCTCGAGCGGGGCGCCGTCCCGGTCGCCCCCGCCCGGGCCGACCGGGCGCTCGCCCGCCTCCAGCAGCTGGCGCCGCACCTGCGGGTCGTGGCCGGCGGCGGGGTCCTCGGGGCCGACCACCTGCGCGACCGGGGGTGGGACGTCACGGAGCTGCCGACGCGCCCCGGGCGCGCGCGCTCCGGCACCGACGCCGAGGACACCCGCGAGACCGTCCGGGCGATGGTCCGGTCGGGCGTGGGGCTGGTGCTCTTCGTCGGCGGTGACGGCACCGCGCGCGACGTCGCCGCCGTTGTCGGTGACGTGCCCGTGCTCGGCGTCCCGGCCGGGGTGAAGATGCACTCCGGCGTCTTCGGCACCACGCCGGAGGCGGCGGCCGCCGCCGCCGCCCGCTTCCTGGCCGGTGACGAGACCGCCACCCGGCCCGCCGAGGTCGTCGACCGCGACGAGGCCGGCGACGTGCGCCTGCACGGCACCGTGCAGGTGCCCGCGGTGCGCTCGGCGGTGCAGGCGCGCAAGGGCACGGCGGGCACCGCCACCGACGACGCCGCCGCGCTGGCCCGCCGGGTCGCCGCGGAGATGGAGCCCGGCCGGCTCTACCTCCTGGGGCCGGGCACCACGGTGGCCGAGGTCGGAGCCGCGCTGGGCGTGCCCACGACGGCGCTGGGCGTCGACGCCGTCCTCGACGGGCGCTCGGTGGCCGTGGACGCCAGCGAGGCCGATCTGCTCGCCCTGCTTGCCGAGCACCCCCGGGCCGGCCTGGTCCTCGGCGTGGTGGGAGGTCAGGGCTTCCTGCTCGGCCGCGGCAACCAGCAGCTGTCGCCGGCCGTCCTGGCCGCGGTCGGCACCGACCGGATCGAGGTCCTGGCGACCCCTGCGAAGGTGGACGCGCTGGCCCAGCCGGTGCTCCACGTCGACATCGACGACCCCGGCCTGGCATCCCGCCTGGTCGGCTACCGCCGGGTGCGCACGGGGCCGTCCCGCAGCACCGTCCTGAGGGTCGTGGCGTGAGCCGCGTGACGAGAGGAGCCCGAGTGGCACATCCCTACATGCCCAACTCCACGGCCGAGGCCAAGGCCAGGATGCTGGCGTACGTCGGCGTGGACGACGTCGAGGAGCTGTTCGAGCAGATCCCGGCCGACCACGTCTCCCGTTCCGGCAACGGCCTCGCCCCCGGGATCAGGTCGGAGGCGACCCTGCGCCGCCGCGTGCGCACCCTGGTCGACCGCAACGACGACTGCGTCGGGAACCTCAGCTTCCTCGGCGCCGGGACCTGGCAGCACCACGTGCCGGCCGTCGTCGACGAGATCGTGGGCCGCAGCGAGTTCCTCACCCCGGTCTGGGGCACGCCGTCCTCCGACCTCGGCCGCAACCAGGCCTGGTTCGAGTACGCCTCCATGCTCGGCGAGCTGCTCGGCATGGACTTCGTCGGCCTGCCGGTCTACAGCTGGGGCGCCGCCGCGGGCAACGCGCTGCGGATGGCGGCCCGGCTCACCGGTCGTGGCGAAGTCGTCGTACCGGCCTCGATCTCCCCCGAGCGACTCGCGGTGATCCGCACCTACTGCGGCCTGGCGGAGGGCAACCAGCCGATCGCGGTGCGGCTCGTCGACGTCGACCCGGCCACCGGCTGCGTCGACGTCTCCGCGCTGGCCCTCGACGCGGACACCGCGGCGGTCTACCTCGAGACGCCCAACCACCTCGGAGTGGTCGAGACCGCGACCGCGGCGATCGCCGCGGCGTGCCGTGCCAACGGCACCGAGACCGTCCTCGGCGTGGACCCGGTCTCGCTGGGGCTGCTCGCGGCGCCCGGCGACCTCGGCGCCGACATCGTCGTCGGCTCGACCCAGCCCCTCGGTGTGCACCTCCACGCCGGCGGCGGCGTGGGCGGGTTCATCGCCACCCGTGACGAGGAGCGCTACGCGCGGGAGTACCCCACGCTCCAGGTCAGCCTGGCCGAGACCGTCCGCGGGGAGCGGACCTTCGGCATGGCGCTGTTCCACCAGACGTCCTACGGCTCCCGCGAGGACGGCAACGACTGGACCGGCAACTCGGTCTACCTGTGGACCGTCGCCAACGCCGTCTACATGGCCCTGCTCGGACCCGAGGGCTTCGCCGAGCTCGGCCGGACGATCCTGTCCAACGCGCGGTACGCCGCGGGGCGGGTCGCCGAGGTCGACGGCGTCGAGGTGCGCTGGCCCGACAGCTTCTTCAAGGAGTTCGTCGTCGACCTCACCGCCACCGGCCGCACCGTCGCGGAGGTCAACGCCGGCCTGCGCGAGCACGGGATCTTCGGCGGCAAGGACCTCTCCGCGGACTTCCCCTGGCTGGGTCAGTCCGCCCTGTTCTGCGTGACCGAGATCCACACCGCCGACGACATCGACCACCTGGTGCAGGCCCTGAAAGAGGTGCTGTCATGACCGAGACCACTCCCTCCGCGGCGGCACGACTGCGCCGGTACCAGGCCCCGGTCTGGGACGAGCCGCTCATCATGGAGATGAGCGGCGCCGGGCGCCGCGGCAACGTTCCCCCCGAGCCGATCGAGGCGCTCGACCCGGCAGCGGCGCTCCCGGCCGGCCTGCTGCGCGCGGTCGCCCCGGCGCTGCCCGAGGTGGCCGAGCCCGACGTCCTGCGCCACTACCTCCACCTCTCCCAGGAGACGATGGGGATGGTGGGGATCAGCCTGTTCGGCACCTGCACCATGAAGTACAACCCCCGCCTCAACGAGCAGCTTGCCGCCCGCGACGGCCTGGCCGAGATCCACCCCGACCAGGACGACAGCACGATCCAGGGCCTGCTCGAGGCGGTGCACCGCTTCGACCTGATGCTGCGCGGGCTCTCGGGCATGGACCGCTTCGTCTTCCAGCCCGGCGGCGGCGCGGCCGCGGCGTTCACCCACGCCGCGGTCACCCGTGCCTACTTCGCCGACCGCGGGGAGCTCGGGACCCGGCGCGAGATCATCACGACCGCCCAGGCCCACCCCTGCAACCCCGCCACGGCGTCCGCGGCCGGGTTCGACATCATCACGCTCCCGGTCGAGGCCGACGGCTACCCCTCGCTCGACGCCCTGAAGGCGGTCGTCTCCGAGCGCACGGCGGCGCTGATGATGAACAACCCCGACGACATGGGCATCTACAACCCCCACGTCAAGGAGTGGGTGCGCACCGTCCACGAGGTCGGCGGGCTCTGCTTCTACGACCACGCCAACTTCAACGGCGTGATGGGCCGGCTGCGGGCCGCCGAGCTCGGCTTCGACGCCTGCATGTTCATGCTGCACAAGACCTTCGGCGTGCCGAAGGGCGGCGGCGGGCCGGCGGTCGGCGCCTACGGCTGCACGGCCGAGCTCGCGCCGTACCTCCCCGGTCCGCTGGTCGAGGAGACGCCCGACGGGTTCGTGCGCCGCGAGAACGAGCGCGGTGTCGGACGGGTGCGCGAGTACCTCGGCAACGTCAACCAGGTCGTCAAGGCCTACTCATGGCTGCTGGCCATGGGCGGCGACGGCATCAAGGAGGCGGCCGACCTCTCGGTGCTCGCCAACAACTACATGGAGAAGCGGCTCCTCGGGCTGCGCGGCGTCACCAAGTCGGTGCCGGAGGCCACCCAGCACCGGCTGGAGATGACCCGCTTCAGCCTCGAGGAGTACACCGCCGAGACGGGGCTCACCGCCGCCGACGTCCAGAACCGGATGACCGACCACGGCATCGACGCGTTCTGGATGAGCCACGAGCCGTGGATCGTTCCGGAGCCGTTCACCCCCGAGGCCGGCGAGACGTGGTCGCTGGAGGACATCGACTACTGGATCGACGTGATGGCGCACGTGCTCGAGGAGGGCCGGGCCGACCCCGAGCTGGTCCGCACCTCGCCGCACCACCAGGTCGTCGGCCAGATCGACGGCTCCTCGCTCGACGATCCCGACCGCTGGGCCACGACCTGGCGGGCGCACCTGCGCAAGCAGGGCCGCGCGTGAGCGGCTCCGCGGTCGCCGTCGTCGGCGCCGGCAGCATCGGCGTCGCGTGGGCCGTGGTCTTCGCCCGCGCCGGGCACCAGGTACGGGTCCACGACGTGGACGCCGCCCGCCGGGACCTTGTGCCCCGCGAGGTGCGGGAGCGGGCCGACGAGCTGGCCGCCCACGGACTCCTCGCGGATCCGGAGGCCCTCGCCTCGCGGGTCGAGGTCGGTGACGACCTCGCCGAGGTCGTCGGCCCGGCCGTCCACGTCCAGGAGTGCGTCGTGGAGTCCGAGGAGGTCAAGCGCGAGCTCTTCGCCGTGCTCGACCGGGTCGCGTCGCCGACCGCGGTGCTCGCGTCCTCCTCGTCGATGATGCCGGTCTCCCGGTTCGCCGCCGACCTTCCCGGCCGCGACCGGTGCCTCGTCGTCCACCCGGGCAACCCGCCCTACCTGCTCCCGGTCGCCGAGCTGGTTCCCGCGGAGTTCACCTCCGCCGACGCCGTCGAGCGGACCCACGCCCTGCTGCTCGCCGCCGGCATGGCGCCGGTCCGGGTCGAGCGGGAGGTCGAGGGCTTCCTCTTCAACCGCCTCCAGGGCGCCCTCCTGCGCGAGGCCTACCGGCTCGTGCGCGACGGGGTCGCCTCGGCCACGGACGTCGACCGGGTCGTGAGCCAGGGGCTCGGCCGCCGGTGGGCCGTCCTCGGGCCGTTCGCCACCGCCGACCTCAACACGCGCGGCGGACTCACCCGGCACGCCGAGCTGATGGGCCCGGCGTACCTCCGCATGGGCGCCGAGCACGGCGAGGTCGAGGAGTGGCCGGCGGAGCTGGTCGCCCGCGTCGCGGACGACCTCCACGCCGAGCAGCACCCGGACGAGTGGGCGGCCAACGTCCTGAGCCGGGACCGCGCGCTCATGCGGGTCGCCGGCGCAGTCACCGGCTGACCCACGCAGCACCCGCTTCACCCCCCGGCGGCCACCGCCGGGGGCGCCTCTCGGGGCTCATCTCTCGGGGCCCGTCTCGGGGCCACCACCCACAGCCACCTCACCCAGATCCAGGAGCCAGACATGCGCATCGGCGTGCCGAAGGAAGTCAAGAACCACGAGTACCGCGTCGCGATCACGCCGATCGGGGTGCACGAGCTGGTCGCGCACGGCCATGAGGTGCTGGTCGAGGCGGGTGCGGGTGTGGGGTCGTCGATCCCGGACGAGGAGTACGTCGCGGCGGGCGCGAGGATCGTCGGGGACGCCGACGAGACCTGGGGTGCTGCGGAGATGGTGTTGAAGGTCAAGGAGCCGGTGGCTGAGGAGTACCACCGGTTGCGTGAGGACCTGACGTTGTTCACCTACCTGCACCTGGCGGCCGACAAGGCGTTGACCGAGCAGCTGTTGGCCGCCAAGGTCACCGGGATCGCCTACGAGACGGTGCAGCTGCCCTCGGGCGGGTTGCCGTTGCTGTACCCGATGTCGGAGGTCGCGGGTTGCCTGGCCCCGCAGGTCGGTGCCTACAGCCTGCTCAAGGCCGAGGGTGGCCGGGGGGTGCTGATGGGTGGTGTCGGTGGTGTGGCGAACGCGAAGGTCGTCATCATCGGTGCCGGTGTCAGCGGGCAGAACGCCGCGAACATCGCGTTGGGCATGGGTGCGGACGTGACGCTGCTCGACACCGACCTGGACAAGCTGCGGATGTCGTTCTGGCGCTACAACAACCGGGTGCACGGGTTGGCGTCCTCGAAGCTGGCGATCGAGCAGCAGGTGACCGAGGCCGACCTGGTCATCGGTGCGGTGCTGATCCC
>NZ_JBFBFJ010000001.1:1246744-1517707 GCF_040684155.1 Nocardioides sp. NPDC092400 | reverse complement strand
TGCGTGGCGAACATGCCGGGGGCGGTGCCGAACACCTCGACGTATGCGTTGACCAACGCGACGTTGCCCTACGTGGTGGCGCTGGCCGACAAGGGTTGGGCGCGGGCGTGCCGGGAGGACGCCTCGCTCGCGCTGGGCCTGAACACCCGTGCGGGGCGGCTGACCAACGCCCCGGTCGGGGAGGCCGTCGGGATCGACGCGGTCGCGCTCGACGAGGTGCTGGCCTGAGCACCACGCAGCGGGAGCAGCAGGAGCACCCGGAGCAGCACCCGGGACGGCAGCGGGCGAGTGCGGTCGCGCGGGCGGTCCGCACCTACCTCGACCACCTGGCGGTCGAGCGGGGCCTCGCGGCGAACACGCTGTCGTCGTACCGCCGGGACCTGCGCCGGTACCTCGAGCACCTCGACGCCGAGGGGGTCACCGACCTCGCCGGGGTCAGCGAGTCGACGGTCTCGGGCTTCCTGGCGCGCCTGCGCGAGGGCGACGCGGACCACCCGCCGCTCAGCTCGACCTCGGCGGCGCGGACGGTCGTCGCCGTGCGCGGCTTCCACAAGTTCGCGGTGGCCGACGGACTGGCCGAGGTCGACCCGGCCAGCGCGGTGAAGCCGCCGACGCCCGCCAAGCGCCTGCCCAAGGCGCTGCCGCTCGCGGACGTGGAGGCGATCCTGGAGGCGGCCGGTGCGCCCGGGACCGCCCTGGCGCTGCGCGACCGGGCACTGCTCGAGGTGCTCTACGGCACCGGGGCGCGCATCTCCGAGGCCGTCGGCCTCGACGTCGACGACCTCGACGGCGTCGACGGGACGGTGCTCCTGCGCGGCAAGGGCAGCAAGGAGCGGCTGGTGCCGGTCGGGTCCTACGCCCGCGAGGCCGTCGACGCCTACCTCGTGCGCGGCCGCCCCGAGCTGGCGCAGGCCACGTCGCCGACCGGCAACGGCGGCGCGCTCTTCCTCAACGCGCGAGGCGGCCGGCTCTCCCGGCAGTCGGCGTGGGCGGTGCTCGTCAAGGCCGCCGAACGGGCCGGCGTGACCAGGGACGTCTCGCCCCACACGTTGCGCCACTCCTTCGCCACGCACCTGCTCGACGGGGGCGCCGACGTGCGTGTCGTGCAGGAGCTCCTGGGGCACGCGTCGGTCACCACCACCCAGGTCTACACACTGGTCACCGTGGACAACCTGCGTGAGGTCTTCGCGACCGCCCATCCCCGAGCCCGCGACTGATGGCGCGGCTCGAGGTACCGACCACCTCCGACCCCGACGAGGTCTACGACGCCCTGAGCGGGTGGGTGGAGTCCCAGGGGCTCGAGATGTACCCGCACCAGGACGAGGCCGTCATCGAGCTGCTCGGCGGCAGCAACGTCGTGCTGGCCACGCCGACGGGCTCCGGCAAGTCGCTGGTGGCGGTCGGCGCGCACGCCGCGGCGCTCGCCACGGACCGGGTCAGCTTCTACACCGCGCCGATCAAGGCGCTGGTCAGCGAGAAGTTCTTCGCCCTCTGCGAGGTCTTCGGCGCCGACGACGTCGGCATGCTCACCGGCGACGCGTCGGTCAACCCCGACGCCCCGATCATCTGCTGCACCGCCGAGGTGCTCGCGAACCTCGCGCTGCGCGAGGGCACCCGCGCCGACGTGGGGCTCGTGGTCATGGACGAGTTCCACTACTACGCCGACCCGCAGCGCGGCTGGGCTTGGCAGGTGCCGCTGCTCGAGCTGCCCCAGGCGCAGTTCCTGCTCATGTCGGCGACCCTGGGGGACGTCACCGAGCTCGCCTCCGACCTGACCCGGCGCAACGGCCGCGAGACCGCGGTGGTCGACCAGGCCGAGCGTCCGGTGCCGCTGCACCCCAGCTGGTCGCTGACCCCGATGGCCGAGCAGCTCGAGGAGCTGGTCACGACCGGCCAGGCGCCGGTGTACGTCGTGCACTTCACCCAGGCCGCGGCCGTCGAGCACGCCACCTCGCTGCTGGCCGCCAAGAGGATCGAGAGCTCCGACAAGGAGGCGCTGGCCGAGCGGCTCGCCGGCTTCCGGTTCGGTGCCGGCTTCGGCAAGACCCTCGCCAAGCTCCTCAAGCGTGGCATCGGCGTCCACCACGCCGGCATGCTGCCGCGCTACCGGCGCCTGGTCGAGCAGCTGGCCCAGGCAGGCCTGCTGACGGTCATCTGCGGCACCGACACCCTCGGCGTCGGCATCAACGTCCCCATCCGCACCGTGCTCTTCACCGGGCTGGCGAAGTTCGACGGCACCCGGCAGCGGGTGCTGCGCTCGCGCGAGTTCCTGCAGATCGCCGGGCGCGCCGGCCGGGCCGGCTACGACACCGTCGGGTACGTCGTGGTGCAGGCGCCCGAGCACGTCATCGAGAACGAGAAGGCCAAGGCCAAGGCCGAGGCCAAGAACGCCGCGATGAGCGAGGAGAAGCGTGCCAAGCGCAAGTCCAAGGCGCAGCTGAGGAAGGCGCCCGAGGGCGCGGTGGTGTGGACCGAGCAGACCTACGAGAAGCTCGTCGCCGGCACGCCCGAGCCGTTGACCAGCCGGATGAAGGTCGACAACGCCATGCTCATCAACGTCCTCGCCCGCGAGGAGGACGCCTTCCCCGTGCTGCGGCGCCTGGTCCAGGACAACCACGAGGACCGGCGCAGCCAGCTGCGGCTGAGCCGGCGTGCCGTACGCCTGGCCCGGAGCCTGGTCCGCTCCGGCGTGATCACCCGGCTCGACGAGCCCGACGAGCACGGTCGTCGCTACGTCCTCACCGTGGACCTGCCGCCGGACTTCGCGCTCAACCAGCCGCTCGCCCACTTCGCGCTGGCCGCGCTCGACGTGCTCGACCCCGAGGCCGAGGAGCACACCCTCGACATCGTCTCCGTCGTCGAGGCCGTCCTCGAGGCGCCCCGGCAGATCCTCTTCGCCCAGCAGCACGCCGCCCGCGGGGAGGCCGTCGCCGAGATGAAGGCCGACGGGCTGGAGTACGACGAGCGGATGGCGCTGCTGGAGGAGATCACCTGGCCCCAGCCGCTGCGCGAGCTGCTGGAGGCGGCCTACGAGCTCTACCGGGAGGGCCACCCCTGGCTCCCGCCGGTCGAGCAGAGCGAGTCGCTGGCACCGAAGTCGATCGTGCGCGAGATGTACGAGCAGGGCATGACCTTCACCGACTTCGTCTCCCGCTACCAGCTGGCCCGCTCCGAGGGGCTCGTGCTGCGCTACCTCACCGACGCCTACCGGACGCTGCGCCACACCGTCCCCGAGAGCCACCGCACCCCCGAGCTCGAGGACCTCCTGGAGTGGCTGGGGGAGACGGTGCGCCAGACCGACTCCTCGCTGCTCGACGAGTGGGAGGCGCTCAACGACCCCGCGCACGTACGCCGCGACGTGGCCGAGCACGCCCCTCCGCCTCCGCCCCGGCCGATCTCCAAGCAGGACCGGGCCTTCCGCGTGATGGTCCGCAACGCGATGTGGCGCCGGGTCGAGCTGGTCGCCCGCGACGACCTCGACGGCCTGATGACCATGGAGCGCGCCGACGCCGACCGGACCGACCCGCCCGCGGAGGTGGTGATGACCCGCTCGGCCTGGGACCAGGCGATCGAGGCCTACTACGCCGAGCACGACACCGTCCTGCTCGACGCCGACGCGCGTGGTCCCCAGCTGCTGGAGACCCGGCCCGGCGACCCGGAGGAGGGTCGCACCTGGCACGTGCGCCAGACGCTGCACGACCCCGAGGGCCACCACGACTGGGTCGTCGACGCGGTGGTCGACCTCGACGCCTCCGACGAGACCGGTGAGCTGGTGCTGCGGACCCGGGCCTTCCACCGGCTCGGCGGGTAGCCGGCGCGGGGCCCGGGTTTGGTGCAGGGGGCCGCAGGCAAACGGGGGGTGTGACCGAGAACCACCTGCAGCCCCACATCCTCGTGCTCTTCGGCGCCCGGGGCGACCTCGCCAAGCGCAAGCTCTACCCGGGCCTCTACCGCCTGGCTGCCGCCGGCCGGCTCCCCGCGTCGTACGCCGTCATCGGCAGCGGCCGGCACGCGCCGGACTCGCGCGAGGAGTTCCAGGACCTGGTGCGCGACGCCGTCCGGGGCAGCCTCGACGAGGTGGACGAGGGGACCCTCGAGGACCTGGTCGGCCGGGTGTCGTTCACGGCCTCGTCGGCCGACGACGGCTCGGACCTCGCTGCCGCCGTGCGTGACGCCGAGCAGGAGCTGGGTGACGACGTCCGTCGCCTCGTCTACCTCTCGGTGCCGCCGTCGGCGATGCAGGGCATGGTCGGGATGCTGGGGCGCGAGGGGATCGCCGAGCGGGCCCGCCTGGTGGTCGAGAAGCCCTTCGGGCTGGACCTGGAGTCCTCCCGGGAGCTCGACCGCACCCTCAAGGAGGTCGTCGAGGAGGACGCGATCTTCCGCATCGACCACTTCTTGGGCAAGGAGGCGGTGCAGGACATCCTCGCGCTGCGCTTCGCCAACCGGCTGCTCGAGGCGGCGTGGTGCGCCCGCGACGTCGCCTCGGTGCAGATCGACGTGCCCGAGGCGCTCGGCCTCGAGGGGCGCGGCGGGTTCTACGAGGGCACCGGCTGCCTGCGCGACATGATCTCGACCCACCTGTGCCAGCTGCTCGGCTTCGTCGCCATGGACCGCCCCCGCGACTTCAGCGCCGAGGCCCTGCGCGACGCCAAGTCCGAGGTCTTCCGGTCGCTCCAGCCGCTCGACCCGGGGCGTGCCGTCTTCGGCCAGTACGCCGGCTACCGCGACGAGGAGGACGTCGACGACGACTCGCAGGTCGAGACGTTCGTGGCGCTCGAGGCCCGCGTCGACAACGACCGGTGGCGCGGGGTGCCGTTCTACCTGCGCACCGGCAAGGCCCTGGCCGAGGGACGACGCACCATCACGCTGCGGTTCCGCGAGCCCGACGAGCAGCTCTTCGAGCAGGTGGCCTGCCCGCACGAGCTGGTCTTCGAGCTCACCGACGAGCCCGAGGTCAAGGTCGACGTGCGCGCGAAGCGCCCGGGCCCGGAGATGGTCGTCTGCGCGGCGACGATGCGGCTCGACCTCGAGCGCGAGTTCCCCGACGCCGAGCCGCTCGAGGCCTACGAGCGGCTGCTGCTGGACGTGATGCGGGGCGACCAGATGCTCTTCACCCGCGCCGACGAGGTCGACCGGCTCTGGGAGGTCTGCCAGCCGCTGCTGGACGACCCGCCGGCGCTGCAGTCCTACGAGCAGGGCTCGTGGGGCCCCGACGCCGCGCTCGCGCTGGCCGAGGGCGGCTGGCGGCTCGGTGGCTGACCCGGCCGAGCGCGACCAGCCCGACCAGCCCGACCGCCCGGACCGGGGACCGACGTACCCGCCCATCGCCGACCACGGGCTGATCGGCGACCTGCGCACGTGCGCGCTGGTCGACGCCCACGCCACGATCGACTGGCTCTGCGCGCCGCGCTTCGACTCCCCGAGCGTCTTCGGCGCCCTGCTGGACCCCGACGCGGGCTCGTGGCGGATCGAGCC
Source organism: Nocardioides sp. NPDC092400 (assembly GCF_040684155.1). NCBI lineage: Bacteria > Bacillati > Actinomycetota > Actinomycetes > Propionibacteriales > Nocardioidaceae > Nocardioides > Nocardioides sp. NPDC092400. The sequence continues at coordinate 1,512,229 of NZ_JBFBFJ010000001.1, read as the reverse complement.
GGTCGGCGGGACCACCACGACCCACCAGTTCTACCTGCCCGACACCACGATCCTGATCACCCGGTTCCACACCGAGGAGGGGGTCGTGGAGGTCCACGACTTCATGCCGGTGCTGCGCGCCGACGACCCCGACCACCGGCAGCGCGTCGTACGTCGCGTGGCGGGCGTGCGGGGGACCAGCCGGCTGCGGATGGTGCTCGAGGCGCGGCCCGACTACGGCCGGGCGGCGGCCGAGGTCACCGAGGTCGAGGGCGGCCTCCTGGTGACCGGCGACGGGGTGCGCCTGGGGTTGTCGGCCACCACGGGCCTGGAGGTCGTCGACGGTACGGTCAGCGCCGAGGTCGAGGTGTCCTCGGGCGAGCACGTGCTGTTCGTGCTCGAGGTGCTCGAGGAGGGCGGCGAGGTGCACCCGGGGGAGCGGCTGGACACCGACGAGCTGTTCGAGGCGACCTCCTCCTTCTGGCGCGGCTGGCTCTCGCAGTCGACGTACGTCGGGCGCTGGCGGGAGATGGTCAACCGCTCCGCGCTCACCCTGAAGCTGCTCACCCACGAGCCGTCCGGCGCCATCATCGCGGCCCCGACGACCAGCCTCCCGGAGGAGATCGGCGGCACCCGCAACTGGGACTACCGCTACGTGTGGATCCGCGACGCCGCGTTCAGCCTCTACGCGCTGCTGAAGCTGGGCTTCACCGAGGAGGCCGCCCGGTTCATGGCGTGGCTCTCCGAGCGGATCGGCGAGGACGCCGAGGTCGATCCCGAGACCGGACCGCTGCGGGTGGCCTACGACATCGACGGCAACGTGCCGCAGGAGCGCGAGCTGGGCCACCTGCGCGGCTACCGCGACTCCGCGCCGGTGCGGGTGGGCAACGCCGCGACCGGACAGCTGCAGCTCGACATCTACGGCGAGCTCTTCGACTCCGTCTACCTGTTCAACAAGTACGGCCCCGGGATCAGCCACGACGCGTGGGCCGACCTCACCCGGCTGCTGTCGTGGGTGATGGAGAACTGGGACCGCGAGGACGCCGGGATGTGGGAGGTCCGGGGCGAGCCGCAGAAGCACACCGTCTCCCGCCTGATGTGCTGGGTGGCGGTCGAGCGGATGATGCGCACCGCCCGCCAGCGCGGGCTCCCCGGCGAGCTGGCCGAGTGGGCGGAGGTCCGCGACGCGATCTACCGCCGGATCATGGACCACGCCTGGGACCCCGACCTGGGCTCCTTCGTCGCCCACGAGGGCGCCTCGACCGTCGACGCGAGCGTGCTGCTCATGCCCATGGTGAAGTTCGTCGCGCCGAACGACCCGCGCTTCCTGTCCTCCCTCGCGGTGGTCGAGGAGCGGCTCGTCTCCGACACCCTCGTCTTCCGCTACGAGCCGGAGGCGACCGACGACGGCGTCGACGGCGAGGAGGGGACGTTCTCGATGTGCTCGTTCTGGTACGTCGAGGCGCTGACGCGCGCCGGCCGGCTCGACGACGCGCGGCTGGCGCTGGAGAAGATGTTCACCTACGCCAACCACCTCGGCCTCTACGGCGAGCAGGTCGGCCTCACCGGCGAGCAGCTGGGCAACTTCCCGCAGGCCTTCACCCACCTCTCGCTGATCAGCGCGGCCACCAACCTCGACGAGGCGCTCGGCTGACGCGACGTACGGTGGCGCCATGAGCGACGAGACGCCCCAGGTCCGCAACGACACGAGCGAGCACCGGTGGGTGGCCGAGCTGGACGGCCGGCTCGCCGGGTACGCCGAGTACCACCGCGACGGCGACACCGTCACCTTCACCCACACCGTCGTCGACGAGGACTTCGAGGGCCGCGGGGTCGGCTCGGCGCTCGCCCGGGCGGCGCTGGACGACGTGCGCGGCGAGGGGTCGGCGAAGGTCGTCGCGCAGTGCTCGTTCATCGCGGGCTGGATCGACAAGCACCCCGACTACCAGGACCTCCTCGCCTGATCCGGGCCGCCGGTGGCGGCGGTCGTCCTCCACAGGAAAGTGCACAGGAGGCGCCCCGCCTGTGCACCTGAGCGGGACCCCGTGCACACGTCGTGCACAGATCCGGGCCGGTGCCTGGGGGATTGCGCCGTCGTGTTGTTGCGCGTCGGAGAGCGGTCCTAGGGTGCGCGGGACGGTCACAAGTCGTGATGTCGACAAACGACCCCGCCGGCAGCGGCGTGGGTCGGGAATCAGGAGCAGCTGATGAGCGATGGTGGGTTCCACGCCGGTTCCGGTGCACCCGAGATGCCGCCCCTGATCCGCACCCCCACCCCGCCCGCGCGACCCGCGACCCCCGTGGAGGACGATTCCAGCGTGACCGAGCCGCTCCCGTTCGAACGTCCCGTCGTCCCCGCCCGCCAGGCGCGGGGGGCGGCTGGCGACGGGCCGGCGCTCGGCCCCACCGGGCGCCCGATGCCGGTGTTCCCGGACCCGCAGCCGCTGGCCGAGCACGGCCACGCCCGCGTGATCTCGATGTGCAACCAGAAGGGTGGCGTCGGCAAGACCACGACGACCATCAACCTCGGCGCCTCGCTGGTGGAGTACGGCCGCAAGGTCCTCCTCGTCGACTTCGACCCGCAGGGCTCGCTCTCGGTCGGGCTGGGCCTCAACCCGCACGAGATGGACCTGACGGTCTACAACCTGCTCATGGAGCGCGACGTCACGCTCGGGGACGTCGTCGTGCCCTCCGGCGTGCCCGGGATGGACCTGCTGCCCTCGAACATCGACCTCTCGGCCGCCGAGGTCCAGCTGGTCCACGAGGTCGCCCGTGAGCAGACGCTGCAGCGGGTGCTGGCGCCGGCGCTCGCGGAGTACGACGTCATCCTCATCGACTGCCAGCCCTCGCTGGGCCTGCTCACGGTCAACGCGCTGACTGCGAGCCACGGCGTGATCGTGCCGCTGGAGTGCGAGTACTTCGCGCTGCGCGGCGTCGCCCTGCTGAAGACCACCATCGACAAGGTCCGCGAGCGGCTCAACCCCGGCCTGGAGATCGACGGCGTGCTCGGCACCATGTTCGACGGCCGCACGCTGCACTCCCGCGAGGTGATGGAGCGGCTGGTCCAGGCCTGGGGCGAGAAGGTCTTCCACACCGTCATCCGCCGCACCGTGAAGTTCTCCGACTCGACCGTCGCGGGCGAGCCGATCACGACGTACGCCTCGAGCTCGGCAGGTGCCGACTCCTACCGCCAGCTCGCCCGGGAGGTGATCGCGCGGTGGCCCGCCGAGTGAGCCTGCCCTCGGCCGACGACCTGTTCCGCCCGACCGCGGTCCCCGACGAGGAGCCCGCGCGCAAGGCGGTCCGCGCCGTCCCCGACCGGCCCGAGGAGCCCTCCGACGCCCCGGCGCAGCGCGAGGACGGCCCGGCGAAGCCGGCCAAGAAGCCCAGCGGCCGGGTCCGCCACGACGAGAAGATGACGGTCTACGTCACCTCCGAGGAGCTGCTCGAGATCGAGCACGCCCGGCTCTCGCTGCGCCGTGCCCAGGGGCTCGCGGTCGACCGGGGCCGGCTGGTCCGGGAGGCGGTCGCGCTGGTGCTGGCCGACTACGAGGCCCACGGCGAGGACAGCGCGCTGGTCCGCCGGCTGAGCGAGTGACGGGCCGGGGGATGACCCGGGGATGACGGCCGTCGAGCGGGAGGAGACCGCGTCCACGGCCGGCTTCGAGCTGCACCTGGACAACTTCGACGGGCCCTTCGACCTCCTGCTCAGCCTCATCGCCAAGCACAAGCTCGACGTCACCGAGGTCGCGCTGTCGAAGGTCACCGACGAGTTCATCGCCCACGTCAAGGCCGGCGGCAGCGTCTGGGACCTCGAGCAGACCACGTCCTTCCTGCTGGTCGCCGCGACGCTGCTCGACCTCAAGGCGGCCCGCCTGCTGCCCCAGGGCGACGTCGAGGACGAGGAGGACCTCGCGCTGCTGGAGGCGCGCGACCTCCTCTTCGCCCGGCTGCTGCAGTACAAGGCCTTCAAGCAGGTCGCCGCCGTCCTCGAGACCCGCCTGGCGGGGGAGTCGCGGCGCCACCCGCGGGCCGTGGGGCTGGAGGAGCGGTACGCCACGCTGCTGCCCGAGGTGCTCATCGGCATCGGGCTCGAGCAGTTCGCCGCGCTGGCCGCCAAGGCGCTCGCGCCGAAGCCGGGCCCGCCCGAGGTGAGCCTGCAGCACATCCACGCCCCTCGGGTGAGCGTGCGCGAGCAGGCTGCCCTGGTGGTCGACCGGCTGCGGCGTACCGGCACGATGACCTTCCGCACCCTGTGCGGCGACAGCCCCGACACGCTCACCACGGTGGCGCGGTTCCTGTCGCTGCTCGAGCTGTTCCGGGAGGGAGCGGTCGCCTTCGACCAGGTCACCCCGCTCGGCGAGCTGACCGTGCGGTGGACCGGGGACGACGACGCGGACGTCGACGACCTGGTCCGCGACGAGTTCGAGGGTGCGCCGCCGGCGGACCACCCGCCCGCAGACGAGGAGGCCGGTTCGGATGAGTGAGACCAGCACGGACCACGGCCCCGGGGCCGAGACGCTGGAGGTGCCGCTCGTCGACCTGCGCCCGGCGCTGGAGGCGGTGCTGATGGTCGCCGACCAGCCGCTCGACGTGCCCACGTTGGCCGCGGCCGCCGGCCACCCCGCGCCCGACGTGACGGCCGCGCTCGCGCAGCTCGCCGCGGAGTACGACGAGCAGCAGCGCGGCTTCGAGCTGCGCAACGTCGCCGGGGGATGGCGGTTCTACACCCGCGAGGCGTTCGCCGGGGTGGTCGAGCGCTTCGTGCTCGAGGGCCAGCAGGCCCGGCTCACCCAGGCGGCGCTCGAGACCCTCGCGGTGGTCGCCTACAAGCAGCCGGTGTCCCGGGCGCGGGTCTCGGCCATCCGCGGCGTGAACGTCGACGGTGTGATGCGCACCCTGCTCAGCCGCGGCCTGGTCGAGGAGGCCGGACAGGACCCCGAGACCGGTGCGAACCTGTACCGCACCACCGCCTACTTCCTCGAGCGGATCGGCGTCACCTCGCTGGACGACCTGCCCGAGCTGGCGCCGTACCTGCCCGACATGGACGACCTGGAGGACGAGCTGTCCGAGATGAGCGCCCCGGCGCCCGAGCCCCCGACCGAGCCCGAGCACGATCCCGAGCACCTTCCCGAGCCGGCCCCGGAGACGGGGCCGGGCACCGAGCCCGACGGAGGGACCGAGCCCGCATGAGCACCGGAGGCAGGGAGATCCAGACCGACGAGGACGGGCTGGTCCGGCTGCAGAAGCTGCTGGCGCAGTCCGGCGTCGCCTCGCGGCGGCGCTGCGAGGAATTGATGCTCGAGGGTGCGGTCGAGGTCGACGGGGAGGTCGTGACGCGGCTCGGCACCAAGGTCGACCCGCGCACCGCGGTGATCCGTGTCGAGGGAAAGCGACTGCCGCCGGTCTCGGCGCACGTCTACCTCGTGCTGAACAAGCCGCGCGGCGTCGTCTCGACGATGTCCGACCCCGAGGGACGCCGCACCTTGCAGGACCTCGTCGACGACCGGCCCGAGCGGCTCTTCCACGTGGGTCGCCTCGACACCGACACCTCCGGTCTGATCCTGCTGACCAACGACGGTGACTTCGCCCAGCGGATGGCCCACCCCTCCTACGAGGTCGACAAGACCTACGTCGCGGAGGTCGAGGGCGAGGTGTTCCGCCGCACGACCAAGGCCCTGCTCGAGGGCGTGACCCTCGAGGACGGCCCGGTGACGGTGAAGAAGGTCCGCGTCGTCGAGACGTACAAGGACCGGTCGATCGTCGAGCTGGTCATCCACGAGGGCCGCAACCGGATCGTGCGCCGGCTGCTCGACCACGTCGGGCACCCGGTGCGGCGGCTGACCCGGACCGCGATCGGCCCGGTGCAGCTCAAGGGCCTGGCCCCCGGCGAGCTGCGCGACCTGACCCACGACGAGCTCGGCGAACTGCTGGACTCCGCGAAGCTCTGACCGGCGGCCGCCGGCGACGGAGGGCGGTGCCCGGCGGTGGCGGCGCGCCACCTAGTGTTCGGCCGGTGGGAGGGGTGTTCGCGGGGTACGCGACGATCGCCTCCCTCATCGCCCTCGGGGTGCTCCTCGCCCACCTGCGGGTCATCGACGCGGCCGGGCAGCGCACGCTCTCGACCCTGGCGTTCTACGTCGCGAGCCCGGCCCTGCTGGTCACCGTGCTCGAGGACAGCGACCTCGGGGCGCTCTTCTCCGGGGCCCTCGTGGCAACCACGGGCGCGGTGCTGCTCACCGGCCTCGCGTACGTCGCGCTCGCGGCGCTGCGCCGTCGGCCGCTGGGCGCGACGGTCGTGGGGGCGCTGTGCGCGGCGTACGTCAACGCCGGCAACCTCGGCCTGCCGATCGCGGCGTACGTCCTGGGCGACCCGGCCCTGGTGGCCCCGACGCTCCTCCTCCAGCTCCTCGTGCTGCAGCCGCTGGCGCTGACGCTGCTCGACGTGGACCGCAGCGAGACCCGGCTGTCGGTACGGCGCATCCTCGCGCGGCCGGTGACGAACCCGATCACCGTCGGCTCCGCCCTCGGCCTCGGCTTCGCGCTGACCGGGCAGCAGCTGCCCGCGGCCGTGCACGACCCGCTGGCCCTGGTGGGCGGGATGGCGGTGCCCTCGATGCTGCTCGCCTACGGCATCAGCCTCCGGTTGGGACCGCTGCCGGGCAGGGGAGTGCCGCCGGTCGAGCTGGCCGGGGTGGTCGGCCTGAAGCTCGTGCTCCAGCCGGTCCTCGCCTACGTCCTCGGCCGCTACGCGCTGGACCTGTCCTCGGCGGAGCTGCTCGCGGTCACCGTCCTCGCGGCGCTGCCGACCGCGCAGAACGTCTTCGTGATCGCCTCCCGGTACGAGCGCGAGCCGATCCTCGCCCGCGACGCGATCTTCGTCAGCACCCTGCTGTCGGTGCCCGCCGTCGTCCTGATCACCGCCCTCGTGGCCTGACCGGGTCGTGGTGGCCACGCGTCGAGCCACCCGGCGGCGGGACGGCGGGCGGCCGATAGCCTGACCCGGTCGGTGAGGGACCAGGCGAGTGCGGGCGAGAAGGAGAGCGAGACGTGGCGGTGCGGGCGATCCGGGGAGCGACCCAGCTCGAGGAGGACTCGCGCGACCACATGCTCGAGCGGGTCGCGGAGATGGTCACCGACGTCATGGAGGCCAACGGGCTGGTCGTCGACGACGTGATCTCGGTGATCTTCACCGCGACCTCCGACCTGGTCTCGGAGTTCCCGGCGTACGCCGCCCGCCAGCTCGGCTTCGGCGAGGTCCCGCTGATCTGCGCCCGCGAGCTGGAGATCGAGCGCTCGATGCCGCGCGTGGTCCGGATGATGGCGCACGTGGAGACCGACCTCCCGCGGGCCGACGTCACTCACGTCTACCTGCACGGCGCCGCAGCGCTGCGGCGCGACCTGACCCGCACCCGCGACCTGCCGGATGCCTGAGCCGCTGCCCGGGAGCACCGGGACGAGTGGGATCGCCGGGCCGGTCGAGGTCGTCGGTGCCGGGCTGCTGGGCACGTCCATCGGCCTGGCCTGCCGCCGCGCCGGCCTCGAGGTGCTGCTGACCGACACCGCGGGGGAGAACGTCCGCACGGCCTCCGGCCTGGGCGCCGGCCGCCCGCGCGCGGTCGGCGACCGCCCGGCGCTCGTGGTCGTGGCCGTCCCGCCGGACCACCTCGGCGAGGTGATCGCGGCCGCCCTCGACGGCACCGAGGGCACCGACGCGGTCGTCACCGACGTGGGCAGCGTCAAGAGCGTCCCGCTCGCGGCGGTCGCGGACCACCCCGGCGCCGCGCGGTACGTCGGCAGCCACCCGATGGCGGGCAGCGAGCGGTCCGGCCCGCTGGCCGGCTCCGCGTCGCTCTTCGACGGCCGCCCGTGGGCGATCACGCCGCACGCCAGCTCCGCACCCGCTGCGGTCGAGACGGTCGAGGCGCTGGTGCGGCTCGCCGGCGGCGTACCCGTCTGGCTGACGCCCGCCGAGCACGACCGTGCCGTGGCACGCACCTCCCACGTGCCCCACCTGCTGTCCGCGCTCGTGGCCGCGCGGCTCGCCGCCGGACCCGAGAACCACCTCGCGCTCTCCGGCCAGGGCGTCCGGGACGTGACCCGCGTCGCCGCGGGCGACCCCCGGCTCTACGGCCAGATCGTCAGCGCCAACGCCGACGCCGTCGTGGCGCTGCTCGACGAGGTGCGGGCCGACCTCGACCGGGTCCGCGACGCCGTGGGACGCGGCGACCGGGGTGCGCTCGAGGAGGTGCTCGCGCACGGCGTGCAGGGCACCCGGGTGATCCCCGCCAAGCACGGCGGGCCTGCCCGGCCGATGGCGTCGGTCTGGGTCTCGGTCCCCGACCACCCCGGCGAGCTCGCCCGGCTCTTCGCCGACGCGGTCGCCAGCGAGGTCAACATCGAGGACGTCCGCATCGACCACGACCCCGGCCGACCGGTGGGTCTGGTCGAGCTGCTGGTCGAGGAGTCGCGCGCCGAGCACCTGGTGACCTCGTTGGAATCACGGGCCTGGTCCACCCACCGGTAGGCTGCGCGTCCGTGACCAGCACTGCCGCGGACCGTTCCGACCTGTTCCCCGACAGGCTCGTCGTCGCCGTCGACGGCACCTCCGGCTCCGGCAAGTCCAGCACCTGCCGCGGCGTCGCGACCCGCCTCGGCCTGCGCTACCTCGACACCGGGGCGATGTTCCGGGCGATGACCTGGTGGATGCTCGAGCACGGCGTCGACGTCCACGACCCCGCCGCGGTCGCGGCGCGGGCCGACGAGCCGGTCATCGTCTCGGGCACCGACCCCGCCGGACCGACCATCACCGTCGACGGCACCGACGTGGCCGCCGCGATCCGCACCGACGAAGTCACCGGCTCCGTCTCGCCGGTCAGCACCGTCCCGGAGGTCCGGGCCCGGCTGCTGCGGCTCCAGCGCGACATCATCGGCGCCGACGTCGACCCGACCGGGATCGTCGTCGAGGGGCGCGACATCGGCTCGGTCGTCGTGCCGGACGCCCCGGTCAAGCTGTACCTCACCGCGGACGCCGCCGCCCGCGCCACCCGTCGCGCCGCCGAGCAGGGCGCCGCCGACGTCGCGGCCACCGAGCAGCTCCTGCTCTCGCGCGACGCCATCGACTCCGGCCGCGCCACCGCGCCGCTGGTGATGGCCGACGGCGCCGTCCACGTCGACACCACCGGCTACACCCTCGACGAGGTGATCGAGCTGGTGGTGGGCATGGTCGACCGGGTCGGGACGTGAGCCCGGCGGCGCCGGCCGTCCACCGGGAGCGGCCGCGCAGCGACCAGGTCCGCTTCCCTCCGCGCTACCTCCTCCACCCGCTGCGCCCGGTCGCGCGCGGGCTGGTCCGACGGCGGTACGACGTGCGCGTCCTGGGCAGCGACCAGGTCCCCGCCTCCGGCCCGGTGATCTTCGCCGCCAACCACCTCGGCGTGGCCGACGGGCCGTTCCTGGCGATGTTCGCCCCGCGCCCGGTGCACGCGCTGACCAAGCTCGAGATGTTCCGCGGCGCCCTCGGCCGCTTCCTGCTCGCCTCCGGCCAGGTGCCGCTGGACCGGTTCAACCCCGACCCGTACGCCGTGAAGGTGTGCCTGCGGGTGCTGCGCGACGGGGGAGCGGTCGGCATCTTCCCCGAGGGCGCCCGCGGCGGCGGTGACCTCGTCCGCTTCCACCGCGGCGCGGCGTACTTCGCCCTGGTGACGGGCGCTCCCGTGGTGCCCGTGACCTTCCTCGGCACCCGTGCGCCGGGGGCCCACATGGGCCAGCTGCCGCCCCGCGGGACCGCCATGGCCGTCTGCTTCGGTGCGCCGTGGCACGTCGGCGCCGTACCGTGGCCCCGCACCCGGGAACAGGTCGAGCACGCCTCGTTGTTGTTGAGGGAGCACATGTTGGTCCACCTGGACCACGCACGCAGGTCGACCGGGCTGGAGCTGCCGGGTCCGTTGCCAGCCACCGATGTCGAACCCGACCCCGCCACCGGGGTCACCGAGCAAGGAGCACCATGACCGAGGTCCTCGGACCCGTCCCCGTCCTGGCCGTCGTCGGCCGCCCCAACGTCGGCAAGTCGACGCTGGTCAACCGCATCATCGGCCGGCGCGAGGCCGTCGTGGAGGACGTCCCCGGCGTCACCCGCGACCGCGTGCCGTACGACGCCAACTGGGCCGGCCGCGCGTTCACCGTCGTCGACACCGGCGGGTGGGACCCCGACGCTCGGGGGCTCGCCCACTCGATCGCCGCGCAGGCGGAGGTCGCGGTCAGCCTGGCCGACGCCGTGCTGTTCGTGGTCGACGCCACCGTCGGCATCACCGACGCCGACGAGGCCGTCGTCCGCATCCTGCGCAAGTCCGGTCGCCCGGTCGTGCTGGCCGCGAACAAGGTCGACGACGCCCGCACCGAGGCCGAGGCGTTCGGTCTGTGGAACCTCGGCCTCGGCGAGCCGTACCCGGTCTCCGCCCTGCACGGCCGCGGGTCCGGCGACCTGCTCGACGCCGTCCTCGCGGCCCTGCCCGAGGCGCCGCCGGAGCGCGAGCCCGAGGTCGGCGGCCCGCGCCGGATCGCGATCGTGGGCAAGCCGAACGTCGGCAAGTCCTCGCTCCTCAACCGCCTCGCGGGCGAGGAGCGGGTCGTCGTCGACAACGTCGCCGGCACCACCGTCGACCCCGTCGACGAGCTGATCGAGCTCGGTGGGCGCGAGTGGCGCTTCATCGACACCGCCGGCATCCGCAAGCGCGTCAAGGAGGCCTCGGGGCACGAGTACTACGCCTCGCTGCGCACCAGCACCGCCATCGACCGCGCCGAGGTCGCCGTGCTGGTCCTCGACGGCTCCCAGTCGATCTCGGAGCAGGACGTCCGGATCCTGCAGACCGTCCGCGAGGCCGGCCGCGCGCTGGTCATCGCGTTCAACAAGTGGGACCTCGTCGACGAGGAGCGTCGCTACTACCTCGAGCGCGAGATCGAGCGCGAGCTCGTGCAGGTGCAGTGGGCGCCGCGGATCAACGTGACCGCCCGCACCGGGTGGCACGTCGACCGGCTCGTGCCCGCGCTCGACAAGGCGCTCGAGGGCTGGGAGACGCGCATCGGCACCGGTGCGCTCAACACGTTCCTCGGCCGACTCGTGGCCGAGCACCCGCACCCGGTGCGCGGTGGCAAGCAGCCGAAGATCCTCTTCGGCACCCAGGCCTCGGTCGCCCCGCCGACGTTCATCCTCTTCACCAGCGGCAAGCTCGAGGCCTCCTACGAGCGGTACGTCGAGCGCCGGCTGCGCGAGGAGTTCGGCTTCGTCGGCACCCCGATCGTGCTGCAGCAGCGGCCGCGGGAGAAGCGCAAGCGCTGACCTCCCCGGGTCGTGTGCCCCACGACGCGCCTCGCCGCGTCCTCGGGCACACGACCCCGGATTCCGGTCCTGGCCGAGGGCTGCGGTAGTGTTCACGCGCCCGCTCAGGCGGGCACTCGGGCTGTGGCGCAGCTTGGTAGCGCACTTGACTGGGGGTCAAGGGGTCGCAGGTTCAAATCCTGTCAGCCCGACCGAGGAACCGCCCCTGACCTGCGGAGACGCAGGCCAGGGGCGGTTCGTGATTTGAATCCATCGGGCTCTGTCAACCAGGTATCCACCACGTATTCGGTCCCTTTGGCGGGCTAGCCGGGCCTAAGACCCCTTCAGCCCGGCTAGGACGTGGGCGACGTCAGCGGCGGTGGCTGGCTTCCCGATGTAGTACTCCCAGGTGATGGGGGGGGCAGGAATGACCCAGCTGCTGCGTTGCGGTCTCGGCGTCGACAGCCCGGGCGATCAGGGGTCGAGACCGTCTTGCAGAACGTCTGAGGCGTGACCCACTCGACGGCGGTGTCCTTACGGATCTGTCGCCACCGGCGTTCCACGTCGGTGACCTGTTGCCACGTCCCATTGCGAGTGGGGAAGACCGCGTCGAGCAGGTTGCCCCGAGTGGTCCTCTTGACGCCGTCCGAGGACCACACACCCAAGTCGGGTATCGAAAGGGCCCGGAGGCTCGCGTCGGTCTTGGGACTGGCCTTGCGGTACGTGCCCTTGCCCCTTGCTACCCCTAGACGCCAAGAGCGGCGGCGAAAGCGTCGCCCAGGCTGTTCGGTGTCTTGCAGCGGCGTGGGGGCCCGCGCTGGGCCGCGCTCAGGTCAGTTCAGCCTCGAGGTCGGGCGCGTAGAGCCCTTCGTTCTCGTGTCTGCGCCACCACTGGGAGCGGCGCAGGACGTCGAGGACGGCGGGCTCGATTCTTGTGACTGTGAGAGCGATGCCGTCGACCTGGAGGTCCTCCTGCAGGGCTTCGAGGGTCTCAAGGAGCGGGATCGTCACCGCAGCGACCGCCGCGGCGTCGATGACGACGCGTTGCGGGGGAGGGTCGGCCGCGGCGACCAGCCGTATGGCCTCGTCGTGCGTCGCGCGGGCGTTGCCGGTGTAGATACCGCCGGTCATGCGCAACAGCAGCACCCCGCGGTAGGTCTGGGGTCGGACGGACGGGTTCGATGACGCTCGCGGGGGTTCTCCGTGAGGAGCCGGAGGGGCGGGAGGATCGGGAGGGTGGGGCGGCTGTCCTTCGTCTGTCGGTGGCACGGTGGTCCACTCGCCGTCCGGGGCGGCGTAGAGGGGGCGGAGTTGCGGCCGGTTGACCGCCCGGATGACGAGGACGAGAGTCAGAGCGACGCCCACGGCGACCCCGAGGAGCATGCCCCCGGTCAGGCCCAGGACGGCCACTACGACGGCAACCCACAGTTCGGCTCGGTCGATGCGGGCGTAGACGGCGAGTTCGGTGGGGTCGAGCAGCCCGAGGATGGCAACGAGCACCATCGCGGCCAGCACGGCACGTGGCAGGTCGTCGAGCAGCGGCGCGAGGAACAAGGCGACGAGGAGCGCCAAGCACGCCGTGGTGGCGCCGGACAGTTGTGTCCGGGCGCCGGAGCGTTGGTTGACAGCTGACTGGGAGAACCCGCCGGCTGGTGGCAGCGTCTGGGTGAGTCCGCCCGCCAGGGACGCGATGCCGGTCGCGAGGAGTTCCTGGTCGGAGTCGATGACCGGTTGGCCTTGGTGCCGGTTCGTGCGAGCGACCAGGACGGTCTCCAAGAACGCCATCACGGCGATCGCGAGTGCGCCAGGCAGCAGGTCGAGGGCGTCGCTGGGCACGGGCAGCGATGGAGCGGGGAGGCCAGCGGGGACCGGGTCGATGAGCAGTACGCCGTGGCGCTCGTTGCTGGTGCGTTCGATGCCTGTGCTGGCGACGAGGACGATGGCGCCGGCCACGACGATCAGCGGCCCGGGCACTTGGGGTGCGGATCGGCGCAGCACCAGGAGCACCGTCACGGTCGCCGTGGACAGCGCCAGGGTGCTGGTGTCGGTCTCCGGGAGCCGTCCGAGGGCGTCGGCGATCTTGGCGAAGAACCCGTCGGCGTCCGGGTCGGAGGTCACTCCGAGCAGGGCGGGCAGCTGGCTGGCTGCGACGGTGAGCCCGACCCCGAGGCGAACCCCGGTGAGGGTGGCTGGCGAGATGCTCTCGACCAGGTTCCCGATCCGGAACAGTCGCATCGCCAGCAGGCACAGCCCGACCAGGAAGGTGAGGGTGAACGCAGCCGCCAGCAGCTCCTCGGTGTCCTCGCGGGTGGCGGTGGGCAGACCTGCGAGGGTGGTCGCGACCAGGACCGCAATGGTCGAGGTGGTGGACACGCTCAACGTGTGGGCCCCGCCGAGCAACGCGTAGACCAGCATGGGCGCCATGCAGGTGTAGAGACCGACCTCGACCGGGAGGCCGGCGATCGTGGCGTAGGCCATGGCTTGCGGGATGACCACGGTGCCGGCCGCCAAGCCGGCGAGCAGGTCGGGTCGCAGCCACGCTCGCTGATAGCCGGCGAACGAGGGAGCCAGCCACGACCGCTCGGAGGTGGTTCTGGGTCGTGCTCGCCCCGCTCGCACTTCGGCCACTCCGGCAGGCAACCGGGTGCTGACCTTGGTTCTGCTCACCCGACTCGGGTGATGTGAAGCGTGTTCGGCGGATTGATGGTCGGAGGACAGCCGATGAGCCGGTGCCTTGGTCGTGGCGCCGCAGCGCCCAGGCGGGCTGGCTGGTGAATGCAGCAGTGGGCGGCGATGTGAGCCGGGAGGACCAAGATGACCGAGAAGCTCGTTGGCGACCGGCTGGAGGGCAGGGACACTGCGCGGACCACAGGCGTCTCAGCGCCGTGTCATGGGCAGTCAACGCGCCAGCATGCAGCCGCGGACGCGGAGATGGACGCGGACATGATCCTGGTGCGGGGCGGGCTGGGACTGATCGGGAGTGACCGTTTCTACGCCGAGGAGCGGCCTGTGGTCGAGGCTGAGGTGGGTGACGTGTGGTGGGCTCCTCACCCGGTCACGAATGCGCAGTTCGCCGTGTTCGTAGCTGAGACCGGTTACGTCACGGTCGCGGAGCGAGACCTTGACCCGGGCGACTTTCCTGGTGCCGATCCCGAGCTGCTGGTTGCAGGTTCGCAGGTGTTCACGCAGCCGCCCGGTCCAGTGCCGCTGCATGACTGGACGCAGTGGTGGCGGTGGCAACCGGGCGCTCAGTGGCGTCATCCCCACGGTGACGAGGAGCAGGAGAGCCGACGGTGGCCGGGTCCTCAGGTGGAGCACTGGTCGCAGATCGCAGACCATCCAGTCGTCCACGTCGGGTGGGAGGACGCCTTGGCCTACGCCCTGTGGGCGGGCCAGGATCTTCCTACCGAGGCGGAGTGGGAGCACGCCGCCCGCGGCGGCCTCGTCGGGGCCAGCTTCGCTTGGGGCGAGGAGCTGGATCCGGGTGGGGATGTTCTGGCCAACACCTGGCAAGGACCGTTCCCGTGGCGAAGCAACGACCGGCGCGGCCACCACCGCACCAGCCCAGTCGCGTCGTACCCGCCGAACGGATATGGCCTGTTCGACATGATCGGCAACGTGTGGGAGTGGACCCGCACGCCTTGGACGCCCGACCACCGCGACCTCGTCGCCCCCGCGTCGCCGTCGCTTCTCCCGAGCTCTGACGGCAGGCGGGCGAGCAGCGTGGGTGCCGCGACGCCGGTCGGGTTGGGTGCGCCGCCGCAGCAGGACCGACCCGTGTCCGGTTCCTGCTGCGGCGGCCATCAGCGACCTGTGCCGGGTGAGGCCCGGGCGTCGGTGACCGAGCAGGATCGGATGGTGACGAAGGGGGGCTCCCACCTGTGTTCTCCCCACTACTGCCGCAGGTACCGGCCAGCAGCCCGGCAGGGCCAGGGAGTCAGAGACAGCACTTCTCACGTCGGGTTCCGGTGTGTGACCCGTGCCGGGTGACGCAGACGGGCCGTCGTGGTGGCACCAGCGCCGTCCTGGGCGAAAGGACAGTCCCCGACTGCCCGGGGTTGGGAAAGGCGCAGGCCTGACTCTCGCGCCCCGAATGCGGCGTGCGGGCTGTCGCGACCAACAGGTCGTGCCGGTGCCGGGCATGCGTCGGAGCCGTGCGGGGCCGGCGTTGGAGCTGTGCCTCGTGGACGGTCAGGGCCGCGCACCCGGGAGTCCCGCGCGAACAGGTGAAGCCGTCCGCAGCCTGATGGCGGAGCAGGTTGGTCTTACTCGGTGAGGTCCGGCGGACCGCCGGACGGGGGTCCGTATTGGCGACCCGGGGGATGGGTGCTGGTAGGGGTCACCTGCGGTGAAGGCGTGGGGCCGACGTGCTCGGCGGCTGCGCGACGGACGCGAGACGTCAGGAGCGCTGCTGCGGCAGCGACGAAGACGACGTCGAAGACCATCTGCACCAGCACCATCAGGCGCGCAGCTTGCCCGGCGGCGTGCACGTCGCCGTATCCGACGGTCAGCATCGTCGACGCTGTGAAGTACAGGGCGTCGAGACGGGTGCTCAGACCGTTGACTTGGTCAGGGCGATGCACCTCGAGGGCATAGAAGCCGTAGGCGAAGACGACCAGGACGGTCGCGATGGCTGCAGCGAGTCCGTCGACGCGCCGGTCGCCGTCGCGGGCGGCGAGCCGCAGCTGCGTCACGAGGCCGGCCGCGAGCACGACGAGGACGACGAGGGCGAGGGCTGCGCGGAAGGCGGTTTGGATGGGAGGGTCTGATCGCACGGGGAGGGTGAAGTAGAGCAGAAGGATGGCACTCAGAACGCCCGACAACCGCAGCCACCGCGCGGGGCTCATCGAGGCCGGCCTGCGGCTGTCGGTCAGGTGAACGGGGCTGTCGGCGCCCGGCGTGGACACCTCGTGGAGCCGCGGGTTGCGCAGCCACTCCATGGCGCTGGGCCCTTTCGTCTGCTCAGGCGCGGCGTGGATCAGCTGGTCGCGGCCTCTGGGGGTTGGAGTCGAGCTGGTCTGGTGGAGGTCTGCCCGGCGGCTCGAAGCGCGACGGCAGCGAAGATGGCGAAGAGGCCGCTCAGCAGGAGCCAGCCGCACGCGAGCAACACGAACAGGTCGAGTGACAAGTCGGGGTAGATCAGGAGGAAGGCGCCTGCGGCGACGCTGACGGCACCAGCGGCGAGGTCCCAGGCGCGGCGGCCATGCACCGGAGAGATGACGGCGCTGATGATGTCGATGACACCCGAGATGAGCCACCACACTCCGAGCAGCAGGTAGATGGCGAGGACGGTCTGCAGCGGGTCGCGTAGACACAGCAGGCCGACGATGACGGCGAGTGCGCCGGAAAAGCCCAGAAGCGCTCGCACACCGCCCTCCATCGAGGTGGCGGTGAGCGCGGAGGCGACTCGTAGCAGCCCCGAGACGAGGAATTGGATGGCGATCAAGATTGCGCAGACCTCGAGGGTCTCGTCGGGCCAGACGCCGAGGATGACGCCGACGATGACGGTGATCAGACCGTAGGCAAGGACGAGACCCCAGTGGTCGGCGAGGCGTGGGAGGCCGGAGGTGGCGCCTGGCTCGAAGGCGGTGGTGTCCCGGGCCCCGGGGTGGGGGTGGGCGGTGGGCTCGGGTTGGGTCACAGCGGCCTCCGGCGGGCGGTACGACGGTACGGGCGGTCGCGTCATGTGCGTGCTGTGCAGCGTTCGGTGCTCGGCCCGTTGCGCCACCAGCCTCGATGCACGGTTCCGGTGACGCCTCGCCTGTTTCGGGTGGCCCCGCCCGAGGCCGCCCGCAGCCACGCTGATCCCCCTACCCGCCGTGCGGTCTCGGTGACCGGCTGGGACGGTGCCGTGGCGCTGCGGGTCCCATGGGTAACCCGTGGCAAGCGCTAGGAGCAGGGATGTCGGTGGATCAGGTGTCGTCTCGCTTGCGGATGGGGTGGCGTCGGGGCGCGTACCTGACCGGCCTTGAGCCGGGCGAGCTCGTGGTCCCGGGGGAAGCCGCGGCATCGACGACGCGGGGCGAGCCGACTCCCGCCGACGGTCAGGCCCACCCGGTCCTGGCACCTGGTCGCGGACCGCGAGGGCGCTCCGGCGATCCTGCTCGGCGGCGTCTGATCGTCGAGGGACTGATGGCGGTCCTGGCGTTGACTGCGCTGGTCGCGGGGGTCTGCGGCGCGCTGGCGTGGCTGGTTGCACAGGCCGTGTTGGATTTGATGGCCGGCGGCTGGTGAGTCGCGTGTGGTCGCCGGGCCGGCACCGTGCGGGGGCCGGCCCGCGGAAGCCGCTCAGTAGTGCGCGTCGAACGCTGTGGCACGTCGAGGACCGCGCCCACGACCGTCCTGCGGAAGGACCGCGCCAGCTGCTGGGAGGTCGTCACCGGACAGCCGGACGGCCCGCGCCCGGCTTCGTCGGCGCCTGACGTCGCTTCGACGCGACAGGCGGTCAGAGGAGGTGCAGCGAGCGCGCGACGGCAAGGGCTTCGCTGCGACGGCTGACGGCCAACTTGGCGTAGAGGCTGGAGACGTGGGTCTTGACGGTGTTCTCGGAGACGAAGAGGTGCGCGGCGATGTCGGCGTAGGTTGCGCCGCGCGCGAGCTCGTGCAGTACGTCTCGTTCGCGGGGGCTCAGCGTCGGGAGCACGCGTGATGCAGTTGTGGTTGTCCGTTCGCGGGGAGATGCGGTGTGGGGGGCGTAGATGGTGGTGACGTCGGGTTGGCGGGCGGCTGCGGCGGCGAGCTCGTGGACCCAGCATGAGGCCGAGTGCTCGGCGAGGCGTTGCAGGAGGACCGCGATGGGGGTGCCGTGGCGGGTCCACCCGAGGAAGGGCACGGCGTTGCGGCGGGTGGCGGTCGCGGCGGTTGCGGTGGTCAGGCGGCGTAGAGCGCCCTCGGGGTCACCGAGCGCGTCAAGGACCTGCGCTTCGCAGACGAGCGCGAGTTCCCGGCTTGCCGGTTGCGCATAGGCGGTGTCACCGGTCGCTGCGGCGAACAGGGCCGCAGCCCGGCGCAGGTCTCCGGAGAGTTCAGCTCTGAGTCCCGCCACCAGCGACCCTTCGCCTAGCGCGTCGAGCGCGAGCAGGTTGGCCTCGAGGGCTTTGAGGGTCTCGGCGTCGCTTGAGAGGCTGGCGAGGAACGACCGCTCGATGAGTGTGACGACTTGGAGGTGGTCGGGAAGTTGGTCCAGTCCGGTTGGCAGCTCGAGCGGCGTCTGAAGGATCTGATCGGCCCGCAGCGCAGATCCGTTGAGGAGTGCGAGCCGGGCGTCGCGCATGCGTATCCAGAACCGGGTGCAGAGGTCTGCGGCGTGCACCGGGGTCGCAGGTGCTGCCGCGGTGGCTCCCTGGTCGGTCGCAGTGTCGTCGGCTTCGGTGCGGGTCATGGCGGGAGTGTCAGCCGCGGCTTCCCAGGGCAGGTCGACCAGCGTGGCGAAAAGGGCGACGATGCCAGCGCGGGCGTGGGCGAATTGCGGCCGCCACCCGGTCTGGCCAGCGGTCGGTCTGATCATGGCGACCGCTTGGTTGGCGACTTCGCGAGCAGATCGCTCCCGTCCGGCGAGGTACTCGGTCATGGCGAGGTGGCTGGCCGCTGAGACCGCTAGGGCGGGGAGATCACGGGTACGGCACAGCGCGACGGCTGTGCTGAGGTTGACGTGTGCATGGGTGAGGTCGCCGGTCCAGTTCTGGGTGATGCCGAGCTCGGTGAGCAATTGCGGCATGACCTCGCCGTTCACACTGTCGCGGTGGGAGCGGATGACGACCTGGCGGGCGTGCCCGATGGCGGCACTGATGGGTTCGAGGCCGAGGCGGCTCCGCATGAGTCGGATGCACGCGAGCCGCCCCTCGGTGTCGCTCTCCACCGCGCCGGGGTGGGAGGAAGCCGGACGGGTCGGATGGTCCTGGGCAGCAAGAAATCGATCCATCCAGTGCCGGGCGCCGGTGATGTCGTCGGCGATCCAGCGTTCGACTGCAATGGGGAACCAGGTGTCCGGGTGGGCGGAGACGACGTCGGGGTGGGCGCGGGTGAAGGCTTCGATAGCGGCCCCTTGACCTCTCATCACCATGCTCGTTCCGTGACTGGCGAGGAAGCGGGCGGCGTTGTCGAACTCGCCGACGGTGACCAAGCGGTCGAAGGCATGACGGGTCTCGCCGCGTTCGATGTCCAGCCACACGGCGCGGGTGACGGTGGCGCGGGCTTGGGAGACGTCGACTCCGCCAGCGACCATGCGTCGTCGGATCACTTCGGCGAGCATGGGGTGGATGCGGTACTGCGGGTCGTCGCTGTTGTCGGCTGCGCTGATCCCGGCGGCACCGGGAACAGCAGGCGCGATGAGGGTGCTGTGGGGGTCTGCGAGGGCGTCGGCGGCGCGGATGCGGGTGATGAGCAGGCCGGTTGTCTCGAGGTCGTCGAGGATCTCTCCTGCGCGGGGATCGTGGGAGAGGTGTCGTGCTGTTGAGACTGCCACTTGGCCTTCGTGTCCTACGCAGAGGAGCAGGTGGCGTTCGCGGCGACGGAGGGCGGAGAAGACCTCGCTGGCGACAAGGTCTGCGACGCGTGAGTCGACGCCGGCGTAGCGGCGGGCCGCGGCTGCTGGGTCGGGTGTGGCGGCGACAGCTCGTGCTAGAAGGACGACGGCGGCGCACCATCCTTGCGCGTGCGCGGTGACGGCTTTGATGGCGGCAGGGTCGGTGGTACGAGCGTGCGCTTGGGCGAGTTCGGCCCCTTCGGTCTCGTCCATCCGCAGCACTTCGCCCGGAGTGCCCCGATCGCAGCATGACCGTACGGCTAACGCAGTCCCACGCAGGCGGCGCGTCCGGCACTGAAGCAGCGGCGACGGACGACAGCGAGCGGCAGCACGCGCATACCGCCGCTCGTGTGTGCGGCAATGGACGAGACCTCCGGGGACGTTCAGGAGGCGTACTGGCGCGACCTCCTGGAGTGCTTTTCGGGAGTTGCGTGGGTCCATGCCGATGAGTCGTGGGTCATCGTCAGGTTCCACGGAGAAAAACAGAAAGAGGTGCTCGCTTTCGGCCCGACCGAGTGGGCGTACTTCGTCCCTCATGACAGTTGGCTCGCAGGCTCTGTAGGGGCGTTCTACGACGCATCCCGCTCGGGGAGCGCGTGCGACGAACTGCTGGAGACGCTGGGTAGCAAGGGATCGCCGCTTGTCCTGCGGGGCTGGCGGCTCACACGAGTGGGTCGCTCACCAGCAGACGACGCCTCCGCCGCGGAGTAGTCCGCAACCGCGCACGAGCCATCCGCTCATCGGTAGATCCGGTCACTTGGTCCGGACTGCGCTAGTCGCGGCAGATCCGGGTGCTTCGTTCTCGAATCGGTCCTCGCTGAGACCCGTCGAGATGTTGGTGTCGGCGCTCTGCTGAGCCGGTTCCGGCGGTATCTGTTGGGCTACTGCTTGGTCATGGCGATGCGGAGCCGTTCTCTGGGGTTGATGAGGTGGTCTTCGTCGGTGGAGGCATCGCCGATGTCGATTTGGACCCACGTGACGGAGCCGGTGAAGTGGTTGCCGCTGGGTCCGTATTCGTCCACCACGGGTGAGCCGGCGTCGGAGCCGACTTCGGTGGTTTCGTCCATGGAGAAGATGCCCCAGTGTGTGCGGTCGACCCGGCCTTGGCCCACTTGGTCGCCGTCGATGTAGAGGGTGACGTCACCGCCCCTGCCAATGCCGTCGCCGTCGTAGGCGAACTCCATGCGGACCTGATGCTTGCCGGCCGGAAGGGGTGCATCACTGCCGACGTAGTAGGTCCGGGCCCCGGTGGAGTTGTAGCCGTAGCGCAGTTTGCCCTGATGGGCGTAGAGCGCCCAGCCGCCTGTGGATCCGCCCTGGGCGATGATCACGCCGCCGGCCCCGTCCTCGGGGACGGCGAGTTCCGCGGTGACCGAGTGGGACTTGTTCTTGGTGTTGATGACGACGTTTTCCTGCAGTCGGTGCATGCCGCCGAAGAGCAGCTGGGAGTTCCCAGGCACCGGGTTGGGTCGGCCCGCGAGCTCGGGGTTGAACCGTTCGGCGAACCGCGGCTCGAGCGGAAGGACGTTGTACTTGGTCGCTTCGATCAGGAACAGCCGCTGCAGCTGGGCGAGCTTGTCGGGCATCTGCTCGGCCAGGTCGTGGGCCTGGGTCCAGTCGGTGTTGGTGTCGTAGAGCTCCCACACATCAGCTTCGATGTCCTCGGAACGTCCGGAGAACTCCCACGGGATCGCGTGCTTGGTCACGGCGGTCCAGCCCTGGTGGTAGATGCCGCGGTTGCACATCATCTCGAAGTACTGGGTGGTGTGTCGGTCGGCTGCGGCGGCCTCGTCGAAGCTGTAGGTCATCGAAACGCCATGAAATGGCTCTTGCGCGACACCGTTGACGGCAGTCGGGAACGGCAGCCCGGCGGCGTCGAGGATGGTCGGAGCGACGTCGACGACATGGTGGAACTGGTCGCGGACCTCGCCACTCGCATCGATACCGCTCGGCCAATGCACGATAGTGCCGTTGCGGGTGCCGCCGAAGTGCGAGGCGACCTGCTTGGTCCACTGGTAGGGCGTGTCCATGGCGTGCGCCCACCCGACGGCGTAGTGGTTGTAGGCGCGCGGGGTGCCGAGGTCGTCGACCCGCTCGACGAGCCACTGGGGGGTGGCGAGATCGGGCGCCTCGGAGACCATGATCTCGTTGGTGGTCCCGTTGAGAGTGCCTTCGCCAGAGGCTCCGTTGTCGCCAATGATGTAGTACACCAGCGTGTCCTCGAGGATCCCCAGTTCCGCAATGGCGTCGATGACCCGCCCGACGTGGTGGTCGGCATACGAGAGGAACGCGGCGTAGACCTCCATCTGTCGCGCGAGTACCGGCCGCAGCGCCGGGTCGGTGTCCTCCCAGGCCGGGATCTCCTCCGGGCGGTCGGTGAGGTCCGCGTCGGCGGGGATTACGCCGAGCTCCTTCTGGCGGGCGAATGTCTCGTCGCGGACCGCGTCCCAGCCGTGGTCGAACCTGCCGCGGTACTTCTCGATCCACTCCTGGGGGACGTGGTGCGGGGCGTGAGTCGCGCCGGGGGCCACATAGGCGAAGAACGGCTTGTCCGGGGCCATCGACTTCTGCTGCCGGATCCACCCGATTGCCTTGTCGGCCAGGTCGTCCATCAAGTGGTAGCCCTCTTCAGGTGTACCCCACGGCTCGACCGGGGTGGTCTGCTCGTAGAGCGCGGGATACCACTGGTTGTTCTCCCCACCGATGAAGCCGTAGAAGTACTCAAAGCCACCCCCGGGGTTCGGCCAGTGGTCGAAGGGCCCGACCGGACTCGACTCAAAGACCGGAACCTCGTGGCACTTGCCGAACTGGGCGGTCGAGTAGCCGTTGAGCCGCAACATCTCCGGCATTGGTGCGCACGTGTTCGGACGCAGCGAGTTGTACCCCGGAGCAGAGGTGGCCATCTCCGTGATGGCACCCATCCCGACTGCGTGGTGATTGCGACCTGACAGCAGGGCGGCACGGGTCGGGGAGCACAAGGCGGTGGTGTGGAACCGGGAGTAGCGGAGCCCGCCGCCGGCGAGCCGATCGGCGGTCGGGGTCTCGCAAGGTCCGCCGAACGCGCTCGATGCGCCGAACCCGACGTCGTCGAGCAAGATCACCAGCACGTTGGGCGCACCCGTTGGCGGTCGCACCGGAGCGATCGGCGCGTAGGACGTGTCCGGGTCCGTACTTACGTATGTCGTCAGCCCGACGTGCCTCTGATCCGGAATCGGCAGCACCTGACGCTGAACCTCGGCCACGGGAACCTCCTGACGATCCTCCGCGACCACCTGTCGCGGTGCCATTGAGCATCACGAAGGACGTCCGAGGCGGCCTCACCCGAGAAGGGTGAGGGCGTCCTCTCTTCGACATGTGCGGACGGACGCTCGCACCGTCGCTGACAGGCGGTGGTTGGACGCGGGTGAAGCAGCTCAGACGCCAATTGTCGGTGGCTTGATGCTTGATGCAGGGTGCGCACCAAGAGCTCGACCAACCGGGTCGGGCGAGGTTCGAAGGGCGGGCCAATGATGGGCTTCGCAGGTGAGGCAGGCGAACTATGGCCGTGGCATCTGTCGGTCGCCTCAGGAGTAGGTGCATCTTGCCTGACGTGGCCCACGACGAAGTCTTGGACCGGAGCCGGTGGAGGTGACGTCGACAGAGGTTTCCGCCGGATCCTCGGCCTGTGAGCAGGCGGCTGTGATGGTGCCTGCCGGGGGTGTCGAGACGATGGTCGTCCGGGCCACGGTCCCGGAATGCGCGGCCACACCGCCGGGGGTGTCGGGCCTCGTCCGTTTAGGTGGCGAGTCATCCGGCCTGCCCAGGGTGCGAGCCGCTCACCCGGCTCGCGTGCGTGGCACACCAAGCGCGCGGGGAACGCAGCGCACCCCCCTCGGCCGACTCGAACTCGGGGTGGTCGCGGACCGACGCCCTTCTCGCACAAGGTCGCGCGGCATGGGTTGACTACTGGCGGGCCTCCTAGCGGCCGTCCCATCCTGGCCGGCGGCATTGGCACTCGTAGCCGTCACACGGCGGCAGAATCCTCAGGTCCGCTCGGGGTCGGCCGAGGATGCTCGAGCCACCTCTCGGCATGCCCCATATTCACCGCCTATTCCGACGAGAGCGAGCAGGTCACGTCCTGTCCCGTCATTCGTAGCGGGTGCCTCGCGTGCTGTTTCCGCAGGTCAGAGCAAAGATGGGCGAAGACGGCGCGCGTCTTGGTCCCGTCGCCCTTGCACAAGGGGTCGCGGGTTCAAATCCTGTAACCCGACCGAGGAACCGCCCCGACTCGCGGAGACGCAGGTCAGGGACGGTTCGCGTCGTGAGTCGTCCCGCCGCGAGGAGCGCTTCGTCGTACGGCTCCGGGGTGACCGCGAGCGAGGCGGTCGCCAGCCGCACAGCGGTGGACCGACGCCACTATCCACGCCGCTGCCTCTCGCCCGGCACGTCAGCGCTGGCGCCTTCCCGGCCGCACCCGTGGCGCCCGGTGCCGATGAGCATGGCTGGAGCACGACTGTCACCGCGGATGCGCGGGGTGCTCCTCGACGTGCGCAGGACAGCTGAGACATCCGTCGGTGCGCGCACGGTTCAGCATGGCCGCGTCGGCTGCCTCGGATGGCGTGAGGGACCTGGTGTCGTGGTCCTGGTTCGCCTCGAGCGCGCACAAGGCGCGACGACCCGTACCAGTCGATCCCGAAGCTCGACGCGAGGACGACGACCGTTCCAGGGACGACGGCCATGAGCGGCTCCGTTCCCTGGGCCCGAGGACCTCGCGGAAGCAGGACCCGCGACGTCGTGCGTCTCCGTCGGGCGGGACCGGATCCAGCCGACCCCCGTTCGCCCGCGCGTGCCCTCCTCACGAGGTGCACAGCGACCCGCGTGCTCACCCGATGCCCGCCCGTTCAACGTGGGGCGGCTGGTCATGCCACCGGAGGTGCCTGGCCCGTCCTGCGACGGCGCGGTAGGCCCTGAGCGGACGAGGCGCCTGCGTCGAGGTGCCACCAGGCGCCCACGCGGCCGCATCCCTCACCTCCCGCCGGACAGGCGGCGAACGGGTCCGGGTCGTGTCCGGCGCGACGCATGCCGGGGGTGGTGGATCTCGGGCTGGTGAGCGGACGCAGCGAGTGCAGCAACCGCCAAGAGGCCGAGCCCGGCAACGATGGGCAGGCGTTCTCGACGGGTTTCCTCACAGCGGACGTAGGTGCCGCGTGGAGCATCGTCGGCGGCGCTGCGGCCCGGCGAGAAGAGCGAGCCGCAGTAGCCAGTGGTCGCGGCACCGAACGGCCCGTCCTTGAGTCCTAGGAACAGACCGGCGACGACCAGACCGGCTCCGAGGACGTACCAGAGCGCGCGACCGCGCCAGGTGACGAGACCGAGGAGCGCCGTCCCGGCCAGCACGGTGCCTGCGAACGTCAGTTGCCCGCCTCCTGGAAGCGCCCACAGCGCCAGCACGCCGAGCACCAGAGTGACCAGTCCGCGCAGGGCCGTGGCGCACCGGTGGGTCATCGCCCGAGAGTGTCACCGGGCCGGAGGCCGTACCGGCGACCTCCTCTGTCTATCCCCAAGATGCGGTCCGCATGTGGGCGCGCAGCGTCGTGACTCGATCGGGGACCAGCGTCTGGATCGCGGACGTCCCTTCGTCCCGGGCAGCGAAGTGGCCTGGCGGAGGCCGAGCACTGGTCCTGACGGCTCCAGCCCTCCGGACACGACCTGGACGCGCTCAACCGGAGACGGGCTGCCCCAGGCTGTGGAGGACCGCGGCGAGGACGCTCGCCGCGACGGCCAGCGCCAGGACAGCGGCGATGACTCCCCAGAAGACGGCCCAGAAGACGGCCCAGAAGACGGCCCGAAAGCGGAGCGGGAGTCAGGTCGCTGCTCTTCTCCACCGGCCGATCGTAGGTCCCAGCTGTCGGCTGCTCGTTGGCTCCAGCGGTCCGCCGTGCCGCACCTTCGGTGGCGCCGGAGTCTCTCCCGAGAAAAGAGCGCCCGGCCCCCGTGGCGTACGCCTCGGACCGGTCAGCGGTCGGCAGGGCGAGGGTGGTGCGAGCCAGGCAGCACCGTGGCCCGGCCGCGCCCGGTGAGGCCTCGACCAGCGCTCCACGGGACGGACGCATGGTCCAGGGGAACCCCTCCAGCATGTCGGACGTCCATCGGCTGTGTCACTCCGGATCCATGCCGTCGGCATCCTCGTGATCGCTGCGGTGAGCGCCTGCTCGAGTGGTGGCGGCACCACCCCTGAAGACGACTGCGTGAGCCGCTACATCGATGTGGCCCATGCGCGGACCTGGCGGGCGTTGCAGGACGAGATGCTGGCCCGTACCGATCTCGGAAGCGTCGTGTCGCTACGGACCCAGGCGCGCGGTCACGACGTGGGCAGCGGGCCCCGGAGCGCGGTGCGCGTGGTCGACCTCCTCAACGGGGAGGGAACGCGTGTCCTGCAGGTCGAGGTCTGGCGCACCGGTGCTGGGACGTGGGCAGCTGGTGCATGGGGCCAGTGCACCGACTAGCCGCGTGGTGCGGGTCTCTGCTGGGTGCACCACCCTGCAGCCGCCCCGACTGGGCGTGACGTGCTGATCGACGTCGTGGAGGGCGACAAGCGCGCCCGGCGGTTCTGCGAGAGGTGGGGGTTCTTGCTTCGAGCGTGGAGCGCCGGGCGAGCTCGGTACGACACTCGGTGGTACCGCCGATCTGCCCGCGACTGCGCGCAGCCGGCACGACGTTCGGTGCGCCAGCTCGGGTTCTTGGTCGAGCGCCGCGCGGACTGCGAGCCTGCGAGCGTCCAGGTCCACGGGGCTCGGCGCGCTCCAGACCAGCACGACGAGCAAGCGCCCGCTCGTGCCGCCATTCCCGCGGCGTGAGATCCGGACACGTCTGAGGTGAGTGGGAGCATGTGCCTCATGACCGACCCGGAGATGGTGAGTGCACGGGGGACGAGCGTCGTTCCTCCGGCCCGCTTCGGCGCGGGCCTGGTCGCCTCGGCTCTGCTCGTCCTCGTGGCGTGTGGCGTCCTCGTGCCGCGGCACGCCGAGCTGCAGCCGTTGGGCGAAGCGGTCGTCGAGATCGGCTCGTTGCTGGCGGTCTTCGGGCTCGGCATGTGTCTGGGTCGACGGACGCGGTCCGCGGGCCTCGGGGTCGTGGTCGGCGCAGCACTCGGTGTGACGATCGCCTGGTGCGCGCTCGTCGTCCATGTCGCTCTCTTCATGCGCTGACGGACTCCCAGGGCCGCTGGGTGGCCATTCCCGGCTACCTCGAGCGAGTCCCGACCCTGGTGATCCAGAGCCGAGCTCACTTCCTCGAAGACTGACAGCGAGTCGGTGCAGCGCGGTCGAAGCCATCCTCGGGCGCACGGACCGGGGCGCTCCCGCCATGCAGAGGGCCGGCACGCGTCAGCCCGGCGGCCGACTCCCTCGACGGATCCACCGTTCGGTCAGCACCACGCCCGCCAGCGTCCCGGCCAGGGCGTGGGCGGGACCCGAGTTCGCCAGCAGGAATCCCGACGGCACGAGCGCGAGGAACGTCGCCCCCACGACCACGCAGCATGCGACGAACGTGAACCTGTCCGTCAAGTCGCGGGGGTGCAGCAACTGCCAGAGCACACCGGCAACCGCGCCGATCCCGAGCACCAGGAGAGCGGTGTGCCCGACCATCTCTTCGGTGTCACCGATGTCGCCGCCGAGGACCGCCGCGACGGTGGGCAGGAGCCAGGCGCCGGGGATCCTGGTCGCTCTTCGCTGTGAGATCGCCTCCGTCGCAGTCACCGTCCAAGTGTGACCCGAGTGGTTGCCCCTCCCGCATCGGCGACCTCCGCATCGCCGTCGTGGCGCACTGTCGGAGCCCCCGGGTGCCAGGACGGAGCGCACGCGAGATGGGTCTGGCCCGACGCGGGCCGCTGTCGGGCGCGGGTCAACCGGCAGCGATGTCGAAGTCGGAGCGTCGGCGCCGTCGGATCAGCATCTCGTCGAGACCCAGGGCGAGCACCGTGATCACGACGAGTCCGGTCGCTCCTGTCAGCCAGCGGGCCGGCTGTGATCTGGCCAGGCGCCCTCGACGGCCGCCCCGAGGGACATCGGGACCAGCCCACTGCCAACGATGATGACGGCCTTCCGTGCGCGGCTCAGACCATGGTTCTGCACGCTTCGGACGAGCGCACACCCGTCCTCGACAGGTCCGGACACAGGGCGAACGCCGCCTCCCGAGGGCTCGCCGGGACGTCTCGGAGCACGTTCCGCCCTGGTGGTAAGAACCTCATGGCGTGGTCCGCCCCGCCTAGCCGATCTCCTCAACCAGGTCGACCAGTGTCGAGGTGGACACCTCGCCGAGCACCCGTCCGGCGACGCGTCCCTGTGCGTCGAGGACGAGCGTGGTCGGGATGGCGTTGGCCGGCAGCGAGCCGGCGAACGCGAGCAGCGCCGTCCCGTCCTCGTCGAGGATGCTGGGGTACGGAAGGTCGAACTCCCGGACGAAGGCGGCGGCCGCCGCGGTGTCGGTCTCCCTGGTATTGATGCCGAGGACCGACACGCCGTCCTCGGCCAGGATCCGCGCGGCCTCGGCGAGCTCGGGTGCTTCCTCCCGACATGGCACGCACCACTGGGCCCACACGTTGATGACCAGCGGTCGCCCCGCGTAGTCCGAGAGCGAGGCACGACCGCCGTCGAGCGTGTCGCCCTCCAAGGAGCCCGGGCGTTCGCGTTCGGACTCAGCCAGCACCTGCACGACGCCGTCGCCAGAGACGAACCCGTCCGCGGTCGCACCGTCCATCGTCGAGCAGCCGCTCGTCACCGCCGCACTGCAGACAAGCGCGAGGAGGACGCGAGCGCTGTGCACGCCGCTCACGCTACCCACGTCGGCACCGGCGACTGCTCGACCGTCCCACGGGAGCCATCCGGGCGGCACCCAATCGTTCGACGACCTGTCAGCCACCACCGCGGCTGCGACGGAACCGATCGCCCGCCCCGCGGCGTCGTAGCCCAGAACGCACCTCGAGCAGCTCGCCGGATGGAGATCGACCGTGACGATCCGAGCAGCCCTTCCGGCCACCGCGCTTGCGGCGGCCCTGGCCCTGGGTGCCGTCGCCTGCGCCGACGTGGGACCTCGCCAGCCCTCATCGGCCTCGACCGAGCGCCGGGTCGGAAGCGCGCAGCCGCCCGAGGACGCAGCCGGGCGCTGGCAACGGTCTGCGCCGATGCGTCCTGAGACCCTGCGCGGCACGGTCGCGACGCCGGGACAAGGGGTCGTCACAGGTCCGCGCGGTCAGCGCCCCGGGTCAGCGCGCATCTACGTGGGGAGGGATGACCGCCTGGAGGTCCGCCTGGTCACCCACGGGAGCAGCAGCTGCCCCTTCGAGGTCGACGAAGCCGTCCTGGAGGACGGCGGCAGCCTGGTGCTGATGGACCACGACGAGCTCGGCGAACCACGCGGGTGCCGCGGCGACCTGCGTGAGAACCGCCTGACCTGGCACGCGCCCGACGGCGTACCGATCGTGTCGCCCCTCGACGTGCACCGCGTCATCGTCGTGCCGCGGGACGGCCCTGCGCAGGACGTCCCGATCACCGGGTTCGGGATCATCGACTAGTCGGGACGAGGCCCCCAGGCACGGACGGCCTTCGTCGCTCCGCGACACTGCTTGCCGACGAAGCGGATGGCCGGCGCCGGCCGGAGTCCGCCGGTAGCCTCCGGCCATGACCGCGCTCTGGCTCCTGGTTCCGCTCGTGTGGGCGGCAGCGCTCCTGGGGTCGCTCTGGTACCTCCGCGCCAACCCGCTCTTCGGTCGCAAGCGCGGCTGAGGCAGGCGCGCACACCTCGATCGGTCGACGTCGTGGCGCTTCCGGTTCTCGGCTGCCCCCGGCTGTCCCCGGGCAGCCGCCCGGGCACACGAACGCGGCGCGCGTCGTGTCGGCGGTCGTTCGGCGGCTCGCGCGACCAGCGGAACCTGGGAGCGGCAGGGTTTCCTTCAGCGTGATGTCGACGGGGATCGCCCGCGGGGAGCCGGGAGGGGCGCCCATCGGCTGTCCCGCTGGGGCCGCGCGCTCAAGCCGCCGGCGACGCGACCGCCCCGGGCGCCACGAACCGCTCCCACGCCGCCGGTCGCGGCACCGCGCGCACGGATCGGGAGAACGTCGGCAGGCACGCGACGACGACGATGAACGCACCGAGCGCCAGTATCGCCGCGGAGCCACCCCAGGCTTCCAGCATCACCCCCGCGAGCAACGGCGCGAGCGGCATCGCGGACATCGACACGAACTGAGAGGTCGACTGCACGCGGCCGACCAGCTCGGGAGGAGTGACGGCGATCCGGTAGGACGCGATACCGGCGTTGCCCGCCGGGTTGAGCAGCATGCCGGTGCCGAGGGCGGCTGCGACGACGAGCGGCTCGTTCCACAGCGCCATCGGGACGACCAGGGGCACGAAGGACCAAGCGATGGCGACGGTCAGGTGGCCGGTCGCCAGCCGCTCGACCAGCCACGGCGCGAGCACGGCCCCGGTGATGCCAGCGGCCCCGGCAACAGCCTCGACGAGACCGATGTGGACGGCGTCGGTGCCGCTGCCGACGAGCCGCAGGACGGCGAGGAAGAACAGTGCGTTCACAGCCAGGTTCGTCAGCGCGCTCCACATCATCAGCACCCGGAAGAACGGCCGCGACCACACGAACCGCACCCCCTCGGCCAGCTCCGCCCACGGCCGCCGCCGGCCGCTGCTCGCGGAGGTGGGGGAGAGGTCGGTGTGCAGTCGGCCCAGCAGCACCCACGAGAACGCGAAGGTGACTGCGTCGACCGCGAACGGCAACCACCGAAGGACCCCCAGGAGCAGGCCACCGAGCGGGGCACTGACCAGGGCCGCGACGTGGAGGCGCGCCTGATTTTGGCTGAGCGCGGTCGGCAGCTCCTCGCGCGTGACCACCAGGGGGAGGGCGGCGATCTCTGCGGGCATGAACACCCCGGCGCCGACGCCGGTGAGCAGCGCAACCACCATCAGGTGCGGGACGGTCAGGGCACCGAGCGCACCGGCGACGGCGAGCGAGGAGTAGAGGCACACGCCGGCGCCGCTGGCCGCCCGCATGATCCGTCGACGGTCCACCCGGTCCGCGAGCACCCCGGCGGGCAGCAGTGCGCCGGCCAGCCCGAGCAGGTGGAGCGCCTCCGCTGCCGCCGCGACGAGCGCGGATCCGGTGAGCAGGTAGGCAAGCAGCGGGAACACGAACATCGACATCCGGCTGCCCACTTCCGAGACGGTCTGTCCGATCCAGAGTGCGCGGAAGTCGTGATTGCGGGCGAGCGTGCGGTAGGCCGGCATGCTCGCAACATATAGTGCGCAATGAACAGTGCGCAATGCCCGGTGCGGGTCGCCTTAGGGTGGCCCCATGGCGACGTACGACGACCCTCGAATCCTCCGCGCGGTCGCTCACCCGACTCGGAACAGGATCTTGTCCGAGCTTTCCGCCGCTGGCTCGCTGCGTGCGGCCGACATCGCTCGACTGCTCGACGTGCCGGCGAACCAGGCCAGCTTCCACCTGCGCCAGCTCGCCAAGTACGGCCTGGTCGAAGAGGCACCCGACGAGGCTCGC
Source organism: Nocardioides sp. NPDC092400 (assembly GCF_040684155.1). Lineage (NCBI taxonomy): Bacteria > Bacillati > Actinomycetota > Actinomycetes > Propionibacteriales > Nocardioidaceae > Nocardioides > Nocardioides sp. NPDC092400. The sequence continues at coordinate 1,480,870 of NZ_JBFBFJ010000001.1, read as the reverse complement.
GACCGCCGCGACCGCGTGTGGCGGCTCGCCGACGAGGAGGGCATCAACTTCCGCACCGGCGACGTGCTCGATCGACCGGGAGGGAGGGCGGCGTACGCCGTGTTCCAGCGCAGTGCCGTCGCCTGGGGTCATCACCTGGTCGACCAGGCCCTCGCCCCCGGGGGAGACCACGCCAGGAGCGTCTCGGAGCACGCCGTCCGGCTGACGGCCGAGGAGTCCCGCGAGCTGTCGTCGGAGATCAATGCCGTGGTCGAGCACTGGCGGCGCCGCACCCAGGGTCCGCATGCGGGTGCAGACGACGGCCGCCAGACGTACTCGGTCTACCAGCTGATCCAGCCGATGCCCGGCGCGGCAGAACCCCAGGACCGGGCCGACGTGGCCGCCTCGACAGACGAGGACGACTGACGCCGGCGGTTCTCCGCGCCGCGGGCCCTGAGCAGTCGACGCGGCTGGGCGACCGACGTGCGCACGGCGACGTCCCTGCACGCGAGTGCGCCGACGATCCCGACCCGGAGCCAGCAGTGTCCGGCGCCCTCGACCGCACAGGCGGGCCGGGCCGGTGGCGATGTCGACTGTGCGCGACGCTCGTCAAGAACCGGTGCTGATTCGCGGAGCTGGCCGCGCGCGTCGCCGCGGTCTGCCCAGGCGCGGATCCTTCCCCGAAGCGGGAGTAGGCCAGAACCGCCCTCAGGCCCGGCGCTCCGCGCGGCGTGCTGAGCGGTGCAACCCGCGAGGGCAGCGAGGTCGATGTCGGTCGGTCGCACGTGCGGGCCGCCTACCGGCCCAGTGGTCCAGCAAGGACCTCGGCGGCCGACCACCGCGACCGGGACGCCGCGCCCGTCGGCGAGCCTGCTCCGGTGGCGGTCGAACCAGGCACGCGCCTCGTGCACGCTCCGACGGTCGACCTCGACCCGGATCTCGTGACCTGCAGCACCGATGCCGTACATCGAGAAGGGGAGCGACTCGACGCGCGCGAGGTGCGCAACGGCTTCCTCGACGTCTCGAAACTCCGGCATCTGGACAGCATGCCCTTGATCGCCGCGCGCGAGCGGCCTGCGTGCCCGATCCGGCTGGCGCCCTCGTCAGAGGACGATGACGATGACCGCCAAGATGACGACGGCCACCAGGAACGCGGTCGCCCCCGGCCCGTAGCTCTTCCCGTTCCTCGCCATCCGGCTCTCCCTGCTCGTCGTGGGCCCCGTCGGTGGGTGCCCCGACCGGAGCGTCCCACCTGGGTTGGCGGTCCAAACGGGTCCGGCGTGACTCCTCCCCGAGGCCGCCGCGGGACCTCGACCTCGGACGACGGGTCCGCTCAGCCCGGACGGAGCCACGGCGTCTCATCTGTTCTGGGTGAGGCGCACCGGCCGGCGCCCGTCCAGGCTGGCGGGACGGCCGGGCCACGTCCCCGATCCCCGGCCGGGAGGAGACGACCATGGTCGACCCGACCACGACGGTCCAGCGCCTGACGGCGGAGCTCCTCGGCACCTTCGTCCTCGTCCTCGGCGGGTGCGGCGCGGCCGTGCTCGCGTCGGGGGTCGTGGCCGGCGGCGTCCTCGTGGGCATCGGGTTCCTGGGGGTCTCGTTCGCCTTCGGGCTTTCCGTGCTCGTCATGGCCTACGCCGTGGGGCACCTCTCCGGCGGTCACTTCAACCCCGCCGTCACGGTCGGGCTGGCGACCGGCGGCCGGTTCGCGTGGAGGGACGTCCCGGCGTACGTCGTGGCCCAGGTCGTCGGCGCCGTCGTCGCCGCCGCCGTCCTGTACCTCGTCGCGTCGGGCCAACCGGGGTTCTCGGCGAGCGGGTCGGGCTTCGCCTCCAACGGGTACGGCGACCGGTCGCCCGGCGGGTACTCGTTGCTGGCCGCGCTGGTGATCGAGGTCGTGCTGACCGCCGTGTTCCTCCTCGTCATCCTCGGGGTGACGGACACCCGTGCCCCGAAGGGGTTCGCCCCGCTGGCGATCGGGCTGACGCTCACCCTGATCCACCTGGTCAGCATCCCGGTGACCAACACGTCGGTGAACCCGGCCCGCTCGATCGGCCCGGCGCTCTTCGCGGGCGGTGACGCCATCGCGCAGCTGTGGCTCTTCATCCTCGCCCCGCTGGCGGGGGCCGCCATCGCCGGCGTCGGGCACGCCGCGCTGCTCGGGCGCGACGAGCCGGCGACGCCGTTGGAGGACGCCTCGGAGGGGTGAGCCTGGGCCGACCGGACGGGCCGTCGGGGGCGGGATCCACGGCGCCACAAGACCGTTCGTCCGGGACCTCCGACCCCGCAAGGACCGCCGGAGCCGTGCCTACGGCGTGGCCGTGACCAGCGGCCCCAGCGGATCCGAGGGTGGAGGCCGCCTCGACACTGCCTCCCGAGACGCCGCGCTCGCCGCCGTGGCTGGCGTGCAGGAGCATGCTCCAGCTCGCCCAGGTCCGCTGGGTGCGCGGCGACCGGTCCAGCGTGCGGCAGCTGCTGCGCGAGATCGACGAAGTGCTGCCGGGCCGCGCAAAGTCGCCCGCCGACGTTCCGCGCTCCCCGGCCGAGCTGCGGCACCTGCCGTACCTCCAGACCCACCTGCGGCTCGCCGACATCGCCCAGCGGCTGCACCTGTGCAGCAACACCGTCGCCTCCGAGGTCTCCGCCATCTACCGCAAGCCGGGGGTCTCCTCGCGCGGCCAGGCGGTGGACCGGGCGACGGTGATCGGCCTGCTCGGGCCCTGAGCTCGGACGAGGTCACGACACCCAGAGGAACAGCACGGCGCACAGCTCCAACCAAGCCCCGACCACGACGGTGTCCTCCGCGTCCCAGCCCCACCGTGCGAGCACCGCGCCGCCACCTCCCGTGCCTGTCCGGACGTCTGCGCCCAAGTCTGCGCCCAAGTCTGCTAACTCGATCATCTTACGCGCAGCGACATCCGGTGTCCCCGGCTCGCCGGGCATCGGCTCACCGTCGTACGGCTGCTGACCCGGCCGGGCGGGGGGCATCCTCCGATCGGAGGACGGGTGCGGGGATCTGGCCGCGTCGACCTCAGAATCCCGTGCGTGACCCCCCGCACGCCCCGCCCCCACCGTTCCCACCGTCTCCTCGCGGCCCTCGCCGCGGCCCTCCTCGTCCCGACCCTCGCCACGACCGTCGACGTCCCCTCCGCCAGCGCCTCCGGTGGTTCGACCGCCGCCGCAGTGCCGTCGGCCGCAGCGCCCGCACCGGCGGCGCGGCGCGCGACGCTGACCGTCACCCCGCCGGTCTACGTGCCGGGCCAGGCGGTCCGGTTCCGGGGGAACGTCGGCCGCACCGGCCGGCGCACCGTCCACCTGCAGTCGCACATGAACCGTCCCGGCGACCGGTGGCTCGACGTCCCCGACTCCGCCTTCCGCACCGACGCCCGAGGTGGCTTCGACTACACCTTCACCGCGCCGTCGATGTTCGACATCAAGTACCGCGTCGCCGGGGGAGGGGTCGCGACCCGCTCGCGCCTGTTCAACGCCCGCCCCCAGGAGATCACGCTCGCCCTGCGCGGTGCCGATGCCGACTCCCCGTTCCACGCCGTCGCGCCGCTGCTGCCGTTCACCGTCGTCGCCGACACCACCCCCGCCGTGCGGTCCGCGCTCGGCACGCCGCCGCCGATCCCCGGCCGCACCGTGCTCCTCCAGGAGCGGTACGACGGGAACCGGTGGCGCACGATCCAGGAGGGCGTCACCGACGACGCCGGGCACGCGACGTTCCGCGTCACCGCACCGGTGCTCGGCGACCGGGTCCTGCGGGCCCGGCAGGAGCGCTGGGACCGCGGGCGGAACCGGATCGGCTGGTACGCCTCGTTCCCGGCGTACTTCTCGGTCCTCGGCCTGGGCGAGGTGCTGCCGCGCCCGACCCCGGTCGTCCCCGCGCCCCGCGCCGTCGCGCCCGGTCGCAGCGCGGTGCGTCCCACGGCGAGCGAGCGCTACCGGTGGGGCTCGACGCTGTTCGACTTCGCCTGGGAGCGCGGCCAGGACCTCACGTCCCCGCCGTCGAAGGGCACCCAGCGCCGCGGGACCTGGCTCGACACCTCCGACGGCACCGGCCGTGCGACGCCGTTCAACGGCGGGCTCGTCCTGCAGAGCAAGCTCAAGCACGGCGGCACCGGCGACCGCGGCACGACGACCGCCACCCTGCGCGGCAACAGCCGCTCGACCGGGCGCTGGGAGTTCCGGCTCCAGGGCCACGCCTGGGAGGGCGGGCCGCGTCCGTTCCGCTTCCGTCTCGACCTCGTCCCCGAGGGCACCGAGGTGACCGAGTGCCCGCCCGAGTCGGTCGTCGTCGCCGACGTCACCATGGGGTCGTCCGGCGTGGGCGTCGGGGTGCGGTCGCAGCGCGCGGGCGCGGTCTGGTCGCGCCGGCTGCCGGACGTGCGGTTGGCCGAGACGCCGTTCAACATGGCTGTCGAGGTCGCGCCGAAGCACACCACCTGGTTCGTCGACGGCAGGCCCGTCGCCACCGTCACCGGCGGCCAGGCGCACCTCGGCCGCCGGCTCGTGCCCCGCTTCAGCCTCGTCGGCGGCAGGGCGGAGATGAACGGTGCGCAGGTCGACTCCGACTGGCAGCGCAGCTGGTCCCTCGCGCGCGGCAAGCAGGTCACCTCCGGCGCCGCGGTGGCCCGCGCGCCGTACGCCGCCTGCTGAGCCGCCCCGCGCTCGCGCTCAGCCGTCGGACCGGCGCGCCAGCCACCGGCGCACCGGTACCGGCCGCTCGCGCTCGTAGCCCACGGGCAGCAGCACGTCGCCGGCGGCGCTGCGGTAGTACACCCGCCAGCGGTGGTAGCCGAGGTAGGCGCGGGGCCGGTCCTGCATGACCTCCGCGAGCCGGGTGACGCCGCGGACGTACGCCGGGTGGTTGTTGTAGGCGTACAGCGCACGGGCCCGGCCACCGGGCCGGGTGAACCCTCGTGCGTCGAGGTAGCGGGCCGCGGCCATCACCGCGTCGCCCGCGTCCTCGATGTCCCCGCGCCCGTACTGCGCCCACGTCGCCGGGATGAACTGCATCGGCCCCCGTGCACCGGCGACCGACGTGCCCCGGATGCGCCCCATGGCGGTCTCGACGAGGTTGATGGCGGCCAGGTACTCCCAGTCCACACCGAACCGGCGCTCGGCGGCCCGGTAGTGGGCGAGCAGCCGGTCGGCCGGCTCCGGCTCGACGATCCGCCAGGCCGGCAGGGTGTCGCTGGGGGTCGAGCTCATCGACTGGAACTCCCGGCGGGAGGCGACGTTGGCGCGGACCGTGCTCCGCAGCCCGGGCGGCACGCTGCGCAGCACCGCGGCGTCCCACGCCGGCCGCTGCCCGAGGCGCCGGTAGGCCACCTGCTGCACGTGCGCGGCCGCGGACAGCACGTCCGGGGCCGTGGCCGGGTCGGCGATCGCCCGCTCCGCGGCGACCAGCCCGTCCACGAGCCGGGCCGCGGTCCGCGGGGGCTGGGGCGGCGCGTCCAGCGCGGCCACGAGTGCCTGGTGTCGCTCCGGGTCATCGGGAGTGGCACCGGGGGTGGCACTGGAGGGGGGCCCGCTGGGAGCAGCCGCCGAGGAGCCCGTCGGGCGGGTCCGGTCAGCGTCGGGGACGGCCGGGCCATCGCTCGTCGATCCGCAGCCCGCCACCGCGAGGACGGCGGCGAGACCGAGGGCCACCGCCGGTCGTCGCATCACGCCCAGGCTAGGCATCGACCCAAGCCCGGCGAAGCGGCCGGAGACGGCCCGGAGGCGGCCCGGAGGCGGCCCGGAGGCTCCTCGGAGGCGGCCCGGCTCAGGCGCCGGGGACGATCCGCAGGTCGCGCACGGCGCCGTCGCCGAGCGCGGCCAGCGCCTCCTGGTAGGCCGACCCGTCGTGCGCGGCGACCGCGGCCCCGACGGAGGCGAACTCGATGAGGACGGTCCGGGTGCTCCGCCCGGCCTCGTACACCTGCTCGGGGAGCCCGCGGGCGAGGAACGTCCCTCCCGCGCCCTCGAGCGCGGGCCCCGCGAGGGCTGCGTACGCCGCGAGCTTCTCCTCGTCGGTCACCTCGACGTACGTGCTGATCCAGTAGGCCGCCATGCCGGGAATCGTCCCACGGCGCGATCTGCGGGGAAGACGCGCCTCACGCCCGCGGACACCGGGCACCCGGCCGGTTCCGCGGCGGGGAGGGCCCGGACCGGTGCAGAATTCTCCGACGCTCCACGGGTCGGCCGGGAGGTCCCCGTCCACCGCCCCGAGGAGCCATGACGTCGCCCCTGCCCGTCGCGCCCGCTGACACCGCCGAGCCCGCCGTCCCCGCCGAGCCCGCCGTCCCCGCCGGCCCCGCTCCGGGGACCCGGCTCGCGGCACCCGAGCCCCTCCCACTGCCGGCCCCCGGGTGGGGCCTCCCCGAGGCGGTCCGTGCCTGGCGCACGGCGGTGCCGCACCTGCCGCCGGGGGTCCGGCGCCGGGCGGGCGACCTCGAGCCGGTGAGCGCCCTCACCACCGTCGTCCTGCGGTGCGGGTCGTGGGCGGTCAAGGTCTACCCGCCCGGGACCGACCCGGCGCACGTCGAGCAGGTCCGGGCCGGGCTGCGGGGCAGCCGGACGGGTGCGGTCGCGGTGGCGGCGCCGGTGTCGACACCGGACGGGGTGGTCACGGTCGCGCCCTGGCTGGGCTCGTCCGACCCGGTCGGGTGGGCGGAGGTGGGCGCCCTGCTGCGGCGCTTCCACGACGACCACGCGAGCGCGCCGCTGCCTCCGTGGCAGCCGCTCTCGCGGGTGGCCTCCCAGGCGGCCGCGCTGCCCGCGGAGCAGGCGGAGGTCCTCGCCGGTGCCCGCGACGTGCTCCTCGAGGCGGTCGCGGCCACCTGGTCCGAGCTCGGCTGGGGCGCGGTCCACGGGGACGTCTCTCCCTCGAACGTGCTGCTCGACGGCGCCGCCCCGCGGCTGATCGACCTGGACTGGGCAGCGGTGGCCCCGCGCGAGCTGGACCTCGCCCCGGTCGCCCGGCGGCTGCGCAGTGGCGAGGTCGACGCCACGACGTACGCCGCGTTCTGCCGGGCCTACGGCCACGACGTGCGGGGGTGGGCCGGGCTCGGGCTGCTGGACCGGGTGGCCGAGCTCGGCGGGCTGGTGTTCCGGATCTGGGACTGCCGGCATCGCGGCCGCGACCTCGGCTGGCTCTCCGCCGAGCTGCGGCACTGGCGCCACCCGCTCTGACCTCGCCGGGCGCCCCGTGAGCAGGACTCACCGCGGAGCCGGCAGCGACTCCAGCCAGGCCTCGAACGCCGTGTTGTTGGCCACCCGGTCACGGCGGGCGCGGACGTGGGCGAGGGCGTCGGCGCCGGTGAGCCCGAGCAGCTCCCGGACCACGAGCGTCGCCATCAGGCCCGACCGGTTGCGTCCGAAGGTGCAGTGCACCAGGGCGCGGTGCCCGTCCTCGACCAGGCCCGCGACCAACGCAGCCAGGCGCAGCGTCAGGCCCTCGTCGGGGACCGTGTCGTGGTCGACCAGCGGGCACTTGAGGTAGATCAGCCCGTCGATCTCCGCCGCGGGCGGATGGGCGTCGGCGTCCGCGAGGTCGAGGACCACGTCGATGCCCGTGGCGCGTGCCCAGCCGAAGTCCACGGGGCAGCCGCCGTGCCAGAGCCGGTCCAGGACCAGCTCGCTGGGCGGGTCGGCGGGGTCGACGCCCGGGAGGTCGACCGGGTCGGTCGTCCAGCTGATCGTGCTCATGCGCTCACGCGTCGCCGGGCTCGGCGACCACCGGCTCGCCGTCGGCGATCCGGCCGGCGGCCTGCTCGACCCACGCGCCGGAGAGCCGGTCCAGGACGCCGCGCTGCTCGAGCTGGTCGCGCAGGTGGGCCTCGGCGTCCTGGGCGGCGCCGCCCCCGCGGGCGTTGAAGGTGGCGTCGAGCGCCGCCTGCACGTCCGCGACGACCTCCTTGGCGACGTGGGTCTCGGTGCCCGGCTGGGCGGGACGTTCGGGCTGTTCGCTCATGGCGCCCCGTTACCCCGCCGCGCGCGTCGCTACCGTGGCCCGCATGAACGACGGGCCGGGCCAGGGGCTGACCGACGAGGAGCTGTCGTTCCTGCAGTCGATGTTCGACCTCGCGCGCGCCGGCGACCCGCTGCTCCTCGAGCACGTCGACGCCGGCCTGCCGGTCGACCTGACGAACAGCTCGGGGGACACCCTGCTCCTGCTCGCGGCGTACCACGTCCACGTCGACCTCGTGGCGGGGCTGCTCGAGCGCGGCGCGGACCACTCCCGGGTCAACGACCGCGGCCAGACCGCCCTGGGCGCGGCGGTGTTCCGCCGACGCGCCGACGTCGTGACCCGGCTCCTCGGGGCGGGCGCGGACCCGACGCTCGGCCGGCAGTCCGGGTTCGCGGTCGCCGAGGTGTTCGAGCTGCCCGAGATGACCGCCCTGCTGCGGGGGGAGGGCGCGTGAGCGTCGTCCGCTCGCTGCTCCTCTTCGGCCTCGCCGCGCTGGCCGAGATCGGCGGCGCCTGGCTGGTGTGGCAGGGGGTCCGCGAGCACCGCGGCTGGCTGTGGATCGGTGCCGGGGTGGTCGCGCTCGGGGCCTACGGGTTCGTGGCGACCCTCCAGCCGGACGCGAGCTTCGGCCGCATCCTCGCGGCGTACGGCGGGGTCTTCGTCGCCGGGTCGCTCGCGTGGGGGATGGTCGTGGACGGCTTCCGGCCCGACCGCTACGACGTGGGCGGCGCCCTCCTGTGCCTGGTCGGCGTCGCGGTCATCATGTACGCCCCACGCCCGTCGTGACCGGCACCGACCGCGAGGTCGTCCCGGCCGACCGCGCCGGCTCCTGGCTGGTGCGCCTCGACGGCCGCGACCAGTCCTACGTCGACCTCGCCGACCCCACCCACCTCGCGTTCGACTACGTGCGCCGCCTCGGTGACGTCGTGGACCTCCACCTCCCCGCCGGGGAGCCGACCCGCGTGGTGCACGTCGGCGGCGCGGGCCTGACGCTGCCGCGGTACGTCGCCGCGACCCGACCCGGGTCCTGGCAGGTCGTGCTGGAGCCGGACGAGACCCTGACCGCCCTCGTCCGCGACCGGCTGCCGCTGCCGCGCCGCAGCGGCATCCGCGTGCGGCCGGCCGACGGGCTCACCGGGATCGCCGGGCTCCGGGACGACTGCGCCGACCTGGTGGTGCTGGACGCGTACGACGCCGGGCGGGTCCCCGCCGAGCTGGTGACCACGGCGTTCTTCGCCGACGTCGCGCGGGTGCTGCTCCCCGGCGGCTGGTTCCTGCTCAACCTCAGCGACCGGGCGCCGTTCGCGGCCACCCGCGACGCGGTCGCCGGGCTGCGGTCGGTCTTCGCCCGCACGCTGGTCGCGGCCGAGCCGGCCACGCTGCGGGCCCGGCGGGCCGGCAACCTCACCGTGGTGGCGGGGCCGGACGACTCGCTCGCCGAGGCCCTGGCCGCGCGGGCCGCGGGTGGCCCGCTGGCGGCACGAGTCCTGGGTCACGACCGGGTGAGCGACTCGTTCGGCGGCGGTCGGGGTACCTGACCGGCATGAAGATCATGAGGACGGCGGCCCTGCTCGGTGTCGCCAAGAAGGTGTACAGCGAGGCCCGCAAGCCCGAGAACCAGGCCCGGATCAAGTCGGCGGTGGACCAGGCGAAGGCCCGGCGCTCCGGCGGGTCCGGCAAGCGCTGACCGACCGACCACCACCCGGGCGCTGCCTGCGCCCGGCCCGGAACCACGACGAGGCCGTCCCCGCCAGGGGACGGCCTCGTGTCGTGGTCGACCGGGTACCGGTGTCGGCCCGCGGGCGTCAGTTGCCGCTGCGCTGCGGACCGGCCCACAGGAGCCGGACGACGTAGAGCATGAGTGCTCGCTTCACAGGGGGTGCTCCTTCTCGGTGGCCGAGCGGCGGGGTGCGCGGCTCGGGGGTGCTGCCGGGGAGAGGTGCCCGGCGTGGATGGCGTCGTACCTCACCCGGAGGGGCGACTGATGCCGCGGCGGGGCGTGGGGTACCGACCCGTCATGACCGACTCGAGCAGCACCGACCCCCAGCCGTCGTACGGGCACGACCAGGACGCCGAGCCGCCGCTCACCGGGCCCGCCTCGGTGGACGCCGACGCTGACGCCGGCGTGGACGGGCCCTCGGTGGACGGCGCGGCGGAGGGCGGCGACCCCGGCACCGAGGACCAGGACGCCCAACCCTCCAAGAACGCGCCGGACGTCGCCGACGCGGACGGCGGCGAGTGATCGGTGTTCCTCTTCTTCAGCAACCGGTTGGGCTGCTTCGGCTCGCTGCTGCTGTCGCTGGTGGTGACCGCGATCATCATCGCGATCATCGCGCTGTGACCCGGCGGTGGTGAGCCCCTCCCGGGCGGCGCGATGACGCGTTGGACCGACGAGCTGGGGGCGGCCGGGGTGGCGCTCGCTGTCGCCCTCGTCGTCATCGTCCTCTCCTGGCTGGCCGCCTCCCTGCTCGGTCGGCGCTGGGAGCCCGCGGCGCACCTGCACCGGGTGGTCCGGTTCCCCTTCCGGGTGCTCGTGCTCGTCCTCGCCCTCCGGCCCGCGCTCGACCGCTTCGAGCGCTCCGCCGACAGGGACTGGGGGTGGCTGCACCAGGTCGAGCAGGTCCTCACGATCGGCGCGGTCGGCTGGCTGCTGACCGCGGCGGTCCTCTTCGTCGAGGACCTCGGCCTGCGCCGCAACCGGACCGACGTCCCCGACAACCGGCACGCGCGCCGGCTCCGCACGCAGGTGCTGATCATCCGGCGGCTCACGATCGCGGCAGGCGTCGTCATCGTCACCGGGTCGGTGCTGCTGAGCTTCCCGGGGGTGGAGGCCGTCGGCGCGAGCCTCCTGGCCTCGGCCGGCCTGATCAGCGTCGTGGCGGCCGTCGCTGCCCAGAGCACCCTGAGCAACGTCTTCGCCGGCCTCCAGCTGGCGTTCAGCGACGCGGTGCGGATCGACGACGTCGTGATCGTCGACGAGGAGTGGGGCTGGATCGAGGAGATCACCCTCAGCTACGTCGTCGTGCGCGCCTGGGACGACCGGCGGCTCGTCCTGCCGTGCACGTGGTTCACCAGCACGCCGTTCCAGAACTGGACTCGGCACAGCTCCGAGCTCCTCGGCTCGGTCGAGCTCGACGTCGACTGGAGGGTCGACGTGAACGCGATGCGCACCGAGCTGGACCGCGTCCTGGAGAGCACCGACCTCTGGGACGGCCGGGTGAAGGTGCTCCAGGTGACCGACGCCGTCGGCGGCTGGGTGCGCCTGCGCGCGCTCGTCACCGCCAGCGACGCGGCGCGCCTGTTCGACCTGCGGTGCCTCGTGCGCGAGCACCTGGTCGCCTGGGTGCGCGAGCACGGCGATGCCGGGCTGCCGCGGCAGCGCGTCCAGCTCGTCGGCGAGCCCGGCCCCGGTCCCCGGGTCCGGGACGTGGAGAGCGAGGACCGGCACAGCGGGCTCTTCCACGGCGACGAGGCGGCCGACGCGCGCGCCGAGCGGCGCGGTGGGCGGCCCGAGGAGGAGAGGGAGGAGGAGGCGGACAGGGGACCGGACGCGGAGCCCTAGAGGCGGCGCGCCAGGTGGGCGAAGGCCGCCAGCGTGTGTCCGTTCCAGTAGGCCCGGGTGTGGCCGCCGTCGCCGGCGACCCAGGGGTCGGGGGCGGTCGGAGCGGCTGCGGCGAGCGCCTCGGAGCCGCCGCGGAACGCGTCCCAGGCCCCGCACCGCAGGCCCCACGGCACGCCGGCCAGCGGCCCGAGGTCCGCCAGCACGGGGTCGTCCTCGCCGAGAGCCGGGCTGAACAGGGCCAGCGCGGCGGCCCATCCCGGCTCCTCCAGGACGAGGCGCAGGGCGCCGTGCCCACCGCGGGACCAGCCCCAGAGCGCCCGGCGGCCGGCGTCGTAGCCGCGGTCCTCCAGCCACCGGGGCAGCTCCTCGCGCAGCATCCGCTGCGGGTCGCTCCCGCCGGAGGGCACCCATCCCGCGGGTCCGTCGTCGGTGCCGGCGAGCACGAACGGCGTGGAGCCGGCCTCGGCGGCGGCGGTCACGAACCGCGCGAGGCCGAAGCCCCTCAGCTGGTCGGCCGAGGCGCTCGCGCCGTGGAGGACGACGACGACGGGCAGGCCGGCGCCGTCGCCGTGGCCGGCGGGCACCGCGGTGAACAGGTCGACCGGGCCCATCGCGTCCGAGGACACCCGCTCGAGACGCACCTGGCCCTCCGGGGCGTCGGGGACGAAGGCCTCCGGCTCGATGCCGAGCTGCGCCTGGACCCGCGCCGTGAACGAGGGCGGCGCCAGCTCCCACCCGGCGACGCCGGCGGCCGCGGCCGCAGCAGCCGCGCCGGCGCCCGCGACCAGGCGCCGCCGGCCGATCCGCGGCGCCGGCCGGTCGCGCGGACGGTCCACCATGCCGGTGGTCTACCGGATCGGCGAGGGCGGCGCCAGGGGCACGACCCGCCCGGTACCGCGCGTCTCGGCGCTACCTGAGGTCGGGGTGGGCCCGGCCGGCGACCAGCGGCAGGTCGAGGTAGGTCCTGATCCCGGGCTCGGCCGCGACGACGTACGGGACCGAGTTGACGCAGTGCGCGGCGGTGGCCACGACGCCGGGGTTGCGGACCAGTCCCTCCGCGACCGTCGCCGGCTGCCAGCCCTTGATCGTGACGAACGCCGGGGGGTCGCCCTGGACCTCGACCTCGAAGCGCTCGCCCTCCGGGCCGAAGGTCCACGGCGGGTCGAGGTGCTCCTCGCCCATCAGCCAGTTGACCGCGACCCGGACCACCACCTGCTCCCCGACGGTCGCCTCCCACACGAACCGCTGCCCGGCCACGCGACCCGGCTCGATGGTGCCGACGGGGGAGTCGATCGGTGCCGTCGCCACGGCGACCTCCTGGGAGGTGCTGATCTCGGCGTCGGCGCTGAAGCCGAGGGTGTCCAGGCACATCCGGACCGACTGCACGAAGCCGCTCGAGAGCAGCCCGAGCATCGGGCCGCCCATCGCCTCCTCGGGCGGGCCCCCGAACATCATGATGTAGCGGACCACGTCGGGCGCGCCGTAGGTGCGGATGTCGGAGAACTCCTCCCCGCGCACGTACGTCACGGCCGAGGACAGCGCGGAGAACACCAGCGGGTGGAGCTCGGTGATCCCGCCGGGGTTGATGCCGGTGCCGTGGAGGGTCGTGCCGCCCTCGGCGCAGGCCGCCGCCAACGGGGCCCCGCTGCGCTCGGAGGGGTAGAACCAGCCGACCGGCGTGACGACGTTCGCCCCCGAGCGCAGGAGCGTCGCCACCTCGTCGCGGTCGGGCACCAGCGGGCAGTAGACGACGCAGTCGGCCTCGAGGGCGAGGACGTCGTCGAGGCTCGTCGTCGCGGTGACCCCGATCGGGTCGCGGCCGATCAGCTCGCCGACGTCACGGCCGTGCTTGTCGGGGGAGTGCACCCAGCAGCCCACCAGCTCGAGCTCGGGATGGAGGAGCAGGGTCTCGATCGCGGCCTTGCCGACCCCGCCGGTGGCCCACTGGACGACGCGCACGGTCGTCACTGTGGCGGGTGGAACACGTTCTCGTCCAGCGGCCCGCTCACAGCGAGGTCATCACGCCCACCTGCTCGGGCCGGAAGCCCGGGAACACCCGGGCGGTCGAGGCGCCGAACCGCGTCGAGACCACCTCGGCGAGCACGCTGCGGTAGTCGGTGGTCACCAGCAGGTCGGCGTCCAGGGTGTTCGTCAGCCCCGGCCACGTCCCGTGGTACCGGCCGCCCTTGACCCCGGCGCCGGCGAGCAGCATGACGTTGCCGTAGCCGTGGTCGAGCCCGTGGCTGTCGTTCTCCACGACCCGCCGCCCGAACTCGCTGATCGTCACCAGCGTCACCTTGTCGGCCAGCGGCCCGAGGTCGGCGAACAGCGCCGCGACCGAGGCGGCGAGGTCCTCGACGTTGTGGCGCATCCGGCCGCCCTGCAGCGTGCCGATGTCGGAGTGCATGTCCCAGTCGCCCTGGTCGACGGTGACGACCTCGACGCCCACGTCCCCGCGGACGATGCGGGCGACCTGCGCCAGCGCGCGGCCGAGGTCGGAGCGGGGGTACGCCGCGGAGTGGTCGGGGGTCTCCCGGGCCGGCCCGAAGGCGTCCACCGCGGAGAACGCCGAGCGCACGGCGCGCCCCAGCGGCCCGGCGTCGCCGTCCCACATCGTGTGCAGCGACCGGACGCGCCCGCCGGCGGTGTCCCACTTGTCGTCGCCCGGCACCGCCACCGAGTCGACGTCGCCGGTCGACATGACCGGCTCCGCGCCGTACAGGCTGGTCGGCAGCACACCGCCGCCGATGCCGACGGCCTGCAGCGGCGAGCGGTTGGCGTCGGTGCCGATGAGCCGGTTGAGCCAGCCCTGCCGGGTCGCCGAGCCTGGGTTGGCGTCCTCGACCTCCTCCATCGCGGCGAAGTGCGACCGGTTGGGGGCCGGCAGCCCGGTGGCCTGCACGGCAGCGAGCCGTCCCGACCGCCACAGCGGCAGCAGCGGGGCGAGGCCCGGGTGCAGGCCGAACATGTCGTCCTTGGCCAGCAGGCTGGCCGCGGGCACCGCGATGCGGGGCCGGGCGGCGTAGTAGACGGGGTCGCCGTGCGGCACGACCAGCGACAGGCCGTCGGCGGCCCCGCGCAGCGACAGCACGACCAGCACCGAGTCGGCCGACGCCGCCCGCGCCGGGGAGGCGGTGACGACGGCGGAGCCGACCGCGGTGGCGGTGCCGGCCAGGGCGAGCGCGCCGAGGAGGCCGCGGCGGGAGAGCCGGGCGAACTCCGCGCAGCACGGAGCAGCGCTCGAGGACGGGGTGGGGGAGGAGGTCATGGTGGTCACCGGGTCATGTGGGCGGGGGAGTCGAGGATCGTGCCCAGCAGCCGGTGGAAGTCCCACTTCACCAGGCCGTGGTCGGCGCTGATCACCTCGCCGGGAGCGACCACGCACGCCTCGCAGCAGGCGCGCAGCAGCGTGGCGGTAGAGCGGCGGTGGAGCAGCTCCTGGCTGAGGTGGTCGACCAGCAGGTCGAAGCGCAGCTTCTTGCGCGGGAGCCACTGGCGCGGCGTGCGGTAGGCGACGCCCACCTTGGGCCACCAGCCGCCCGCGAGGGTCCAGTGCAGGTCCATCGAGGCCAGCACCCGCGACGGGGACGACCACGACTCGCTGTCGATCGGCTGGCCGTCGGGGCGGGGCCAGGAGAAGGGGCTCGTGCCGAGGCTGCCGACCTGCCACAGGACGGCCCGGGCGGCCTGCTCCTCGGCCTTCGCGCCCGTGACGCGGGTGATCCTCGCCCGCAGGGCCCGGTAGGTCGCGACGAGGTCCTCACCGGGGTCGCGCACCTTGCTGCCGACCGAGGCCTTGAACTCCGGGGTCGCGACGAGGGCCCGCAGGACCGGCCGGATCTCCGTGCCCGCATCGAGGTAGACGCGGGCGAGGCGGTCCACCAGCGCCTGCGGCGGGTCGTCGCGCACGAACTTCACCGCGAGCCGGCGTGCGACGCGCTGGGCCGTCGCGGGGTGGTGGGCGAGGTAGGAGAGGTAGCGGCGCACGACCGCCCGGCCGTCGCGGTCGGCGTTGGCGTCGCTGAAGCCCATGACGCGCACGGGGCCGACCCAGTGGTCCCGCGGCGAGTACGTGGCCGCCCAGGTGTCCCACATGTCCACGCGGTAGCCGGTGAGGATCCGGGCCGAGGCCTTCACGTCGTCCTCGTCGTACTGCCCGCGGCCGACGGTGTGCAGCTCCAGGAGCTCACGGCCGAGGTTCTCGTTGGGGTGCTTGGCGGTCGACACCGCGTTGTCGAGGAAGATGCCCATCGCCGGGTGGGTGACCGCCGCGTGCAGCAGGTCCTCGAAGCGGCCCAGGGCGTGGGTGCGGATCGTGTCGCCGTACGACACGCGGTGGGTGAACTGCGCGTCCCCGGAGGCCGGCACGTTGAAGTGGTTCTCCCACAGCTCGGTCATCACCTCGAGCACCTGGCGCCGCGACGTCATCCGCCGCAGGAGCGCCCAGCGCGCGTAGTCCTCCATGACCTCCCAGCCGCCCTCGACCTCGGCCACCTGACGCTCCCAGAGGTCCTCGGGCCGCCGGTCGAGGCTGGGCCACCACTGACGCAGGCCGGCGCCGGCGCGGTCCGCCACGGCGTCCGGCTGCAGCTGGCGCTGGAACCACCGCTGGGCGCCTCCGGCTGCGCGCACCTCCGCGGCGAGTGCAGGCGTCACGCCGTACGAGAACCGCGTGACCAGGTGCCGCGCCTGGGTGCCGAGCAGGGGAGCGCCGGGGTAGCGGGCCGGTCGGTACGTCGACCCGGTGGTCGCGCCACTGCGTGGGGTCGCGGTGGTCGCGGCGTCGGTCACGGGCGGGCTCCGGCTCTTCGGACGGGGTGGGGTGGGCGTGCGGCAGCGACCCCCCGACCGCCGGCCACCAGTCTGGCGCTCCTGGGGCCGGTGTGCCTCCTGTGACGCGCCGGTCCGGCATGGCCCGGATGGGCCATGCCGGCAGCGCGAACGGCTGGGACCTGGGACCGGCCGGACTGGGAGGACCGCCCGCAGCCCCTGTATCGTGGGCGCCTCACCGGCCCTGAACGACGACGACAAGGACCCAGAGAACCCCCGATGGACGGCTCTCAAAGTAGCCCGCTCTCCTCCGAGGGAGAGCGCCCATGACCCCGCTCGTCCTGCTCGCGGTCGCCCTGCTGCTCGTGGCGGCCTGCGGCATCTTCGTCGCCGCCGAGTTCGCGCTCGTGACGGTCGACCGCTCGAAGGTCGACCAGGCGGCAGCCGCCGGCGACACCGGCGCCCAGGGTGTGCAGAACGCCCTGAAGTCGCTGTCGACGCAGCTCTCCGGCGCCCAGGTCGGCATCACCGTGACGAACCTCGGCGTCGGCTTCCTCGCCGAGCCGGCGATCGCCGACCTGATCGAGGAGCCGCTCGGCGCGGTCGGCGTGCCCGACGGGGCGGTCTCGCCCGTGGCGGTGGCCCTCGGCCTGGTGGCCGGCACGGTGCTCACCATGCTCTTCGGCGAGCTGGTCCCCAAGAACCTCGCGATCGCGCTGCCGCTGCAGACCGCGCGCGCCACCCAGCGCCCGATGCGGCTGTTCACCGCCGTGAACCGGGTGCCGATCCGGATCCTCAACAACTCCGCCAATGCGCTCGTGCGCCGGCTCGGCGTCGAGCCGCAGGAGGAGCTCCGCTCGGCGCGCAGCTCCCAGGAGCTCGCCTCGCTCATCGCCCGGTCGGCCGACGAGGGCACCCTCGACGCCGACACCGCGGAGCTGATGGAGCGCTCGGTGGAGTTCGGCACCCGCACCGCGGGCGAGATCATGACCCCGCGCGTGCGCACCCACAGCCTCGAGGCGAACGACCGCGCGTCGGCGGTCATCGAGCTGGCCCGCTCGACCGGCCACTCGCGCTTCCCGGTGCTCGACGACGAGGACGCGGTCGTGGGCACCGTCCACGTGAAGAACGCCGTCGCCCTGCCCGTCCACGAGCGCAGCACCACCAAGGTCAAGCACTTGATGGCCAAGCCGATCGTCGTCCCCGACACCCTGCGCCTGGACCCGCTCCTGGCGCAGCTGCGCAACGAGAGCTTCCAGATGGCCGTCGTCCTCGACGAGTACGGCGGCCACGCGGGGATCGTGACCCTCGAGGACGTCGTGGAGGAGATCGTGGGCGACATCGCCGACGAGCACGACCGGATGAGCTCCCGGGCCCGGCTGCGCCGTGACGGCTCGTGGCTGGTCTCCGGCCTGCTGCGCCCAGACGAGGTCGAGGACCTCACCGGCGTGGCCCTCCCCGAGAACGAGGACTACGACACCGTCGCGGGCCTCGTGCTGCGCGTGCTGGGCCGGGTCCCGGTCGCCGGTGACATCGCCGAGGTCCCGGTGCCCGACCTGAGCGACCCCGAGCAGCCGCGCGAGCAGCTGGCCGTGCTGACCGTCGAGCACATGGACGGGCTCCGCATCGACCGGCTCTCGCTGCGCCTGCACGAGGGCGACCCGGTCGAGGCGTCCCGGGGCGAGCGGTCCCACGGCCGCGCGAAGCAGGCCGACGGGGAGGGTGACCGCTCATGAGCGACACCGCCGGCGTCCTCCTGGTCTTCGTCCTGCTGGCCCTCAACGCCTTCTTCGTGGGTGCCGAGTTCGCCCTCGTCTCGGCCCGCCGCAGCCAGGTGGAGCCGCACGCCCAGGCCGGTTCGCGGATGGCGCGCACCACGCTGCGGGCCATGGAGCAGGTCTCGCTGATGATGGCGGGCGCCCAGCTCGGCATCACGATCTGCTCCCTGGGCCTCGGTGCCGTCGGCGAGCCCGCGATCGCGCACCTCATCGAGCCGGGCATCCACGCGCTCGGGGTGCCGGACGCGTTCCTGCACCCGATCGCCTTCGTGATCGCGCTGAGCCTGGTCACCTACCTGCACGTCGTGCTCGGCGAGATGGTCCCCAAGAACATCGCGATCGCCGGCCCGGAGCGCGCGGCGATGGTGCTCGGCCCGCCGCTGCTCGGCGTCGTCACGGTGCTCAAGCCGCTCATCGTGGTGCTCAACGCCGCCGCGAACGGCGTGCTCCGCCTGCTGCGGGTCGAGCCCAAGGACGAGCTGACCTCGGCGTTCACGCGCGAGGAGGTGGCCGCGCTCGTCGAGGAGTCGCGCGGCGAGGGCCTCCTCGAGGCCGACGAGTACGACCGGCTCGCCGGCGCGCTCGGCTTCACCGAGAAGACCGTCGCCTCGGTCCTGATGCCGACGGCGAGCCTCACCCTGGTGCGCCGCGGCTCCACCGCGGCCGAGGTCGAGGCGCTCTGCGCGGCGACCGGCTTCAGCCGGTTCCCGGTGGCGGGCGACGACGGCGACCTCGTCGGCTACCTGCACATCAAGGACGTCCTCGAGCCCGACGAGGAGCGTCGCGAGCGGCCGGTCGACGACAAGTGGATCCGCCCGTTCGCACCGGTGACGGCCGACGAGTCGCTGCACGACGCGCTCGAGACGCTGCAGCGGCGGGGCGCCCACATGGCCCGGGTGGTCGACGGCGAGGGCCGCACGATCGGGCTGGCGACCCTCGAGGACGTGCTCGAGGAGCTGGTCGGGGAGATTCGCGACGCGGCCCACCACGACGAGGCGCTGGCCGGCCCGACGACCGCCACGTGACCCGTCGCACCACGCCTGACCTGCTCCTTCGGGGCGCCGTTCCCGGCGGTTAGGGTGTGCCGCGTGGCAGCCGATCCTCCTCGCACGAACCGCGTGTGGACGCTGCCGAACGTCTTGAGCATGCTCCGTCTCGCCGGGGTGCCGCTGTTCCTGTGGCTCGTGCTGGGCCCGGAGGCCGACGTGTGGGCGCTCGTCGTCCTGATGGTCTCGGGGGTCACCGACTGGCTCGACGGCTTCCTGGCGCGCCGGTGGGACCAGGTGACGCTGCTGGGGCAGGTGCTGGACCCGGTGGCGGACCGGCTCTACATCCTTGCCGCGGTCGTCGGGCTGGCCATGCGCGACGTCATCCCCTGGTGGGTGGCCGTCTCGCTGCCGCTGCGCGATGTCCTCATGTGGGGACTCGTCCCGCTGCTGCGCACCCGGGGCTACACCGCGCTGCCGGTGCACTTCCTGGGCAAGGCCGCCACCTTCAACCTCCTCTACGCCTTCCCGCTGCTCTTCCTCGGCGACGGCGAGGGCACCGTCGCCTCGCTGGCCCGCGTCTTCGGCTGGGCGTTCGCCGGGTGGGGGATCGGGCTGTACTGGTGGGCGGGGCTGCTCTACGCCTGGCAGGTCCGCAAGCTGCTCGCCACCACCGAGCCGCTCCGACGGGCGGCCCTGGATGCCTGAGCAGCGCCCTCATCCGCGGCCCGGCCACGCGGTCGCCGACCACCCGGTGCCCGAGCGGGTCCGGCTGCCGCTGCTCACCCTGATCACCCAGCAGTCCCTCGACGAGGACTACCTCCACGCCGCCGAGCGGCGCGCCATCGCGGCCCGGGACTCCGACGAGCCGCGGCCCCCCGTCCGCAGCCGGCCGCACCGCACCGCCGCGCTGGTCGTCGCCCTCTTCGGCGTCCTGGCCACCACCGCCTTCGTGCAGACCTCGCGCAACGAGGACGTCGACGCCGCGAGCCGCGCCACCCTGGTCCGGCGCGTGAGCGCCGAGCGCGAGCGGGTGGCCGACCTGCAGGACCGGATCGTCGGGCTGCGCGAGCGCAACGCCGACCTGGAGGGCCAGGTGACCGCCGCGCAGGCGACGTACCAGACCGTCCTGGGCCGGCTGCGCCGTGCGCAGACCAGGACCGGGTACGTCGCGGTCAGCGGACCCGGCGTCGTCCTCACCCTCTTCGACGGCCCGGCCGACGTCCTGAACAGCGAGGTCCGCGACGGCGACCTGCGGATCGCCGTCAACGGCCTGTGGCGCCTCGGTGCCGAGGCGATCGCGATCAACGGGCAGCGGCTGACCGCGCTGTCCGCGATCCGCCTCTCGGGGCTGGTCGTGCGGGTCAACAAGACCAGCCTGTCGCCGCCGTACCGCATCGAGGCCATCGGGGACCGGCTCACGCTGCAGTCGCGGTTCCAGGAATCGCCCGAGGGGGCGGCGCTGCGCGACCTGGAGTCGGACTTCGGCATAACCTTCGCCATGGACAACGAGGAGTCCCTCGAGCTGCCCGCCGCGCGGATGCGTGAGCTGCGCTCGGTGGAGTCGCTCGCGGACCGTCCGCACATCCCGGAGGAGGGGGCCCCGTGATCGCCGCGCTCGGCCTGTTGGTCGGCATCGTGCTCGGGCTGGTGTTCCAGCCCGACGTCCCGCTGGCCGTGGAGCCCTACCTCCCGATCGCCGTCGTGGCGGCGCTCGACGCGGTCTTCGGCGGCCTGCGCGCCTACCTCGACGGGATCTTCGACGACAAGGTCTTCGTCGTCTCCTTCGTCTCCAACGTCGTGATCGCGGCCGCGATCGTCTACCTCGGCGACAAGCTCGGCGTCGGCGGACAGCTCTCCACCGGTGTCATCGTCGTGCTCGGGATCCGGATCTTCTCCAACGTGGCGGCGATCCGCCGTCACCTGTTCCATGCCTGACCCCACGCCCGACCCTCGTCCCGGGAGCGGTCCCGAGGACCGGCCCCGGAGCCCGGAGACCCCGGCGAGCGGGCGGTCGCGGCTGCTGCGGGCGCTGAGCCGCCCCTCGCGAAGCCAGCTGGTGGTCGGGGTGCTGCTCGCGCTGGTGGGCTTCGCCGCGATCGTGCAGGTCCGCGCCACCGAGGTCGACGACACCTACGCCGGGCTGCGGGAGCAGGACCTCATCGACGTCCTCAACGGCCTCGCCGGGACCACGCAGCGGGCCGAGGCGGAGATCGAGCGGCTCGAGGAGGCCCGCCAGGACCTGCGCACCGACAGCCGGCGGGTCGGGACGGCGCTGGAGGAGGCCCAGACCCAGGCCGACGCGCTCGCGATCCTGGCCGGCACGGTCCCCGTCACCGGCCCGGGCGTCCGCGTGACGATCACCGAGACCGACCAGGCCGTCAGGGTCCAGGACATGATCGACCTGGTCCAGGAGCTGCGCACCTCCAACGCCGAGGCGATGCAGCTCAACGGCAAGGTCCGGCTGGTCGCCCAGTCGGCGTTCTCGGCGGGCACCGGTGGGCTCGTCGTCGACGGCGAGCAGCTCGGCCCGCCGTACGTCCTGGACGCCATCGGTGCGCCGGACACCCTCGCGGGTGCGATCTCCATCGCGCGCGGCGTGGTCTCCGAGCTCGAGGCGGACGGTGCCGTGGTCGAGATCCAGGAGCTGCAGTCGATCGACATCGAGTCCGTGCGGGAGCCGGCGCAGTCGGAGTACGCCACCCCGGACCTCGAGCCGCAGGACCAGTAGGGTCGGGCGGGCACGCCCCGGACCGACAGCTTGGAGACCGCGTTGTACCCCGACGACCTGAAGTACACCAGCGAGCACGAGTGGCTGCGCACCCCCGGCGAGGCCGCCGGCTCCGTGCGCGTGGGGATCACCCACTACGCCCAGGACGCCCTCGGTGACATCGTCTACGTGTCCCTGCCGGAGGTCGGCGCGACCATCGAGTCCGGCAGCACCTGCGGCGAGCTGGAGTCGACCAAGTCGGTCAGCGACGTCTACGCCCCGGTCTCCGGTGAGGTCGTCGCCCGCAACGAGTCGCTCGACGCCACTCCCGAGCTGGTCAACAACGACCCGTACGGCGGCGGCTGGCTCTTCGAGGTCGTGCCCGCGGACACCGGCGAGGTCGACGCCCTCATGGACGCCGCGGCGTACGAGGCCTCGCTCGACTCCTGACACCCCGCCGGCCGGTCCCGCGCCGGCCGGCGGAGTTCGCCGTCCGGCTTGATCGGTCGCCCGTGGCTGATAGGTTCGGACAACCGTCAACCTCAACCCCGAGGTGAGGGTTGACCGCCCGCCCGACACCGGATCCCGGAGGATGCCCGATGCCGTTCTGCACCGCGTGTGGCAGGCAGAACCCCGACGACGCCCGCTTCTGCTCCCAGTGCGGCACGAAGCTCGTCGCGGCCGACGACGCGACGGGCTCCGTCGCTGCCGTGCAGCCCGGACAGCCGGCCTCGCAGGGCGACTCGACGGCCACGATCCACATCGGCCTCGGCGACAAGTCCGAGACCTCCGACCGCCAGCTGAACCCGGTCGACGCGGCCGCGGTCGACGCCCTCCCGGCGGGCCACGCGCTCCTGGTCGTGCAGCGCGGCCCGGGCTCGGGCAGCCGGTTCCTGCTGGACGCCGACGTCGTGACCGCCGGCCGGCACCCCGAGAGCGAGATCTTCCTCGACGACGTGACCGTGTCGCGTCGGCACGCGCAGTTCGACCGCACCGGTGACACCTTCACCGTCAGCGACGTCGGCTCGCTCAACGGCACCTACGTCAACCGCGACCGCATCGACAAGGTGCAGCTCAAGGACGGCGACGAGGTCCAGATCGGCAAGTACCGCCTGGTGTTCTTCGCCGGGCAACAGGCCGGCTGAGCCGCACCCGCATGAGCTCCACCGGCCCGGCGGCAGCGGGCGCCCCCGGGGCGCCGCGCGCCCGGATGAACATCGGGGAGGTCCTGGACCACCTGCGTCCGGACTTCCCCGGCATCACCATCCCCAAGATCCGCTTCCTCGAGGACAAGGGCCTGATCAAGCCCGAGCGCACGCCCGCGGGCTACCGGAAGTTCTCCGTCCAGGACGTGGACCGGCTGCGCTACGTGCTGCGCATGCAGCGCGACCACTACCTGCCGCTCAAGGTCATCGGCGAGCACCTCGACGCCATCGACCGCGGCCTGGAGCCGCCGGCGATCGAGCCGGTCGTGCCGACGGTCCCCAAGGTCGCGCTCGCTGCGGACGGGCTGCCCAGCCCCGAGTCGTTCCGGCGGCACGACGGAATGCGGCTGTCCCGGCGCGAGCTGGTCAAGGTCGCGGAGATCTCCGAGGACCTGCTCGACCAGCTCGAGCAGTACGGCCTGATCAGCGCCAAGCCCGGCACCGGCCACTACGACACCGATGCGCTGGTGATCGCCCAGACCGCCCGCGAGCTGGCCGACTTCGGCTTCGAGCCGCGCCACCTGCGCGCGTACAAGACCGCGGCCGACCGCGAGGTGGGGATGGTGGAGCAGGTCGTCGCGCCCCACAAGCGGGGTCGTGACGCCGCCGCGCAGGCCCGCGCCGAGGAGGCCGTCTCCGAGATCGCCGCGCTCTCGGTGCGTCTCCACGCCACCCTGGTCAAGGCCGGGCTCCGCTCCGGCTGACCCACCCGGCCGCCGTGGCGGCGCCCGTGCCGGCGCCGCACCCGGTGCCCGGCAGGTGCCCGGCAGGCTCGCCCCTTCGGCGGGGGAGAGGCTCACGGGGCGGGAGTAGGGTGAAGGTGTGCGCGAAGTCGATGTCATGGGTGTCCGTGTCGAGATGCCGTCGAACCAGCCGATCGTCCTGCTGCGCGAGGTGACCGGGGAGCGCTACCTGCCGATCTGGATCGGCGCGGTCGAGGCGACCGCGATCGCGTTCGCCCAGCAAGGGGTGGTCCCGCCCCGGCCGCTGACGCACGACCTGATGAAGGACGTGCTGGAGGCGACGGGCAACGAGCTGACCGAGGTGCGGATCACCGACGTCAAGGACGGGGTGTTCTTCGCGACCCTCGTCTTCGGTTCCGGCGCCGAGGTGAGCGCGCGTCCCTCGGACTCCATCGCGCTGGCGCTGCGCACCGGTACGCGCATCCTGTGCGCCGAGGAGGTCCTCGACGAGGCCGGCCTCGCCGTGCCCGCCGAGCAGGAGGACGAGGTGGAGAAGTTCCGTGAGTTCCTCGACCAGGTCACGCCGGAGGACTTCGAGTCGCGTTGACGAGGCTCACCCTCAACCTCAAGTTGAGGGTTCCGACACGCCGCCGGCCTCTTTGACGGCCTCCCCACCGGGGCCTACCTTGAACTGTCTCTGTTGTAACTCCACCGTTGTGGTTGCGCTTCGCGGTCACGGCACCTTCCCCGGGTAGTTACGCACAACGGAGTAGACCCACGGAGGACCGTGTGAACGAGCAGGAGCAGCAGGGCGAGCACCCCGAGGCCGCAGTCGCGGTCGAGGTGGCCGAGGAGCAGGGTCTCCTCTTCACCGACGACGTGTCGCCGCTGCCCAGTGACACCGGCTACCGCGGCCCGACCGCGTGCAACGCCGCCGGCATCACCTACCGCCAGCTCGACTACTGGGCCCGCACCGGCCTGGTCGAGCCCACCGTCCGCGGCGCGAGCGGCTCGGGCTCCCAGCGGCTCTACAGCTTCCGTGACATCCTGCTGCTCAAGGTGATCAAGCGGCTCCTGGACGCCGGCATCTCGCTGCAGCAGATCCGCACCGCGGTGCACCACCTGCGCGAGCGGGGCACCGACGACCTGACCCGCGTGACGCTGATGAGCGACGGCGCCTCGGTCTACGAGTGCACCAGCAACGACGAGGTCATCGACCTGCTCCAGGGCGGGCAGGGCGTCTTCGGCATCGCCATCGGCGGCGTGTGGCGCGAGATCGAGGGCACCCTCGCCGAGCTGCCCAGCGAGCGCACCGCCGACGAGGCCGCACCCAGCGCGAGCGACGAGCTCGCCGCCCGCCGCGCCGCCCGCAAGATCGGCTGACCCGAGCCAGCGCGGCGCACCGCCGCCACCCGGCGCACGACGTCCGGCCCGCCGTCCCACGAGGGAGGCGGGCCGTCGTCGTTCCTGCCCGGGCCCGGTGGGCTGGTAG
Source organism: Nocardioides sp. NPDC092400 (assembly GCF_040684155.1). NCBI lineage: Bacteria > Bacillati > Actinomycetota > Actinomycetes > Propionibacteriales > Nocardioidaceae > Nocardioides > Nocardioides sp. NPDC092400. The sequence continues at coordinate 1,455,745 of NZ_JBFBFJ010000001.1, read as the reverse complement.
CCTCGGTGGCGCTGACAATCCCGCACGGGAGAGTCTCCGCCCGGCACGCAGCACCCGCCGGAGCGGAGCGCCGAAGGGGCAATTCCTCCCCGGAACCTCTCAGGCGCCCGGACCGTGCGGAGCAGGCGACTCTGGAGCACCAGTGCCGGTGTGACAGAGGGGGAGGCACCCAGACCGCGCGTCCGAGGAGCCCTGCCATGTCAGACCGCCCCACCCTGTCCGAGCTCGACGGCGCGCTGCCGTTCGTCGACCGCCACATCGGCCTGCAGCCGGCCGCCGAGGCCGCCATGCTCGAGCGGCTCGGCTTCGACTCCCTGGAGTCGCTGATGACCGCCGCCGTCCCGGGCGGCATCCGCACCGACGCGGCGCTCGACCTGCCCGCCGCGCAGTCCGAGGACGCCACCGCCCGGGAGCTGCGCGCGATCGCGGCGCTGAACAACCCGCTCGAGGCGATGATCGGCCTCGGCTACTCCGCCACGATCACCCCGCCGGTGATCCGGCGCAACGTGCTCGAGGACCCCAGCTGGTACACCGCCTACACGCCGTACCAGCCGGAGATCTCCCAGGGCCGCCTCGAGGCGCTGATCAACTTCCAGACCGTCGTCGGCGACCTCACCGGCCTGCCGACCGCGAACGCCTCGCTGCTAGACGAGGGCACCGCGGCCGCCGAGGCGATGACCCTGGTCCGGCGGGGAAACCGCAAGGCGGACGGGCCGTTCGTGGTCGACGCCGACGCGCTGCCGCAGACGATCGAGGTCGTCCGCACCCGCGCCGAGGCGATGGGCATCGAGGTCGTGGTCGCGGACCTGACCGACGGCCTGCCCGAGGGCCCGGCGAGCGGCGTGCTCGTGCAGTACCCCGGCGCCTCCGGTCGGGTGCTCGACCCGCGGCCCCTCGTCGAGGCGGTCCACGAGCGCGGCGGGCTGGCCGTCGTCGCCGCCGACCTCCTCGCGCTGACGCTGCTGGAGTCGCCCGGCTCGATGGGTGCCGACGTGGTCGTCGGCTCCTCCCAGCGCTTCGGGGTGCCGCTGTTCTACGGCGGCCCGCACGCCGGCTACATGGCGGTCGCCTCCGGGCTCGAGCGGCACCTGCCCGGCCGGCTGGTCGGGGTCTCGGTCGACGCCGAGGGACGCCCGGCGTACCGCCTGGCCCTGCAGACCCGCGAGCAGCACATCCGCCGGGACAAGGCCACCTCCAACATCTGCACCGCCCAGGTGCTGCTGGCCGTCGTCGCCTCGATGTACGCCGTGCACCACGGCCCGGAGGGGCTGCGTGCCATCGCCACCCGCACCCACCGGTACGCCGCGGTGCTGGCCGCCGCGCTGGCCGAGGCCGGGCACGAGGCGCTCCACGGCGAGTTCTTCGACACCGTCCAGGTCGCGGCACCGGGCCGTGCCGCCGAGGTCGTCGCGGCCGCCCGGGAGCGGGGGATCCACCTCCGGCTCGTCGACGCCGACACCGTCGGGATCAGCACCTCGGAGTGCACCACGCGCTCGACCCTCGAGCGGGTGCTGGCGTCGTTCGGGGTGGAGGCCGCGGACCTCGACGGTCTCGACCGCGCGACCGCCGACGCGCTGCCGGAGCCCCTGCGCCGCACCACGCCGTACCTCACCCACGAGGTGTTCTCCGCGCACCACAGCGAGACCCAGATGCTGCGCTACCTGCGCCGGCTCTCGGCCCGCGACTACGCGCTGGACCGCGGGATGATCCCGCTCGGGTCGTGCACGATGAAGCTCAACGCGACCACCGAGATGGAGCCGGTCTCCCTGCCCGGCTTCGCCGACCTGCACCCGTTCGCGCCGGCCGAGGACGCCGCCGGCTACCACCTGCTCGTCGACCAGCTCGAGGGCTGGCTGGCCGAGGTCACCGGCTACGACCGCGTCTCGATCCAGCCGAACGCCGGTTCCCAGGGCGAGCTCGCCGGCCTGCTCGCCATCCGCGGCTACCACCGCGCGAACGGCGACACCGCCCGCGACGTCTGCCTGATCCCCTCCTCGGCGCACGGCACCAACGCCGCGTCCGCGGTGATGGCCGGGATGCGCGTCGTCGTGGTCAAGGCCGCCGCGGACGGCGGCGTGGACATGGACGACCTGCGCGCGCAGTGCGAGAAGCACACCGACGACCTGGCCGCGATCATGGTCACCTACCCCTCGACCCACGGCGCCTACGAGGACACGATCACCGAGCTGTGCGAGGTCGTGCACGCCCACGGCGGCCAGGTCTACGTCGACGGGGCGAACCTGAACGCGCTGCTCGGGCACGCCAAGCCCGGCGAGTTCGGCGGCGACGTGTCGCACCTGAACCTGCACAAGACCTTCTGCATCCCCCACGGCGGCGGCGGCCCGGGCGTCGGCCCGGTCGCGGTGCGCGAGCACCTCGCGCCGTACCTCCCCTCGCACGGGATGCACCCCGACGCCACCAAGCGCGAGGGCATCGGCCCGATCAGCGCGGCGCCGTACGGCTCGGCGGGCATCCTGCCGATCTCGTGGGCCTACGTGCGGATGATGGGCGGTGCCGGCCTGACCCGGGCCACCGCCAGCGCGGTGCTGTCGGCCAACTACGTCGCCGCCCGGCTCGGCGAGCACTTCCCGGTGCTCTACCGCGGCCACGGCGACCTGGTCGCCCACGAGTGCATCCTCGACGTCCGGGGGATCACCAAGGAGACCGGCGTGAGCGTCGAGGACGTCGCCAAGCGGCTGGTCGACTACGGCTTCCACGCCCCGACGATGTCGTTCCCGGTCGCCGGCACCCTGATGGTCGAGCCGACCGAGTCCGAGGACCTCGCCGAGATCGACCGCTTCTGCGAGGCGATGATCGCGATCAAGGCCGAGATCGACCGGGTCGGCGCGGGGGAGTGGAGCCCCGAGGAGTCGCCGCTGCGCGGCGCGCCGCACACGTCCCGCGCGCTCGTGGGCGAGTGGGACCGGCCGTACCCCCGGGAGCTGGCGGTCTTCCCGACCGGCGTGGACCCGGACAAGTACTGGCCGCCGGTGGCGCGGATCGACCAGGCCTACGGCGACCGCAACCTGCAGTGCTCGTGCCCGCCGCTCGAGGCCTTCGCCGAGTGAGCGCCGAGTGAGCGCCGGGGTCGACGGCCTCACCGCCCGCCGGCTGCGCGCCCGGCTGGCCCACGCCCAGAGCACCGGTCGGCTGCCGTCGGTGGTGGCCGGCCTGGTGCGCGACGGCGAGCCGGTGTGGCGGGACGCGTACGGCGCGGAGGCGGTGCCGGGCCACGACCCGTTCGACGTGCAGTACCGGATCGGGTCCATCACCAAGACCATGACGGCCGTGCTCGTGCTCCAGGCCGTGCGGGAGGGCCTGCTCGGCCTGGACGACCCGGCGTCGGTGGTGCTCGGGGAGGACGTGGCGTACGCCGACCGGTCGCTCCGCACGCTGCTCGCGCACAGCTCGGGCATGCAGTCGGAGCCGGCCGGGCCGTGGTGGGAGCGGTCCGCCGGCCGGTCGTGGGAGGAGCTGGCGGCGCTGCACGACGGCTCGGGTGCGGCGTTCCCCGCCCACCAGGAGTTCCACTACTCCAACCTCGGGTACGCGCTGCTCGGCGAGGTCGTCGCCCGCGTCCGGGGCACGACGTGGTGGGAGGCCGTGGAGGGCCGGTTGCTCGCGCCGCTGGGGATGACGCGCACGTCGTACCTCCCCGTCGGCGCCGCCGCGCAGGGCTGGTCGGTGCACCCCTACGAGTCGACGCTCGTCCCGGAGCCCGCGACCGACACCGGGGCGATGGCGCCCGCGGGCCAGGTGTGGGCGACGCTCACCGACCTGGCGCGGTACGCCGTCTTCCTCCTCGACGGCCACCCCGACGTGCTCTCGCCGGCCGAGCTGCGGCAGGCGTTCGGGCCGCAGTCGGGCAACCCCACCGACGGGCTCGGCTACGCGCACGGGCTGGGGTTCCAGCTGCTGCCCGGCGGCTCGGGCACGCTCGCGGGGCACACCGGCTCGATGCCGGGGTTCCTCGCCGCCGTCCTGGTCGACCCGAGGCGTCGCAGCGGTGGCGTGGTGCTGACCGACGCCACCGCGGGCTGCTCGCCGGCCGCAGTCGTCACCGAGCTGCTCGAGGAGCTCGAGCGCTGCGAGCCGACGGTCGCCCCCGCGTGGACGCCGTCACCCGCGCTGCCGGCGCCGCTGGTGGGCGTCCCGGGGGTCTGGCACTGGGGCAACACCGCGATCGTCTTCGCGATGGAGGGCACCGAGCTGGTCGCCCGCCGGACCGGGCAGGAGCTCTACCGGTTCGCCGTCCGTGGGGGACGGGTGCTGGGGCTGTCCGGCTACCACGCCGGCGAGGAGCTCCACGTCGTCCGGCGCCCCGACGGGTCGGTGGGCCACCTCGAGGTCGCCACCTTCGTCTACACCCGGACGCCGTACGACCCGGACGCCCCCGTTCCCGGGGGTCATCCGGGTCGCTGACCGGTGACGCCGCTGCGCGTGGTGGTCGGTCTCAGTCGCCGGTGGTGTCGTACCGGGTGACGTCGAGGTCGTAGAAGAAGGCCTCGTCGCAGTCGAGGGCGACGGTCCGGCCCTTCCACCGCAGCGTCAGGTCGGTGCGGAGCCGGCGGTGGAAGCCGTCGACGACGACGTGCTCGCCGGCGTCGTCGACCTCCTCGTGGACGGCGATCCTCTTCCCGACCCGCTTCGCGGTCCCGGACACGACGACCTTCCGGCCGTCGAGCCGCATCGTGGCGCGGACCGTGCCGGCGTCGATGAAGCCGGTGGTCGACTCCTTGCCGCGGCCGAGGCCGTCCTCGCCGACGACGACCTGGAAGACGTCGGGGTGCAGGTTGTTCTCGTAGACGCTGACGAACGTGTCCTGGCCGGCGTACGCCGCGCCGCACTCGACGACGTTGCCGCGCTCGTGGGTCGTGGTGCCGTCGGTGCTGGGGGAGGACGTGGCGGAGACGGCCGTCGTGGTGGTGAGGCCGGTGATCGCGGTCGCGGCGGTGGCCGTGGCGGCGAGGAGGGCGGGGATGCGCATGCTGGTGCTGCTTCCTGGTGGGAGTGGCTGGTCGGGGTGTCTACGCCCGGCGAGGCGGGACGGTTGCGTGCCGGACGCACCGGTCTGCACCGGTCTGCACCGGCGTGGTGGGTACGGGACGGCATGACGCGCACACAGCACCTCGAGGTCGAGCACACGTACGCACCCCCGCCCGGGACCGAGGTCCCGGCGCTGGCCGGGCCGGGCGGGCTGCCCGGGGTGGCGCGGGTCGCCGAGCCGGTCGTGCACGAGCTGCACGCGACGTACCACGACACCGGCGGGCTGGCACTGACCGCCGCCGGCATCACCCTGCGGGCCCGCACCGGGGGACCGGACGAGGGCTGGCACCTCAAGCTGCCTGCCCGGGCTGGCCGTGATGAGCTGCACCACCGGCTCGGCAGGGGCGAGACGGTGCCGGCGCGGCTGCGCGGTCTCGTCACCGCGTGGACACAGGGTGAGCCGCTGTCGCCGGTCGCGACCGTGGCGACCCGGCGCACCTCACGGTTGCTGCTCGCCGAGGACGGGACCGTGCTGGCCGAGCTGGCCGACGACGAGGTCACCGGCACCCCGGTCGGCGGAGCGCCGGTCTCGTGGCGGGAGTGGGAGCTGGAGCTGGTCGAGGGCGAGCCCGACCTGCTGGCCGCGGCCGACGAGCTCTTCGAGGGGCTCGGGGTCGAGCCGAGGCCGTTGGCCCGCAAGATCGCGGTCACGCTCGGCGACCGGCTCCCGCAGGTCCCCGAGGTCGCCGACCCCGTGCTGCAGGCCGTCGCGGCGGACGTCGGCGTCCTCAAGCTGCTGGACAGCCGGTGGCGGCGTGGCGAGCTGGTCGCCGGCGAGCTGGCGTCGGTGGTGCGGCGGCTCCGGGCGGCGCTGTGGACGCTGCGCCCGGGCTGGGGCCGCACGGTGACCGGCCCCGTCCGCGCGGAGCTGGCGTGGCTGTCGGAGTCGCTCGTCGAGGCCTCGGAGCTGGCCGCGGCGCACGAGCGCGTGCTGGCGGTCCTCGAGGAGGAGCGGGAAGGGGTGGCCCCCGTGCGCCGGCTGCTGCGCGCCGCCTTCGAGGAGCGCGAACGCGAGGCCGCAGCAAGGGTGCTCGACGACCTGCAGGCGGACCGGTACCTCGCGCTGCTGCGGTCGCTGGACCGGGTGGTCGCCGAGCCGGCGTCGGAGGAGCCGCTGACGAGGAAGCAGCTGCGGCGCCGCCTGGAGAAGGCGCGGACGAAGGCGTCGGCACGGACGGGCGAGGACGAGGGGCGCTACACCCCTGCGCGCCACCTGGCGGCCGCCGAGCACCTCGCCGACGTCGCGGACCTCGTGGAGCCGGTCGTCGGGAAGGAGGCGCGGCGGGCGCGCCGGTGGGCGGAGCAGGCGGTCGAGGGTCTCGAGGACGCCTGCACCACGCTGCGCGCCCAGCAGGAGGTCGGGGCCGTGGCGACCCGGGCGGCCACGACCGGCGAGGCGTTCCTCCTCGGGCGGCTGCACGGGCGGCTCGAGGTGCGGCTGGCCGGCTGAGCGGGACCCGCGCCCGCGCCCGTGCACGCCGACGGGCCGTCGGCGCGTCGGCCTCCTCACATCGCCTGCGACACGCTCGACATGTTGAAGTCGGGCACCCGCAGGGCGGGGGTGGCCGTCCGGCTGAAGTAGTCGTCGCCCCACTCCCGGCTGAAGCTCTGCTCGGTGGCGCCGGCGTGGGAGAAGCGGCCCAGCAGGTCGACCGGGCTCTCGTTCCAGCGGAAGTTGTTGACCGCGCCGGTGATCTCGCCGCCCTCGACCAGGTAGACGCCGTCGCGGGTCAGGCCGGTCAGCAGGAGCGTCTGCGGGTCGACCTCGCGGATGTACCAGAGGCAGGTCACCAGCAGGCCGCGCTCCACCCCCGCGACCAGGTCCTGGGTGCTGCCGGTCCCGCCGTCGACGTCGAGCACCAGGTTGTCGATCGCCGGCGTCACCGGAAGGCCGGTCACCGCGGCGGAGTGGCGGGTCTGCAGCAGGGCGGCGAGCTCGCCGTCGCGCACCCAGTCGGTGCGGCCGAGCGGCAGGCCGTTGTCGAAGACCGAGGACTCGTTGCCCGAGGAGGAGGCGACCACGAACGGCGAGCACTCCAGCCCGGCGTACGACGGGTCGCTGAGCAGGTGCACGCCCTCCCGGGCGATCCGCTCGCCGACCCGGGTGCCGCCGCCGCGCCGGCTGTAGACCGACTGGCCCTCGTGGGCGACCCGGGCGCCGGCATACCAGTAGGCATCGATCATCAGGTCGGCCACGGCGCTCGGCGGCAGGACGGTGTCGTAGCGGCCGGCGGGCAGGTCCACGCGGCGCGCGCCCCAGCCGAGGCGCTGCTCGAGCTCGGCGTCCATCGCCAGCGCGTCGACGTCGGAGAAGTCGCGGGTGGCCCCGCCGACCCACGCGCTCTGGCTGAGGTCGGCCGTCTTGCCGGTGCAGCCGTAGTGGCCGGTCGGCTGCACGTGGCGCAGACGAAGGCCCGTCGTGGAGCCGAGGTACGTCGTGGTCAGCTCGTGGTTGACGAAGCCGTAGAGCACCCGCCCCCCGGCCTCCGCGCGCCCGAAGGCCTCGCCCAGGGCCGGCGCGAACGCGTCGTAGGTGTGGATGCCGGTGCGCACCGGCTCCTCGTCCCAGTCCGGCGACGTGCGGTCGCGGACCAGCTCGGCGGCGTCCTCGGCCGCGGAGGCCGCCCTCGCCGCGGCGTCGGCGGCGGTGACCAGGGCCGAGACCTGCGCCTGGTCGGTCGCGCTCCCCGAGACCGAGCCGGTCGAGGTGCCGTCGGCGCGGTGGATGAACGAGACCACCGTGACGTCGACGCCGTGCATGACGCCGTTCGTGGTCAGCGTGTTCCCGGCCCAGCGGAGGTTGGCGCTGGTGCGGTCGCGGACGACGACGACGCACTCGTCGGCGATCGTCGCGGCGAGCGCGTGCTCGACGAGGGACTGGGGCGTGACCCGGGGCTGGGTGGGGGAGTGCATCAGTGACCTGCCTCGTCGGTGGTGTTGAGGATGCGCACGCCTCGGAAGAGCGCGGTGGGGCAGCCGTGGCTCACGGACGCGACCTGCCCGGGCTGGGCCTTGCCGCAGTTGAACGCCCCGCCGAGCAGCCACGTCCGCGGCCCGCCGACGGCCTCCATCGAGCCCCAGAAGTCCGTGGTGGTCGACTGGTACGCCGCGTCGCGCACCTGCCCGACCAGCTCTCCGTCCTGGATCCGGTGGAAGCGCTGCCCGGTGAACTGGAAGTTGTAGCGCTGCATGTCGATCGACCACGACTTGTCGCCGACGACGTACAGGCCCCGCTCGACGCGGCCGATCAGCTCCGCGGTGCTCGGGCCGTCGGGTTCCGGCTGCAGCGAGACGTTGGCCATCCGCTGGATCGGGATGTGGCCGGGGGAGTCGGCGTAGGCGCAGCCGTTGGAGCGGCCCTGCGGGTGGTCGGGGCCGGCGAGCTCCGGCTTCATCGCGGCCATCGGCCGGTCGAGCTGGTAGCCGACCAGCACCCCGTCGCGGACGATGTCCCACTGCTGGGTGGCGACCCCCTCGTCGTCGTACCCGGTGGTCGCCAGGCCGTGCTCGACCGTGCGGTCGCCGGTGACGTTCATGACCGGGCTGCCGTACCGCAGCGTCCCGAGCTTGTCGTACGTCGCGAAGCTGGTGCCGGCGTAGTTGGCCTCGTAGCCCAGCGCGCGGTCCAGCTCCGTGGCGTGGCCGATGGACTCGTGGATGGTCAGCCAGAGGTTCGAGGGATGGATGACCAGGTCGTAGTCGCCCGGCTCCACGCTGGGCGCCGCGAGCTTCTCGGCCAGCAGCTCGGGGACCTCCGCCAGCTCGGCGTCCCAGTCCCACTGGCCCGGCCCGCCGGCGACGTACTCGTAGCCGCGGCCGACCGGCGGGGCGGTGCTCGCCATCGAGTCGAACACGTCGTCGCTGGAGCCCATCGCCTCGAACGCCGGCTGCAGGCGGATCCGGCGCTGGGTGGTGCGGGTGCCGGAGAGGTCGGCGTAGTACTTGTGCTCGTCGACCTGCTGCAGGCTCGCGCTGGCGTGGTCGACGGCGGCCCCGGCCCGCAGCCGCTCGGTCCAGTCGATGAGCACCGCCGCCTTCTCGGCCACCGGCACCGTGAACGGGTCGACCTCGTAGGAGGAGACCCAGACGACGTCGTCGTACGTCGGCTCCGGAGCCAGCTCCACCGGTCGTGGTGTCATGGCGGCGGCCAGCTGCGCGACCTGCACGGCCGTCTCGGCGACGCGGACCGCCTCCTCGGGGGTGAGCACGACGCCGGAGGCGAACCCCCAGGCACCCCGGTGCACCACGCGCACCGCGAAGCCGAGGTCCTCGGCGTCGCTGGCGCCCTGGAGGACCCCGTCGCGGACGCCGAGGTGCTGGTACCGGACCCGCTCGAACCGGAACTCCGCGTGGGTCGCTCCGAGGTCGCGCGCCCGGGCGAGAGCGGTGTCGCCGAGGTGGCGGTGGGGGAGGGCGGTGAAGGTGGGATCGAGACCCGCTTCGCTCATGGCAGCGACCCTATCCCCGCTCCTCACCGGTGCTCCGGCCTGCGGCGACGCGTCGTTAGGGTGCTCCCCATGAGCTCACCGGCATGGTTGGGGATCGGCGCCCAGCGCAGCGGCACGACCTGGTTCACCGACCTGCTGACCCAGCACCCGGCCGTCGGGCTCGGCACCAACGGCAAGAAGGAGCAGCAGCTGCTGCACAAGGTCGGCGACGGCCGGGTCCCCGAGGCGCAGTACCTCGACCTCTTCCCCGCCGACGGCGTCCACCGCGGCGAGTGGACCCCGCAGTCCCTGCGTCACGCCTCCGCCCCGGCCGCCGCCGCGCGGCTGGTCCCGGACGCACCGGTGCTCGTGCTGCTGCGGGACCCCGTCGAGCGGTTCCGCTCCGCGATGCGGCTGGCGGCCACCCGGGGCAGGTCCTGGCCCTACCCGGTGCCGATCACGGTGCAGACCTGGAGCGGGTTCTACGCCGACCAGCTCGAGGCGTGGGCGGCCGCCGTGGGCCGCGACCGGGTGCACGTGATGGTCTACGAGGTCGTCCGGCGCGACCCGCAGGCCGCCGTCGACGAGGTGTGGCGCCTGATCGGCGTCGACCCCGTGCCCCTGGCCGAGGTCGAGCGGGCCTCCGGCTCCTCCTCCCAAGCGGAGTGGGACTGGACGCCGGGGCTCAAGGAGTCGCTGCAGGTGATGTACCGCCCGCAGGCCGAGCGGCTGGCGAAGGACTGGGGGCTCGACGTCTCCGCCTGGTCCGGGCTGCACTGAGTCGCGGTCGCCGCCGGTCGCCGGGTCACCCCGGACCCGTTGGGATCCGCGGCTGGAGGGCAACGGGGAGGTCGACGTACCTCAGCGGCTCGGTCCGCGCACCTCTCGGGAGACGCCCTGTGACACCTGGCCCGGACCACCCGTCGCTGCGACGCCGGCTGGAGACCGGCCGGCTCCTGGCGGGATCGGTCCTCGAGCTCGGCATCAAGGCGTACGGCGCGGGCGCGGCCGTGGCGGTCGTGCTGAGCGATGCCGAGACGGTGGGCGGCAAGGGGCAGGACGCGCGCCGCGGTCCCCAGCCTGGCCGAGCGCTACCGCGCCGCGGAGTACGTCGTGGAGCACCGGGAGGAGATCCAGGTCGCGCTCGACCACGTGAACGAGCAGACGCCGCCCCAGGCCGAGCTCGAGGAGGCACTCGAGAGCAGCTCGGCGACGCTGGACGGGATCGAGACGACCTATGACGAGGTGCTCGAGGCCCGGGACGCGCTGCCGGGGGACCACGCCGACGCGTGGGGCCACGTGCGCGAGGCGTGGGACGCGAAGCCCGACCTGGGCTCGATCTCCGACCTCGCCGCGGCGGCGGAGCAGGTCGGTCCGTACGTCGACCAGGTGGAGGTGCTGACCCCTGTCTACTACGGCGGGCTGCTGGCGGTAGTGAACTTCGCCAGCGACGAGGTCGCGGGCACGCTCGGGGTCATGGCGATGGCCTTTGGGACCGCCTTCGTGCTCGGCCACGCAGTCGGCTTCTGGGCCCGGCGGGGCAGGCCCGGGATCGTCGCGCGGACGCTGCAGCGGTGGGGCGCGCGCACGTTCCGCGGCTGGTACGTCCAGCACCTCCCTGCTGCGCTGAGCCCCCCGCTGTACGACGCCGCGCGCGAGCGCATGCAGCGCGACATCGTCGCGGACCCCGAGCAGGCGCTGGACCGCGCGACCCTCCGGGAGCTCGGGGAGTACTTCGCGCGCAGACGTCGGGAGGGGTCGCACGACTGACGGGTCCCTCGGTCGCCGTGCCCGGGGTGGGCCGGGGTCGTGTGCCCGACGACGCGTCCGGGCGCGTCCGTGGGCACACGACCGGGGCTCGCTCGACCCGGTGCGCGGTCCTCAGGCGAGCGTCCGGCGCATGGTCAGGCGGGGCAGCCCGGACGCGACCGCGTCGGTCGTGCCGACGACCTCGAAGCCGGCCCGCTCGAACATCGCGCGCACGCCCACGAACGCCATCGTCGTGTCGATCCGGCCGGGCGGGTCCACCGGGTGCGCCTCGACGGCCGTGGCGCCCCGCGAGGCCGCGTAGGCGACGGCGCCCTCGAGCATCGCCGCGGTGACCCCCTGGCGCCGCCGACCGCCGCGGACGACGAGGCAGATGACGGACCACACGGGGACGTCGTCGACGGGGCGGATGAGGCGGCTGCGCTCGAGCCGGGGGATCTCCCGGCGGGGGGAGATGCTGCACCAGCCGACCGGTTCGCCGTCGCGGTAGGTGACCACCCCCGGCGGGTGCTCGCGCTCGCCGAGGCGCCGCGCGGCCTGCTCGCGGCTGCCGCCTCCCAGCCGGTCGATCTCGGAGGCGGGGAGCCGGTGGGAGAGGCACCAGCAGTGGGTGGCGCGCCGGTTCGGGTTGACGACGTCGGCGAAGTCCTCGAAGCGGTCAGGGGTCACAGGGTGGGTCTCCCACCGGGGGGCTGCGCCGGGCACAACTCGATGATGACCCTCCCCGACGGTGCCCGCCAGCGACGCACGGCCCGGCGCGGCAGGTCCGGGGCCGGTCACCCCCGGACGAGCCGCCCGTCGCGCACGACCAGCGGCGATCCCTTGCTGCCCAGGATCTCCATCAGCTCGTCGCACGCGGCGCCGGAGAGGGCGGCGTCGTAGGCCACCGCGGCCGGGCCGCCGGACCTGACGCCGTGGACGACGACGTGCGCCCACTCGGACGGTCCGAACGCGAGCACCTCTTTCGAGCCCCCGCGGAACCGGACGATGGTGCGCCCGTCGGCGACGTTGACGACGTGGCCCACCTCCCGCAGGCACGCCACGAGGTCGCGCCAGAGCGCCTCCACCACGTCCGCGGGGTACGGCGCGGCGACGCGGACCGTCGACGATCGGCGGGAGCTGGCCACCCCCCGGACGCTACCTGCGCTCGCCCCACCCGTCGCCGGCGTTCCGAGCTGGCACCTGCGACCGACCGTCCGGTACCTCCGGCCGAGGCGCGATCCGATCCCGGCCGCCAGGCTGGTCGAGGTCGACAGGTCGTCGACAGGGCGCACTCGTCGTGCGCCAGCCAGGAGGAGGCAGGGTGTTCCGTGAGGTGCCGGTGCTGCCGGTAGTGGTCCCGCTCGCCGGGGTGGTGCTCGTGGTCCTGGTGTGGCGGCTGCGCCGGCGCGGGTCCTTGACGGCGCCCCGCGCCGCGGTCGCGCTCGCCGCGTGCGTGTACACCGCCGGCGTGGTCGCGAACACCGTCTTCCCGATCTACCTCGACAAGCCCGCGCGCACCGCCCGGTGGCAGGACTCGATCCATCTCGACCTGCTGTCGGACTACGAGGTCGCGGACGCCGTGATGAACATCGGCGTCTTCGTCCCGGTCGGGATCCTCCTGGCGCTCGTCGCGCCGCGGTGGTCGGGCGCCGGGGTGCTGGGCGTGGCGGCCGCGTGCAGCCTGCTGATCGAGGTGAGCCAGTACGTCGCCGCGCAGACCGTGGCGGGCGGCCACGTCGCGGACGTCAACGACCTGCTGTTCGACGTCGTCGGCGCCGCGCTCGGCCTGCTCGTGGTGACCGCGCTCCGGCAAGCCCCGTTCGGGGCGCGCCTGGTCGACCGGTTCCGCTGGGCCTGACCGCTCGGGGAGCCCCGCGCCGTCCGAATATCGCGCGACGGCGGTCGGTCCTCCAGGAGAGGATCGGCAGCGATGCTCACCGCGCTCCGCAACTACGTCACGCCTCCGTCCACCCTCGCCGGACGGCTCTCGGTCCAGTCCCTGCTCTTCGCCACGGGGGACGGCGCCTTCCTGGCGGGGTCGGCCGTCTACTTCGGCGTCATCCTCGGGTTGTCCCTGGGGCAGGTCGGCGTGGGCCTCACGGTGGCCGCGGTCGCCAGCTTCCTCGTCGCGGTGCCGGCCGGGAAGCTCGTCGACCGGTTCGGCCCCAAGCGGATGTGGTCGCTGAGCGCGGTGGTGCAGGGCGCGCTGTTCCTCGCCTGGCCCTTCATCGACAGCTTCCCGCAGTTCGTCGCGCTGGCGGTGGTGATGGAGGTGGCGGGCAGCCTCGGCGGGGCCGCCCACGCGGCGTACGTCCTCGACGTGCTGCCTCCGGCCGAGCGCGTGGAGTCCCGGGCGTACATGTACTCCGCGCTCAACGTCGGCTTCAGCATCGGTGCGTTCCTGAGCGGCGGCGCCATCGCCTTCGGCTCCGACGTGCTGCGCTGGGCCCCGGTCCTCACCGCGGTCCTCTTCCTGGTGAACGCGGTGGCGATCCTCCGGCTGCCGAACGCCTCCCACGACGTCCGCTCGAGCGGGCCCCGCCGCAAGCCCGAGGGGCCGCCGGCGATCCGCAACCGCAGCTGGCTGGCGGTGACCTTCCTGACCGGCGTGCTGTGGTCGAACCAGGTCCTGCTGCACACGGTGATCCCGTTGTGGCTGGTCATCGAGACCGACGCCCCCCACGAGCTCGTGGCGCTGCTCTTCGCCACCAACACCGTGATGTGCATCGTGCTGCCCAGGATCACCTCGCGCGGCATCCGCGACGTCGACACCGCCCTGCGCGCGGTGCGCCTCTCCGCGATCTTCTTCGCGCTGACCTGCATCGTCACGCTGGCCACCCACGAGACCGTCGGCTGGGTCACGGTCGTGCTGTTCTTCGTCGGACACATCGTGCTGACCTGGGCCGAGCTCTACCTCTCCGCCTCGGGATGGACCTTCGAGGCCGAGCTGATGGACCCCCGTCGGCGCGGGGACTACCAGGGCGTCTCGGAGCTCGGCAACACGCTCGGCCGGTTCTGGGCGCCGGCTGTCTACGGCTTCCTCGCGATGGAGTGGGGCGCCCTCGGCTGGCTCACCATCGCCGCCATCGTCGGCGCGGCCGCGGCCGCCATGCACCCCGCGACCCGTGCCGGGCGGCGGTACCTCGAGCAGCACGTCCCGGCCGACGTCCTCGCCGACGCCCGGGCCGGCGCCCCCGAGGACGCGTCCCCGCCGCCGACCACCCTGACGGAGCCGCTCGACCCCGGCACCACGGTCACCGACACCCCGGTGCCGCGCTGAGGGCGGCTCGCGAGGGACCGCGGGGGCCGCTGGTCGTCGCACGCCATCGGCTCCGTGCGTCGGCGGCTGCCCGACGTGCTGGGCTCCCGGGACAGCGGGCCGGCGACCGTCGGCGAGGACCCTGTCCTCAAGCACGTCTGGTCGGTCGCCCGGTCTCGGCGACCAGGGCGCGTGCGCAGGGGCACCCGGACGCTGCGGGAGTGGGATCTCCCGATTCTGGGGGACGCGCAGCGACGAGTTGATGCGGCTCAATCGGTACCTGCGCCGCCTCGGTCGACAGGGACCGTCCGAGGCGGCGCCGACCACTGGCCGAGAGCGAGGAGGAGCCATGACGGCTGCCGCAGCTGAGCTGCTGGGCGCACAGGACTGGGTCACCGACGGAGGCCTCGAGACGGACCTGCTGTTCAACAAGGGCGTGGACCTGCCGCACTTCGCTGCGTTCCCGCTCGTCGACGATGCAGCCGGGCGCGCGTTGCTCGAGAGCTACTACGCGGAGTACGCCACGATCGCGTCCACGGTGGACGCGGGACTGCTCCTCGAGACGCCGACGTGGCGCGCGAACCCCGACTGGGGACGAAGGGTCGGCTACGACTCCGCTGCCCTCGACGCGGTCAACCGCCGGGCACTCGGCGTGGTGCGGGCGATCGCTGAGCGAGCCGAGGTCGCGCAGGTGCTGCTGAGCGGGAACATCGGGCCCCGAGGCGACGGCTACGTCACCGGCGGCACCGACCCGGACGAAGCCGCCGCCTACCACAGCGGCCAGGTCCGGGCGTTCGCGGAAGCGGGAGCAGACCTCGTGCACGCCATGACGATGACCGGGCCCGCCGAGGCGCTCGGGGTCGTGCGCGCAGCGCGGGACGCCGGGATCCCGGTCGCGATCTCGTTCACGGTGGAGACCGACGGGCGGCTGCCCGACGGCACCGCCTTGGGCGACGCCATCGCGATCCTGGACGGCGACGCGCCGGCGGACTGGTACGGCGTGAACTGCGCCCACCCCACACACCTGCAACCGGCGCTCGCGCAGCCGCCGGGCCACAGTCCTTGGACGGCTCGTGTCGCGGCGTTCCGTCCCAACGCCTCGACACTCAGCCACGCCGAGCTCGACGAGATGACCGGACTCGACACCGGGGACCTGCGCCTGCTCACGAGCTCGACCGGCCTGGTGCGTCGCGAGCTCCCGGCGCTCCGCGTCCTGGGTGGTTGCTGCGGTACCGACGCCAGCCACGTCGCCGCGCTCTGGGGTGCGGGGGAAGCCAGTTCTGGTTAGCGGCCGATGAGCGGGGCCGGTCGGCGCACGCTTCGGACACCACCCGTGCCAGCCGCCTGCCGACCCACCGGCACACGTCGACGAGTACGGCGCCCGCTGCTGCTCGGTGTGACACCACGAAGCGGGCCTGCGGGAACGGCCACACGGCCGGTGTGCCGGTCCACGCCTGCCACCCCGATGGGTATGGACAGCGATCACCACCGAGTCCTTTACTGGGGCGGCGACAACAGGCCCCAGGCGCCGCCGCCAGCGACGTCGTACGGGCTGACGACAGCGGTGCGTACCCAGCTCGGGACAGGGAACGCGGCAACGGCCTCCGCGGGCTTCCGAGAACGCGGCAGGACATCGCATGAGATCCGGCGCGGGCACACCGAGGTTCCCATGGCAGCGGCAGCTCAACAGAAGTCCGACGTCCGAGGCGTCAGCCTCGCGGCGGTCGCTGTCCTCGTCGCGCTGCCCCTGCTGTTCCTTCCTTGGCTCGAGCCTTCCGCGCGTGACCTCGAGCGGGCTGCACTCGTCCACGAGCTGCTCGTCTACCCCGTCGTCCTCATCGCCGGCCTGCTCTTCCACCTGTGCTGGCACCTCGCCCGGAACCCCACGACCGGATGGCTCTCGGCCGCCGTGACCCTCCTCGGCACCCAAGGCATCGGGGTCGCAGCCATCCGGATCGCCCGGCCCGAGGCGCTGGCCGAGCGCGCCGGCTGGTTGCTGCTCACAGAGCTGGCGGTCCAGGCCCTCCTGGTGGCGATGACCGCCGCCGCGGACCGCCGACACCTGTCGGTCAACCCGTTCGGTGCCGGCCTGGTCCTCGGAGTGGTCGCCACCGCCGTCCGCGTCGCCGTCCTCGAGGCACCGCCCCTCGGCCTCAGCGACGCGACCCTGCGCGCACTGGCCACCGGGGTCCTCGCGGAACAGGTCCTCGTCGGCGCCTTGATCCTGCGGCTGCGCCGGTCACCGCTCTGGCTGCGCGTCCGCCTCGCCGGTGCCGCGGCGCTCCTGGCGTTCGGGCACTTCCTCACCTCGCCGACCCCGGCCGGTGACATGGTCAACGGCATCGCGATCGGCACCAGCGTGCTGGGCGCCGCCGGGCTCATCCACGCCGGGCTCTCCCTCCTGCAGGTCAAGCTGCACAGGCACGGCAGCACCGTGGACTCCCTCCACCGCCATGTCGAGCACCTGGAGGCCGACGTCCGTGTCGACCGCGCACGACTCCACGAGTTCGGCGCAACGATCGCTGGTATCGCCAGCGCCTCCGAGCTGCTCCGCAACAGCTCCTGGCTCCCGGAGGACCGGCGCGAGGCGCTCGAACGCGCCATCAACGCCGAAGCCAGCCGACTGCAACGGTTGCTCGACGACCGCCGTCTCCTCCAACCGGAGGACTGCGACCTCGGCCGCCTGCTCGACCCGATCGTCACCAGCCACCGCGCACGCGGCCGCACGATCCACTGGCACCACGACGGCAGCCACGCCTGCGGCAGACCCGACGACATCGCCGAGGCCGTCAACATCCTGCTCGAGAACGCCGCACAACATGCAGGCACGCCCATCGACCTCCACACCCGGGTCGCGCGCGGCGCGGTCGAGATCCGGGTCGTCGACCAAGGACCCGGCATCCCTCCGCACCTCGGAGGCAGCCTCTTCCAGTGGGGCCACCGAGGCAGTGCCTCACACGGGCAAGGCATCGGTCTCCACATCGCCCACCGACTCATCACCGAACAAGGTGGCAGCCTGCGGCTCGCGCCCAGCCAGACCGGCCGCGGCGCGACGTTCATAGCGACCCTTCCGCACTCCGGAACCGCTGCCGGCCCTACGGGGCCCCTCGAGGAGGACGCAGACGACGCCATCTGAACCGGCACGGCCCCGAACCGCAGCGACAACACCGAGGCGGCGTCGGTCACCGCCACGCACACGATCCAGGTGCGACGCCCCGGCACGATCAGCGGCGCGGGCTCCCATGACGCGGCGAACCGGGTGCGACCAGCCGGACAGGCGGCGGCGACACGTTCACCGCGACGACGGCGGATGTCCGGCCGGTCCTCGACTCGAGGGGCTCAAGGCGTGCTGCACGGCGAGGACAGGGCTCGCCAGCACAGGCGTCCGGAGATCGCTGAGCGTCGTGGTGGCGCCCATCATGCTCGCTTGGGCCAGGACGACGACGTCCACGCTGTCGGCGATGGAGCGAGCCGCATCCGCGACCTGCCGCAGGTACTCCTCGTCGTCGCCGGCCTCGAAAGCCGCCCACGCGTCCGGCACCCCGACGTCGAGGATCGTCGGAGACACGCCCGCGCGCCGCGCCTCGGCAGCGAGCAGTGCACGGGTCGGCTCGAGCGTGGACTCCAACGCGACGACGACGCCGATACGCGCCCCGGCCCGGACAGCCGCCCGTGCCATCGGTCGGTCCACGCGGAAGACCGGCACAGGCAGACGCCCTCCGAGGCCTTCGGCGACAGGCCCGAGGGTGGAGCAGGTGCAGACGACGACGTCCACATCGTCATCGGCGAGTCGGCGGAGAGCAGCCAGGGTGGCGTCCTCGACGTCCAGGGTGGGGCCGTTCTCGCGCGCCTGGTCGAGGAGATCAGGCGCGACCCGGTGCACGCAGGACGAACTGGCATCGGCATCGCGCACGAGTGCCTCGAAGGTCTCGACATGGACCTGCGCGGTGTGGAGGAATCCGATGCGTGGCATGTGGCCAGTGTCCCAGCGAGCCAGGCACGGTGCCTGTTCGACTCGTTCACCTCGGCATGAGCGCGCCGGCGGCCGTCCGGAGCTCTCAGGCGGAACAGTGGGCTCAGAACAGTGGGCTCAGAGCATCCGACCGTGCACGTCCCACCCCTCCGTCTCGACTCGCTTCAGCGCAGTCAGTCGGCGAAACCCGACCGCGTGGTCGGCGCGGAAGTTCACGAACTTGAGCCAGAACCCGTCACGGTGGTCGGCGACGGAATCGAAGTAGGCATCGAGGTCGACGTGCTCGCTCATGTGCTTCCCGGCGTACAGGCCGACCAGCCCCAGCGCCCCCTCGGGCGCGAGGAAGCTGCCCACGCGGTCAGCGGTGTACTCCTGCGCGCGAGAGACGCTCTGACCGAACTGCAGCAGCCGGGCGACCGGTCGCAGCAAGGCGCGCCACACGCTCACGTGGCCGCACTTGATGTGGCCGAGTTCGTGACCCAGCACGAACTTGATGGTGTCGAACTCTCCCTTGAGGTAGGCGAGGTCCAGCAGGTCGCTGTAGATGACGACGTAGCCGCGGCGCACGCGGCACTTGGTGGCGTAGGCATTCATCACGCCGTTGCCGTTCAGGACGTAGAGCCGGGGCAGTTTGTCCATACCGTGACCGTCGGGCGTCATGCCGAGCCGTGCGCCGAGGTCGGCGAAGACCCCGTGGAGCTCGGGCAGTTGCCGCGCGGTGACCTCGACGCCATTCGAGATCTTCGACCAGTAGAGGTAGCGGATCATCACGGCCGCCAGGAACGTGGGACCGGCCACGACCGCTACCGCGGCGGTGGTCAGCCATCCGGGCTCGTCGCCGCCGGTCAGGCCGATCGCCGCGAAGACGACGAGCACGACGAATGTGGCGGTGCCCGCCACGAGCAGCATCGGGACTTCAGCGCGGTGACGCAGCCGCTTCACCGGTGGCACCTGCTGCGGCTCGACTGTTGCTCGGCTTGCGGTAGCGGTCATGCGGACTCCCGTGATCAACGGTGGACTGGGCCTGGCTCGGGTCGCCGAGCACCCTGTCAGCCCCGGATGAACAGCACGAGCGCCCCGAGGTCTCGATCTCGTAGCCGAGCACTACTCGGACGGGTGGTCTCCGGACCGTGTTTCCGCCCGGACACCGGCAGTTGAGCACGCTGGACCAGGTTTCGCTGGGTGGCAGGCGCCGAGCTCCCACCACGGGGACATCGGCATGAGCGGTCGCTCGAACGCACGCAGCAGATCAGTACGCTGCTTCGGCTTCCGCGAGGCGCGTGGTCAGGCGGTGCTAAGCGAGGTCCGGGTCGAACATGTCGAGAACCGGTCGCGTGCCGTCACGATCGACGTCCCACGGCGCCTACTTCCGGTCTGAAGTCCTGCCAGGTGGGAACGACGTGGCCCGGGGATGTCGTTTTCCCGACCTTCGACCCTCCGTCGATGCGCGACCTCCTCGGAGAGTCTCGATGAGGAGCAGGTCCGCGCGCCCACGACTTGGCGGCGTCTCGCCACGCTTGTCGGGCGGCCGGAACCGGGTTGACTGCGTCGACGATGACCTCGTGCCCGTGCAAGACGGCCGAGACCTCCATCTCGTGGAACACGGCGTAGCTGCTGACATCAGCGGCTTACGTCAACTAGAGGTTGACGCGGATTGTCCGTCAACGTGTGGTTGACGAATGGGAATTCAGCAGATGACCGGGGTGACTCTCGAACGTCTTGTCGCCGCGCTGGAGAGCACCCACGCGGATGTCCGTGACCGGATTCCCGACGCGATGGTGATCGCCGAGCACCTCGATCAGACCGGTGATGAGCTCATCGGACATGTCGTCGCCACGGCCCGCGCACAGGGCGTCAGCTGGTCGGAGATCGGGACTCGTATGGGCGTCTCGAAACAGGCCGCGCAGCAGCGACTCGCCAAGGCTGCCGAGGTGGAGCTCGAACCGCTGAGTCCGGAGCAGGGATTCACCCGGTTCACCATCGAGGCGCGCAACGTCCTCACGGCCGCGCACGAGGCCGCGCGCGGACGACGAGAGCCCTATGTGACGACGTCGCGCATCGCCGTCGCTGCCGGCATCGAGTCGGCTGGCGCGCGGCTGCCCGATCCCGGCGGTGACCCCCAGGACCTAGTGCCTTACGACAACACAGCACAGCAGGCCCTCATGCGTGCGTTCGAGATCGCCATCGCAGACGGCGCCCAGATGGTGGACGTGCCGCATCTGGTCGAAGCTCTCCGATAGTACCGGGCCGCGAAGCGGGACGACCGTGCGGAACGCGGCATGGTCGGGCGTCCCGCGCCGACAGCGGCAGATCCGGTCACTTGGCCCGAAGCGTGCTGGTCGCCGCGCGGGTGGCGCGCTCAGAACTGCCCAAGTCGCCGCGAGGACGGGCACGCGGGGCGTGGTTGCCGGGCGTTCGGGGTGCATCGTCGACAGGCGCCTGCACCCCGACCCCTCCGAACTGACTAGTCGTCGTCTGCGCTCCGAGGGGCGGTCCTGACATCCCGTTCGGACGGGCGGAGATGAGCCCACGCGCCTGCGGTTGCGTTTCGACGTCCCACGCCCGGCGAAGGGAGCGGGTGCGCTTGCTGAGCGTGTCTGAGGTAGGGCTGTCAGAAGCGGATCGTCAGGCGCCGCCCGCTACCGCGACGAAGCGGTACTCGCCGTCCGCGCACTTGAACCAGTCTTCGGGCGTGTCGTCCCCGTTGGCGAAATCCAAGACTTCGCCCGCGACGGTCAGCGTCTCGCCGACCGGCATCTTCACACCGTCCGGCAGCGTCACCACCTCGTTCCGGCCGCCGAATCGAGAGCCACGAGGCACCACTAACCCATAGAGGACACCCTGCTGGTCCGCGGGCTCAAACGCGAAGCAATGCCGCACCTCGTCCACGACCACACGACCGGTGAGCGGCACAGTCCCAGCCGCATTGACCTGCGGCTGGCGGAGCAGAGTCGGAGAGGCAACAACCTCGATCTCCCCAGGGTTGAAGTCGCTGGGGACCTGGCCGTCGCCACAAGCGCCCAGGCCTAGGCAAACCGCCAAACAGGTCATCATGGCTCGCACTGGACCAGTGTCCCCTGGACGGCCGCCACGTCAGACGCGACCGCATCGGGCCGCCCGAGCGGCTCACTTCCTGCCGACGATCGCACCCCCCGTCGCAGCGAGTGAGCGTCCACTCATCGGCATGAGTGTGTCGGGAGCCGTACGCGCTTTCAGGCGAGCGAGCACCGGCTGTTCGATCGCTAGCGCGGGTCGACCGCCAACCAGCGCGCGTTCGGTCGGAGCAGGTACTTGGTGAACTCCCAGAATGCCGCGACTGCGACGACCAGCAGGAAGTTCCAGGGCGAGCGGTCCCGCCACGCGACACTCACGGCAACCCCGGCGATCAATGCGGCGTACACGGACACGTCGCGTCGGCGGAAGAATTCGTACTCCGCCTCCACTCGCCGCACCTCCGCCGCACGGTCCACGCTCACCGCCCGAGCATGACATGGAGCGATCGCCTCTCCCGGCCCGGACAGCGGCGATCCGGATGTCTGCCCACTGTCGGCCCTGTCCGGCTCGAGCGCACCGGGCCCAGCCAGAGCGCGTCAGTAGCATCAGGCGCACGGCGTCGGTTGGGTCGTTGTGGACCGGATGCCTGGTCGAGGCGCTGGCGGGCGTCCAGTGATGGAGGCTCGTCCGTGGTGTCGGACGAGTTGGGGCGTGAGACGTGCTGCGTCTCGCAGTGCGCCGCGTAGCGTGCTGGCTCTCGTGACGCCGTGGGGTGTGGTGACGTATTCGAGAATGCGTGAGGTCGCGTTCTGGCCGGCCTGGACGAACGGACGCACGCGGGCCTCGTAGGCGTCAAAGGCTTCGTGGTGGTCGGTCTGGGTCTGCAGTGCATGGGCAAGGACGGACGCGTCGAGAAGCGAGGCGTGTGCTCCCAGGCCGGACAGCGGGTCGATGCAGTGGGCGGCGTCGCCGATCAGGACGGTGCGTCCGGTGGACCAGGTGGGCATCCGGACCTGGGTGAAGCGGCTGATGAACGGTGTCCCAACGGCGGCGACGGCGTCGGCGACCGCGGTGAGGTCGTGGCCGAGCTCGCGGATGAGTTGCGAGCACCGGGCAGAGAGGTCCCCGGGATCGTGGCGTGCGTCGTCCGGGACCTCCATGGCCGCGAGGGCGAGGGTGGTGCGGGGGTCGGGGTAGGGGTAGATCTGCCAGGCGACGCCATCGCGGCTGGCGATCACAGCGTTGTCGCCCGGTGTGCGGGCCCGGACCTTGAACCAGACATGGGCGAGGCCGTTGCGGTAGAGGTAGGGCTGATCGGGCCCGAACATGAGGCGTCGAACGGTGGAGCCGATGCCGTCGGCGCCGACGACGAGGTCGTAGGAATCCCGTGAGCCGTCATCGAAGGTGGCTGCCACGCCCGTGGCGGTGTGGCTCAGCGCCGAGACCCGCCGGCCGATCTTCCTGATCACCGTGTCCGGGATCATCTCCCTGACACCTGCGACCAACTGGTGGCGTACGGCGAGGCGCATGTCGCCGCTGGAGAACGAGGTGCGCCGGACCTCGTCCTTGCCCCAGCGCATGGACACGCGAGGGCTGGGGGCGCTGAACCGGTCGACAAGGTGGTCGGCGCCTATGGCCGACAACATGGTCTGGGCGGCCTCGTCGAGCTGGAGCAGGAAGCTCTCTGGGATGCTCGCGGTGGGGTCGACGGCGGTGACCCGCCAGCCTGTGCCCTCGAGGTGCCAGGCGGCGGCGCTACCAGCCAGACCGGCGCCGACGATGAGGACGGATCCGGGTCTCATGTGTTCCTCCGTGTGGGTAGGGGACCGACCGAGGGTCGGGTCTGTGGCGGCCTGGGCGGTGGCCGAGGGCGGTGGGTGGAAGCCCGGGAGTGGGGTCAGTGCTGCTGGGTGACGTCCACGTCGCGCGGGGTGAGGAGGTAGACCAGCGCGGCGACGGCGAACAGCGTGAGGCCGCCGATCATGCTGGTGACCTCCAGCGCGTGGGTGAACTCGACGGCGGCGGCCTGGGCGATCGCGGGCTGACCCAGCTCCCCGGCGATGGCGACGGCGTTGCCGACCGACTCGCCTACGGCGCCGGCAAGCTCCTGCTGAAGACCGCCGAGCACGTGGTCCCCCTCGAGGCCGGCGCGGTAGAGCAGAGCCGCAACGCTGCCCAGGATGGCGACACCTAGGACGTTGCCGAAGTCGTAGGCGACCTCCTCGATGGCCGCGGCGTTGCCGGCGCGGTCCTCGGGGGTGCCGGACATGATCATCGCCGAGCCCAGCGCGAGAGCTCCGGTGCCGGCGCCGACCATCACCAGTGCCACCAGGACCGTCGGGTAGTGCAGCTCGCGTGGAGCGGCACAGATGAGCACCATCCCGGCCGCGCCGAGGGCAAGTGAGCCTGCAAGGACGTTGCGCGCGCCGAGCTTCGACGCCAGCCACGGCGAGATGCCGGCTGCGACAGCGCCCGCGAGCGCCGATGGGACCAGGCGTACGCCGGCCTCGATCGGGCTGTAGCCCTCGACGAGCTGCATCCACTGCGCCAGGAGGAGCATGGCTGCGGCCAGCGCGAGCACCGCTCCGAGGGCTGCGACTACCCCGGCGGTGAACTGCGGGCGCTTGAACAGGCGCAGGTCGAGAAAGGGGTGCTCGTTGGCGAGGCAGCGACGGACGAACAGGGTCAGCAGAGCCATGCCGACTGCGAGGGCGGCCCAGCTCTCACCGACGAGAATGCTCTGCTCCTTCGCGAAGTGCTTGAGCGACCAGACGAGGGCCACCATCCCGACGAGCGACTGCAGTGCCGCGACGACGTCCCACGCCCCTGGTCGGGCACTCCGCGCCTCCGGGAGCATCAGCAGGGCAGCGAGGAGCGCGACGACCATCAGCGGGACGTTGACCAGGAATGCTGAGCGCCACGAGAACGCCTCGAGCAGCGCGCCGCCCACGAGCGGGCCGATGGCCGCCCCGATGCCGGCCACGGATGCCCACAGCGCGAGGGCGGTAGCCCTCTCCTTGGGGTCCTGGAAGACGGTGCGCAGCATCGACAGCGTGGTGGGCATGATCATCGCCGCACCGAGTCCGAGCACTGAGCGGATCGCAATGACTGCCTCGGCGGAGTCCGCGGACGAGGCGAGCGCCGAGGCTGCACCGAACACGCCGTAGCCGGCCATCAGCATCTTCCTGCGGCCCCACCGGTCGCCGATGGCACTCACCGACACGAGCACGCCGGCAAGCACGAGTGAATAGCTGTCGACGATCCACAGCAGTTGGGTGGAAGACGGCCGGAGATCCTCAGCGAGGTCGGGGATGGCGATGTTGAGGACGGTCAGATCCATCACGATGACGAGCAGGCTCAACGACAGCACGCCCGCGGCAGTCCATCGCTGGGCACGTGACATCCGTCCCACCTCCGGGGCGAGATTCTGCGGGGACTCGTCTGCGGGGCGACGGGGCTGGTCGGGTCGCGTCGTCATCTTCCGTGCTCACGGTCGAGGTCGAAGAGGGACGTCAGGCCGCGCTGGAGCGTCACGACGGACGGTGCCTCGCCGGTCCAGGGCCGCCTGCAACGTCGCACCGCTGATCGAGGGCTGCGTAGTGGGGCCCAACGGCACCCCCGCGCCTGCTGCCACCTTCCGGTGCGACAACCCAGCGCTTCCGAACTCGGGCACCAGCTCAGCCGCCTCGACCACGGACTCCCGCCTGCGACGCGCCGGGTCTCGGCCCGCCGCTCTGCGTCCTCGCTCATCACGGCCTCCTTTCTGTACATCTGTACATGTACAAGCGTACAGCAAGTCTTCGAAGCTCCGAAGTCGGCGGTGTCCAGGGGCCGCCAGCCGACAGCCGTTCGGACTACGGCATCTGCGTCCGCTTCCGCGCGCGTCGACTACCGGCGGCACAGGCGTTCCACGCCGGCGGGGCCCAGCAGGCGCTGGTCCATCCGTTGGGGCAACGGACGACCCGCGCCGCGACGCGACGCGACGAGGAGATGTCTGGGGACTCGGTCGTGGGTCTCGCACCGACGAGGCTGCAGCCCTGGTCGAGGGTGCGGAGGGCGGCGCCGTGGACCCGTGCCCGCGGGCTGCCCCTCACCGGGGCGACGGGCACGCCCCTCCGGGCCTGGTGGCCAGCTCGTAGTGCCAGATCTCGTTCGAGTAGGTCTGGCAGAGGCCGTAGGCGCTGCCGTGCTGGCTGAGCCAGTACGCCGCGTCCGTCGGACCGACGTCGACGGCGTCACCGCTCGTGTGGGACGAGCCGTCGGGGGTCTCCACCCAGTGGAGGGCCTCCTCGCGGCTCCCGTACTTCTGGATCGCCGCGTCGAGGAGGTGCTGCTGGTAGGCGCGGCTGCGCCACCCGCTGGAGACCTGGAGTGCGATGCCGTCCTCCGTCGCGCCGACGGCGGCGCGGTTCAAGGCGTCGTAGAGGTCAGGGTCGAGCCGGTCCAGGGCGACGTGGTCCGCGTCCGGCGCGATCAACCCCTCCACCCGACCGTCCCCGCTCCCGGGCCGGTCGCCGACGCCCGGCACGGGGACCCCCGTCACGTGCGCCTCGGCGAGGAGCGCCCTCCGGGCCGGTGCCGCGTGGTCGGCGAGCGCCAGGTAGGCGAGACCGACCGCGGTCACGCAGACGAGCAGCACGAAAGCGGTCAGGCGACCGCGCGGGACTGGGGAAGCCGGGGGTGTCATGCCACCATCCCAGGGACCGCCGCGTTGCGAGAGCGTCTGCGCTACGCGATACACCGGCGATACGTGGGGCCGCCTAGCCTCGCACCATGCGGGTGCTGGTGGTCGAGGACGAGCCGTACATGGCGGACGCGATCCGCGCGGGACTCGGCCTGGAGGCCATCGCGGCCGACGTCGCGCTCACCGCGGCCGCGGCGTTCGACCTGTTGACGGTGAACGAGTACGACGCCGTCGTCCTCGATCGGGACCTCCCGGACCTGCCGGGTGACGAGGTGGCCAGGCACCTCGTGGACCACCACTCGGCGGCCCGGATCATCATGGTCACCGCGGCCGACCGCCTGGACGACAAGGAGTCGGGGTTCGCGCTCGGGGTCGACGACTACCTGGCGAAGCCGTTCGCGCTGCGGGAGCTGGTCCTCCGGCTGCGCGCCCTCAGCCGGCGCCCCGACGCCGCCCGCCCGCCGACGCTCGC
The DNA here is from genome assembly GCF_040684155.1 of Nocardioides sp. NPDC092400. Taxonomy (NCBI): domain Bacteria; kingdom Bacillati; phylum Actinomycetota; class Actinomycetes; order Propionibacteriales; family Nocardioidaceae; genus Nocardioides; species Nocardioides sp. NPDC092400. The sequence continues at coordinate 1,429,141 of NZ_JBFBFJ010000001.1, read as the reverse complement.
GGGAGCGGGGGTCCGGCTCGACCCCTTCCGCCGTGAGGTCTACCGCGACGACCGGTACGTCGCGCTGACTCGCAAGCAGTTCGCCGTGCTGCAGGTGCTGATGGCAGCCGACGGCGGCGTCGTCAGCGCCGAGGACCTCCTCGAGCGTGCCTGGGACGAGAACGCGGACCCCTTCACGAACGCCGTGCGCATCACCATCTCCACGCTGCGCAAGCGGCTCGGTGCGCCTGCGGTCATCCACACCGTCGCGGGCGTCGGGTACCGGTTCGGCGATGCTTGACGGTCCGGTACGTCGTCGGAGGCGGGGCCTGAGCGTGCGGCTGCGGCTGACGCTCAGCTACGCCGGGTTCCTGGTCGCTGCCGGTGCGCTCGTGACGGGTGTCCTCTTCTCGGTGCTGAGGTTCGTGCCGGACGACGAGAACCTCGTCGTGGCCGATGACGGCCGCTTCGTCCCGGACCGCTCCGACCTGCTCGGCGAGGCCGTCCCGGTGGCCCTCGCCGGTCTCGCCATGCTGGCCGTCGTCGGGCTGCTGGGTGGCTGGATCCTCGCCGGCCGGATGCTGCGGCCGCTCAAGGAGCTCACCGACGCCGCAGCCGCGGTCTCGACGGGCTCGCTCGACCACCGGGTCGATCTGGCCGGACCCGACGACGAGTTCCGGCGGCTGGCCGACCAGTTCGACCGGATGCTCGACCAGCTCCAGCACTCGTTCGAGGAGCAGCGACGCTTCACCCACCACGCCTCGCACGAGCTGCGAACGCCGCTCGCGGTCACCAAGACCATGCTCGAGGTCGCGCTGATGGACCCGGACGGGTCCGGGCGGGACGAGCTGCTCGCTCGACTGGTCGAGATGAACGACCGGTCCATCCAGATCCTCGAGTCGCTCTTCCGGCTCGCCCGCCTCGAACGGATGGACCTCGAGACCGAGCCGGTCGACCTCGCCGAGGTGGCGGCGGAGGCCGGCCGGCAGACCAGGACGGACCCGGCCGCGACCGACCAGGAGGTCCGGGTCGTCTGGGACCTCGACGCGGCCCCGACGCGCGGCAACCGGGCGATGCTGGTGCAGCTGGCGGTCAACCTGCTGCAGAACGCCGTGGCCCACAACGACGTACCGGCACCGACGGTGTGGGTGCGGACGGGCGTCGACCGCGCCGGCGTCAGCGCGCTCGTCGTCGAGAACACGGGTGCCGTCCTGGACGAGGCAGCCGTCGCGACCTTCACCGAGCCGTTCGTCACCGGACGAGCGCCCAGCCACAGCGCCCGATGGGCCACCGGCAGCGGGCTCGGCCTCGCGATCGTCGCGTCGATCGTGCGGGTGCACGGCGCCCGGTTGGACCTCCAGCCGCGGGACGGCGGCGGCCTGCGGGTGGTCGTCGCAGCCGGGGCCTGACGCCACCGGTCGACCATACGCTCACGAGACATCCCGATCCCTACGGTCGCAGCATGATCATGACCAGCCTCGCGCGGCGCGCCTGTCCCGCAGCCCTGCTCGCCTGCGCAGCCCTCCTCGTCCTCGTCGGGCTCGCGGCCCCCTCCTCCCAAGCCATCGTCGACGGACACCGGGCGGCGGACGTGGCGCCGTACGAGGGCTCCTTCCAGCGCGTCGACTCGCCCCGCCGGGACAACCACGTCTGCGGCGCGACCCTGATCGCACCTCGCTGGGCGATCACCGCCGGGCACTGCACCGGCCTGGTCGAGACCGGGCCCAGCCTCCGGGGGACCGGCGCGGTCAAGATCGCGCTGACGGGTTCCCCGGTCGGCTGGTGGGTGAGGTTCGGCTCCCGGAAGGTCGGTTCCGGCGGCCGCATCGTCGGCGTCCAGCAGTTCGTCCGCGCCTCCCGCACGATCTCCCCGGACGGTGACTTCGCGCTCCTCAAGCTCCGGCGTGCCCTCCCCGTCGAGCCGGTGCCGCTGGCGACCCGCCGGCCGACCCCCGGCACCCGCGCCCTCCTCCGCGGGTGGGGTTACACCGGGCGCGGTGGGCTGCGCGACTACGAGTCGACCCGCAGCTACCCCCGGGCCCTCCGCACGGCCACGACCCGGATCGCGCCCCGTGCCGTGTGCGGCCTGACCAAGGGGCAGCTCGCGCTGTGCGTCGGGCACGACGACGTCGGACCGGACAACATGGACTCCGGCGGGCCCGTCTTCGTCACCGAGGGCGGTCGGACGGTGCTGGCCGGCACCGTCAACGGCGGCAACTACGTCAGCGGCCTGCGGCCCTCGGTCTACACCGACCTCAGCGCCCACCGACGCTGGATCCGCAGCTACGTCTCCGGCCGCCGGACCATCCCGACGACACCCCGCCCCACCACTCCGGGGATCGCGGGCTCCGGCAGCCTGGCGTCCAGCGGTTGCGCCGCCTCGGTCGTCCGCGTCGCGGCGAGCCGCAGCACCAACCGGGCGATGGTCCTCACCAACGGCCACTGCGTCGACCCGCGCCCGGCTCCCGGCGACGCCGTGCTCGACCGACCCGCGCGCCACCTCGTCACCCTCCTCGGCCCCGACAGCAACCCCGTGGCCCGCGCGACGACCACGCGCCTGATCTACGCGACCATGACCGGCACCGACGCGGCGGTCTACCGGCTGCGCGAGACCTACGCGCAGCTGCGTCGGCTCGGGGTGCCCGCGCACCCGCTCGCCGTGAGCGGCCCGGCGCCGGGCGACGAGCTCGTGATGCACGCCGGCTCGTTCCAGACGACGTACGCCTGCACCGTGGGCGCCGTCGTCCCGACCGTGCGGGAGACGGGCTGGACCCAGCGGGACGTGGTCCGCTACCGCGCGACCCGCTCGTGCCGGACCCAGGCAGGTCTCTCCGGAGCCGCCCTCATCGACCCGCGGACCGGCCAGGTGGTCGCCGTCCACAACAGCCACGTCGCCGGTGACGGCGAGCCCTGCAGCGAGGACAACCCCTGCGAGGTCGGGAGCGACGGGGCCGTCACCTCGGTCCGCGGGCGCGGCTACGCCCAGCAGGTGACCGCGCTCACGCCCTGCCTCGTCGCGGGCTCGGCGTTCGACGCCGGCGCGCCCGGGTGCACGCTCGGGCAGTGGTAGGGGAACGCGCGGGCCGGTGACCTGTCTCCGCTGCCACAGACCCCGGTCCCGCCTTGCTCGACGCCCACCCTCGGTCGAGATCGTGACGTCGACGCGCGAGTCACCGGAGACCTCCGGTCTTGTGGACGGTCCCGGCCGTTCTCGCCGGCACCACCGGGCGGATGCCGTGCAGCACCCTTCGACGGACCGGTGGTGGGCGCGGCGCTCCGGCTGCCTTCCGCGAGCCTGCGCCCGTCCTCGAGCCGCTGAGCGTGCGTCGGCCTCCCTGGCGACTCAGTTCACGAGGTGCCCGGCCCACCGCACCGGAGCAGGAGGCACATAGAGGCCTTCGCGTTCTGCGCGGACGGCGGCGAGCGTTCTGGTGGCCGCACCGAGCTTCGCGAGGATGTGCTCGAGGTGCGTCGCCACCGTCCGTGGTGCCACGACCAGCGCTCGAGCGATCTGCTGGTTGGAACACCCGCCGACGAGCAGGCCCAGGACCTCCAGCTCGCGTGGTGTCAGTCCGCGGTGGTCGCCCGCGGGGGAGAGCAGCACCGTCCCGACGAACCCAGTCGAGGGCCGCTCGCCGCTCGCCAGGACGCTGACGCGCACGTGTCCGTCGGGCGGGCGACGCCCTCCGCTCGGCCAGAGGAACGAGGTGAAGGGGTGGTCCGCCCTCAGGAAGGAGCAGGCGACCTCCAGGAGCGCAGATCCCTCGACGAGGAGGGCGTCGCCGCCGAGGCCGGGCAGCGGCCGGGTCGTCCCGTCGCCGCACAGGACCACACCGGCAGCCGCGGCCCGCACGACGCGTGCCGCCACGGCCAGCGAGCGCAAGGGGTCGATGCCTCGGGTCAGGACCGGTGCCAGCCGGTGGAGTCGACGCCGGGTGGCCTCCGACGGCGCCTGCCCACTGCAGGAGAGCAGGAGGAGGGCGCCGACGTGGCGACCGCCCCTCTCGTCCAGGGGCATCCCGAGGGACTCACGAAAGCCGGCCGGGAGGGGGTGCGCGGCCCAGGTCGGCAGCTCGTCGACCGGGTACGGCAGGTCGGAGGGGCTCGCCGGGGGGCGGGCGCGGTCGGTCTGGGTCGCCTCGATGTCGTGGCTCACGCCGGGTCCGCTGAGGTACTGCAGCGTCCCGGCATCGAGATCGGTGCTGGCCACGGGGGTGTACCCGCGTCCCATCGGCTCGGCCAGGGCCAGCCAGGCGGCGTCGAACGGGACGACCCGGCGGAGCGTCTCCAGCATCTCGTGCCCACGCTCGTCGAGCGGACGGGCAGAGTCCGCGATCGCGGCCAGCTCCAGGGTGCGCGTCCGATCCATCGACAGCCTCCGCCGGGCAGCTCGCCTCGAGCGGAGGGTGGCTTCCCGTACACCGCGGCTGCTGCGTCCTCCGCAGCCGTTTCCCCTCCTCTCCGGCGGTCATACCCGTCAGCCGGATCGGCATGTCTGCCGATGCCCTACCCCGCCGTCCTGGGGGTGCAATGGCCATCTGACCGATCGCACGCGAGGTGGTGGGACCACCAGGACGAGGGAGGCAGCATGAAGGCAGTGGTCTACGAAGGACCGCGGGAGGTGAGCGTCAAGGACGTCCCGGACGCGCGGATCGAGCGGCCGACCGACGTCCTGGTCCGGATCACCTCGGCGAACATCTGCGGTTCCGACCTCCACATGTACGAGGGCCGGACCGACTTCGAGCCCGGCCGCTCGTTCGGCCACGAGAACCTGGGCGAGGTGGTCGAGGTCGGCGACGGGGTCGACAAGGTGCAGGTGGGGGAGTACGTCGTCCTGCCTTTCAACATCGCGTGCGGACACTGCAAGAACTGCGAGCGTCAGCTCACGAACTACTGCCTGACCGCCCAGCCGGACCCGAAGATGGCCGGCGCGGCGTACGGCTTCGCCGACATGGGGCCGTACGGCGGGGGCCAGGCCGAGCTGCTGCGCGTGCCCTGGGGTGACTTCAACTGCCTGCGGCTGGGCGAGGACGCCGAGGAGCGCCAGACCGACTACGTGATGCTCGCCGACATCTTCCCGACCGGCTACCACGCGACCGAGATGGCCGGCGTGAAGCCCGGCGACCAGACGGTCATCTACGGGGCCGGGCCGGTCGGGCTGATGGCCGCGCTGTCAGCGACCATCAAGGGCGCGAGCAAGGTGATGGTCGTCGACCGGCACCCGGACCGGCTCCGCTTGGCGGAGTCCATCGGCGCGATCGCGATCGACGACTCGAAGGTCGACCCGGTGGAGGCCGTTCTCGAGCAGACCATGGGGCTGGGGGCCGACAACGGCTGTGAGTGTGTCGGGTACCAGGCGCACGAGCCGACCGGTGACGAGCAGCCCAACCTGACGATGAACCGGTTGGTCGCCTCCGTGCGGTTCACCGGGAGGATCGGGTGCGTCGGCGTCTTCGTGCCCCAGGACCCCGGCGCGAGCGACGAGCTGGCGAAGCAGGGCAAGCTCGCCTTCGACTACGGCATGTTCTGGTTCAAGGGCCAGCACATCGGCAGCGGCCAGGCACCGGTCAAGAAGTACAACCGGCAACTGCGCGACCTGGTCGCGGGCGGCAAGGCCGAGCCGTCGTTCATCGTGAGCCACGAGCTGCCCCTCGACCGGGCGCCGGAGGCCTACGAGCACTTCGACAACCGCGACGAGGGCTGGACCAAGGTGGTCCTGCACCCCAACGGCGTCGGGGCGGGAGCCTGAGATGGCCGGGGAGCTGGACGGACGTCGGGTGGCCATCCTCGCCGCCGACGGTGTGGAGCGGGTCGAGCTGGAGCAGCCGCGACAGGCGCTGGACGACGCCGGCGCCCGGACCGTGCTGGTCTCGATCAGCAGCGGGGAGATCCAGGCGCGCAACAACGACCTCGAGGATGCCGGCACCTTCTCCGTCGACCAGACGGTGGGCGAGGCGTCGCTGGACGACTACGACGCGCTGCTCCTGCCGGGTGGGACGGTGAACCCCGACAAGCTGCGGATGGAGCCTGCCGCCGTCGACCTCGTCCGGGACTTCGTGCAGTCCGGCAAGCCGGTCGCCTCGATCTGCCACGGTCCGTGGAACTTCGTCGAGGCCGACGTCGCGCGAGGTCGCCGGCTGACCTCCTGGCCGAGCGTGCGCACCGACCTGCGCAACGCGGGGGCCGAGGTGGTCGACGAGGAAGTCGTGACCGACGGCAACATCACCACGAGCCGGTCGCCGGACGACCTGCCGGCGTTCTGCGAGCGGATCGTGCAGGAGTTCGCCAAGGCGTCGGAGTCCGCGGGCGCGGGAAGTGGCTCATGACGAGCGCGACGACGAACGGCGCCTCCCTCGCGGCTCGTGTCGGAGGGATCCTGGTCCGTCAGGTGCGGTCCGCCATGGACCCGATCGCTGCCCGGGCCGCCGGGCCCGGTCACGCAGCGTCCGGGTGGCTGGCGGTGACGGTCCTCTGCGAGCCGTCGGACATCGACGAGACCGCGCTGCCCGTGCCGCTCGCCGAGCTCGCCGACCGGATCGAGGTCCGCGTCCGTCCGGCCCCCGCCGGCAAGGGCACGGAGCTGGCGGCCCGGCTGCGCGAGGGCTCGGGGTCGGGCACCGCGCCCCAGCGGCTGAGCGGCAGCGACCCCGAGGCCGACCTCCGGTCGGCCCTGCGTCAGGCCAAGCAGCTCATCGAGGTCGGGGAGGTGCTCGCGGTGGACCCCGCCCCCCACGGGGAGCGGACGCCGACACCCGGCGGTGCGCTGCTGGAGGCGTGGACGCAGGCGGCGCCCAAGGGTGGTGTCCGATGAAGGCGGTGACGTGGCGCGGGGTCAACGAGATCGGCGTCGAGGACGTCCCGGAGCCGACGATCCTCAACGACCACGACATCATCCTCGAGGTGGGACTGAGTGCCACCTGCGGATCGGACCTGCACCTGGTCGGGGGCTACATCCCGGCCATGCGGGCGGGCGACGTGCTCGGGCACGAGTTCATGGGCACGGTGGCCGCGGTCGGCTCCGGCGTGACGAAGCACCAGGTGGGCGACCGGGTGGTGGTGGTCTCGTTCACGAGCTGCGGGCAGTGCTGGTACTGCCGCCAGGGATTGTTCTCGCTGTGCGACAACGGCAATCCCAATCCTGGCATCACCGAGGCCTTGTGGGGTCAGGCCATCGGCGGGTGCTACGGCTACTCCCACGCGATGGGCGGCTGGGCAGGGAGCCACGCCACCTACATCCGGGTGCCGTACGCCGACCAGGGGGCCTTCGCCATCCCCGACGGCGTCTCCGACGAGCGGGCGTTGTTCGCCTCCGACGCGGCGCCCACCGGATGGACCGGGGCGCACCAGGCAGAGGTCCGACCAGGCGACGTGGTGGCGGTGTGGGGTGCCGGCGGCGTCGGCCAGATGGCCGCACGCGCGGCGATGATCATGGGTGCCGAGCGAGTCGTCGTCATCGATCGGTACGACAACCGGCTCGAGCAGGTCCGCACCCACGTCGGGGCGGAGACCCTGGACTACGAGCAGGTCGACGTGCCCGGCGAGCTGCGGGAGATGACAGGCGGCCGAGGACCTGACGTCTGCATCGAGGCGGTCGGCATGGAGGCCCACTCCCCAGGGCCGCAGCACCTCTACGACCAGGTGAAGCAGCAGATGCGGCTGCAGACCGACCGACCCACGGCCGTCCGCGAGGCCATCTACGCCTGCCGCAAGGGAGGGACGGTGTTCACCCTCGGTGTGTTCGCCGGCCTGGTCGACAAGTTCCCGCTCGGCGCCGTGATGAACAAGGGGCTCACCCTGCGCGGCGCCCAGCAGCACGGACACCGCTACATCCCGGAGATCCTCGAGCACATGAGCCGTGACGAGGTGCGGACCGAGCACCTGGCGACCCACGTGATGCCGCTCGATGACGGTCCGCGGGGCTACCGGATGTTCAAGGAGAAGGAGGACGGGTGCGTCCGCGCGGTGTTCCGGCCGGGCGCCTGAGCAGCCGGGCGGCGTCCACGACGTCCGGGGAAGACGCGGGCCCGGGCCCGGGTCGACTGCTGTCGGCTCGCCGAGCGCTGGTCAGCCTGGCGGTGGGCGTCGTCGCCGGCGTCGGCGTCGGACTGGGCGCGAACCCCCAGCTGGCGCCGCTGGTCACCTGGACGGTCACCGTCGCCGTCCTCCTCACCTGGGTATGGCGCAGGAGCTGGCCGCAGGACGCGGCAGGGACGGAGCACCTCGCCGAGCAGGAGAGCAGGACCCGGTCGACCGACGTCTGGCTGCTCGCGGCGGCCGTCGCGAGCCTCGGCGTCGTCGCGCTGGCGCTGGTGCAGTCCAGTGGCCAGCGCAACGCGACGGCCGTGGCGTCGGTGCTGCTCAGCGTCCTCAGCGTCGCGTTGTCGTGGACCCTGGTGAACACCGTGTACGCCTTCAAGTACGCGCGGCTGTACTACGTCGACGAGCCCGACGCGGGTGGGATCGACTTCAAGCAGGAGGCTCCTCCGGCCTACAGCGACTTCGCGTACCTGGCGTTCACGGTGGGGATGTCGTTCGCCGTCGCCGAGACCGAGCCGACGTCGACCCGCACGAGGAAGGTCGCGCTGGGCCACGCCCTTCTCTCCTACGCCTTCGGCACCGGCGTGCTGGCGGTGGCCATCAACCTCGTGACGAACCTCGGCCAGTGAGCGGCGGAGCGACGACCCGGGACCCCGCGGCCGAGGGGCCACAGACGAGCGCACCAGGAACCTCAACGAGTGGCAGACAGATGGAGGCAAGCATGCGAGCGATGGTCTACCGCGGGCCCTACCGGATCCGCGTCGAGGAGAAGGACATCCCGGCGATCGAGCACCCCAACGACGCCATCGTCCGGGTGACGCGGGCCGCGATCTGTGGATCCGACCTGCACCTGTACCACGGCATGATGCCCGACACCCGGGTCGGCATGACGTTCGGGCACGAGTTCATCGGAGTGGTCCACGAGGTCGGTCCGTCGGTGGAGAGGCTCCAGCGGGGAGACCGGGTCATGGTGCCGTTCAACGTGTTCTGCGGGACGTGCTTCTTCTGCGCGCGGGGGCTCTACTCCAACTGCCACAACGTGAACCCCAACGCGACCGCCGTCGGCGGGATCTACGGCTACTCCCACACGTGCGGCGGGTACGACGGTGGCCAGGCCGAGTACGTCCGGGTTCCGTTCGCCGACGTGGGCCCGGGGTTGGTACCGGAATGGATGGACGACGACGACGCGGTGCTCTTCACCGACGCGCTCCCGACCGGCTACTTCGGGGCGCAGCTCGGGGACATCGTGGAGGGTGACGTGGTCGTGGTGTACGGCGCCGGGCCGGTGGGTCTGTTCGCGGCCCGGTCGGCGTGGCTCATGGGCGCCGGACGCGTGATCGTCGTCGACCACCTCGACTACCGGCTCGACAAGGCGCGCGGGTTCGCCCACGCCGAGGTCGTCAGCTTCACCGAGCACCACGACGTCGTCCGCCATCTCAAGCACCTGACCGACGGCCTGGGCGCCGACGTCGTCATCGACGCGGTCGGCGCAGAGGCCGACGGCAGCCTCCTCCAGCACGTGACCTCGGCGAAGCTCAAGCTCCAGGGCGGGTCGCCGGTCGCACTGAACTGGGCGATCGACACCGTCCGCAAGGGCGGCACCGTGTCGGTCGTGGGCGCCTACGGGCCGTTGTTCAGTGCGGTCAAGCTCGGTGACGCGATGAACAAGGGGCTCACCCTCCGCATGAACCAGTGCCCGGTCAAGCGGCAGTGGCCACGCCTGTTGGAGCACGTCCGCAACGGCTACTTCAAGCCCAGCGACATCGTCACCCACCACGTGCCGCTCGAGCACATCACCGAGGGCTACCACATGTTCTCGGCCAAGCTCGACCAGTGCATCAAGCCCATCGTCGTCACCAGCGCGGCCTGAGCCAGGAGGAAGACGCCATGCCGTACACACCCCACAAGCCCCCGCTCGCCGAGAGCAGCGAGGACCTTCGAGCACGGATCCCCGGCTGGGGTGCCGACGCCGACCGGGCCGACCGTCCCTCCGTGCCGCGGGAGCGGTTCGACCCCACCTTCGCGGGCGCCCACTGGGAGCACCCGGACCGGCAGCCGGAGAAGTGGCCCCGGGAACGCTCGGTGGAGCACACCCGGCTCCCACCGGTGTTCGGCACGACCTGCCCGCCCGCAGGGCTCTCCGGCACCGTTCGCAAGCTGGCCTACGCGAGGTACAGCGAGGGGCAGGCCGCGCACTGGCTGCTGCTGATCGCGGCGGACCGGGTCGACGCCGTCGAGAGCGCGCTGCGCTCGATGCTCACCCTGCGCCCGGACAACCCCATCACGCAGACCGGCGTGCAGGCCGAGGTCACGCACCACGGGCTGCGGTCGCGGCTCAGGCACGACCGCGCGGACGTGAAGCACCACTGGATGGACCCGTTCATCGTCGGCGCCCCGTGGGCGCTCGCGGTCGTGCTCGTCGTCCGCACGGTGAGGCGCGTGCGTCGGCTCGCCTAGGCCTCTGGCCCGGACTCCATCAGGCGTGGAGGTCGCGTCGGGTGCTTCCCGCCGAGGCGTTCGCGCGTCCCGCCCGCGCTCGGGCGCGGCACCTCACGTCCGGGGGTGCGACATCCGCTGTCGGTAGGAGGTCGGGGTGGTCGCGCCAGCACCTCCGCCACGCAGGGTCGCGCCGCGTCCGGCGGCTGACCCGAGCGCGCGTCAGGTGGAGGAGGTGGGGGAGGTGGCCCGCCGGCGGCGGAGCCCGAGCATGTAGGGCATCCCGGAGCCGGCCACGGTGAGGGTCCGGCCGAGGCGCTCGAGGAGGGTCGGGTCCGGCGGTGCGGCGAGCGAGGGGTCGGCGAGGTCGGCGACGTCGACGAAGTACCCGCGTGTCGGTCCGATCCCCTCCAGGTCCTGCAGGACCTCGTGGGAGGCCGTCGCCACCGTGTCGTCGCGGAGCCGGTGGAGGTCCTCGGAGAGCAGGACGTACTCCGGGATCCCCACCGGGTTCTTGAGCATCCGGTGGACGAGGATGACGTCGATCCCCACCAGCTTGTGCCGCTTCCTGATCGTCTGGGTGGCGACCTCGCCGATGTGCGCGACGAACTTCAGCCGCAGGCTGTCCACCTCGTTGCACCCCTGGCAGGGGCACAGGTTCGTGGCGACGTAGCGGCGCTCGAGGTGGAACGCGCGGTGCATCGCCGCGGCGACCTCGAACGTGGCCCTGACCGCCGCGCCGTCGGTCAGGGTGTCGGCGGGACGGGACAGGAACGCCGCGTCGCCCTCGATCTCGACCAGGTCGAACCCCGAGGCCGCGTCGATGACGCGGTCCAGCAGCCTCGACATGTTCACCTCCGCGTGCGCCAGGCTCATGCGGTGCGTCCGCATGTAGGTGGTGTAGCCGCTGACGTCGGCGATCACCAGCAGTGCTCGCTCGGGCGCCGTGCCGGGGGACCTAGCCATGGGGAGCTCCTGGAGGGGGGTCGGGGCGGGGCCCGTTCACCCCGCCGGTCGGGCTGAAGCGGTCGAGCCTGGACGCGACCGTCGTACCGGCGTCGCGGGCGCTCGGCGGGTAGCCCAGGACGACCGCGAGGAAGTGCTCGGACCGCAGGGACTGCAGCCGGAGCGGCTGCGTCGCCCGGATGCCGGCCGTCCGGCGGACCTGCCGCAGCAGGGCGATCTCCCCGAACCCCTCGCCGGGGCCCAGCCTCGCGACGACCTCGCCGTCGCCGACCACCACGGCCTCGCCCGACTCGATGACGAAGTAGCGGTCGCCGACGTCGCCCTGCTCGAAGACGGTGGCACCGGCGGGTACGTCGACGGGCTGCATGCCGCGGGCGAGCTGCTCGACGGCGGGCAGGGGCAGGAAGCCCAGCATCGGGACACGCCGCAACGTCGCGATCTCCTCGTCACGCACGCTGAGCGAACGGTCCATCCGGCGGAGCCGCGGCCAGGCGAGCGCCGCGGCGACCGGGCACAGGACCCCGACGACGACCAACGTGGCGCGGATGCCGGCCAGCTCGACGACCACCGAGGTCAGCACGGCTCCCAGGCCCATCGAGAGGGCGACCAGGCTCTCCAGCACGCCGAAGACCCGTGCCAGCACCTCGTCGGGTGCGATCCGGCCGAGCAGGGTGAAGCCCCCCAGGTCGATCAGCGCGTTGCCGACGCCGACGCACGCGAGCATCGCCAGCGCGGTCGTCTCGTGCGGGAGCACGCCGATCACGATCACCGGTAGTCCCCACAGAGAGACACCGAGGGCGAACCACCCGCCCAGCCGCCGGGTGTCGAGCAGCAGCGCGGCGGCGAGCGACCCGAGGACGGCGCCGGCGCCGATCGCGGCGGTCAGCAGCCCGGCGCCGGACTCGCCGGTCCGGAGGAGGTCGATCGCGACCACGACGGTGAGCACCGTGAGCGCGCCTCGGGTTAGGGTCTGCGCGACGGCGAGGCCCATGATCAGCGCCAGGTCACCGCTCCGGCGGACCGCCCGGATCCCCTCCGCGGCGGACCGGAGCAGAGCGCCCTCCGGGGGCGCCGACGGGCGCGGGGGCGCGTCGTAGCGCAGGCGGGCCACGAGGAACGCCGCCCACAACGAGGCGGCCGAGGCGACGGCGAAGACCGAGGTCACCCCGGCGACGCCCAGCAGGAGCGCCGCCAGCAGCGGACCCAGCAACGTCGCCACCGAGTCCAGGAGACCGCGCACGACGTTGGTGCTCGTGAGCTCGTACCCGGAGCGGCACAACGAGGGCAGCAGCGCCGAGTGCGCCGGCCGGTAGAGGGTCGCGGCGATCGTGGAGACGACGGCGAGGACGTAGACCAGGCTCGTGGGTCCCGACATGCCCACGACGAGCGCGACCGCAGCCGTGGCCACGCCGCGCACCGTGGAGACCACGACCAGGACCCGCTCCCTGCGGCCCCGGTCCGCCAGCGGCGTCAGCACCGGGGCGAGCAGCGCGGAGGGTGCCATGCGGAGGAGACCGACGAGTCCGACCGCCGCCGCCCCGCCGTCGCGGTACGCCACGATCCCGAGCCCCACGGTGAAGGCCCACTCGGCGGTCCAGGCGCCGAGGAAGCTGAGCTGGGCGCGCCGCAGGCTGGGGTTGCGTGCGTTGCTGGCGATGGCGGCTGCAGCCCTGCCTAGCCGGCCACCGGTCTCGGTGCCGGGACGGGGTCCCGCGGGCTGCTCGCGCACGGTCTCGGGCTCAACTCTCGCTAGGCGATCGCCCAGGCGCGGATCTGCTCCGCCGATCGCGGTCCTCCTGCATCGTCATCGATCCACGAGCCGTTGCCAAGGGATCGGGCACGCTGGAGCGGCCGGTGACCGGGTGGTGCCCGGTTAGCCGGTGAGCGCGACCGTGGAGCCGTGCCGGGACTTCGCCACGAGCAGCTGGGTGGGGATCCGGTCGCGCATCTCGGCGACGTGGCTGACGACGCCGACGACCCGGCCACCGTCGCGCAGGGAGTCGAGGGTGTCCATGACGTCGTCGAGGGTGTCGGCGTCGAGGGAGCCGAAGCCCTCGTCCACGAACAACGTGTCGAGTGCGGCGCCGCCGACCTCGTTGGTGATGACGTCGGCCAGGCCGAGGGCGAGGGCCAGGGACACCACGAAGGTCTCGCCGCCCGACAGCGTCGCGGGGTCGCGGGCCTCGCCGGACCAGTCGTCGCGGACCAGCAGCGAGAGGCCGCCGCGGGTCTCGCCGGCGCCGCGACGGCCGGTGTGCTCGAGGGAGTAGCGCTGGTCGCTCATCCGGGCCAGCCGCTCGTTCGCCGCAGCGACGACCTGGGAGAGCCGGTAGGCCAGCACGTAGGCCGAGAGCCGCATCTGCAGGAGGTTGTCGGCGGACTTGCCCTCGACGAAGGAGCACAGGCGGCTCGTGAGCTCCAGCTCCGAGCGGAGCGGTGCCCACTCCTCCAGCGCGGCGGCCAGCGCGCCCTCGAGGTCCGCCAGCCGAGCCGCACGGGCCGACCACAGCGCCTCCGCGGCACGCGCGGTGCTCAGGGCGGTGAGCGCACCGCGGTGCTCGACGGCGAGACGGTCCAGGTCGGGCAGGAGAGCGGTCGCCACCTCGTCGGCCCCCGGCTCGCGCAGCACCTCGGTCACCGCCGCGAGCCGGCGCTCGTGGGTGGACAGGCGCTCCTCGAGCCGCTCGCAGGCGCGCTGGTCGAGCAGCGCGGCGGCCGCCTCGTCGGCCGCGCCGAAACCGGCCGCGGCGACCGCCTCGTCGAGGGCCGTCTCCGCCTCGGCGACGGCGCGCTCGGCCTCCGCGAGCCGGTCGAGCGCGACCAGAGCCTCGCCGCACGCGCGCTCCACGGACCGGTGGTGGCGCAGCAGGCCGTCCAGGTCCCGGACGGCGTCCCCGGTGGGCACCAGCCAGTCGTGCGCGGCGAGCGCCTCGGCCAGCTCGGCACCGAGGCTCTCGGCCTCCTCGGCCAGGGACCGGCCGGTCGCCTCGAGGCGCGCGGCCTCGGCGACGAGGGTCTCGACCTCCGCGGAGGCGGTCGCGGAGTCGGGTGCCGACCGACCACCGGCCGCGGTGAGCAGCGCCTGCAGCGCGCGGTCGAGCTCGGCCCGCTCGGCCTCGAGGAGCGCGATGCTCCCGGCCCCGGCGGCGGCCTCGGCGTGCTCGAGGCGGGTGGTGAGCTCGCGCACCTCGACGTCGCGCAGGTGCTCGACGGACGCGGCGTCGTCGACCGCCCGCTGGGCCTGCTTCTCGGCCCGCTCGTCGGGGGCGCCGGGACCGGGCAGGGCCTTGACGGGGTGGTCATCGGAGCCGCACACCGGGCAGCAGGCGCCGACGGCCAGCGCACCGGCGAGCTCGGCGGCCATGCTGTCCAGCCGCGCGCGGCGTACGTCGGCGGCGTGCTCGCGTGCGGTCAGCGTGGCCTCGCGCGACTCGTGCCAGGCCTCCCGGGCGACGGCGAGCTGCTCGCGCAGCCGCGCCACCGTCGCGTGGGCCTCGGCCCGGACGGCCAGGCCGTCGAGCGTGGCGCGCACCTCGACCGCCTCGCACCGCGCCCGCGCCTCACCGACCTGGCGCTCGACCCGCCGGGCGAGCCCGGCCAGCCGCTCGAGCTCGCCGTGGACGGTCCCGAGGCGGGCGGCGCGGGGCTGCAGCGCGCGGACGTGCGCGGCGGCGTCGACGGCGGCGTCGAGCTCGGCCCGCACCTCGTGCCGGTCGTCGCGGGTGACCGCAGCGGCAGCGGTGCCGCGGGTGCGCTGCGCCTGGTCGAGCAGCCGCAGCCAGGGGGCGACGGTGGCGGCGCGTCGGCCGGTGTCGAGCGCGAGCCGGTCGCGGGCCACGTCGTCGGCGTCGGCCAGGAGCCGGCGGTGCTCGGCGGCGGCGGCGTCGATCCGCGCGCGCCGCTCGGTGAGGGCGCGGCCGGACTCCAGGGCCGTCCGGGCCGCAGCCTCGGCGGAGGCGGCCGAGACCGCTGACTCGACGGCGGAGGCCGAGGCGGTGGCGGCGCGGGACGCGAGCTCGTGGACCCAGCCGAGGAGTGCGCCGTCCCCGGCCGGCTCGGTCAGGTCCCGCACGTCCCACGGCACGGGCGTCTCGACGACCTCGCTGACCCGGCTGGCCAGGTCGGCGACCCCCTGGTGGGCCGACTCCGACCGGCGCCGCAGGTCCAGCCGTCGGTCGCGCAGCCAGCGCTCGACGTCGGCGAACCGACCGGTGCGGAAGAGCCGCTGCAGCAGCTCGTGGCGCTCCTCGGACCGCGCCCGCAGGAAGGCCTGGAACCGGCCCTGGGGCAGCATCGCGACCTGGGTGAACTGGGTGAGGTTCATGCCCAGCAGCTCCGCGACCTGGTGGCCGGTCTCGTCGAGCCGGGAGGACAGGGGGACCCACGCACCGGCGACGAGCTCGGAGAGCGTCACCGAGGCCTGCTGGGTGGTGGTGCCGGACCCGCGCTTCTTGGGCCGGTCCCAGGCGGGGGAGCGCACGATCCGGAAGCGCCGACCGGCCAGGGTCGCCTCGAGGGTCACCTGGGGCGCGACGCCCGCGGCGGCGCCGTCGCACCGCAGCCGCTTGGCGCTGGACCGGTCGCCCGGGACGTCGCCGTAGAGCGCGAAGCACACGGCGTCCAGGACGCTCGTCTTGCCGGCACCGGTCGGGCCCGACAGCAGGAAGAGACCGGCGGCGGAGAGGTGGTCGAAGTCGACCCGGACCGTGTCGGCGAAGGGGCCGAACGCGGTCGCCTCCAGGACGTGCAGCCTCACCCGGCCACCCCCGACGAGAGTCCGGCCCGCTCCGCGACGGCGCGGTCGAGGTCGGGGTCGTCGCAGCACGCGTCGACGGCGGCGTCGAGGAGCGCGCGCTCCTCGGCGCTCGGCCCGGTGCCGCGGAGGTCGCGGACGAAGGCGTGCGCGATGTCGTGGTCGGTGCGACCGGCGGTGCGGGTCGCGGGCGCCGCACCGAGGCCGGGCGGCGGGGTCGCGAAGCCCAGGACGAGCGCGTGCGGGAAGCGCCGGCGGAGCCGGTCCATCGCCTGGAGCGGCCGTACCTCGTCGGTGAGCGTGGCCTGGACCCAGGAGCCCTCGTGCCGCTCGTGGCGCGGGTCCTCGAGCAGGTCGGCGAGGGTGCCGGTGAGCCGGGCGAGAGGCCGGGGAACCGGCGCCTCGACGTACTCGGCGTGGACCGCGCCGTCGGCGGCGAGGTCGACCAGCCAGGAGCCCTTGCGGTGGTCGGTCTCGGAGAAGGAGTAGGCCAGGGGCGACCCGCTGTACCGGACCCGGTCGGTCAGCACGTGCCGACCGTGCAGGTGGCCCAGCGCGACGTAGTCGATGCCGTCGAAGAGCGTGGTCGGCACGATCGAGACCCCGCCGACGGAGATGTCGCGCTCGGAGTCGCTCGGCTGGGCGCCCGCCACGAACGCGTGCGCCAGCACCACCGACCGGGTGCCGGGCCGGGTCGCGAGGTCGGCCCGGACGCGTGCCATCGCCTCGGTCAGCGCGGCCTCGTGCGAACGGCGAGGCAGCTCCCAGGGGGCGGCCACCGCGTGCGGGTCGAGGTAGGGCAGCGCGTGCACGGCGACCGAGCCGTGCTCGTCCTCGAGCAGCACCGGCGTGCCCACGCCGGCGGGGTCGGTGCGGATGAAGACCCCGGCCGCGTCGATGAGCCGTGAGCTGAAGCCGAGGCGCTGGGCGCTGTCGTGGTTGCCGCTGGAGACGACGACCCGCGCCCGCGACGCGGCGAGCCGGACCAGGACGTCGTCGGCCAGCCGGACCGCGTCGACGTGGGGGAGGGCGCGGTCGTAGACGTCGCCCGCGACCACCACGAGGTCGACCCGCTCGGACTCGACGACCTCGAGCAGGTGGTCGGCGAAGGCGGCCTGGTGGACGAGCATCCCCTCACGGTGGAACGACCGGCCCAGGTGCCAGTCGGAGGTGTGGAGGATGCGCACAGGAGGACCGTAGGAGGCCGCGCCGACAGTCCCTCGGACCCACGCCGCGGAGGGCTCAGGTGTAGCGCACGCAACGCCGCTGGGAGGTGAACCCGTAGAGCACCAGCCCCGCCTCGGCGGCCAGTCCTGCCGACAGGCTGGTCGGCGCACCGACCGATGCGAGCGCGCCGACCCCGGCGGCCAGGGCCTTCTGCACCAGCTCGAAGCCCGCCCGGCCGCTGACGACGAGCACCGACTCGGCCGGCGACAGCCCGGCGAGCACGCGCGCGCCCGTCACCTTGTCCACCGCGTTGTGGCGGCCGACGTCCTCACGCACGACCAGCGGCTCGCCGGCGGCGGTGAAGAGCCCGGCCGCGTGCACGCCGCCGGTGCGGTCGAAGACGCGCTGCCCGCCGCGCAGCACGTCGGGCAGGCCGCGCACGACGTCGGCGTCGGGCAGGTCGCCGGTCCAGCGCGCCGCGGCGCTCACCGTGAGCGCTGAGGCGACCGAGTCCTTGCCGCAGACCCCGCACGCCGAGGAGCCGGAGGAGAACGTGTCGTGCCGGTGGCCCGGGTCGGCCGCGGGCGGGCCGTCGAGGGTGACCGTGACGACGTTGAACTCCTGCTCGGGGGAGAGGTCGGCGTCGGTGCAGTACGCCACCCCGGCGATCGCGCCGCGGCCCTCCGGGCCGACGAGCCCCTCGTGCACCAGCCACCCGGCCGCCAGCTCGAAGTCGTTGCCCGGCGTGCGCATCGTGACCCAGACCCGGCGCGCCGCCGCGCCCGGCCAGGCCAGGCGGATCTCGAGCGGTTCCTCGGTGGCCAGCCGGTCCTCGTGGCGGCGCTCGGTGCCGTCGGCGAGCAGCTCGTGCACCCGCGTCCGCACGGTCGGGCCCGGGCGCCGCGCCTTCACCGCCGCGCCTTCACGCGCCGTACCGCTCACGGGTGCGGACCATCCGCTCGAGCCGGTCGGCGCACTCGTCGAGGCGGCGGCGCAGCGAGACGTCGAGCGAGTCGTCGGCGAGCAGCGCACGGGCCCGGTCGAGCGTCGGGCGGTCGAGCGCGGTCACCGGGAAGAACGCCTCCGCGGCGTCGGCGAGGACCCAGCCGCTGCGGACGGCGGCGGTGCCGGGCAGGTCGGCGAAGTAGCGCTCGACGTACGGCGCGGTCACGTCGGCCTGGCTCGGCTGCCACAGCCCGATCCCGGCGGCCTCGATCTCGTAGTTGCTCGCCTCGGCGGCGCCGGTGAACCGCGCCCAGGCCCACTCCTTCGCCGCCTCCTCCGGCAGCGCGGCCCGGGCCCGCGTGTGGTGCACCGTCGCGGCGGCCGTGGGGGAGTCCGCGAGCGCGGCGTCGAGCTCGGCGACGTCGGTGGCGCCGAGGACGGCCAGCCGGTGCAGCAGCCGCCAGCGCACGTCGGCGTCGACGTCGATGCCGTCCGGCGCGGCCTGGAGCCACCCGCGCAGGACCTCGGGGTCGCCGGCGGAGCGGACGGAGGCGCGGAACGCCGCAAGCTGGCCCTCGGAGCCCGGCTCGAGGGCGGCCAGCCGGGCGACGGCCGCCTCGTGGACCCGCTCGACGGAGCCCTCCGGCGCGAGCGGCAGCAGGGTGGAGAACACCCACGGGATCGTGCGTCGCGGCATCCCGCTCTGGAAGGGGTCCTCGGGGTCCTCGACCGGGAACCGCGAGACGACCAGGTCGACGACGGCCGCGGGGTCGGCGGCGGCGTCGTGCACCGCGGTCCGGACGTTGTTCCAGACGCCGGCCAGCAGGCCGGGGTCCTCGATGCCGGGCAGCACGGTGGGCAGTGCGGAGAGCGTGGTCGCGTCGGCGCGGACCGCCGCCCACGTGTCGTCGTAGGGGTCCAGCACGACGGCGGCGTCGCCGGCGTCGAACGCCGTCTCCGGGCCGTCGACCACCACCCGCCGGACGTCCCACCCGCCCTCGCCGGCGACGGCCACGCGCAGGGTGTGCGAGCGGTCGGCCGGCTGCGCCGGGGGAGGGGTACGGCGCAGCACGCCGGCCGCGCGGTCCAGCTCGATCGTGTCGGGGCCGGCCGTGCGCAGCCACTGCTCGGTGAAGGAGGAGAGGTCGTGGGCGCCGGCCCGCTCCCAACTGGCGAACAGGTCGTGCATCGTCGCGTTGCCGAACCGGTGCCGGGTGAGGTGGTCCACGACCCCGCCGAGGAACACCTCGTCGCCGAGGGTCGCCGCGAGCTGGCGCAGCACCGTCGAGCCCTTGGTGTAGGAGATCCCGTCGAAGTCCTGCAGGGCGGCGGTCGCGTCGACGGCGCCGTTGCCGGCGACCGGGTGGGTGCCGGGGCCGAGGTCCGCGACGAGGCCCCACTGCCGGCGCGCGTAGGAGGTGTCGACCCACGCATCGGCGTACTCGGTGGCGTCGGCCGTGACCCGGTTGCCCATATACTCCGCGAAGGACTCGTTGAGCCACAGGTCGTCCCACCAACGCGGCGTCACCAGGTTGCCGAACCACTGGTGGGCCATCTCGTGCGCGACCGTCGTGGCGCGGTTGATGCGCGCGCCCCGGGTCACCCGGGTGTCGAAGACGAGCTGGTCGCGGAACGTGACGCAGCCGGGGTTCTCCATCGCCCCGGCGTTGAACTCCGGCACGAACGCCTGGTGGTAGTCGCCGAAGGGGTAGCGGATCCCGAAGAGCCGGTGCAGCTCGTCGAAGGACTGCCGGGTGAGCGTGAAGAGCTCGTCGGCCTCCCGCTCGAGCGCCGGCGCGAGGCTCGCCCGGGCGCTCAGGCCCAGCGCAATGCCGTCGTGCTCGTCGCGCAGCACGTGGTAGGGCCCGGCGACCACCGTGACGAAGTACGTCGACAGCGGCTGGGTCGGCCCGATCGTCCACAGGCCGGGCTCCGGGCTGGTCGCCGGCGCGTTCCCGACGACCGTCCAGCCCGTCGGAGCGAGCACCGTGAAGGTGTAGGGCGCCTTCAGGTCGGGCTGGTCGAAGCAGGCGAAGACGCTCGGTGCGGCGTCCATGAACGACATGCCGTAGACGTAGTGCTGCCCGTCCGCGGGGTCGACGCTGCGGTGCAGGCCCTCGCCGTCGTTGCGGAACCGCATCGTCGCCTCGACGACCAGCTCGTTCGGCCCGGAGGCCGTCTCCAGCGGCAGCCGGCCCCGGTCGAGGGCGTCGGGGTCCAGCGGGGTCCCGTTGAGGACCACCCGGTGCACGCGGGCCGGCTTGAGGTCGACGAACGTCGGCCCGCCGAGGGAGTCGAAGCGGATCGTCGTGACCGACCCGAAGGTCGACTCGTCCGCGGCCAGGTCCAGGCGGACGTCGTAGGACTCGACGGTGAGGAGGTCCGCGCGGGCCTCCGCCTCGACGCGCTGCAGGCTGCGGTGGGGGGTGCTCACGCGGCCACCCTACGGAGCGGTCGGCGTCCCTCCGGCCCGCCCGGCCGGAGATCGTGACCCCACCGAGACCCGAGGCAACCAAATCTCCGGTCGCGGCGTCGTACGTTGCAGCGAGCGTGCTCCACGCTCCGTTGTCCGGGAGGAAAGAACACATGACGACCACTCGACGCCGGGGCACCGCCCTGGTCTCCCTCACCGCCGCGACAGGGTTGCTGCTCGGGACAGCAGCCCTCGGCACCGGCCCGGCCACCTCGGCCGAGCCCGCCGGCGACTGCACGCCTGCCTTCCCGGTCTCCGAGCTCGCCGAGGGCGACGCCGTCAGCGGTCTCACGGTCACCCGGGGCACCACGCCCGAGTCCTTCACCGGCGAGGTGATCGGGGTCTACGACGACGGCATCGGCCCCGACCTCGACATGGTCATGGTCCGCGTCGACATGCCGGAGGTCGACAAGGCCGGCATCTGGCAGGGCATGTCCGGCTCGCCGGTGTACGCCGCCGACGGCCGCCTCATCGGGGCCGTCGCCTACGGCCTGGCCTTCGGCCCCTCGCCGGTCGCGGGCGTCACCCCGTTCGCCGACATGGACGACTACCTCGCCGAGCCGCCGGCCGCCAAGGTCCCGGTCGGCAGGAAGCTGGCCGCCAGCATCGCCCGCTCGACCGACGTCACGCCGGCCCAGGCGGCGCAGGGGCTCCGACAGCTCCCGATGCCGGTCGGGGTCTCCGGCGTCAGCGCCCAGCGTGTCGCCGGCACCGAGGAGCGGCCCTACTTCCCGAAGGGTGCGAGGGCCGTCGCGGGCGGTTCCGCCGCCGCGGCGGGCCCGGAGACGATCGTCCCGGGCGGCAACATGGCCGCCTCCCTCTCCTACGGCGACGTGACCCAGGCCGGCGTCGGCACCGCCACCTCGGTCTGCAACGGCCGGGTCGTGGGCTTCGGCCACCCGATGTCCTTCGAGGGCGAGACCACCATGAGCCTCCACCCGGCCTCCGCGCTCTACGTCCAGGAGGACCCGGTCGGGCCCGGCTTCAAGGTCGCCAACCTCGGCGCCCCGGTCGGCACCGTCTCCGAGGACCACCTGACCGGCATCACCGGCTTCCTCGGCCGGCTGCCGCGGGCGACCACGATCGCCAACACGGCGACGTACGACGGCCGCACCCGCACCGGCACGAGCAAGAACACCGTCGACAGCGCCGCGGCCAGCACGACCTACTACCAGGTCATCGCCAACCACGACCGGGTCGTCGACGCGATCATGCCCGGCTCGGAGACGATGAGCTGGAAGATCACCGGCACCGACACCGACGGCTCGGCCTTCTCGCTCTCCTTCAGCGACCGCTACGCCTCGGAGTACGACATCACCGGCGACGCGGGCTACGAGCTCGCCGACCTCGTCTACGCCCTGAGCCAGATCGACGGGGTCGAGCTCGACTCGGTCACCAGCCAGTCCGTCGTGAGCGACGACAGCGACACCTACCGCGTGCGCAGCATCCAGCAGCGCCGCGGCGGCGAGTGGGTCACCCTGGGCAAGGGCGAGCGCGCCGAGGCCCGGGCCGGCGGGAAGCTCGTGCTCCGTGCCGCGCTCTCCGGGCCGGAGGGGACGACCTACGTCCCGGTCACCATGCGTGTCCCCGCCTCGGCGCAGGGCATGAAGGGCCAGGTCTCGGTGGAGGGCGGCGGCTGGCTGTGGACCGGCGGCACGATCAACTCGGTCGCCAAGGCCGAGCGGGTGGTGGCCGGCATGGTCCGCAACGACGCCCTTCAGGCCAACCTCTCCCTGGTCAAGCGCCGCAAGGAGGTCGAGAAGTCCAAGGTCACCGGGCCCACCGACCGCGTCGTGTACGGCGCCAAGCGGGTCCGCGTCGTCGTGCGGTGACGTCACGACACGGGGCCGTCCAGGCCCACCCCTGATCCACCCAGCAGCGCAGCGGCACGACCTCCGGGCGGGCCGGGAGCACCGGCTCCCGGCCCGCTCGGCGCATCGGGGGTGCGTCCGGGCGGAGGGTACGTCGCGGGGGCCGTCGGGTACCCCGACGGGCATGACGTCCATCGCGAACCAGACCGTCGCCGAGCTGGGCGGGGAGTGGAGCATCCTCCACCGCCAGCGTCGCGACCACATCCGCCTCGACGAGCTCCTCCACCGGCTCGAGGCCGCCGAGGGCACCGGTCAGCGCACAGTGCTGCGCGAGATCAACCGGCTGGTCTTCCCGCACGCCTTCGCCGAGGAGTCGGTCCTGTGGCCGGCGCTGCGGCGCATCCTCCCCGGTGACGAGGGCGAGCGGCTGACCCTCCAGGTCGAGCAGGAGCACCAGGAGGTCAACCACCTGGTGGTCCGGCTGGACTCCGAGGAGCTCACCGAGGCCGAGCGCCGTCCGGTCGTCGAGCGGCTCATCGAGGTGCTGCGCGAGGACGTGCGCGACGAGGAGGACGAACTGCTCCCGCGCCTCCAGCAGCTGGTCGGCGTCCAGCAGCTGCGGGCGCTCGGGCTGGCGTGGGAGGCGGTACGCCGCACGGCGCCGACGCGGCCGCACCCGACGGTCGCCCGCCGCCCACCGGGCAACGCCCTGGCCGGCCTGCCGCTCACGGTCGTCGACCGCACGCGCGACGCCCTGGACCAGGGCGCCGAGCGCGCGGCGGCGCCGACGGCCGAGCGGCTACGCCGCGCGAGCCAGGCCCTGGCCGACGTCGCCGGCCGCGTCGAGCGGGTGGGGGTGCTGCGGGTCGGCGAGGACCCCAGCACCCACGTGGAGGACCCACGCGCGTAGGCCGGTCACGGCGAGCACGGCCGCCGCGGCGAGCAGCCCGGCGGTCGTGCCGGTGACCACGCTGACCAGGACGGCCAGGCCGGCGAGGAGCAGGTTGCGGTGGGTGGTGGAGAGGTGGGTCGGGGACGTCGAGCGGGACATGGTTCCTCCGGGACGGGTTCGTGAGGGGCGTCAGGTGAGGACGAGCAGGGCCGATCCGACGACGATCGCCGGGATCGTGGTGAGCACGGTGGCCAGCAGCGCGGAGCGGTGCTCCATCGCCAGCAGGGGGATGAGCGCGTCGCCGTCCTGGCTGATGCTGTTGGCGACGAGCGTGGAGACCGGCATCCCTCCCGCGAGGAAGAGGCCGGCGAAGACGATCTGCACGGCGCAGCCGGGCACCAGCCCGATCAGCGCGCCGACCAGGACGCCTGCGAAGCCGAGCACCGGCAGCTGGGAGCCGTCGAAGCCGGTGAGGTGGGTCAGCAGCGACCACGCGACGTACGCCGCGGCCACCCAGACGGTCACGAACGACACCTCGTCGGCGCCCTTCGCGAGGACCTGCTGCATCGACGTGGGCTCGCCGTCGACGGTGTCGTCGGCCAGCTTGCAGCCGTTGCGCAGGAAGAACCCGACCGCGAGCACGGAGCCGACCAGGCCGATGGCCAGGTAGGGGTCGACGCCGCCGAGCAGGGAGTGACCGAGCGCCGCGGGGTCGAGCAGCTCGAAGGTCGTCGGGAGGCTGACGGTGGCGCCGGCGCCGAGCAGCAGCCACATCAGGGCCGGCAGGGTGGCCGCCTCCATCAGGAGGGTGCGCCGCCTGGCCGGTGCGGCGCCGGCGGGGAGCGCCGGCGCGGGGGAGACGGGGACGGGCGCCGGTGCCGGGCGGGCGACGGTGTCGACGCGGCGTCGTGGGGCGATGCCCACGGCGTCCACGACGTACCCCGTCGCCGCGCCCGTGGCGACCAGCAGGACCTTCATCTGGAGCGTCAGCACCGGGTCGGCCGCGAGCAGGACCCACGACGCGTCACCCATGGTGGCGACCAGTGCGGAGACCGCCGCGCCGTAGCTGACGGCGCCCCGCGCGTAGACCGACATGACGATGATCGCGCCGCCGCAGCCCGGCGGGACCGTCAGCAGGGCGGCCACCAGCGGGCCCAGCCGGCGGTGACGCTCGAGGGCGTCGTCCAGCCGGTGGCCCCACCGGTGGCGCGCCCAGCCGAAGGGCACCACCAGCAGCGCGACGAACACGCCGACCTCCATGAAGGCGTCGGCCAGGGGTCGCAGCAGCAGCTCGGTCGTCAGGTCGGTCATCAGCGCGTCACCGATCAGGTCTCCCGGGGTCCTGGCTCACTCGCCGGGGGTGAGCTTCTCCTTGGCCTTGCTCAGCAGGTTCTCCGCGCCCTGGCCGTAAGCGCCGGCGGCGTTGCCGGGCTTGCCGGGGCCCTTGCTGCCGTCGTACGTCGCGAACAGCAGCGGGTCCGGAGCCGGGACCTCCTGCACGTCGTCGCCGAGCTGGACACCGGGGGAGAACTGGATCTCCTTGTCCCCGATCAGGGTGGTGCCCTGGGCCCAGCGGCCCTCGGCGGCGGTGCTGCCCTCGTGGAAGCTGTAGAAGGTCCGGCCGGGCTCGTCCTTCTCCTCCGCGGCGAGGGAGTCCTCGATGCCGTCGGTGAAGCCGTCCTCGATCAGCTGCTCGATGCCCAGCAGCCACTGCTGCTGGTGGAAGGTGTCGCGGGCGAGGTTGAACTGGAGGGTGTCCTTGACGCCCGGGTCGTCGGTCATCTGGTAGACCCGGGCGGTCTGGAGCCGGCTCTGCGCCTCCGCGGCGACGTTGCTGCGGAAGTCGGTGAGCAGGTTGCCGCTCGCGACGATGTAGCCGCCGTTCCACGGCACGCCCTGGCTGTTGGTCGGCATCGCGGCGCCGCCGGTGACGATGGCGTGCTGGACGTTCTGCCCGCCGAGGACCGCCGCGAGGGCGGGGTTCGCGGCGGCGGCCTCGGCCTGGGTCTCCGAGGGAGCGCCCTCGAGCAGGCGGGCCATCATGGTCACGAGCATCTCGACGTGGCCGATCTCCTCGGTGCCGATGTCGAGGATCATGTCCTTGTACTTGCCGGGGATGCGGCAGTTCCAGCCCTGCCACAGGTACTGCATCATCACCGTCATCTCGCCGAACTGACCGCCGACGAGCTCCTGCAGCTTGGCCGCGAAGAGTGCGTCCGGCCGCTCGGGCTTGACGTTGTACTGCAGCTCCTTGGTGTGTCGGTACACGGTGCGCGCCTTTCGTCGAGGGTGCGTCGTCCGCACCCGGTGAGCACCACGCTCCCGGGCCGCCGTGACGCCACCGTCCGCCGCGGCGTACGCCGCCCCGCCGCCGCGGGCGTCCCCGTCGCCGTGTGCGGTGGCGTCCTCGCCCCGTCGCACCCGCCGTCGCCCCTCGTCGTCGGTCCGTCGCAGGTCCGTCGCAGGTCCGTCGCGGGTGCGTAGCGGCCCCGTCACCGCCCCGTCACCGGGGCAAGAAAAACCCCGTGGGGTATGGATGGAGGCAAAGTCGCCGGGGAACCCCGAGGGCATGGAGGTATCGCCGGCGCCGCAGCTGCGGATGTCGCTGTTGGGGGGCTTCTGCCTGCGGTTCGGTGACGACGAGGTCGAGCTGGCCCGTCCGGCCCAACGCCTGCTCGCGCACCTGGCGGTGGTGCACCGGCGGGCGAAGGTTCCGCGGGCCGCCCTCGCCGAGCGGTTGTGGGCCGACGCCGAGCCGGCGCGCGCCACGGCGAGCCTGCGCACGGTCCTGTGGCGGCTGCCGCGTCCCCGCGCCCGGACGCTGGTGGTCTGCACCTCGACCTCCGTCCGGCTCAGCGACGACGTCGCGGTGGACCTGTGGGAGGCCGAGGACGCCGCCCGGGTGCTGCGCGTCGGCGAGCGGCCCGACGCCGCGCTCGCCGGGCTCTGGCGCGACGACCTGCTCCCGAGCTGGCACGACGAGTGGCTCGACGTCGAGCGCGAGAGCTACCGGCAGCTGCGGCTGCACGCGCTCGAGCGGTCCTCGGAGGTGCTCCGCGTCGACGGTCGGCACGAGGAGGCGCTGGGCGCCGCGCTCGAGGCGGTGCGCTCGGAGCCGCTGCGGGAGAGCGCCCACCGCCGGGTGGTCGAGGTCCACCTGGCCGAGGGCAACCACGCCGAGGCACTGCGGCAGTACGACCGCTACCGGCGCCTGCTCGCCGACGAGCTCGGGCTCTCGCCCTCCCCGGTGATCCGCCGGCTCGTGGGTCCCATGCTCGGTCGCCCGCTCGACAGCGCCGGCTGACCGTCCCCACTAGCCTCGGACCATGGCGACCACGCCCGAGCTCGAGGTCCGCCCGGGCGACCAGGCCGACTGGCAGGACGTGCTGGCCGTCCTGGGGTCCCGGGGGATGCCGGGCCGGTGCGCCTGTCAGCGCTACAAGCTGGCCCGGGGCGAGAGCTTCGCCGCGGTGCCCGACGAGGTCCGGCGCGACCGGCTGCACGAGCAGGTGGACCCGGGCGGCTGCGGGCCGACGGCGGGGCTGGTGGGGTACGTCGACGGCGAGCCGGTGGCCTGGTGCGCCGTCGAGCCGCGCGCGGCGTACTCCGGCCTGGTGCGCAACCACGGGGTGGCCTGGGCCGGACGTGACGAGCGGCGCGACGACCCGGACGTCTGGGCGGTCACCTGCTTCGTCACCCGCACCGGCCACCGCCGGCGCGGGCTGGCCTCGGCGATGGTGCCCGCGGCGGTGGCCCACGCCGCTGCCGCCGGCGCGCGGGTCGTCGAGGGGTACCCGATGACGACCACCGACGCGATCACCGTCGAGCTGCACCCCGGCACCGAGGCGATGTTCACCCGCGCGGGCTTCGAGGTGGTCGCCCGGCCGACCCGTCGCCGCGCTGTCGTGCGCCGGGTGCTCGCCGGGCCGGACGGGCTGCACGAGCCCGGCTAGGTTCCCGCCCATGACCTTCGAGTGGGACGAGTCGCTGCGCGCGTTCGGCGACGCGGGCGACACCTTCGTGCGGTTGGCCGCCGCGGTGGCCGGACGCTGGGACCAGCCCGGGTTGGGCGAGTGGGACGTGCGCGCGCTGGTCGGCCACACCACGCGGTCGTTCCTCACCGTGGAGACCTACCTCGGCCGGCCCGCTCCCGCGGTCGAGGTCGACACGCCGGCCGCCTACTTCCGTGCGGCGCGGTCGGTCGCGTCCGGGCCCGAGGTGACCGAGCGCGGTCGCGAGGCGGGACGGGCGCTCGGCGCGGACCCGGCCGCCGAGGTCTCCCGGACCCGCGCCCGGGTGGGCGCCCTGGTGGCGTCCCGCGACGGCGACGAGCTGGTGACCACCGTGGTCGGCGGGATGCGGTTGCGCGACTACCTGCCCACCCGCACCTTCGAGCTGACCGTGCACGCCGCGGACCTCGCCGCCGCGCTCCACGAACCGGCCGTCCCCGCACCGTCCGCGGCACGCCAGGCGCTCCGCATCGTCGAGGACCTCGCGGTGCTGGACGGGCGCGCCGGGCCGCTGCTGCTCGCCGCCACCGGGCGGACCGTGCTGCCCCCCGGTTTCACGGTGCTCTGAAACCGGCACCGAGACGTGCAGCGGCCGCGTCGGTGGGTACCTGCGCCGGATGACGGACACCGCTGAGGGATTCATCGGGCTGGTCGGCGCCGGGGCGCCGGAAGCCTCCGACGGCCGGGCGTCGCTGACCCTCGAGGCCGACGAGCGCCACCTGAACCCTGCCGGCACCGTGCACGGCGGCCTGCTGGCGACCCTCGTGGACACCACGATGGGTGCCGCCATCCGCAGCGCGGTCGGCGAGGAGGTGCCGGCGACCAGCCAGCTCAGCATCACCTACCTGCGTCCGGGGAAGCCCGGACCGCTCGTGGTGTCGGCGGCCGTGCGCAAGCGCGGCGACTCGCTCACGGTCTGCGAGGCCGACGTGGAGCAGGACGGCAGGTCGCTGGTCCACGCGCTGGCGACGTTCGCGCTGCTCGAGCCGTGACCGGCCGGTCCCCGCGCGGGGGTGGGCCGGCCGGTCGGCGCGGAGGTCAGAGCCGCACGAGCATCTTGCCGATGTTCTGGCCCTGGTGCAGGCCCAGGAACGCGTCGACGGTGCTGTCCAGCCCGTCGGTGAAGGTCTCCCGGTGCTGGAGCCGGCCCTCGGCCAGCCAGGCGCCGGCGCGGGTGTGGAAGTCGCGGGCGGCGTCGCCGTGATCGGTGACGATGAACCCGCGCAGCGTGATCCGCTTCTGGACCACCATGAACATGTTGCGGGGGCCGGGCGTCGGCTCGGTGTCGTTGTACGACGCGATGGCACCGCACGCCGCGATCCGGCCGAAGTCGGCCATCCGCTGGATCGCCGCCTCGAGGTGCTCGCCCCCGACGTTGTCGAAGTAGACGTCGACCGGGCCGTGCTCCTTCAGCTGCGCGGCGACGGGCCCGTCGTGGTAGTCGAAGGCGGCGTCGAAGCCGAGCTCCTCGGTCAGCCACCGGACCTTCTCCGGTGACCCGGCGGACCCGACCACCTTGCTCGCGCCCAGCTCGCGGGCGACCTGGCCCGCGACCGACCCGACCGCGCCGGCGGCGCCGGAGACGAAGACCGTGTCGCCCTCCTGCACGGGGGCGATGCGGGTCAGCCCGACGTACGCCGTGAGGCCGGGCATGCCGAGCACGCCGAGGTAGGCGCTCGCGGGCACGCGGGAGACGTCGACCTTGCGGGCCTGGTCGACGGGGAGCAGGGCGTGCTCGCGCCACCCGGCCTGGTGCAGGACCGTGTCGCCGGGGGAGAGCCGGTCGTCGCCCGAGGCCAGGACCTCCCCGACAGCGCCGCCCTCGAGCGGGGCGTCGAGGGCGAAGGGCGGCACGTAGGACTTCGCGTCGTTCATCCGACCCCGCATGTAGGGGTCGACCGAGAGGACCGTGTTGCGGACCAGCACCTCGCCGAACCCGGGATCGGGCAGCTCGGTGGTGACGGTGCGGAAGTTCTCCGGCACCGGCCAGCCGGAGGGACGGGAGGCCAGGTGGATCTCGCGGGTCGTCGTGGGCATGGGCCCGATCCTGCCAACCGGGTGGGCACCCGACGCAGCAGGGCCCCGACCGCGGTGGTCGGGGCCCTGCTGCCGTGTCACGGGTGCGTCAGGGCTGGAGGCCCAGCGCGAACTCCACCTGTCCGCTCGGGTCGACGGCGGCGTCGAGCACCTTGTCGTCGAGCATGACCGCGGACGCCTCGTCGAGGTAGACGGTGGCGCCGGACTGCTCGACCACCTGGTCGCCCGGCTCGGCGGCCTCGGCGGCCGTCACCGCGAAGGTGGGCTCCGCGCCGCTCTCGGAGGTGATGCGCAGGCCGAACGTCTCGGGCAGCCCGGGCTGGGTGGAGATGTCCTTCACGATGGTGCTGGCGTTCTCGGTGAGGGTGAGCACGGCTCGCCTCCTCCAGATCGTGTGCAGGTCCCGACCCACCGTTCCCGACACGTCGCGATGGCACAAGTCGGCGCCGGGACCGGGCGTGTCGTGGCAGGGTGGCGCCGTGCCGAAGCCGCCGGACCTCCGCCGCTCCCGCGTGCCCCGGTGGCGGGACGTGCCACGCCAGGACGGCCGCCGGTTCGTGGTCACCGGCGCCAGCAGCGGGATCGGCCTCGAGACCGCGCGGGCACTGGTCGGCGCCGGCGCCGAGGTGGTGCTCGCGGTCCGGGACCGCTCGAAGGGCGAGCGGGTGGCCGCCGGGCTCTCCGCCGGGCCGTCCGCTGGGCCGGGTGCGACCGGCCGCGCCGAGGTGCGCGTGCTGGACGTCGCCGACCTGTCCTCGGTGCACGACTTCGCCGAGGGCCTGGACCGGGTCGACGTGCTCGTCAACAACGCCGGCGTGCTGGGGATGCCGCTCGGCCGCACCGTCGACGGGTTCGAGACCACGCTGGCCACCAACCACCTCGGCCACTTCGCGCTGGCGAACCTGCTGCTGCCCCGGCTCACCGACCGGGTGGTCGTGACGGGGTCGCGCTCCCACCTGCACGGCCGGCTCGACGTCGACGACCTCGGCTGGGAGCGGCGCACCTACCGCCCCTACGCGGCGTACGCCGCCTCGAAGCTCGCCAACCTGCTCTTCCTCGCCGAGCTGCAGCGGCGGCTGACCGCGTCCGGCTCGACCCTGCGCGCGACCGGCGCGCACCCCGGCTCGACCGCCACCTCGATCACCGCCAGCTCCGGCAGCGCCGCGCTGGCCTGGGTCGGGTCCTGGGGCCACCGGCTCGCCGGCATGGAGCCGTGGCAGGGGGCGCTCCCCACGCTGTACGCCGCCACCATGGACGTCCCGGGCAACACCTACGTCGGTCCGCACGGTCCCGGCGAGATGCAGGGCTGGCCGACCACCGCCCGCCGGGCGCCCGCCGCCCTCGACCCCGACCTGGCCCGTCGGCTCTGGGAGCGGTCCGAGGAGCTGACCGGGGTGCGGTTCCCGTTCTGAACGCGCGAACGGGGTCGTGTGCCCGAGCACGCGCCGCGGCGCGTCCCCGGGCACACGACCCCGGACGGGTCTGGTCACATGGTGTTGACGATGAGCCCGATGTGGGTGAAGTAGTTCATCACCCCGAACAGCGCGAACGCCGTACCGGTGATGACCCAGCTCCCGCCGGTGACCTTCGCCGCGAGCGAGCCGCGGTTGCCCTTGGCGGCCGCGGCGAGGGCGAACGGGAACGCGATGGCCCCGACGCCGACCAGGCCGAGCAGGCCGGACATGAAGATCGCCTCGACGAGCGGCCACTCCGCGAACTCACCGGAGATGGGCTCCTGCGGGGGAGCGGCGAAGAGCTGGTACTTGATGCCGGCGACCGCGATGGCCACCAGCGCGCCGCCGAGGAACCCGGCGAAGATGCTCAGCGGGCGCGCGACCCGCACCAGGACCTGGAGCGGGTCCGGGGTGGCGGCCAGCGCCGCGCCCCGGCGCCACAGGTAGAGCGCGGCGGCCAGCAGCAGCACACCGAACCCGAGGCTGGTCTCGCCGAAGATGATGTTGTCGAACGGGAACCCGCCGGCCGCCAGCGGCCAGGTGAGCGTCATGTGCAGGCCGGTGGCGGTCAGGATCCCGCCCAGCACGCCGAAGTTCAGCGCCCACCCGTCGGTGTCGACCTCCGCCGGGCGACGGACGAGGTCGCGCGCGAGCAGGACGAGACCGAGGAGGCCGACGCCGGCGGCCACGGCCATGATGGTGTTGTAGGTGGGCATCGCTGCCCAGTCGATCTTCAGGTCGGCTGCCTGAGGTGCGAGTGCGACAGTCATCGTCGTCGCCTTTCATCGTGTGGAGGGGCGATCTGCCCGTGACCACCAAAACGAAACGTGCGTCTAGGTTATTCCGAGGGAGGCCCGCATGGCCGAGGAGGTCCCCGACCGGGCGCCGGCGCGCTCGCGGACGGTGCGCCAGAAGCGCAGCGGCCAGCGGCAGGAGGCGATGCGCGAGGCCGCCGCGCGCCTGCTGATCGAGCACGGTCCGGCGGCGGTCACGCACCGACGGGTCGCCGCGGAGGCGGGCGTGCCGGCCGGGTCGGCGGCGTACTACTTCCCCTCGATCGAGGAGCTGTACGCCGAGGCGGTGCGGACCGCCGAGGGGATGCGGACGACCGCGGCGCAGGCCTTTGCCGAGGACCTGACCACCCGCCGGCGGTCGAGCACGACGACGGCCCGCCTGCTCATCGAGGCGCTCTACGCCCCGCGGCTGGAGCCTGACGTGGTCACGGTGCGCCTCGAGCCGATGCTCGACGCCAGCCGCACCCCCGGCCTGCTGGAGATCATGCGAGGGTCGTGGCCGAGCCTGGTCGAGGTGCTGCGCACGGTCCTGCGCAAGTGCGGGTACGACGCGGTGGCCGACACCGACGACGTCCTGCTCGTGCGGCTGCTCATCGACGCCGCGCTGCTGCACGCCGAGGTGCAGGGCAGCGCCGACGCCGTCGAGCACGCCGTGCGGACCGTCGCGCGGCTGCTGGACCTCGCGAGCGCGGCCGGTCCCGGCACGGACCCGGCTTGAGGGCCGGCCATCAGGTCAGTTCCGGGTCAGTCCTCGATGGTGACCGACTCCAGGTCGACGGCGACCTTCGGCTCGCCGTCGGGGGCGCCGGTGGTCGTGCCCTTCCCGGCCGCGTCCTGCACCGCGGCGAGGCCGGCGGCGTCGATCGTGCCGAAGACGGTGTAGTCCGGCGGGAGCGGCGTGTCGCCGTACACGACGAAGAACTGGGAGCCGCCCGAGTCGGGGGCCAGCGTCTTGGCCATCGCGAGGGTGCCCGCCGGGTAGGTGGTGTCGGGGGTGACCTCGTCCTCGATGGTGTAGCCCGGCCCACCCATGCCGCTCGCCGTCGGGTCGCCGCACTGCAGCACCTGGATGCCGGCCTCCGGGGTGGTCAGCCGGTGGCAGGTGGTGTCGTCGAAGTACCCCTGGTCGGCCAGGGAGACGAAGCTGTTGACCGTGCACGGCGACGTCGCGGCGTCCAGCTCGATGCCGATGTCGCCGATGCTGGTGGCCATCGTGCCGGCGACCATGCCGGACACCGCGGCCGTGCTCGGCGGCAGGTCGACGTCCTTCGCCGGCTCGCCGGACTCGGCGTAGGTGCAGCTCGGGCCGTCGGCGGCGGGGTCGCGCGCCTGGTCGCTCCCTCCGTCGTCGCCGCAGGAGGCGAGCAGCGAGACGGCGGCGAGCACGGCCAGGGCGGAGAGCGGGCGCTGCAGCATGGCGCCGATCGTAGGCGCCGTCCTCAGCAGTTGAGCCCGCGGGCCGCGACCGGCCACGCGCGCAGCGCCCCGGCCTCCTCGACCCAGAGGTCGTCGACGAGGTTGACGGCGTTGCAGACGTGGTTGGGCACGACGTCGACCTGGCTGCCCAGGCGGGGAAGGGGCGCGCCGCCGAAGTCGATGACCGCGCGCTGCTCGGCGAGCAGCACGACCCGGGCGTCGGGGTGGGCGGGGAGCCGCCCGTAGCCGGTGGAGTACGCCGCGCGGTCGGCGCCGAGGAGCTTGCTGCCCGTGTCGACCACGGCGCGGCCGCCGCTGTGGCTGACCACCGTCGCGCGGCAGGTCAGCGCCACCTCCTCGGGACCGATCACGCCGAGCTCCCACTGCTGGGCGTCACCGAA
Source organism: Nocardioides sp. NPDC092400 (assembly GCF_040684155.1). NCBI lineage: Bacteria > Bacillati > Actinomycetota > Actinomycetes > Propionibacteriales > Nocardioidaceae > Nocardioides > Nocardioides sp. NPDC092400. The sequence continues at coordinate 1,395,570 of NZ_JBFBFJ010000001.1, read as the reverse complement.
GACGTAGACGCCCGGACGCAGCTCGGTGACCACGGAGGTGTCGCTGTGCCGGAACGTCGGGGTCGACCCGCCGCTGACCACACGCACCTCGACCCCGGCGGCCTCGACCGCTTCCCGGGCGGTGCGGAGGGCGTCGGCCTCGTCGCGGGCCGCGGCCTCGATGCCGTCCGGGGCGTAGGAGTGGCCGGGGAAGGTGAAGACGCCCCGCACCTCCAGGCCCGCCCGCACCGCGGTGGTCGCGACCGTCCCGGCCTCCGCGGGGGCGACCCCGCTGCGGTGCTGGCCGCTGTCGACCTCGACGAGCACCTCGACCGGCGTGCGGCCGAGCAGGCGCCCGGCGTTGGCGGCCGCGGCGGGGGAGTCGACCGCGAAGGCGACCCGCGCCTTCTCGCTGAGCTCGCGGAGCCGCCCGGCCGAGCGCTCGTCGACCCACTGCGGGTAGGCGATGAACACGTCCTCGCACCCGTGCCGGGCGAAGAGCTCGGCCTCGCCGATGGTGGCCACGGTGATGCCGGCGGCCCCGTGCACCAGCTGCAGCCGCGCGATCTCCGGGCTCTTGTGCGTCTTCACGTGGGGGCGCAGGGCCACCTGGTGCCCGGCGGCGAACTCGGCGGCGACCCGCACGTTGCGCCGCAACCGGTCCAGGTCGACGCAGAGGTACGGGGTCGCCGCCGGCATCACATCTCCTCGTGGGTGTCCGGGTCGCCGTCGAACAGCCGACCGTCGGGCCGCCCGAGGGCGGTGATCGCGTCGAGCTCGTCCGGGGAGAGCTCGAACCCGAACAGGTCGAGGTTCTGCCGCTGGCGCTCAGGGGTCGCCGACTTCGGGATCGGCACGTTGCCGAGCTGGACCTGCCAGCGCAGGACGACCTGCCCGGGCGTGACGCCGTGCCGCTCCGCGGCGGCGGTGACCGCCGGCTCGGCGAACGGCGCCTCGCGCTTGCCCAGCGGGCTCCACGACTCGGTGCGGATCCCGAGCCGCACGTGCACGGCGCGCATCTCCACCTGCGGGAAGAGCGGGTGGAGCTCGACCTGGTTGACCACCGGGGTGACCCCGGTGGCGTCGATGACCCGGCCGAGGTGCTCCTCGGTGAAGTTCGAGACGCCGACCGAGCGGACCAGCCCCTCGGCCTGCAGGTCGACGAGCGCGCGGTACGCCTCGACGTACTTGTCGACGCGGGGGTTGGGCCAGTGGATGAGGTGGAGGTCGACGTGCTCGAGCCCCATCGTCTCGACCGAGGCCCGCACGCTGGCGACCGCGTCGTCGTACGCGTGCGCCCGGCCGGGCAGCTTGCTGGTGACGACCAGCTCCTCGCGGGGGACGCCGGAGCGGCGGATCGCCTCGCCGACCTCCCGCTCGTTGCCGTAGTTCACGGCCGTGTCGATCAGCCGGTAGCCGGCTTCGATCGCGCTCAGGACCGCCGCGACGCACTCCTCGCCCTTGAGCGGGTAGGTGCCGAAGCCGACGGCCGGCAGCGCGGTCCCGTCGCCGAGCCGGTACGTCGGGACCTTCACGGCGCTCACTTGTCCGCGGGGGTCTCGGCGGGGGTGGCCTCGTGGTGGGTCGCGCCGTGGGTGCGGCGCTCCTCCTTCATCTCGGCCTCGTACAGGTGGCGACGACCGCCGACGAGCGCCTCGCGGGCCTCGCGCTCGACGTCCTTGAACGCCGAGTAGTAGGTGTCGTCGTAGGCCTCGACGATCTGGAAGGTCCACCGGCCCTCGATGACGTTGCGCCCGACGATCTCGGTGCGCACCTTCTCGGCCAGCTCGGGGTGGCCCGCCTCCTGGAGAAGCTCGACGGCGTCCCCGGCGGTGAGGTCGGCCGTCCCGCTCATCCGGTGGAAGTTGTAGAGGAACCCTCGGGCGGCCTCGACCGCCTCGAGGGCCTCCGACAGCTTCCCCAGCGCCTCGACGGTGGCGTCGGTGACCCCGTCGGGCCGCGTGTGCCGCTCGTCGGGACCGCCGGTCAAGACAGGACGCTCTTCGCGTCGACCACTCCGTGGCGGGACTCGATGGCGTCGGCCAGCTTGCTGATGTCGTCGTCGGACAGCTCGATCCCGACCTCGTCGGCGCCCTTGCGCAGCTCCTCGGCGACGGTGCCCTCGGTGGCGCCGTCCTGCCACGACGACACCCGGTCGACGATGATCTGGACGGCTTCGTTCTTCTCGCTGGTGTTCTCCTCGGTCATGGCCGACCTGTACCCACCTAGTCTCGCCACATGAAGCTCGGCGTGCACTACGCGGACTACGGCCACCCCGGGTGGCAGGACTCCCTGGTCGACCGCCTGACCGAGACGGCGCGCGTCGCCGACGAGGGCGGGATCTCGCTGTTCACGGTGATGGACCACTGGTTCCAGATGGAGCAGCTCGGCGGCCCGGCCGAGCCGATGCTCGAGGGCTACACGACCCTGGGCTACCTCGCCGCCCTGACCCGACGGGTGCGCCTCGGGCTGCTCGTCACCGGCGTGACGTACCGCCACCCGGGCCTGCTCGCGAAGACCGTCACCACCCTCGACGTGCTGGCACGGGGCCGAGCGGTCCTGGGGATCGGCGCCGCCTGGTACGAGCGCGAGCACCGCGGCCTCGGGGTGCCGTTCCCGGCGACCGCGGAGCGCTTCGAGCGGCTCGAGGAGACGCTGCAGGTCGTGGCCCGGGTGTGGGGCGACGACGACCGACCCTTCGAGGGTCGCCACTACCGGCTCGAGGAGCCGGTGGCCGTCCCGGCGCCGGTGCGCGGCCGGGTGCCGGTGCTGGTCGGCGGCAGCGGCGAGCGGAAGACCCTCCGCCTGGTCGCGCGGTACGCCGACGCCTGCAACCTCTTCGGCGAGGGGCCCGACGTCGTCTCCCACAAGCTCGACGTGCTGCGCCGGCACTGCGACGACGTCGGCCGCGACCCCGACGAGATCGAGAAGACCGTCGTGCTCGGCGCCGGTCTCGACGACCTCGACGGCCTGGTCGCCACGCTCGAGCAGTACGCCGCCCTCGGCATCTCGCTCGTCACGCTGAGCCCGACCGGCGACGACCCGGTCGCCTGGACGACCGAGCTGGTCGAGCGCGTGCTGCCCAGGGTCGATGGCCGCTAACCGGTCCGCCGCGCTGGTCGGTGCGCTGCTCCTGGGCACCGGCCTGCTCCAGGCGTGCTCGGACACCGCCACCCCGGCGGGCGCTCCGGCGAGCCGCAGCCCCTCGAGCGCCCCGGCCGCCACGGCCGCGCCGTCGCCGTCCACGTCGCCCACCACGTCGCCGTCCATGTCGCCCACCACGTCGCCGTCCGCGTCGGCCACCTCCGAGCCGCCGGCCGGCGACGGCCGGCCGCGCCGCTCGCTGCTGTCGGTGCCGGCGATCGGGCTCCGCGACCTGCCCGTGCTGCCGTACCGGGGGTGGACCGACGACGCCCCGGGCACCGCCATCCAGGACGGCGGCGTGGCCGCGAGCCCGCACGGCCCCCGGGGCGGCACCGGCCCGGGCGGCATCGGGAACTACCAGGTCACCGCACACCGGCTGTCCTCGACGCGGGCCTTCGAGCGGCTGCCGGAGCTCGAGCGTGGGGACGTGCTGCACGTGGTCGCGGGCGGGGTTCGCCACACCTACCGCGTGACGACGACCCGGCGGACGTCGTTCCGGTCACCGGCGTCCCTGCGGGCCCAGCGGGCCGCGGTCCCGGGTCGCCCCGGGGCCGTGCCGACGCGGGCGATGATCACGCTCTCGACGTGCGCGACCATCGAGGACCACGCCGTCGGCAACTACTGGTCCGACCGGTTCGACAACCCCGAGCACCGCATCGACAAGATCGGCGTGCTCGTCCGCTCCACCCCGGTCTGAGCGGACGCCCGGAGGACCCGGCGGGCCGGGACGACGACGGGGCCCGGCCCGGGGAGCACCCCGGAGCGGCCCCCGTCGTGGGCGGAGCGGCTGCGGCTCAGCCGGCCTGGGCGCCGGCGGCCGCGAGGTCCGACCCGGCCGGCTCCTCGACCCTGCGCCGCGGGATGGCCGCCGCGATCGCCACGCCGACGAACGCCGCGACCGCGCCGACGATGAAGCACAGCTGGAACGCGCCCTTGGTCGGCAGCTCGAGGCCGCCGCCGGCCGCGACGGTGTTGCTGGTGAGCAGCGTGCCCATGACGGCCGCCGACAGCGTGGTGCCGACCGAGCGCATCAGCGCGTTGAGGCCGACCGCCGCGCCCGCCTCCCGGACCGGGACGGCGTCGAGGATGAGCGTGGGCATCGCGGCGTACCCGATGCCGACGCCGGCGGAGAGGATGCAGGAGGCGACCAGCAGCTGCCAGGGCGCCTCCATCAGGAAGTACGCCACGAGGTAGCCCGCACCGAGGACGGCGGCGCCGACCATCAGCGTGATCCGGGCGCCCATGGTGGCGATCAGCCGGCCGGAGACCGGCGCGAAGACCATCATCATCAGGCCGCCGGGGGCCATCCACAGGCCGGCGGCGAGCATGGTCTGGCCCAGCCCGTAGCCGGTGGCCTCGGGCAGCTGGAGCAGCTGCGGCACGACGACCGCCTGGGCCATCATCCCGAAGCCGACGGCGACGGCCGCGACGTTCGTCATCAGGACCGGCAGCTTGGCCGTGGCGCGCAGGTCGACCAGGGGAGCGGGCTGGCGCAGCTCGTAGGCGCCCCACGCGAGCAGCACGAGCACGCCGGCGACGATGGCGCCGATGGTGCGGGCGTCGCCCCAGCCCCAGGTGGTGGCCTTGGAGATGCCGACCAGCACCGCGACCAGCCCGACGGCGAGGCCGACGGCGCCGACGGCGTCGAACCGGCTCGGCTGGGCGTCCTGGACGTGGGGGATCGCGACGGCGGTGAGCACGGTGATGACCACGGCGAGCCCGGTCGCGACCCAGAACAGCGCGTGCCAGTCGCCGACCTCGGCGATCCACGCCGCCAGCGGCAGCCCGATCGCTCCGCCGACGCCGAGCGTCGCGCTCATCGCCGCCACCGCGCCGCCCGCCATCTTCGGCGGCACGATCTCGCGGATCAGCGAGATGCCGACGGGGATGAAGCCCATCGCCAGTCCCTGCAGGGCCCGACCGGCGAGCACGGGGACGAGCGTCGAGGAGAGCGCGACGAGCGCGGAGCCCACGACGAGGATGGCCGCGCTGGCGACCATGATCCGCTTCTTGCCGAAGATGTCGGCGAGGCTGCCGGCGATGGGCATCGCCACGGCACCGGCGAGGAGGGTCACGGTGACGACCCACGCGGCGTTCGCGGCAGAGGTGTCGAGCAGCGAGGGCAGCTCGCTCTGGATCGGGATGACCAACGTCTGGGTGAGGGCGGCGGTCAGGCCGCCGATGCACAGGACGGCGACCGCGAGGCTCGGGTTCGCGGTCCGGGTGGGGCTGGGCACAGGTGGTCCTCTTCGATCGTGGCGGAGTCCCTACCGTAGAGATGATTGCCTTCGGCAACGAACTTTGCCCGGTGTGATCCTGCTGACGCGGCCACGCTGCAGCGGCGTACGCCGTGCTGTACCGGTGCCCGGGGACGGCACCGCCCCGGCACCGATCGCTCGGTGCCGGGGCGGCGGTGGCCCGGAGGCCGGTGGGTGCGGTGCGGGTCAGCCGACCGCGGTGGGGAAGCGGTCCCAGACGCGGTGGAACGCCATCTGCTCGGAGACGCCGGTGAAGACGTCGGCCGCGGAGGCGCCCGTCACCACCCCGGCGTCGCCCTCGGCCACCCCGGCCGCCGCGAGCGCGGCGACGCCGGCGCCCCACGCGCCGATCACCTTGGCGTGGCGGTGGCACTCCTGGACCATCAGCGCGACCCGCGGGTCGACGGTGGTGGTGTCCGCCGCCCCCGCCTTGGCGTCACGGTTGGTCAGCGCGTCCGGCGCCGGTGCGGGCGAGCCCGCGAGGAGCAGGACGTCGACCTCGACCGAGCGGCCGGTCGCGAAGGTGCGCTGCACCGGCATCCCGTCGACGGTGCCGCCGTGGGGGCCGATCACCAGCGGCACCATGCCGGAACCGTGGATGGTCCGGCGCAGGGAGTCCACGCCGCTGAGGTCCCCGTCGGGGTCGACCACGATGCCGACCATCCGGCCGTCGGGCGGGAAGGGGCCCTTGACCTGCGAGAGCGCCGGGCTCGGGTCGAGGTCCTCGAGGGTGATCGTGGGGGAGGGGGCGGGCAGGCCCAGCCCGGTCGCGACCTCCTGGCACAGCACCGGGTCGATGTTCGCCAGGCACTGCAGCTGGCGCTCCTTGACCGCCTGCTCGTAGCACTTGCCGAGCTCGAAGGTGTAGGCCCGGACGATGTGCTCCTTCTCGACCGGCGTCATGCTCAGCCAGAACTGGCGGACCTGGCTGTAGTGGTCGTCGTACGACGCCGGGTTGGCGCGCACCTTGGTCGCCTCCGCGACGGTGACCGCCGCCTCGACGAACGCGCGCGTCTCCTCCTCCGACAGGTCCGCGCCGGCCGCGAACGGGCAGCCCCCGTCCAGCGAGTTCGGCTTGTACGGCGCCACGCCCGAGTGCACGGCGTGCTGGTGGAACCCGTCGCGGAACATGTCGTTGGTCGGCACGTGCGGGCGGTTCACCGGGATCTGGTTGTAGTTCGGCCCGCCCAGCCGCGAGAGCTGGGTGTCGACGTAGGAGAAGAGCCGGGTCTGCAGCAGCGGGTCGTCGGTGACGTCGATGCCCGGGACCAGGTGGCCGACGTGGAAGGCGACCTGCTCGACCTCGGCGAAGAAGTTCGTCGGGTTCGCGTTGAGGGTCAGCTTGCCGATCGGCTGCACCGGGGCGATCTCCTCCGGCACGATCTTGGTCGGGTCGAGCAGGTCGATCCCGGCGAACATCTGGTCCGGCTCGTCGGGGAAGACCTGCACCCCGAGCTCCCACTCGGGGTGGGCGCCGGCCTCGATGGCGTCGTACAGGTCGCGGCGGTGGAAGTCGGGGTCGATGCCGCCCACCATCTGCGCCTCCTCCCAGGTCAGGGAGTGCACGCCGAGCTTGGGCTTCCAGTGGAACTTGACCAGCGACGTCCCGCCCTCGGCGTTGATGCACCGGAAGGTGTGGACGCCGAAGCCCTCCATCATCCGGTAGGAGCGCGGGATGCCGCGGTCGGACATGTTCCACATCGTGTGGTGCTGGGCCTCGGTGTGCAGCGAGACGAAGTCCCAGAACGTGTCGTGGGCGCTCTGCGCCTGGGGGATCTCGCGGTCCGGGTGCGGCTTGCCGGCGTGGATGACGTCGGGGAACTTGATGCCGTCCTGGATGAAGAACACCGGGATGTTGTTGGCGACGAGGTCCCAGTTGCCCTCCTCGGTGTAGAACTTGGTGGCGAACCCGCGCGTGTCGCGCACGGTGTCGGCCGAGCCGCGCGAGCCGAGCACCGTCGAGAAGCGCACGAAGACCGGCGTCTCCTTGCCCTTCGCGAACAGGCCGGCCATCGAGACAGAGTCGGCGGTGCCGTAGCCCTCGAACACGCCGTGCGCGCCGGCGCCGCGGGCGTGGACGACGCGCTCCGGGATGCGCTCGTGGTCGAAGTGCGTGATCTTCTCGCGCAGGTGGTGGTCCTGCAGCAGCGTCGGACCGCGGCTCCCGGCCTTGAGCGAGTGGTCGGTGTCGCGCAGGCGCGTGCCGGTGGAGTTCGTCAGGTACGCCGACTGCTGGGCGCGCGCGGTCGGCGGGGCGCCGGTCGGCGCTCCGGTCGCCGTGCCGGTGGCCGGCGCTCCCTGGTCGGGCTTCGGCGGCAGCGGGGGCTTGACGGCGGTCGGCTCCTCGAGCGGGGCCGGGGCCGGTCCGGGTGCCCCGGGGACCGGGACGTCGCCCAGGCCCTCCAGCTTGTCGATCGCTGCCTTGGCGGCGTCCTTGGGGTTCAAAACAGGTGTCTCGCCTTCGTCGGGGGTGGGTTCCCCCGTCCTTTACCCGCCGAGGCGACTTCTGAGCGGCGTGGCCTGGCGGGGCTCTGGCCGGGGCCGGATGCCCGGGGCCAGGAGTCGCGGGGTCAGAAGACCCGGGCGCCGGCGGCCCATGCGCCCAGGGAGGGCTCCGAGCTGTCCACGCGCCAGTCGGCCTCCTTCGCCAGGGAGAACCAGGTGAGTCCCCGCACCTCGGGGTGGGCGCCCAGCCACGACCACATGTCGGTGATCCAGGCGGCCTTGTCGCCTCCGGCGCCCTCCGGCGCCCCGACCTCGGTCACGTGGACCGGGCGGCCGCTGATCGCGTCCAGCTCGGCGACCCCGGGGGCGAACACCTCGGCGAAGGACTGCCAGGTCGACCACGGCTGGGTCGTGCCCCAGTTGTAGCCGTCCAGCCCGACCCGGTCGACGTGGGCGTCGCCGGGGTAGAGCGCGGCCAGGGGGGTGGAGCCGGGGAACGGGACGTTGGCCGACCAGCTCCACGTCACGTTGGTGACCTTCGCGCGGCGAAAGACGTCGACGACGTGCCGCCAGGCGGCGGCGTGGTCGCCCGGGCCGTTGCCGTTGACGCCCTCGGCCCACGGGTACCACGTGCCGTTCATCTCGTGGGCGAACCGGAGCACGATCGGCCGTCCCCACGCCTTGACCTGCCGGGCCCACCGGGTCAGGTAGGCGTCGTGGTCCCCGGCGGCGATCCGGTCCAGGGCGTACGCCGGCTGGTCCACGCCCGCGGCGGGGTCCCACGGCTCCCACGTGAGCTCCGGGACGGCGCCGGCGTCCGCGATCCGGGCTGCGTCCGCGGCGGGGAAGTCCCCGCCACCGGCCCACGCCGCGTAGAACGTCACCTGGTCGACGGCGATCCCCGTCCGTCCGACCAGGGCACCGACCTCGGAGAGGTCGGTCGGGGCTCCGGCCACCGCGAGCCCGAGGGTCCGGTCCGCGGGCGGTGCGGGAGCGGAGGGCTTCGTCGGCCTGCCGCCGGCCGCGGCCGGGTCGAGCACGCTGCCGGTCACGGCGACCACGAGGGCGAGCACGGCGGTCGGGAGCAGCAGCCGCGGGCGAGCAGGCACCGGTACCTCCGGGGTGGGGAGCACGGGATGGACGTCCGCGCGGTCAGCCGGTCGCGCCGAACTGCTCGACGCGGATGGTCGTGGGGTCGACGCCGGCGCCGATCAGCAGGGGAGTGGCCAGCGCGACGAAGCGCGGCGACCCGCAGATGAACGCCACCTCGGCGCCCTCGGCCAGCGGCGCCAGCTCGTCGGGCCGCGGCGGTCCCGCCGGTCGGTCGCCGGCGTCGTGACGGGTGTAGGCGACCAGGGCGCCGGCGCGGGCCAGCTCCGCGGCGTACGGCAGGTGCTCGGGGGAGCGGCCCACCGCGGCGACCCGGAGCAGGTCGGTGCGGCCGAGCCGGCGCGCGGTGCGGAGCATGGCGACCGCGGGCACGACCCCGGTCCCGCCGACCAGGCAGACCGCCGGGGTGCGGGCGTCCCACCGGAACCACCGGCCGATCGGCCCCCGGACCTCCAGCACGTCCCCGACCTCGGCGACGTCCGCGAGGTGGCCGGAGACCTCCCCGTCCGGCAGGCGCTCGACGAGCAGCTCGAGGAGCGGGTCCTCGCCGTCGGAGGCGACGGAGTAGGAGCGCTGGGCGGTGTAGTCGTCCGGTGCCCGCAGCCGCACCACGTAGTGCTGGCCGGGGTCGTGGCGCTGGCGGTCCTCGACGTGCAGCCGCAGCCGGACCTGGTCGGGCGTCGGCTGCTCCTTGGTGATGATCGTGCCGGTCGTCCACTCCGTCGCGCGAGGGGTGACCGCCTCGATCCCGGTCACGCGTCGCCCTGGTAGCGCTGCTCGCGCCAGGGGTCGCCGCGGTCGTGGTAGCCGTTGCGCTCCCAGAACCCCTGCTGGTCCTCGGCGAGCAGCTCGAGCCGGGAGACCCACTTGGCGGACTTCCAGAAGTACAGGTGCGGGACGAGCAGCCGCGCGGGGCCGCCGTGCTCGCGCGACAGGGGCTTCCCGTCGACCTCCCAGACCACCCAGGCCTTCCCGCCGGTGACGTCGTCGAGGGGGAGGTTCGTGGTGTAGCCGGTGCTGGAGTGGGCCAGCACGAAGCGGGCCTCGGGCCGTGGGCGTGCGGCGGCCAGCAGGTCGTCGACGCTGACGCCGCGGAAGGTCATGTCGAACTTCGACCACGTCGTCACGCAGTGGATGTCGCCGGTGTACGTCGAGCCGGGCAGGGCGTGCGCCTCGTCCCAGGTCCACGTGCTCGGCGCCTCGACCAGCCCGTCGACGCTGATCCGCCAGTCGGCCGGCGCCAGGTCGGGCGCGGCCTCGGCGGTCAGGACCGGCCAGCTGCTGCCGGTGTCGTACTGCCCTGGTGGCAGTCGCCCGGCGGGGCCCTCGTCGCGCTTGCGGAAGAAGCCACGGGTGACGGGCACGGGTCCTCCTCGGTGGTCCGGTCGGTTCACCGGAAGTCTAGGGAGGCGCTGGTTCCGGGACACGGCGCCTCCGCGCGCCGTACGGTCGGGGCTCGCGCGGCGCCGGCCCGGACCGCGCCCGGCGTCGGGAGGACGTGGTGGAGGACCTCGACGGACGGCTCCGCGCGGCGACCGCGGGACGGGTCTCCTACGACGAACAGGCCCGGGAGCTCGTGCTGCGCGGCACGGCGGGCGGCGAGCTCCGGCTGGCCGTGGGCAGGGAGGCGGTCCGCAACGCGATGCAGTCGGCGCTCCTGGCGGCCGAGTCGTCCGGGACCCCCACGGCCGGACCCGACGACGCGGTCAGCGCCGGGGCGCGGGCCCTGCTGGACACCTACGAGGCCGACCCGGCGGCGGCGGAGGGGCTGGTGCGGCGCAGCGCGCGCCAGTTCGAGGGGACGGCGGCCGCGCGGCGGCGCCGGGACGGGTGAGCCGCGGCCTGGTATAACACGTTCTAGTTCTGGACCCGTGCGGGTGGGGACGGACGTACGCAGCCACGGGGGAGTCGCATGCAGCAGCTGGCCGGTCGGGTCGCGGTCGTCACCGGCGCGGGGAGCGGGATCGGCCGGGTGACCGCCGAGCGGCTGGCGGCCCGGGGCTGCCACCTGGCGCTCGTCGACGTCAGCCCCGGCGGGGTCGAGACCACCGCGGACGCCGTGCGTCGGCTCGGTGTCAGCGCCTCGACCCACCTCGCGGACGTCTCGGACGCCGAGCGGGTGGGCGAGCTCCCCGACGAGGTCCTCGCCGCGCACGGCGCGGTGCACGTGCTGGTCAACAATGCCGGGGTCACCTCCGCGGGCGCCTTCGCCGAGGAGCGGCTCGAGGACGTGCGCTGGATGGTCGGGGTCAACCTGTGGGGCGTGGTGCACGGCTGCCACGCGTTCCTCCCGACGCTGCTGGCCCAGGACGAGGCGCACATCGTCAACGTCTCCAGCATGACCGGGCTCCTCGGCCTGCCGCACAACGCGGCGTACGCGCTGACGAAGGGTGCGGTGCGGTCCTTCACCGAGGGGCTGCGCGGGGAGCTGGTGACGACGGGCGTCGGCGTCAGCGCAATCTTCCCGGGCACCCACCGGACCGGCATCACCAGCGGTGCCCGCGGCGCCGAGGGCGAGCGGATCCGGAAGCTCGGCAGCTCCCGGTTGTCGGCCCTGGTGCCGCCGCCGTCGCGCGTCGCCAAGGCCATCGTCAAGGCGATCGAGCGGGACCGCGCCCGGATGGTCGTCGGCCCCGACGCCCGGGTGCTCGACCTGGCCGCGCGGGTCGCCCCGGGGCGCACCGGACTGGTCGGCCGCGCGACGTCGAGGCTGGCGACCAAGCACTAGTCGGCGCTCAGAGCCCCCGGGCGCGGGCGACGCGGCGGGACTCCACGACGTCGAGGTGCAGCTCCCTGCGCCGGAAGCGCCAGCCGACCGGCGTGCGCCGGTAGTCGTCGAGGTAGCGCACGTGCCACACCAGGTCGGTGGGCTCGCCGGCGCGCTCGCTCACGTGGTGCGCGGAGACGGTCACCCGCCCACGTGCCGCGTCGGCTTCCACAGGGTCCAGCACTACGCCGGTCACGGCATGCACCGTCACCGGCAGGTCGGCCAGCTGGCCGAACGCCGCCGCCAGCCGGTCGCGCCCGACGGCCTCGACGACCGGGTCGAGCGACGCGGGCGGCGCGGGGGAGGCCAGCACGCCGTCCTCGGTGAACAGGTCGGCCGCCCGGGCGCCGTCCCGCTCGTCGACGTACGCCGCGTAGCGGTGCACGAGGTCCAGGAGGTCGAGGCGGTCCTCGACGGAGAGGGGGCTCATCGGGCCCGGAGGCCCAGCCGCTCGGCGCACGCGGAGAGCTCGTCGCAGGCCTGCGCCAGGTCGGTCGTCCCGCTCATCGCCAGCACCAGCCGGTCGGCGCCCTGCGCGGCGAGGCGCTCGGCCCGGCCCTGGTCGATCCGGGTGACCAGGTGGCCGAGGGTCAGCTCGAGGGCGTCGGGGTCGCGGCCGGCCTCCTCGGCCGAGGAACGCATCAGCGCGACCAGGCCCGCGAGCTCCTCGCCGGCGACGCCGAGCGGCTGCAGGCCGTCGCCGTGCCGGCCCGCCCGCCGGGCGGCCGCCCGGGAGTGGCCGCCGATGTGGACGGGCACGGTCCCGCGGACCGGCCGCGGCCGGCTGACGGCCCCGCGGAAGGAGAAGAACTCGCCGTCGTGGTCGACCCCCTGCTCCGCGGTGTCCGCCCACAGGGCGCGCATGACCCGGATCTGCTCGTCGGCGCGGCGGCCACGTGCCTCGAACGGCACGTCGCAGGCCTCGAGCTCCTCGCGCATCCAGCCCATGCCGACCGCGAGGCGGACCCGGCCGCCGGAGAGCACGTCCAGCGTGGCGAGCCGCTTCGCGAGGACGACGGGGTGGTGCACCGGCAGGACGAGCACGCCCGTCGCCAGGCCCAGCGCGGTGGTCTGACCGGCGAGGAAGGCCAGCAGCTCGAGCGGATCGGGGATCGGGCAGTCGGCCGGCAGCTCGACGCGGCCGGAGGCGTCGTACGGGTAGACGCTGTCGTACCGGCTCATCATCACCGCGTGCTCCACGGCGACCAGCGACCCGAAGCCGCAGGCCTCGACGTGACGGGCGAACGCGGAGATCCACGCCGGGTCCGCGGTCGTCCCGGCGCCGACGGGTGCGATGACGGCGTACTCCAGGGTGTCGGCCACGGTCCGGGACGCTAGGGGCTGCGCCCCCCGGCGTGCTGGGGAGTTCCGTTGGCCGGGAGCGGGGGAGCGCGCTGCCGGGGTCGTCCTAGGGTCGTTCGGACCCCGGCACCAGGAATCGCCGCGCCCAGGCCGCGAGCCCGGCAGGCAGGGTCGCGGAGCAGCGGGCGGCCGCCTGCCTGCTCGCGTCGTCGAGGGCGTCGGCGCAGGCGAGGGCAGCGGTTCGGAGGTCGTCGAGCCCGAGCCCCGCGACCGAGGCGTCGACGCCGCGGGGGAGGTCGGTCGGGTCGAGGCCGAGGTCGAGGACCTGGGACAGCCCGTGCTGGGGGTAGGTCGCACCCCTCGCCGCCGCCCACAGTGCCCACACCTGCTCCCGCGCCTCGTGCAGCCGGTGGTGGGCCTCCCAGGCGGACCCCCGACGCAGGTGCTTGTCGACGTCCAGCAGCGCACGCCACCCGCGGAAGGCCCAGGTGGTGACCTGCTCGGCGCTGACGGAGGTGGCCGCCGGCGAGTCCTTTACGTCCTTCCCGTTCTGACTGCCTGAGCGGTGGAGCGGCACGAAGTCGGGCGCGGCGTCGCCCCGGCGTACCTCGCCCTCCGCGATGATCGCCAGGTCGAGCTGGACGCCGTCGCGCAGCTGGGCGAACAGGCGTCGGGTGAGGAAGGCGTCGGTGAGCGACTCCTCCCGCAGGGCGTCGACCAGGTCGTCCCGGAAGAGGTCGACGAGTGCCGACTCGACCTCGCGCACCCGACCCGCGCCCGCCGCGCCGCGCGGGCACTCGACCCCGACGGCAGCGTCGACGTCGGAGTACTCGTCGGCCGCCGAGCGTCCCAGGGAGCACCCGACCGACAGCGACGACACCGCGGGTGTGGACTCGGCGAAGCCCAGCAGCCTGGTCAGGGCGCCGCCCTGGCGCGACAGCTGGGCAGGAAGCATGGCGATCCACGAACGTCCGTCCGGCACGGGTCCATCATGCGGGGAGGGCGCCGAACCGGGGCCCGGATCCGCACTACATGACATAATGTGAGTTATCGGCACTCGGGGACAGGGCGACGGTGGGGGCCGGAAGGGGTCACCTCTGCGGTGAGTGCACCTTGTCGGCCTCGATCGTGACCAGCACCCGGTCACCGGACCCGCCGAAGCCCGGGTACGCCCGGCCGATGTAGCGCTGGGACAGCTCGTCGACGTGCTCGGCGGCGCCGTCGGTCGTCGTGCGGACGACGCGGCCCCGGACGGCCCAGTACCGAGCCGGCGCGTCCGGATCGGCGATCGCGACGGCGACCCGCGGGTCACGAGCGATGTTCCGGGCCTTCTGGTGCGTGGAGACGATGTTGACGACCACGTGCTCGCCGTCGGTGTCGACCCAGGTCTCGGTGACGTGCGGTGACCCGTCGGGCATCAACGTCGTCACGAAGCACAGGGCTCGACCGCGCAGCAGCTGGACCAGGTCGTCGGGCAGTGTCGTCACGCGGGTGCTCCTGTGTCGTCGTCCGGTGCGCGCGGACGGCCCACGCGCTCGCCACGCTACGCGGTCAGGAAGACCCGGAGCGCCGAGACGAACGCCTCGGGCTGCTCGGAGTGCACCCAGTGCCCGGCCCCCTTGATGGTGACCAGGCGGGTCCGCGGGAAGAGCCGGCGCATGGTGGCGTCGTGCTCGGGACGGATGTACGGCGACCGGTCGCCGGCCAGCCAGAGCACCGGGTGGTCGAACGACTCGCCGCCGATCACTGAGGTGTCGGGGAACCCGCCGATCGTCTCCAGCTCGGCACGCAGCAGCGCCAGGTTGGCCTGCCAGCGGAAGTCGGGCCCGTGGGACCGGAGGTTCTGCAGCAGGAAGCCGCGGACCCGCTCGTCGGGGATGTCGGCGGTCAGCAGCCGGTCGGCGTCGGCGCGCCGTACGACGGCGGCCAGGTCGAGCCGCGAGAGGCTGTCGAGCAGGTGCTCGAACTCCCCCGTGCCGCCGCTGCCGGTCGGCGAGATGTCGACGACGACCAGCCGGTCGACCAGGTCCTGGTGCCGCAGCGCCAGCACCATCGCGACCTTGCCGCCCATCGAGTGGCCCACGACGTGCACCGGCCCGTCGGCCGCGAAGCCGCGGCGCAGGTGCTCGGCCACCGCGTCCGCGACGTCGACGTAGTCGACCGAGTCGGTCCAGCCCGAGCGGCCGTGGTTGGGCAGGTCGACCAGCAGCGAGTGCAGGTCGGGCTCCAGCGCCCGCGCGGCCTGGGTGAAGTTCTTGCCCTGGCCGAACAGGCCGTGGAGGAACACCGTCCGAGCCCCGCCGGGACCGCCGACCTCGGTGCTGTGGACCGTCCGGGTCTCCTCCGTGCTCACGGACCGCAGCCTAGGCGGCCGGCCCGGGTCGTCCGGACGGACCGTCCGCGTGACCCATCTGGGTGACCGCCGGTGTGTTGTGGCCCACACGCCGTACGCCGGCGCCTACGGTCGGGACGACGACCTCGGAGGCCAAGACCATGTGGGACACCGTCCAGACCAACGCCCGACCGATCTCGCACGACCTGCCGTGCGCCCAGTGCGGCCACGCCGCGCACACCTACCTCGCGTGCTCGGACACCTGCGACTGCCAGCCGACGCGGGCCCTCGCCCGCACCTGACCACCCCGACTCCTCAGGGAGAACCGGCACCTCTCAGGGGTTGCAACCCCTGAGGAGCACCGGTTTCCCCGGGGCCCCGGGGAATCCGGCACCCCCGCCGCTCCCCCGCGACCCTCACCCGCGGAACGTCACGTCCACCGCGGCCACCTGCTCGAGGGCGGGGCGGTCGGGGGCGCCGTCGGTGACGCCGCGCGACCAGGCCATGTGCAGCTCGTGCTCGCGCAGCTCGAGGACGGCGAGGTTGTTGTCGTACCAGGGCCCCTGCGGGAGCCGCCACCGCAGCGGGCTGCGGGGCACCCGCCCGCCGAGCAGGCGCCCGGTGGGCCGGGCCTGGCCGTACGCCGCCAGCGCGGTCGCCACCCGCATCACCCGCGGCAGCGGGTTGCGGATCGGCGAGCAGACCGCCTGGACGATCCGGCTCTGCGCGGTGCGACCGCTCGCGGGGTCGGGCTCGGCGATCGCGACGTAGCTGTGGTGGACGTCGCCGGAGAGGAACGTCACCGTCCGGGGCGCCTCGCCCCGCTCCCCCGCGGCCACCTCGACGACCATCCGGCCGACCTTCTGGAAGCCGTCCTGGAAGGCCGCCCAGTGCTCCAGGTCAGCGCCCTGGCGCGCGCGCTCGCCGAGCGGCTTGAACAGCCGGCCGAGCCGGCCCTGGGCGAGCGCCTCGCTGAACGCCTCCGCGTGGTGCAGCGCCGGCGCGAGGAGGAACGGCAGCGACGTGCCGATCAGCAGGTGGTCGACGTCTCCGCGCATCCGCTCGTCGAGCCAGGCCATCTCGGCGTCGTCGAGCATGCAGCGCTGGTCGGGGGTCAGCACGCGGGCCGCGCGCGAGTCGACGACGACCAGCCGGGCCTGGGTGTCGAAGTCGCGGCAGAAGCTCCAGCGGTAGCTGTCCGGCGCCTGGTCGGCGCGGTCGGCGAGCGCGTCGACCTCCGCGGTCGCGTCCAGCTCGTCCTCACCGTCCCAGGAGGTGATCCGCTGCCACAGCGGGTCCTCGGCGCGCTCGGCCGGGCTCAGGTTGCCGATGTGCTGGTGCACCCAGTACGACCCCAGGCCGCCGACGACGCGGCCGTGCCACCAGTCGGTGGCCTCCATCTCCGCGCGCCAGTCGGCGCTGGTGTTCCAGTCGTCGCGGATGTCGTGGTCGTCGAAGATCATCGCGCTCGGCAGCGTCGACAGCAGCCAGCGGTTGGCCGGGTCGTCCCAGGCCAGGCGGTAGAGGTGGGCGTACTCCTCGTAGTCCTGGAGCTCGTACCACGGCGCCTGCTCGGGGTCCCGTCGCTGCTCGATGAACTCCTTCATCTCGTCGCTGGTGTCGTCGGCGTACACCTGGTCGCCCAGGAACAGCACCAGGTCGGGCCACTCGTGGTCGGCGACGCCGGCGCTGGTGTCCCCCGCCAGGTGCAGCGCGTAGGCGCGCAGGGCGTCGACGCCGTGCAGGTCGTTGCCCGCCTGGTCGTGGGAGACGCTGACCCGGCAGGATCCGAAGAGCATCCGCAGCGGCCGGCCGGCCTGCATCGTGCCGATCACCGACGGCGGGTACGGGCTGTCCGCGGGCGGCCACACCTGGTCGCCGTCGACCTCGACGACGTACGGCGTGCGGGTGCCGGGCTCGAGACCGGTCACCTCGACCAGCGCGTAGTGGTGCCCGTGGACGGCGAACGTGCGGGCCTCCCCCGACGCCGCGCCGGCCCGCACGGTGACGCGTGCGGCGTGCTCGGTCTCCACCCAGACGGTCGCGCTGGTCTCGTCGACGAACCGCAGCAGCGGTCCCAGCCGGAGGTGGCTCACGGCTGCAGCAGCACCTTGATCGCGCGGCGCTCGTCCATCGCACGGTAGGCCTCGGCCACCTGGTCGAGCGGCAGCGTGAGGTCGAAGACCCGGCCGGGGTCGATGGTGCCGCTGAGCACCAGGTCGAGCAGCTCGGGCAGGTAGCGGCGGACCGGGGCCATCCCGCCGGCCAGCCCGACGTTCTTCTGGAACATCCGCCCCACCGGGAGCTCCACCCCGTGCGGCACGCCGACGAACCCAACGGTCGCGCCGGGGCGGGCGACGGCGAACGCGGTGCCCATCGCCTGGTCGGTGCCCACGCACTCCAGGACGGCGTCGGCCCCGATCCCGGCGGTGATCTCCTTGATCGCCGCGGCGCCCTCCCGGCCGCGCTCGGCGACGACGTGGGTGGCGCCGAAGGCGGTGGCGATCCGCTGGCGCGGCTCGTGGCGCGACATGACGACCACCTTCTCGGCGCCCATGACCGAGGCGGCCAGGACGCCGCAGAGGCCGACGGCACCGTCCCCGACGACCACGACGGTGTCGCCGGCCTTCACGCCGGCGGAGACGGCTGCGTGCCAGCCGGTCGGCATCACGTCGGACAGCGCGACGAGCGACGGGACCAGGGCCGGGTCCGGCGCCCCGCCCTTCCCACCGTCGACGCGGACCAGGCTGCCGTCGGCGTGCACGACACGGGCGTACTCCGCCTGGCCGGTGGTGGTCATTCCGAGCTCCACGCACGCCGAGTGCACGCCGGCGAGGCAGTGGGCGCAGGTGCCGTCGCAGTGGTCGAACGGCACGACGACGAGGTCGCCGACCGTGATGTCGCGCACCTCGCTGCCGACCTCCTCGACGACGCCGATGCACTCGTGGCCGATGGTGTCGCCGGGGGTGATCGGGCTCTCGCCGCGGTAGGGCCACAGGTCCGAGCCGCACACGCAGGACGCGGTGACGCGGACGATCGCGTCGGTGGGCTCGATGATGGTCGGATCGGGTACGTCGGTGAACCGGATGTCACCGGGACCGTGGATGGTCGTCGCGCGCATGGCGCCATCCTGCACCCCGTCCGGCTGGTCCTCCACGCCGTCCGACACGCCCGAACCGGCCGAGATGGCGTTATCTCACATGTGAGTTACCGTGGTCGGCATGACGCAGACCCAGGACTACAAGGGCCGCATCGGCAACCTCATCCGGGACGCCCGCAAGCACCGGGGACTCACCCAGCACCAGCTGGCCGACCTGCTCTCCACGAGCCAGAGCGCGATCAACCGCATCGAGAAGGGCCAGCAGAACCTCTCCCTCGAGATGATCGCGCGGATCGGTGCCGCGCTCGACTCCGAGATCGTCGCGCTGGGCGCCGGCCCGACGCACCTGCGCGTCACCGGCCCCACCACCCTCTCGGGCCGGATCGACGTCAAGACCTCGAAGAACGCCGGCGTCGCGCTGCTGTGCGCCTCGCTGCTCAACCGCGGCCGCACGACGCTGCGCAAGGTCGCGCGGATCGAGGAGGTCAACCGCCTGCTCGAGGTGCTCAACAGCCTCGGCGTGCAGACCACCTGGCTCAACGCCGACAACGACCTCGAGATCGTCCCGCCGCGGGAGCTCGAGCTCGGCGCCGTCGACGAGACCGCTGCCCGCCGTACCCGCTCGATCATCATGTTCCTCGGCCCGCTGCTGCACCGCGCGGACACCTTCGAGCTGCCCTACGCCGGCGGCTGCGACCTCGGCACCCGCACCGTCGAGCCGCACATGGCCGCGCTGCGGCCCTTCGGCCTCGAGGTCAAGGCGACCGACGGCTCCTACCACGCGCAGGTCAACCGGGCGATCGAGCCGGGCCGCCCGATCGTGCTCACCGAGCGCGGCGACACCGTCACCGAGAACGCCCTGATGGCCGCAGCCCTCCACCCGGGCACCACGGTCATCCGCAACGCCTCCTCGAACTACATGGTCCAGGACCTCTGCTTCTACCTCCAGAAGCTCGGCGTGCAGGTCGAGGGCATCGGCTCGACCACGCTCACCGTGACCGGCCTGCGCGAGATCGACGTCGACGTCGACTACGCCCCGAGCGAGGACCCGATCGAGGCGATGTCGCTGCTGGCCGCCGCGATCGTCACGCAGTCCGAGATCACCATCGAGCGGGTGCCGATCGAGTTCCTCGAGATCGAGCTCGCGCTGCTCGAGGAGATGGGCTTCTCCTACGACCGCTCCGAGGAGTACGTCGCGCTCAACGGCCAGACCCGGCTCGTCGACATCACCACGCACCCCTCGGTGCTGCACGCGCCGCTGGACAAGGTCCACCCGATGCCGTTCCCGGGCCTGAACATCGACAACCTTCCGTTCTTCGCGGTCATCGCGGCGGTCGCGCAGGGGCAGACGCTGCTGCACGACTGGGTCTACGAGAACCGCGCGATCTACCTCACCGACCTCAACAAGCTCGGCGGCCGGGTCAAGCTCCTCGACCCGCACCGGGTGATGATCGAGGGCCCCACGTCGTTCTCGGGTGCCGAGCTGATGTGTCCCCCGGCGCTCCGGCCGGCTGTGGTGATCCTGCTCGCGATGCTCGCCTCGAAGGGCACCTCGGTCCTGCGCAGCACCTACGTCATCCACCGCGGCTACGAGGACCTCGCCGAGCGCCTGAACCTCCTGGGCGCCAACATCGAGTCCTTCCGCGACATCTGAGCCGACCGGGCGACGTGAGCGCGGCGGCGGTCACCGGGGCGGCCATACTGCTCCGGTGACCGCACCTCGGACCGGCTGGGCCTACCTCGACGAGGTGCTCGCGACGCCGGGCACGGTGCTGGCCTTCGCCCACCGCGGCGGCGCCTACCACCCCGAGATCGAGGGGCTGGAGAACACCCGTGCGGCGTTCGCGCACGCCGTGGCCCTGGGGTACCGCTACCTCGAGACCGACGTCCACGTCACCACCGACGGCGTGCTGCTCGCCTTCCACGACGCCGTGCTCGACCGCGTGACCGACGCCGAGGGCGTCATCGAGGAGATGTCGTACGCCGAGGTGCGCCGCGCGCGGGTGGGTGGCCGCGAGCAGGTCCCCACCCTGGCCGAGCTCTTCGCGGCGTTCCCCGACGCGCGGTTCAACATCGACCTCAAGTCCGAGGGCGCCGCCGGCGCGCTGGCGCGCTTCCTCGATGAGCACGGTGAGCACGACCGGGTGCTCGTCGGCTCCTTCGTCCAGGCGCGGATGCGACGGTTCCGGGCGCTGACCCGCGGCCGCGTCGCGACCGCGGCGACGCCGGCCGAGATCGCCGCCTTCCGGCTGCTGCCCAGCGGGCGGCTGGCCGACCTGGTGACCCGGGGCCGCGCGGCCGCCCTCCAGGTCCCCCACCGTCGCGGCCGGTGGGCAGTGGCCACCCCCGGCCTGGTGCGCCGTGCGCACGCCGCCGGGCTGCACGTCCACGTGTGGACCATCGACGCGGCCGACGAGATGGAGCTCCTGCTCGACCGCGGGGTCGACGGGCTGATGACCGACCGCACCGACGTGCTGCTGGACGTGCTGGTCCGCCGAGGACAGTGGAGGCAACGAACGTGAACCCGACCCCGATCGCCGACCTCGAGCCGCTCAGCCGGGCGCGCGAGCAGCGGGCCTGGTACTGGTACGACTGGGCCAACAGCGCCTTCGCCACCACGGTGGCCGGCGTCCTCTTCGGGCCCTACCTGATCGCCGTCGCCGAGGAGGACGCGGTCGACGACCGGGTCTCCCTCCTCGGGCTCAGCCTCGCGCCCGGGTCGCTGCCGGCGTACGTCATCACCGCCTCCACGCTGCTGGCCGCCGTCCTGCTGCCGCTCCTCGGCGCGGTCGCGGACCGGACGTCGCGGAAGAAGGACCTGCTGGCCGGCTTCGCGTGGGCCGGGGCGGCGGCGGGGGCGCTGCTGTTCTTCGTCACCGAGGACAACTGGCAGCTCGGGGTCGCGGCGTTCCTCGTCGCCAACGTCTGCTTCGGGGCGGCGGCCGTCGTCAACGACGCGATCCTGGTGCAGATCTCCGACGAGCACGAGCGGGACCGGGTCTCCTCGCGCGGATGGGCGTTCGGGTACGCCGGCGGCGGGCTGCTCCTCGCGGTCAACTTCGTCGTGGTCAGCGCCCACGACACCTTCGGGCTCACCGAGGGGATGGCGGTGCGGCTGAGCATGCTCTCCGCGGCGGTGTGGTGGGCCGGGTTCACGCTCATCCCCTGGGCCCGGCTGCGCAACCACCCGCCTGCGGACGTCGAGCCGGTCGAGGGCGGCGTGGTGCAGCGCAGCTTCGGCCAGCTCTGGGTCACGCTGCGCGAGCTGCGGCAGTACCCCGTCGCCGTCACGTTCCTGCTGGCGTACCTGTTCTTCAACGACGGCATCCAGACCGTCATCGGCCAGGCCGCGGTGTACGGCGAGGAGGAGCTCGGCTTCGAGACCGGCACCGTGCTCGGCACTTACCTGCTGGTCCAGCTGGTCGCGGTCTTCGGCGCCCTGCTCTTCGGTCGAGCGGCGGTGCGGGTCGGCGCCAAGAAGGTGATCCTGGCCGGCCTGGCCGTGTGGAGCCTGATCGTCACCGCGGCCATCTTCATCCCCGACGGAGCGCTCGTGCCGTTCTTGCTGCTCGGAGCGGCCATCGGCGTGGTGCTCGGCGGCACCCAGGCGCTGGCGCGCTCGTACTTCTCCCTGCTCGTCCCGCGCGGGAAGGAGGCTGAGTACTTCAGCTTCTACCACGCCATGGAGCGCGGCACCTCGTGGCTCGGGACGCTGGTCTTCGGCCTCGTCTACCAGTTCACCGACTCCTACCGCCCGGCGATCTTCGCGCTGATCCTGTTCTTCGTCGTCGGCGGCCTACTGCTCGCCCGCGTCGACACCGCCCGCGGCATCCGCGACGCCGGCAACCGGATGCCCGCGGTCGTCTGATCGCCCCGCCGGACGCGCGGCCGGCACCGGTCCGGCGTCGGGGAGCTTCAGCGGCCAGCCGATGGATCTTCCGCGCCCCCGCCACTCCCCCGACCCGCCGCCGCACCGTGTGCAGTCCCCGCGGTTGGGGCACCGAGTGACCGACGCCGCTCGATTGTCGGAATCTTGGGCGGCTCAGTACCGTTGAACACTTCGAGTTGTCAATGGCTGATACCAGAACGGGAGGCGTTCCATGGCTGAGCGCACACTTCGTGGAGCGCGGCTCGGAGGCCAGAGCTTCGAGGACGAGCGTGGCATCGAGTTCGCCGCCCGCCAGCAGGTCGGGTACCGCTGCAAGCAGGGCCACGAGTTCGAGATCACGATGTCGGTCGAGGCCGACATCCCCGCCGTGTGGGAGTGCCCGCGCTGTGGCGCCGAGGCGCTGAGCACCGCCGGCATCCTGCCCGAGGAGAAGGCCGAGAAGCCCGCCCGCACCCACTGGGACATGCTGCTCGAGCGCCGCTCGGAGAAGGAGCTCGAGGACATCCTCAAGGAGCGCCTGGAGCTGCTGCGCGGCGGCGAGATCGGCCCGGCCCACCTGCACCGCGCCAACGCCAAGAAGCGCAAGGCCAGCGCCTGAGCGCTCCGGCCGCAGCCCTGACCTCCGGCTAGGGCTCGTCCACCACGTCGCCCCGGACCACGTCTGGTCCGGGGCGTCCGCCATTTCCGGGGCCCTGACGTGGCGTGCGCGGGAAGCCGGGACCGCCGGGGCCGCCGGGGCCGGCCATGACGAGGCGCCGAGCGACGACGGAGGTCAGCAGGCGGCGGAAGAACGGCCGGGTGACCGGCAGGATGAGCAGGATCCCGAACGCGTCGGAGACGAAGCCGGGGCTGAGCATGAGCGTGCCCCCGATGAGCACGAGCGCCCCGTCGGCGATCTCGCGGGCGGGCATCCGCCCCGAGGCGAGCGTCGTGCGCAGCGCCGCCCAGGCGCGGCCGCCCTCGCGCTTGATCAGCCAGCTGCCGAGGATGCTGTCGAGGACGAGCAGGACGATCGTCCACCACGCGCCGATCACCTGGCCGACCTGGATCAGGACGTAGATCTCCGCGAGCGGGACCGCCACGAACAGCACGAGCAGCAGCAGCGTCCACCGCCGGCGGCGCGACGTACGGGCAGCGGGGCGCGGGCTCGCCATCAGGGCCGCCTCCGGCGCCAGGCCCGCCGCAGCTGGGCGCGGCGCTCGGCCAGGCCCCACTGGGTGATCCGCTTGAGCGACTCGGTGGCGACCGCGCCGCTCATCTTCGAGTCGCCGCGCTCGCGCTCCACGAACTCGATCGGCACCTCGACGACCCGCAGCCCTGCGCCGAGGGTGCGGGCGACGAGGTCGGTCTGGAAGACGTAGCCGGTCGAGCGGACCGCGGAGAGGTCGAGCTTCTCGAGCGTCTGCCGCCGGAAGACCCGGTAGCCCGCCGTGGCGTCGCGGACCGAGATCCCCAGGAGGAGCCGGACGTAGAGGTTGCCCCCGCGGGAGAGCGCCTCGCGGCGCAGCGGCCAGTTGACCACCGACCCGCCACGGACCCAGCGCGAGCCGATGACCAGGTCGGCGTCCTCGAGCGCGTCGAGCAGGCGGTGCAGCTGCTCGGGCTGGTGGGAGCCGTCGGCGTCCATCTCGCCGATGACGTCGTAGCCCTCCTCGAGCGCCCAGGCGAAGCCGTGGAGGTACGCCGCGCCGAGCCCCGCCTTCTCGGTGCGGTGCAGCACGTGCACGTGGTCGTCCGCGGCCGCGAGCCGGTCGGCGATGTCGCCGGTGCCGTCGGGTGAGGAGTCGTCGACGACGAGCACGTGGACGTCGGGCTCGGCGGCGCGCAGCCGCTCGACGATCCAGGCGATGTTCTCGGCCTCGTCGTAGGTCGGGACGACCATCACGACGCGGCCCCGTGGCTGGCTCACCGCACCCTCTCCTGCTCCTCGCTCCCCTGCACCGCGACCGGCTCACCGGCGGGTGCGGGCGTCTCCCGTCTCCGACGATACGTGAGCACCGCCGCGACCAGGCCGACACCCGTCGCGATCGCACTGAGCCACCCGACCCAGGGGCCGAGCAGCACACCGGGCGTGGTGCCGGACCACAGCCCGACCTCGGCGACGAGCACCTCCTGCGTGCGGGGCGCGGCGCTGGACACCACCTCGCCGTCGGGCCCGATGATCCCCGAGACGCCGTTGGTGGCGGCCACGACGACGTTGCGCCCGGTCTCGATCGCGCGCAGCCGGGTGATGGCGAACTGCTGGTCGATCTGGTCGGTCTCGATGAAGGTCGCGTTGCTCGTCTGGACCGTCAGCAGCTCCGCGCCGTTGCGGACCTGCGCGTGGATCCCGTCGTCGTAGGCGACGTCGAAGCAGATCGCGTCGGCCACGGTCGTCCCCGCGATCCGCAGGGGCGTCGTGCGGGTGCCGCTCATCATGTCGCGGGGGATCATCGCGAGGCGCCCGAACTGGCCGGTGAAGAACTCGCGGAACGGGATGTACTCGCCGTACGGCACCGGGTGCCACTTGGTGTACCGCTCCCCCGGCCCCGTCACCGGGTCCCAGACGATCCCCTGGTTGAGCACGTTGGTCTGCCCGGCGTCGACGATCGCGCCGACCAGGACCGGGACGCCGACGGCGTCCACCGCCCGGCGGATCCCGGCGTTGGTGGCGGCGTCGGCGAAGGGGTCGACCGCGGTGGAGTTCTCGGGCCAGACGACGAGGTCGGGTGGCGGGACGGCGCCCGCGGCGACGTCCTCGGCCAGGGCGACGGTGGCCTCGACGTGGTTGTCGGTGACGCCGCGGTAGTCGTAGAGGATGTCGTTGCCGGGGCCGGGCACGTCCCCCTGGACGGCGGCGACCGTGACCGTGTCGGCGCCGGACCCAGCGGGGTCAGCGGACGGCACGTCGTAGGGCACCGCGGCCGGCAACACGGCGAGGACCGCCACGGCGGCCAGGACGACCGCGGCGCGCACGGCCCCCCGGTCGCGGGCCCGGGCCAGGGCCAGGAGGGCGGCGGCGAGCAGGAAGCCCAGCAGAGCCAGCAGGAAGCTGACCCCGACCATCCCGACGTAGGCCAGGGCCGGCGCCACCGGGGTGTCGGCCACCGCGAACGCGAGGCGACCCCAGGGCATGCCGCTGAAGGGCCAGCCGCTGCGCCAGACCTCGGTGGTCGTCCAGGCCGCCGCGAGCCACACCGGCCAGCCGGGCAGCCGGTGGAGGTACGCCGCGGCGGCGCCCAGCAGGCCGTAGAAGACCGACTCGACGCCGGCCAGGGCCAGCCACGCGTCCGTGCCGACGGCGGTCATCCAGTGGATGTGGGGGAAGTAGAACGCGACCCCGAAGACCAGTCCGACGAGGAACCCCGAGCGGGCCCGCAGGCCGCGGGTGGCCAGCGCGAAGCCGGCTACCGCGACGGGCACGACGTACGCCGCGGCGACGGGCTCGAAGGCCAGGGCCAGGAGGACACCGGCCACGAGGGCGACGAGGCACCGCTTCAGCACGAGCCCGACCGTATCCGGCCGGCCTGAGCGGCGGGCAGCGGAGTGCCCCCGAGTCCCTTCGGGCCATCCGGGCCACCGCTGGGTGCAGGCGCCGGGAAGTTGTCTAGGGGGCTCGGGGTCACTCCGCGTCCGACCTCGTGGTGCGGACCGACCTCCGCGAACAAGGCCGGAGCGGTGTTGGGCACCACACCCCCCGGCCCGGTCACTCGGACGTCGGTCCACAGGCCACGCTGTGCCTGGGCGGACGGGACACACTCACCGGCGGCGGCGGTGCCTGTCAACCGCGCGCTGACCTGCACCGACGCGCAAAGGAGCAGGTCAGAGGTGGGCCGGTGCGGCCACGATCGGCGCCGAAAACCTCGTCCGCTCGGCGTGTCGGCCCCGCGACACGCCCACTGGTCCGCGCCAGTGGTCCAGCCGTCTAGACGGCGGACCGCACCAGCGCGAGCACCTCCCGGCGCAGGACCTTGCCCATCGGGTTGGTGGGCAGCTCCTCGAGGACCACGAACCTGCGCGGCACCTTGTACGCCGTGAGCGTGCGGCGGGCGTGTGCCTCGAGGTCGGCGGGGTCGGGGACGGCGCCCGGGGCCGCGACGACCGCGGCGACGACCTGCTCGCTGCCCGAGCCGTCGGGCACCCCCACCACCGCTGCGTCCGCGACGTCGGGGTGCTCGCGCAGGGCCGCCTCGACCTCGCTGGGGTAGACGTTGAAGCCGCCGGTGATGATCAGCTCCTTGACCCGGTCGACCACCGTGAGGAAGCCGTCGGGCGCCATCGTCACGACGTCGCCGGTGCGGAACCAGCCGTCGTGGAACGCAGCCTGGGTCTCCTCCGGCCGCCCGCGGTACCCGGCGAACACCTGCGGACCCCGGACGAGCAGCTCACCGGGCTCGCCGAGCGGCACGTCGCGGGAGGGGTCGTCGCGGTCGACGACCCGGACGTCGACGTCGGGGAACGGCACCCCGATGGCCCCGGGCCGCCGGGCCGGCGACATCGGGTTGCCGACGATCACCGGCGAGGTCTCGGTGAGGCCGTAGCCCTCGACCAGCAGCCCGCCCGTGGCGGCCTCCCACCGCTCGACCAGGTCGGCGGGCAGGGGCATCGCCCCGGACAGCGCGTACCGGATCCCGTGCAGCGACACGCCGCGCCGCTCGGCCTCCTCGGCGATCCGGCGGTAGAGCGGCGGGACGGCCGGCACGAAGGTCGGCACCCGGCGGCGGACGGCGTCGAGCACGAGGTCGACGTCGGGCTTGGGCAGCAGCACGAGCCGGGCGCCGAGGAGCACGCCGGCCAGCAGGGAGATCGTGATGCCGTAGGCGTGGAAGAGCGGCAGGGCGACCAGGAAGGTCTCCTCCCCCTCCCGGAGGCCGGGCACCCAGGCGCGGCCCTGCACGCAGTTCGCCATCAGGTTGCGGTGCGTCAGCTCGGCGCCCTTCGGCGTCCCGGTGGTGCCGGAGGTGTAGAGCACCAGGGCGACGTCGTCGGGCGTGGGGCGCGGATGGTCGGCGGCGATCCGGTCCGACGCCACCAGCCGCGCGTACGGCACCGTGCCCGGCGCGGCGGCGGTCAGCTCGGCGCGCGCCCGGCGGGCCTTGGCGACCGGCAGCCGCAGGGCGACCCGCTTGGCCAGCGGCAGCGCGGCGGTGAGGTCGACCGCGACGACGTGCTCGAGCGCGGAGCCGTCGCGCAGCGCCTCGACCACCGGTGCGGCCTTGTCCCACACGACGGCCACGCGGGCCCCGTGGTCGCGGAACGGCGCCCGCAGCTCCTCGGCGGTGTAGAGCGGGTTGTGCTCGACCACCACCGCGCCGAGGCGGAGCACCGCGAAGAAGGTGACGACGTGCTGCGGGCAGTTCGGCATCAGCAGCGCGACCGGGTCGCCGCGCCCGACGCCCAGCCGCCGCAGCCCCTCGGCGACCCGCTCGACCTGCTCGGCCAGCCCGGCGTACGTCGTGGTGCGGCCGAGGAAGTCCAGCGCGGGCCGGGCTCCGTGCCGCGCGACGGTCAGCTCGAGCTGGTCGACGAGGGAGCGGTCGGGGTGGTCCAGCCGCAGCGGCACCCCGGGTGCGTAGGAGTCGGCCCACCGGGGTGCTTCGGTCGTCACTGTCGTCCTCCTGGAGCGGCTGCTGTCGGCGCCGTCACGCTACGCCGCGGCGCGGTTCCGGGACGCGAGGGTGCGCGACGTCGGGGCGGGCATGCGGCGCGGGCCACACACGGGTCCGGCCGACCCGGTCCGGCTCCTCAGGGGCGCACGCCGAGCAGCTGGCGGGCCATGCCGGCGTAGAGGTCGGCGAGCTGCTCGAGACCCATCGGGCCGCTGGCGTCGTACCACCGCGCGACGCCGCTGCACATCTCCAGCAGTGCCCGTCTGGCGACCGCCGGGTCGCCGACCACGAAGACGCCGCTGGCGGCCCCGGCGTCGATCGCCTGCTGCCACACCCGCTCGTAGCGGTCGCGCAGCGCGACCACCTCGGCGCGGGCCTCCCCCGTCAGCGCGGCCAGCTCGCCGTCCACGACGCGTGTCTCGCGCGGCCGCTCGGCATGGCTGACCACGTGGGCCCGGACCAGGGCGTCGACCCTGGCGACCGGGTCGGGGTGCGCGGCGGTCGCGGCCTCCGCGTCGCCGAGCAGCCGGTCCAGGCACTCACGCATGATCGCCGCGAGCAGGTCCTCCTTGGTGCCCATGTAGTGGTAGAGCGACGCCGAGGACAGCCCGGCCCGCTCGGCGAGCTGGCGGATGCCGACCCCGTGGAAGCCGCGCTCGGCGAACAGCTCCAGGGCCGCCTCCCGCACCCGTTCCCCGGCTCCCGCCACGTCTCCTCCTCCGGACCGCTTGTGCCGGCCGCCCGCCGCGGCCTACGGTCACCCTAGCCCGATCGATCGATCGATCGGCAAAGATGTGAGGAGGAGTGCGCGTGGTCGTCCGCTACGAGCTCGACGGGCAGGTGGCACGGATCGTGCTCGACCGGCCCGAGCGGCTGAACGCCGTCACCGCCGAGCTGACCGACCGGCTCGTCGACGCCCTGCGCCGGGCGATGGCCGACGACGCCCGGGCCGTCGTGCTGAGTGGCGCCGGCCGCGCCTTCTGCGCCGGGCACGACCTCAAGGAGGAGCCGCCCGCCGAGACCGTGCTGCAGACCCGCGCGCGGCTGGAGGCGATCCAGGACGTCACCCGGCTCGTCCGCGAGCTGCCGGCGCCCGTCCTGGCCGCGGTGCACGGCTACGCCCTCGGCGCCGGGTGCGAGTTCGCGCTGGCCTGCGACGTCGTCGTCGCCGCCGAGGACGCCGCGTTCGGGTTCCCCGAGGTCGGCGTCGGGCTCTCGGTGACCGGTGGCGTCTCCCGGCTGCTCCCCCACCTCGTCGGCTGGGCCCGCGCCAAGGAGCTGCTGCTGCTCGGCGAACGGGTCAGCGGTGTCGAGGCCGCGCGGATCGGGATGGTCGCGCGTGCCGTTCCTGCCGATGACCTCGAGGAGGTCGCGCTCGACCTGGCCCGCCGGCTGGCCCAGCGCCCTCCCCTCGCGGTCAGCCTGGCCAAGCAGGTCCTCGACCAGGGGCTCGACGCGAGCTTCGGGGAGGCCCTCGCCCGCGAGGTCGACCACGCGGTCCTCACCTCCCTGTCCGGCGAGGGCGCCGCCCCGCGTGAGGCGTTCGTCCGTGGCTGAGCAGCCTGACCTCCCCCGTGACTCGACCGGCGGCCTCCCCGCGGACCTGGTGGTCGCGCTCGAGCGCGCCGCGGCCACCTGGCCGGACCGGCCGGCGTGGACCTTCGAGGCGGCCGACGGGGGCGCCACCGTCCTCACGTTCGCCGAGGTGGCCGAGCGGACGGCGTCGTACGCCCAGGCGCTGCGCGAGCTCGGCGTGCGGCCCGGCGACCGGGTGGCGGTGGTGCTCGGGAACGAGCCGGGCTTCCCGCTGGCGTGGCTGGCGCTCGTCCGGCTCGGCGCGGCCATCGTGCCGCTGAACGTCCGGTACCGCTCGGCCGACGCCCAGCACCTGGTCGACGACGCCGGCGTGCGGCTGGCGGTCACGGCCGCGGACCACCGGGCGGTGCTGGACGGCCTGGACCGCCCGCCGCGGGTCGTGCTGGTCGAGGAGCTGCGGCCGACCGCGCCGTACGTCCAGGGCCCGGTCGACCCCGGGGCCGTCGTCAACGTGCAGTACACCTCCGGCACCACCGGCCGGCCCAAGGGCTGCCTGCTCACCCACGAGTACTGGACCACCCTCGGCTCCTCGATGCTGCGCGAGTTCCCCCACCTGACCGGCGACGACGTCATGCTGACCGCTCAGCCCTTCCACTACGTCGACCCGCAGTGGAACGTCGTCAGCGCGCTGCTCGCGGGCGCGCACCTGGTGGTGCTCGACGGGTTCCACCCCTCGACGTTCTGGCAGCGGGTCCGTGCGCACGGGGTGACCTACTTCTACTGCCTGGCGTCGATGCCGGTGCTGCTGCTGCGGATGCCGCCGGACGCCGCGGACCGTGCCCACCGCGTGCGCGCCGTGCAGTGCTCGGCGATCCCGCCGTCGCTGCACGCCGAGCTCGAGGAGCGCTGGGGCGTGGGGTGGTACGAGGCGTTCGGGATGACCGAGACCGGGGCCGACATCCGGGTCACCGACGCCGACCACGACGAGCTGGTGGGGAGCGGCTGCCTGGGACGCCCGGCGGGTCACCGCGAGGCGACGGTCGTCGACGGCGAGCTGTGGCTGCGCGGGCCGGGGATGATGACCGGCTACCTCGGCCACCCCAGCCCGTTCCGGGACGGCTGGTTCCCCACGGGCGACCTGGCCCGCACCGACGAGCACGGCCGGGTCTTCCTCCAGGGCCGGCTCAAGGACATGATCCGGCGCAGCGGCGAGAACGTCGCGGCGCACGAGGTCGAGGAGGTGCTGATGAGCCACCCGGGGGTGCGTCTCGCGGCCGTCGTCGGCGTCCCCGACGAGGTGCGCGGCGAGGAGGTCATGGCGTACGTCGTCGCGCCGGGCCTGGCGGCCGACCAGGTCCCGGCGGTGCTGGCCGCGTGGTGCGGGGAGCGGCTCGCGCCGTTCAAGGTGCCGAGCCGCTGGGCGGTCCGCGACGACCTCCCGCTCACCGCGTCGCACCGGGTCGCGAAGGCGCAGCTGGCATGACCGGCACGCGTGCCGGGACCCTCCGTGCCGACCTGCTGCTCACCAACGCCCGGGTCCGGACGCTCGGCGGCCGCGACCGCTCGGCGGTCGCAGGATCGGTGGCGATCCTCCACGGCCGGGTCGTGGCGCTCGAGGACGTCCCGGCGCACCGGGTCGTGGACCTCGACGGCGCGACGGTCGTGCCGGGCTTCCACGACGCCCACAACCACATGGCGTGGTACGGGCTCTCCCTGGCCGAGGTCGACCTCCGGGTGCCCTCGCTGGCCGACCTGTACGACGCGGTCGCGGCGCGGGCCGCGGGCCTCGGCCCCGACGAGTGGGTGGTCGGCGCCGGGTACGACGAGAACAAGGTCGGCGCCCACCCCGACCGGGACGCCCTGGACCGCGCGGCCGGTGGCCGTCGGGTCTGGCTCAAGCACGCCTCCGGGCACATGTGCGTGGTCTCGTCCGCGGTGCTCGCCGACCTCGGCATCGCCGACGCGCCGGTCGAGGTGCCCGGCGGGCGGGTGGTCACCGACGACGCCGGCCGCCCGACGGGGCTGCTCCAGGAGACCGCCCAGTCGCTGCTGTCGCCGCTCGTGCTCCCCTACCCGGTCGCCACGCTGGTCCACGCGGTCGAGCGCGCCGGGCACGCGTACCTCGCCGAGGGGATCACCAGCGTCGTGGAGGCCGGCGTGGGCGGTGGCTGGATCGGGAAGAGCCCGGTCGAGGTCGCCGCGTACCAGGCCGCGCGCGACGCCGGCCGGCTGCCCGTCCGGGTCGAGCTGATGGTCGCCGCCGACGTCCTCCGACCGCTGACCGCCCACCCCGCCGACGACCTCGGCACCGGGATCGACCTCGGCATCCGCACCGGGCTCGGCGACGACCGGCTGCGGATCGGGCCAGTCAAGGTCTTCTCCGACGGCTCCCTGATCGGGCACACCTGCGCGATGACCGAGGACTTCACCGACACCCCCGGCACGCGCGGCTACCTCCAGGACGACGCCGCGGCGCTGCGCGACCGGATCCTCCAGGCCCACCGGTCCGGGTGGCGCGTCGCCGCGCACGCCATCGGCGACGCCGCCATCGACCTCGTCCTCGACGCGTACGCCGAGGCGCAGCGCCGCTGGCCCCGGCCGGACGTGCGGCACCGGATCGAGCACTTCGGGGTGGCGCGCCCCGACCAGGTCACCCGGGCCGCCGAGCTCGGTGTGGTCCCCGTCCCCCAGGGGCGCTTCGTCGGCGAGATCGGCGAGGGGATGCTCCGCGCGCTCGGGCCGGAGCGGGCCGGCTGGGCCTACCGCGGGCGGTCGCTGCTCGACGCCGGGATCGTCGTGCCCGGCAGCTCGGACCGGCCGGTCGTCGAGGGGCGGCCGCTGCTGGGCATCCACGACCTGGTCAACCGGATGACCGAGGGTGGTCGCGCGCTGGGCCGCGAGGAGGCGCTGACGGGCCTGGAGGCGCTCACGGCGTACACCCTGGGGTCGGCGTACGCCTCGCACCAGGAGCACGAGCGCGGGCAGGTGCTGCCGGGGCGGCTGGCGGACCTCGCCGTGCTCTCGGACGACCCGGCGAGCGTCGACCCGTCCCGGATCCGGGACATCGAGGTGCTCCGCACGGTCCTCGGCGGACGGCTGGTGCACGGATGAGCACGCTGGTCGAGGTCGCCGACCTCTCCCCCACCGACCTGGCGCGGGTCCGGGAGATCTACGAGGCGTCGTTCCCCGACGAGCTCACCGCGCCGTTCGAGGACCTGCTGGTGGACCGGCTCCTGGTCTACGTCGACGAGGACGGGCCGGCCGGCCTGGCGCTGGTGCGCGACCTCGGCCCCACGACCTGGACGTTCCTGCGCTACTACGCCGTCGGGCGCCGCGGCCGCGGCACGGGCTCGGCGATGTGGGCGCACCTGACCGCCCTGCTGGCGACCGAGGGACGCACGCGGCTCGTGTGGGACGTCGAGGACCCCGCGGAGCCGGGGCTCGCCGCCGACCTGGTCGAGGAGCACCGGAGGCGGATCGTCTTCTACGAGCGGCTCGGTGGCCGGCTGCTCCCCGTGCGCGACTACGAGCCGCCGCACGACGACGGCCACGCGCCGCGGCTGCTGCTCATGGACACCCCGCTCGGCGTCGGCGACGACGCTCCGCTGCGCGCCGTGGTGGAGGCGGTCTTCCGCTGGCGCTACGGACGCGAGCCAGGTGACCCCGTCGTGCGCCGTACGTTGAACGCGAGCGGACTCATCTGACCGAAGATCTTCCGGCGTGGTGGTGGTGGTGCCGCAAAGATGACGTTAACGTGCCGCCATGAGCATCGAGACCTCCATCGGCCTGGAGACCGGCCAGCCCTACCCCTACCGCCGGGTCGAGCTGGTCGAGCCCGACTGGACACGCTTCCCCGGCTGGCGCGACGTCACCCGGGCCGACTGGGAGTCGGTGCAGTGGCAGCGCTCGCACTGCGTCAAGAACGTCAAGCAGCTGCGTGACCTGATGGGCGACCTGCTCGACGAGCGCTTCTACGCCGACCTCGAGCGCGACCAGCGCGAGCGCGCGACCATGTCGATGCTCGTGCCCCCGCAGATGCTCAACACGATGGTCCCCCACGCGACGCCCGCCGGGCCCGGGTCCCTGACCGAGGCCTTCTACGGCGACCCGTTGCGGGTCTACATGATCCCGGTGTTCTCCGACCGGCGCACCGACTGGCCCTCGCACCCCTACGCGAGCCGCGACTCGCTCCACGAGCACGACATGTGGGTGGCCGAGGGGCTGACCCACCGCTACCCGACCAAGGTCCTCGCCGAGCTGCTGCCGACCTGCCCGCAGTACTGCGGCCACTGCACGCGGATGGACCTCGTCGGCAACTCCACCCCCGCCGTCGACAAGCTGAAGTTCCTCGCCAAGCCGAACGACCGGCTCGAGGCGATGGTCGACTACCTGCGTCGTACGCCGAGCGTCCGCGACGTCGTCGTCTCCGGCGGGGACGTGGCCAACATGCCGTGGCCCCGCCTCGAGGCGTTCGTGACCGCGCTGCTCGAGGTCGAGAACATCCGTGACATCCGGCTGGCCACCAAGGCGCTGATCGGCCTGCCGCAGCACTGGCTGCAGGACGAGGTCCGCGCCGGCGTGGAGCGGGTGGCCACCCTCGCCCGCTCCCGCGGGGTCGCGCTCGCCATCCACACCCACGCCAACCACGCGCACTCGGTGACGCCGCTCGTCGCCGACGCCGCCCGGGCGATGCTCGAGGCCGGCGTGCGCGACGTGCGCAACCAGGGCGTCCTCCTCGACGGCGTGAACGCCGACCCGCACGCCCTGCTCGACCTGTGCTTCGGCCTGCTCGACGGCGCCGGGATCACGCCGTACTACTTCTACATGTGCGACATGATCCCCGCCGCCGAGCACTGGCGGGTCTCGTTGGCCGACGCCCAGCGCCTGCAGACCGCGATCATGGGCTACCTCCCCGGCTTCGCGACGCCGCGGATCGTCTGCGACGTGCCGTTCGTCGGCAAGCGGTGGGTGCACCAGGTGACGGCGTACGACACCGAGCGCGGCGTCTCGTCGTGGACGAAGAACTACCGCACGTCGATCGAGGCGGCCGACCCCGAGGCGCTCACCCGCACCTACGACTACTACGACCCGATCCACACCCTGCCCGCCGCCGGACGCGCCTGGTGGGCCGAGCGGGCCGCCGTCGACGCCCAGCTCTCCCTGACCTGACCGCCTGTTGGTCGAGCAGGCGAGCGCCAGCGAGCCGTCGTCGGGACCCAGTGACGTACCCGCGGCCTTGCCCAGCGACCCTGCCCGCTGCTCGACCAGCGGTGACGTCTTGTTGGTCGAGCAGGCGAGCGCCAGCGAGCCGTCGTCGAGACCCGGTGAGGTACCCACCGCCCCAGGCCGCTCGCGGGGTCTCGACGACGCTCACGCCCTAGCGGGCCTTCGCTGCTCGACCAGCGGTGAGGTCCTGTTGGTCGAGCAGGCGAGCGCCAGCGAGCCGTCGTCGAGACCCGGTGAGGTACCCACGGCCTTGCCCAGCGACCCTGCCCGCTGCTCGACCGGCGGCCGTCAGCCCTCGTCGACCTCCGGCTCGGCGCCCCGGACCGGGCGGTTCTCGTAGAACGTGTTGAGCACGATCGTCGTGCGGGTGGAGACGTTGGCGGCGGCGCGGATGCGCGCCAGCAGGCCCTCCAGGGCCGACGGCGTCTCGGTCCTGACCTTGAGGATGTAGGACTCCTCCCCCGCGACCGACCAGCAGGACTCGATCTCGCTGATCGCGCGGAGCCGGTCCGGGGAGTCGTCGGGCTGGGAAGGGTCGATCGGGCGGATCGAGATGAACGCCGTCAGCGGCAGCCCGACCTGCTCGTGGTCGACCGTCGCGCCGTACCCGAGGATCAGGCCCCGCTGCTCGAGGCGCTTGACCCGCTGGTGGACCGCCGAGGTGGACAGGCCGGTCGCCTTGCCGAGGTCGGTGAAGGACATCCGTCCGTCGGTCGCGAGCAGCTCGAGGATGTGCCGGTCGGTTGCCTCGACGTCGGGAGCGCTCACGGCGGCCACCCTAGCCACGCCGGGCGCCCGGCGGGTGCGGGCGTCCGGATCGGTGGCGACGGCGCCTGCTCAGGTTCTGACAGGATGCGCCCGTGACCACCCAGCCCGGCCGCCTGATGCTCCTCGACACCGCCTCCATGTACTTCCGGGCCTTCTTCGGCGTGCCGGAGATCAAGGCGCCGGACGGTACGCCGGTCAACGCGGTCCGCGGCCTGCTGGACTTCATCAGCCGGCTGGTCGACGACTACCGACCGACCGACCTGGTCTGCTGCTGGGACAACGACTGGCGGCCGCAGTGGCGGGTCGACCTGCTGCCGTCGTACAAGGCGCACCGGGTCGTCGAGGAGGTCGCGGGCTCCCCCGACGTCGAGGAGGTCCCCGACCCGCTGGGCGTCCAGGTGCCGATCATCCGCGAGGTGCTGGAGGCCTTCGGCATCTGCGTGCTGGGTGCGGACGGCTACGAGGCCGACGACGTCATCGGCACCCTGGCCACCGGGGCCGGCCAGCCCGTCGACGTGGTGACCGGTGACCGGGACCTGTTCCAGCTGGTCGACGACGAGGCGGACGTGCGGGTCCTCTACATCGCGCGGGGGGTCGGCAACCACGAGCGGGTGACGAACGACTGGGTGCGGGCGAAGTACGGCGTCGACGCCCGCCAGTACGCCGACTTCGCCACGCTCCGCGGGGACGCCTCCGACGGCCTCCCCGGTGTCGCCGGTGTCGGTGACAAGACCGCCGCGAGCCTGCTCGGGCGCCACGGCGACATGGCGGGCATCCGGGCGGCGGCCCTCGACCCGGACTCCGGCATGGGGCCCGGCCCGCGCGCCAAGCTCGCCGCCGCCGCCGACTACCTCGAGGTCGCACCGCGGGTCGTCGCCGTCGCGCGGGACATCGACCTCGACCGCTCCCGCACGTCGCTGCCGACGACACCACGCGACCCCGAGCGGCTCGCCGCCCTGGCCGAGAAGTGGGCTCTCGGCAGCCCCGTCGAGCGGCTCACCGCGGTCCTGGCTCGCTGACGGGGGACCTCACCGGCGCGTCCGTACGGTGGGGTGCATGAGTCAGATCGCCATCGTCGGGGGCCACGGCAAGGTGGCCCAGCACCTCATCACGACGCTCGCCGCGCGCGGGCACACGCCCGTCGCGCTCGTCCGCAAGGAGGAGTACCGCGACGAGCTGGAGGAGAAGGGCGCGGTCGTGCGGATGCTCGACATCGAGCAGCAGGACGCCGCGGCGTTCGCCGAGGCCTTCGAGGGCTGCCACGCGGTGGTCTTCGCCGCGGGTGGTGGCCCCGACGGCAACGTGGAGCGGAAGCGCACCGTCGACCTCGGCGGCTCCCTGAAGTCGATCGAGGGCGCCCGTACGGCCGGCATCGAGCGCTTCGTCCAGGTCTCGGCCATCGGCGTCGACGAGCCCCTCCCCGACGACGCCGAGGACGTCTGGAGGGTGTACGTCGAGGCCAAGCGCGACTCCGACGCCGCCCTGCGAGAGAGCGGGCTGGCCTGGACGATCATCCGCCCCGGCGCCCTCACCGACGACCCCGGGACCGGCCTGGTCACCCTCGCCGAGTCCGTCGAGCGCGGCGAGGTGACCCGCTCCGACGTGGCCGGCGTGCTCGCCGTCTGCCTGGACGAGGACGCCACCATCGGCCACCAGTGGGAGCTGGTCGGCGGCGACACCCCGATCGCGGACGCGGTCGCCGCCGCGTCCTGACCCCTCCGCGGTCCCGCCCAGCGGGGTAGTCCGCCACGCGAGCGCCCTTGCGGGACCGTTCCGGGGCGCAGGTGTGCCGGACTACCCCCCCGCCGGGCGTCCACCAGCCGCAGCGACCGCCCGACCGGACCAGCAGCGGGGCGTCAGTCCGCCAGGCCGGAGTACGCCACGACGCCGCGGCGCAGGCGCTTGACGACGTCGCGGGCGGTGCCGCGGAGCGGGGTGTCGCCCGCCGCGTCGGCGACCTGGCCCGCGAGGTCGAGCAGCTGCTTCATCCAGCGCACGAAGTCGCCGGCGGCGAGCTCGGAGGCGCCCAGCACGTCGTCGAGCTCGTCGCCCTCGGCCCAGCGGTAGGCCATCCAGGCGAAGCCGAGGTCGGGCTGGCGCAGGAAGTCGAGCCGGTGCTCCTTCTCGAGCCGGTCGAGGTCCCCCCACAGCCGGCCCATCTCCTCGACGACCCCGCGGACGCGGCCACCGGGGATGCGCGGGGAGGACTGGTCGTCGGCGCGGCGGGCCTCGAAGACCAGCACCGACAGGACGGCCGCGAGCTCGGAGGCGGTGAGGTCGTCCCAGAGCCCGTTGCGCATGCACTCGGCGGCCAGCAGGTCCATGTCGGAGTAGATCCGCATCAGGTGCCGACCGCGGTCGGTGACCTCCTCGCCCTGGAGGTAGTCCAGGACGGTGAGCACGTCGCAGACGCGGTCGAACTGGCGCGCCACCGTGTTGGTCCGCTGCTCCACCCGCCGGGCGAGGGTCTGGGCGTCGCGCTCGAGCTTGAAG
The DNA here is from genome assembly GCF_040684155.1 of Nocardioides sp. NPDC092400. Taxonomy (NCBI): domain Bacteria; kingdom Bacillati; phylum Actinomycetota; class Actinomycetes; order Propionibacteriales; family Nocardioidaceae; genus Nocardioides; species Nocardioides sp. NPDC092400. Next base: position 1,357,633 of record NZ_JBFBFJ010000001.1, on the reverse strand, counting down.
TAGCGCTCGGCCCAGCGGCTGTGGTCCTCCCGCTCCGGGCACGCGTGGCACGGGTGCTCCTTGAGCTTCCGGCGCAGCTCGGCCACCTCGGGGTCCAGCCCGGCGTCGCCGGGCGAGGACTTCCGCCGCAGCTGGGCGGGGGGCAGGTCGCGGGTCCGGGTGCGCAGCGCCGCAGCGAGGTCCCGGCGCATCTGCGGGTTGCGCCCGTTGAAGCTGCGCGGCACCCGCAGCCGGGCGAGCGACTCCACCGGCGTCTGGAAGTCGATCATCCCGAGCCGGCGCGCCTGGCGGTCCAGGGTGACGACGTAGGGCCGCGGGCCCTCGTCGCTGTAGCCGGGGTCGACCACGACGGCGTACCCGGCGAACTTCCCCGACGGCACGTCGATCACGTCGCCGACCTTGAGCCGCGCGAGGGAGGCGATCACCTCGTCGCGACGGTCCTGCCGGCGTGCGCGGCTGGCGTCCTTCTCCAGGTCCGAGATGCGGCGGCGGAGCCCGGCGTACTCCATGAAGTCGCCGAGGTGGCACTGCGCGGCGTCGCGGTAGCCCTGCAGCGCGTCCTCGCTCTTGCGCAGCTGGCGGGCCAGGCCGACGACGGCCTTGTCGGCCTGGAACTGGGCGAAGGACTGCTCGAGCAGCTCGCGGGACCGCGCCCGGCCGAACTGGTTCACCAGGTTGACCGCCATGTTGTACGACGGGCGGAACGACGACCGGAGCGGGTAGGTGCGGGTGGAGGCCAGGCCGGCGAGCTCGCGCGGGTTCATGCCCGGCTGCCACATGACCACGCCGTGGCCCTCGACGTCGAGCCCGCGACGGCCGGCGCGACCGGTGAGCTGGGTGTACTCCCCCGGCGTGATGTCGGCGTGGTTCTCGCCGTTCCACTTGGTGAGCTTCTCGATGACGACCGTGCGAGCAGGCATGTTGATGCCGAGCGCGAGCGTCTCGGTCGCGAAGACCACCTTGCACAGCCCGCGGAGGAACATCTCCTCCACGCACTGCTTGAACGCCGGCAGCATGCCCGCGTGGTGGGCGGCGACGCCGCGGGTCAGCCCCTCAAGAAAGTCGTGGTAGCCCAGGACGTGCAGGTCCTCCTTGGCCAGGTGCCGGGTGGCCTCCTCGACGTAGGCGTGGATCTCGTCGCGCTCGGCGGGCGTGGTGAGCCGGACCCCGGCGTTGAGGCACTGGGTGACGGCCGCGTCGCAGCCCACGCGGCTGAAGATGAAGACGATGGCCGGCAGCAGGTTCTCCCGCTCGAGCCGGTCGATCACGTCGTACCGGCTGGGGATCCACACGCGCCGGCCGTTCCCGACCTGGCGGGCTCCCCGGGCACCCGAGCCCCGCGCGGAGCGGCGGTCCTTGATGCGGGACGCCGCCCAGTCGTCGCGGGCCACCTTCATCAGCTCGTCGTTGACCGGAGCGCCCTCCTTGACGAAGCCCGCCGCCGCGTCGACGTCGGAGGAGGCGAACAAGTCGAGCAGCCGGCGGCCCACCATCACGTGCTGGTAGAGCGGCACGGGCCGCTTCTCCTCCACGATGGTGGCGGTGTCGCCGCGGACGGTCTCGAGCCACTCGCCGAACTCCTCGGCGTTGGAGACCGTCGCCGAGAGCGACACCAGCGAGACCGACTCGGGGAGGTGGATGATGACCTCCTCCCAGACAGCGCCGCGTGACCGGTCGGCGAGGTAGTGCACCTCGTCCATCACGACGTAGCCGAGGCCGATCAGCGTGCGCGACCCCGCGTAGAGCATGTTGCGCAGCACCTCCGTGGTCATCACCACGATCGGTGCCTCGCCGTTGACGACGTTGTCGCCGGTCAGCAGGCCGACCTGCTCGGGCCCGTAGCGCCGGACGAGGTCGTTGTACTTCTGGTTCGACAGCGCCTTGATCGGCGTCGTGTAGAACGCCTTGCGCCCGGTCGCGAGCGCCAGGTGGATCGCGAACTCGCCGACGATCGTCTTGCCGGACCCGGTGGGCGCGGCGACGAGCACGCCGCGGCCCTCCTCGATGTGCTCGCAGGCGCGCACCTGGAAGTCGTCGAGGGGGAATTCGTGGAGGGCCCGGAAGTCCTTGAGGACGGGGTGCTGCTTGGTCGCGCGGTACGCCGCGTAGCGCTGCGCGGGGCTGAGCTGGTCGGTCTCGGGCTCCTCGGCGCTCATGCGAGAACGGTAAGCGCGCCGGGCGCGGACTCGACGGTCAGGGGCAGCGGGCCGAACCGCTCGCCGTCGGCGTACGACACGATCCCCGGTGCGGCCACGGTCACGCGGCGCGCCCGGTGGTGCTCGTACTGCGGCAAGCGGGTGTGGGTGCCGGCGAACAGGCGGGGGTAGGCCCGCACGAGGCCGGCCTTGCTCAGCGGCTTGATGATCACGACGTCCAGCATGCCGTCGTCGAGCAAGGCGCCCTCGGTGATCCGCAGCCCGCCGCCGAAGGAGGGGCCGTTGCCGACCGCCACGAGCATGGCGTCGGTGCGGATCCGGTGCCCGTCGACCTCGATCGTGTACGGCAGCGGCTCGAAGACGCGCAGCTCGGCGAGGGTGGCGAGGTTGTAGCGCATCTGGCCGCGCGGCCACGTCATGGCGTTCGCGCGCTCGTTGACGATCGCGTCGAACCCGGCGGCGAGCACGCTGACGAAGTACCGCGAGCCCGACCGCGCGAGGTCGATGGTGCGGGTGCGGCCCGCGAGGACCCGGTCGGCCGCCGCGAGCGGGTCGGTCCGCGGCAGGTCGAGGGACCTCGCCACGTCGTTGCCGGTGCCGGCCGGGACCAGGCCGAGGGGGACGCCGGTGCCGGCGAGCACCTGGACGGCGAGGTGCGTCATCCCGTCACCGCCGCAGACCACGACCGCCTCGACGCCGTCGGCGACGGCGGCGTGCGCCAGGTCCCGCGCCTCGTCGGCGTCGCGGCCGACGAGGTCCCGGACGGACAGGCCGGCGTCGCGGAACCGCCCCAGCGCGGCCGTGCGGTGGCGCGCGCCGCGGCCCTTGCCGGCGGAGGGGTTGGTCAGGAGCGCGATCTCGCGGGAGCTGCCGGCCACGCGCAGGAACCTACCGCCGAGGCGGCACCCACCGACGCCGATCGGTCGATCAGCCGATCGGGTCGTGCGCGAGCCGGCGGGACCGGTGGCGCGCCATCCGGGCCCACACGACCTGCTGGAGGGCCAGGGTGGCCCAGCCGGCGAGCACCATCCCGCCGATGTTCACGGCCAGCTGGAGCACGCTGCCGACGATCTCCTCGGTCGCCCCGAACGCCACGCCGAGCGCGACGTTGCCGGCCGCAGGCACCGTGGTGACGGAGATGAAGACGCCCGACAGGCCGCCGACCTTCGCCGAGGTCAGGGACAGCACGCCCGCGGCGGCGGCGATGAGCGCCACCACGAAGGACCACCGGTCCGGCGAGTAGATGAAGTCGGTCCCCGGCCGGTCCCCCGTCACGTCCGAGGCGTGCACCCAGCCGAGCCACCGCGCCGCCAGCGCGGCGAGGGTCGCGGTGCCGATCGCGGCGGCGAAGCCGACCACCAGCGTCCGGGCCGCCCGCGCGAAGAGGGTGCCGCGGCGGCGCACCGCCGCCAGGCCCAGCGCGGCGATGGCCACGAACTCCGGCCCCAGGACCATCGCGCCGATCACCAGCACCTGGGAGTCGACGACGATCGCGACCGAGGCGAGCAGCGTCGCGAGGGTCATGAACGCCAGGTAGGTCCAGTTCAGCTCGGACTCCTCGTACGCCCGCTGGGTGACGTCGGCCCAGACCACGGCGTCGGCGCTGGACCCCGGTGTGTGCCGCTCGGCGTCGTAGCCGGCGCGGGAGACCCAGGTCGTCACGGGCTCGACGTGGATCGTCCCGCACTCGGGGAGCCCGAGCCGGTCGAGCCGGTCGAGGAGGTCGTTCGCGGCCTCCCGGGCCACGTCGACGAGCACGATGTCGCCGGCCGGGCGGACCGAGGCGCCCGCCATGACCGCGAGCTGGCTGACGGCGGGGTCGTCGTCGAAGACCGCGACGACCTGGTCGGTCAGCGCGGCCGGGGAGGTGATCCGCAGGTGCAGCACGACACGCAGTGTGCACCCCGCCGACCGGGCAGGCGCGGTGCCGTCGCCCTAGTGGGAGCGGCGGTCGCTGCCGATGCGCAGGAGCGCGGCGTAGCGGTCGGGGTCCGCACCCACGGCCCGCGCCAGCCGCTCGAGGGCGTCGAGGACGCGGTCGGCGGTGAACGCCGTCCCCGGCACGGCCAGCGCGAGCCGGTCGTCGCGGCGCACCAGGTCGACCTGGCCGTGGCGCCAGGCCTGGTGTGCGCGTCGACGAGCGTCCTCGTCGGCGACGGGCGCCGGCCACGCCTCGTCGAGGGCCAGCAGGTCGCAGGGGAGCTCCTCGGCGCCTCCCTCGAGGGTGCCACGCACGAGGTGGCCGGTGCGGACGCCGGCCTCGGGGGTCCAGAGCACGTCGCCCTCCCCCAGCCAGTCCGGGAGGCCGAAGGGGTCCTGCGGCGCGAGCGGCGCGGGCGTCACAGCGGCGACAGCGCGTCGTCGTCCCACTGGTCGGTGCTCCCGGCACCGCGCCCGCGGGAGCGGTCGACCAGCCGGGCGACCACCTCGGCCACCACGAAGAGCACGAGCATCGGGAGCGCGAGCATCAGCATGGAGAAGGGGTCGGTCGACGGCGTGGCCACGGCGGCGAAGACGAACGTGCCGATGATGATCCAGGGGCGGTACCGGCCGAGCGCCTTGCCGGTCACCACCCCCGCCAGGTTGAGCATGATGACGAACAGCGGGATCTCGAAGGCGACGCCGAAGACGAGCAGCATCCGGGTGAAGAAGCCGAAGTACTCGCCGAACTCGACGAGGTTCTCCAGGCCCTCGGGGGTGAAGCCGATGAGGACCTCGAGGCCCTTGGGCAGCACGTAGTAGCCGGTCGCGACGCCGATGATGAAGATCGGCCCGGCGATCGCGGCGAAGACCCGCGTCCAGCGCCGCTCGTGGGCGTGCAGGCCCGGCACGATGAACGCCCAGATCTGGTAGAGCCAGAACGGGCTGCTCGCGACGATCGCCGCGACGCCGGCGAGCTTCAGCTGCAGCAGGAGCGGGCCGCCGGCCGAGGCGATGTACGCCTTGGTCTCGACGCCGGGCAGGGCCGCTTGGGCGTCGTAGTACGGGTCGAGGATCAGGTCGAGCAGGTAGGGGTCGTAGAAGACCAGGCCGACCGCGAAGGCGATGAGGAAGAACACGACCGCCTTGAGCAGCCGCGCCCGGAGCTCACGGAGGTGGTCGGACAGCGCCATGCGGCCGTCCGCGCCCACCGGGTGGTGCGGTCGACCCCGGAAGAGGTCGAAGACCCCGGAGATGGACAAGCGACCCGGATCAGGCGGTGTCGCCGCGGCGCTGGCGCTCGGTCTCGGCGTCCAGCAGCGCCTGCTGGCGAGCCTCGATCTCGCGCTGCTCGGGCGTCTTGGCCGCCTCGTCCTCGTCGTCGTCCATCAGGCCCTTGGTCTCGGCCTTGAAGATGCGCAGGGCGCGACCGCTGCCGCGGGCCAGCTCGGGGAGCTTGGAGGCACCGAACAGCAGGATCAGCACGGCCAGGATGATGAGCAGCTCGGTGGTGCCGAGGCCTGCGACGAGCGGGAGCATGAGGATCCTCACGGGTGCTGTGGAGCCGGGCGGTGTGTCGTCGACCATCCTACGCCCGGTTGGTCGTAGAGGCTGAGCGCATCCTGTGCCGCCGCCCTGAACGTCTCGGTGAACTCTCGGGGTACGACGACCTGCGCGTGCGGCGCGAGCCGCAGCAGCAGCCGGAGCAGCCACCGGTCCTCGGCCACGACGAGGTCCACCTCGAGCGAGCCGTCCGCGCCGGTGCGGACGTCCTCGACCGGGTAGTACTCGGTCACCCACCGCGCGGGCGGCTCCAGCCGCAGGGTCACCCGACGGGTCTCGTCGGACTGGCTGAAGATCCCCTCGCTGAGGTCGCGCGGCGCCGCCGGCTCGGTATCGATCGGCCGGTCGAGCACCTCGAGGTCGCGGATCCGGTCCAGCCGGAAGAGGCGCGGGGCCTCGGCGCCGTGGTCCCACGCGTCCAGGTAGGACCACCCGTGGTGGTTCACCACCCCGCGCGGGTCGACCACCCGCTCGGACTGCTCGTCGCGGCTCGGCACCCAGTAGGTCATCCGGACCTGCCGGCGTCGGTCGGCCGCCTGCTGGAGCCGGGTGGCGCGCAGCGCGAGGTCGACGTCCGCGGCGTCGAGGCCGGGGTCCACCCGGGGAGCCGCCTCGGCCGCGGCCGCCTCGAGCTTGCCCAGCGCGCGGTCGACGATCTCGCGCGTCTCCTCGCCGGCGCCGCCGCGCAGTGCGCGGAGCGCCACGATGATCGCCGTCGCCTCCGTCGGGGTCAGCCGCAGCGGTCGGGCGAGGTAGTCGGCGTTGGAGATCCGGATGACCCCGTCGGCCTCCGGTCCCTCGAGGGAGTCCAGGTCGACGTCGATCAGGTCGTCGGGGTAGCCGCCCGGCAGGCCGACCATCAGCAGCACCTTGAGGTCCTTGACGACCTGGTCGGCCGGCACGCCGAGGGCCGCCGCCGCGTCGTCGACGCGGACCTGGTCGTGGGCGTGGAGGTACGGCACGAGCGCCAGCAGCCGCGCGACCTGGTCCTTGGCACCGCTGGCCGGCTGCTTCGCCGGCGCCGGGGTGGTGCGTCGCGGGCTCACGACACCTGCTCCGAGGTCGCGCCGGCCAGGGCGACGGCCGCGGTCAGCCGCTCGACGACCTGGTCGCGCAGCCACGCGGGCTCCTCGACCAGCACGTCGGCCCCGTGGGCCAGGATCTCGTCGGCCGCGCCGGGGATTCCCCGGGTCAGCACCAGCCGGTCCCACGGGGTCCGGTCGTCGGGGCCGGGCACGCCGGCCTCGGTCTCGTCGGCGTTGCGGCGCAGTGCGTGCCCGGCGCCGGCGCGCACCAGCACGACGGTGCGGTCGCTGCTCGGCGGTGGCGCCAGCCGGCGGGCGACGGCCCGCACGTCGGTGCCCGGCGGGACGTCGTACGACCCCGGCTCGCCGGTCCGGCGGGCCTGCCCCTGGACGCGGGAGAGCCGGAAGACGCGCTCGGCGCCGCGGTCGGTGTCGAGGCCCACGACGTACCAGCGGCCCGAGTAGCGCGCGACGCCCCACGGCTGCAGGTGCCGCAGCGTCGGCGTGGTCGCACCGCTGCGGAGGTACTCGAACTCCACCGGCGTCCGCTCGGTGGTGGCCTCGAGGAACACGTCGAACGACGGCTCGTCGGCGCTCAGCCGCGGCTCGACGATGTCGAGGGCACTGACGTCGACGGGCACGCCGAGCGCGACCAGCTTGCGGACCGCCTCGGTCGTGGCGTCGGCCAGCCGCGCGTGCTCCCACACCTTGGTCGCCAGGGCGATGACCGAGGCCTCGTCGGCCTCTAGGTCGATCGCGGGCAGCGCGAACTCGTCGGGACGGATGCGGTAGCCCGGCTCGTCGTCGAAGTAGGCGTCGATCTGCCCCACCTCGATCGGCACGCCGAGCGAGCGCAGCTCGTCCTTGTCGCGCTCGAACATCTTCTCGAACGCCTCGTCGCTGGTGCCCGGGTAGAGGATCGACCGGATCCGCTCCTTGGGCACGAACCGGCGCTGGACGAGCAGCATGATCAACAGGTTGAGCAGGCGCTCGGTCTTCTTGCCGGTCGTCCCGCTCACCGCACTCCTCCACTCACCTGCGTACGCCCCGGCCGCGGGCGGCCGGGGCGTCGCGACGCGTCACTTCGCGGAGACGATGTCCACGACGAAGTAGAGCGTGCTGCCGGCCGGGATGCCCGGCTGCTCCTGGTCACCGTAGCCGAGGTCCGGCGGGATCGAGAGCAGGACGCGGCTGCCGACCTTGAGGCCGGAGAGGCCGAGGGTCCACCCCTGCACGACCTGCTGCAGGGAGAACTCGGCGGGCTGCTTGGAGAAGCTCTCGTCGAACGGCTTGCCGCCGCCGTACACCATGCCGAGGTAGTCGGCCTTGACCGTGCTGTCCTCGGTGAGCGTCTTGCCCTTGCCCTCGCGGACGACGTGGCGCAGCAGGTCGCCCTTGGCGTCGGGCTTGGGCAGGCCCTTGAAGTCCAGCCGGACCGGGTCGCCCTTCGCGCCGAAGACGATGCGGGGGACCTGACCGGCGCCGACGTCCTCGGGCTTCGGCGGGACGTACTCCTCGACCAGGTCGACGAGAACCAGGACCGAGTCCTTGTTGGCGATGTTCAGGCCCGGGTTGCCGGCCTCGCCGAAGGCCTCGTCGGCCGAGGCCGTGACCGCGACGCGCGAGCCCAGCTTCTGGCCGTCGAGCACGTCGGCGAAGATCGGCGCGAGGTCGTCGCCGACCGTCAGCGTCTGGGGCTGCTTGTCGTCGTAGGTGCTGTAGGACTTCTCCTGGGTGAAGCCGTTGCCGATCCAGATGTTGGTGACGACCTGGTCGCCGTCCTCGAGCTCCTCGCCGTCGCCCTCGACGAGGGTCTCGGTCTCGATGTCGTCGGCGGACATCGTGCCCTTCCACTCGACCTTCGGCTGCTCACCGACGTCACCGGAGACGCTGACGGCGTCGAGCCGCTCGCGGTCGCCGGAGGTGGTCCCCTCGCCCTCGTCGTCGCCGCACGCGGTCAGCGAGGCGGCCAGCAGGGCCGGCAGCAGGACAAGAGCAGGACGACGCAGACGTCGATACACGGAGTTCACCTTCAGGAGCTGGGCGGGTCGGAGCGGCGCCACCCTACAAGCGGTGGCTGAGAGAACCCTGGACGAGGCCCGCCACGACGCCGGCCGCCGGCCGGGTCACATGCCGTCGATGAGCCGCTGCACCCGCTCGTCGTACGCCCGGAACGGGTCCTTGCACAGCACGGTGCGCTGCGCCTGGTCGTTGAGCTTGAGGTGCACCCAGTCGACGGTGAAGTCGCGCCGGCGCTCCTGCGCCTTGCGGATGAACTCACCGCGCAGCCGGGCACGGGTGGTCTGCGGCGGCACCGACTTGGCCTCGAAGATCTTCAGGTCGGTGGTCACCCGGGCGACCTTGCCCCGCTTCTCCAGCAGGTAGTAGAGCCCCCGGCCCCGATGGATGTCGTGGTAGGCGAGGTCGAGCTGCGCGATCCGCGGGTGCCCCAGCGGGAGGCCGTGCTTGGCGCGGTAGGCCTCGATGAGCTTCCACTTGATGACCCAGTCGATCTCGCGGTCGACCAGGCCGAGGTCGTCGGACTCGATCGCCTTCAGCCCGCGCTCCCACAGGTCGAGGGCCTGCTCGATGACCGGGGTGCTGATCCCGCGGCGGTCCACGAAGTCACGGGCCTTGGAGAGGTACTCCCCCTGGATCTCCAGCGCGCTCGCCTCCCGGCCGTTCGCGAGGCGCACCTTGCGCGTCCCGGTGACGTCGTGGGAGATCTCGCGGATGGCCCGGATCGGGTTCTCCATGGTGAGGTCGCGCATCACGACCCCCTCCTCGATCATGCGCAGCACCAGGTCGCAGCTGGCGACCTTGAGCATGGTCGTGGTCTCGCTCATGTTCGAGTCGCCGACGATGACGTGGAGGCGGCGGTACTTCTCCGCGTCCGCATGCGGCTCGTCGCGCGTGTTGATGATCGGGCGGCTGCGCGTGGTGGCGCTCGAGACCCCCTCCCAGATGTGCTCCGCACGCTGGCTGACGCTGAAGCCGGCGCCGCGCGGGGTGTGGGTCACCTTGCCGGCGCCCACGACGATCTGGCGGGTCACGAGGAACGGGATCAGCACGTCGGCCAGGCGGGAGAACTCGCCGCTGCGGCCGACCAGGTAGTTCTCGTGGCAGCCGTAGGAGTTGCCGGCCGAGTCGGTGTTGTTCTTGAACAGGTAGATCTCGCCGGCGATGCCCTCGTCGTGGAGCCGCTGCTCGGCGTCGAGCAGCAGCCCCTCGAGGACCCGCTCCCCCGCCTTGTCGTGGGTGACCAGCTCGGTGATGTCGTCGCACTCGGGGGTGGCGTACTCGGGGTGGCTGCCCACGTCGAGGTACAGCCGGGCGCCGTTGCGCAGGAAGACGTTGCTCGAGCGGCCCCAGCTCACGACCTTGCGGAACAGGTAGCGCGCGACCTCGTCGGGCGAGAGGCGGCGCTGGCCCTTGAACGTGCACGTGACGCCGTACTCGTTCTCGATCCCGAAGATCCGGCGGTCCATGGATGCACACTACGCACCGCCTGGTCGTCAGGGGTGGAACCGATGACGTACGCAGGCACCAGCGGGTCGAGCGGGAGGCGCCCCGGCGCCGGGCCCGTTGGTCGAGCGTCGTCGAGACCCCGTGAGGTGCCCACCGCCGAAAGGACGGTCACCGGGTCTCGACGACGGCTCGCCAAGGCTCGCCTGCTCGACCAGCGGGCGGCTCTGCTGGTCGAGCAGGGAGGCGCGCCAGCGCCGAGCGTCGTCGAGACCCGGTGAGGTACCCGCCGCCGAAGAGACGGTCACCGGGCCTCGACGACGGCTCGCCGGGGCTCGCCTGCTCGACAAGCGGGTACGCCGCGCCGCGCGCTGCCGGCGCCGAGCGTCGTCGAGACCCCCGGTGAGGTGCCCACCGCCGAAGAGACGGTCACCGGGTCTCGACGGCCTCGCCGGCTCGACCGGCGGCGGGTCAGGCGGGCGGGGCGACCGGCGGGTCGTCCTCCGGGTGCACCTGGGACGGCGAGGTCTCGCCGCGGCCGCCGAGCAGCACCTCGAGCCGAGCCGGGGACAGGCGGCTGAACTTCCGCTGCTGGCCGCGGCTGCGGTCCAGGACGGCGACCTCGAGGTCGTCGACCGGGATGACGCGGTCCTCGGTGTCGGTGTGCCCGAGCGCGGCGACCGCGGTCTTGAGCGCCTCCTCGAGCCCCGCGCCCTGGCGGTAGTGCTGCTTGAGGTGGGAGGTGACCGCCTCCGCGGCGCCGCCCATGACGGCGTACCCGTGCTCGTCGGCGACCTGGCCGTCGTAGGTGAGGCGGTAGATCTGGTCCGAGGACGGCTCGTCGCCGATCTCGGCGACGAAGATCTCCACCTCGTAGGGCTTCTCGCCGCCGCTGGAGAAGATCGTGCCGAGCGTCTGGGCGTAGGCGTTGGCCAGCCCGCGGCCGGTCACGTCGCGCCGGTCGTAGGCGTAGCCGCGCATGTCGGCGAGCCGCACGCCGGCGATCCGCAGGTTCTCGAACTCGTTGTAGCGCCCGACCGCGGCGAAGGCGATCCGGTCGTAGATCTCGGAGACCTTGTGCAGCGCCTGGGAGGGGTTCTCGGAGACGAACAGGACGCCGTCGGCGTACTGCACCGCGACGACCGACCGGCCGCGCGCGATGCCCTTGCGCGCGAAGTCCGCCCGGTCCTTCATCAGCTGCTCGGGCGAGACGTAGAACGGGGTGCTCATCGCACGTCACCTCCGGTCGAGGGGCCGGTCGAGGGACCGGTCAGGGGCGCGGCGGGCCCGTCGGGGCGGTTCATCCGCCCGGCGATCACCCGGTCGGCGATGGCGGCGACCTCCTCGTCGGACATCCGGCGGCCGCCCTCGGCGGTGATCACCTGCACGACCGGGAAGATCCGGCGGGTCAAGTCCGGCCCGCCCGTGGCGGAGTCGTCGTCGGCGGCGTCGTACAGCGCCTGGACGACGACGGTCACGCAGTCCTCGGGGCTGAGGTCCTCGCGGTAGAGCTTCTTCAGCGCCCCGCGGGCGAACAACGAGCCGGAGCCGACCGAGTGGAACGCCGTCTCCTCGTAGCGGCCGCCGGTGACGTCGTAGCTGAAGATCCGGCCCTGGCCGGCCTGCAGGTCGTAGCCGGCGAAGAGCGGCACGACCGCGAGCCCCTGCATGGCCATGCCGAGGTTCCCGCGGATCAGGGCGGCGAGCCGGTTGGCCTTGCCGTCCATCGACAGCGTGGTGCCCTCGATCTTCTCGTAGTGCTCGAGCTCGGTCTGGAAGAGCCGCACCATCTCGACGGCGAGGCCGGCGGTGCCGGCGATGCCGACGGCGGAGAACTCGTCGGCCGGGAAGACCTTCTGGATGTCGCGCTGGGCGATGATGTTGCCCATCGTGGCGCGGCGGTCACCGGCCATCACCACGCCGCCCGGGAAGGTCGCCGCAACGATCGTGGTGCCGTGCGGAGCGAGGTCGCCGGCGTTGCCCGGGGGCACCGCTCGGCGCGCGGGGAGCAGGTCGGGGGCCTGGTCGGCGAGGAAGTCGGCGAACGACGAGACGCCCGGCTGCAGGTAGGCAGCGGGCAGGCGGGGGTCGGTCACTGGCCGCCCTTCTGGATGAACGACTTCACGAAGTCCTCGGCGTTGGTCTCGAGGACGTCGTCGATCTCGTCGAGGATGTCGTCGACATCGCTGTCCAGGGCTTCCTTGCGCTCCGCGACATCGGTCTCCGGGGCGGTCTCGACGACCTCCTCGGTCTCCGAGGACCTCTTCGGCTGCTTCTGCTCCTGTGCCATGCCTCGACCCTACTCAGTCAGCGGGTGAGAGCGGTGAACAAGTCCTCGGCCGTCTCACATCGGTCCAGCAGCGCCCCGACGTGCGCGCGGCTGCCCCGCAACGGGTCGATGGTGGGCACGCGCTGCAGCGACTCGCGACCGGGCAGGTCGAAGATGACCGAGTCCCAGGACGCCGCGGCGACGTGCTCGGCGTACTTCTCCAGGCAGCGCCCGCGGAAGTAGGCGCGGGTGTCCTCCGGCGGGTCGTGCATCGCGGCGACCACCGCCGCGTCGTCGAGCAGCCGCTCGATGCGGCCGCCGGCGACGAGCTTGGCGTAGAGCCCCTTCTCGGGGCGGATGTCGGAGTACTGGAGGTCTATCAGAGCCAGCTTGGCGTCGTCCCAGTCCAGCCCGTCGCGGGAGCGGTAGGACTCCAGCAGCTTGAGCTTCGCGACCCAGTCGAGCTCGCGCGCGCAGAGCATCGGGTCGCGCTCGAGCCGGTCGAGCACCGACTCCCAGCGGGCGAGCACGTCGAGGGTCTGGGCGTCGGCGTCGGCGCCGTACCGGTCCTCGACGTACTTGCGGGCGAGGTCGAGGTACTCCAGCTGGAGCTGGACGGCGGTCAGGCGGCGGCCGTCGCGGAGCGTGACGGTCTGCTTCAGGGTCGGGTCGTGGGAGACCGCGCGCAGCGCCGAGACCGGCCCGTCCACGGTCAGGTCGACGGTGATGAACCGGTCCTCGATCATCGACAGCACCAGCGCGGTGGTGCCGACCTTGAGGTACGTCGAGACCTCCGCCAGGTTGGCGTCGCCGATGATGACGTGCAGCCGGCGGTACTTCTCGGGATCGGCGTGCGGCTCGTCGCGGGTGTTGATGATCGGCCGCTTGAGCGTCGTCTCGAGGCCGACCTCGACCTCGAAGAAGTCCGAACGCTGGCTGACCTGGAAACCGTGGGTGCGGCCGTCCTGGCCGATGCCCACGCGCCCGGCGCCCGCGACCACCTGGCGGCTCACGAAGAACGGCGTCAGGTGCCGGACGATCTCGGCGAACGGCGTCGACCGGCGCATCAGGTAGTTCTCGTGCGCGCCGTACGACGCGCCCTTGCCGTCGGTGTTGTTCTTGTACAGCGCGATCGGCGCGCCCCCCGGCAGCTGCGCGGCCCGGCGCTGGGCGTCGAGCATCACCTGCTCCCCCGCCTTGTCCCAGCGGACGATGTCGAGCGGGGTGGTGACCTCCGGTGTGGAGTACTCCGGGTGGGCGTGGTCCACGTAGAGCCGGGCGCCGTTGGTCAGGATGATGTTGGCGAGCCCGAGGTCCTCGTCGGTGAGCTGGCTGGCGTCGGCGACCTGGCGGGACATGTCAAACCCGCGGGCGTCGCGCAGCGGCGACTCCTCCTCGAAGTCCCACCGGGCGCGGCGGGCCTGGGTGGTCGCGGACGCGTAGGCGTTGACCACCTGCGAGGAGGCGACCATCGGGTTGGCCAGGGGCTGGCCGGTCACCGAGATGCCGTACTCCACCTCGGTGCCCATCACGCGCCGCACGCTCATGGCCCGAGCCTACGGGGCGGGCGGGCCTAGGCTGCCGGGATGGGCCTGTGGACCGAGCGGGTCGTCCCGCACCTGACCGACCGGGCGCTCGCCGGCGCCGACGTGACCGTGCTGCGGGAGGCGGCCTGCGAGGGCCTGGCCGGGCGGGTCCTGGAGATCGGGTTCGGCAGCGGGCTCAACCTGCCCTGCTACCCCACGTCGGTGGCGTCGGTCGACGCGGTGGAGCCGTCCGACGTCGGCTGGGAGCTGTCGGCCGGGCGCCGTGGAGCGGGTCGGGTCCCGGTGCGCCGGGCCGGCCTCGACGGGCAGCGGCTCGACGCACCCGACGCGTCGTACGACGCCGCGTTGACGACCTTCACGCTGTGCACCGTCCCCGACCCCGCGGCCGCGCTGGCGGAGGTACGTCGGGTGCTGCGACCCGGCGGCGCGCTGCACCTCCTCGAGCACGGGTTGGCGCCGGACGACCGGGTGGCCCGGTGGCAGCGACGGCTCGACCCGGTGCAGCGGACGGTGTGCGGTGGGTGCCACCTCAGCCGCGACGTCCCCGCGCTCGTCGAGGCGGCCGGGCTGGTGGTGGAGGAGCTGACCGAGGTGGGGCTGCCCGGCCCCGCTGTGAGCCGGCCCTGGACCCACTGCTTCGTCGGCCGGGCGGTGGCGCCGTGAGCGAGGACCAGCAGCTCACGGGGGCCGAGCGTGTCGCAGCGGCCGCCCGGCGGCTGGGGCTCGAGCACGAGGTGGTGCGGCACGGGCCGGCCGCGTCGCTGGCGGAGGCGGCCGCCGCCCGAGGCATCGAGCCGCGACAGCTGGTGAAGACCATGGTGGTGCGGGTGTCGGCGGGTGACCACCGGTTCCTGCTGGTGCCCGGGGACCGGCAGATCTCCTGGCCCCGGCTGCGCGCGCTCCTCGCCGTCAACCGGCTGACGATGGCCTCCGCCGACGAGGCGTTCGAGGTGACCGGCTACCGCCGAGGGACGATCACCCCGCTGGGCAGCCGGACCGCGCTGCCTGTCATCGCCGACACCCGGGTGCGCGGACGGATCTCGGTCGGCGCCGGCGAGCCCGGCGCCGGGCTGTCGGTCGACGCCGACGACCTGGTCGCCGCGGTGGGCGCGCAGGTCGCCGACGTCACCGAACCGGCCGGCGACGGCGCCTAGCGGCGCCGGAGCAGCATCGAGGCGACGTACAGGATCGCCAGGACCACGAGCACGATGAGCAGGATCTTCAACACAGGGGTGTCCTTTCTCCGGGCGGCCTCGGGGGTGTGCCGCCGCGCCGGGACCGTTACCCGCAACGGTCCCGGCGCGAACGGTCAGAGGTACTGACCGGTGTTGGACACGGTGTCGATCGAACGACCCGGCTCGGTGCCCTGCTTCCCGCTGATGAGCGTGCGGATGAAGACGATCCGCTCGCCCTTCTTGCCCGAGATCCGCGCCCAGTCGTCGGGGTTCGTGGTGTTCGGGAGGTCCTCGTTCTCCTTGAACTCGTCCACGCACGCCTGCAGCAGGTGCGCGATCCGCAGACCACGCTGCTCGTGGTCGAGCAGGTCCTTGATCGCCATCTTCTTCGCGCGGTCGACGATGTTCTGGATCATGGCGCCGGAGTTGAAGTCCTTGAAGTAGAGGACCTCCTTGTCGCCGTTGGCGTAGGTGACCTCGAGGAAGCGGTTCTCCTCGGTCTCGGCGTACATCCTCTCGACGGTCGCCCGGATCATGCCGGCGACGGTCGCCTCCCGGTCCCCGCCGAACTCGGCCAGGTCGTCGGCGTGCAGCGGCAGGTTGGGCGTGAGGTACTTGGAGAAGATGTCGCGGGCGGACTCGGCGTCGGGCCGCTCGATCTTGATCTTCACGTCGAGCCGGCCGGGCCGCAGGATCGCCGGGTCGATCATGTCCTCGCGGTTGGAGGCACCGATGACCAGGACGTTCTCGAGCAGCTCGACGCCGTCGATCTCGCTGAGCAGCTGCGGGACGATGGTGTTCTCGACGTCGGAGGAGACGCCCGACCCCCGCGTGCGGAACAGCGAGTCCATCTCGTCGAAGAACACGATCACCGGAGTGCCGGTGCTGGCCTTCTCCCGCGCCCGCTGGAAGACCAGGCGGATGTGCCGCTCGGTCTCGCCGACGTACTTGTTCAGCAGCTCGGGGCCCTTGATGTTGAGGAAGTAGGACTTCACCTCCTGGCCGGCGCCGTCGACGCCGTGCCGCGCGGCGACCTTCTTGGCCAGCGAGTTCGCGACCGCCTTGGCGATGAGCGTCTTGCCGCAGCCGGGAGGGCCGTAGAGCAGCACGCCCTTGGGCGGCTTGAGCTCGTGCTCGCGGAAGAGCTCGGGGTAGAGGTAGGGCAGCTCGACGGCGTCCTGGATCTGCTCGATCTGGCCGCCGAGGCCACCGATCGACTCGTAGGCGATGTTGGGGACCTCCTCGAGGACGAGCTCCTCGACCTCCGACTTCGGGACCTTCTCGTAGACGTAGCCGGCGCGAGAGTCCAGCAGGAGGCTGTCGCCGGCCCGGATGGTCTCCTCGCGCAGCGGCTCGGCGATCCGGACGACCCGCTCCTCGTCGGCGTTGGCGATGACGAGCGCGCGATCGCCGTCGGCGAGCAGCTCCTTGAACATCACGACCTCGCCGACCTGCTCGAAGTCGAGCGCGGCGACGACGTTCAGCGCCTCGTTGAGCATGACCTCCTGGCCGCGGCGCAGGGTGTCGAGGTCGACGCTGGGGCTCACGTTGACCCGCAGCTTGCGCCCGCCGGTGAAGACGTCGATCGAGTCGTCGTCGTTGCGGGCCAGGAACGTGCCGAAGCCGGCCGGCGGCTGGGCCAGCCGGTCGACCTCCTCCTTGAGCTTCATGATCTGGTCGCGGGCCTCGCGCAGCGTGCTGGCCAGGCGCTCGTTCTGGGACGTCACCGCCGCCAGCGAGCGCTGGGCGTCGGCCAGGCGCAGCTCGAGGCCGCGGTGGTGCGACGGGGAGTCGCTGAGCCGGCGGCGGAGGTCACCGACCTCGGCCTCCAGGAAGCGGACCTGGCTCGCGAGCTCCTCCGGGCTGCGTCCACCCGGGTTGCTGCTGCCTGAGCTGGGGATGTCAGATGTCATCGGCGCACCTCCTCGTGTCTGGCGACCCTACCTGCGGTCGCCGACAACGGAAGGGCTCAACCCGCCCGGTTGGTCACGAATCGGTTGCGGTGGCGCCTCAGGCGTCCGAGGGCTCCGAGGGCTCCTCCACCGGGACGCCGGGGGGCCGGGGACCGGTGTAGTCGGGGCCGTACGCGCCGGGCGCCGGGCGCCGCTTCTTCAGCGGCGGCCGCTGGCCGGGGGCCATCCGGCGTGCGGTGACGAGGAACGCCGTGTGGCCGATCATCTTGTGGCCGGGTCGCACCGCGAGGCCCTCGACGTGCCAGTCGCGCACGAGCGACTCCCACGGCTGCGGCTCGGTGAACCCGCCGTGGAGCCGCACCGTCTCGACGAACCGCGACAGCTGCGTCGTGGTGGCGACGTACGCGCAGACGATCCCGCCGGGCACCAGCGCGTCCGCGGCGGCGTCCAGGCACTCCCACGGCGCGAGCATGTCGAGGATGATCCGGTCGCAGCGCTCGCCGGAGGCGGGCAGCGCCTCGGCGAGGTCGCCGAGGGTGAGCTGCCAGGCGGGGTGGGTCCGGCCCTCGGGGTCGCCGAAGAACTGGGTGACGTTCTTCCGGGCGACGTCGGCGAACTCCTCGCGGCGCTCGTAGGACGAGACCTTGCCGAAGGGCCCGACGGCGCGCAGCAGCGAGCAGGTCAGTGCGCCCGAGCCGACACCCGCTTCGACGACGTGGGCGCCGGGGAAGATGTCGGCCATCGCGACGATCTGCGCGGCGTCCTTCGGGTAGACCACCGCGGCGCCGCGCGGCATCGAGACCACGAACTCCGAGAGCAGGGGGCGGAAGACGAGGTACTCGCCGCCGGCGGAGGAGGTGACGGTGAAGCCCTCCTCGCGCCCGATGAGCTCGTCGTGCTCGAGGTGCCCGCGGTTGGAGAAGAAGCGCTTGCCCGCCACGAGCTCGAAGTTGTGGCGGCGACCCTTCTGGTCGGTCAGCCGCACCCACTCCCCCTCGCGGAGGGGGCCGCGGTGGACCCCCGACCAGGCGTCACGGTTCACGTCGGGAAGGGCATCGGGCATGCGCGGAACCCTAGTGGGGGGTCTCCCGGAACGCGCGATCGACGTCGGCGGTGGAGAGCACGCCGAACACCGCCCCGTCCGGCTCGACCAGGAGGTACTCCGCGGCCGGCGTCCGGCTGATCGCCCGCACCAGCTCCTCCCCGGACAGGGACGCGGGCAGCCGCAGGCCGTCCTCGAGCGTGCGGGCCACCGTCGAGGTCGCGACCCACGGCCGACGGTCCTCGGGGGTCGCCAGCAGCGCGGCCTCGTTGACCAGCCCGACGGGACTGCCCGCCGAGGTCACGGTGACGATGCTGCCCGCCCGGGCGTCCTGCGCGCGGCGCACCGCCTCGGCGAGGGGCAGCTCGGCCGGCACCGCGAGGGCGCGCCTCGCCAGGTCCCGCGCGACCAGCCGGGGCAGCCGACGCCGCATCCGCGCCGAGGCGATGGCGGCGGTCGCGCCGGACCAGAGGAAGAGCGCGACGACGAAGGCCAGGACGAAGTCCAGCGGGCGCGGCGGCTCCCCGAACAGCGGCTCGAGCGCCCACGGCCACAGGAGCACGAGGACGGCGGTCACCCGCCCGCCCCAGCCGGCGGCGATCGTGCCGCGGTGCGCGTCGTGGGTCGCGCCCCAGACGGCGGCCTTGAGGACCCGGCCCCCGTCCAGCGGGAGGCCGGGGACCAGGTTGAGCACGCCGACCAGGAGGTTGGCGAACGCGAGGCCCTCGACCGCGAGCCCGAGCAGCCCGCCGGGCACCACGAACCACAGTCCGAGGGCGGCGATCCCGACCGCGATCGACGTCAGCGGACCGACGACCGCGATCGCGAACTCCTGGCGGGGCTTGGTCGCCTCCGCCTCGATCTGCGTCATGCCACCCAGGAAGTGCAGGGTGATCGAGCTGATCGGGAAGCCGTACCGCTTCGCCATGACGGCGTGCGAGGCCTCGTGCAGCAGGACGGACAGGTAGAGCACCACCGCGAAGGCGAAGCCGGCGACGTAGGCGAGCGGTCCGAGGCCGGGCTCGACCTGCTCGACGCGTGGAGCGGTCACCACGGCGATCAGCGCCGCGACGACGAACCAGGAGGACGACACCAGGACGTCGGCCCCCGCGATGGTCCCGAGCCGCAACGTCCCCGGAGCGCGGCTCGTCGTCCTGCGGGTGGTCGCCCGGCCGTCGCCGGGAGGTTCGGGGTCGGCCACGTCGCCAGGGTATCGGGGGCTCCCCGGCCGGGGTGCGCTGGACCGTCGATGCCCTCACCTAGGGTCCTCCCCATGAGCGTGCAGCAGGCCGTGTCACCCGCCGAGCGGGTCTCGACGCCCGTGGACGGCGTGGAGGTCCTCGGTGCGCTCTCGCCGAGCCGCGCCGGGGACTTCCTGACCTGCCCGCTGCTCTACCGGTTCCGGACGATCGACCGGCTCCCGGAGCCGCCGTCGGAGCAGCAGGTCCGCGGCACCGTGGTGCACAAAGTGCTCGAGGACCTCTTCGACCTGCCCGCCGTGCAGCGGACCCCCGAGCAGGCGCGCGACATGCTGGTGCCGGCCTGGGAGCAGTTGCGCGAGGACGAGCCGGCCATGGCCGAGCTGTTCGGCGAGGAAGGTCCCGAGGTGGCCGCCTGGCTCGCCTCGTGCGCGACGGTCCTGGACCGGTACTTCACCCTCGAGGACCCCCAGCGGCTGGAGCCGGCCGAGCGCGAGGTGTACGTCGAGAGCCTGCTCGACTCGCGGCTGCTGCTGCGCGGGTTCGTGGACCGGGTCGACGTCGCGCCCGACGGGTCGATCCGGATCGTCGACTACAAGACCGGCCGCGCGCCGGCCGCCGGCTTCGAGGCCAAGGCGCTGTTCCAGATGAAGTTCTACGCGCTCGTGCTTTGGCGCACCCGCGGCACCGTCCCCGCGGTGCTGCAGCTGGTCTACCTCGGCAACGGGGAGATCCTGCGCTACCGCCCCGACGAGGCCGAGCTGCTCGCCACCGAGCGGAAGGTCGAGGCCATCTGGCGCGCGATCCGCTCCGCGGAGGAGACCGGCGACTGGCGGCCGCGGCGCAGCCGGTTGTGCGACTGGTGCCGGCACCAGTCCCTGTGCCCGGAGTTCGGGGGCACTCCCCCGCCGCTGCCACGGCCCGACGCGGTCGGAGAGGCGCCCGCCGACCCGGCCTAGGAGTCAGACGAGGTTGCGCTCGGCCCACAGGGCCGCCTGTGTGCGGTCGGCCACGCCGATGCGCGCGAAGGCGGAGGTCAGGTGGGCCTTGACGGTGCGCTCGGTGATGTCGAGGCGCCGGGCGATCTGCTTGTTGGCCAGGCCCTCGCGGACCAGGCCGAGCACCTCGGTCTCACGGGCGGTGAGCTGCACCTGCGGCGCCCCGGACCGGGCGCCGAGCAGCGTGCGGGCGGCACGCGGGTGGATCGGGGACTCCCCTCGGCTGACCGCCCGGATGCCGGCGAGGACGTCGTCGGGGTCGGCGTCCTTGAGGAGGTAGCCCACCGCCCCGGCGTCGAGCGCCCCCACGATCCGCTCGGTGTCGCTGTACGAGGTCAGGACCAGCACGTCGGAGGGCAGGCCCGCACCCTTGATGTTGCGGGTGGCCGTGACGCCGTCGACGCCCGGCATCTGCAGGTCCATCAGGACGACGTCGGGGACCAGCGCGCGGACGACGTCGAGCGCCTGCTCGCCGTTCTCGGCCTGGCCGACCACCTCGATGTCGGGGGTCCCGGCGAGCAGCTGGGCGAGGCCGGCGCGGATCACCGCGTGGTCGTCGACGAGGACGACGCGGATCGTTGAGCTGCTCACTGCTGGGCGACCTCCATCCGTACCGTCGTGCCCTCGCCGGGTGCGGAGAGCACCTCGATCTCGCCGCCGATGTCCTTGACCAGGCTGCGCAGGCCCTTGAGACCGTAGCGGTCGGGGTCCGACACCGCCGGGTCGAAGCCGACCCCGTCGTCGACGACCTCCAGCTGCAGCTTCCCGTCCGGGGACCCCACCGTCACCGCGATGGTCGTCGCGCGGGAGTGCCGGATGGCGTTGCGGACCGCCTCCTGCGCGACCCGCCAGACGAGCGCGACGGCGGCGTCGGAGGCGCCATCGACCCCGTCGACGCTCACCGAGGCCTGGATGCCCGCGGTCGCCGCGGGGGCGATGAGGTCGTTGAGCGCCGGCTCGAGGCCGGCCGCGTGCAGGTCCGGCGGATGGATCTCGGCCAGCAGCGACCGCAGCGCCCGCAGGCTGTCTCGCAGCGAGTCGCCGGCGGTGGCGAGCGTCCGGCGGGCGTGTGCGGGCACGTCGGCGTCGCGCGCCACGGCGGTCAGCGAGAACGTCGTGCCGGCGATGTCCTGGACCACGCCGTCGTGGAGGTCGCGGGCGATCCGGCGACGCTCGGCGTCCGAGGCGTCGACGGCGGAGGTGAGCAGGCGCTCGCGGTCCTCGCCGGCCCGGGTCAGGCGGCGGGTCAGCAGCCAGAGGATCGGCGTGACGATCAGGAGCAGGCCGGCCAACGAGGCGATGGTGATCCAGCGGAACGGGCCCAAGATCTCCTCGCGACGTTGCTCGATGCGGTCGAGGGAGTAGTACACCTCGAGCAGCAGTACGTCGTCGTCCACGGTCATCGGCGTGAAGACCCGGACCAGGCGCTCCCTCTTGTCGAGCGCGGACACGGCCGGGTCATCGTCGGCGGCGCGCTCGTAGCCCGTACCGCCGGTTCGCAGGACGCTGCGCTGCTCGGCGCTGAGGGGGTAGATGCCGCCACCGAGGTTCGAGCGATTGGTGTAGAGCAGGTAACCGTCGGTCAACCAGAGGTTGATGCGCACGGCCTTCGGGTTGTCGACCCGGACGACCCGGCGCAGCGTCCGCTTCGCCAGGAGTGCGAACCGGTCGGCAGCACCTGGCTTCCGTTCGAGGAGCCGTTCGAGCAGGCGAGCGTCGACCTCCTGCAGCTGCGGACGCACCACCGCCTGGGCAAGGACCTCGGTGGTGTTGCGAGCTTCCGCGACTGCTTCCGCCTCTGCGACGTCCTCGGAGATGGCGTTCGTGGCGACGACGATCACCGTCATCGTCACCACGGCGAGCAGCATGAACTGCACGACCGGGCTGCGCAGGAGCCGCACGCCGTTCCCTTCCGTCGTCGCGCCGGCTGACGGCGCGGCGGCAAGGATACGGACGAAGCGCCGGTTAGACCTTCTTCGAGAGCTTGCAGACCTCGCCGGTGCGCGAGTTCTGGGCGCGGAAGAAGACATCGTCCTCGCCGGCGAGGTCGGCCATCAACCGCACCACCCGAAGGGAGCGGTCAGCGTCCTTGGCCTTCACCTCGCCCATGTACGAGAAGTCGCCGTTGTGCTTGAACTTCCACTCCCAGACGTCTTCATCGTCGCTCCAGACGACGCCGACCACCTCGAGCTCACCGTTGCTCATCACGGTGGCGCGGATCTTGGCAGTGCTGCTGCCCTCGCAGTCCTTGATCACGAGAACAGGGTCACCCTTGGCGACGACGGGTGCACCAGGGGTCTTCACGCCCTTCGTAGCCCCGCCATCACTTGCCAACGCCGGAGCGGGAGCAAGGGCCGCTGCGCTCAACACCAGGCCGAGCACGATGGCGGGACTACGTCGGACGAACATGTGGACCTCTCCTGGTGGTACTAGGAGGACCAGGTCCTCCGAGCGAGCACGATCCTGTCGGTGGGCGGGGGTATCCCGCCATTGTCCGGTGGTACTAGGACCCGACGGCACGGCGGGTGGTGGCCCGGTTCCCCGCGCGGGCCCCTGCCCACACCTCCGCGAGGTCCAGCCCCGCGAGCGAGGGGGCGAACACCCGACGCTCCCCCGGCGGGACCTCGACGTGGTTGGGCACCACCAGCACCTGGCAGCCGGCCGCCTCCGCGGAGGACGCCCCGGTCGCGGAGTCCTCGACCGCCAGGCAGGCGGTGGGGTCGACGCCGAGCCGCTCCGCGGCCGTGAGGTACGGCTCCGGGTGCGGCTTGCCGTGCGTCACGTGGTCGCCGGTCACCACGGTCGCGAACGTCCCCTCGGGCAGCTGGTCGAGGATCGGCGCGACGAACCGGGTCCAGGACATCGTCACCAGCGCGCACGGCACGCCGGCCGCCGCCAGCGCGAGCAGCTGCTCGCGGGCGCCGGCGCACCAGGGCACGCTGCGGCGCACCCGCTCCACCACGCCGTCGAGGAGCAGGTCGACGATCTGCTCGGGCGGGAGGTCGAGCGGCATGTGGTCACGGATGAAGCGCGCCGAGACCATCAGGTCGTTGCCGACCAGCGAGAGGGCGTGCGCCTCGGACCAGGTGCCGCCGAACCGCTCCGCGAGCGCGAACTCGGTCTCGATCCAGTACGGCTCGGTGTCGACCAGCGTGCCGTCCATGTCCCACAGCACCGCCGCGGGGGCGTCCATCGGGGTGGCGGCCATCAGTCCTCCGGGTCGTAGCCGAGGTTCGGGGAGAGCCAGCGCTCCGCCTCGGCGAGGGTCCACCCCTTGCGCTCGGCGTACGCCGCCACCTGGTCGCGACCGAGCCGGCCGACGACGAAGTACTGCGACTGCGGGTGGCTGTAGTAGATCCCCGACACCGAGGCGCCCGGCCACATCGCCATCGACTCGGTGAGCTGGATCCCGGTGCTGGCCTCCACGTCGAGCAGCTCCCAGATCGTCTGCTTCTCGGTGTGGTCCGGGCACGCGGGGTACCCCGGCGCGGGCCGGATGCCGGCGTACCGCTCGGCGATGAGGTCCTCGTTGGAGAGCGACTCGGTCGGCTCGTGGCCCCACAGCTCGGTGCGGACGCGCTGGTGCAGCCGCTCGGCGAACGCCTCGGCCAGGCGGTCGGCGAGCGCCTCGACCATGATCGCGTTGTAGTCGTCGAGGTCGTCCTTGAACTGCTGCACCTTCTCGGGCAGCCCGATGCCGGCGGTCACCGCGAAGGCCCCGACGTGGTCGGCGAGCCCGCTCGCGGCGGGAGCGACGTAGTCGGCGAGCGAGCGGTTCGGCACGCCCTCGCGGTGCTGCCCCTGCTGGCGCAGCTGGTGCAGGACGGTCCGGCGCTCCCGGCGCTCGTCGTCGGCCCACACGACGACGTCGTCGTCCTCGGCGTTGGCGGGGAAGAAGCCGTAGACCGCGCGCGCCGTGAGCCAGCGCTCGGCGATGATCCGGTCGAGCATGGCCTGGGCGTCGTCGTACAGCTTGCGCGCGGCCTCGCCCGTCGTGGGGTTGTTGAGGATGTCGGGGAACTTCCCCTTCATCTCCCAGGCGTTGAAGAACGGCTGCCAGTCGATGTACTCGCGCAGCTCACCGATGTCGTAGTCGTCCAGCACGTGCACGCCCGGCTGCTCGGGCGCCGGCGGCACGTAGCCCTCCCAGTCGATCGGCGTCGCCCGGGCGCGGGCGTCGGCGTAGGTCAGCTGGGGACGGTCCTGCTTGGTCGCGTGCCGAGCGCGCAGCGCGTCGTAGTCCTCCTGCAGGTCCGAGAGGAGCTTGACGCGGCGCTCGGCGTGCAGGAGCGAGGCGACGGTCGGCACGGAGCGCGAGGCGTCCTTGACCCACACGACCGGCCCGTCGTATCGGGGGTCGACCTTGACGGCGGTGTGCGCGCGCGAGGTGGTGGCGCCACCGATGAGCAGCGGGATCTCCAGGCCGAGGCGCTGCATCTCGGTCGCCATCGTGACCATCTCGTCGAGCGAGGGCGTGATCAGGCCGGACAGGCCGATGACGTCCGCGCCGACCTCGGCGGCGGTGTCGAGGATCTTCTGCGCCGGCACCATCACACCGAGGTCGATGACCTCGAAGTTGTTGCACTGCAGCACCACGCCGACGATGTTCTTGCCGATGTCGTGGACGTCGCCCTTGACCGTGGCCATGACGATCGTGCCGTTGGTGTCCTTCGCGGTCGCGAGCTCGGGGTTGTCCAGCTTCTCCTGCTCGATGAACGGGATGAGGTAGGCGACCGCCTTCTTCATCACGCGCGCGGACTTCACCACCTGCGGCAGGAACATCTTGCCGGAGCCGAAGAGGTCGCCGACGACGTCCATGCCGGACATCAGCGGGCCCTCGATCACCTCGATCGGGCGGCCGCCGCGGGCGGCGATCTCCTGGCGCAGCTCCTCGGTGTCGGACTCCACGTGGGCGTCGATGCCCTTGACCAGCGCGTGGGTGATCCGCTCCCCGACGGGCAGCGAGCGCCACTCCTCGGCCTCCGCCTCGACCTGCTCGCCCTTGCGGTTGTGCGCCTCGGCGATCTCGAGGAGCCGCTCGGCGGCGTCGGGGCGGCGGTTGAGGACGACGTCCTCGATCCGCTCGCGCAGCTCGGGCTCGACCTGGTCGTAGACCACGAGGGCGCCGGCGTTGACGATGCCCATGTCGAGGCCCGCGGCGATCGCGTGGAACAGGAAGACCGCGTGGATGGCCTCGCGGACGGGGTTGTTGCCCCGGAAGGAGAAGCTGACGTTCGAGATGCCGCCGGACACCTTCGCGCCGGGGAGGTTCTCCTTGATCCAGCGGGTCGCCTCGATGAAGTCCAGACCGTACGACGCGTGCTCCTCGATGCCCGTCGCGACGGCGAAGACGTTCGGGTCGAAGATGATGTCCTCGGCCGGGAAGCCGACCTCGTCGACGAGGATCCGGTAGGCCCGCTCGCAGATCGCCTTGCGCCGCTCGAGGTTGTCGGCCTGGCCGTCCTCGTCGAAGGCCATGACCACCGCGGCCGCGCCGTACTTGCGGCACAGGCGGGCGTGGGCGCGGAAGGACTCCTCGCCCTCCTTCATCGAGATCGAGTTGACGATCGCCTTGCCCTGGACGTTCTTCAGGCCGGCCTCGATCACCTCGAACTTCGAGGAGTCGACCATCACCGGGACCCGGCTGATGTCGGGCTCGCTGGCGACGAGCTTGAGGAAGCGGTCCATGGCCGCGACCCCGTCGATCATCCCCTCGTCCATGTTGACGTCGATGACCTGCGCGCCGTTCTCGACCTGCTGGGCGGCCACCGACAGGGCGGTGTCGTAGTCGCCGTCCTTGATCAGGTTGCGGAACCGCGCCGAGCCGGTGATGTTGGTGCGCTCGCCGACGTTGACGAAGAGCGAGCGGTCGTCGATGGTGAACGGCTCGAGGCCGGAGAGCCGCATCGCCGAGGGGATGCTCGGCACCTCGCGGGGCGTCTCGCCGGCCACCGCGCGGGCGATCGCGCCGATGTGGGCGGGCGTGGTGCCGCAGCAGCCGCCGACCAGGTTCACGAAGCCCGCGTCGGCGAACTCACGGACGACCGCGGCGGTCTCCTCGGCGGCCTCGTCGTACTCGCCGAACGCGTTGGGCAGGCCGGCGTTGGGGTAGCAGCTGACGAAGGTGTCCGCGATCCGGCTGAGCTCGGCGATGTAGGGGCGCATCTCCTTGGCGCCGAGCGCGCAGTTGAGGCCGACGGCGATCGGGCGGGCGTGCCGCACGGAGTTCCAGAACGCCTCGGTGGTCTGCCCCGACAGCGTGCGACCGGAGGCGTCGGTGATGGTCCCGGAGATGATCACCGGCCACCGCCGGTCCAGCTGCTCGAAGAGCGTCTCGACCGCGAAGATCGCCGCCTTGGCGTTCAGGGTGTCGAAGATGGTCTCGACGATCAGCAGGTCGGCGCCGCCGTCGACCAGGCCCTGCGCCGAGGTGAGGTACGCCGCGACGAGCTGGTCGTAGGACACGTTGCGGGCGGCCGGGTCGTTGACGTCCGGGGAGATGGAGGCGGTGCGGGTCGTGGGGCCGAGCGCGCCGGCGACGTACCGGGGGCGCTCGGGGGTGGCGACCGCGTCGCACGCGCTCCGCGCCAGGCGGGCCGCCTCGAGGTTGAGCTCGTAGGCCAGCTCCTCCATGCCGTAGTCGGCCAGGGAGACGGCGTTCGCGTTGAACGTGTTGGTCTCGATGATGTCCGCGCCGGCCTCGAGGTACTCGCGGTGGATGTCCTCGATGATGTGCGGCTGGGTCAGCGTGAGCAGGTCGTTGTTGCCGACCACGTCGCTGGGCCAGTCGGCGAACCGCTCGCCGCGGTAGCCGGCCTCGTCGGGGCGGTCGCGCTGGATGGCCGTGCCCATGGCACCGTCGATCACCATCACCCGGTCGCGCAACGTAGCGGTGAGCGCCTCGGTGGCGTCGGGGCGGTGGGACGGCGTTGCGGGCTGCGGCACGCCAGCTCCTTCCGAACGGGTGGCTCCAGCGTAGGAAGAGCGTCCGAGTGCTGGACAGTGTGCCCAGATCGTGACACCGGGCGTCGGACCCGGCGAAATCGCGACGCCTGACTACGCTGGTGCGGTGATCGAGATCGACGACCTGCCCGACCTGGTGGACCCCGTGGTCATCGCCGCCTTCGAGGGCTGGAACGACGCCGCGGACGCCGCCTCGTCGGTGGTCGACCACCTCATCGACGTCTGGAACGCCCGCATCGTCGGCGCGCTGGACCCCGAGGAGTTCTACGACTTCCAGGTCAACCGTCCCGTCGTCGGCACCGACGAGCTGGGGCACCGCCGGATCACCTGGCCCACCACCCGGATCGCGGTGGCCTCTCCCCCGGACCTCGACCGCGACGTCATCCTGGTGCGCGGCATCGAGCCCAACATGCGCTGGCGGCAGTTCTGCGCCGAGCTGCTCGCCGCCTGCGACGAGCTCGGCGGCGAGCTGGTCGTCACCCTCGGCGCCCTCCTCGCCGACACCCCGCACACCCGGCCGATCCCCGTGACCGGCACGGCGACCGAGCTCGAGCTGGTCGACCGGCTCAAGCTCGAGCAGTCCACCTACGAGGGCCCGACCGGCATCGTCGGCGTCTTCCAGGACGCCTGCGTGCGCCTCGACATCCCGGCGGTGTCGTACTGGGCGGCGGTCCCCCACTACGTCGCGCAGCCGCCCTGCCCCAAGGCGACGCTCGCGCTGATCGGCCAGCTCGAGGACCTGCTCGAGGTCTCCATCCCGCTGGGCGACCTCCCCGAGGACGCCCGGGCCTGGGAGCGCGGCGTCGACGAGCTCGCCGAGGAGGACGAGGACGTCGCCGACTACGTCCGGGCGCTCGAGGAGACCCGCGACACCACCGACCTGCCCGAGGCCTCCGGCGAGGCGATCGCCCGGGAGTTCGAGCGGTACCTCAAGCGCCGCGGCGACGAGTCGGGCGGCGGCGCCGGCTAGTTGTGATGTCCGGGCAGGTTGGTCAGTCGGGTGATCGGTGGCCGGCCTCCGATCGCGGAGTGGGCGCGGTGGTGATTGTAGAAATGCAGCCATGCGGGCAGCGTGGAGTTGCGCTGGTCGGTTGAGTCGTAGTGCCTGGCGTAGGCCCAGCCGTCGGCCAACGTGCGGTGGAAGCGCTCGATCTTGCCGTTCGTCTGGGGTCTGTAGGGCCGGGTCCGTTTGTGGGTGATGCCTAGCTCGCCGCAGGCGTCACGCCAGGCGAATGAGCGATAGCAGCTGCCGTTGTCGGACAGCACCCGCTCGACGGTGACGCCGTGCTCGGCAAACCACGCCACCGCACGGTGCAGGACGCCGACCGCGGTAGGGGCCTTCTCATCAGTGCAGATCTCGGCGTAGGCCAGGCGGGAGTGGTCGTCGATGACGGTGTGCACGAACGCTGTGCCGATCAGGGGTCGAGATTCCTTCCCGCGCTCGCCCGTGCGTTGAGCCGTAGCCACGGCGTTGGCTTTGCTCTGCTGACGGCTGAGGAACTTGTGTCCGCCGCCGTCGGGGATGTTGCCGAACTTGGTGACGTCGACGTGGATCAGCGAGCCCGGGTGGGGGTGCTCGTAGCGCCGCAGCGGTTCGCCGGTGACGCGGTCGATGTGGGACAGGCGATTGATCCGGCACCGCACCAACCGGCGTGCACGGTCGAGGCCTGTAGTCCAAGCCGGCCGGCGATCTGGACAGGTCCGAGTCGGTG
Source organism: Nocardioides sp. NPDC092400 (assembly GCF_040684155.1). Classification (NCBI taxonomy): domain Bacteria; kingdom Bacillati; phylum Actinomycetota; class Actinomycetes; order Propionibacteriales; family Nocardioidaceae; genus Nocardioides; species Nocardioides sp. NPDC092400. Next base: position 1,328,686 of record NZ_JBFBFJ010000001.1, on the reverse strand, counting down.
CCGCCAGCGCAGTTGCACTATCCGGCGCACGACCTCGGGCGGGGTCTTGGTGGGGCTGGCGTGCGGACGGGAACTGCGATCGACCATGCCGTTGGGCCCTTCAACGCGGTAGCGATCAGCCCACTTCTTCGCGGTGCGCGGAGCGACCATGAACATCTTGGCTGCTGCGGCGTAGGTCCACCCGCCCTCGACGATTAGCTGGGCGAGACGTAGACGGGCGCGCGGGGTCAGAGCAGCGTTAGCGTGGGACACGAGGGCCTCCGGTCAGTGAAGCGGTGAACTAGACAGCTCCACTTCACAACCGGAGGCCTTCGTCTGTCAGACAGGCTCACCGATGCCGACTTGGACAACGTCCCTGGACATCACAGCTAGTCCCCCGGCTGGTCCCCCGGTTCAGAGGGACAGGCCGAGCGCGGCGTCGAGGACGCCGATCATCGCGATGCCGGCGTCCGTGTCGCTGGTGTCGGCTAGTCCACCGGTGCCGAGCGTCGCGCGGACCCAGCTGTCGACCGCCGCGACGGCGCGGGGCGCGTCGAGGTCGGCCGCCAGTGCCTCGAGCACCTCGGCGACGACCGGCGCGGCCGGCGCCCCGGCGCCCAGGGCCAGCGCCCGGCGCCAGTCGGCGAGGGTGTCGACGGCGTCCCACAGCTCCGCGTCGGTCCACTCCCAGTCGGCGCGGTAGTGGTGGCGCAGGAGCGCGAGCCGGATCGCCATGGGGTCGACGTCGCTGTTGCGGAGCGCGGAGACGAAGACCAGGTTGCCCCGGGACTTCGACATCTTCTCCCCGTCGTAGGCCACCATCCCGGCGTGCACGTAGGTCTGGGCGAACGGCGTGCCGGGGTCGACGACCTGCGCGTGGCCGGCGCACATCTCGTGGTGGGGGAAGACGAGGTCGCTGCCGCCGCCCTGCACGTCGAACGCGCCGCCGAGGTGCTCCAGTGCGATCGCGGTGCACTCGACGTGCCATCCCGGCCGGCCCGGGCCGAACTGGCTCGGCCACGACGGCTCCCCCTCGCGCTCACCGCGCCACACGACGCAGTCGAGCGGGTCCTTCTTGCCCGGGCGGTCCACGTCGCCGCCGCGCTCGGGGTAGACCCGCAGCATCGTCTCGCAGTCCCAGCCGGACTCCTGCCCGAAGGCGGGGTCCGCGGTCACCGACATGTAGAGGTCGTCCTCGACGCGGTAGACCGCGCCCGCGGCCTGCAGCCGCTCGACGAGGTCGAGGACGAGCGGGATCGACTCGACGGCACCGATGTACTCGTCCGGGGCCAGCACGCGCAGCGCGGTCATGTCCTGGCGGAAGAGCTCGGTCTCCCGCTCGGCCAGCTCGGTCCAGTCCGTGCCCACCTTGGTGGCGCGCTCGAGCAGCGGGTCGTCGACGTCGGTGACGTTCTGGACGTAGCGGACCTCGTGGCCCGCGTTGCGCCAGGCGCGGTTGAGCAGGTCGAAGCCGACGTACGTCGCGGCGTGGCCCAGGTGCGTCGCGTCGTACGGCGTGATGCCGCAGACGTACATCCGGGCCGGGCCCTCGGGCGTGGTGGTCACGAGAGCACCGGTGGCGGTGTCGTGCACCGACACCTCGGGGCCCCTCACGGGCAGGGTGGGGACTTCCGGGGACGGCCAGGCACGCATGGCTCGCAGCCTAACGACACCCGGTCAGAACGGCGGCCACGGGATGGCCGGCATCTCCCCGTGCGGCGCGGGCATCACGCCGCGGGCGAGCAGGCGGGCGCACCGCCGGTCGAGCGCGTCGATCTCGAGGTCGGTCAGCAGCGTCGAGAGGGCCTCGCCGAGGGAGCCGGCGAGGGCGCCGCGGACCCGCTGGACCACCTCGACGTCCTCGTCGCGCAGCGGCTCGCCGAGCCACCCCCACAGGACGGTGCGCAGCTTGTGCTCGTGGTGGAACGTGATGCCGTGGTCCACGCCGTACCGGTGGCCGCTGGTCATCTCCAGCACGTGGCCGCCCTTGCGGTCGGCGTTGTTGACCACGACGTCGAAGACCGCCATCCGCCGCAGCGCGGTCGAGTCCTCGTGGACGAGGCTGACCGGGAGGTCCCGGCCGTCGACGCCGTCGAAGACGTGCAGGAAGCCGGGCGGCACCTCGCCGTGCGCCACGATCTCGACCGCCGCCTGCTCGGGGTCCGGCTCCTGCCAGCGCTGGACCATCCCCCGGCCGTGCGGCCCCTCGCGCAGCCAGGTCTGCGGCACGACGTCCCAGCCGGTCGCCTCGGAGACGAGGTACGCCGCCACCTCGCGGGAGGCCAGGTCGCCGTACGGGAAGTCCCACAGCGGGCGCTCGCCGGAGATCGGCTTGTAGACCACCTTCACGTCGCCGACCTCGCCGAGGAACGTCGCGTTGCTGGCCGGCATGATCCGCCCGTGGAGGACCAGCTCGTCGGACAGCAGGTCGACGGCGGGCGGCTCGGTGTGGCTCACGGGTCCCGGCGGCGGAACCCGTTGGCCCGGACGCACAGGTGACCGTCGGGGTCGATCGGCAGCCCGCAGAACGGGCAGGACGGCCGACCGGCCTCGAGGACCTGCTCGCTGCGCTTGACGAAGGCGCGGGCGGCACCGGCGGGGATCCGCACCAGCAGGACCTCGTCGGGCTCGGGCTCCTCGAAGTCCTCGTCGACCTGCTCGGGGGAGACGACGGCCGTCTCGTCGATCGGGAAGACCTCGATGACGACGCGCTCGTCGTCGGGGTCCCACGACAGCGTCATCGTGCCGGCGCGGAACTCCTCCTCGATCGGCTGCTCGAGCGGGTCGGTGTCCTCCAGGTCGAGGGGTGCGACGGCCGGGACCGTCGCGGAGGTGCGCTCGCTGCTCATCACGTCGTCGAGCAGCTCGTCGACCCGCTCGGCGAGGGCGGCGACCTGCTGCTTCTCCAGCGCGACGCTGACCAGCTTGGCGCCGCTGCGGGCCTGGAGGAAGAAGGTGCGGGAACCGGGGGGACCGACGGTGCCGGTGACGAAGCGCTCCGGCGGGTCGAACCCGTGGACGAGTGGTGCCATGCCGTCCACCCTATGAGGCCGCAGAAGGACCCGCGCCGCCGCCGACCACCGCGTCGTCGGCGGCCGCGGTCGCGACGTCGGCCGCCCGCTTGCCCGAGCGCGGGCGGCGGGCCGGCTTCTGGGCGAGCCACGACAGGTCGCCGGCGTGGGTGTTCGTCGCCAGGACGTAGGGCCGCGAGGCGGTGTAGCGCACGATCGAGATCGACGCCGGGTCGATGTTGATCCGCTGGAAGAGGTCCAGGTGCATGCCGAGGGCGTCGGCCAGGACCGACTTGATGATGTCGCCGTGGCTCACCGCCACCCACACCGCGCCGGCGCCGTGGGCGGCCTCGACCGCGGCGTCGTGGCGGCGTACGGCGGCGACGGCGCGGGCCTGCATCGACGCGAGGGACTCACCCCCGGGGAACTCGGCCGCGGAGGGCTGGGACTGCACGGTCGACCAGAGCTTCTCCTTGGCCAGGTCCCGCAGCTGCCGGCCCTGCCACTCGCCGTAGTCGCACTCGGTGATGCCCTTCTCGGTCACCAGCGTCAACGGCGGCGCCTGGGCCTGCATGATCGCCTTGGCCGTCTGCCGGCACCGCTCGAGCGGGCTGCTGACGATGGCGTGCACCGGCAGGTCCTTCATCCGCTCGCCGGCGCGGGCGGCCTGCTGCTGGCCGGTCGCGTCGAGCTTCACCCCGGGCATCCGGCCGGCCAGCATCCCGCTGGCGTTGGCGGTCGTCCGACCGTGGCGGACGAGGATGACAGTGGCCATGGCGCCGAACAGTACTGGTCCGCCGCTCGCCGGCCCGCGGGCCGCCACGCGTTACGGTTCCGGCGTGATCGTCGACAGCGCGCTGTACCGCCACGGCTCGCGCGTCCCCGTCGACTGCGCGCCGCACGACTACGCGAAGCTGCGCGCCGAGGTCCGCTCCGAGGGCGACTTCGTGTGGCTGGGCCTGCACGAGCCCAGCCAGGAGCAGCTGGCCGACGTCGCCGCGGCGTTCGACCTGCACCCTCTCGCGGTGGAGGACGCCGTCAAGGCGCACCAGCGGCCCAAGCTGGAGCGGTACGACGACAGCCTCTTCCTCGTCCTCAAGACGCTCTGGTACGTCGACGTCGACGACGCCGTGGAGACCGGCGAGATCAACCTCTTCATCGGGCGCGACTTCGTCGTCAGCGTCCGACACGGCAGCGGCGCTGAGCTGGCGACCGCTCGGCACGACCTCGAGGCGCGGCAAGCGGTGCTCGACCACGGCCCGTCCGCGGTGGTGTACGCCGTGTGCGACACGGTCGTGGACGCCTACCGCGTCGTGGCCGAGGAGCTCCAGCAGGACGTCGACGAGGTCGAGGAGTCGGTCTTCTCCCCCACCCGCACCAACGACTCGGTCCGGATCTACACGCTCAAGCGGGAGATCGCCGAGGTGCGCCGCGCGGTGCAGCCGCTGCGCGAGCCGATGCGCCGCCTCGCCGCCGGTGAGGTCGAGGGCGTCGCACCGGAGGCGGGCCCGTTCTTCCGCGACGTCCTGGACCACCTCGGCCAGGTGGGCGAGGTCGTCGACGGCCTCGAGACCCTGCTGTCGTCGGCGTTCGACGCGCACCTGGCCCGGATCTCGGTGCAGCAGAACGACGACATGCGCAAGATCTCGGCCGGGGCCGCCCTCGTCGTCGTCCCGACCCTCATCGCCGGCATCTACGGGATGAACTTCGACCACATGCCCGAGCTGCACTGGACCTTCGGCTACGCCTTCGCGCTCGCCCTCATGGTCGGCTCCTCGACCGTCCTGTGGATCTTCTTCAAGCGCTCCGGCTGGCTCTAGTCCCGGGAACGACGGCCTGCAGGCACTGTTCACGCAGCGTTTCCTGCCGCACACTCGGGTCATGGACGACCGTCGCAGCGCCAGCCCCACCACCGCCCGGTCCCGCGCGACGTGGGCCGCCTTCGGCGGGGCCTCGGCCCTCGTCCTGGGCGCCTGCCTCGCGCTGGCCCTCCAGCGCGACAACGCCGCCAGCGTCGCCGTGGTGCTGCTCGGCGGGCTCGCCGCCGTCGGCATCGCGGCCCTGTTCCTCGTCACGGCCACCCCGCGGCTGCCCGGCCAGTCCGGCCGCTGGCGGGTGCCGGAGGCTTCCCGACGACAGGTCGGCGGCGCCGGGGGCGCCGCCGTCGGCGGTGGGTTCGCCGGCGGCAGCGACTGCGGCGGTGGCGGCGGTGGCGGGGACTGCGGCTAGACCGACGTCGACGTTGTCGCCGTCCTCGTCGCGACCGCCCGCGGCGGACATTTCATCGGCTGGCCGCTGGAACTCACGGTTGGCCGCTGAAGCTTCATCGGCCGAGCGACAGGTTCGTCGGCCGGCCGATGAGATCTGCGCGCCCGGTCAGACCCCGACGTCCGCCGGCCCGCGGCCTCAGGCGGCGAGCACGCCGGTGCCGACGAGCACCAGCACGAGCGCGCCCAGCCCGACGCGGTAGATCACGAACGGCGCGTAGGAGCGGGTCGAGACGTAGCGCAGCAGCCAGGCGATCGCGGCGTACCCGACGATGAACGAGACCACCGTCGCGGTGATCGTCGGACCCCAGCCGTAGGTGTTGTCGCCGTGCGGGATCTCCTTGAGCTCGAAGAGCCCGGCGCCGACGACGGCCGGGATGGCGAGCAGGAAGGCGTAGCGGGTGGCCGCCTCCCGGTCGTAGCCGAGGATCCGGCCCATCGACAGCGTCGCGCCGGAGCGGCTCACCCCGGGCACGAGGGCGCAGGCCTGCGCCAGCCCCATCAGCACGGCGTCGCGCAGCGTCATCTGCCTGATCGTCTTGTCCGAGGACCCGACGCGGTCCGCGACGCCGAGCACCAGGCCCAGGACGATCAGCGTGGTGCCGATGATCCACAGGCTCCGGAAGTCGGACTCGATCACGTCCTTGAGGGCCACGCCGAGCAGCACGATCGGCAACGAGCCGACGATGATGAACCAGCCCATCCGGGCGTCGAGCGTGCCGCGGTGCTCGGGCCGGACCAGGGACCGCAGCCACGCCGAGGCGATCCGCCAGATGTCGTGGCGGAAGTAGAGGAGGACCGCGAGCTCGGTGCCGATCTGGATCACCGCGGTGAACGCCGCGCCCGGGTCACCCCAGCCGAAGAGCTCGGGGAAGATCCGCAGGTGCGCGCTGCTCGAGATCGGTAGGAACTCGGTGAGTCCTTGGATCGTGCCCAGCACGACGGCCTGGAGGAAGTCCCACACGGGCGAGGATCCTACGGACACCGGTACCGCGAGCCGGGCACGCCGCCCGGGGCGTCGCCCACTACCTTGTCGGCATGCAGCACAGGTCTCTGGGTGCCACCGGCTTGAAGGTCTCGCGCCTGGGCCTGGGCACGATGACGTGGGGTCGCGACACCGACGAGCACGAGGCGCGCGACCAGCTGGTCGCGTTCGCCGAGGCGGGCGGCACTCTCCTCGACACCGCGGCCGGGTACGGCGGCGGCGCCTCGGAGGAGCTGATCGGCTCCCTCCTCGGTGACGTGGTCGCCCGCGAGGACGTCGTGCTGGCGACCAAGGCCGGCATCGGCTCGCGCCGCGGTGGCCGGGAGTACAACACCTCCCGCGGCCACCTGCTCACCACCCTCGACGCCTCGCTCGAGCGGCTCGGCGTCGACCACGTCGACCTGTGGCAGGTCCACCTCTGGTCCGACGAGACCCCGCTCGAGGAGACCCTTTCCGCCCTGGACATCGCGGTCACCTCGGGCCGGGTGTCCTACGTCGGGGTCTCGAACTACACCGGCTGGCAGACCGCCCAGGCCGCCACCTGGCAGCGCGCCGTCCCGGGGCGGGCGGTGCTGGCCTCGACCCAGGTCGAGTACTCCCTGCTCAACCGCGGCATCGAGCAGGAGGTCCTCCCCGCCTGCGAGGCGCTCGGCGTGGGCGTGCTGCCCTGGTCGCCGCTCGGCCGGGGCGTGCTGACCGGCAAGTACCGCTCCGGGACCCCCTCGGACTCCCGTGCGGCGTCCTCCCACTTCGCCGGCTTCGTCGGCACCTACCTCAACGAGCGCTCCGCCGGCATCGTCGAGGCCGTGGCCCGCGCCGCCGACGGCCTGGGCTGGACGCCGCTCGAGGTGGCGCTGGTCTGGGTGCGCGACCAGCCGGGCGTCACCTCGCCCATTGTCGGTGCCCGCACCGCGGCCCAGCTCCGGGGCGCCCTGGGCGTCGAGGAGCTCGTCCTGCCAGCCGAGATCGTCGACGCTCTCGACGACGTGTCCGGAGAATGAACGCATGTCCCGGGTCCACCGTCTGCCGCTGAACCGCGGGGTCGAGTGGGAGTTCGACAAGATCACGTTCTCCCGCGAGTTCCCCCGCAACGTCGTCACCAAGCTGCTGGTCGAGCGCGCCGAGCACGGCGGCTGGGAGCTCGACCGGGTCCGGATCACCCCCGACGGCACCCGCCGGGTGATCTTGCGCCGCAAGATCATCCGGGCGGTCCGCACCGCCTGAGGGCGCTCAGACGTCGTCGAGGAAGCGGTCGAAGACGCGCGCGCCGAACTCCAGCGCGTCGACCGGCACCCGCTCGTCGACGCCGTGGAAGAGCGCGGTGAAGTCGAGGTCCGCCGGCAGGCGCAGCGGCGCGAAGCCGTAGGAGCGCATCCCGAGCCTGCGGAAGTGCTTGGCGTCGGTGCCACCGCTCATCAGGTACGGCGCGACGACGGCGTCCTCGTCCTCGGCGAGGATCGAGCGGGTCATGGCGTCGACGAGGTGCCCCTCGTACGGCGTCTCCCAGGGCTGCTGGTGGGAGACGTGCTCGATCTCGACACCCTCCCCGGTCAGCTCGGCCAGCGTCGCGAAGAACTCGTCCTCGAAGCCGGGGAGGAACCGGCCGTCGACGTACGCGGTGGCCTCGGTGGGGATGACGTTGACCTTGTAGCCGGCCGACAGCATCGTCGGGTTGGTCGTGTTGGTGATCACCGCGCCGAGCATGCGGGCCGCTCCCCCGAACTCCTCGATGAGGGCGGGAGCGTTCTCCGGCGTGGCCTCGGTGCCGGCGAGGTCCGCGACCGTCGCCAGGAGCACCTCCATGGTCGGGGTCAGGCGCACGGGCCACTGGTGGGCGCCGATGCGTGCCACGGCGGCGCTGAGCCGCGTGACGGCGTTGTCGGTGTTGATCATCGAGCCGTGCCCGGCTCGGCCGCGGGCGGTCAGCTTCATCCAGGCCATGCCCTTCTCGGCGGCCTCGATGAGGTAGACGCGCCGGCCGCGCACGGTCGCGGAGAACCCGCCGACCTCGCCGACCGCCTCCGTGACGCCCTCCAGCTCCTCGGCGTGCTCGTCGACGATGACCTGGGCGCCCTTGTGGCCGCCCGCCTCCTCGTCGGCGGTGAAGCACAGGACGATCGGGCGCTCGGGGACCCGGCCGGCCCGCTGCCGGGCGCGGACGACGGAGAGCAGCATCGCGTCGAAGTCCTTCATGTCGACCGCACCGCGCCCCCAGACGTAGCCGTCCTGGACCTCGCCGGAGAACGGGTCCACCTGCCAGTCCTCGGCCGCGGCCGGCACGACGTCGAGGTGGCCGTGGAGCAGGAGCCCGTCGTCCCTGCCGCCGGCGCCCGCGCCGCCCCACCGCGCGATGACCGACGTACGGCCCGGCTCGGACTCGATCATGCGGGACTCGATGCCGACCTCGTCGAGCAGCGTCGCGACGTGCTCGGCCGCCTTCCGCTCCCCCGGGCCGTCCTGGTCGCCGTAGTTCGAGGTGTCGATCCGGATCAGGTCACGGCAGAGCTCGACCACCTCTGCGGCCGGGTCGTGGGCGGTCTGCGGAGCGTCGGAGCGGTCGTCGTTCGGCATGGCCTCAGCATGACACCGGTGCGCACGCGCCCCGATTCCGTCGGTACGACATCTCTGTAGTACGGTTTCTCCGCACTCGTCCGGGTGGCGGAATTGGCAGACGCGCTAGCTTGAGGTGCTAGTGCCCGTATTAGGGCGTGGGGGTTCAAGTCCCCCCTCGGACACCGATCGAAGAGCCCCTGACCAGCGGAGACGCGGGTCAGGGGCTCTTCGCGTCCGGCGGGTCGACGAACTCGTCCGATGGGCGGGCTCGGTGGACGACTTTCGTCGGGCTGCTCCCCTCCCATCCGCCGATGCGCAGGGACCGGGACCCCGGGCAGGGTCAGGGCATGAGCTTCGCGACGCAGCTGGTCATCGGTCTCTGCCTGGTGGGAGCCGGCGCCGTGCTGGCGCTGGGCTACCCCGAGACCGAGGTCCTGTGGTTCCGGGGACGACCGCTCGGGACCGTCCTGGGGATCATCGGCCTCGTCGATGTCGGTGAGGCGTTCGTGCGCCGACGCCGCGACGCGGCCGAGTGGTGATCACTCCTCCGCGGTGCCGTGGCCGCCCAGCTGCTCGTCGAGGGCGGCGTGCAGCGCGTCGTACTCCTCGCTCGCGCCGCGGCGTCCCATCTCGCCGGAGTAGTCGGTGTTCGTGCTCCCGAGGACCTTGAAGTCGGCGTTGGCCGCCTTGAGCGCCCGGACGGCCGCGTCGGGGCTGATCTCGGCATCGCGAGCCCGGGTCATCGCACGCTCGCGACGCTCCAGCACGTCGGCCAGGCCGGCGGCGTACCGGGAGAACCAGTCGTTGTCCGACTCCCGCAGCTGCGCCAGGACCGGCCGGCAGTCCGTGACCGCCGCAGTGTGCTGGCGCAGCCACGCCTGGGCGACGGCGCGGATGCTGGAGGTGTCCGGGTCCTCCTCGAGCTCGAAGGCGTCCGTGCAGGCGCTGAAGGACTTCTTCATCAGCGGGAAGTCGAGGTAGAAGGCGTCGGTGAAGTCGCGGTAGCCCCCGTGGGCCTCGACCAGCGCGTCGTACGCCGCGCGCACGTCCGGCTCGGCGAGCGCACGCTCCTCACCGATCGCCTCGAGGGCGTCGTCCCGTTCCCGCTGGGCGGTCTCGAGCTCCGTGCGCCGGTCGGCGAGCGACGGGTCGTCGGGTGCGGCCGACGGGTCCTTCTCCAGCACCTCGGTGACGGCGCGCTGGTAGGCACCGCCCGCCTCCTCGGCCGCGACGTAGGCCTCGCGGAGCGCCACGACCTGCTCGTGCGCCGCCTCGTGGTCCGCCTCGGTCGGCTGCGTCGTCGGCTCCGCGGTAGCACCGGTCGTGGACCCGCCCGTCGTCGTCGAACCTTCTCCGCTGCCACCCCCGCACGCGGTCAGCCCGACGCACAGGCACAGGGTCGAGGACACGGCGAGGCCGCGGAGGGCCTGGTGGAGCGGTGCACGCATGCTGCGACCGTTCCACCGGCCCGTCCGGCCCAAACCAGCCTCAGCCCGAGGAGGCGGGACCCTGCTTGGCCAGGTCCAGCCAGGTGTCGACCACGGTGTCGGGGTTGAGCGACATCGACTCGATGCCCTGGTCGAGCAACCACCGGGCGAGGTCGGGGTGGTCCGAGGGGCCCTGGCCGCAGATGCCGACGTACTTGCCCTGCGCCTTGCATGCCTTGATCGCCAGCTCGAGCATGTGCAGCACCGCGGGGTCGCGCTCGTCGAAGCCGCCGGCCACCAGCGCGGAGTCGCGGTCCAGCCCCAGGGTCAGCTGGGTCATGTCGTTGGAGCCGATCGAGAACCCGTCGAAGTGCTCGAGGAACTGGTCGGCGATCACCGCGTTGGACGGCACCTCGCACATCATCACGACCTGCAGGTCGTTCTCCCCGCGCCGCAGGCCGTTGCGGCCGAGCAGCTCGATGACGCTCCGGGCCTCCGTGGTGGTCCGCACGAACGGGATCATCACCTTGACGTTCGTCAGGCCCATCTCGTCGCGCACGTACCGCAGCGCTTCGCACTCCATCGCGAAGCAGTCGGCGAAGTCCTCCGAGAGGTACCGCGACGCGCCGCGGTACCCGATCATCGGGTTCTCCTCCTCCGGCTCGTAGAGCTCGCCGCCGACGAGATTGGCGTACTCGTTGGACTTGAAGTCGCTCAGCCGCACGATCACCGGCTCCGGCGCGAACGCCGCGGCGATCATGGCGACGCCCTCGGCGACGCGCTGGACGAAGAACTCCCGCGGACCCGGGTACGCCGCGGTCAGCTCCTCGACCTCCTCGCGCAGGTCGGCCGGCAGCGAGGCCGGGTCGCCGGCCAGGTCGAGCAGCGCCTTGGGGTGGATGCCGATCTGGCGGTTGATGACGAACTCCAGCCGCGCCAGCCCCACCCCCGCGTGCGGCAGCCGGGAGAACGCGAACGCCTGCTCCGGGGTGCCGACGTTCATCATGATCTTGACCGGGACGTCGGGCATCGAGTCGAGCTCGGTGCGTTCGACGTCGAAGTCGAGCAGGCCCTCGTAGACCAGGCCGGTGTCGCCCTCGGCGCAGGAGACGGTCACCTCCCGCCCGTCGGTGAGGTCACGGGTGCCGCTGCCGGTGCCCACGACGGCAGGGATGCCCAGCTCACGGGCGATGATCGCGGCGTGGCAGGTGCGTCCGCCCCGGTTGGTGACGATGGCCGCCGCGCGCTTCATGATCGGCTCCCAGTCGGGGTCGGTCATGTCGGCGACCAGGACCTCGCCGGGGTTGAACTCGTGCATGTCGTCGATCGAGGTGAGCACGCGCACCGCGCCCGACCCGATCTTCTGGCCGATCGCCCGGCCCTCGACCAGGACGTCGGCCCCCTTGGTCACGGCCCGGTCGATCTTGAACCGCTCGAGGGCACCGGTGTGGCGCGACTGGACGGTCTCCGGGCGCGCCTGGAGGACGTAGAGCCGGCCGTCGAGCCCGTCCTTGCCCCACTCGATGTCCATCGGGCGCCCGTAGTGCTCCTCGATGGTCAGCGCGTGGCGGGCCAGCTCCTCGACCTCGTCGTCGGTCAGCGAGAGCAGCCGGCTCTCCTGCGGCGCGACGTCGACGAACTCGGTGGTCCGTCCGACCGTGGCGTCGTCGGTGTAGACCATCTTGGTGGCCTTCCCGCCGACGCCGCGCTTGAGCACCGCGGGCCGCCCGGCGCGGAGCGCCGGCTTGTAGACGTAGAACTCGTCGGGGTTCACCGCACCCTGGACGACACCCTCGCCGAGGCCGTACGCCGAGGTCACGAAGACCGCGTCGGTGAAGCCCGACTCGGTGTCCATCGTGAACATCACGCCGGACGACGCGAGGTCGGAGCGCACCATCCGCTGGACGCCAGCCGAGAGCCCGACGTCGGCGTGGGCGAAGCCGTGGTGCACGCGGTAGGCGATCGCGCGGTCGTTGTAGAGCGAGGCGAACACCTCGCGGATGGCGGTGAGCACGGCGTCGATCCCGCGGACGTTGAGGAACGTCTCCTGCTGGCCTGCGAACGACGCGTCGGGCAGGTCCTCGGCGGTCGCCGAGGACCGGACGGCGAACGACGGCTCCTCGCCCTCGGCGCCGGCCGACTGCTCGGCGAGCCGCTCGTAGGCGCTCCGGATGTCGGCCTCGAGGTCCTCGGGGAACGGCTGGCCGACGACCGCGTCGCGGATCTCGCGGCCGACCTCGGACAGGCGGCGCACGTCGTCGGTGTCCAGGCCGTCGAGCAGCCCGTTGATCCGCGCGGCCAGCCCGGTGTCACCGATGAAGCGGTGGAACGCCTGGGCGGTGGTCGCGAACCCGTCGGGCACGCGCACCCCCAGGTCGGCGAGCTGGGAGACCATCTCGCCGAGGGAGGCGTTCTTGCCGCCCACCTCCTCGAGGTCGGCGAGCCCGAGCTCGGAGAACCACCGGACGTTCTGGCTGGTCATGGACGTGTCCCTTTCGTGCTGGCGTCGTGCTGTCGACGCGCCCGCTTGCGTGCGCTGGACTTGAGGGTCTGGAGGATGAGCGCCGAGATCTCCTCGACGGACTTGGCGGAGGAGTCGATGACCGGGATCCGGTGGGCTCCGAAGAGCGCGTCGGCCCGACGCAGCTCCCAACGGCACTGGTCGGGCGAGGCGTACCGCGAACCCGGCCGACGCTCGTTGCGGACCCGGCTGAGCCGGTCGACGGTCGTGGTGAGGCCGAAGCAGCGCTCCAGGTAGGGCCTGACGACGTCGGGCAGCTCGTCGGCGTCCAGGTCCTCGTCGACGAGCGGGTAGTTGGCGACGAACAACCCGTGCTGCAGGGCGAGGTACATGCTGGTCGGCGTCTTGCCGCAGCGCGAGGGCGCCAGCAGGATCACGTCGGACTTCTCCAGCGCCCGCAGGCTCTGGCCGTCGTCGTGCTCGATGGTGAACTCGATGGCCGCCATCCGGGCGTTGTAGCGCTTGATGTCTCCGACGCCGTGCAGCCGGGCCGCCTCGCGCATGCCGGGCCGTCCCAGCACCGACTCCACCTTCGCCATGTGCATCCCGAAGAAGTCGAGGAGCGGCGCCTTCGTGCGCGACAGCTCGGCGCGCACCTCGTCGTTCGCGGCGGTGGTGAAGACGAGCGGCGTGACGCCGCCGTCGACGACCTCGTCGAGCATGCCGACCACCCGGCGGGCGTCCTCGACGGAGTGGATGAAGGGGATGAGCGTCCGCTCGAAGTGGAGGTCGGGGAACTGGATGAGCAGGGCGTTGCCCATCGTCTCCGCGCTGATCCCGGTGGAGTCGGACAGGAAGAAGACCGGTACGACGTCGTGCTCGCTGCTCGCGTTCATCTCCGGCCTCCGTCCGAGTGCCTGAACCGTAGTGGGTCCCGTACCCATCGGCGGATGGACCCGACGCGCCTGGACAGCCGCCCGCCGGGTCGTCGGCCGGGACGCCGCGCGCCCGGTGCAGGACGGGATGCATGACCTCCGTCACCGCGGGGAACATGGTAGATGGCGGGCGGGGCCTCCCCCCAGTGCTCCGGCCGTCCGCGGGCCGCGACCTCCGGGTCGCGGCTCGTGCTGCGTCAGCGGCCGCTCAGGCGTAGGCCAGCTCGGCGGTGACCCGCGTGCCGTTGGATCGCTCGAAGCCCCACCGGTCGCACACGTGGTCCACGATCGCGAGCCCGCGTCCGCTCAGGGCGTGGTCGTTGAGCTGCACCGCCTTCAGCTCGTCGACGCTCCCGCCGTCCACCACGCTGAGCCAGAGGCACTCGGGCCGCAGGCACCAGGAGACGGCGATCGTGCGGTCGGCGTTCGGGCTGCCGTGGACGAGGCCGTTGGTCAGCAGCTCGCTGACCACCAGGCCGGCGTCGTCGACGACGCTCTCGCGCACGCCGGTCCGGCGCAGGTCCTCGGCGAGCAGGTGCCGCGCCCGCCGGACGCTGCTCGGGTGGTACGGGAGGTGCACCGTCACGCAGGTGTCCTGGTCGTGCTGGCGCCCCATGTCGCTCGCTCCTCGCGCTGCCGGCTGGGTGGTCCCCCGCCCCGTAGCCCTCCGAGGACGACCCGAAACGGGGTCTGCCCGATCCCGGCGGACGACGTGCTCACCGTCGCGCGGGCTGCCTCGGCCCTGGCCCGGTTTCACCGGCCGGGCCGCAGGACACCGGACGACCGACCAGGAAGCATCCGGGAGAGGGAAGTCCGTGAGCGAGCAGTCCATGTCCGGCAAGACCATCGCGTTCCTCGTCTCGACCGAGGGGATCGAGCAGGCCGAGCTGACCGGCCCGTGGCAGGCGGTGCAGGAGGCCGGCGGCACGCCCGTGCTGATCAGCACCGAGTCCGGCGAGGTCCAGGCGTTCGACCACCTCGACAAGGCCGACACGTTCCCCGTCGACCAGGTCGTCGACGACGTGAGCATCGACGACTACGACGGGCTGGTGCTGCCCGGCGGCGCCCCGAACGGTGACCTGCTCCGCACGTTCGAGGGTGCGGTGGCCTTTGTCCGGCAGTTCGTGGAGGCCGGCAAGCCGACGGCGGTCATCTGCCACGCACCCTGGGTGCTGGTCGAGGCCGACGTCGTCAAGGGCCGTCAGCTCACCTCCTGGCCGAGCCTCCAGACCGACATCCGCAACGCCGGCGGCACCTGGGTCGACCAGGAGGTCGTCGTGGACGGCAACCTCGTCACCAGCCGCCAGCCCGACGACATCCCGGCGTTCAACCGCGAGTTCCTCGCGCTGGTCTCCGCCGGAGCGTGACCGCACGACGGCGGGGTGCCGCACCGCACGAGCAGCGCGAGGCGAGCCCTAGGGTCGAGCCCGTGAGCACCCCGCCGTTCCGCGTCGGCTTCGTCACCGGAGCCACCCCCGACAAGTGGGCCCGGCACTGGCGCGACCGGCGCCGCCGCGAGCCGCTCGAGCTGGTGCCGGTCATCGAGGAGGACCAGGAGCGCGTGCTGCGCGAGGGCGAGGTCGACATGTGCCTCGTCCGGCTCCCGGTCGAGCGCGACGGCCTCCACCTGGTCCGGCTGTACGACGAGCTGCCGGTCGCCGTCGTCGGCGACGAGCACCTGCTCACCCTCGCCGACGACGTGACGCTCGCCGACCTGGCCGAGGAGCAGCTGGTCCTCCCCCACCGGTCCGGCTGGCGCCCCGACGTACCGCAGCTGGACTGGCCGCCGATGTCGGTCAAGGACGCGATCGAGGTCGTCGCCAGCGGCACCGGGGTCGTGATCGTCCCCATGTCGATCGCCCGGCTCCACAACCGCAGAGACGTCGAGCACCGGGTGGTCACCGACCTGGAGCCGACGACGGTGGGCCTGGCCTGGCTGGTGGACCGCGACGACGAGCAGTGCCAGGCGTTCGTCGGGATCGTGCGCGGACGGTCGGTGCGCAGCACCCGAGGGTGACCCCTCGGGGACGTGAACAGTCTCACCCCGAAGTGTGGGGACGACGCGTCACGGGTAACCGAACCCCTTGTGACTGATCAGCACCACGCCCCCCGTCCACCCGACCAGAGGTCCACGGCCCGCCGGGTCGCCGACGCCGTCTCCCAGCCGCCGGTCGACGTGGTCCACCCCGCGCTCGACGCGGTGCCCGAGGAGCAGCGCATCGAGCGCGGCCTGGACCGCGCGGTCTTCGGCGTCAGCGCGGCGATCGCCGTGGCGTTCCTCGTCTGGGGGTTCGTCAGCACCGACTCGCTGGCGTCGGCCTCCGGCAGCGCCCTGGACTGGGTCCTGGAGTCGACCGGCTGGCTCTTCGTGCTCACCGCCAGCGGCTTCGTCGTGTTTGTGCTGTGGCTCGCGCTGAGCAAGTTCGGACGGATCCCCCTCGGGCGCGACGACGAGGACCCCGAGTTCAGCACGGTCTCGTGGGTGGCGATGATGTTCAGCGCCGGGATGGGCATCGGGCTGATGTTCTACGGCGTGAGCGAGCCGATCACGTTCTTCACCGAGCCCCCGCCGGGCACCGGTGAGGCCGGCAACCCGCGGGCCGCGGAGACCGCGCTGGCCACCACCCTCTTCCACTGGTCGCTGCACCCCTGGGCGATCTACGCCGTCGTCGGCCTGACCATCGCGTACGGCGTGTACCGCAAGGGCCGCGCCCAGCTCATCTCCGCCGCCTTCGAGCCGCTCCTCGGCCGGCACGCCGCCGGCTGGGGCGGCAAGGTCATCGACATGTTCGCGATCTTCGCGACGCTCTTCGGCTCCGCCGCCTCCCTCGGCCTCGGCGCCCTGCAGATCGGCAGCGGCCTGCAGATCGTCGCCGGCGTCGGCGAGGTCGGCAACGGCCTCCTCGTCGGGATCATCGCGGTGCTGACGGTGGCCTTCGTGCTCTCGGCCGTCTCGGGCGTCGCCCGCGGCATCCAGTACCTGTCGAACATCAACATGGTGCTGGCGGTGCTGCTGGCCCTCTTCGTCTTCGTCGTGGGCCCGACCATCTTCATCCTCAACCTCCTGCCCACCGCGCTCGGCACCTACATCGGCGACCTCCCGTCGATGGCCGCGCGGACCGGCGCCGAGGGCCAGGAGACCGCCGACTGGCTGGCCAGCTGGACGATCTTCTACTGGGCCTGGTGGCTCTCCTGGACGCCGTTCGTCGGCATGTTCATCGCCCGGATCTCGCGTGGGCGGACGATCCGCCAGTTCGTGACCGGCGTGCTGCTCGTCCCCAGCGTCATCAGCCTGGTCTGGTTCGCGATTTTCGGCGGCACCGCCATCGACCTGCAGCGCGACGGCACCGACATCGCCGGGGCCGGCGGGCTGGAGTCCCAGCTCTTCACGACCCTCGAGGCGTTCCCGTGGGCCACGGTCACCGGCGTGCTCGTCATGGTCCTGGTCGGCATCTTCTTCGTCTCCGGCGCGGACGCGGCCTCCATCGTCATGGGCACCCTGTCCGAGCGCGGCACGACCGAGCCGCGGCGTCCTACCGTCATCTTCTGGGGCGTGGCCACGGGGGCCGTCGCCGCGGTGATGCTGCTGGTCGGCGGGTCCGAGGCGCTCTCGGGCCTGCAGACCATCACGATCGTCGCCGCGCTGCCGTTCGTCGTCGTGATGATCGGCCTGGCCGTGTCGCTGGTGAAGGACCTCCGCCAGGACCCGCTCATCGTGCGCCGTCAGTACGCCGTGGACGCCGTCGAGCAGGCCGTCGTCGCCGGTGTCACCGAGCACGGCGACGACTTCGCGCTCTCGGTCGAGCCCGGCTCGGCCGACGACGCACCCGCCAGCGGCAGCAGCCGCTGAGCCCGGCTCACCAGGAGGTGGCGAGCGGTCGCCCCTCCTGGTAGCCGGCCGCGGACTGGACCCCGACGACCGCGCGCTCGTGCAGCTCGGCGAGGTCGCGCGCCCCGGCGTACGTGCAGGCCGAGCGGACGCCGGAGCAGATCTGGTCGATGAGGTCCTCCACGCCCGGGCGCGCCGGGTCGAGGTACATCCGCGAGGACGAGATGCCCTCCTCGTAGAGCCCCTTGCGGGCCCGGTCGTACGCCGACTCCGACGACGTGCGGTTGGCAACCGCGCGCGCTGAAGCCATCCCGAAGGAGACCTTGTAGGCGCGGCCCGAGGGGTCCTCGACCAGGTCCCCGGGCGACTCGTGGGTGCCGGCGAACCACGAGCCGATCATGACGCTCGAGGCCCCGGCGGCCAGTGCGAGGGCGACGTCGCGCGGGTGCCGCACTCCCCCGTCGGCCCACACGTGCGCGCCGAGGTCGCGCGCGGCTCCGGCGCACTCCAGGACGGCGGAGAGCTGGGGGCGCCCGACACCGGTCATCATCCGCGTCGTGCACATCGCGCCCGGGCCGACGCCGACCTTCACGACGTCGGCGCCGGCCTCGACCAGCGCACGCGTGCCGTCCGCGTCGACGACGTTGCCGGCCACCACCGGGACCGCCGGGTCGAGCGCCCGCACGGCGCGCAGCGCGTCGAGCATCCGGTCCTGGTGGCCGTGGGCGGTGTCGACGACGAGGCAGTCCACACCCGCCTCGAGCAGCCGTCGGGCCTTGTCGGCGACGTCGCCGTTGACGCCGACGGCGGCCGCGATCCGCAGGCCGCCCCGGTCGTCGACCGCCGGGGTGTAGAGCGTAGCGCGCAGGGCGCCGGTGCGGGTCAGCACGCCGACCAGGGCACCGTCGGCGTCCACCGCGACGGCGAGCGGCTCCCGCGCCTTGTCCAGCGCGTCGAACGCCGACCGCGGGTCGGTGTCGGCCGGGATGGTGACGAACGCCTGGTTCATCACGTGCTGGACCTGGGCGAACCGGTCGACGTCCGCACAGTCGGCCTCGGACACCACACCCACCGGGCGGCCGCCGTCGACGACGACGGCCGCCTTGTGCGCCCGCTTCGGGATGAGCGAGAGCGCCTCCGCGACGGTCTGGTGGCGCGAGAGCTCGATGGGGGTGTCGAAGACGAGGTGCCGGCTCTTCACCCAGCGCACGACGTCGGTGACGACCGGGATCGGGATGTCCTGCGGTATGACGACGAGGCCGCCGCGCCGGGCGACGGTCTCCGCCATCCGCTTGCCGGCGATCGCGGTCATGTTGGCGACGACGAGCGGCAGCGTGGCGCCGGTCCCGTCGCTCGTCGACAGGTCGACGTCGTACCGGCTGGCGACCGCGGAGTGCCGCGGGACCATGAAGACGTCGTCGTAGGTCAGGTCGTGCGCGGGGCGCGCGTCGTTGAGGAACTGCACGTGGGACGAGTCTACGTGCAGCCGGTTCCTAAGGTGTCTGTCGTGACCTATCTCGAGCCCGGCCGTCCCGACCAGATCGCCGCCGACCTGCGCGGCGCCTTCCAGCAGCGGTACGGCGCCGCCGCGGCCGCCGTCGGCCGCGCGCCGGGGCGCGTCAACCTGATCGGCGAGCACACCGACTACAACCGCGGCCTCGTCCTCCCGCTGGCGCTCCCCCACGCGACGTACGCCGCCGCCGCGCCCCGCACCGACGGCCGGGTGCGCGTGGCCAGCCTCCAGGACGACTCGCTCTGGGAGGGGACGCTCGACGAGGCCGGACCGGGTGGGCCGCGCGGCTGGGCGACGTACGCCGCGGGCGTGCTGTGGGCGCTGCGCGAGGCGGGCGTCGACGTCCCCGGCGCCGACCTGTTGGTCGACGGGCGGGTGCCGCTGGGCGCCGGGCTGTCCAGCTCGGCGGCGCTGGAGTGCTCCGTGGCCGTCGCCGTGCTGGCGCTGGCCGGTCGGGACCTGGACGCGGGGGCCCGGCGGCTCGTCGTGGACGCCTGCATCCGCGCCGAGACCGAGGTCGCCGGGGCGCCCACCGGTGGCATGGACCAGACCGTGGCCGTGCTCGCCGAGGAGGGCGCCGCGCTGCTGGTCGACTTCGACACCGACGAGAGCCGACCGGTCCACCTGGACCTGGCCGGTCTCACCCTGCTCGTGACCGACACCCGGGTCTCCCACGAGCTCATCGACGGCGGGTACGCCGCCCGGCGGGCGGACTGCGAGGCGGCCGCGGCCGAGCTCGGCGTGCCCTCGCTGCGCCAGGCGGACCTGGAGTCCGTCGAGCGCATCGGCGACGAGCGGGTGCGGCGCCGGGCGCGGCACATCGTCACCGAGACCGACCGCGTGCAGCCGGTCGCCGACGCCCTCGCCGCCGGTGACCGGGACACGGTGGAGCGGCTCTTCGCGCTGTCGCACGCCTCGATGCGCGACGACTTCGAGATCTCCTGCGACGAGCTCGACGCGGCCGTCGCCGTCGCCGTCGAGGCCGGCGCCGTCGGCGCCCGGATGACCGGTGGCGGCTTCGGCGGCTCCTCGGTGGCGATCGTGCCCGACGAGCGGGTCGAGGCCGTGATGCGAGCCATCGACACCGAGTTCGCCCTGCGCGGCTTCGCCACGCCGGCGCACCTGCGTGCCGAGCCGTCCGCGGGGGCCGGCCTGGTCTGAGCGCCGGCCGCCCCCGCGGTCACCGGCTCAGGTCGAGGAGACCCCGATCCGTCCCTCGCGGAAGGCCGCGACGAACAGCGCGTGGTCCGCCCGCACCCGGTCTGCGTAGGCGGTCCCGGTGTCGGCCAGCCAGGTGACGAGCTCCTCGCGCCTGCCCTCGACCGAGGCGGCCAGGGCCTCCTCGACCTGGAAGTCGACGAGGTCCTGCTCGCTGTCCTCGTCCGAGGCGCAGTGGATCTTCGCCGTGGCCCGGCCGAGGAGCCCGACGACCTCGGCGATGTCCTCGGGCTCGGTGAGGCCGCTCCAGTCGAGGTCGACCTCGTAGGGGGACACCTCGGAGACGACGTACCCGATCCCGTCGAGCTCGGTCCACCCCAGCAGCGGGTCGGTGTGCACCTGGAGCGCCCGCTGGCTCACGACCGTGCGGTGGCCCTCGTGCTCGAAGTAGCCGTCGACGGCGCCGGTGTCGACGAACCGGCTGACCGCCGGGACGTTGGCCTGCTTCATCGACAGCACCACGTCGTTGTCGAGGGCCTGGCTGTGGCCCTCGACGAGCAGGTTGTACGCCGGCAGGCCGGCCGAGCCGATCCCGAACCCGGACTTCCCCACGACGTCGCGCAGGTCGTAGAAGAGCGACCGGGGCGAGCGCTTGTCCTCGGGGATCGTCGCCAGGTACTGCTGGTAGGCCGCCTCGACCTCGGCCCGCTCGTCGTCGGGGAGCCGGCGGACGCTGCCGTCCTCGCGGAAGACCCGGACGCCGTCGACGCGGACCGTGCTGGCGTCGAGCAGGTCGGCCCTGCGCCGCTGCCGGGCCTGGACGAGCGCGGCGTGGATCGGGCCCTCGGTGTTGTCCAGGTGCAGGGCGAACTCCGAGGCGTCGTCCCCGGACCGGCGGTAGTCGTCGACCTGGTCGAGGTAGCCGGCGACGTAGGTGCCGATCAGCTCGCGGACGTCGGGCTCGGGCAGTGCCTTCTGCCAGCCGACCAGCGCCAGGGACGCCGCGAACCGGAGGAGGTCCCAGGTCCACCGCCCCAGGTAGGCCTCGTCGAAGTCGTTGACGTCGAAGACCAGCCGGCCGTCGTCGTTGAGGTAGGTGCCGAAGTTCTCCACGTGCAGGTCGCCGTGGACCCAGATCCGGCCGGAGCGCTCGTCGACCCAGTCGTCGTCGACGGCGCCGCCGTCGGGGCCGGAGGCGGTGAGGTCGGCGTAGAACAGGCAGGCGCTGCCCCGGTAGAACGCGTGCGGGTCGCGAGCCATCGTCCGGTACTTCCCGCGGAACGCCACCGGGTCGGCCTCCATCAGCGGCGCGAAGGCGTCCGCGAGGCTCTCGACGATCAACGCCGTGCGCTCCTCGTCACCCCGGCCGGGGCCGGTGCCGTCGTTGCTGCCGTCGGGGGTGCCGTCGCTGGTCCGGGGGGTCTCCATGCCGCTCATCGTGCACCCGACGGCGGACGCAGCCCGTGCTCGGCCAGCTCCAGGCGCGCCAGGCGGTCGATCACCTCGGTGTCGCCGCGGCGCCAGGCGCCCACCGGGTCGTCGGTGACGCGTCCCAGCACGTGCAGCGGCTGGTGGGCCATCGCGCGCAGCGCGAACAGCTCGAGGTCGGCCGGCCCGTCGACGTACTGCTGCGCGGCCGAGGCCTCGCGCACGAACCGGATCCGTCCTGGGAGGTAGCGGCTGCCGACCACCAGGATCGGGATGACCGCGATCGAGACGCCCAACCAGAACGCCAGCCGCTCGACGGCCCGGACGGTGGCCTCCCCGGCGTCGGCGAGCGCGGTCGAGGCGTCCGAGGCCTGCTCGAACGGCGAGGCGATGCCGTCGCCCACCAGCGGGACGTCCTCGAGGTAGCTGCCCGCGTCGCTCATCGAGTCCGACAGGCTGGTCGCCGACGCGGCCGTGCGCTCACCGGGGCCGGCGAGCTCCATCGTGCCGTCGTGGACGGTGTTGCCCACCCAGATCCACAGCACCACCCAGCCGACCAGCAGCGCGTCGAGGGTCAGCTGCAGGGCGAAGCGGGGCGTCGAGTCCGCGTAGAGCTTCATGGTCGTGCCGGTGACCACGGTCGAGCACGCGTACTCAGCCCCACCCGGGTGCCCGCACCGGTCCGGCACCGCCGCAGGCCGACCAGGCTGGAGCCATGAGCACTCCGAACTCCGTCAGGAACACCACCGCCTTCTACGCCCAGGCCGGCATCTCCTTCGCCGTCGCGCTCGCCGCGATGCTGTTCGCCGTCCTCTACGTGCCCGTCGACCCGTGGGTGCGCGCCTTCTTCGCCGTCACCACGCTGTACCTGACCACGTCGGCCTTCACCCTGGCCAAGGTCATCCGGGACGCCCAGGAGAACCAGCAGGTCGCCGCCCGCCTCGACCAGGCCCGCGTCGACAAGATCCTCGCCGACCACGACCCGTTCCGCGTCGCCTCCTGACGCACCGCATGGCGGACATCACGCCGCCCGCAGGTTGGTCCCCGGATACTGAGGGTACGGGAACAGGAACGGCGCCTCGTGCGCCTGCTCGACCTGTCGCACACCTCGACCGATCGGAAGGACCCACGCTGTGGCCCGCAAGAGCCCCCTCGGGAAGATCAGAGACGCCGCCCTCGACACGCTCAAGGACCCGCTCGGGTCCGGCCAGAAGGCGGTGGGCCAGGCCGTCGGCCAGGCCAAGGGCACCGTCGAGCTCGGCCGGGCCGTCGCCGGTCAGGTGACCGGCCAGGCGATCTCGCGGGCCACCGGCACGGTCGGCGCCGTGACCTCCCTCGTGCCCGGCATGAAGAAGCACTCGCCCGTCGCGCCGTCCCCGACACCGGGTGGCGCCCCGGTGGAGCAGACCGCTCCCCCGGCGGCGAAGCAGTCCGTCGCCGCGGACGCGCCGGTCGCCAAGGACTCCCCCTCAGACCGCGCGCAGGGCGACCCGGTCAAGCCCGCGCCGGCGACCGGCCCGGCCACCAAGGCTCCGGCGAAGAAGTCCGCGCCGAGCGTCGCCAAGAAGGGCAGCGCCGCCACCAAGGGCGCCGCCGCCAAGAAGGCCGCCTCCCCCGCCGCCCCCGCCTCCGACGAGCCGGTCAAGGCCCCGGTCGAGGACGTCGCCACCGCTGCGGTCAAGAAGGCCGCGACGAAGGCGCCGACCGCCAAGGGCGCGCTCAACGAGGCGGCCACCCGCAAGGGCACCGCCAAGACCGCCAAGAAGTCCGCCAGGACGACCGAGCCCGACAACGCGATCGACGCCGCCGCCGACGTCTCCGACGTCGACGTCACGCCCGCCGACATCGCCGGTGCCGTGGCCAAGAAGGCACCGGCCAAGAAGACGCCCGCGGCGAAGAAGGCCCCGGCTGCCACGAAGGCGCCGGCCACGAAGGCGCCGGCCGCGAAGAAGACCCCTGCCGCCAAGCGCACCGCCTCGGGCGACATCCCGCTCTCGGCCTCCGAGCTGGCCGGTGGGGCCGGCACCGAGGCCATCACCCCCGCCGGCACCCGCGGCGCGGGCGTGCCGAGCAACCCCGACACGGCCGAGACCGGCTTCGGCACGACCGATGCCCCGCTCATCACCCCCGGTGAGGCCAAGGCGGTCGCCACGGAGGCCGAGACCCTCGGCCGCGCCAGCGACGCCGACAAGGGCTGACGGCCCGCCGTACGACGCACGACCGGCCCCCGCGGACTCGTTCCGCGGGGGCCGTTCCGTGTCCCCGTTCCCTGCCGTGCGCGTCGCCCCGGACACAGCACGGCCCCCGCCCGACGAGGTCGGACGGGGGCCGCACGGGGCCGTTGCTGCGTGCTACTTCAGCTCGGCGCTGGAGAGCCCCAGGACGCGACGGGCGACGATGAGCTGCTGGATCTGCTGGGTGCCCTCGAAGATGTCGAGGATCTTGGAGTCGCGGGCCCACTTCTCCAGCAGCTCCGCCTCGCCGTAGCCCACCGAGCCGCACAGCTCGACGCACGAGAGCGTGATGTCGGAGCCGACCCGGCCGGCCTTGGCCTTCGCCATCGAGGCCTCGAGCGAGTTCGGCCGGCGGTTGTCGGCCATCCAGGCGGCCTGCAGCATCAGCAGGTGGGCGGCCTCCCAGTCGGCCTCCATCTGCAGCAGCTTGGCGGCCGCCGCGTGCTGGAGGTGGCCGGGCCGGTCGTGGTCGACGGTCACGCCGGCGTCGGCCAGGAGCGACCGGGTCAGGTCGAGCGCCGCGCGGGCGCAGCCGACCGCCATGGCGGCCACCAGCGGCCGGGTGTTGTCGAAGGTGGCCATCGCCCCGGCGAAGCCCTGCTTGGTGTCGATCTCCGGGGAGCCCAGGAGGTTCTCCTTCGGGACCCGGCAGTCCTCGAAGATGATCGTCGCGGTGTCGGAGGCCCGGATGCCGAGCTTGTGCTCGAGCCGGTCCACCCGCATGCCGGGCGTCCCCTTGGGGACGACGAACGACTTGATCGCCGCCCGGCCCAGCGAGCGGTCGAGGGTCGCCCACACCACGATGTGGTCGGCGCGGTCGCCGGCGGTGACGTAGATCTTCTCGCCGTTGAGGACGTACTCGTCCCCGTCGAGCACCGCGGTGGTGGTGATGTTCGCGGAGTCCGAGCCGGTGCCCGGCTCGGTGATGGCCATGCCGGCCCACACCCCGGCGAACCGCTCCGCCTGCTCGTCGTCGGCGACCGAGGCGATCGCGGAGTTGCCCAGGCCCTGGCGCGGCATGGACAGCAGCAGGCCGACATCGCCCCAGCACATCTCGGCGATCGACATGACCGAGGCCAGGTTGGCGCCGTTCTTCACGCCGCCGTCGTCCTTCCTCGTGCCGTCCTCGTCGCGACGTACGCCGGCGGCGCCCGCGCCCTCGTTCGCGCCGGACTCCGACAGTCCGTCGATCATCGCGGCGAGCATGTCGAGCTCCTGCGGGTACTCGTGCTCGGCGCGGTCGTACTTGCGCGAGATGGGACGCAGCATGTTCATCGCGACCTGGTGGGCCTGCGAGACCAGCGGGCGGAACTTCTTCGGGTCCTCCAACGAGATGGCCATCAGACCAGCACGCTCCCTTCCATCACTCCGACGGCCCGCAGGTCGCGGTACCACCGCTCCACCGGGTGCTCCTTGACGAAGCCGTGCCCACCGAGCAGCTGCACGCCGTCCAGGCCGATCTGCATGCCCTTCGCCGCGCAGAGGTTGCGCGCGAGGGCGACCTCGCGAGCGAAGTCCTTGCCTGCAGCGGCGCGCGAGGCCGCCTTCCAGGTCAGCAGGCGCATCGACTGCAGCTCGATCGCCATGTTGGCGACCATGAACGCGACCGACTGCCGGTGGGCGATGGGCTCGCCGAACGCCTGGCGCTCCTTGACGTACGGCGTGACGTAGTCGAGCACGGCCTGGCCGGTGCCGACCGCGAGCGCGCACCAGGCGAGCCGGGACAGCCGCACGCACTCGGTGTACGCCGCGCCGTCGGTCCCGCCGAGGACGGCGTCGGCCGGGACGGTCACACCGGTGAGCGTCAGCCGCGTCATGCCGGCGGCCCGGACGCCCATCGCCGGGTCGCCCTCGACGCTCAGCCCGGGCGCGCCGGACTCGACGAGGAACAGCACGGGCGTGCCCTCGAGCGAGGCGCCGACCACGAACAGCTCGGCCTCGGCGCCCAGCGGCACCAGCGACTTGGTGCCGTCGAGGACGTAGGAGTCCCCGCGGCGGACCGCCGTCGTGCTCGGCGAGAGGACGTCGAAGAGGACGGTGGGCTCGTTGAGCGCGAGCGCCGCGGCGGGCGCGCCCTCGCCACCCTCCCCGGAGAACGCCGGGAGGTAGGTGCGCTGCTGGGCGTCGCTCCCCCACAGCCCCAGGGCGGTGGCGACCGCGCCGGGCGCGAGGGTGGCGACGGCCAGCCCCATGTCGCCCTTCGCGAGGGCCTCGGCGACGAGCGTCCCGGCCATCGCGGAACGCTCCTCGGAGATCCCGCCGAGGGACTCCGGCACGCCCAGCAGCGGGAGGCCGATCTCCTGCGCCGCCGAGCGGACGGCGTCCGGGACGGCGCAGGCCGCGTCGGCGTCAGAGGCCACCGGGCGGAGGACCTCCTCGGCCAGCTCGGTCACGACGTCGACCAGCATCTGCTCGTCCTCGGTCGGCGTGAGGTCGAAGACGCCCGTCCGCCGTGCGGCAGGAACCCGGACGCCCGGCTCCCCCCGCTGCCCGGCCCTCTGGAACGTGCGGCCGGCCGCGGTCACGGTCCGGAACCCGGTGCGCGTCACCGTGAAGACGGCCTGCTCGGTGCTGCGCCGCAGCCCCAGCCGGTCGATGAGGTCGCTCTGGGCCACGCGGCTGAGCGCGGCGACGGCGTACCCGATGGGGTCGCGGGCCTCGTGCGTGGCGAGCCCGTGCCTGCCGCCGGGCCCCAGCTTCTGGATCAAGGACATGCCGTCAATGTAACTACGAGTTACACAACGGGCTACACCAGGGGTGGTGGGCCGGGTCACACGTCCGCCCGGACCCGCACGCCCGTCTAGGATTCCGCCCATGCCCGTCCCCGCCGAGCCCGCCCAGCACGCGCCCCACGGATCCCTGCCGACCGGCGGCCGCGTCCACCCGATGACCCGCTGGGGCACCCCGGTGATGCACCGACCCCAGCAGGCCGTCACCGCCTACGATGCGGACCTGCGGGCGCTCGCGGCCGACATGGTGGCCACGATGTACGCCGCGGACGGGGTCGGCCTGGCCGCCTGCCAGATCGGCGTGGACCTCGCGGTCTTCGTCTTCGACTGCCCCGACGAGTCCGGCGAGCGGACCGTCGGCGTCGTGTGCAACCCCGAGCTGACCCTCCCCGAGGGGCGCGACCGGCAGCTGGACGACTCCGAGGAGGGCTGCCTGTCCTTCCCCGGGGCGTTCGTGGAGTGCGCCCGGCCGGACGTCGCGACGGTGACGGGCACCGGCCTCGACGGCGAGCCGGTGACGTTCTCCGGCGACGGCCTGCTCGCGCGGTGCCTGCAGCACGAGACCGACCACACCCGGGGCACCGTGTTCGGCGACCGACTGCCCACCAAGCTGCGCAAGAAGCTGCAGAAGCAGCACGACCGGCTCGCCGAGGACTACCCCGCGGACTGGCCCGTCGGCGAGGAGTGAGCCGGGCGCGCCAGTGCGTCGACGGTCGCGCCAAACAGCCACGGGAGCCGCTCCGCGGCCGGCACCAGCGCGGTGCGGGTGGGGCGCAGGCTGGTCGCACCGAGCAGCGCGTGGGTCAGCCAGCGGTAGCGCCGGGTGAGCCGGCGCCAGTCCTGCTCGTAGGCCGCGGGGTCGTCGAGCGCCACGGCCTGCACCGCCGCCGCGGCCTGGGCGACGGCGAGCGCGACGCCCTCGCCGGTGAGCGCGTCGACGTAGCCGGCGGCGTCGCCCACGAGCAGCACCCGGCCCGCGGTGCGCGAGCTCGCGTCCTGGCGCAGGGGGCCGGCGCCGCGGTCCTGGCCGACCACCTCCGCGCCGGCCAGCCGGTCGAGCAGCTCGGGGAAGGCGGACAGGTGGTCGTCGTAGGTCCCCCGTTGCGTCGTCAGCACGGCAACGCCGACCAGCTCGTCGGCCACGGGCGTCACGTAGGCCTCGGCGTCGCGCGCCCAGTGCACCTCGACGTGGTCGGACCACGGGGTCACCGCGTAGTGCCGGCGCAGCCCGCGGCGCAGCTGGCCACGACGCGGCCGGTCCAGCCCCAGCGAGCGGCGGAGCGGGGAGTGCAGGCCGTCGGCGGCCACGACGTACCGGGCGCGGGTGCCCCCGACGACGACGCCCTCGTCGTCCTGCTCCAGGCCGCGCACCGTGCGCTGCTCCACGCGCACGCCGGCGTCCTCCACGGCACGGCGCAGCGCCCCGTGCAACGTGGTGCGCCGCACGCCGCGGCCGGTGCCGCTGCGGAACGGCGCCTCGACCCGGCGGGCCCCCGCGACGTACCTGATCCCGCGGAGGTCCTGTCCCTTGGGGTCCACGCCGAGGTCGGCGAGCGCCGCCACGGCGCCGGGCATCAGGCCCTCGCCGCACGCCTTGTCGACGGTGCCGGCACGCTGCTCGAGGACGGTGACGTCAAGCCCGGCGCGCACGGCGTGCAGGGCGGTGGCCAGGCCGGCCGGTCCCCCTCCGACGACGAGAAGGTCCTTCACGCGTGGACGCCCTGGGTGAGCCGGGCCAGCGCGGCGTCCTCGGCCCGGATCCGGGTGGCGAGCAGGCCCGCGTTGAGCACGGTGAAGACCAGGGCGGTGATCCAGGCACCGCCGACGAGCGGCAGCGCGAAGCCCTCGACGACCACCGCGACGTAGTTGGGGTGCGGGATCCACCGGTACGGCCCGCCGACCACCCGCGGTGCGCCCGGGACGACGATGACCCGGGTGTTCCACTGCCGCCCCAGCGTGCGGATGCACCACCAGCGCAGGCCCTGGGAGGCCACCACCAGCGCGAGCATGGTCCAGGAGAGCGCCGCGGGCGGCTCCGGTCGGCGCACCCAGACCTCGACGAGCGCCCCGAGGAGCAGTCCGGTGTGCAGCACCACCATGAACGGGTAGTGCCCGCGACCGGACTCCACGCCGCCCTGGGAGAGGCTCCACTCGGCGTTGCGGTTGGAGACGACCAGCTCGGCGACGCGCTCGACGGCGACCGCGGCGACGAGCAGGGTGAAGGCGACCTCGAGGCTCACGCGGCCGCCTCCGGCGCGCGCAGCAGCACGAGCTCGGAGCAGAAGCCCGGTCCCATCGCGAGCATCAACCCGTAGGAGCCCGGCCGTGGCGGCCGGTCGGCGAGCGTGTCGGCCATGACGTGCAGCACCGAGGAGGAGGAGAGGTTCCCGATCCGGCGCAGCGAGTCCCAGGTCATCTCCAGGGCGTGCCGGTCGACGCCGAGGGCGTCCTGCAGCGCCTCGAGGACCTTCGGGCCGCCCGGGTGGGCGACGTACCACTCGAGGTCGTCGGCGCCCAGGCCGTGGTCGGCGAGGAAGTGCTCGACGTCGTCGCCGATGTACTGGCGCACCACCTCGGGCACGGAGGAGTCCAGGACGATCTTCAGGCCGCCGGCACCGACGTCCCACCCCATCGTGCGCTCGGAGTCCGGGTACATCCGGCTGCGCGAGGCCAGGACCTCGGGGTGGGTGGGGTCGGCGACCTGGGCGAGCGGGTGGTCGGGGCCGACCGCGACCACCGCGGCGGCGCCGTCGCCGAAGAGCCCGCTGGCGACCAGGTTCGCGACCGACACGTCGTCGCGCTGCAGCGTGAGCGAGCAGAGCTCGACCGACATGAGCACCGCCACGCCGTCCGGGCGGCCGCGCAGCAGGTCGTGGAGCCGGGCCACGCCGGCGGCGCCGGCCACGCAGCCGAGGCCGACGAGCGGCAGCCGCACGACGTCCGGGCGCAGGCCGATCTCCTGGGCCACCCGCGCCTCCAGCGACGGCACGGCGAGGCCGGTCACCGTGCACGAGACGACCACGTCGACGTCGGCCGGCGTGAGGCCGACCGCCTTCAGCGCGTCGACCACCGCGCGGGAGCCGAGCTCGACCCCGGCGCTGATGAAGACGTCGTTGGACTGGCCGAAGTCCTCGAGCCGGGAGTACTCCTCCAGCGGGAGCGCCGTGTGGCGGGTGTCCACGCAGGCGTTGCGGTGGAAGCGCTCGACGACGGCCCGGTTGACCGAGCCCTCGACCATCGTGGTCGCGAAGGACTCGGTGATGTCCTCCTGGCGGTAGCAGTGCTCCGGCAGGGCGCCCCGCACGCTGACGATGCGGCTCGGCCGGAAGTGCGGTCCGCCCGGGGCGGTGGTGGCGGTCATGCGGGCTCCTTGACGGTGGCGTCGGTGGCGTCGGTGGCGTCGGTGGCGTCGGTGGCGGCGGCCTCGACACGGATGAGCGGCGGGGGTGCGAGGAGGGACCGGCCGAGGCCGAGCGCGAGCGAGGGGGTGAGCCGGCCGCGGGCCAGGCCGAGCTCGACCAGCCCGTCGAAGACCCGCTGGTCACGGGCGGAGGCACGCAGGCCGGCCTCGAGCACCCGCGGGCTGCGGGTCAGGCGCGCGGCGAGCGCGGTGTGACGCAGGTGCGGCAGCAGGATCCGCCGGGTCGCCCGACGGTGGAGGTGCCCGGCCCGTTCCGGACGGCCGACCCGGAGCGCCTCGGCGGCGGCCCGACCGGCGGCCAGCCCGGTCGCCACGGCGTAGAAGATCCCCTCACCGGTCAGCGGGTTGACCAGTCCGGCGGCGTCGCCGACGAGCAGCACCCGGCCG
The DNA here is from genome assembly GCF_040684155.1 of Nocardioides sp. NPDC092400. Taxonomy (NCBI): domain Bacteria; kingdom Bacillati; phylum Actinomycetota; class Actinomycetes; order Propionibacteriales; family Nocardioidaceae; genus Nocardioides; species Nocardioides sp. NPDC092400. Next base: position 1,298,369 of record NZ_JBFBFJ010000001.1, on the reverse strand, counting down.
GTCGGCGGACGCCAGCGGGCGGTGGAGAGCGGGAGGTGGTGGCCCTGCCAGCGGGACCCGCCGGCGGTCGCGCCGGGCAGCAGGTGCTCGAGCCGCTCGAAGAGCTCCGCGCGGGTGGGTGCGGGCCGGTCGGCGTGCAGCACCTCGCCGTACCCGACGTTGGCGGTGCCGTCGCCGCAGTCGAAGGACCAGGCGTACGACGGCTGGTGCTCGGTACCGAACTCGATGACCTGGGCCCCGGCCCGGCCCGGCGCGACGGGGGCGTAGCCGCGGATGGCCAGCGCGACGGGCCCTCGGGGCCGCTCGAGCGACCGGCGGACGACCGAGTGCGCCCCGTCCGCCCCCACGACGACCGCGGCGCGGGTCCCCTCGTCGAGGACGACGCGGTCCGGCTCCTCGTGCAGGGCTCGGACCCGGTGGCGGCGCAGCTCGGCGCCGGCCGCCACGGCCGCCTCGACCAGGCGCGCGTCCAGGACCGCGCGCGGCACGACGTACGCCGCCCGCGCCATGGTCCGCTCGGCGGCGAGCGGCACGCGGCTGAGCCGCAGGCGGGCCACCGGGGTGCGGTCGTCCAGCAGGCCGGTCACGCCCACCTCGGCGAGCAGGTCGAGCACGTGGGGGGCGACGCCGTCGCCGCACGCCTTGTCACGGGGGAAGTCGGCGCGGTCCAGCAGCAGCACCCGCAGGCCCGGGTCGGCGGCCAGCGCCCCCAGTGCCGTCGCGGCACCCGCGGGGCCGGCGCCGACGACCGCGAGGTCCCAGCCGGTCATCCCGCGGCCACCAGGAGGGCGACGTCGAGCAGGGCGACGGCGACCGCGGCGCGGAACGGGGTGCGCCCGCGGGTCACGAGGGTGACGAGGGCCAGCAGCAGCGCCACCCCGAGCGCCGCCCAGGCCCACCAGGGCGGGTCGCCGGCCGGGCCCAGCACGGCCAGGACCGAGGCGCCGGCGAGGAGCGCGGCGGCGCCGGCACGGGAGGCCGTCGCCCCCAGGCGGTGCGGCAGCCCGCGGACGCCGGTCCGGGCGTCGTCGGCGAGGTCGGGCAGGGTGTTGAGCAGGTGGGCACCGACACCCAGCAGCGCGCCCGCCCCGGTCGCCCAGGCCGGCGCCCACGAGGGGTCCGGCCCGGCCAGCGTGACGACCGAGGGCAGGGTGCCGAAGGCACAGGCGTACGGCGCCCAGGACCACCAGGTCGCCTTGAGGCCCAGGTTGTAGGCGTGGCCGGCTCCCGCACCGAGCACGATGTTGACCAGCGCGCTGCGCCAGCCCACCGCGGCCGAGAGCGCGACGCACGCGGCGGCGGCGACGCCGAGCGCGCTCACCACCCATCGCACCGGGAGCGCGCCGGTCACCAGCGGCTTGTCAGTGCGGCCGACCGCACGGTCGCGCGGCAGGTCGCGCAGGTCGTTGCCCCAGCCGATCGTCAGCTGGCCGGTGAGCACCGCGCCGGTGACGAGCACCGCGTCGGTCGCGTCGAGGTCGCTGCGCACCGCCAGGAGCGCGGCGATCGTGGTGACCGCCAGGGCCGGTCCGCCGTGGGCGGCGGCGAGGAGCGCGCCCGCGCGGCCCGGCTGCGTCCGGGCCCGGCGGCCGGGAGGTGCGGGGACCGCGCTCGTGGTCACGGCCGGCGCCGCACTGCGACCGGCCCGCGGCGCACGGCGTCACCGACCGCTCCCAGGACGGTGCGGGGCCGCAGGGCGGGCGTGCGGCCCGACGCGGCGTCCTTCATGCCGGCGACGACCTCGCCGAAGACCGACGGCCCGTCGGTCGTGGGCGCCCAGCCCAGCTCGACGCGGGCACGCGTGGTGTCCATGGTCGGCAGCGCGAAGCCCATGTCGAGCCAGCCGGTGTCGACCTGCTGGAGCCGGGCGTGCCAGGTGGCCGACATGACGGCCCGCACCACCGACGAGGGCACGTGCACGAGCCGGGCCCCGAGCGCGTTGGCGATGATCGCCGCGGTCACCGGCGGGTCGGCCGCGAGGTTGAACGGGCCCGCGGCGCGCTGCCGGAGGACGGTGGCGATCGCCTCGGCCACGTCGTCGGTGTGGACCATCGGGATCACGAGCCCGCGGTCCATCGGGAGCACGGGGAGCAGTCCGAGCGCGCGGGACGGGACGAACGCCGGGATGCCGTACCGCAGGAGCGCCGAGCCTGCTGCGCGCTGGCCGACGATCCCTGGCCGCAGCCGGGTGACGACCCGGTCGGGGTGGGCGGTCTCGTGCTGGTCGAGCAGCCGCTCGGCAGCGGACTTGTGCCGGCTGTAGCGCGAGGTCGGCACGCCCTCGGTCGGCCAGGTCTCGTCGACGGGCCGGTCGTCCTGCTTCGGGGAGTAGGCGCCGACCGACGACATGTGCACCACGTGCGGCACGTCGGCCTCGGTGACCGCGCGGAGCACCCGCCGCGTGCCGCCGATGCCTGTCTCGGCGAGGTACGTCAGGTCGTGGGAGGGCTGGAAGCCCCACGCGAGGTGGACGACGGCGTCCGCGTCGCGGAAGGCCTCGGCGAGCGTCTCGTGGCAGGCGTCGGTGCTGAGGTCGACGGAGTGCCAGGTGATGCCGTCTGCCTGGTCCGGCAGGCGCCGGGCCAGCCCGACGAGGTCGTGGTTGCCGTCTGCGCGCAGGCGTCGCACGAGGGCCGAGCCGATGTTGCCGGTCGCGCCGGTGATCGCGATGCGCATGCTCGCTCGGTGCCCCGCGCGTGGGGGGCTCACACGGCGTCCCGGGGCCCCGGTTGGGGCGCCCGGGACGTCGCGGTGGCGGGGAGGGCGGGGCCGAGGGGCCTCAGCCGGTCCTCACCGGTCTTCAGCCGGTGGTGGGCCGGCTCAGAGGTAGCGACCGCAGTGCGGCCACGGCGACCGGCCGCGCTGCTGGTAGAGCAGCTTCGCCCGGTAGGTCTGCTCACCCGCGGAGGCGCGGTGCGGCATGCCCCGGCCACCGACGCTGCGCCAGGTGCCGGTGTCGAACTGGTAGAGCCCGTAGTACCCGGCCGCGTTGACGGCGCGGGGGTTGCCGCCCGACTCGCACCGGGCGAGGCCGCGCCAGTTCAGCCGGTCGGCGCCGGGGACCGACCGGCGCGGGGCGCCGACGAGCACCCGGCGCGGTCGCGGGTCGCGGACCAGGTGCTTGCGGACGGCGCGGTCGACGACGCGGGCGTTGTGCGTCACCCGGATGGTGCGCACCTTGCGGACCCCGGGCCGGCCGTCGCTGACCACGCGGCGCTGGCCGGGCCGCAGCGACGTCGTACGCCGCTCCTCGACGCCGGCGCGCACCTTGACGCGGCGGGTGTCCACCGTGCGGTCGACGCGGACGACCTTGACGGTGTCGCCGCGGCGGAGGCGGCGCTGCTCGCCGGAGACGCGGCGGTCCGCGCGCAGGACGCGGACCTGGTCGCGCCGGGAGACCGTCACGCCGTGCTCGCGGAGGACGCCGGCCGGCCAGGAGGCGGAGGTGCGCACCGACCGGGTGCTGTCGCGGCCGACGCGGAGGCCGACGGACGTGGTGCCCGCCGGGGCGGCAGCGGCGGTGGTGGCCGGCTCGGTGCCGCTGGGGGCGACCTCGCCGTCGGCGGCGGCGGCGCCGGGCAGCAACGCGAGGACGACCGCCGCGGCGGCGGTCGAGGTGGCCACGGACCGCGGCCGGCGGCCGGAGGGCAGGACGGAAGGCAGGACTGGGTGAAGAGGCATGAAGGGGGAGGTCCAAACGGGATTCGACGCCCTCGCCGTGCTGCGAGGGTCTCCTGGTCGTGACACGGCCGGCGTGCGGCCGCGAGGAGCCCGTCCGGAACGGCGTCGTGGGCCGCCCGGCGGGACGGCCGTCGACGGTACGCGAGCCTCTCGCGCTCCGTCGAATCAGCGGCGAGCGGTCACGTAGCAGGCGACGGCGGTCGCGGCCGCGACGTTGAGCGAGTCGACGCCCTCGGCCATCGGGATGATCGCCCGCCTGTCGGCGGTCTGCTCCCACCGCGCGGAGAGCCCGTGGCCCTCGGAACCGAGCACCAGCGCGACCTTGTCCAGACCCGCGACGGCGTCCTCGATCGGCGACGAGTCCGCGGCCAGCGTCAGCGCCACGGTGGTGAAGCCGCGCGCGGAGAGCGCCGGCAGCGCGTCGTACCAGTCCGGCAGCCGGGTCCACGGGACGTTGAACACCGTGCCCATCGCGACCTTGATCGAGCGGCGGTAGAGCGGGTCCGCGCAGCGCGGGGCGAGGAGGACGGCGTCGAAGCCGAGTGCTGCGCCGGAGCGGAAGATGGCGCCGACGTTCGTGTGGTCGACGACGTCCTCGAGGACGAGCACCGACCGGGCCCCGTCGAGGACCTCCTCGAGGCTCGGCAGCGGGCGGCGCTGCAGCGAGGCGAGCGCGCCCCGGTGGACGTGGAAGCCGGTCACCTCCTCGGCGAGCGCCTCGGAGAGCACGTAGCAGGGCGCATCGGAACGGCCCAGGACATCGGCGAGGCCGTCGAGCCAGCGCGGCGCCATGAGGAAGGACCGTGGGGTGAACCCGCCCTCGACCGCCCGCCGGACGACCTTCTCGCCCTCGGCGAGGAACAGGCCGTGCTCGGCCTCCATGTTCTTGCGCAGCTCCACGTCGCGCAGGTCGCGGTAGTCGGCCAGCCGCGGGTCCGCGGGGTCCTCGACCTCGATGATGCGGGCCATCAGGCCAGCTCCTCCCGGGCCCCGTAGTGGTCGGGGTGCGCCACGGCGACCACGTGGCCGACGACGATGATCGCCGGGGGCTTCACGTGCTGGTCCGCCAGGTCGGCCGCCAGCGAGCCGAGGGTGGAGAGGACCGTGCGCTCGCCCGGCATCGTGCCGTCGCAGACCACCCCGACCGGCGTCGAGGCGTCCCGGCCGCCGGCGAGCAGCGCCTCGGCGATGGCGGGAGCGTTCTGCACCGCCATCATCAGCACCAGGGTGCCGCGTAGACCGGCCACCGCGGACCACTCCGTCAGCGACTCGGGGTGGCCCGGGGGCAGGTGCCCGGAGATGACGGTGAACTCGTGCGCGACACCCCGGTGGGTGACCGGGATGCCGGCGACCGCGGGCACCGCGACCGGGCTGGTGAGGCCGGGGATCACCGTGACCGGCACGCCGGCCGCCCGGCAGGCGATGACCTCCTCGTAGCCGCGGCCGTAGACGAAGTTGTCGCCGCCCTTGAACCGCACCACCCGCTTGCCGGCCAGCGCGCGGTCCACGATGACGCGGTTGATCTCCTCCTGCTGGGCGCTGCGACCCCGCGGCAGCTTGGCGACGTCGACCAGCTCGACGTCGGAGGGCAGGTCGCCCAGCAGCTCCCGCGGCGCGAGCCGGTCGGCCACGACCACGTCGGCGTCCATCAGCGCCTTGCGACCGGCAACGGTGATCAGCTCGGGGTCCCCCGGTCCCCCGCCGACGAGCACCACCCCCGCCGCACGGCTGCGCTGCCTCCGGGCGCCCAGCGTGCCCTCGCGCAGCTGCTCGACGACCTCGTCGCGGATGCCGGCCGATCGCTGCGGCTCCCGGCCGCTCAGGACCGCGACGGTGACCCCGTCGTGGCGGCCGGTGGCGGGGGTCCAGGCGGTGGCCCGGGTGGCGTCGTCGGCGCGCACGCAGAAGACCCGGCGCTCCTCGGCCGCGCGGCTGACCCGCTCGTTGACGGTCGGGAGGTCGGTCGCGGCGATGCAGTACCAGGTGTCGTCGAGGTCGGACTCCTCGAAGCCGCGCTCGTGCCAGACCACCTCCCCGGACCCGACCAGCCCCTCGATGGCGGGCGTCACCGCCGGCGCGACGACGTGCACGCGCGCGCCGGCCGCGATCAGCTGGGGCACCCGCCGCTGCGCGACGTGACCGCCGCCGACCACGACGACGCGGCGGTCGGCGAGGCGCAGCCCGGAGGGGTACGTCGGGAAGTCGTCCACCCGCACATCATCCGTGTGCGGTCGGCGGCGCGGTGGTACGGGTTCGATGTCCGGACTAGGTTCGGACCGATCCCCCGTCTGCGATAGGAGACCCATGACCCTCGACCGACCGGTGAGCCCGAACCCCTACGACCTGCTGCCCCCGGTGCCGTCGTTCACCGTCACCAGCGAGGACGTCACCGACGGCGCGCCGCTGCGGTCCGAGCAGGTCGCCGACGGCGGGGACACCTCGCCGCAGCTGTCGTGGTCGGGCGCGCCCGAGGGCACGAAGAGCTACACGGTCACCTGCTTCGACCCCGACGCCCCGACGCCCAGCGGCTTCTGGCACTGGGTGCTCGTCGACGTGCCGGCGGACGTGACCTCGCTCCCCGCCGGCATCGGCGCGGAGGGCTCGGACCTCCCGGGGAACGCGTTCATGTGCCGCAACGACGGCGGCTCGAAGGCCTTCACCGGCGCCGCCCCGCCGCAGGGCGACCAGGTGCACCGGTACTACTTCGTCGTCCACGCGGTGACGGAGGAGTCGCTCGGTGTCGACTCCGACGCCTCGCCGGCCGTGGTGTCGTTCAACCTGGCATTCAAGACCGCCGGCCGGGCGATCATCCACGGGACCCACCAGCACTGAGCAAGGAAGCGCCCCAGCGGACTCGCTAGTGGTGGTCGAGCGAGGACGCGCCCCAGCGGACTCGCTGGTGGTGGTCGAGCGAGCCGCGCGACCGAGGAACGAGGTCGCGACCGGCGTGTCGAGACCCGGTGACGGGCGCAGGGCCGTAGCCCTGGTCGCCGGGTCTCGACGACGCTCGCCGGCGCTCGCTGCTCGACCAGCAGCCGTTCGCCGGGTGTCGCTGGCGCTCGCTGCTCGACCAGCAGCCGTTCGCCGGGTCTCGACGACGCTCGCCGGCGCTCGCTGCTCGACCAGCAGCCGTTCGCCGGGTGTCGCTGGCGCTCGCCGGCGCTCGCTGCTCGACCAGCGGAGGGGCTTCCTCAGCCCTCCGAGGCTCGGCGGAGCAGCTCCTCGAACGGCGTGGGCTCGGCGAGCTGGTCGTCGACCGTGCGCCGGCTGGACCCGCCCGACGCGTCGGCGGGGCTGACCTTGCCGACCAGCGCGGCCAGCTCGCCGGCGGCCCGGGTGATCCGCTGCTCGAGCTCGGTGCTCGCGAAGTCCTCGGTCGCGGCGAAGACGCCGGTGGGGACGACCACGGCCCGCAGGTAGGCGAACAGCGGCCGCAGCGCGTGCTCGAGCACCAGGGAGTGGCGTGCCGTGCCCGCCGTCGCGGCGACGAGCACCGGGGTGCCGTCGAGGGTCCCGGGCTCGAGGACGTCGAAGAACGTCTTGAACATGACGCGATCGCGACGTCCTGAGGAAGCCGCTGACCTGCGAAAACGACGCCGTTGTAGAACGTCCAACCCCAGTGGAGTGCTTTCGTGCGCAAGCGGGGCGATGGCACGGCATCGCTTGCGCGCTCTGCTGAGTTGCCGAAAAGCCTCGGAGCGCCGTTGGTGCGTGCGATTATGCGCGCAAACTGGCCCCCGAGGGATGGAAGATGTATGCCGCGAGGTCGCGCACCCGGAACGAAGAATCGGAACTACCCGCAGCTGTCGCTGACACAGTCCTTGCGCGTAGCGCGCGCTATCCAGGACGAGGCGTCGGGCATGAACACCTCGAAACTGACACTGGCTGAACTCCTGAACTCCACTCCGACCTCGAGGGTCTTCCGCGAACTGGTCGCCAGCTCCAGGATGTATGGGCTCACGACCGGCGGTATCAACGCAGACGAGTTCGGGCTCACGGAGCTCGGTGACCGAGCTACTGGCGGCGATGAGGTCGACCAGTTGGCCGCCTGCAAGGAGGCTGTGCTCAGCGTTGCGCCCTACGGCACATTCTTCCGTGCCTTCAACGGAAAAAAGGTGCCAAACCCGGGACCCCTTCGCGACTTTCTGATGAAGGAAGCAGAGGTGGACGAGTCCAGGGTCGAGGAGTGCATTGAGCACATCCTCGAAGACGCGCGAGTGGCAGGTCTCGTGCGCACGATGAAGGGCGGCGAGTGGGTAGACCTTGAAGGAGTGCCAACTGCCCCTGTCGCGCCCGACGACACGGTTGACCTCGAAACCCCTGACGACGAACAAGAGGACGAACCCGCCCCGCTCGGTACGTCGGACGACCGAAGCGGTGGGGAGGCCGTGCCACCTACGCCCCGTGGTCGACGAGCGGATGCTGTCGCGAGCGCCGGCCCGAAGAAGGTCTTCATCGCGCACGGCAAGAACCGGACGCCGCTCGACCAGTTGAAGAAGGCCCTTGACCAGTTCAAGGTTAAGTACGCGGTTGCTGTCGACGAGCCCAACCGAGGACGACCGATCAGCAAGAAGGTCGCGGAGCTGATGGAGAACGAGTGCTCGTCAGGCATCTTCATCTTCACAGCCGACGAGCGCTTCCTCCGGGAGAACGAAGCTGGCGAGCAGATCGAGGTGTGGCGACCCAGCGAGAACGTGGTGTATGAGCTCGGCGCAGCGTCGATCCTGTATGAGAACCGGATTGTCATCTTCAAAGAGAAGAGCGTCTCGTTTCCCAGTGACTTCAGCGATCTGGGCTACATCTCATTCGAAAAGGACCAACTTGTCGCTGAGATCGGGGCCTTGTTTGCTGAGCTCGTGGGACTGGACATCCTGGAGGTCCGAGCGAAGGGTTGAGTCAGCACGAAGCGACGTGACTCGTCTCAATCCGAAGATGGAGACGGGTCACGCTTCGCATCAGCCCCCGGACTCGGACGCCCTTCGCAGAAGTTCTTCGAAGGGCGCTACGTCCTCCAAGTCACTCTGCCCCGAAACTACGTGAAGGTTCCGACCGGCGGAGCCTGCGCTAGCGATCGCACGCGGACCGAGCATCGAAGCCAGCTCAGCAGCAGCTCGGTCGATCCGTGCCCGAAGCGGGTCCTCGCCGTCGGAACTTGCGCCGAAGTCATCTGTCGCGGCAAACACGCCGGTAGGCACGAGAGCAGCCTTGAGGTAACTGAAGAGCGGTCGCATGGCGTGGTCGAGCATCAGCGAGTGACGGGCGGACCCCGCCGTAGCTGCGACAAGGACAGGCTTACCGACGAAGTACTCCCGCGGCATCACATCAACGAACGTCTTGAATAGACCTGAGTAGCTGGCGGTGAACACCGGAGTCACAACGATCAGCGCGTCTGCCCGGCCCACTGCCGAGATGGCCTCGGCGACTTCGCCGGTCGGGAACCCTGTGACCAGATGGTCCGCCAACCCGTGAGCCAAGGTCCTCAACTCGATGGTCTGCAACTCAATCGGCTCGTCAGAGGCAGCGACGGTGGCCGCGGCGAGCCGGTCGGCAAGTAGCCGCGTGGACGAAGGAACGCTCAGGCCTGCGCTGACAACAACTACACGCTTCATGCTGCGATTGCCTCTTCTTGGATCGGACTCGAGTGCGTTACGAGCGAGCGCTTCCGACGCGGTATCTTCAACGTCCCACCGCGTGACGTCATGAACAGCCCGGAGTACGACGCGGAGAACACCGGCGTCACGACGACCAGCCCGTCGGCGCGGCGGACCGCGTCGATCGCCGCCGCCAGGTGCGGACCGGGGAAGCCGGTCAGCAGGTGGTCGGTCAGCTCGTGGGCGAGGTCGCGCAGCTCGACGGTCGTCACGTCGACCTCCTCGAGCGCCTGCGTCGTCGCGGCGGCCAGCCGGTCGGCCAGCAGCCGCGTCGACGAGGGGTTGGAGAGACCGGCGGAGACGACGACCACGGAGGTCATGCCGACACCTCCTCGGCGGCCTCGAGCGCGTCCTCGGCCCGGTGGCCCGTGGCGGAGTCCGCCGCGGCGTACACCGTGGAGTCGTGGGCACCGCCCGCGGCGGCGACCAGCGAGCCGTGGGTGGGCGCGTCCGGCACGTGCGCCGGGCGACCCTCGGCGAAGCCCTTGCGCATCTCCGGCAGGATCTCGCCGAGCAGGTCGAGCTGCTCGAGCACCGTCTTCAGCGGCAGGCCGGCGTGGTCGACGAGGAACAGCTGGCGCTGGTAGTGGCCGACGTAGTCGCGGAACGACAGGGTCCGCTCCAGCACCTGCTGGGGCGAGCCCACTGTCAGCGGCGTGGCCTCGGTGAAGTCCTCCAGCGAGGGCCCGTGGCCGTAGACCGGGGCGTTGTCGAAGTACGGGCGGAACTCGCGCACGGCCTCCTGGCTGTCGCGCCGCATGAAGAACTGCCCGCCGAGGCCGACGATCGCGGTGTCCGCCGGGCCGTGGCCGTAGTGCTCGAAGCGGCGTCGGTAGAGGTCGACCATCTGCTGGGTGTGCGAGGCCGGCCAGAAGATGTGGTTGTGGAAGAAGCCGTCGCCGTAGTAGGCCGCCTGCTCGGCGATCTCGGGGCTGCGGATCGAGCCGTGCCACACGAACGGCGGGACGCCGTCGAGCGGGCGCGGCGTGGAGGTGTAGCCCTGGAGCGGGGTGCGGAACCGACCGGACCAGTCGACGACGTCCTCGCGCCAGAGCCGGTGCAGCAGCGCGTAGTTCTCGATCGCGAGGTTGACGCCCTGGCGGATGTCCTTGCCGAACCAGGGGTAGACCGGGCCGGTGTTGCCGCGCCCCATCATCAGGTCCACCCGGCCGTCGGTGAGGTGCTGGATCTTGGCGTAGTCCTCCGCGATCAGCACCGGGTCGGTGGTGGTGATCAGCGTGGTCGCGGTCGACAGCACGATCCGCTCGGTCTGCGCGCCGATGTAGGCGAGCGTCGCGGTGGGGTTGGAGGAGATGAACGGCGGGTTGTGGTGCTCGCCGGTCGCGAACACGTCGAGACCGACCTCTTCGGCCTTCTTGGCGATCGCCACCGTGGCCTTGATCCGCTCGTGCTCGGTCGGCGTGCGACCCGTCGTGGGGTCCATCGTCACGTCGCCGACGCTGAAGATGCCGATCTGCATGGCCGTCCTCGATCCTCGTGGTGCCCCCGTGGGACGGGGGCGAAGTGTGGTTGAAAGCCGAACTATCCGTGTCAACCGAGGATCCTCCCAGGCTATTCCGCCACAGTGGCCCGGTGCGCCGTGTGCCGTGGTGGGTCCCCGCTCTGATCATCCTCGCGACGGTCGGCCAGCTCGCCGTCGCGCAGTGGGTGCCCGGCATCGAGAGGTTCGAGGGCAAGGCGTTCGGGGCGCGGCTGGTCGCCTATCCCCTGCTGATGCTGCTGGCGCCGGCGGTGTGGTGGCTGGTCGCGCGCCGTCGCGGCCGCGTCGAGCGGCCGCCGCACGGCGCGTTCACGCTGGTCATGCTGCCCTTCCTCGTCGACGTGACCGGCAACAGCCTGGACCTGTACGACGCCGTGGTCTGGTGGGACGACCTCAACCACTTCGCGAACTGGCTGCTGCTCTGCGCCGGGCTCGGCCTCCTGCTGTGCGGGTCGGTCCGGCCGGCCTGGGCGGTCGTCGTGCTGGTGACCGGGCTGGGCGCCGTGCTCGCGATCGGCTGGGAGCTCGGCGAGTGGTACACCTTCATCCGCCACGGCACGGAGGCCGGCACCGCCTACGAGGACACCCTCGGCGACGAGTCGCTCGGCACGCTCGGGGCGCTGGTGGCCGGCCTGCTGGTCGCGCGGGTGCACGCGCGGCCCTGACCGCTGCCCGGCCGCCTCAGCCGTCGGCGAGCCGGCCCTCGTCGAGCCGGAGCACCCGGTCGGCGACGCGCTGGACCCGCGGGTCGTGGCTGGCCACCAGCACCGCCGTACCGGCTCGGGCGGCCGCCACCAGCGCGGCGGTCACCAGCTCCGCGCGGTCGTCGTCCTGGTGACCGGTCGGCTCGTCGAGGACGAGCACCCGTGGGGCGAGCACGAGCCCGCGGGCCACCGCGACCCGCTGCTGCTCCCCCAGCGACGTCTCGCCGACCCGTCGGTGCGCGAACGGGCCGAGGTCGAGCGCCGCCGCGAGGTCGGCGAACGACACCGGCGCGCGCTCCGAGCGGTACGTCGGCAGCAGCACGTTGTCCTCGACGCCGAGACCGTCGACCAGACCGTGCTGCTGGGGCACGACCGCCACCAGCGACCAGTCGGCGGCACCGTACGGCGGGCGGCCGTCGACCTGGACCGTGCCGCGCTGCGGCTCCTCGAAGCCGGCGGCCAGGTGGCACACCGTGGTCTTGCCGGAGCCGGAGGGCCCCAGCAGCGCGACCACCTCGCCGGGCGACACGTCGAGGGTGACGTCGTGCAGCACCTCGACCCGACCGCTCCCGGTCCCGTAACCGTGGCCGACCCCCCGGACGACCAACCCGCTCACGTCGGCTCCCCCGGTCCTCGGAGGCGGACCACGTCGCCGTCCGCCTCGACGACGACGCGGCGGGAGGGGAAGCGCGCGAGCAGGGCGGGCGGGAGCTGCAGGCGCCCGGCGGAGTCGATGACCGCGACCGTCTCCCGAGCCCGTGCGGTCTCGCTGGACAGCACGCCGTCGCGGAGCCGGAGCAACCGGCCGGCCCGGTCGGTCACCCGGGCGTCGTGACTGCTGACGACGACGGCGCTCCCGGCCTCGGCGAGACCGGCGAGGGCGTCGAGGACCAGGTCGGCGTTGCCGTGGTCGAGCTCGGCGGTGGGCTCGTCCGCGACCACCAGGGCCGGGCTCCCCACCAGGGCCATCGCGACCGCGAGCCGCTGCTGCTCGCCGCCCGACATCGTCGCCGGCCGGTGGTCCGCGCGTGCCGCCAGGCCGACCGAGGCGAGCACCTGCTCGACGTCGTCGTGCCCGGAGCCGCGCCAGGTGGCGACCTGGCGGACGTGCCCGGCCGCGGTCAGGTGGGGGAAGAGCCCGGTGGAGGCACGCTGGGGGACGTAGCCGATGCGCCGGTGGCGCAGGCGGCGCAGGGCGCTCGCCGACGCGCCGGCCACATCGCTGCCCAGCACCCGCAGCTCGCCCGCGCTCGGCCGCTCCCGCGCCGAGAGCAGCGTCAGCAGGCTGCTCTTGCCACTGCCCGAGGGGCCGGCGACCACCGTGAGCGAGCCGGCGGAGACGAGCAGGTCGACGCCGCGGAGCGCGTAGGTCTCCCCCGTCGCGGACCGGTAGACCCGGGTCAGGTCGCTCGCCTCGACGACCTGCGCGGGGGTCGGTTCAGCCGTTGCCACGCAGCACCTCCGGGCCCGAGCGGCGGCGCGCGCGGGCCAGCCCCACGGCCGAGGCGGCCGCGACCATGGCCAGCGCCAGCCCGACGACCGCCCCGACCTCCGTCGCGCCCAGGCGCGGGCGGCTGGTGGGCAGCACCTGCGGCACCTGGTCGACGAGGCTGGGTCCCAGGACGAGGGCGGCCGTCGACACCACGGTCGCCACGGCCGCGGTCAGCACGGCGCGCGCCACCTCCCAGGTCCGCGCGGCCGCGAGCTCGCGGGGGCGGTAGCCCATCTGCGCGAGCAGCACGTCGGCGACCGCGTCGCGGTCGGCGAGCCGCAGGCCCAGGGCCAGCACCGTGGCGAGCGCCAGCAGCAGGACCACCAGGCCGAGCACGACGACGTACCGCGCCGCCCACGACGCGGCGAGCAGCCCCTCGCCGACCTCGGCGGCCCGGGTCGTCGACACCGCGACCGGGGAGAGCCCGACCGCCTCGAGCTGGGCGTCGAGCCGGTCGGCGTCGGCCCGGGACCAGACCTCGGCCCCGAAGGCGCCGGCCGCGCTGCGGGCGGACAGCGGGTCGCGCGGGTCCAGGGGCGGCGGGAGCAGGGGGAACACCTGGCGGGCGCTCACCACGACGGCCGCGTCGCCCGTGCCCGCCTCGGAGCCGGGGAACGCGGGCAGCACGCCGGCGACGACGTACCCCAGGCCCACCTCCTCGTTGATCTCCAGCGTGCCGCGGTCGCCCACCGCGAGGTCGGTGTCCCCGGCCAGCAGCACCGGGACGAGCTCGGCGGTGGGGTCGTCGAGCCGGTCCAGGAGGTCGCGCCCGCCCCCCAGGGTCCCGGTGGCACCCCAGTCCGCGACCGCGGCGAAGGTCTCCGCGTCGACGGCGAGGAGCTGCTGGGCGCCGAACGTGGGGGGCAGCGTGACCCGCTGGCGCCACACGAGCGTCGAGTCCTCGACCGGCGGCCGCAGGGCCCGCACGCCGGTGCCGCGGAGGGCGTCGTCGACCGAGGCGGCCGTCGGCGCACCCACCAGCGCAGCGGCCTTGTCGTCCGCGCCCTCGACCAGCCCGCGGTGCACCGCCAGCGTGTAGGCGAAGAGACCCAGGGTCACGGCCAGCACCGCGGTCAGCGCCTGGTCGCGGGGACCGGCGCTCCCCGCGCGGCGGGACGCCAGCCAACGTGCCCCGCCGGGCCTCGCGCCGGAGAGCCGGACGAGCGCGGCGAGACGCACGACGACCGCGGCGGCCGACGCCGCGACCAGCAGGGGCAGCGCAGTGGTCAGCGGGGAGCCGGCGCGCCGGGCCGGCTCCTGGGAGAGGACGCCGACCAGGACGACCGCGGTGGCGACCAGCACCAGCGCCTCCCACGGGACCGAGCGCACACGCGCGCCGAGCCGACCACGGCCACCCAGGTCGGCCCGCAGCGCCGCGGCGAGGGCGACCGCCGCCGGCAGCGCCAGGGCGACGGCGGCGCCGACCCCGGCGCGGAGCAGGTCGGCGCGGGTGAGGTCCCCCGGGCCGAGGTCGTAAGGCGGTCCGGCGGCGTCGACGGCCAGCAGCGCCAGCGCCGTCCCGAACGGCAGCGCGAGGACCGCCAGCGGCAGCAGCTCGAGCACCGTGAGCCCGGTGACGGCGAGCGGGTGCACGCCGAGGCCGGCGGCCAGCGACTCCTCGCGTCGACGGCTGCGCCCGACCAGCACCCAGGCCGCGGCCAGCAGCGCGGCGGCGAGCACCTGCCCCGCGGCGGCGTACGGCCCCACCTGGTCGCGGGCGTCGACGGCCGCCTCCTGGGCCTCAACCAGGATGTCCGGGAGCCCGGACGCCAGCTCAAGACGGGTCGGCAGCGGCCGCGCCTGGTCGGTGACCTGCGCCAGGTCGGTCGTGCTGTCGAAGGCCTCGATCGCCAGCCGCTGGATGCCCGCCACGGCGTCCTCGGCGGTGTCGGCGTCGAGGGCGGCGTCGACGCGGAGGTCCGCGGCGTACAACGGCTCCTCGTCGATGGCACGGACCAGCTCGCCGAACGTCGCCGGGCTCGTGACCACGAGCTGGCTGACCTCCCCCGGCCGTCCGGGGTCGATCGGGAGGACCCAGTCCGCGCTGCCCGGCGCCGCGGCGACCGCCGCCGGCAGGACCGACCGGGGCGCGGTGGCGTAGGTGCCCGACAGCGTGGTGGTGGCGAAGCGGGTGGAGGAGGACCCCTCGGAGACGCTCTGGAGGCCCACCCGGAACCGGTCGCCGACGGCCAGTCCCAGCCCCTCGGCGAGGTCCGTCGGGAGCCACGCCCCGGGTGCGTCGGCGTCGGCGCCGAGCGCCTCGAGGACGCCGTCGTGGAAGAACAGGGCACCCGGCAGGGACTCCCCTCCCGCGCGCACCACGGCGCGCAGCCGGCGGTCCTGCGCGGTGCCGGCCGCGCCGGTCGTGGGTGCGCCGTAGCCGGGCAGGTCGAGCAGGCGCTCACGGACCAGGGCCGCACCCCGGGGGCGGAGCACCCCGGCCCACGACGCGCGCAGGTCGGCGGACGCGCCCGGCGCGGGCTCCGCGGCCGCCGCCTCGACACCCGCCTCGAGCGCGGCGCCGCGCGCGCTGGCGTGGAACAGCGCAGGCGCCACGACGGACCCGACCAGCAGCGCGGCGGCGAGGAGCACCAGGCCCAGCCACCCGGGCGAGTGGAGCAGGCGCACGGGCGCAGCTGTCCACAGCGGGTGCCGCCCCCTCCGCGCCGGCCCCACCACGTCAGCCCGCGACGCGGTGCAGGACGAGCACGGCCCGGTCGTCGTCCCCGCGCGCCACCTGGTCGACGATGCGCCGCGCAGCACCGTCGAAGCCACGCGACACGGCCTCGGTGGCGGTCCGCCGGAGCCAGGCGATGCCGTCGTCGAGGTCGGCGTCGCGGGACTCGACGACGCCGTCGGTGTAGAACATCAGCGCGTCGCCGGGCTCCAGCGTGCCGGTCGAGCCGTGCAGCTCGGGGTCGGGCACGACGCCGAGCGCGGTCCCGCGGGCCCCGTCGACCAGCCAGGACCCGTCCCGGGCACCGGAGGGAGCGTCGTACCGCAGCGCCGGCGGGTGCCCCGCGCTGGTCACCGTCCAGCACCCGGTGCGCAGGTCGACCAGCACGTGCACCGCGGTCGCGAAGGACTCCTCGGACTGCTGGCGCAGGAGGAACGCGTTGGCCGCCCGGAGCAGGTCCTGCGGCG
The DNA here is from genome assembly GCF_040684155.1 of Nocardioides sp. NPDC092400. Taxonomy (NCBI): domain Bacteria; kingdom Bacillati; phylum Actinomycetota; class Actinomycetes; order Propionibacteriales; family Nocardioidaceae; genus Nocardioides; species Nocardioides sp. NPDC092400. Next base: position 1,282,196 of record NZ_JBFBFJ010000001.1, on the reverse strand, counting down.
GCAGCGCGCCGATCAGCCCGCCCAGTGCGCCGGCGAACTGCAGCGCCTGCGGCCCGACCGCCACGCCCTTGCCGCAGACGTCGACCAGCACCATCTCCAGGCGCCGGCCGTCCTCGCTCACGTCGGCGACGAGGAAGTCACCGGCGTAGCCGGCGCCGTGGGAGGCCAGCATCGCGCTCTGCGCCGTCCAGCCCGCCGGCAGCGGCGGCACCTTCCCCTGGGCCTGCAGCCGGCCCTTCAGCTCGGCCAGCAGCGCCTCGCTGAGCGGACCGGGCAGGCCGCTGCGCTGCCGGCTGGACTGGAAGAGGATCAGCGCCGCGGAGAGGAGCAGCGACGCCGTGACCGACACCCGGGCGCCGGTGACCTCGCCGTCGTGCACCATCACCGTCAGCGCGACGACGAGCGCGAGCGCGGTCAGCACGACGAGCGGCTGGAAGCGCAGGGTCAGCATGCCGACCAGCAGCCAGACGAAGTACGCCGTGGCCGGGAGCGCGTCGTACCGGTGCCACGAGACGACGCCCGCGAGCAGGACCCCCGCGCACAGCAGCGCGAGCACGCGCACCTGGCTGTCCCAGGAACCGGAGCGCCAGTCGCTCACGAAGCTCCCGGCCCGGTTCACGCCGCGAACACTAGTGGCGTCGGCGGGTGAGCGCCGGTCATCTCCACAGGTGGGGGCCGCTATCGTCGCCACGCGTGAGCACCCCACACCCCAGCTTCGACCAGCTGGCCGCGCTGCCGGCCTACGCCCGCCAGCCGGTCCCTGTCGCCTTCGAGGACGTCAACGGCCACCTCAACGTCCGGCACTACACCGGCATCGCGAGCGAGGGGCTCGACGAGTCGCTGGTGGAGCTCGGCATCCCGCAGAGCTGGCCGGCCCGCGGGCACGCGTGCTTCTCCGCCGAGCACCACCTGACCTACCTGGCCGAGCTGCGCACCGGCGACGTCATGTCGGCACGCGTCCGGGTGCTCGGCCGCTCCGAGCGCGCGGCCCACGCGCTCGTGCACCTCGTCGACGAGACCCACGAGCGGCTCAGCTACGTGATGGAGGAGGTCTTCCTCCACATCGACATGGCGACGCGCCGTACCGCGCCCTGGCCCGAGGACGTCGCGTCCGCCCTGGACCGCCGCGTCGCCGAGCACGCCGAGCTGCCCTGGGTGCCCGACGTCTCCGGGTGCCTGGGCCTGCGCTGAGCCCGGCGCCGCCTCCTCCGCGGAGCGGTCCAAAGGTCTGAGTCCAGACCATTGACCGCCGCGCGCGGCCTGCGCCACACTGCGGCAACCGCCGGCCGGGCGCGCGTCCCGGTCAGGAAAGGACGCCATGAGCCAGGACGCCGCGCCCGAGAAGTCGCTCGACGAGGTCATGGACGAGGACGCTCGCGTCCTCGCGGAGATGGGCTACACCCAGGAGCTGACGCGCGGGATGTCCGCGTTCTCCAACTTCGCGGTGTCCTTCTCCATCATCTCGATCCTCGCCGGGTGCATCACCAGCTACGCCATCGCCCTGCGCAGCGGCGGCCCGGCCGCGCTCACCGTCGGCTGGGTCGTCGTCGGCCTCTTCGTCACGTGCGTGGCCCTGGCGATGGCGGAGGTCTGCTCGCGCTACCCGACCGCCGGTGGCCTCTACTTCTGGGCCGCCAAGCTCGCCAAGCGCAACCGCCGGGTCTGGGCCTGGTACGTCGGGTGGTTCAACTTCCTCGGCGAGATCGCGGTCACCGCGGCCATCGACTTCGGCTGCGCCACGACCTGGATGGCGTTCGCCAACCTGGTGTGGGACGTCGAGGTGACCCCCGAGCGGGTCTTCCTGCTGTTCGTCGCGATCATCGTCGTCCACGCCCTGCTCAACACCTTCGGCGTGAGCCTGGTCAGCCTGCTCTCCAGCGTCTCCGCCTGGTGGCACGTGTTCGGCACCCTGATCATCGTCGGCGCGCTGTGGATCCTCCCCGACTCCCACCAGTCGGTGTCCTGGACGCTGACCGAGTACCACAACGAGACCGGCTGGACGTTCGCGCCGTACGTCCTGCTCATGGGCCTGCTGATGGCGCAGTACACCTACACCGGGTACGACGCGTCCGCGCACGTGGCCGAGGAGACCAAGCAGGCCCAGATCGCGGCGCCGCGCGGCATCGTGCTGAGCGTCGTGGTGTCGGTGGTCGGCGGCTTCCTCCTGCTCTACTCGATCACCGCGGCCATCCCGGACGGCTCCGAGAGCGGGTTGACCGCCCTGGCCGCCTCCGAGACCGGCCTCCCGCCGGCGCAGGTCTTCCTCGACGCGCTGGACAGCCCGTTCACGGCCAAGCTGCTGCTCTTCATCGTCTGCGTCGCGCAGTTCTTCTGCGGCATGGCCTCGGTGACGGCCAACTCCCGGATGTCCTTCGCGTTCTCCCGCGACAACGCGCTGCCGGGCTCCAAGATCTGGGCCCGGGTCAACAAGCGCACCGGCACGCCGACCAACTCGATCTGGTTCTGCGTCGTGCTCTCGATCCTGCTGGCGAGCCCCGCGCTGTTCAACACCACGGCCTACTTCGCGGTGACCTCGATCGCGGTCATCGGCCTCTACATCGCCTACGTCGTGCCGGTGCTGCTGCGCCGCCTCAGCTCCGACTTCACCCCGGGACCCTGGAACCTCGGCCGCTGGAGCCCGCTCATCGGCTGGGTCGCGGTCGTCTGGGTCGTCCTGATCTGCATCCTCTTCGTCCTGCCGCCGGCCAGCCCGATCACGGTCGACACCTTCAACTACGCCCCGGTCGCGGTGCTCGCGGTCCTCGTCCTCGCCACGGTGATGTGGTTCGCCGGCGGGCGGACCCACTTCATGCACGGGATGAAGGACGAGCACACCACCAAGCCGCTGGACGAGGTCGTGTGAGCGCTGCCCGCGCAGCGCTCCCCCAGGGCGACCCGGACCCGGCGGGGCTGCCCGACGCCGTCCTGCGGCCGGTGCGGGGCCACCACGCCTTCGAGGCGTGCGTGGAGCAGCTGGCCACCGCGATCAGGCTCGGGGTCTACCCGCGCGGGTCGGCGCTCCCGCCGGAGCGGGACCTCGCGGCGCGGCTGCAGGTGTCGCGCGCGACGCTCCGGGAGGCGATGGCGGCCCTGCGCGAGGCCGGGCTGGTCACGACCACCCGCGGCCGCGGCGGCGGCACGGTCGTCACGCTCGAGCCCCGGACGCCGTCGGCGCGACGGGCCGCGCGGACCGACGAGGTCACCCGGCGCGACCGGCTCGACGCGCTGGAGTTCCGGCGGGTCGTCGAGCCCGGCGCGGCCGCGCTCGCCGCCGACGTACGCCTCGACGACGCGGCGCGGACCCAGCTGGAGGAGGCCCACGACGCGGTGCGGTCGGCGACCCGGCCGGCCGAGCACCGGCAGGCCGACTCCCGCTTCCACCTGACGGTGGCGGCGCTGACCCGGTCCCCGCGGATGGTCGAGGCGGTGACCTCGGTGCAGGCGACGCTGCACGAGATGCTGCTGGCGATCCCGGTGCTGCCCACGAACATCGCGCACTCCGACCGCCAGCACGCGGCCGTCGTGCGCGCGATCCTGGCCGGCAAGGCCGACCACGCCCGCCGGGCGATGGAGGAGCACTGCGACGACACGGCCGCGCTGCTGCGCGGGCTCGTGGGATAGGGACGCCGATGACCCGAGGGACGCCGAAGCGGAACGACCGGCACCTGAGCCGCGAGGAGCTGGTCGTCGAGATCGAGGCCGGCACGATCGACACGGTCGTGATCGCCTTCACCGACATGCAGGGCCGGCTGCAGGGCAAGCGGCTCCACGGCCGCTACTTCGTCGACCACGTGCTCGACCACGGCGCCGAGGGCTGCAACTACCTGCTGGCCGTCGACGTGGAGATGAACACCGTCGAGGGCTACGCCATCTCCTCCTGGGAGCGCGGGTACGGCGACATGGAGATGGTCCTCGACGAGCGGACCATCCGCCGGCTGAGCCACCTCCCCGCGACCGCGATGGTCCAGTGCGACCTGGTCTGGCCCGCCGGTGAGGACGGCGGGCACGCCCCTGTCGTGCAGGACCCGCGCGCCGTGCTGCGCCGCCAGCTCGACCGGTGCGCCGAGCGGGGCTGGGAGGCGATGTCGGGGACCGAGCTGGAGTTCATCGCCTTCGAGACCACCTACGAGGAGGCGCACCGCTCGGGCTACCGGGACCTGGTGCCGGTCAACCAGTACAACGTCGACTACTCGGTCCTCGGCACCACCCGGGTCGAGCCGCTGCTGCGCAGCATCCGCAACACGATGTACGACGCGGGGCTCGACGTGGAGGGCGCCAAGGGCGAGTGCAACCTCGGGCAGCACGAGATCGGGTTCCTCTACGCCGACGCGCTGACGACGGCGGACAACCACGCGGTCTACAAGACCGTCGCGAAGGAGATCGCGGCCCAGCAGGGCAGGTCGCTCACCTTCATGGCCAAGTACGACGCCCGCGAGGGCAGCTCCTGCCACATCCACCTCTCGCTGCGGGGCACCGACGGGTCGCTGGTGTTCTGGGACGAGGAGACCGGGTCGCGGACCCCGCTCTACGACCGCTTCGTCGCCGGTGTGCTGGCCACGGCGGCCGAGCTGACGCTGCTCTACGCCCCGAACATCAACTCCTACAAGCGCTTCGCGGACGGCTCGTTCGCCCCCACGACGATCGCCTGGGGCTCCGACAACCGCACCTGCGCGGTCCGCCTGGTCGGCCGCGGGGCCGGTGCCCGGATGGAGAACCGCCTCCCGGGCGCCGACGTCAACCCCTACCTGGCGCTGGCCGCGATGATCGCCGGCGGGCTGCACGGCATCGAGCAGGAGCTCCCGCTGGAGGAGGAGACGGTCGGCAACGCCTACACCTCGGACAAGCCCAAGGTGCCGGGCACGCTGGCCGAGGCACGCGAGGCCTTCGCCACCTCGGCGGTCGCCCGGGCCGCCCTGGGCGACGAGGTCGTGGACCACTACGTCAACATGGCCGACGTCGAGCTGGCCGCCTACCGCGCGGCCGTCACCGACTGGGAGCTCGTCCGCGGATTCGAGAGGCTCTGAGTGTCCGACACCTTCACCGTCGTCAACCCCGCCACCGCCCGGCCGATCGCGGAGGTGCCGCTCGCCTCCGTCGAGGAGGCCGACGCCGCCATCGCGCGGGCCCACGAGGCCTTCGCGACCTGGCGCACCGTGGCGCCCGGCGAGCGCGCCGCGCTGCTGCGTCGGTACGCCGCCGTGGTGGACGCCCACGTCGAGGAGCTCGCGGAGATCGAGGTCCGCAACGCCGGCCACACCTGGGGCAACGCCCGCTGGGAGGCCGGCAACGTCCGCGACTGCCTCAACTACTACGCCGGCGCGCCCGAGCGGCTCTTCGGCCGCCAGATCCCGGTGGCCGGCGGCACCGACGTCACCTTCCACGAGCCGCTGGGCGTGGTCGGGATCATCGTCCCCTGGAACTTCCCCATGCCGATCGCGGCGTGGGGCATGGCGCCCGCGCTCGCCGCGGGCAACACGGTGGTGCTCAAGCCGGCCGAGCTCACCCCGCTGACGGCACTGCGGCTGGCGGAGCTGGCGCTCGAGGCCGGCATCCCCGAGGGCGTCCTGACGGTGCTGCCCGGCCGCGGCGACGTGGTGGGCGAGCGGTTCGTGACCCACCCGCTGGTGCGCAAGGTGTGCTTCACCGGGTCGACCGCGGTCGGCAAGCGGGTGATGGCGGGCTGCGCCGAGCAGGTCAAGCGGGTCACCCTCGAGCTCGGCGGGAAGAGCAGCAACGTCGTCTTCGCCGACGCCGACCTGGCCGCGGCGGCCGCGGCGGCGCCGTACGCCGTCTTCGACAACGCCGGCCAGGACTGCTGCGCCCGCTCGCGGATCCTCGTCGAGCGCTCGGCCTACGACGAGTTCCTCTCGCTGCTCGAGCCCGCGGTCACCGCGCTGCGGGTGCTCGACCCCTCCGACGAGGCCTCGGAGATGGGCCCGCTGATCTCCGCCCGGCAGCGCGACACCGTCACGGGCTACCTGGCCGAGGTCGACGTCACCATCGCCGGGTCCGTGCCCGGTGGCGACGGGTTCTGGGTCGCGCCGTCGGTGGTCGCGGTCGACGACCCGGGGCAGCGGATCTGGCGCGAGGAGGTCTTCGGGCCGGTCGTGGCGGTGATGCCGTTCGACGACGAGGCCGACGCGGTCGCGCTGGCCAACGACACCGACTACGGGCTCTCCGGCTCGATCTACACCCGGGACCTCGGCCGGGGCCTGCGCGTCGCACGGGCGGTCGAGGCCGGCAACCTCAGCGTCAACTCCCACGCCTCGGTCCGCTACTGGACCCCGTTCGGCGGCTACAAGCAGTCCGGCCTCGGCCGCGAGCTCGGCCCGGACGCCCCCATGGCGTTCACCGAGGAGAAGAACGTCTTCATCGCCCACTGATCCCCGCGCTGCAGGACGGGCTGCAGGATTCCCCGGCCCCCCGGGGAATCCGGCACTCCTCAGGGGACGCAACCCCTGAGAAGTGCCGGTTTTCCACGAGAAGCACCATCAGAAAGGCATCGAAGTGGCAGGACGCATCCAGGACCGGGTCGCGGTCGTCACCGGCGGCTGCTCGGGCATCGGCCTGGCGACCGTGCAGCGGTTCGTCGAGGAGGGCGCCAAGGTCGTCATCGGCGACATCGACGACGAGCGCGGGCACACGGTCGTCGGCCAGCTCGGCGGCACCGACCACGCGACGTACGTCCACGTCGACGTGACCGACAAGGAGCAGGTCGACGCGCTGTTCCGGACGGCCAAGGAGACCTACGGGTCGGTCGACATCGCGTTCAACAACGCCGGCATCAGCCCGCCGGAGGACGACTCGATCCTCGACACCGACCTCGAGGCCTGGCGCCGGGTGCAGGAGGTCAACCTCACCAGCGTCTACCTGTGCTGCAAGGCGGCGCTGCCCTACATGCTCGAGCAGGGCCGGGGGTCGATCATCAACACCGCGTCGTTCGTCGCGGTGATGGGCGCCGCCACCTCGCAGATCTCCTACTCCGCCTCCAAGGGCGGCGTGCTGTCGATGACGCGCGAGCTCGGGGTGCAGTTCGCCCGGCGCGGGGTGCGGGTCAACGCGCTGTGCCCGGGACCGGTCAACACCCCGCTGCTGCAGGACCTCTTCGCCAGCGACCCCGAGCGGGCCGCCCGGCGGCTGGTCCACGTGCCGATGGGGCGCTTCGGCGAGCCGGAGGAGATGGCCGCGGCGGTCCTCTTCCTGGCCTCCGACGACTCCTCGTTCATGACCGCCAACACCTTCCTGGTCGACGGCGGCATCTCCGGCGCCTACGTCACTCCGCTGTGACGACCGCGCCGCTGATCGGGCTCACGACCTACCGTGAGCAGGCCGCCTGGGGCGTGTGGGACCAGCGGGCCGACGTGCTGCCCACGCAGTACGCCGAGGCCGTCGAGGCGACCGGGGGTGTGCCGGTCCTGCTGCCGCCGGTCGGCCAGGTCGGCGCCGCCGACGTGGTCGTCGGCCGCCTCGACGGGCTGGTCGTCAGCGGCGGGGCCGACGTCGACCCGTCGCGGTACGGCGCGGAGCCGCACCCGCGCACGGCCGGTTGGCGCACCGACCGCGACGCGTGGGAGCTCGCGCTCCTCGACGCCGCGGCGGCCGCCGGGCTCCCGGTGCTCGGGGTCTGCCGCGGCATGCAGCTGATGGCGGCCCACGCCGGTGGCTCGCTGGACCAGCACACCCCCGACCTCGTCGGCCACGAGGAGCACTCCCCCGGCGCCGACGCGTTCGGCCGCACGTCGGTCCGCACCGTGCCGGGGACCCTGGTCGCCGGGCTGGTCGGCGAACGGCTCGACGTCTCCTGCCACCACCACCAGTCGGTGGCGACCCACCCGGGCTGGGTCGCCGCGGCCCGCGCCGAGGACGGCACGCTGGAGGCCATGGAGGTCCCCGGCGACCGGTTCTGCGTGGCGGTCCAGTGGCACCCCGAGACGGCCGCCGACGTCGGCCTGCTCGCCGGGCTCGTGCGCGCGGCCGCGTCGTACGCCGCGGGGCGGGCGGACGCATGAGCGACCTGCTGTCCGCCTGGGCGGTGGACCGGGACTCGCCCCTGCGGCCCGACGTCGTCGCGCTGCTCGAGGAGCACCTGCAGGACATGCGCGCCGAGTCCCCGCCCGAGAGCGTCCACGCGCTCGACCCGGCGGCGCTCGACGTACCCGGCACGGCCTTCTGGACCGCCCGGACCGGTGACGGCACGCTGCTCGGCTGCGCCGCGCTCAAGGGCTTGTCGCCCGGCCACGCGGAGCTGAAGTCGATGCGGACCGCCGCGGCGGCGCGCGGTCGTGGCGTCGGCTCCGGCCTGCTCGACCACGTCCTGGCCCACGCGGCGGCCGCGGGCCACCGTCGGGTCAGCCTCGAGACCGGGACGCAGCCGTTCTTCCTGCCCGCCCGGAGCCTCTACCTCTCCCGCGGCTTCGTCGAGTGCGGTCCCTTCGGCGACTACGTGCTCGACCCGTGGAGCGTCTTCATGACCCGGGCCGTCGACGACGGATGACGAGGTGGGACCGCACGCGCGGGCGCCGGCTCAGAACGGCTCCCCGTCGAAGCGCTCGCGCACGGCGAGCTCCTCGACCGGCACCCGCCTGAGCCGGGTCAGCTGCTTGACGGGACGCCCCAGCGGCACCACGGCGGCCAGTGCGTACGTCTCCGGGACGCCGAGCAGCTCCTTGACCGCCGGCTCCTCGGCCGTCGCCATGGTGGTGATGGTGCCGCCGTACCCCTCGGCGCGGGCGGCGAGCAGCACGTTCCACACCAGCGGGTAGACCGAGGCCCCGCCGACGATGCCGACGCGGTCGAGGTCCTGGTCCATCGCGGCGACGACCGCGAGGTCGACGAGGACGACCAGCACGACCGGGGCCCGCAGCACCGGCTCGGTGAACGCCCCGGGCACCCGGGTCCCCGCGATCTCCTCGGCGGAGGGACCGGGCGGGTGCACGGGGTTCCACGGGCTCTCCCCCGCCTTCTGCTGCGCGACGTACCGGCGCACGGCCGGCTCGTTGAGCTCGGCGAGCCGCTCACGCGTCGCCCGGTCCCGGACGACGACGACGCGCGTGCCCTGGCGGTTGCCGCCGCTGGGCGCGAAGCGCGCCGCGTCCAGGATCCGGTGCAGCACCTCGTCGGGCAGCGGGTCGTCGGTGAACTCCCGGACCGCCGCCGTCGTCCGCATCACGTCGTAGAGATCCACGGGGCTACCGTTGCACGGACGGCGAAGGGGGCACCCGATGATGGTGCCCGTGACGCGACCCGTGTGGCCCGTGCGGCCCGGCCCGCTCCAGCAGGTCCAGCTCAGCGCCCACCGCTGCCTCACCCGCGCGGCGGTCGAGCGCGCGCTGGCCCTCGACGTCGACTTCGTGGAGTTCGACGTCGAGCGCTGCGGGGACGGGACGCTCGTGGTCTTCCACGACTCCGTCGTCGAGGTCGACGGCGAGGAGGTCGAGCTGGCCTCGATGACGGTCGCGGAGCTCCGCTCGGTCGTGCCGGACCTCCTGCTGTACGACGAGGTCCTCGACGCGCTCGCGGGCAACCGGCGTGCCCACCTCGACCTCAAGTTCGTCGGCAGCTGTGCCGAGGCCACCGCCCGCGCCGTGGACCGCCTGGGCGCCGAGAACCTCGTCGTCACCACGCTCGACGACGACGCCGTCCGCGAGGTCCGCGACTGGGCCGAGGCCCAGGGCATCGACCTGCTGGTCGGACTGTCCCTGGGACGCAAGGTGACCGGCTTCCCGGTCTGGCGCCAGCTCCGCGTCCGGGCGTCCGAGGTCTGGCCGCACCTGCGCTACCGCCAGTCGCGAGCGAACGTCGTCGTCGCCCACCACTGGCTCGCCCGCGCCGGCCTGGCCGGGTTCGCCCGCCGTCGGGGCATGCCGCTGCTGGTGTGGACCATCGACACCCCGCGGTCCCTGGAGCACTGGCTGCGCCCGGGCCGCGCGTGGCTCGTGACCACCAACCGCCCGGAGGAGGCGCTCGGGGTCCGCGAGCGCGTCGGGTCCCGTCGGCGGCCTGCGCGCGGGGTCTAGGACCCGCGCCCAGGAACTGGGCCCGGGTGGGTCGGGCTCGGCGCTGGACCGGCCGTCCGACGGGCCGCTGCTCCGCTAGGGTCCGGCGACATGAACCCCGTGACCGGACTCTCCCTGGGCCGCATCGCCATCGGCGCCGCCTCCCTCTACGACCCGACCATGGCCGCCAAGCAGCTGATGCTGGACCCGGCGACCAACCCGCAGGTGCCGTACCTGACCCGCCTGTTCGGCACCCGTGAGATCGCGATCGGGGTGGCCACCCTGCTGGCCAGCGGTCCCGCCCGGCGCAACCTGGTGCTGCTCGGGGTGCTCGTCGACGCCGCCGACGCGGCGACCGGCTACCTCGCGACCAAGGACGGCTCGACCCCGGTCAAGGCCGGCCAGGCCATGACGGCGGTCGCCTCGGGCGCCGTCGTCGCCGGTCTCCTCGGCCTGCGGACCCGGAAGCCCGCTGCCGTCTGAGGCACCGCTCCCCGCCGACCGCGCCGACCCTGCGACGACCCCGGCCCGAGCGGCCGGGGTCGTCCGCGTCCGGTCGACGTCCGGTCAGTCCGCTCAGACCGCGAACGAGACCAGCGCGACGACGCCCACGACGATGATCAGGGTGCGCAGCACGAGCGGGGGCAGCCGCCGGCCGACGGTCGCGCCGATCTGGCCGCCGATGACCGACCCGACACCGATCAGCGCCACGATCCGCCAGTCGACGTCGGCGACGATGATGAACAGCAGCCCGGCCACGCCGTTCACCGAGGCGGCGAGGATGTTCTTCACCGCGTTGATGCGCTGCAGGGACTCCTCGATACCGATGCCGAGCATCCCCATGAGGATCACGCCCTGGGCGGCGCCGAAGTACCCGCCGTACACGCCGGCGAGCGCGGTCCCCGGCCAGGTCCACCAGGGGTCGGGACGGGTGCCCGCGACCGGTCGTGCCTCCCGCCGCCGTGCGACGGCCCTCGAGATCCGCGGCTGGACGGCCACGAGCACGACGCCGAGCCCGATCAGCACCGGGACGATCGTCTCGAACGCCCCTTCGGGCAGGACGAGCAGCAGCACGGCGCCGACCAGCCCGCCGAGCACCGAGGCGGAGGCCAGCCGCAGGACGCGGGCCCGCTGACCGGCGAGCTCGCGGCGGTAGCCGATCGCCCCGGAGACCGAGCCCGGCACCAGCCCGATGTTGTTGGAGACGTTCGCGGTGACCGGCGGGACGCCGAACGCGAGCAGGGTCGGGAACGTGATCAGCGTCCCCGACCCGACGACGGTGTTGATGGCGCCAGCAGCGACCCCGGCCAGCAGGATCGCCGTCGACTCCAGCAGCACCTAGGAGACCGGCGGCGCCGTCGGGGGCGCCGGGGGCTCGGGCTGCGTCTCGGGCTGCGGGTCGGTGGGCGTGGCCGGAGGTACGTCGACGGGGTCGATCGAGGGGTCGCTCGACGTGGCGCGGGACCGCGGCTCCGCGGCGGACGCGGCCTCGCGGATCGCGGCCTGGACCGCCTCGTTGGCCTCGCTCAGCTCGTCGTCGCCACGGTTCGCGCCCTTGGGCAGCTGCGGCTCGGCCGGACCCATGTCGACGCGGGTGCGCGGCCCCTCGACCTCCTGCGGGATCCCCTGGAGCTGGCTCATCGTGGAGCCGAGCCCCTTGAGCGCCTCGTTGAACTCGCTCGGGACGATCCAGACCTTGTTGGCGTCGCCCTCGGCGATCTTCGGCATCATCTGGAGGTACTGGTAGGCCAGCAGCGACTGGTCCGGGCGGCCGTCGTGGATCGCCTGGAAGACCGTCTGGATGGCCTGGCCCTCACCCTGGGCCCGCAGGATCGCGGCCTCCCGGTCGGCCTGGGCGCGCAGGATCTGCGACTCGCGCTGTCCCTCGGCCTGGAGGATCGCGGACTGCTTCTGGCCCTCCGCGGTGAGGATCGCGGACTGGCGCTGCCCCTCGGCGGTGAGGATCGCCGCGCGCTTGTCACGGTCGGCGCGCATCTGCTTCTCCATCGTGTCCTTGATGGAGGGCGGCGGGTCGATGCTCTTGATCTCCACCCGGCCGACGCGGATGCCCCACTTGCCGGTGGCCTCGTCGAGCACGCCCCGCAGCCCGGAGTTGATCGTCTCGCGGCTGGTGAGCGTCTGCTCGAGGTCCATGCCACCGACGATGTTGCGCAGCGTCGTCATCGTGATCTGCTCGACGGCCTGGATGTAGTTGGCGATCTCGTAGGTCGCCGCCACCGGGTCGATGACCTGGAAGTAGATGACCGTGTCGATCTCGACGGTCAGGTTGTCCTCGGTGATGACCGACGAGGGCGGGAAGCTCACGACCTGCTCGCGCAGGTCGATCAGGTAGCGCACCTTGTCGATGAACGGGACGACGATGTTGAGGCCGGCGGGCAGCGTCTGCTTGTACTTGCCGAACCGCTCGACGATCCCGGCGCGGGCCTGCGGCACGATCCGCACGGTCTTGGCCAGCAGCGTGATCACGAAGACCAGCAGCAGCGCCAGGAGGATCAGGATGACTGGCATGGAGCTCCTCAGCTCTCGAGACGGTGGACGGGGTGGACGTACGCGGTCGCGCCGCGGATCTCGAGCACCTCGACCGCCTCGCCGGCGGCGATGGTCAGCGTGTCGTCGTACGGCAGCGCGGACCAGTCCTCCTCGGCGACGCGGACCCGGCCGGCGGCCAGCCCGCTGATCTCCTGCAGGACGACGCCCTGCTGGCCGACCAGGCGGCTGTGGCCGAGCCTGAGCTCCGGTCCGCTGTGGAGTCGCTTGACGATCGAGGGGCGCACCAGCGCGAGCATCGCGACCGACGTCGCCGCGGCGACGAGGATCTGGACGACGACCGGGGCGGCGAGCAGGCCGGCCACCATGCCGGCGATCGCGCCGACGGCCAGCATGAGCAGGATGAGGTCGAGGCTGAACAGCTCGGCGACACCCAGCGTGAAGCCGAGGCCGAGCCACACGGCCCAGGCGTTGTCTCCCAGCCAGTCCATGGCACCGACCCTAGCGGTAGGCCTTTGCCGTCGGGCGGTAGGTCTTTGCCGTCGACGCGGAGCCGCTCAGTGCGCGTGGGTACGACGCCGGGCGGCCCAGCGGTCGTCCTCCCGGGTGAGGACCAGCGGCATCCCGAAGGTCGCGGCGAGGTTCTCCTCGGTCAGCACCTGGTCGATGAGCCCGGCCGCGACCACGGCGCCCTCCCGCAGCAGCAGGGCGTGCCCGAAGCCGGGCGGGATCTCCTCGACGTGGTGGGAGACCAGGACGGTGGCCGGGGAGTCGGGGTCCATCGCCAGCACGCTGAGGGTCGAGACGAGGTCCTCGCGGCCGCCGAGGTCGAGGCCGGCCGCCGGCTCGTCGAGCAGCAGCAGCTCGGGATCGGTCATCAGGGCGCGCGCGATCTGCACCCGCTTGCGCTCGCCCTCGCTGAGGGTCCCGAACGTGCGGTCGGCGAGGTGGTCCGCCCGCACCTCGGCGAGCAGCTCGCGGGCGCGCTCGTGGTCGAGCTCGTCGTAGTCCTCGCGCCAGCGCCCGACCACGCCGTACGACGCGGACACGACGACGTCGTGCACCTTCTCGCCGCGCGGGACCCGCTCGGCGAGGGCGGCGCTGGTCAGGCCGATCCGCGGACGGAGCTCGAACACGTCGACGGTCCCGAGCACCTCCTCGAGGATGCCGGCGACCCCGGAGGTCGGGTGCAGCAGGGCGGCGGCGACCTGCAGCAGGGTGGTCTTGCCCGCGCCGTTCGGGCCGAGGACCACCCAGCGCTCGTCCTCCTCGACCGTCCAGGAGACGCTGTCGAGCAGGGTCGCCTCGCCGCGTCGGACCGTCACGTCGGCGAACTCGAGGACTGCGGCCATGGCGGCCACCCTAGCGAGTGGCCCGTCCGGCGCGGGGGCCGCCGTCGTACAGTCTCGGGCCGTGCACGACGACACCTCCGAGACGCTCCCGGCCGCCGCCCGGCTCGCCTGGTGGGGCACCGCCTGGCTGCGCGGCCAGGTGGTCACCGACCTGCTCGTGGACGCGGTCATCGGCGCCGACGCGACGCACACGGTGGCCGACCCCTTCCAGGGCACCGACACCCTGGTCGGCGGGCTGGCCCGGCTGCGCGCCGAGGGCGCGACGTCCTTCGGCGCGGCGTTCCCGGCCGAGGGCGACCCGGTGGGGCTCGGCGGCCCGGCGACGTTCAACGCCGCCGCGCTCGAGGAGGGGTCGGCGGTGGTCGTGGCCGGCGCCGACCTCGGGCTGGTCCCGCAGCGGACCGGCGCGGCCGTGGCGTGGGTGCTGCACCCGGCCGCCCGCCGCCAGCTGCCCGACGTCGGGGAGGCCGACCGGGCGCTGCGCTCGGCGCTGGTCGAGTCCGCGACCCTGCTGGCCGACCTCGACGTCGCACGGTGGAACCCCGAGGTGGCCGACCGGCTGATGAACCTGCGCCACCGACCGGCGCTGACCGCTCCGGACGGCGTGCCGCCCCGGTGCATCGACCTCGCGGCGCGGGCCCTGCAGGCGCTCGCGATCACCGAGGTCGCGCTCGAGGTCGACGGCGGCGCGGTCACGGCGTACGAGATGACCGCGCGCCGGGAGGCGCTGGTCCCGCTGGACCGCGCCGGCCGGCGGGCGCTCGTCGCCGCGTGCTCCCCCGAGGTGTGGCCGCCCGCCTGAACGCTCACGACCCCGACCAGACGCCGAGCTCGGTGCCGCCGGGGTCGGTGAAGTGGAAGCGGCGGCCCCCGGGGAAGGCGTACGGCGGCACCGTGACGGTCCCTCCCGCCGCCTGCACGGCGGCGACCGTCGCGTCCAGGTCCCGCGAGTGGAGGAGCACCAGGGGGCGCCCCTCGCGCGAGCCGCTGCCGGTCGCGTCGAGCCCGCCGACCTCGCCACGGCCGGAGGGCGCCAGGATGCCGACGTACGACGGCCCGTACCGCTGGAACCGCCAGCCGAACGCGTCGGCGTAGAACCGCTCCGCCACCGCCAGGTCGTCCACGGCCACCTCGACGTAGTCGATCCCGTGGTGCGGGTGCGGCGGACCGCCCCCGGCCGCCACACCGTCGGTCCACACCTCCACGAGCTCGGTGAGCCGGCCGGCGGGGTCGACGGTGCCGAACGACGCCACGTGGTACGTCGCGGTCCCGTCGTCCACCCGCGCCCGGAGCGCGGCGGCCGGGCCGGCGCCGACCACCTGCTCGCGCTGGAAGGTCCACGGGCCGGGGTAGTCGCGGTTGAACGCGACGTAGCCCTCCCGGTTGAGGACCTCTCCGGTGTGGAGCAGCCGAGCCACCAGCCCCGGGGACAGCAGGTCGGTGAGGCCGGCCCAGTCGCGGGCGGCGACGGCGTCGGAGTAGCGGGTCATCGTGGTCACGGCGTCCATGGGCCCACCATGGACGCGGGCGCCGACAGTGCTATCGGCAGCGATAGCCTCACCCGCGATGGACAGCACCCCGGAGACCTTGCTCATCACGCTGACCGGCAAGGACCGGCCGGGCGTGACCTCAGCGATCTTCTCGACCCTGGCCCGCACCGGGGTGGAGGTCGTCGACGTCGAGCAGATCGTGCTCCGCCGCCGGCTGATCCTCGGCGTGCTCGTCACCGTGCCCCGCAGCTGGGAGCGGTTGCGCGACGCGGTGACCGCGACCGCCGAGGAGCTCGGGATGAGCGTCGAGGTCGAGCGCGGCACCGGCGACAACCGCGCCCGTGCCGGCGGGCGGGCGCACGTCACCGTCCTCGGCACCCCCCTGCGCGCCACCGACATGGCGGTGGTCGCCGGCCGGATCGCCGACAGCGGCGCGAACATCGACCGCATCGAGCGGATGGCCCGCTACCCGGTCACCGCAATCGAGCTGCACGTCTCGGGCGCCTCGCCGGAGGCGCTGCGCACCGTGCTCGCCACCGAGGCCTCCGAGCGCGGCATCGACATCGCCGTCCAGCCCGCCAACCTCCTGCGCCGCGGCATGCGCCTGATCGTCATGGACGTCGACTCCACCCTCGTCCAGGGCGAGGTCATCGAGATGCTCGCCGCCCACGCCGGCTGCGAGGCCGAGGTCGCCGCGGTCACCGAGCGGGCGATGCGCGGGGAGGTCGACTTCGAGGAGTCGCTGCGTGCCCGCGTCGCGCTGCTCGAGGGCGTGCCCGCCACCGCGCTGGACTCGGTCTACGAGAACCTCCAGCTCGCCCCCGGCGCCCGCACGATGGTCCGCACCCTCAAGCGGCTCGGCTACCGCTTCGCGATCGTCTCGGGCGGGTTCTCCCAGGTCACCGACCGGCTCGCCGCCGACCTCGGCATCCACTACGCCCGCGCCAACGAGCTCGAGGTCGTCGACGGCCACCTCACCGGCCGCGTCGTCGGCGAGGTGGTGGACCGGGCCGGCAAGGCCCGGGCGCTCCGCGAGTTCGCCGCCGACATCGGCGTGCCCCTCGACGCCGTCATCGCCATCGGCGACGGCGCCAACGACCTCGACATGCTCAACGCCGCCGGCCTCGGCATCGCCTACAACGCCAAGCCGCTCGTCCGCGACGCCGCCGACACCGCCGTCAACGTGCCCTACCTCGACGCGATCCTCTACCTCCTCGGCATCTCCCGCGAGGAGATCGAGGACGCCGATGCCGCTGCCGGCATCGTCACGCCTGCGCCGCCGGTGTAGGGGGTGGTGCAACATCCCAGGTTTACTTGGGATGTTGATGCTCCCCTGCCTTTGCAACAGCCGCGGAGCGTGAGGATCGGCCGCGAGGTACGGCGGTCTCAGGCGGCAGCCGGGTAGAGCGCGCGGTGGATCTTCGCGGCCAGCCGGACGGGGTCCCGCAAGTCGGCCCAGGTGATCCGGATGCACCGCCAACCGGTGATCCGCCGTACGTCGTCC
The DNA here is from genome assembly GCF_040684155.1 of Nocardioides sp. NPDC092400. Classification (NCBI taxonomy): domain Bacteria; kingdom Bacillati; phylum Actinomycetota; class Actinomycetes; order Propionibacteriales; family Nocardioidaceae; genus Nocardioides; species Nocardioides sp. NPDC092400. The sequence continues at coordinate 1,265,347 of NZ_JBFBFJ010000001.1, read as the reverse complement.
TCTCGCTGCTTCTCGCGCACGACCGCGTCGCTCGCACGCTCGCCCGGTCGCAGGTGCTCCTCGTACTTGGCCCGGCCGTCGAACTCCAGCCACACCCTGAGCTCCGGCCACGCGAAGTCCAGGCGGGCGATCACTCGACCGTTCGAGTCCTTGACCTCGTACTGGGACACCGGCCGGGGCAACCGTTGCTGGTAGATGGCCCAGAACGTCCGCGTCTCCCCCACCGACTCGATGCGCGGGTCGACGAGACGGAGGAGGATCTCCGCGGCACTCATCCCCGGCCAGGTCTGCACGGCGACGTACTGATCCCGCAGCTCGGCGACGGTCACCAGCCCCCGGTGCACGAGGTCGTTCATGACCACGAGGCTGGCCTCGGAGTGCCCGAGTGCAACCGTCTCGAGCGCCAGCCGAGCCGGTGTCATGACGGGGACGCCGTTGACGACGGTCAGGTCGCCAGGGTCGACGCGGCCGACGTGCTGCTGCACCCCAGGCGCGCGGCGCCCGCGGATGCCGTCGGTCCGCGTCACGTGGACGTCGTCGAGCGAGAAGCCCCACGTCGGCGCGTCCCACTCCGGCAACCCCGACACGTGTGACAGCGCGACCGGCGCCTTCGCTTGGCCCAGCACCGCACGACAGCGCAGCCCGTGGCGTCCGACCTCGTCGAGGCGGTGCCAGACCGCGGGTGTCACGAACGCGCCGTCCCGGATCCGGACGAGTGCGCCGGAGCGCACCAGGCGACCGATCGCCTGGTCGTTGAAGCCGTCGGCCAGGAGCTGTCGCCGCAGGATGACCGGTCCGTTGCGCGGGTCTCCCGGAGCACGGAGTGAGGGGGGTCCTTGCATGGGGCAGACCTGCCCGCTGCGTACCGAGCGCCCGCAACGGACAGCGCGACCTGTGGAGCAACGTTCACCACGCGGCGCATGTTGACGCTTCGCGGCGTTTGCAACGGCAGGGAGGCGTCAACATCCCAAGTTCACTTGGGATGTTGACGCTCCCCTGCCAACCTTCCCGCTACGCCCGCCCGACGAAGAACGCGACGACCGAGGCGGAGGCGTCGGCGAGGTCCTCCCAGTCGCCGTCGTAGGACAGGACCGTGGTGGCGGCGGTGGGGTAGCCCAGGGCGAGCTGGTTGCCGGCGTCGACGTCGCCCTCACCGTCGTCGAGCAGCTGCGCGAGCGAGGCGATCGTGGGGTTGTGGCCGATCACGACCAGCGTGCGGACGTCGTCGGGCACCGAGCGGACCAGGTCCAGGGCGCTCTCGGGGCCGGCGGCGTACAGGCTCTCGTCTAGGTCCGGCTCGAGGTCCCAGCCGGCAGCGTCGGCGATGTCGTCCCAGGTCTGGATGGTGCGGACGGCGGCCGAGACCAGCGCGTGGTCCGGCACGATGCCGCGCTCGGCGAGCCAGGCGCCGACGACGGCGGCGTCGGCGTGCCCGCTCTCGGCGAGACGCCGCTCGAAGTCCGTCGGGCCGTCGGCCTCCGCCTTCGCGTGCCGCACGACCACCAGGGTCCGGTTGTCCTCGTCCTCGCTCACCGGGTCAGTCTCCCAGGCTCAGGCGCCCATCGCGTGGAAGCCCCCGTCGACGTGGACGATCTCACCCGTCGTCGCGGGGAAGAAGTCAGAGAGCAGCGCGCACACCGCGCGGGCGGTGGGCTCCTGGTCGGTGTTGTCCCAGCCGAGCGGCGCGCGGGTGCCCCACATGTCCTCGAGGTCGGAGAAGCCGGGGATCGCCTTCGCCGCGAGCGTGCGCAGTGGCCCGGCGGAAACCAGGTTGCAGCGGATGCCCTCGGGGCCGAGGTCGCGGGCGAGGTAGCGCGAGGTCGACTCCAGGCCGGCCTTGGCCACGCCCATCCAGTCGTACGCCGGCCACGCGACGGTCGCGTCGAAGGTCAGCCCGACCACCGATCCCCCGGCACCCATCAGCGGCCGGCAGGCCAGCGCCAGCGACTTCAGGGAGTACGCCGACACCTGGACGGCCTGCGCGACGTCCTCCCACGGGCCGTCGAGGAACCGGCCGCCCAGCAGCGTCTCGGGGTTGCCGTACGCGATGGAGTGGACGACCCCGTCGAGGCCGTCGACGTGTTCGCGGACCAGGTCGGGCAGCCGCTCGAGGTGCTCGGCGTCGGTCACGTCCAGCTCGAGCACCGGCGGCTCCACGGGGAGCCGCTTGGCGATCCGCCGGGTGATGCCGAGCGCCCGGCCGAAGTTGGAGATGAGCACGGTCGCGCCCTGCTCCTGGGCGACCTTGGCGGTCGCGAAGCCGATCGAGCTGTCCATCGTCACGCCCGCGACGAGGATGCGCTTGCCCTCGAGGATCCCTGCCATGTCAGTGCCCCATCCCGAGGCCGCCGTCGACGGGGATCACGGCCCCGGTGACGTACCCCGCATCGTCGGAGGCCAGCCAGGTCACCGCGGAGGCGACCTCGGCCGGCACGGCGTAGCGCCCGAGCGGCACCTGCGCCTTGATCGTGTCGCGCTGCTCGTCGGTGAGCACCCCGGTCATGTCGGTCTCGACGAAGCCGGGTGCGACGACGTTGGTGGTGATCGAGCGCGAGCCCAGCTCGCGGGCCAGGGACCGCGCCATGCCGACCAGGCCGGCCTTGGAGGCGGCGTAGTTGACCTGGCCGGCGGAGCCGAGCATGCCGACCACCGAGGAGATCAGGATGATCCGACCGCGCCGCAGCCGCAGCATGCCCTTGGCCGCCCGCTTCGCGAGCCGGTAGGACCCGGTGAGGTTCGTGTCGATGACCGTGGACCAGTCGTCCTCGCTCATCCGCAGCAGCAGGGTGTCCTGCGTGATGCCGGCGTTGGCGACGAGCACCTCGACCGGGCCGTGGGCCGCCTCGACCTCGGCGAACGCCGCGTCTACGGCGGCCGGGTCCGTGACGTCGCAGCGGACGTCGAGCGCGCCCTCGGGTGCGCCGCCGCTGCGCGTGGTCACCGCGACGCGGTCGCCCTGGGCCAGGAACGCCTCGGCGATCGCGCGGCCGATGCCGCGGTTGCCGCCGGTGACGAGCACGGAGCGGCCGGTCGGGGACCCGCTGGCGGGGTCTGTCTCACTCACGTCGAAGGACGCTAGTGATTACCCCGGGGTACGCCTAAAAGGGTCCCTGCCGGCAGCTCGCGGACGAGCCGTGGCTCAGTCGTCCTCGAGGCGGAAGCCGACCTTGATGCCCACCTGGAAGTGCTCGACCGTCCCGTCCTTGACCTGGCCGCGGACCTGGGTGACCTCGAACCAGTCGAGGTGGCGCAGCGTGCGGGCCGCCCGCTCCACCCCGTTGCGGATGGCCTCGTCGATGCCGTCGGGCGAGGTGCCGACGATCTCGGTGACGCGGTACGTGCGGTTCGTCATGGGGGGCCTTCCGGTCGACGCGTGGGATGCGAACTGTAGCGACGTACGCTGGTGACCATGGCCCGCGACCAGCGCAGGGACCGCGACGACGCGGTCCGCATCACCACGGCGGCCTCCAGCCGGAACGCCGACATCGCCGCTCGGCAGAAGCGCTACCTGCTCTCCATGAGCATCCGGTCGATCTGCTTCGTCGGCGCAGTCGTCACCGCGCTGGCCGGCTGGCAGTGGGTCTGGCCGTTCCTGATCGCCGGGGCGATCATCCTGCCCTACGTCGCGGTGGTCCTCGCCAACGTCCAGGCGACGCGCAAGGAGGGGTTCGGTCTCCAGGACGCGGCGTACGGCGCGCCGCAGCTCGGCGCGGGCGGCCCCCGCGAGCCGGAGGTCGGCACCGCCACGCGATGATCGGGGCGTGATGGACCCCGACACGTGCTCGGCCAAGGGCTGCCAGGCCCCCGCGACGTGGCAGCTGCAGTGGAACAACCCCAAGCTGCACACGCCGGAACGCCGCAAGGTGTGGCTGGCCTGCGAGGAGCACCGGGGCTCGCTCTCGGACTTCCTGGCCGCCCGGGGGTTCCTCAAGGACGTCGTGCCGCACGACCCGGCCGAGGAGCGACCGGACGGGGAGAAACCCGGCTGATCAGCCGCCGATGGCCGACATCGGCCGGTCGGGCTGGAGGAACGCCGGGTCGTCGATGCCGTGGCCGGCGCGCTTGCCGCGCATCGCGACCACCCAGCGCTCGGCGATGTCCTCGTCGGGGACACCGGCCCGCAGTGCCGCGCGCAGGTCGGACTCCTCGCGGGCGAACAGGCAGTTGCGGACCTGGCCGTCGGCGGTGAGCCGCACCCGGTCGCAGTCGCCGCAGAAGGGCCGCGTGACCGAGGCGATCACGCCCACGGTGCCGGGACCGCCGTCGACGCGGAACAGCTCCGCGGGCGCGCTCCCCCGAGGCTCGACCGCCGGGGTGAGCACGAAGTCACGCGCGAGCCGCTCGAAGATCTCCTCGGCGGTCACCATCCCGGTCCGCGACCAGCCGTGCTGGGCGTCGAGCGGCATCTGCTCGATGAAGCGCAGCTCGTAGCCGCGCTCCAGGCACCAGGCCAGCAGCTCGCCGGCCTGGTCGTCGTTGGTGCCGCGCAGCAGGACGGCGTTGACCTTGACCGGCCCGAGCCCCGCCGCCTGGGCGGCCTCGAGGCCGGCGACCACGTCGTGCAGCCGGTCGCGGCGCGTGATCGAGTGGAAGGTCTCGGCCCGCACCGTGTCGAGGCTGACGTTGACCCGGTCGAGGCCGGCCGCGGCCAGCTTGTCCGCGGTCCGAGCCAGGCCGAGCGCGTTCGTCGTGATCGACAGCTCGAGGTCGGGGCCGAGGGCGCGGGTCCGCTCGACGATGCCGACCAGCCCCCGCCGCACCAGCGGCTCGCCGCCGGTGAACCGGACCTCGCGGATGCCGAGGTGGTGCACGCCGATGCCGATGAGCCGGACGACCTCGTCGTCGGAGAGGACCGAGTCGTCGGGCAGCCAGTCCAGCCCCTCGGCCGGCATGCAGTAGTTGCACCGCAGGTTGCACCGGTCGGTGAGCGAGACGCGCAGGTCCGTGGCCACGCGGCCGTACCGGTCCTCGAGGGGTCTCGTCGTCACCCCCGCAGTCTAGGCGCCGCACCCTGGGAGTCGAGGATCACGGCGCCCGGGCGTGGGCGGGGACCCTCGCCCGGATAACCTCGAGGCGTGCGTCGGTTCCGGGTCCTGCTGAGTCGTCGGTGGGCCCTCTTCGCCGTGGCGATCGTCGTGGTCGCCTGGGCCACCTGGTGGCTGGGCAACTGGCAGTTCGACCGCCTCGACCAGCGCAAGGAGACCAACCGCGTCGTCGAGCGCAACGAGAACCTCGAGCCGGCTCCGGTCGCCGAGGTCCTCTCCCCCGGCGGCGACGTCGAAGACGGCGAGGAGTGGCGGGTGGTCACCGCCACCGGTGAGTACGCCGTCGAGGACACCGTCATCGTCCGGTACCGCACCCGCGACGGCCAGTCCGGCATCGAGGTGGTCGTCCCGCTGGTCACCGCCGACGGCACTGCCGTCGTCGTCGACCGGGGCTGGATGCCCTCCGACAACCGCGGGGGCGACGCCACCGACGTCCCCGAGCCGCCGTCCGGCGAGGTGACCATCACCGGCTACGTCCGCGCCGACGGCACCGGCGACAGCACCCGGGTCGTCGACAACAGCACCCGCGCCGTCTCCAGCGAGGAGGTCGGCGAGGCGATCGGCCGCCCGACGTACGGCGGGTTCGTCGACCTCCGCTCCGAGGACCCGGCGCCGGCCGAGGCCCTGACGCCCCGCGACCTCCCCGAGCAGGACAACGGGCCGCACTTCTTCTACGGCCTGCAGTGGTGGTTCTTCGGGGTGCTGGCCATCTTCGGCTTCCTCTACCTCGCCTACGACGAGCTCAAGCGCGGGCCGCACGGCGAGCGCAGCGGTCGGCGCGAGCCCCGGCCGCCGCGGCCGAAGGCCGATCCGCGCACCGGCAAGCGGCCGCCTCGCCCGCCGCGGCCCGGCGCCACGAGCCGTGCCGGCGCTCAGAGCGCGCGCAGTGCCCCGCCGTCGACCGGCAGCACCACGCCGGACACGAACGAGGCCGCCGGGGACAGCAGGAACGCCGCGGCCCGGCCGAACTCCTCCGGGCGTCCGTAGCGGCGCAGCGGGATCGACTCCTCGGCCTGCGCTCGTACGGCGGCCGGGTCGCCCGACAGCGCGTCGAGCTCGGCCACCCGGTCGGTCGCCACCCGTCCGGGCAGCAGCGCGTTGACGCGTACGCCGCGTGGCCCGACCTCGTCGGCCAGGGTCTTGGCGACCATCGCCAGCCCGGGCCGCAGGCCGTTGGAGATGGCCATGTCGGGCAGCGGCGACCGCACGCTCGAGGAGAGCACCAGCGCGAGGGAACCGCCGTCGGGCAGCGCCGCGGCGACCGTGCGCGAGATCCGGACCGCCCCGAGGAAGACCGACTCGAAGGCAGCTGACCACTGCTCGTCGGTCACCGTCAGCACCGGTCCCTTCGGCGGGCCGCCGACGCTGACCAGCGCGCCGTCGAGGCGGCCGAACGTCTCCTGCGCGGCCGCCAGGAGCCGGCCGGGCGTGGTGGGGTCGGCGTTGTCGGCGGCGACCGTCGTGACGCGGTCGGCTCCCAGCTCGGCCCGGGCTGCGGCCAGCGAGTCCTCCGAGCGGCCCGAGAGCACCACGCGGGCGCCCTCGGCCACGAGGACGTCCGCGGTGGCCCGCCCGAGGCCGCGGGCGCCGCCGGTCACCACGTAGACGCGTCCGTCGAGCGAGAGGTCCATCAGGCCGGCACGTCCTCGAAGAACTGGGTGCGGTGCAGCTCGGCGTAGAGCCCGCCCTGGGCGAGCAGCTGGGCGTGCGTGCCGGACTGGGCGATCCGCCCGTCCTCGAGCACCAGGATCAGGTCGGCGTCACGGACGGTCGAGAGCCGGTGCGCGATCACCAGGGAGGTGCGGCCGGCCAGCGCGGCGTCGAGGGCGCGCTGCACGGCGGCCTCCGAGCCGGAGTCGAGGTGGGCCGTGGCCTCGTCGAGCACCACGATCGAGGGCGCCTTGAGCAGGAGCCGCGCGATGGCCAGGCGCTGGCGCTCCCCGCCGGAGAGGCGGTAGCCGCGGTCCCCCACGACGGTGTCGAGCCCGTCGGGCAGCGCCCGCACCAGGCCGGCGACCTGCGCGGCCTCGAGCGCCTGCCACATCTGCTCCTCGGTCGCGCCGGGGCGGGCGTAGACGAGGTTGGCGCGGATCGTGTCGTGGAACATGTGGGCGTCCTGGGTGACGTACCCGACCACGTCCTCGAGGGACTGCAGCGTGACGTCGCGGACGTCGTGGCCGCCGACGCGGACCGCGCCCTCGTCGACGTCGTAGAGGCGGGCCACCAGGTGGGTGACCGTGGTCTTGCCGGCGCCCGACGGCCCGACCAGGGCGATCATCTGGCCGGCGTCGGCGACGAAGGAGATGTCGTGCAGCACCTCGGTGTGCTCGCGGGACTCGGTCCGGGCGACGGTCTCGAGCGAGGCGAGGGAGACGTCGTCGGCCCGCGGGTAGGTGAAGGACACGTGGTCGAACTCGAGCCGCGAGGCGGTCGGCGGCAGCGCCACCGCGCCGTGCTTCTCCCGGACCAGCGAGGGCAGGTCGAGCACCTCGAAGACCCGCTCGAAGCTGACCAGGGCGGTCATCACGTCGATCCGGACGTTGGAGAGGCCCTGCAGCGGACCGAGCAGCCGCAGCAGCAGGGTCGCCAGCGCGAGCAGGGTGCCCACGGTCAGCGTGCCGTCGATCGCGAGGTGCCCGCCGACGCCGTACACCAGGGCCGTGGCGAGGGCCGGGACGAGCATCATCGAGGCGCCGAAGATCCGGGTGATCAGCGAGATCCGGACGCCGAGGTCGCGGACGTTCGCGGCCTTGGTCGCGAACAGCGCGTCCTCCTCGCCGCGGCGGCCGAACAGCTTGAGCAGCATCGCGCCGCCGACGTTGAAGCGCTCGGTCATGACGTTGCCGAGGTCGGCGTTGCCGTCCATCTGGCGGCGGGTGAGGCCGGCGAGCTTGGAGCTGACGAAGCGGGAGATCCCGAAGAGGACGGGGAACATCGCCAGGCACAGCAGGGTCACCTGCCAGCTCAGCGCGAACATCGCGATGCCGACGACCAGCACCGCGATGGTGTTCGACACCGTGCTGGAGAGCGTGGAGGTGAAGGCGCGCTGGGCACCGATGACGTCGTTGTTGAGCCTGGAGACCAGTGCGCCGGTCTGGGTGCGGGTGAAGAAGGCCAGCGACTGGCGCTGGACGTGGCCGAAGACCTGGGTGCGGAGGTCGTAGATCAGCCCCTCGCCGATCCGCGAGGAGAGCCACCCGCCGATGACCGCCAGCACGGCGTTGACGACGGCGACGCCGGCCATCGCCAGAGCGATCAGCGTGACCAGCCCGCCGTCGCCCGCGAGGATGCCGTCGTCGACCACGCGCTGCACCAGCAGCGGCGTGACGACGACCATGGCGGCGTCGACCACGGTCAGCAGGAGGAAGACGGTGATGGTCCGGCGGTGGGGGCGGGCGAAGCCCAGCACGCGCCGCATCGTCTCCCGGCTGATCCGGTTGTCGACCACGCTGCGGTCGGCCCTGAGGTTGCGCCACGCGGCGCCTGCGCCGTACATCCCCGACATCGACTGCTCCTTCACCGGCCTCCCGCCAGGGAGGCCATCTCACGGAACCGGCGCACCTGCGCCTCCCGCTCGAGCCGCCGCTGCGTCTCGAGGTCCCGCTGGTCCGCTCCCTGGAGGAGCGACTTGATCTCGGTGACCGCACCCGGGAGGTGGGTCACGAGGGCCTGGACCAGGTCCGCCACCGTCGAGTCCAGCTGCTCGGACGGCACGGCGGCGAGCGCCAGACCGATCCGCACGGCCTCGTCGGCGCCGACCATCCGCGCGGTCGCGCAGATCTCCAGGGCCCTCGCGTAGCCAACGCTGTCGACCAGCGGCTTTGTTCCCGTCAGGTCCGGGACGAGCCCGAGCGCGGCCTCCTTCATCGACAGCTGGGCGTCGGTCGAGACCACCCGGAGGTCGCACGCGAGCGCCAGCTGGAAGCCGGCGCCGATCGCGTAGCCGTGGACGGCTGCGACGGAGACGAAGCGCGGGTCGCGCAGGAAGGTGAAGCCGCGCTGGTACTCGTCGATGGTCGCGGCCAGGTCCCCGTCGGACAGCGCCACCAGGCCGGCGACCGACTCCTCCTCGCCCCCGACGGACGACGGGTCGAGCAACCGCCGGTCGAGACCGGCCGAGAAGGCGGGACCGTTGCCCCGCACGACCACGACGCGTACGTCGCCGGGCAGCCCGGCCCCGAGGTCGGCCAGCGCGCGCCACATCGCCGGCGTCTGGGCGTTGCGCACGTCGGGCCGGTCGAGGGTGATCGTCGCGACCGGCCCGGTCAGGTCCAGCTGGAGACCGGCCGCGGCGAGGGTCTCCGGGGAGGGCGTCGTCATGGCGGCGAGCCTAGGGCGGCCCGCCGACGTACCCGTGCCCGGCCGGGGCGGCCGCCGACGTCAGGCCAGCGAGACCAGGTCGGCGTACCCCTCGTTCCACAGGTCCTCGTCGCCGTCGGGCAGCAGCAGCACCCGGTCCGGCTCGAGGGCCCGCACGGCGCCCTCGTCGTGGGTGACCAGCACGATCGCGCCCTCGTAGGAGCGGATCGCGGCCAGCACCTCCTCGCGGGAGGCGGGGTCGAGGTTGTTGGTGGGCTCGTCGAGCAGCAGCACGTTCGCGCTGGAGACGACCAGCGAGGCGAGCGCGAGGCGGGTCTTCTCGCCACCGGAGAGCACCTTGGCCGGCTTGTGGGCGTCCTCGCCGGAGAAGAGGAACGACCCGAGCACCGAGCGGGCCTCGGTGTCGGTCAGCTGGGGCGCCGCGGACTGCATGTTCTCCAGCACCGTCCGGTCGGTGTCGAGCGTCTCGTGCTCCTGGGCGTAGTAGCCGACCTTGAGCCCGTGGCCGGGCACGACGTCGCCGGTGTCGGCCCGGTCCACGCCGGCGAGGATGCGCAGCATCGTGGTCTTGCCCGCGCCGTTGAGGCCCAGGATGACCACCCGCGAGCCCTTGTCGATCGCGAGGTCGACGTCGGTGAAGACCTCGAGCGAGCCGTAGGACTTCGACAGCCCCTCCGCGGTGAGCGGCGTCTTGCCGCAGGCGGCGGGCTTGGGGAAGGCGATCCGGGCGACCTTCTCGGCCTGCCGCTCGCCCTCCAGCCCCGACACGAGCTTCTCGGCGCGCTTGAGCATCGACTGGGCGGCCGAGGCCTTGCTGGCCTTGGCCCGCATCCTGTTGGCCTGGTCGGTCAGCGTCTTGGCCTTGGACTCGGCGTTGGCGCGCTCGCGCTTGCGGCGGCGCTCGTCGGTCTCGCGCTGGCTGAGGTAGTCCTTCCAGCCCATGTTGTAGACGTCGATGACGCCGCGGTTGGCGTCGAGGTGCAGGACCTTGTTGACGGTCTCCTCGAGCAGCCCGTTGTCGTGGCTGATCACGATGAACCCGCCGCGGTGGGCCTTGAGGAAGTCGCGCAGCCAGATGATCGAGTCGGCGTCGAGGTGGTTGGTCGGCTCGTCGAGGATGAGGATCTCAGCGCCGGAGAAGAGGATCCGCGCGAGCTCGACGCGCCGGCGCTGGCCACCGGAGAGGGTCTTGAGCGGCTGGGCCAGGATCCGGTCCTCGATGCCCAGGCTGTGCGCGATGACGGCGGCCTCGGACTCCGCGGCGTACCCACCACCGGCGTGCAGCTCGGCGTCGGCGCGCTCGTAGCGGCGCATCGCCTTGTCACGGACCGCCGGGTCGTCGCTGCCCATGCCGGCCTCGGCCTCGCGCAGCCGGCGGACGACGTCGTCGAGCCCGCGCGCGGACAGGATCCGGTCGCGCGCCAGCACCTCGGGGTCGCCCGTGCGGGGGTCCTGCGGCAGGTAACCGACCTCGCTGCTGGTCGTCACCGTCCCGCTCGCGGGCTGGCCCTCGCCGGCCAGGATCTTGGTCAGCGTCGTCTTGCCGGCACCGTTGCGCCCGACCAGACCGATCTTGTCGCCGGGCGCGACCCGGAAGCTGACGTTCTCCATGAGCAGTCGCGCGCCCGCTCGGACTTCCAGCTGGGTGGCGGTGATCATGAGGACACCCACTGTAGATGTGGGTACGGACCAGCCACGAACTGGTTCGCACGTGTGAGGAGTCACCATGCGCTTCAACCCCAAGGCACGCCTGGACACCGGTCGCGTCCGCGACCGCGGTCGAGGCGGTGGCGGCGGCTTCGGCCGCGGCGGCGGCATGGGCGGCGGGTCGATGGGCGGCGCCCGGATGCCCATCCCGGGCGGGATGCGCGCCGGCGGCGGCATCGGCGGCGTCATCGTCGTCGTGCTCTTCCTCGTGCTGACCCAGTGCGTCGGCGGCGGGGTGCCCGGCCTCGGCGGAGGGTCCTCCTCGGCGTACGACACCAGCCGGTTCGCCGACAGCGACCGGTACGAGAACTGCGAGACCGGCGAGGACGCCAACAACGACGTCGACTGCGCCCGCGTGGCGGTCGAGAACTCGCTCGACGACTTCTGGTCCGACGAGCTCGGCGCGCGGTTCGAGCCGGTCGCCGAGCTGGCGACCTTCTCGGGCTCCACGCAGACCGGCTGCGGCGGCGCGACGTCCGAGGTGGGGCCCTTCTACTGCCCGGCGGACTCCTCGATCTACCTCGACACGACGTTCTTCGACACCGTGCTCGAGCGGCAGCTCGGGGGCCCCGAGGGCGGGTTCGTCGAGCCGTACGTGCTGGCCCACGAGTACGGCCACCACATCCAGAACCTGCTCGGGGCCATGGGCAAGGTCCGGACCCAGCAGGGACCCACCAGCGACGCCGTGCGGCTGGAGCTCCAGGCCGACTGCTACGCCGGCATGTGGGCTCGCGCGGCGATGACGACCGAGGACGCGGACGGGCAGGTGCTGATCAGCGACCTCACGCAGCAGGACGTGGAGGAGGCCGTCGCGGCGGCCGAGGCCGTCGGCGACGACCGGATCCAGGAGAAGACCCAGGGCCAGGTCACCGAGGAGTCGTGGACCCACGGCTCGGCGGCGATGCGCGTGCGGTGGTTCCGGACCGGCTTCGACTCCGGCTCGCTCGAGTCCTGCGACACTTTCGCCGCGCAGCGGCTGTGACGCCACCGGGCGCGCCGCTCAGCCGGCGAGCAGCGCCTCGATGTGGGTGGCCTGGCGCTGGAGCGCCCGCAGGTGCGGGGCGACGGCGGGGTGGCGGAACTTGCCGGCCAGGGCACCCTCGCCGCCGGCGACCCGCGCCAACGCCCACTCCGCGCGGTTGAGCGCGGTGAGCACCGCCGTCACGCGCGCTCCGCGGCGCACCTGCTCGGCGGTCGCGAGCCCGGGCGGGAGCCCGAGGAGGTAGGCCTCGACGAGCGGGTCGAGCTCCTCGCGGGCCTGGAGGGCGTAGAAGCCCAGGTCGGAGCCGACGGGGCCGTGGCCCAGGGTCCCCCAGTCCACCGCCACCACGTCGTCGCCGGCGCGTCCCGGGAGGTTCGCGGGCGTCGGGTCGCCGTGCTGGGCGACCTGCGGCAGGGCGTCGAGCTCGGCGAGCAGCACCGACCGGCGCCCCCACAGGTGCTCGGCGACGTCGGCGACGGTGGTGCGGGCGAGCGTCCGCCAGCCTCCGCCGCGCTCGACCCGGGCCATCCGGTGGCGCAGCTGGTCGGTGGCGAGCGCGGGCCCGGACAGGCGGGCACCGGCGAAGCCGCCCAGGCAGCGCGCCACGAAGAGGCCGCTGTTGGCCGCGTCCTCGACCCACGCCTGGGTCAGGGTGATCCCGTCGGCGTCCTCCTCGAGCGCGGCCTGCGGGTCGGACCGCAGCCCAGGCGTGTCGACGACGAGGCCGCCGGCCAGCACGTCCGCCGCCCGGCGCCAGTACGCCGGGTGGTGGGGGTCGGAGAGCTCGCGCGGGTCCCCGCCGGTGGGCCGGGCGAGCCGCTTCACGACCACCGGCTGGTCGCCGAGGACCGTCCGCCACACGCCGACGGTCGACGTACCGGTGCCGCCGGGCATCGCCAGCCACCCCGGCTCGGGCTGCCACATGCCGTCGACGCTAGCCAGCGGTGCGGCGTGCGTCACGCAGGCGCGCTGTTGACCACCTCGACCTGCACCGAGCAGGCGTCGCGCACCGCCTGCTCGAGCACGGCGCGACGCGGGTCGGGCACGGCGAGCCAGGGGCCGACCACGTGGAGCCCGTCGAGCGGCGGGCCCGCCAGGACCTCCTCGACCGCGGACCGGTCCCCACCGGTCACGAGCGGACCCCGCAGACCGGCGAGCACGCGCGCCGCGTGCCCGGCCGCGGCCTCGTACGCCGCGCGGGCCTGGTTGTCCCGGCGCCGGGCGAACCGCTGCTGGCTCTGCCCGCCCGCCTTGGTGCGGCCCTGCACGTGCCGCTGCCCCACCTTGGAGTCGCCGATCGCCGTGCGGGAGAGCCGGGCGACGGCGAAGCCGCCCTTGCGGACGAGCAGCAGCCCCCAGTCGGCGGGCGCCGTGACGGCCTCCACGAAGGCGCTCGCCTCCGCCTGGCCGGCGTACGCCTCGTCGAACGGCAGCCGGGCAGCGAAGGTCGAGCCGTCCTCGGCGGTGCCGGCGAGGGCTCCACCGTCGGCGCTCAGCGCGGTCGGGCCGTGGCGCTCCTCAAAGTTCGTCGCCCACCGGACCCAGCGCTCCGCCGGGACCAGGACCGCCCGGGCGGTGCCGCTCACCGCTTCGGCGGCTTGGGGTGCAGCACGCGGAACCGCTCTAGCACGACGGGCATGTCCGGGCGGAAGCCCCGGCCGTGCGGGTCGACCTCGCGGAAGAAGGTCTCGTGCCGGTGCCGCCAGGTCGCGAGCGTGCGGTCCCCCTCGCCCTCGGCGTGGGCGTGCTCGGCGTCCACGCGGTCGAAGGCGACCACGGCCACCTCGGTGGTGGCGACGAGCGCGCGCGGGTGGCCGGCGCCGTCGAGCACGATGCCGAGCGTGCCCGGCTCGGGGAGCGGCACGCCCTCGGCCGCGTAGTCCTCCGCGGCGCTGGCGGTCGCGGTCTTCACGCCGTCGACGACGAGCCCGGCGAGCTCGTCCGCCTGCTCCTGCGTGGCCCCGAAGGACCACGCAGGCGGCGGGAGGGACACCAGGCCCGAGGGCCCGAAGTACGCCGGCAGCCGCTCCAGCCTGGCCTGGCGGCGGGCGAGCACCCAGAAGTTCTCGACCTCGGGCGAGCTCGCGGGCTGGCTCACCGGTCGCTCAGACGTTGAACCCGAGGGCACGCAGCTGCTCGCGGCCGTCCTCGGTGATCTTGTCGGGACCCCACGGCGGCATCCAGACCCAGTTGATCGCGACGTCGTTGACCAGGCCCTCGAGCGCGGCGTTGGTCTGGTCCTGGATGACGTCGGTCAGCGGGCAGGCCGCCGAGGTCAGCGTCATGTCGAGGACGACGTTGGAGCCCTCGTCGACGTGGACGTCGTAGACCAGGCCGAGGTCGACGACGTTGATCCCCAGCTCGGGGTCGACGACGTCCTTCATCGCCTCGGTCACGTCGTCCACGGAGACTGTGGACGACGCCGACCCGGTGGGGGCGGCACCGGTGGCCTCGGGGACCTCCGGCAGGTCGGAGTGGTCGAGCTCGGTCATCGGGTCTCCTCCAGGGAACGGGCCGTGGCGTCCTTCCAGGCCATCCACGACAGCAGTGCGCACTTGACGCGCGCGGGGAACTTCGCGACACCGGCGAAGGCGATGCCGTCCTCCAGCACGTCCTCGTCGGGCTCCACGGTGCCCTTGCCCTGCATCAGGGTCAGGAACTCCTCGTGGACCGACATGGCCTCCTCCACCGGCTTGCCGATGACGAGGTCGGTCAACACCGACGCGGACGCCTGGGAGATCGAGCAGCCGACGGCGTCGTACGACACGTCGGCGACCTTGCCCTCCGCGAGGTGGACGCGCAGGGTCACCTCGTCGCCGCAGGTCGGGTTCACGTGGTGGACCTCGGCCTCGTAGGGGTCGCGCAGGCCCGCGTGGTGCGGGTTCTTGTAGTGGTCCAGGATGATCTCCTGGTAGAGCGAGTCGAGCTCGGCGTTCACGTTCAGCCCACCTTGAAGTACGCGCGGGTGTGCTCGAGGCCCTCGACGAGGGCGTCGATCTCCGCGGGGGTCGTGTAGAGGTACGACGACATGCGGGTCGAGCTCTGCACCCCGAACCGCGCGTGCGCCGGCTTCGCGCAGTGGTGGCCGGCCCGGACGGCGACGCCGCGCGAGTCGAGCACCTGGGCGATGTCGTGGGGGTGCACGCCGTCCATCTCGAAGGCGACCGCTCCGCCGCGCCGGGTGGCGTCGGTGGGACCTAGCACCCGCAGGCCGGGGATGGTCGCCAGGCCGTCGAGCGCGTAGGCGGTGATCGCCTGCTCGTGGCGGTGGATGTTCTCCATGCCGACCGCCGAGAGGTACTCCAGCGCGGCGCCGAGGCCGACGGCCTCGACGATCGGCGGGGTCCCGGCCTCGAACTTGTGCGGGATGCCTGCGTACGTCGACCGCTCCATGCGGACCGTCTCGATCATCTCGCCGCCACCGAGGAACGGCGGGAGCTGCTCGAGCAGTGACCGCTTGCCCCAGAGCACGCCGATGCCGGTCGGTCCGACGACCTTGTGGCCGGTGAAGACCAGGACGTCGGCGTCGACCGCCGTCACGTCGACGGGCAGCTGCGGCGCGGCCTGCGAGGCGTCGACCACGACGATCGCGCCGACCTCGTGGGCGCGACGCGCGATCTCGGCCACCGGGTTGATCGTGCCGAGCATGTTCGAGACCCAGGTCAGCGAGACGACCTTGGTCCGCTCGGTGATCAGGGAGTCGATGTCGGAGAGGTCCAGCTCGCCGGACTCGGTCAGGCCGAACCAGCGCAGCGTGGCGCCCTTGCGCTCGGTGAGCAGCTGCCAGGGGACGATGTTGGAGTGGTGCTCCATCTCGGTGATGACGACCTCGTCGCCCGCACCGACCGCCAGGTCGCCGGTCGCCCAGGCCAGCGTGTTCGCGACCAGGTTGAGCGCCTCGGAGGCGTTCTTGGTGAAGATCACCTCGTCGCGGCTCGGGGCGCCGATGAAGCGCGCGACGACGTCGCGCGCGCTCTCGAACGCCTCGGAGGACTCCGCCCCGAGCTGGTGCATGGCGCGGGCGACGTTCGCGTTGTGCCGCTCGAGGTGGTCGACCATCGCGTCGATCACGCACTGCGGCTTCTGCGAGGTGTTCGCGCTGTCGAGGTACACCAGCGGCATCCCGCCCGCGAGCGTGCGCTCGAGGATCGGGAAGTCCTTGCGGATGACCTCCAGCTCGGGGAGGAGTCCAGGCAGCACGATCAGACCGCCGCAGCCTTGAGGTACTTGTCGTAGCCCTCGGCCTCGAGCTCGTCGGCGAGCTCGGAGCCGCCCGAGGCGGCGACCTTGCCGGCGACGAAGACGTGGACGAAGTCGGGCTTGATGTAGCGCAGGATGCGCGTGTAGTGCGTGATCAGCAGGACGCCCTTGCCCTCCTGCTCGCGGAAGCGGTTGACGCCCGCGGAGACGACCTTCAGTGCGTCGATGTCGAGGCCGGAGTCGGTCTCGTCGAGGATCGCGACCTTCGGGTCGAGCAGCTCGAGCTGGGCGATCTCGTGGCGCTTCTTCTCGCCGCCGGAGAAGCCCTCGTTGACCGAGCGGGTGCCGAAGGTCGGGTCGAGGTTGAGGCGCTCGAGGGCGCCGTTGACGTCCTTGACCCAGGTGCGCAGCTTCGGGGCCTCGCCGTCGATCGCGGTCTTCGCGGTGCGCAGGAAGTTCGAGACCGACACGCCGGGGACCTCGACGGGGTACTGCATGGCCAGGAAGAGGCCGGCGCGGGCGCGCTCGTCGACCGACATGGCCAGCACGTCCTCGCCGTCGAGGGTGACGGTGCCGCCGGTGATCGTGTACTTCGGGTGGCCGGCGATCGAGTAGGCCAGGGTCGACTTGCCCGACCCGTTGGGGCCCATGATCGCGTGGGTCTCGCCCGACGCGATGGTCAGCGTGACGCCCTTGAGGATCTCCTTGGGACCGTCCTCGGTGTCCACGGACACCTGCAGGTCCTTGATGACGAGCTCGCTCATGAGGGGGTGACTCCGTTCAGGGTGGTGGTGGTGTCGACGTAGACGTCTCCCCCGCGGACCTCCACGGGGAAGGTCGCGACGGGTTCGGTGGCCGGGAGGCCGGTGGGCTTGCCGGTCCGCAGGTCGAAGCGGGAGCCGTGCAGCCAGCACTCGACGGTGCAGTCCGCGACCTCGCCCTCGCTGAGCGAGACCGAGGCGTGCGAGCAGAGGTCCTGCAGCGCGTAGACCTCGTCGCCGTCGCGGGCGACGGCCACGTCGTGGGCGCCGACGGTGACGGCGAGCGCCTCGTCGGTGGGTACGTCGCTCAGCGCGCAGGCCCGCTCGAAGGTCACGAGGCCCCCACCGGCGGCAGGCCGTCGAGGACGTTCTTGGCCAGCTCGGCCTCGACCGTGGCGGCCAGCTGCTCCTCGAGCGAGGGGATGCCGACCTTGCGGATCAGGTCGTTGAAGAAGCCGTGCAGCACCAGGCGGCGCGCCTCGGCGTCGGAGACGCCGCGCGAGCGCAGGTAGAACAGCTGCTCGTCGTCGAACCGGGCGGTCGCCGACGCGTGGCCCGCGCCCTCGATCTCGCCGGTCTCGATCTCGAGGTTAGGCACCGAGTCGGCCTGGCAGCCGTCGGTGAGCACGAGGTTGCGGTTCTCCTCGTAGGTCTCGATCCCCTCGGCGACCTTGCGGATCAGCACGTTGCCGATCCAGACCGTGCGCGCGCCCTGGCCCTGCAGCGCGCCCTTGTAGACGACGTTGGACTTGGTCCGCGGCTGGTTGTGGTCGGCGAAGAGCCGGTGCTCGAGGTGCTGCCCGGCGTCGGCGAAGTACAGGCCGAGCAGCTCGGCCTCGCCGCCCGGACCGTCGTACTCGACGTTGGCGTGCATCCGGACGACGTCGCCGCCGAAGCTCACCGAGGTGTGCTTGACGCTGGCGTCGCGGCCGACCCGGATGGCGTCGCGGCCGAGGTGGACCGCGTCGTCGTCCCAGTCCTGCAGCGAGACCATGTTGAGCTCGGCGCCGTCGCCGACGACGACGGTCGTGGTCGCGGCGTACCGGGCCGAGCCGGTGTGCCGCAGGACGATCGTCGCCTTGGAGAACCGGCCCAGGCGGACCACGACGTGGCCCCACACGAGGTCCTCGGCGCCCTCGCCGGTCAGCGTGACGACGACCGGCTCGGTCGCCTCCAGCTCGGCCGGCACGTCGAGCAGCAGCGCACCGCCCGCGTTGGCGACGGCCAGTGCAGAGGGCCGGTCGTTGGGCGCGAGCTCACCGAGCTCACGCGCCTGCTCGGCGGTGATCTCGGTGAGGGTCACGCCCTCGGGCAGGGAGACCTCGCGGCGCAGGCGCGCGTCGGACGCCTCGCCGTCGAGGATCCCCCGCAGCCGCTTGAGCGGGGTGAACCGCCAGACCTCCTCGCGCCCGGTCGGGACCGGGTGGTCGGCGAGGTCGTACGACGGCGGCGGGTTCAGGTGGGACTCCACCCGGTCCTGCTCCAGGGCGCTCGCGACGCTGTCGCGGGCGGTGTCAGTCACGGTCACTACGTCTGTCTTTCTGGGTCGGCGGGAGGGACGGTGGCCGGCGTCAGCCGACCGCGCCCT